>NZ_CP029043.1:5201617-6421323 GCF_003074055.1 Streptomyces nigra | reverse complement strand
GCCTTCCAGCGGTCGCTGCGCGAGGACCTGCGGGAGTGGCTGGGCGGCGGCACCCGGACGGACGGGGAGGCACCGGCGGACGGCTGACGGCGCCGCCCGGCCGGCCGGGGTCCCCGGGCCCAGCGCCCGGGGACCCCGTATCCGAAGAGTGGGACGTCACCGTCCGTCGGTGAACGTCTCCCCCTTCTCCGCCTTCTCCACCAGCAGCGCCGGCGGCGTGAACCGCTCGCCGTAGGCCTCCGCCAGCTCGCGGGCGCGGGCGGTGAAGCCGGCCACCCCGCCCTCGTAGCCGTTGATGTACTGGAGCACGCCGCCCGTCCAGCCGGGGAAGCCGATGCCCAGGATGGAGCCGATGTTGGCGTCGGCGACGGACGTCAGGACGCCCTCCTCCAGCAGCCGCACGGTGTCCAGCGCCTCGGCGAACAGCATGCGCTCCTGCATGTCCCGGAACGGGATCTCCGCGCCCTCGCGGGTGAAGTGCTCGCGCAGCCCCGGCCACAGACCGGCCCGCTTGCCGCTCTCGTCGTAGTCGTAGAAGCCCTTGCCGCCGCTGCGGCCCGGCCGGTCGAACTCGTCGACCATACGGTCGATGACGGCCTCGGCGGGGTGCGGTGTCCAGGTGCCGCCCGCCTCCTCCACGGCCCGCTTGGACTCGTTGCGGATCTTGCGCGGGAGCGTCAGGGTCAGTTCGTCCATCAGGGACAGGACCTTGGCGGGGTAGCCGGCCTGCGCCGCCGCCTGCTCGACCGACGCGGGCTCGACGCCCTCGCCGACCATGGCCACGCCCTCGTTGATGAACTGGCCGATGACGCGGGAGGTGAAGAAGCCGCGGGAGTCGTTGACGACGATCGGCGTCTTGTTGATCTGCCGGACCAGGTCGAACGCGCGCGCGAGCGCCTCCTCCCCCGTCTTCTCGCCCTTGATGATCTCGACGAGCGGCATCTTGTCGACGGGCGAGAAGAAGTGCAGCCCGATGAAGTCGGCCTGGCGCTCCACGCCCTCGGCGAGGACGGAGATCGGCAGCGTCGAGGTGTTGGAGCACAGCAGCGCGTCCGGCTCGACGATGTGCTGGATCTCCCGGAACACCTTGTGCTTGAGCTCGGGGTTCTCGAACACGGCCTCGATGACCGCGTCGCAGCCGGCCACGTCCTGCGGGTCGGCCGTCGGGGTGATGCGGGCCAGCAGGGCGTCGGCCTTCTCCCGCGTCGTACGGCCCCGGGAGACCGCCTTGGCGCACAGCGTCTCCGAGTAGCCCTTGCCCTTGACGGCGGCTTCCGGCGTCACGTCCTTCAGGACGACCTCGATGCCGGCGCGGGCGCAGGAGTAGGCGATGCCCGCGCCCATCATCCCGGCGCCGAGGACGGCGACCTTGCGGATCTTGCGGGGCTCGACGCCCTTGGGCCGGTTGGCGCCGGAGTTGACGGCCTGGAGGTCGAAGAAGAACGCCTGAATCATGTTCTTGGAGATCTGGCCGGCCGCCAGCTCCACGAAGTAGCGCGCCTCGATGACCTGCGCGGTCTCGAAGTCGACCTGGGCGCCCTCGACGGCCGCCGCGAGGATGTTGCGGGGCGCCGGGTAGGGGGCGCCGCCCGTCTGCTTGCGCAGGTTGGCCGGGAAGGCGGGCAGGTTGGCCGCGAACTTGGGGTTCGCGCGGGTGCCGCCGGGGATGCGGTAGCCGGGCCGGTCCCAGGGCTGCTGGGACTCGGGGTGGGCGTCGATGTAGGCGCGGGCCTTGGCGAGCAGTTCCTCGCGGGTGCCCGCGACGTCGTCGACGAGGCCGTTCTCCAGGGCGCGCTTCGGGGTGTACTGGGTGCCCTGGAGGAGGACCTTCAGCAGGGCGTCGGCGATGCCGAGCATCCGGACCGTGCGGACGACGCCGCCTCCGCCGGGCAGCAGGCCGAGGGTGACCTCGGGGCAGCCGATCTTGGAGCCGGGCGCGTCGAGCGCGATGCGATGGTGGCAGGCGAGGGCGATCTCGTAACCGCCGCCGAGGGCCGCGCCGTTGAGGGCGGCGACGACCGGCTTGCCGAGGGTCTCGATACGGCGCAGCCGGCGCTTGATCGCCATGCCGCCCTCGAACAGGTCCTGCGCGGTCTCCGGGGTGACCCGGATGAGGTCGCGCAGGTCGCCGCCCGCGAAGAAGGTCTTCTTGGCGGAGGTGACGATGACACCGCGGATGGTGTCCTTCTCCGCCTCCAGCCGGTCCGTGACTACGGCGAGCGAGTCGCGGAACGCCTGGTTCATGGTGTTGGCGGACTGGCTGGGGTCGTCCAGGACGAGGGTGACGACGCCGGTGTCGTCCTGCTCCCAGCGGATGGTGGTGGATTCAGTGCTCATGTGAGGAGTGCTCCGTGTGATCCGTCGTATCCGTCGGGAGGGGGTCAGATGCGCTCGACGATGGTGGCGATGCCCATGCCGCCGCCGACGCAGAGCGTGGCGAGGCCGTACCGCTTGTCCTGGCGCTCGAGTTCGTCGACGAGCGTGCCGAGGATCATGGCGCCGGTGGCGCCGAGCGGGTGGCCGAGGGCGATCGCGCCGCCGTTGACGTTGACCTTGTCCAGCGACAGGCCCATGTCCTTGACGAAGCGCAGGACGACCGCCGCGAACGCCTCGTTGATCTCGACGAGGTCGATGTCGTCGATGGTCAGGCCGGCCTTGGCGAGTGCCTTGCGGGTGGCGGGCGCCGGGCCGGTGAGCATGATGGTGGGCTCGGAGCCGGAGACGGCGGCGGAGACGATCCGCGCGCGGGGCGTGAGGCCGTGGCGCTCGCCGACCTCCTTGCTGCCGACGGCGACGAGGGAGGCGCCGTCCACGATGCCGGAGGAGTTGCCCGCGTGGTGGACGTGGTCGATCTTCTCCACCCAGTGGTACTTCTGCAGGGCGACGGCGTCGAAGCCGCCGAGGTCGCCGATGTCCGCGAAGGACGGCTTGAGCTTGCCGAGGGAGTCGGCGGTGGTGCCCGGGCGCATGTGCTCGTCGTGGTCGAGGACGACGAGGCCGTTGCGGTCCTTGACCGGGACGACGGACCGGTCGAAGCGGCCCTCCTTCCAGGCCGTCGCCGCCCGCTCCTGGGAGAGGGCCGCGTACTCGTCGACGTCGCGGCGGGTGAAGCCCTCGATGGTGGCGATGAGGTCGGCGCCGATGCCCTGGGGCACGAAGTTGGTGTCCAGGTTGGTCATCGGGTCGTTGAACCAGGCGCCGCCGTCCGAGGCCATCGGCACCCGGGACATGGACTCGACGCCGCCCGCGAGGACCAGGTCCTCCCAGCCGGAACGGACCTTCATCGCGGCCAGGTTGACGGCTTCCAGGCCGGAGGCGCAGAAGCGGTTCTCCTGGACGCCCGCCACCGTGTCGGGCAGGCCGGCCGCGATGGCGGCGATCCGGGCGATGTCGGAGCCCTGGTCGCCGACGGGGCCGACGACGCCGAGCACGATGTCGTCGATGGCCGCCGGGTCCAGGTCCGGGAAGCGGTCGCGGATCTCGTGGATCAGCCCGACGACCAGGTCGACGGGCTTGGTGCCGTGCAGGGCGCCGTTCGCCTTGCCACGGCCGCGCGGGGTGCGGATCGCGTCGTACAGATACGCTTCGGTGCTCACAGTCAAGCCTTTCGGGGTGAGGGTCAGCCCAGCAGGGAACGGCCGATGATCTCCTTCATGATCTCGGTCGTCCCGCCGTAGATGGTCTGGATGCGGCCGTCCGTGAAGGCCCGTGCCACCGGGTGTTCGTTCATGTAGCCGTACCCGCCGTGCAGTTGCAGACAGCGGTCGGCGACGCGCTTCTGGAGCTCGGTCGCCCACCACTTGGCCATCGAGGCGTGCACGGCGTCGAGCTCACCGCGGTCGTGGTCCGCTATGCAGCGGTCCAGGAAGGTGCGGGTGACCGCGCACTCGGTGGCCATCTCGGCCACTTCGAAGCGGATGTGCTGCTTGGTCGCCAGGGGGCGGCCGAACGCCTCGCGCTCCTTGACGTACGCGGTGGTGATCTCCAGCAGGTGCTCGGCGGCGGCGATCGCGGAGACGGCGATGCTGAGGCGCTCCTGCGCGAGGTTCGTCATCAGGTGCACGAACGCGCCGTCGAGCTCGCCGAGCAGGTTCTCCTTGGGGACGCGGACGTCGTGGAAGAACAGCTCGGCGGTGTCCTGGGCCTTCTGGCCGATCTTGTCGAGGTTGCGGCCCCGTTCGAAGCCCTCCATGCCGCGCTCGACCACGAGCAGCGACAGCCCGCGCGCGCCGCCCTCGGGGGTGGTCTTCGCGACGACGATCACCAGGTCGGCGAGGATGCCGTTGGAGATGAACGTCTTGGAGCCGTTGAGCAGCCAGTGGTCGCCGTGGTCCTCGGCGTGGGTGCGGATGCCCTGGAGGTCGGAGCCGGCGCCCGGCTCGGTCATGGCGATGGCCGTGATGAGCGTGCCGTCGCAGAAGCCGGGCAGCCAGCGGCGCTTCTGCTCGTCGGTGGCGAGGCCGGTCAGATAGGGGCCGATGATGTCGTTGTGCAGTCCGAGGGCGAGGCCGGGGGTGCCGGCGCGGGTGAACTCCTCGGCGAGGACGGCGCTGTAGCGGAAGTCGTCGGTGCCGCCGCCTCCGTACTCCTCGGGGACGGCGAAGCCGAGCAGGCCCTGCTTGCCGGCCGCGCGCCAGGCGTCCCGGGAGACGACGCCGTCCTTCTCCCACTGCGCGTAGTGCGGCAGCACCTCCCTGGCGAGGAAGGCCCGCACGGTCTCCCGGAACGCGTCGTGCTCGGGGGCGAAGATCTGCCGCTTCATGCGAGGCCTTTCGTGGGTTCGGGGTGCGGGGCCGGGGCGGGCAGGTCCCAGTCGCGGGCGACGTCCGCCGCGTCGGCGCCCGGCCGCGCCGGTCCGGTGCGTACGGCGGTGGGGGTGGCCGAGAAGCGGGGTGCCGGGGCCGGCTGGGTGATGCCGCCGTGGTCGGTGAAGGTGCCGCGGGCGGCGAGGTGCGGATGGTGCGGGGCCTCGCCCAGGGTGAGGACGGGGGCCACGCAGGCGTCGGTGCCCTCGAAGACGGCCGTCCACTCGTCGCGGGTACGGGTCCGGAAGCGGGCGGCGACCGCCTCGCGCAGCTCGCCCCAGCGGCGGACGTCCGTACGGGCGCCGATGTGCTCGGGCAGGCCGAGCAGGGTGACGAACTCCTCGTAGAACTGCGGCTCGAGGGCCCCGACCGCGATGTACCGGCCGTCGGAGGTCTCGTAGGTTCCGTAGTAGGGGCAGCCGCCGTCGAGGAGGTTGGCGCCGCGCCGGTCCTGCCAGCCGCCGGCGGCCAGCATGCCGTGGATCATCGCGGAGAGGTGGGCGGTGCCGTCGACGATGGCGGCGTCGACGACCTGTCCCTCGCCGGTCGCGCGCGCGTGGTGCAGGGCGGCGAGGAGGCCGACGACGAGGTAGAGGGAGCCGCCCGCGTAGTCGCCGAGGAGGTTGGCGGGGACGACGGGCGGTTCGCCGGGGGCGCCGATCATGCCGAGGGTGCCGGTGAGCGCGATGTACCCGATGTCGTGGCCGGCGCGGTCGGCGAGCGGGCCGTCCTGGCCCCAGCCTGTCATCCGGCCGTAGACCAGCCGGGGGTTGCGGGCGTGGCAGTCCTCGGGACCGACACCGAGACGCTCGGCCACGCCGGGGCGGTAGCTCTCGATGAGCAGGTCGGCGCGTTCGACGAGGGCGAGGACGCGGGCGGCGCCGTCGGGGGCCTTGAGGTCGACGATCACCGAGCGCTTGTTGCGGTTGGTGATGTCGTGGGCGGGGTCGATCCCCAGGCCGGGGCCGCCGGGGCGGTCCACCCGGACGACGTCCGCGCCCAGGTCGGCGAGGAGCATGGCGGCGAACGGGCCCGGCCCGATCCCGGCCAGCTCGACCACGCGCACGCCGGTGAGCGGGCCCTGTCCTTCTGTCGTCCCCATCCTGCCCTCACTTGCGTGTGACACAACTGCTGTAACACCAGCGATGCTAAGAAGGTGCGCCGGTCGGCACAAGAGCAAGCGCTTAGAAAGTTTGCCGCCGCTCATAGCCACCGGCCCGGCCACCGGGCCGCCCGGCACGGTCAGCGCGCGTCGAGCTCCGCCGTCAGCCGTTTCGGGGCGATGACGCGATAGCTCTCCTCCACCCACTCGCACAGCAGCCCGGCCGCCGGGGCGCCCGCCGGCTCCAAGGGCACCCGCACCCAGCCCGACCGGCCCAGCCCGTATCCGGCGGGCTCCGCGCCCGGGCTGGTCAGGGCGTGGGCGTGGACCGCCTCGTCCGTCAGCTTCACCGTCACCCCCAGGGGGTAGCCGCTGTCGGGGGCGCCGAGGAAGACGAACACCTTCTTGCTGACCTTCGCCACGGTGTCCCCCCAGGGGAAGTCCTCCGTCGCGCCGGGCAGGCCGAGGGCGAACTCGCGCACTTTTTCCCACTTCTTCAGGGCAGTCCTGGGCACGGTCACGCCCTCACCTCCGGGCTCGTCGTCGGGCTCCGCGTCCCTCACGCTAGCCTCGGCCACCGACAACGGCGCGTGGTGCGGAACGAGGGGTGTCATGAGCAGGCTGAGCAGGTCGGATCGTCCGTACGACATCGTGCTCTTCGGGGCGACGGGGTTCGTGGGGGTGCTGACCGCGGAGTACCTCGCCGCGCACGCGCCCGAGGGACTGCGGTGGGCGATCGCGGGGCGCAGCAAGGCGAAGCTGGAGGCGCTGCGCGCGGCACTGCCGGACGCGGCGGGGGTCGACGTGCTGGAGGCCGACGTGGCCGACCCGGCGTCGGTGCGCCGGCTCGCCGGGCAGGCGCGTGTCGTGGCCTCGACGGTCGGGCCGTACGTGCCGTACGGCGAGGACCTGGTCGCTGCCTGCGCGGACACCGGCGCCGACTATCTCGACCTGTGCGGCGAGCCGGAGTTCGTGGACCTGACGTACGTCCGGCACGACGCACGCGCGCGCGAGACGGGCGCCCGGCTGGTGCACGCCTGCGGGTTCGACTCGGTCCCGCACGACCTCGGGGCGTACTTCACCGTGCGGCAGCTGCCGGAGGGGGTGCCGCTGACGGTCGACGCCTATGTGACGGCCGACGCCGCCTTCTCGGGCGGTACGTTCGCCTCGGCGCTCGGCCAGTTCGCGCGCGGCCGCCAGATGGCCGCCGCCGCCCGGGACCGCGCCCGGCACGAGCCGCGCCTGATGGGGCGGCGGGCGCTGGCGCCGACGGGGGCGCCCCGGTTCGCCGGGGAGGTCGGCGCGTGGGCGCTGCCGCTGCCGACGATCGACCCGCAGATCGTGAAGCGGTCCGCCCGGGCGCTGGAGCGCTACGGCCCCGACTTCCGCTACCGCCACTACGCGGCCGTACGGCGGCTGCCGATCGCGGTGGGCGGGGTCGCGGCGACGGCCGCCCTGCTCACGGCGGCCCAGTTGCCCCCGGCCCGGCGCTGGCTGTCCGACCGGCTCAAGCCGGGTGAGGGGCCGGGCCCGGCGAAGCGGGCGAAGAGCTGGTTCTCGGTGCGGTTCGTCGGCGAGGGCGGCGGGCGGCGGGTGTTCACGGAGGTGGCCGGGGGCGACCCGGGCTACGGCGAGACGGCCAAGATGTTCGCCGAGTCGGCGCTCTGCCTGGCCTTCGACGAGCTGCCGGAGACGGCCGGGCAGGTCACCACGGCGGTCGCGATGGGCGACACCCTGATCGAACGGCTGCGCGCGGCGGGCATCACGTTCCGGGTGGCAGCCACGCGCTGACCCTCAGACCGGCCAGCTCACCAGCGTCCAGACCATCCCGACGATCCACCCGAGCCCCGCGAGCACCCCCACGACGAGCGCGGCCGTCACGGCCCGCTCGACGGGACGCTCGGGATCGGCAAGCGGCTTGTGCGCACGGTGAGTCGTCATGCACCCCACCCTGCCGAGCCCCCTGGGACGACCACATCCGTACGGGTACTCAGTCGGGCTACTCAGTGTTCACGTCCGGCGGGGAGTCCGGCTGCACGCCGGTCCCAGTCCTCGTCCTACCCGGAGGCCGTCGCCTCCTTCAGAGCCCGGCGGCACAAGGTGTCCGCGTGGCGGGTCGTTTCCGGGAGGCGGTACTTGGGGGTCAGGGTGAGGACGTGGGCGCGGGCCGTGGGCAGGGTCGTGCGGTGGCCCACCGAGACGAAGACCGGTTTGACACCGTCCCGGGTTCGCAGGGCGCTGCCCACCTCCTCGGAGCCGGCCAGGAGTGGGGTGGCCGAGCCGCGTCGGGTGGCCGGGGCGTCGTAGGTGAAGGTGAAGGGGTTCTTGGCGACGCCGATCGTGGGGAGGCCGGTGAGGACGCCGAGGTGGCTGGCGAGGCCGAAGCGGCGGGGGTGGGCGAGGCCGTAGCCGTCGCAGACGACGAGGCCGGGCGGGCACGGCAGGGCGTCCAGGGCCGCCAGCACCGTCGGCAGCTCGCGGAAGGCGAGCAGACCGGGGACGTACGGGAAGGAGATCCGCCCGACCGCGGTGGACTCGGCGACGACGTCCAGGGTCGCCGCGTCCAGGACGACGGCCGCCGCAGCCACCACGTCCCGCTCGTCGTCGTAGGCCACGTCCACCCCGGTGACATGCCCGGTGCCGGGCGCCGGGCCCGGTTCGTCGAGCACGACCCGGCGCCGCAGCTCGTCCTGGACGGCGCGGGCCTCTTCCTCGGTCGCGGGCCAGCCCGCGGGCACCCTCACGGTCGTCATGCGGAGAAGCGTACGAGCGCGGTGATGACCCCCGTGACGGCGGAGGCTGGTTGGCCGTCGCGGGGGTCGGTCCAGGGGGGCGAACGACGGGTCGTGTGCGGTGCGTTCGCCCGGTCACCGGGTCCGTCGCCAGGAGGACGGGGCCCGGACGCGCACGGCCCCGTGGGACGCGGCGCGCAAGCTCACTTGCCCAGTGCCTGCTTGAGCTGGCTCTTGTTCATGTCCGAACGCCCGTGGATGTTCTTCTTCTTCGCCTCCTCGTACAGCTGGTCCCGGGTAGGGCCCTGCGGCCCCTTCCCGGACCGCTCGCCGCCCCGCTGCCCCGAGGACTTGTCCTGGATCGAGGTGCGGCTCGCCGTCCTGGACTCACCGGAGCGGGCACGCTCCTTGTTCACCGTCCGCGAGGCCATCTCCTTGGCGCGCGAGGGGCTCTCGCCCCGGTCCTGGGCGCTCTTCTTGATGTGCTCGTACTGGCGTTCCCGCTTCTGGCTCGAACCGGCCGGCATGGTCATCTCCTCTCGCCGTCCGGTTCCGGGTACCCCGATTTCGTCTCATCTCTCCAGCCGCGCGACCCTGCCCTTCTCGCCGGCGGCCCAGCAGCCTCCGTCGGGCGTGCAGTCCACCGTGTCGAACGAGCCGGTGTCGACCGTCCGCCAGGTGCGGCCGCCGTCCGTGGTCAGGTCCGTGCCGGTGGGGCCGACCGCGAGGGCGGCGGAGCGGCTGTGCGGCAGCCAGGCGACGCCGGAGCGGTAGGCCGGCGGGGGCGTGCCCGCGGGACGCCAGTGCCGTCCGCCGTCGCCGGTGCGGGCGGCGGCCCGCGGGGAGGGCCGGTCGGGGCGGTAGTCACCGCCGACCGCGAGGCCGTGCGCCCGGTCGCGGAAGGCGAGCGCGAACACCCCGCGGGCCGGGTCGCCCGCCGGGATGGGCGCGTCGGCGGCCGTCCAGGTGAGCCCCCGGTCGGCGGAGTGCAGCACACGCGCGCGTGCCGCCCCGCCGGTCGCCAGCCAGACGTCCTTGCCGCCGGCGGAGGTCAGGCACTGCCCGCTCGCCGCGAACCCGGCCTCACCCTCCAGCGCGGGCGGCATCCCGGCGTCGGGCAGGACCGTCCACGAGCGGCCGCCGTCCTTGGTGGACAGGATGCGGAACCGGCCGTCGACCGGGTCGCTCATGGCCAGGCCGTGGTGGTGGTCGAAGAAGGTCATGCAGTCGTAGAAGGCGCGTGCGTCGGTGTTGCGGAAGGTCTCCGTCCAGGTCGTGCCGCCGTCGTCGGTGCGGTACACCCGGGACGCCTCGCCCTCGCCGATGGCCAGCGCCACGGCACGCCGCGCGTCGAACGCCTCGACGTCCCGGAACTGCAGCTCCCCGGCGCCCGGCGGAGACACGTTCCGCCAGTTCCGCCCGCCGTCGGTGGTGCGCAGGACGGTGCCCGCGGTTCCGGCCAGCCACGCCGTGCTCCGGCTGACCGCGGCCAGCCCCCGGAAGCGCACCTCGGGCGCGCCGCTGTCCTTCACTTCCCAGTGCGGCTGCCGGCCCCGCGGTTCCCGCGCCTGCGCGGGCGCGGCCGTCAGCGCGGCCAGCACCGCCCCGCACACCGCCGTCGCCGCCAGAGCCCAGCCCGTACGTCCCGGCCGTCGCATGCTCCCCGTACGCCTCATGGCGCGCGAAGCTAGTCCACCGTCATCCCCGCGTCCAGACCGCCTCATCGGGCATGGACGACCTTCCGGGCACGGCGGGGCGAAGGCGGCACCCCGCTGCATGAAGGCGGTGACAGAGGTCACTCGCCTTCCGGGTGCACGGAATGGCCGATTCCATCGTCTCTACAAGTGCCGTCCCCGCCCGCCCGTATCTCCGTCCCGCCGTCACAAGGGAGCAAGGCGTTGTCCACCGTCATCGAGCAGCCCGTAGAGGCCCGCCTCGTCGCCGCCGCGCCGCGGATGCAGCGCATCCCCGCGACCCTGCACTACGACCGGCGCGACCCGTTCGCCATCCGTATGACCTTCCCGGCCCCCGCCACCCTGGAGGGGGTCGAGGTCTGCTGGGCCTTCAGCCGGGACCTGCTGCTGGCCGGCCTGGAGGAGCCCCAGGGCGACGGCGACGTCCGCGTGCGGCCGTACGGCTACGACCGTACGGTCCTGGAGTTCCACGCCCCGGAGGGCACCGCCGTCGTGCACATCCGTTCGGGCGAGGTGCGCCGCTTCCTGCGCGCCACGAGCGAGCTGGTCCCCCTCGGCCTGGAGCACCTCCAGCTCGACATGGACCGCGATCTGGCGGAGCTGATGCGCGACGCCTGCTGAGGCGGGCCGCCGCCGGGCCCCTCGTGAGAGCTCAGCACCGCGCCTCGTTATTCCGTTGACACCGTCGGCAGCCCCTCGTACGGTGTACAGCGGTCCTGTTGCCGTCGATTGGAGAAGGACGTTGCTCGTCTGAGGTCCTGAGACACCGCGTCACACCACACGTGTGTGCACGCAGCGTGCGACCTCGGCGTTCGAGCCGTCCCAGCCGTCCTCACGGAACAGGGCTTTTCCATGCCCAGGGCCTCTCACCGCCCGTTGGTCGCCGGTGTCTCGATACGCGTTTGCCCTTGAAGATCCGAGCAACCGCGGAGGCGCCCCCTCATGTCCACTTCCATCAGCTGTACCTCCCTGTCCTTCTCCTGGCCCGACGGCTCCCCCGTCTTCGAGGCCCTGGACGTCGCGTTCGGTCCCGGCAGGACCGGGCTCGTCGGCGTCAACGGATCGGGTAAGTCCACCCTGTTGAAGCTCATCGCCGGTGAGCTGACCCCGGCCGACGGCGTCGTGCGCGTCACGGGCGAGATCGGCTATCTGCCGCAGAACGTCACCCTCGACACCGCGCTCCGGGTCGACCAGGCGCTCGGCATCGCGGGGAAACGGGCCGCGCTGCACGCCATCGAGGCGGGCGACGTGGCCGAGGAGCACTTCGAGACCGTCGGCGACGACTGGGACGTGGAGGAGCGCGCCCTCGCCACCCTCGGCGAACTCGGGCTCGGCCATGTCGAGTTGGACCGCACGATCGGCGAGGTGTCGGGCGGCGAGTCGGTGCTGCTGCGGCTGGCCGCGCTGCTGCTGCGCCGCCCGGACGTCCTGCTCCTGGACGAGCCGACCAACAACCTCGACCTGTACGCCCGTCGGCGGCTCTACGCGGCCGTCGAGTCCTGGCCGGGAGTGATGGTGGTGGTCAGCCACGACCGTGAACTCCTCGACCTGGTCGACCAGATCGCCGATCTGCGCTCCGGGGAGATCAGCTGGTACGGCGGCAACTACTCGGCGTACGAGGTGGCTCTCGCCACCGAGCAGGAGGCGGCCGAGCGCATGGTGCGGGTCGCCGAGGCCGACCTGAAGAAGCAGAAGCGCGAACTGATCGACGCCCAGGTCAAGTTGGCCCGCCGCAAGCGGTACGGCCAGAAGATGTGGGACCAGAAGCGTGAGCCGAAGATCGTCATGGGGGCGCGCAAGCGGGCGGCGCAGGAGTCCGCCGGCAAGCACCGCATCATGCACGAGGAGAAGCTCGCCGAGGCCAGGGAGCGCCTGGGCGACGCGGTGGACGCCGTGCGGGACGACGACGAGATCCGCGTCGACCTGCCGTACACGGCCGTCCCCCCGGGCCGGAGCGTGCTCGCGCTGCGGGAACTGGAGGTGAGCTACGGGGCACGGGTGCCCGGCGGTCTCGATGTGCACGGTCCGGAGCGGATCGCGCTGGTCGGGCGCAACGGCGCGGGCAAGACGACGCTGCTGCGGACGATCGCGGGTGAACTGGCGCCGGTGGCGGGCGAGGTGACGGCCCATGTGCCGCTGCGCTTCCTGCCGCAGCGGCTGGACGTCCTGGACGACACGGTGTCCGTCGTCGACAACGTCGCCCGGTTCGCGCCGGGCGCCGGCAACAACCGGATCCGGGCGCAGCTGGCCCGCTTCCTGTTCCGGGGCGCCCGCGCGGACCAGCTCGCGCAGACGCTCTCGGGCGGCGAGCGGTTCCGGGCGGCGCTGGCCGCGCTGATGCTGGCCGAGCCCGCGCCACAGCTGCTGATGCTGGACGAGCCGACGAACAACCTGGACATGGCGAGCGTGCGGCAGCTGACCTCGGCGCTGGAGTCGTACGAGGGGGCGCTGATCGTGGCCGGCCACGACCTGCCGTTCCTGGAGTCGATCGGCGTCACGCGCTGGCTGATGATCGAGGAGGGAGAACTGAGGGAGACCACGCCGGAAGCCCTCGGGGATCCCGCCTAGCCCGCAAGGCCGTGCCTCTCCCGAGACCTGCCCCCGTGCGTCTCAGGAGGGGCACGACCTGGCCACGGGGGGTTTTCTACGGACGGGTAACCCCTGCATGATGGCCGTCCGGCGCTCCCTGCATCATGGGCCCGGAACCTGCCACCGATCCGAAAGATCCCGTCGTGCCCAGCAAGAAGGCCCTCATCCGCCGCCCCGGCCCGCGTCTCGCCGAGGGGCTGGTCACCCATGTCGAGCGGGCGGAGGTCGACGTCGACCTCGCGCTCGAGCAGTGGGAGGCGTACGCGGAGGCCCTGCGCGCGCACGACTGGGAGACCGTCGAGGTGGACCCGGCCGACGACTGCCCCGACGCGGTGTTCGTCGAGGACACCGTCGTGATGTACCGCAACGTCGCCCTGATCACCCGGCCCGGCGCCGAGTCCCGGCGGCCGGAGACGGAGGGCGTGGAGGAGGCCGTCGCCTCGCTCGGCTGCTCGGTGAACTGGATCTGGGAGCCGGGCACCCTGGACGGCGGCGACGTCCTCAAGGTCGGCGACACGATCTACGTCGGCCGGGGCGGCCGTACCAACGCGGCCGGCGTGCAGCAGCTGCGGGCCGCCTTCGAGCCGCTCGGGGCCCGGGTCATCGCCGTACCGGTCAGCAAGGTGCTGCATCTGAAGTCGGCCATCACGGCACTGCCCGACGGGACGATCCTGGGCCGTATCCCGCAGCTCGACGTGCCCTCGCTGTTCCCGCGCTTCCTGCCGGTGCCGGAGGAGTCCGGGTCGCATGTGGTGCTGCTCGGCGGGGACCGGCTGCTGATCGCCGCGAGCGCCCCGAAGACGGCCGAGATGCTCGCCGATCTCGGCCATGAGCCGGTCGTCGTCGACATCAGCGAGTTCGAGAAGCTGGAGGGATGTGTGACATGCCTCTCGGTGCGGATGCGCGATCTGTACGCCTGACGCGCTGAGCGCGTCTCTCGTCCGGCCCTGGGACCTGCGGGTCCCGGGGCTTTTCGCATTCCGGGCAGTCCCGGCGGAACACCCCGCTGATCAGCGGTCTTTACGGCGTTCTTAACCTACGGCTTCGTAACCTACGGATTCGTAGCCTACGATTCCGTAGGTTGCCGGCATCCGCTCGCCGGTGTTTTCCGCTCAGCCAGTCCGTCCCCCTGGAGTTCCTGTGACGATCGCTTCCCCGCACCTCGGCAGCCCCGCCGTCTGGACCGACGCCCGCCTGCTGTACGCCCTGGAGGAAGTGGTCGAGAAGGAGCTGAACCGGCATCTGCAGGTCGCCAAGGACTGGATGCCGCACGAGTACGTCCCGTGGACGGACGGCCGCAACTTCCCCGGTCTCTTCGACGACGGCGAGGCCTGGGACAAGGAGCAGTCCAAGGTCACCGAGATCGGCCGGATCGCCCTGGTCGTGAACCTGCTGACCGAGGACAACCTCCCCAGCTACCACCACGAGATCGCCTCGCTGTTCGGCCGCGACGGCGCCTGGGGCACCTGGGTGCACCGCTGGACCGCCGAGGAGGGCCGCCACGGCATCGTGATGCGCGACTACCTGCTGACCTCGCGCGCGGTGGACCCGGACAAGCTGGAGCAGTTCCGGATGGCCCACATGAGCGAGGGCTTCGAGTCCGACAACCGGCACTCGATGCTGCACTCGGTGGCCTACGTCGCCTTCCAGGAGCTCGCGACCCGTATCTCGCACCGCAACACCGGCCACCAGTCCGGCGACCCGGTCTGCGACCGCATGCTGGCGCGGATCGCGACCGACGAGAACCTCCACATGGTCTTCTACCGGAATCTGCTGAAGGCCGCCTTCGAGCTGGCGCCCGACCTCACCATGCAGGCGGTGCGGGACGTCGTCGTGAACTTCCGTATGCCCGGCCACGGCATGCCCGGCTTCGAGCGGTTCGCCGCGCAGATGGCGATCGGCGAGGTCTACAACCTGCGCATCCACCACGACGACGTGATCCAGCCCGTGCTGCGCTTCCTGAAGATCATGGAGATGGACGGTCTCGGCCCCGAGGGCAAGCAGGCGCAGGAGGAGCTGGGCCTGTTCATGGGCGGCCTGGACGCCGAGGCGTCGAAGTTCGACGAGAAGCTGGCGGCCCGCAAGGCCCGTATGGCGGCCCGCGCCGCCGGCTGACCCGGCCGCGCGACGGGCTCGGACCGGCGGACTCGGCCCGGCGGGCTCAGGCCTGGCGCGCGGTGCGCCTGATCTCCAGGCGCTCCTTCTCGGACAGTCCGCCCCAGACACCGAAGCGCTCGTCGTGGTCGAGCGCGTAGTCCAGGCAGGCGGAGCGGATCGGGCACAGCCCGCAGATCCGCTTCGCCTCCCGGACGGAGCTGCCCGGCTCGGGGAAGAAGAAGTCCGCCCCGGTCTGCGCGCACAGCGCCTCCTCCTGCCAGGCCAGGTCGGCAGGGGTGATCGGCGGGATCGCCGTGGTCGTGTCGAAGTGCATGGGCCAGATCGTGCCGGGCGGCGAAAAACGTTCGATGAACGTGCGATCAACGCGGTGTCGCGGGGCCTCCGGCCGCCTCGATGGTGCCGCTCCGCGCGGCCCGGCGCACGGCGGCGCGCGGGGCCGGGCCCACGCCCCCGCAGAAGGCGGTGTTCCGGCGGCGCTCGCCCGGACACGGTGGAAGACTCGGCGGTGCAGACCCCGGGTCCCTTCCGAGGAGGGCGATGATGCTCACCACCCGCTATGTGACCGGAGCGCCGAACTGGATCGACCTCGGCACCCCCGACCTCGACGGAGCCGGCGCCTTCTACGGCAACCTGTTCGGCTGGCGGTTCCGGCCCGGCGGTCCGGAGACCGGCGGCTACGGCTTCTTCCAGCTCGACGGCAGGACGACGGCCGGCGGGATGCAGACCTCCGAGGAGCAGGGGCCGCCCTCCTGGACGGTGTACTTCCGGACACCGGACGCGGACGCCACGGCGAAGGCGGCCGAGGAGGCGCACGGGTCGGTGCTGATGCAGCCGATGGACGTGCTGGACCAGGGCCGCATGGCCCTCCTCGCGGACAAGTCGGGGGTGCGCTTCGGGCTCTGGCAGCCCGGCGCGAACAAGGGCCTCGACGTCGTGCGGGAGCCCGGTTCCCTGCGCTGGCTGGAGCTGTACACGACGGACGTACCGGCCGCAGCGGGCTTCTACAACGCCACGCTCGGCCTGGAGACCTTCGCCCTGGACTTCTACGGCGGCACCTATACGACCCTCAGCCCGAGCGGGCAGGGCGAGGACGCCATGTTCGGCGGTCTCGTCGACAAGGCCGACGATCCGGCGGAGGCGCGGGCCCCGTCGTACTGGCTGCCGTACTTCGAGGTCACCGACACCGACGCGGCCGTCGAGACGGCCCTGGAGGCGGGCGGGACCGTGCGGATGCCGGCCACGGACCTCCCGGACGTCGGCCGGATCGCCAAGCTCGCCGACCCCTACGGCGCCCGCTTCGCGGTGATCAGGAGCGCGTCCCGCTAAGGGCCGTCCCGTCATTCCCGGCGGGCGGGCGACGCCGGCTACGGCACCTCGCCGCGTTGCCGGATCGTCCGCATACATCCAGTATGCGGACGACCCTCCGCCTTGCGATGCACCGCATCCGACGCCGCACGCCGATCCACCGGGAATGACGGGACAGCCCTCAGGCCGACGCACGCCGGACCAGGGTGGTCGGCAGGACCACGCTGGACGGGGCGGCGACGGGCTCGTCGGCGGGGCGGCGGTCGAGCTCGCGCAGCAGCAGCCGGGCCATCAGACGTCCCATCTCCTCTATGTCCTGACGGACCGTGGTGAGGGCCGGGTCGGTCTGTTCGGCCACCGGCAGCATGTCGTCGAACCCGATCACGGCCACGTCGTCCGGGACCCGCCGGCCGGCCTCGCGCAGCACGCGCATGGCGCCCGCCGCGGTCAGGTCGTTGGCGGCGAACACGGCGTCGACGTCCGGGCAGCGCTCCAGCAGCTCGCGCATCGCGCGCTCACCGCCGGCCGGGGTGAAGTCGCCCTCGGCGATGAGCCGCGGGTCGGCGTCGACCATGACGTCCCGGTACCCGTCCAGCCGGTCCACCGCGGACGTCTGGTCGAGGGCGCCCGCGATGTGCGCGATCCGGGTGCGGCCGAGTCCGGCGAGATGGCGCACGGCGTCGCGCGCTCCGCCCCGGTTGTCGACGTCGACGTAGACGACTCCGCGGGTCTCGCCGCTCCAGCCGGGCCGGCCGCCGAACACGGTCGGCACCCCGGCGTTCTGGATCAGCCCGGGCAGCGGGTCGTCGAGGTGCAGGGAGAAGACGAGCGCCCCGTCGACATGCCCGCCGGCCAGGTAGCGGGCGACGCGGGCGTGGTCGTCGCGGCCCTCGGTGAGCAGGAGTACGAGCTGGTTGTCGTGGGCGGTCAGCTCCTTGCTGATGCCCCGCAGCTGGAGCGCGAAGAACGGGTCGGCGAAGACCCGGGTCTCCGGTTCGGCGACGATGACCGCGACGGCGTCGTGCCGGCGGGTCACCAGGCTGCGCGCGGCCTGGTTGGGGACGTAGCCGAGTTCGTCGACCGCCTTGCGGACCCGTTCGACGAGGCGTTCGCGGACGCCGTCGCCGCCGTTGACCACACGGGACACGGTGGCCCGTGAGACCCCGGCCCGGGCGGCCACGGCCTCCAGCGTGGGGCGCGGGGCGGTTTCGGTCACTTCACGGCTCCTCGTCGGCGGTTGCCGATCAGGATAGCCATGGCCGGGGCCGTTTGTGAGAGCGCTCTCGTCACCGTCTCCCCCGGCGACGTCGCTCAGTGCTCGTGCGCCGTCCCCGAACCCCCCGTGGACGCCCCCTGCCCGTGGTCGTGCGGGTCGTATCCGGGGATCGTGCCGTCCTTCTTCCTGACCAGGAACAGCCCGACCATCCCCATGTCGGAGTGGCTCTGGACATGGCAGTGGTACATCCAGGCGCCCGCGCCGACGCCCTCACCCGCGATCACCTGGAACCCGAACGAGTCGGCCGGGCCGACGATCTTGTTGTCGATCACCTGGCTCGGGTCGTCGGGGCCGGTCAGCAGGCCGGTGCGATTGTCGGCCCAGCGGTGACCGTGCATATGGAACGTGTGGTAGTACTCGCCGTGCGTGATCACCACGAACTCGACGCGGTCGCCCACCGTGGCCTCGAAGTCCGGGCCGCTGTGCGCCGGTTTGTTGTTGATGAGCATGTCGTTGAAGACGATGGTGTGCGTCCTGTCCGGCAGGACGTCGCCCTTGCGCCGGACGACGACCGGCCCGTACAGGCCCTTGCGGATGCCGCCCGTGCCGTGTTCGGTGCCGACGACATGGTCGTGGTAGTGCCAGTAGCCCGCGCTGCCCGCCCGCCAGGTGCCGTCCGCGCGGCGGCCCGGGGCATGGGTGCGCCAGGTGTAGGTGCGGGTGGCACCGGGCTCGACATGGCTCCTGTTGAGCTTGGTGCCGTCGCTGGTGATCTCGTAGTCGAGTCCGTGGACGTGCAGGCTCGCGGGGACGTCCAGGGTGTTCTCGACCTCGATGTGCGCGGTGTCGCCCTCGTTGAGCTCGATCAGCGGGCCGGGGACCGTCGCCTTGCCCTTCTCGAAGCCGTAGCCGAGCTGACCGTCGGCCAGTTTCTCGATGTAGAGCTTGAGATGGCGGACCTCGCCTCCGGCCGGGGCGGTCCGCGCCGGTGATGCCGCGCCCGCCGCCTCGGGTACGGACGCCAGGGACAACGATGTCGCGACGGTCGCGCCGCCGAGCAGTACACGTCGGTTGAAACTACGTCTGTCCATGCCGAACTCCCCACGGCGTTACGGAATTTACGGGGGTGAACCGGAGCGACGGTACCGGTCGCCCTCGCGTTTATCCACACTCAGGACAAAGTTCGTCCGAGTCCGGTCATAGGTATTGGCGAGTCGTTCAAAGCGGTCTAACTTCCTAGTCGCTGTTGCTGTGACCGTGGAGGTGCCCATGCACTTACGAGGGTTGAGCACGAGAAGACGTACCTGGGTGGCCGGTGTGGCTGCCGGGGCCGTCGCCGCCGGGCTGATGTCCGCGCCGGCGGCGACCGCGCGCCCGGCGCCGGATCCGCCCCTGACAACGATGTCCATCAAGTCGCCGCCGGGCGGCGCGAATGTGCGGGTGCTCATCTTCTACGGGTCCGCGGCGGCCGGCGAGGAGTCGCCCGTCGTGAACGCCGGTATCGAGGCGATCGAGAAGATCGGTCTGTCCGGCCCGGCGGAGCAGCGCTTCGCGGTCACGGCGACGAAGGACGCCTCGGTCTTCACCAATGAGACCAAGCTGAGCCGCTTCAACGCGGTCGTGTTCCTCACCGGCGGCGGTGACGTCCTCGACCCCGAGCAGGAGGCGGGTCTCGAGGCGTACATGGAGGCGGGCGGCGGTTTCGTCGGCATCCATGACGCGGCGCGCGCCGAGCCGTACTCGGACTGGTTCACCGGACTGATCGGGGCGCGTCCCGCGAGCGCGAGCCCGGCCACCGCGCAGCGCGCGGTCGTCGAGGTGGGCGACCGGCGGCACCCGGCCACCAAGGAGCTGCCGGTCCAGTGGAAGCGGCCCGACAAGTGGCTGAACTGGGCGAAGAACCCCTCCGGCGAGGTGCACACGGTCGCGCGGGTGCGCGAGTCGTCGTACCAGCCCGGGACCGGTGCCAACGGCTGGGACCACCCGGTGAGCTGGTGCCGTGACTACGACGGCGGCCGCTCCTTCTACACCGGCATGGGCGGCACGGTCTCCTCCTACGACGAGACGGACTTCCGCTCCCATCTGCGCGGCGCCCTGCTGTGGACGACACGGCTGGTCCAGGCCGACTGCAAGGCCACCATCACCGGCAACTACAAGGCGGAGCGGCTCACCCAGCCCAACCAGCCGGGCCGGAACGACCAGATCGGCGAACCGCACGGCCTGGTCACGGCCCCCGACGGCCGCGTCTTCTACATCGGCCGCGGCGGCGCCGACTCCTCGCAGCCCGTGATCACGGACTGGAACAACCCGGACGTCGGCAAGGGCAAGGGCGAGATCCACGTCTACGACCCGAAGACGAAGCAGGTCACCCTCGCGGGGGCGCTCACCGTCTTCGGCAACAAGGGCGGCGGGGACGAGCTGACCAAGGTCGAGGAGGGGCTCCTCGGCATCGAGCTCGATCCGCGCTTCGAGGACAACGGCTGGGTGTACCTGCACTACACCCCGCACGCACGGATCGACCGCGACAAGCGGATGGCCGAGCGGCGCGTCTCGCGCTTCACCCTCGACCGGGCGACGGACAAGCTGGATCTGGGGAGCGAGAAGGTGCTGCTCAAGTGGCCGGTGCAGATCCACAGTTGCTGCCACGCGGGCGGCGGGATGGCCTGGGACTCCAAGGGCAACCTGTACATCGCGACCGGCGACAACAACTCCAGCGGGTTCAGCGGCGGTTACTCGGGCAACAACCCCGAGCCCAACTACAAGGGCGTGTCCTTCGCCGACGCGCGCCGCACCGCCGGCAACACCAACAACCTCAACGGCAAGATCCTGCGGATCCACCCGGAGCCGGACGGCACGTACACCCTGCCGGAGGGGAACCTCTTCACCGGCGAGGAGACCGCCGAGGGCGGCGGCAAGACCCGCGGCGAGATCTATGTGATGGGCGTCCGCAACCCGGCGCGCATCTCCGTCGACCAGCAGACCGACGTCCTCTACGCCGGCTGGGTCGGCCCGGACGCCGGGGCGCCGTCGACGACCTGGGGGCCCGCCAAGTACGACACGTTCGCCGTCATCACCAAGGCGAGCAACCGGGGCTGGCCGTACTGCATGGGCAACAAGCAGCCCTACCGGGACCGCAATCTGCCCGACCCGAGCAAGCCGCTGGGCTGGTACGACTGCGACCACCCGAAGAACGAGTCGCCGAACAACGACGGTCTCGTCAACCTGCCGCCGGTCACCGGCAACAACATCTGGTACTCGCCGCAGGGCGGCGCCCCGGACTTCCCGCGCGACGCGAACGGCGTGCCGTCGTACAAGCAGGAGGAGGCCACCTACGCGCTGCCGTGGCTCAAGGGCGGCGGGCAGGCGGCGATGAACGGGCCGGTGTACCGCTACGACGCGGAGAGCTCCAGCGCCGCCAAGTGGCCGGCGTACTGGGACGGCAAGTGGTTCGTCGGCGACTTCTACGACTCCGACCAGCCGCGCAACGCGGTGATCACCGACCCGAAGAACCACGGGGACGGCGGTCTGCCGGTGCACTCGGAGTCGCTGAAGAAGATCGTGCCGATCGGCAACGACGGCATCAAGAACCTCATGGACTGGAAGTTCGGTCCGGACGGTGCGCTGTACGTGCTCGACTACGGCCGCGGGTTCTTCACCTCGGACGCCAAGTCGGCGCTGTGGCGCGTCACCTACACGGGCGGCGGGCCCACGCCGGCCGCCGGTCAGCTGGCGAGGGGGACGCAGTGACACGAAGAGCATGGGCGGCCCTGCTGGCCGCGCTGATGGTGGTGCTCGGCCTCCAGGCCCTGCCCGCGGCAGGACAGCCGCGGGCGGGGGCGGAGGCGGCCGCCGCCCAGGTCCTCACCTGGACCGCGGGCGACGACATCACGAAGTACGCCTCGGCGCCCACGACGGCCGTGGCGGGCCCGACGACGATCGTCTTCGAGAACAGCGCGGCGACCGGCAACACCACCGGGATGCCGCACACCCTGACGTTCGACACGTCGGACGTCGAGTACAACGACGACGTGCAGCTCAACATCCTGGCGAACCCGAACGACGACCAGGGCGGCCGGCACACGGCGGAGGTCACGCTCACCCCCGGCCGCTACCGCTACTACTGCACGATCCCCGGCCACGGGCAGATGCAGGGCACCCTGATCGTCACCGAGGGCACCGGCGAGGACACGACGGCCCCCGAGGCGTCGGCGCACGTCAGCGGGACGCAGAACACGCAGGGTGAGTACGTCGGTTCGGCGAGCGTGGCCGTCCACGCCACCGACGAGGAGGGCGGTTCCGGCGTGGACCGCGTCGAGTACGCGCTCGGCGACGGCGCCTGGCAGCCGTACACCGCTCCGGTCGTGGTCGACCAGGTCGGCGACCACACGGTCCGCTACCGGGCGCTGGACAAGGCGGGGAACGTCTCGGCGGAGAAGAGCGTCACGTTCACGGTGGTGGCGCCGCAGTCCGACGACACCACCCCTCCGGAGACATCGGCGACCGTCAGCGGTGACAAGGACGCCGACGGGGCGTACATCGGCATGGCGACCGTCACGGTCTCCGCGTCCGACACCGGTTCCGGGGTCAACGGCGTCGAGTACGCGCTCGGCGACGGCGCCTGGCAGCCGTACACCGCGCCGGTGATGGTGCACGAGCCGGGCGAGCACATGGTCCGCTACCGGGCGGCCGACAAGGCGGGCAATGTGGCGCCCGCCAAGGACGTGCGCTTCACGGTCGTGCCGGCGCCGGAGGACGACACGACGCCACCGGTGACGGGTGTGACGGTCGAGGGCACGAAGAACTCGTCCGGGGCCTATGTCGGCAACGCGAAGGTGACGGTCACGGCGACCGACGAGCACCACGGTTCGGGCGTCGACCGGATCGAGTACTCGATCGACGCCGGTCCGTACCTGGCGTACACCGCGCCGGTCGTCGTGGACCGGGCCGGCACCCACACACTGGCGTACCGGGCGACCGACAAGGCCGGCAACACCTCCGCCGCCCGCACGGTGGCCTTCACGGTGGTCTCCAGTCAGGTCCCGGCGCCCAACTGCCCGGAGTTCGACGAGCGGCTGACGGTGATCGTGGGCACGGTCGACTCGGGCGTCCCGAACCGGCTCACCAACAGCCGGTGCCGGATCAACGAGCTGATCGAGGACGAGAAGGAGTGGACGTCGCACGCGCTGTTCGTCAAGCACGTGACCTCCGTCCTGGACAAGCTCCTCAAGGAGGGCGTCGTCGACCAGCGCGAGTACCGGGCGATCCGCAAGGCCGCCCGGCAGTCGGGCATCGGTGAGCCGGGCCAGACCGAGGGGTACCGCACGATCCTCGACGGCAGCCCCGAGTCGTTCGCCAAGTGGCAGCAGGTGGGCGGTGGTTCGTTCGCGCCGAACGGCGACGGGTCGATCACCAGCGGCACCAGCCGGTCCGGCCTGGGCATGCTGTGGTTCCCGGAGCGCAAGTACGGCGACTTCTCGCTGAAGCTCCAGTGGCGGGACGACGCACCGGGCACCGGCAACGCCAACTCCGGTGTGTTCGTGCGCTTCCCGTGGATCCACGACCACCCCGAGGAGCCACGGCCGGAGTGGGCCGCCATCAAGTACGGGCACGAGATCCAGGTGTTCGACTCGCCCACCGGCGACATGTACAAGACCGGGTCGGTCTACGGCTTCGACCGGGTGGGGCTGGCCGGTGCCGGCGTCACCCAGAAGGGCACGTGGAACGACTACGAGATCCGGGTGGTCGACCAGCACTACTCGGTCTACCGCAACGGCGTGCTGATCAACGAGTTCGACAACACCGGCGGCCAGGTCTTCGAACCGCCTCGCTCGGACGACCCGGGCACGGACGGGCGGCGGTTCGCCTCCGGCTACATCGGGCTCCAGGTGCACAGCACGACGGACGTGGTCTCGTACCGGGACGTCCGGATCAAGGAGCTGTAGGCTCCGGCGGCGTCTCCTCGTGGGGCGCCGCCTTCCTGGCCCGGCTCGGCTGTACCCGCTTGGGTTCCCCCGGCATCTTCGGATACTCGGGCGGGTACGGCAGATCGCCGAGGCCATGGTCGCGCTCGTCCTTGTTCGCGAGGTCCAGCAGCGCGTCCAGCGAGAAGCGGTGGTCGTCCATGTCGGCATGCACATCGCCGAGTTCGGCGAACCGGGCCGGCATGGTGGCGATGTCGAAGTCACGCGGGTGGGCGGTGCCCACCTCCTCCCAGCGCAGCGGCGCCGAGACGGGGGCGTGCGGCCGGGCCCGTACGGAGTAGGCGGACGCGATGGTGCGGTCCCGGGCGGTCTGGTTGTAGTCGATGAAGATGCGCTCGCCGCGCTCCTCCTTCCACCACTTGATCGTGACCCGGTCCGGCATCCGGCGTTCCATCTCCCGGCCGACCGCGATGGCGGCGCGCCGGACCTGGGTGAAGGTCCAGCGCGGCTCGATCGGCACGAAGACATGCAGCCCGCGCCCGCCGGACGTCTTGGGCCAGCCCCGCAGGCCCCCGAACTCGTCGAGCACGGACCGCAGTTCATGGGCGGCGCGCACGGCGTCGTCGTAGTCGGTGCCGGGCTGCGGGTCGAGGTCGATGCGCAGTTCGTCGGGGTGGTCGACGTCGTCGCGGCGGACCGGCCAGGGGTGGAAGGTGAGCGTGCCGTACTGGGCGGCCCAGACGACGGCCGCCTCCTCGGTGGGGCACATCTCGTCGGCGCTGCGCCCGCTGGGGAACGTGATGTGGGCGGTGGGGATCCAGTCGGGCATGTTCTTGGGGGCCCGCTTCTGGTAGAACCACTCGCCGTTCACCCCGTCGGGGTAGCGCTCCAGGGTGGTGGGCCGGTCGCGCAGGGCGCGCAGGATGCCGGGGCCGACGGCGGCGTAGTACTGGGCGAGGTCCAGCTTGGTGAAGCCGCGCTCCGGGAAGAAGATCTTGCCGGGGCTGGACAGCCGTACGGTCCGCCCGCCCGCCTCCAGCTCCACCGCTTCGCCCATGGCCGCCACGGTAGGCGTCGCACGGACGCCTCGCACATCGGGCGGGTGCGGCCGGTGCCCCGCAGAATCGGACCATGGACCTGCCGGTGATGCCGCCCGTGAAGCCGATGCTCGCCAAGTCGGTGGCGAAGATCCCGCCGGGCATGCAGTACGAGGCGAAGTGGGACGGCTTCCGGGCGATCGTGTTCCGCGACGGGGACGAGATCGAGCTCAGCAGCCGTACCACCAAACCTCTGACCAGGTACTTCCCCGAGCTGGCGACAGCGCTGAAGGAGCGGCTGCCCGAGCGGTGCGTGGTGGACGGGGAGATCGTGATCGCCCGGGAGGGGCGGCTGGACTTCGACGCGCTCACCGAGCGCATCCACCCGGCGGACTCCCGGGTGCGCACGCTGGCAGAGCGGACCCCGGCGTCTTTCGTGGCGTTCGACCTGCTGGCACTGGACGACGCGTCCCTGATGCGGGCGCCCCTGACGGAGCGCAGGGAGCAGCTGACGTCGGCGCTGTCCGGGGTGACGGCACCCGTGCACGTGGCGCCGGCGACGACCGACATCGAGACGGCCCGGGGGTGGTTCGAGCAGTACGAGGGGGCCGGTCTCGACGGGGTCGTCGCCAAGCCGCTCACCCTGCGCTATCTGCCCGACGAACGCGCCATGTACAAGATCAAGCACGAGCGGACGGCGGACGTCGTCGTCGCCGGCTACCGCCTGCACAAGAGCGGCCCGGTCGTCGGCTCGCTGCTGCTCGGCCTGTACGACGACCGGGGCGCCCTGCAGCATGTGGGGGTGTCGGCGGCGTTCCCGATGAAGCGGCGGGCCGAGCTGATCGACGAGCTGGAGCCGCTGCGGATGGACGACGTCTCCGGGCACCCGTGGGCGGCCTGGGCCGAGGAGGCGGCCCATGAGTCGGCCCGGCTGCCGGGGGCGCCGAGCCGCTGGTCGGGCAAGAAGGACCTGTCCTGGGTGCCGCTGCGGCCGGAGCGGGTCGCCGAGGTGGCGTACGACCACATGGAGAACGGCGCCCGGTTCCGGCACACGGCCCGCTTCCGCCGCTGGCGCCCGGACCGCACCCCCTCCAGCTGCACGTACGAGCAGCTGGAGGAGCCGGTGCGCTACGACCTCGCGGAGATCTTCGCGCCGCCGACGTGACCGGGCGCCTCGCTGGTACGGGTCAGGGCTTCATCAGCACCTTCACCGCGCCGTCCTGCTTGCGCTGGAACATCTCGTAGGCGTGCGGGGCGTCGCTGAGCGGTACCCGGTGCGTGGCGAAGTCGTCGACGCCGAGCGGGTCCTCGTCCGTGAGGTACGGCAGGATCTCGTCGGCCCAGCGGCGCACGTTGGCCTGGCCCATCCGCAGCTGGATCTGCTTGTCGAACATGGTGAGCATCGGGATCGGGTCGGCCATGCCTCCGTACACGCCGGACAGCGAGATGGTGCCGCCGCGCCGCACCAGGTCGATCGCGGTGTGGAAGGCGGCCAGCCGGTCGATGCTGAAGCGCTCGGCGAACGGGCCGCTGATCTTGCGCGGCATGATCGCGGCGGCCGACTGCGCCAGCTTGGCGGCGGCGCTGCCGTGTGCCTCGGTGCCGACCGCGTCGATGACGGCGTCCGGTCCGCGCCCGTTCGTGGCGTCGCGGATGGCGGTGACGAGTTCCTTCTCGTCGTCGAAGCTGCGCAGGTCGTACGTCTCGACGCCCCGCTGCCGCACCCGCTTCAGGCGCTCGGGCACCAGGTCGACGCCGAACACCTGGCCGGCGCCCAGGAGCCGGGCGACCCGGCAGGCCATGTCGCCGATGGGGCCGAGGCCGAGGACCGCGACGCTGCCGCCCTGGGGGACGCCCGCGTACTTGACCGCCTGCCAGGCGGTGGGCAGCACGTCGGAGAGGTAGACGAACCGGTCGTCGGCGGGCCCCTCCGGGATCTTGATGGGGCCGAACTGGGCCTGCGGGACGCGCAGGTACTCGGCCTGGGCGCCCGGCACCGCGCCGTACAGCCGGGTGTAGCCGAACAGGGCGGCGCCCATGCCCTCCCCGGTGACCTGGGTGGTCTCGCACTGGGTCGGCAGGCCGGTCAGGCACATCCAGCAGTCGCCGCAGGCGATCTGGAAAGGCACCACGACCCGGTCCCCCGCCTGGAGGTCCGGCACCCCGGCGCCGACCTCCTCGACGATGCCCATCGGTTCATGACCGAGGATGTCGCCGGGTGTCATGAACGGCGTCAGGACTTCGTACAGGTGCAGGTCGGAACCGCACAGTCCGGACGACGTGATGCGGATGACCGCGTCGGTGGGTTCCTCGATCCTGGGATCGGGCACGTTCTCCACGCGGACGTCCCGCTTCCCCTGCCAGGTCACTGCCCTCATCGCCCCGCACTCCCTCCGTCGCCTGTGCGCGTTCGTGCGTGGCGCCCGGGTACCCCTGGCTCCTCCACCGAACCGCACGCCGGGCCCGGGCCGGTCCCGGGCGAGAGGGGTGGGCCGTCCGGCCGCCCGGGTGATGGGCCGATCGACGGACGGACGCACAGGAAGGCCTCCGACCGGGTATGGCCCCTATGAACCGATAAGCGCACTATTTATGGCATGGACAGGGTGGGTGGGCCCGGGTGACGACGGTGAGCGGACGACAGGCGCGCGGCCGGCGCGTCACGAGCGTGGCGGCCCTGGTGGCCGCCGCCCTGACGGCCTCCCTGGCGGCGGGCTGTACATCCGGGCCGGGCGACGACGGCCGCGGCCGCACACGGTCACCGGACATGAGCGCGGGCCGGGCGTCGGTCCTCGCCGTGAAGATCGACAACGTCCGTGCCGCCCGCCCGCAGACCGGGCTGAACACCGCGGACGTCGTGTACGTCGAGCAGGTCGAGGGGGGCTTGAGCCGGCTGATGGCGGTGTACGCGACCCGGCTGCCGAAGAGCGTCGGTCCGGTGCGCAGCGCGCGGGAGTCCGATCTGGAACTGCTCGCGCAGTTCGACCGGCCGACGCTCGCCTTCTCCGGGGCGCAGAGCAAGCTGTTGCCACTGATCGACAAGGCGCCCGTGAGGGCGCGGCCGCCCGGCACGGCGTCCGGCGCGTACGTCAGGGACCCGGACCGGCGCTCCCCGCACAACCTGTATCTGCGGCCGGACCGGCTGATGCCCGCAGCGCCGGGCGCGGACGCCCTGACGACCGGCTTCCGCTTCGGCGCCGCCCCGGACGGCGGCCGGGCGGCGGCCTCGCAGACGGTGCGCTACCCGGCCGCCCGGTACACCTTCACCTGGTCCCCGGACCGCGGGCGCTGGCTGGTCGGCATGGACGGCAGGGCCGCCGCGACGACGGACGGGGGCCGGATGGCGGCCGCGACGGTCGTGGTGCAGGAGGTGAAGGTACGGCCCTCCGCGTACCGCGACTTCCTCGGCAACAACACGCCGTTCACCGAGACGGTGGGCTCCGGGAAGGCGCGGGTGCTGCGCGACGGACGCGCCTACGACGTGCGGTGGAAGCGCCCGAAGGCCACGGACGGCACGACGTTCACGACGAAGGACGGCGAGCCCGTGAAGTTCCGGCGGGGCCAGGTGTGGGTGCTGTTCACGAAGGCGTCCTGAGCGGTCGCGCGCGTCCGCGTTGCTCAGGGCTGCCGTACGGCGGGCTCCCCCGGGTTGCGCAGTCCCTCCGCCGCGTCCGCGACCCGCCGGATCAGGTCGAGGAACAGGGTCTGCTCCTCCGCGGAGAGCGGGGCGAGGAAGACCTGGTTCATCCGCGCGGTGCGTACGGTCAGCCTCTTGTGCGTGCGCAGCCCCTCGTCGGTGAGCCGCAGCAGCGAGCGGCGCCCGTCCTGCGGGTCACGCACCTTGTCGAGCAGTCCGCGGCGCCCGAGCCGGCTGATCACCTCGGCGATGGTGGACCGGTCGAGCCCGACGCGCTCCCCCACCGTCCGCTGGTCGAGGCCGGGCTCGGCGACGAGGGTGTTCAGGACGGCGAACTGGGGCGAGGTGATCTCCTCGGAGACCATCGTGTTCCACAGCAGGTGGTGCGCCTGCTGGAGCCGCCGGGCCAGATGCCCGGGGTGGGTGCCGAGGTCCACGGCGGCCATGCGCGCTCCCTGACGTCTCGTCCCGGCTGGGTTCGTCGGTTGTGTTTGTCGGTGCACTGAACGATACCGGATCGCCTCAGCTGCGACCCCCTTCCGGGGAGCCGCCGAATCGGCTCAGGGGCGGGGTATTGACGTCCTCTCCCCCACGGTGGCAGCGTGAGTCGCACCTCGTGAAGATACTCAGTGCGCTGACTACCTCGCTGCTTTCAGGCGGGCAGGCGCTCGGAAGAGATGGGGCTTCCCGGATGGACAAGGTGGTCGCCACGGCCCTGGAGGCGGTGGCCGACGTGGGCGACGGGGCGTCGCTGGCCGTGGGCGGCTTCGGCCTGAGCGGTGTGCCGAACGTACTGATCCACGCGCTGTACGAGCGCGGTGTGTCCGGCCTCGCGGTCGTCTCCAACAACTGCGGCGCGATGGAGTCCGGGCTGGCCGTACTGCTGGCGGCGGGACGGATCGCCCGGGTCACCGGCTCCTACATCGGCGCGAACAAGGAGTTCGCCCGGCAGTACCTGTCCGGGGAGCTGGAGGTGGAGATGATCCCGCAGGGCACGCTGGCCGAGCGGCTGCGGGCCGGCGGCGCCGGCATCCCCGCCTTCTACACCCCGGCGGGTGTCGGCACCCAGGTCGCCGACGGCGGACTGCCCTGGCGCTACGACGGTTCCGGCGGGGTCGCGCTCGCCTCGCCGCCGAAGGAGATCCGCGAGTTCGACGGCACCGAGTACGTACTGGAGCGCGGTATCCGCACCGACTTCGCGCTGGTCCGCGCCGCCCGGGGCGACCGGCACGGCAACCTGGTGTTCGCCAAGTCCGCCCGGAACTTCAACCCGCTGGCCGCGATGGCCGGGCGGATCACGATCGCCGAGGTCGAGGAGCTGGTCGAGCCCGGCGGTATCGACCCGGACGCGGTCCACCTCCCGGGGATCTTCGTCCAGCGGGTCGTGGCGCTTACCCCGGAGCAGGCGGCGGACAAGGGCGTCGAACGGCGCACGGTGGCACCGCGTACGGCGCGCGGGACGGTGGACGGCTGATGGCGTGGACACGCGAGGAGATGGCCGCGCGGGCCGCCCGCGAGCTGCGGGACGGGCAGTACGTCAACCTGGGCATCGGGCTGCCGACACTGATCCCGAACCATCTGCCGCCGGACGTCGAGGTCGTCCTGGAGTCCGAGAACGGCATCCTCGGCACGGGGCCGTACCCGGACGAGGACGAGGTCGACCCGGATCTGATCAACGCCGGCAAGGAGACCGTGACGGTGCTGCCGGGCGCCTCCTTCTTCGACTCGGCGCTGTCGTTCTCGATGATCCGGGGCGGGCACATCGATGTGGCCGTGCTGGGCGCCATGCAGGTGTCCGAGCGCGGCGACCTGGCGAACTGGGCCGTCCCCGGCCGGATGATCACCGGCATCGGCGGCGCCATGGACCTGGTGCACGGCGCCCGCACGGTCATCGTCGTGATGACCCACACCGCCAAGGACGGCTCCCCGAAGATCCTGCGGGAGTGCACGCTGCCGCTGACCGGCCGGGCCTGCGTGGACCGGATCGTCACCGACCTCGGCGTCCTGGACGTGACCCCGGACGGGCTGCGGCTCGTCGAGACCGCGCCCGGTGTCGGCGCGGAGGAGATCACCGCCCGCACCGGTGCCGCCTTGATCACGGACGCCGACGACCCCCGAGGAACGACCCCATGACGCTCACCCAGCACGACATCGACCAGGAGATCGCGGCCGAACGCGCCGCCTATCAGAAGCGGATCGCGGACGGAGCGCCCGTCGAGCACCATCCGCGCCGGGACTACGCGCCGTACCGCTCGTCGCTGCTGCGCCACCCGAAGCAGCCGCCGGTCACCATCGACGTGAGCAGCGACCCGGAGCTGGTCGAGCTGCACTCCCCCGCCTTCGGCGAGCGGGACGTCACCGAGATCGACAACGACCTCACCCGGCAGCACACCGGCGAGCCCCTCGGGGAGCGGATCACCGTCTCGGGGCGGCTCCTGGACCGTGCCGGGCGCCCCGTGCGCGGCCAGCTCATCGAGATCTGGCAGGCCAACGCGGCCGGCCGCTACGCCCATCGGCGCGAGCAGCACGACGCCCCGCTGGACCCGAACTTCACCGGGGTGGGCCGCACCCTCACGGACGCCGACGGCCGGTACCACTTCACGACCATCCAGCCGGGCCCGTACCCGTGGCGCAACCACCTCAACGCCTGGCGGCCCGCCCACATCCACTTCTCGATGTTCGGCTCGGCCTTCACCCAGCGGCTGGTCACCCAGATGTACTTCCCGGGCGACCCGCTGTTCCCCTACGACCCGATCATCCAGTCCGTGACCGACGACGCCGCCCGGCAGCGGCTCGTCGCCACCTACGACCACAGCCTGTCCGTGCCGGAGTTCTCGATGGGCTACCGCTGGGACATCGTGCTGGACGGGCCGAACGCCACCTGGCGGGAAGAGGGGCACTGAGCCGTGACGACGACCGACACGAACGGACCGGGCGGCGTCCTGCCGACGCCCTCCCACACGGTGGGCCCCTTCTACGGCTACGCGCTGCCCTTCCCCGGCGGCGAGGACATCGCCCCGCTCGGGCACCCGGACACCATCACCGTGCACGGGTACGTCCTCGACGGCGCGGGCGCGCCGCTGCCGGACGCGTTCCTCGAACTGTGGGGCGCCGACCCGGGCGGGAACATCCCGACCGCCGACGGCTCGATGCGGCGCGACCCGGCGAGCGGCGGCCATCTGGGGCGCAACGGCGTGGAGTTCACCGGCTGGGGCCGGACGCAGACCGACGCGGACGGGCACTGGTACGCGCGCACCCTGCGCCCCGGCGCCCGCGGCGCGAGCGCCCCGTACCTGAGCGTCTGCGTGTTCGCGCGGGGGCTGCTGGTGCACCTGTTCACCCGGCTCTATCTGCCGGAGGACACGGCCGGGCACGCCGCGGACCCGCTGCTCGCCGGGCTGCCCCCGGAGCGACGCGCCACGCTGGTCGCGCGGGACGAGGGCCGTGCCACGTACCGTTTCGACATCCGCCTTCAGGGCGAAGGCGAGACGGTCTTCCTGGAGTACCAGTGACTTCTGCCGAAACCGGTGACAGCGGTCTGCTCGCCCCCGGGTGGACGGGTTCGGCGGCGGCCCGCGCGACCGGCGACACGGCCTTCCTGCAGGCCCTGCTGGACGCGGAGGCCGCCCTGACCCGCGCCCAGGCGGCCCTGGGCCTCGCCCCGGAGGAGGCCGCCCGGGCGGTGACCGGCGCGGCGGACGCGGACCGCTTCGACACACGGGCGCTCGCCGAGGAGGCACGCGCGGGCGGCAACCCGGTCATCCCGCTCGTCGGCGCGCTCACCCGGGCCGTCGGCGAGGAGCACGGCCCCTACGTCCACCGGGGCGCGACCAGCCAGGACATCATGGACACCGCCCTGATGCTGGTGGCCGTGCGCGCCCTCGGCCCGGTCCTCGCCGACCTGGAGCGCGCCCAGCGGGCGTTCGCCCGGCTGGCCGCCGCGCACCGCGACACCGCACTGCCGGGCCGCACCCTCACCCAGCACGCCGTCCCGACGACGTTCGGTCTGAAGGCAGCCGGGTGGCGCGCGCTGGTCCTCGACGCGCGGGACCGGACGACGGCCGTACGGGACACGCTGCCCGCCCAGCTCGGGGGTGCCGCCGGGACGCTGGCGGTGTTCGGGGCGTACGGGGCGGCCGACCCGATCGCGCTGCCGGCGGGCTACGCCCGCGAACTCGGGCTGCGGGTCCCGGAGTTGCCGTGGCACACGCTGCGCACCCCGGTCGCCGACCTAGCGGGCTGCCTGGCGTTCACGGCGGGCGCCCTCGGGAAGGCCGCCGTGGACGTGCTGACCCTGTCGCGCACCGAGATCGCCGAGGTCGCCGAGGGCAGCGGCGGCGGCTCCTCCGCGATGCCGCACAAGTCCAACCCCGTACGGTCCACCCTGATCGTCGCCGCCGCCCGGCGGGCGCCGCAGCTCGCGGCCACCCTGTACGGGTCGCTGGTCGCCGAGGACGAACGGCCGGCCGGCGCCTGGCACGCGGAGTGGGAGCCGCTGCGGGACCTGCTGCGCCTGGTGGGCGGCGCCGCCCGGGACGCCGCCGAGCTGGCGGAGGGGCTGCGGGTGCGCCCGGACGCGATGCGCGCGAACCTCCATCTCACCGGCGGGGCGGTCGTCTCGGAGCGACTGTCCGCCGAACTGGCCCCGGAGCTGGGCCGCGCCCGCGCCAAGGAGCTGCTGACCCGGCTGGCCGCGGAGGGACGCCCGCTCGCCGAGGCGCCCGAGCTGGCGGACGCCGACCTCGACCCGACGCACTACACCGGCTCCGCCGGAGCCCTCACCGACCGTGCCCTGGAGCGACGTTGACCCTTCTCCACCACCGCGCCGACGGCCCCGCCTCCGCGCCCCCGCTGCTGCTCGGACCCTCGCTCGGCACCTCGTACGCGCTGTGGGACGCGGTGGCGCCCGAGCTGTCGCCCACCCACCGGGTGATCCGCTGGGACCTGCCCGGGCACGGCGGCTCACCCGCCGGTCTGCTCAGTCCCAAGGCGACGGTCGCCGACCTGGCCGGCCTGGTGCTCACGCTCGCCGACTCCCTCGGCATCGAGCGGTTCGCCTACGCGGGTGTCTCGCTCGGCGGTGCCGTCGGGCTGCATCTGGCCGTCCACCACCCGGAGCGCGTCACCTCGCTGGCCGCGATCTGCTCGTCGGCGCACTTCGGCGGCTCCGCGCCCTGGGAGGAGCGGGCCGAGCGGGTACGGCGGGAGGGGCTGGCGGGACTCGCCGACACCGCGGACGCCCGCTGGTTCACCACCGGCTTCACCGTGCCCCGGCTGGTCCGCGACCACCGGGAGGCCGACCCCGCCGCCTACGCCGCCTGCTGCGACGCGCTGGCCGCGTTCGACCTGCGCGATCTGCTGGACCGGATCACCGCGCCCACCCTGCTGGTCGCCGGCCGCGATGATCCGGCGACCCCGCCCGCGCATCTGCGGGAGATCGCGGACGCCGTGCCGGGCGCCGCGCTGGTCGAGATCCCGGGCGCCTCGCATCTGGCCCCCGCCGAACGGCCGGAGGCCGTGCTCACCGCCTTGCGCGCCCACCTCGGCGGCGACGGGCGGCGGGGCATGGCGGTGCGCCGCGAGGTGCTGGGCGACGCGCACGTGGACCGGGCGCAGGCCCGCCAGACCGCGTTCACCGCCCGCTTCCAGGACTTCATCACGCGCTACGCCTGGGGCGAGATCTGGACCGACCCGACACTCAGCCGGCGCGAACGCAGCATGATCACCCTGACGGCGCTGGTCGCGCACAGCCACCACGAGGAGCTGGCCATGCACGTCCGCGCGGCCCGGCGCAACGGTCTGACGCCGGACGAGATCGGCGCCGTGCTGCTCCAGACGGCCGTGTACTGCGGGGTGCCGGCCGCGAACGCCGCGTTCGCCGTCGCCCAGCGGGTGCTGTCCGAGAAGTCCGACGCGGACGCCGGCACCGCCGGGTGACCCGGGCGGCCGTACGCCGGGCCGCGGCGCGCGTGTGCCGTCCGGCGTGCCTACGGTGAGGTCATGTCCACGCTGCTGCTCACCGGCGCCACCTCGGGCCTCGGCCGGTACGTCGCCTTCGAACTGGTCCGCGCCGGGCACCGGGTGCTCGCCCACGGGCGGGACGCCGACCGCACGGAACGGCTCGTCGAGGAGCTGCGCGCGCACGGGGAGGCCGACGGGTACGTGGCCGATCTGGCCTCGCTCGCCCAGGTGCGGGAGCTGGCCGCGCATGTCGCCGGCGACCACCCGGAACTGGACGTCCTCATCAACAACGCGGCGGTCGGGGGCGGTCCGGACCTCACCCGCCGGGAGCTGAGCGCCGACGGCCACGAACTGCGTCTCGCGGTGAACTGCCTGGCGCCGGTGGTGCTGACCCGCGCGCTGCTGCCCGTGCTGCGCGCGAACGCCCCGGCCCGGATCGTGAACGTCGGCTCGGCGGGCCAGGAGCCGCTGGACCCCGCCGACCCGGAGATGACCCGCGGCTACGACGGCGTGGCCGCGTACTGCCGCAGCAAGTTCGCCCTGGCGGTGCACACGTTCGTCCTCGCCGACGAGCTGGCCGGCACCGGTGTGTCGGTGAACGTGGTGCACCCGGCGACGCACATGGACACCGCGATGGTCCGCGACAGCGGCTTCACGCCCTTCCACACGGTCGCCGACGGCGCCCCCGGTGTCGTCGCGCTCGCCACCCGGGACCGGGGCTCGGGCGGTTACTTCGAGGGGACGTCACCGGCCCGGGCCCATCCGGCCGCCTACGACCCCGGCACGCGGGCGCGGCTGACGGCGGTCACCGAGCAGTTGCTGAGCCTGTGACCGGGTCTCAGAGCAGACCGGTGGCCAGCGCGGCCTCGGCCTGGAGCACCAGCCCGTCCGCGCCGCAGGAGCGGGCCAGCGTCAGACCGCGCCGCAGTTCCGCGGCGGAGCGGGCGGCCAGGCCGTACTCGACGCGGGCGACGGCGTGCTCGTACTGGCAGGGCGACGCCTCCAGATAGGTGACGGCCCGCTCGGCCAGACGCACGGCCCGCTGCCCGGTCTCCAGCGCCGCCGCGCAGCGCAGGGCCTCGCCGATCGCGGTGTCGGTGCCCAGGCGCTCGGCGTGCCGGCGGAGCTCGGCGGCCAGCCGGGCGGCCCGCGCGGGGTCCTCGTTGGCGAGGGCGCGGGCGAGGTCCACCGCCCAGGGGACCAGGACGGGGTTGTGGTGGCCGCGGACGGCCGCCGCCTTCTCGGCCGCCTCCAGTTCGTTGATGCCGTCCTTGGTGCGGCCCACGGCGAGCAGCAGCCGGCCGCGGACCGAGCGCGGGTCCGGCAGCACGATGGTGGACGGGTAGGGCGGGGCGAAGCCGTACCGCTCGGCGATGTCCCAGGCCTCCTCGACATGGCCGCGGGCGAGCAGCGTGTCGACGAGGTTGCAGGTCGCGGACCAGTGCAGCGGCAGCCGCCGGCCGACGCGCTCGGCGAACGCCAGCGACTCGCGCAGGGACTCCTCGGCCTCCCGGAGCCGCCCGCGTCTGCGGTGACCGAGCCCGACATAGGCGTGCGCGAGGGCGAGGTGGCCGCCGCTCCAGCCGACCGACTCGTAGGCGCGCAGCGCCTCGTTGTAGAGGGTCTCGGCGCGGTCGAGGCGGTCGGTGAAGGCGTAGGCGCTGGCCAGCATCATCGGCAGCTCCAGGCCCCACTCGGGGTCGGTCCAGCCGAGGCCGGGGGCGAGGCGGCCGTTGACGAGGGCGCGGTCGCACAGCTCGGCGACCTCCTCGGCGTTCTCGCCGCGCGCCATGGCGTCGAAGCCGCGCAGGATGAGCAGGGCGCGCTCGGAGTTGTCCCGCCCGGTGCAGGTGGCGGCCAGGTCGGCGAGGCGCGCGGAGCGTCCCGGTGAGGCGGCCTCGCCGTGGATGCCCTCCCACATGAACTGCACGGCCTGGAGCCGCAGCCGGGTGGGTCCGCTCTGCCGGGCGGCCTCCGCCTCGACGGTGCGGACGGCCTCCTCCAGCTGGTCGTTGTGGAGCAGGGCCTGGGACAGGCGGTAGACGGCGTCGACGCGTTCGTCGCCGTCCAGGCCTGGCAGGGCGAGGGCCCGCTGCAGATGGTCGATGGTGACGGCGGGCGCGGTCAGCAGGGTGGCGCAGCCGAGTTCGTGCAGCACATGGGCGTGGATCTCGGGGCGGGGCGGCTCCACCAGGGCGCGCTCCAGACAGCGGCGGGCCGCGTCGGGGGCGCCGACGGCCAGATGCTCGCGGGCGGCCTCGCGCAGTTGCTCGACGAGTTCCTCGTCGCCGTCGGGGTGGACCTCCAGGAGGTGGCGGGCGGCGACGGCGGCACCCCGGCCGTTGTCGGTGACGACGCGGGCGGCGATGCCGTGCATGGCGGTGCGCAGCGCGTCCGGGATGGAGTTGTAGACGGCGGTGGCGATCAGCGGGTGGACGAACTGGAACTCGCCGTCGTCGGGCTGCACCCCGGCGGGGTCGGGTTCGGTCAGTATGCGGGCGCTGCGCAGGAGTTCGGCGCAGCGCACGGCGTCGTCGACACCCATCGTGGCCAGTTCGGCGACCAGGTCGACGGTGATGCCGGTGCCGAGGATGGCGGCGGCCCAGGCGAACCGGGTGGCCTCGATGCCGAGGGTCTCCAGGCGGGCGACGAGGCCGCCGCCGCGCGCCGCGCGGTTCAGGGCGCGCAGCTCGCCGGCGGCCGCCTCGGTCGGCTCGAACTCGTTCTCCTGGACCTTGGCGAGGAGTTCGACGGTCTCGTACGGGTTGCCGCCGGTGACGGCCCAGACCTCGCGGCAGAACGGCCCGTCGGCGTGGGCGCCCAGGGTGGCGCGGGTGAGACCGGCGGTGGCCTCCGGGGTGAGGGCGCTGAGCGTGGAGACGGAGTCACCGGCGTCGGCGATGGCGTCGAGGTGGCGGGCGCTGTCGCCGCTGACCTCGCCGGGGCGGCGGGCCACGACCACTAAGACGTTCTGCTCGGCGAGGCGTTCGCTGAAGGCGGCGAGCCAGCGCAGGGTCTCCTGGTCGGCCCAGTGGGCGTCGTCGATCAGCAGCACCAGCGGCCATTCGCGCCGGGCGAGCCGGCGGACGGCGGCGACCAGTCCGTCGCACACACCCTGCGGGTCGGCCTGGCGGTCGCCGGGGTCCGCTATCCCGAGGGCGGGCCCCGCGATGTCGTACCAGTCGCCGAGGTACTCGCGGGCCTCCTCGGGCATCAGCGACAGGAGCGCGGGCTGGAGCAGCTGCCGTACGACGTTGAAGGGCACGGAGCTGAGGGTCTCGCCGCCGCGGGCGGACCAGACGGTGCAGCCGCGGGCCTCGGCGATACGGCGGGTTTCGGCCAGCAAGGCGGTCTTGCCGAGGCCGGCCTCGGCCCGCAGCACCAGCAGGCTGCCCGAGGAGGTCTCTTCGGCGCACAGCCGGTCGAGGGCCCGCCCGATGGCGGCGACCTCCTCGTCGCGCTCCCAGAGGGAGGCCGAGGCGGCCTGCGTGGGCCGTACCTCCGTCATCCCGCTACCTCCCCAAGTCGCCCGGACGTACCGAACCCGAGCGTAGTCCTCCGGCGGACCGAATGGAGAGCGGTCGGGGGACCTGTTGCCGCGACGGGTGACGGCGGGTGCGGGCGGGCGACGCGCAGGGCCCGCGACATGGCCCGTATCGACTGAATGACAGTCAAATTCCGGTCACGGAGGGGCAGTCGGGGATCGGCGGCGTGGGTGGAGGGCCGGGCTCCCCGGGCTCGTCGCGGAGGTTCCGGACCGGGCGGGGCGGCGCGGGGGCGGGCCCTCTCATCCGGCTTTCACCCGCACCTCATACGGTGGGCCCATGACGCAGGTGACTCCTCCCGGCTGGTACCCCGACCCAGGCCGGCACAGTGACGGCCCGCCCACCGAGCGCTGGTGGGACGGCAACGCGTGGACGGACCAGGTCCGGGCCGCCGGAACCGCCGCCACGGCAGGCCCGCCGGCCGGCGGGGCGTATCCGCCGTACCCCGTGCACCCCGGCTATCCCGGCGTGCCCGCGCCCGGCGCGCGGCGGGGGCTGCGCACCGGGATAGCCGCCGGCGTGGCGGCGGTGGTCCTGGCGTGCATAGGCGTCGGCGTGTACGCGCTGACGGCCGAGGACGGCCCGGACGGCACGGCGGCCGGTTCCCGGGAGGTGCCGGGCCGCCCGGACCTGCCCGAGGGCCCCGGCGGGGAGTCGGGCGGGCCGTCGCAGGCTCCGGAGGGGTCCGGGCCACCCAGGGTGGAGAGCGGTTCGGTCGCCGACCCGCTGAACGGCATCAGCCTTCCGGTGCCGGACGGCTGGTACGGGCAGCAGATCCGCTTCGGCGCGCAGGTGGCGTCGAAGGACACCTACCCGTGCCCGGCGCAGACCTCCGAGACCTGTATGAAGGGCGGCGCCTACTCGGCCCCGGCCCGGGAGCTGGGCACGGCGGGCGACACCCCCGAGAAGGTCGCCGAGGCGGACATCGCGGAGAACGCGAAGGAGTCGTACGGCACCGGCTACGGAAAGATCACCTCGCACAAGGTGCTGGCGTCGAAGGCGGTGACCGTGGCCGGACGCAAGGGCTATCTGGTCCGCTGGCAGGCGGTCACCAGCAAGGGCTCGGACGGCTATGTCGAGTCGCTCGCCTTCCCGTCGCCGGCCTCGGACGGCAAGGAGATCGTCGTGGTGCGTCTCGGTGTCGACGCCGACGAGGGCCAGGCCGTCCTCGACGAGATCGTGAAGGGCATCGAGGTGTCCTCGGGCGGCGGCCCCGGCCAGGACGTGTGAGCCCGGCCCGGATGGTCCGGACGTGACTCGGCCGGGTGGGGCGGCCCCTCCGCTCAAGGGGCACCCCACCCGGCCGGGTGGTGCGCGCCGCCCCCGTCCCCACGGTGCGGCGCTTCAGGTCGCCGTCCAGTCATCCCGCGGACGGCGGCCTGGGTCTCAGGTGAGTCCGAGCGTGGGCAGCACGGCGGCCTCCACGAACCGGACGATGTACTCGGGGTCGGCGTCCTTGCCCTCCAGGACGGGACGAGCCCGCAGCACGCCGAAGATCTGCGCGGGGATGTAGTCGAGCGCCGGGTGGTCGGCGGGCACCTCGCCCCGCTCGACCCCGCGCTGCAGGATCTGCCGGAGCGCGTCGATCTCGGGGTCGATGAGCGCTTCGCGCAACGCCGTGCGCAGCTCCTCGTCCTCGGTGACGGCGTGGCCGAGGGCCTGCAGCAGCCGGGTGTCCTTGGCCGACCAGGCGCCCGTCGCGCGGGCGGCCTCCCTCAGGTCGTCGGCGAGGGAGCCGGTGTCGATGCCGTCGAAGCGGGTCTGCCGGCTGGCCCGCAGGGCGGCCGCGACGAACTGCGGCTTGGTCCGCCACTGCCGGTAGAGCGTGGCCTTGCTGCACCGTGTGCTGGCGGCGACGCCCTCCATGGTCACGGACTCGTACCCGCAGGCGCGGATCTGGTCGAGGACGGCGTCGAAGAACTCCTGTTCACGCTCGCGCGTGAGCTTGGAGCGGCGCGAGGCGGCGACCGTGTCCGGTCCGTCCGCGGCCTGCGACGTCATCTGCTCGTCTCCTCGGTCCGGGTGCGGCTCCCGCGGTCGGCGGGGCCCGCCTTCCAGTGTGTCGCACGTCTATCGATACGCCACTGTACCGGAACGCTGGCGTATCGGTACAGTGGCGTATCGGTACAGCCCCGTTTCGGAACGGGCACGTATCGATGAGTTCGCCGAGCCGGAGCAGTCCCCAGCCCGACAAGCTCGCCCAGCACCACCTACGTCAGCGAAGGGGCCGGGGGATGAATGCCCGCACCGAGCCTTACCGGAAGGAGGCCGCGCCACCGCGGCCACCACTGGTCCGCGAGCTGCTGCTCGTGGCCGGGTTCTTCCTCGCCTACAAGGCCGGCCGCCAACTGGCCACCGGCCACACCGGCGAGGCCTTCCGCAACGCGGACCGGCTGTGGGACCTCGAACGCGCCGTCCGCCTCCCCGGCGAGGGCGCCGTGCAGCACCTCCTGCTGCACGGCGACGCCCTCATACGCCTGGCCAACACGTACTACGCGACCGTCCACTTCCCGGCGACCCTGGCCTTCCTGGTCTGGCTCTACCTGCGGCGCCCCGCGCACTACGTCTGGGCCCGACGTGTCCTGACGGCCGTCACCGGCGCCGCCCTGCTGCTGCATCTGGCGTTCCCGCTCGCCCCGCCGCGTCTGCTCGCCGCGACCGGCCTGCTGGACACCGCCCGCCTCTACGGCCCCTCGGTCTACGGCCCCCCGCAGACCGACCAGCTCTCCAACCAGTTCGCGGCGATGCCGTCGCTGCACTTCGGCTGGGCCCTGATGCTCGCCGTCGGCCTGATCGCGGCGACCCGGTCCCGGTGGCGCGTGCTGTGGCTCCTGCACCCCGCGCTGACCCTGCTGGTGATCGTCGGCACGGCCAACCACTACTGGCTCGACGCGATCGCGGCGACGGCCCTGCTGGGCCTCGCGCTCGCGCTGATCCCCCGGCCCGGACGCACGGCCACCACGGCCGGCCGGCTCCTCCCGGCACAGCGCCGGGGGGAGACCGCGTCCCGCGACGCCGTCCTCGCGGGAGCGGGACGATGACCGCCACGCTGCTCGCCGTCGTGCTCTCCCTGGTCTCGGCCGTCGCCTACGCCGCCGCAGCCGTCGCCCAGGAGCGGCTCGCCTCTCGCAGCGCCGGCACCGGCCTGGTACGGCTGCTGGGCTCGGGCGCCTGGTGGGGGACGGTGCTGCTCAACGCCACCGGCGCCCTGCTGCACGTCATAGCCCTCAAGTACGGCCCACTGACGGTGGTGCAACCGCTCGGCGCGCTCACCCTGGTCGCCGCCGTACCGCTGGGCGCGCGGCTCGCGGGCCGCCGGGTCCGCGCGGTGGAGTGGCGGGGCACGGCACTGACGCTGACCGGTCTCGCCGTGATCCTGGTGATGGCGTCCGCTCCCGCGCCCGACGACGTGCTGAGCACGCCGGAGGCGATCGGGGTCGCGGCGGTGACGGTCGCCCTGACCGGGATGCTGGCGTGGCCGGGCGCCCGGCCGGGACTGCGGCACGCGACCGCGTCCGGTTTCGCCTCCGGGGTCGCCTCGGCCCTCACCCAGACGGTGACGGTGGCCGCCACCGACCACTCCGCCCCGGTGCTCAGCCTCCAGGTCACCGGGGTGGCCGTCCTGGTCGCCGCGCTCGCGGCGGGAGGGCTGCTGCTGTCCCAGACCGCCTACCGGGGCGGCCTGGGCGCCCCGCTCGCGGTGGTCACCCTCGCCAATCCGCTCGCAGCCGCCGTGATCGGCCTGGTCCTGCTCGGCGAACGGCTGCGGGGCGGCCCGGCCGGTGTGCTGGCCGCCGTGGCCGGGGCGGGCCTGGCGTCCTGGGGCGTGGTGCTCCTGACCCGCGCCACACCCACGCCGGCCGTCCCCGCGGAACCCGCATCCTCGATGGCGGACGACGCGCACCCGGTGGCCGCCGTCCTGGCCCTGGAACCGGAGTCGGCGGCCCCGGAACGGGTGGTGGTGCCCCGGCAGCCGGACCCGGGACACCTGACGCCGCTCTGACCCGACCGCTCGGTGAGAGTCGCTCTCTGGTCGATCTACTCGGTGAGCGTCGCCGGGTCGCTCACCCCCGGCCGCCCGTTCTCCACGTGCCCGGCGAACCGCCGCAGGAACGGCCGGTCGCCGTCGGCGGTCACCGTCAGGTCGTACCAGCGGCGGCTGGCCGCGAGGCCGAAGACCCGGCGGACGGTGGCGCCGGCCCGTACGGTCACCGTCGCGGTACGCCCGCCGTACCCGTCGGCGATCCGCAGCCTGACGCTCGACCGGCCCGCGTTGGTGAACCTCAGCTCGATGTCGTCGCCCCGGTGCCGGGCGGTGACCTCGGGCCCGGCGACCGCGTTCGCGCCCCGGAAGGCCCGGAAGAACCCGGCCGGCCCGTGCACGGTGAGGTCGTAGGAGCCGTTCGAGTACGCCGAGTTCCAGGTGTCGGCGATGTCCTTGCCCGCCTCGGTGGTGTACGTCCACGGGCCGTCGGCGCGGTTGCCGGAGGTGACGTGGAAGGCGGCGCCCGCCGTGGCGCCGGAGGCGAACGCGAGCCGGAAGGTGCCGGCCGCCGCGTCGACGCGGCCGTCCACGTACGGGGCGTACTTCAGCGGGCGGCTGGGGCGCAGCCCGCGCTCCTGCCGGGGCATACCGCCCTCGGCCGGAGGCGTCGGCCGATAGTCGGGGTGCCGCTCCCGGTCCGGCGGCTCGTAGGCGTCCGTGTCCGGCAGTCCGGCGGGGCGGCTGTCCTTGCGGGAGAAGTCGAACGCCGAGGTCAGATCGCCGCAGACGGCCCGCCGCCAGGGTGAGATCTGGGGCTCCTCGACCCCGAAGCGGCGCTCCATGAACCGGAGGATCGAGGTGTGGTCGAACGTCTCGGAGCAGACGTAGCCGCCCTTGCTCCAGGGTGAGACGACCAGCATCGGCACGCGCGGGCCGAGGCCGTAGGGCCCGGCCGTGCGGGTGGCGTCGCCCGGGTAGAGGTCGAGCGTGACGTCGACCGTGGAGCGGCCCCGGGACGCGTCCCGCGGCGGGAGCGGCGGCACGACGTGGTCGAAGAAGCCGTCGTTCTCGTCGTAGGTGATGAACAGCGCGGTCCGCGACCAGACCTCCGGGTTGGAGGTGAGGGCGTCCAGGACCCGTGCGATGTACCAGGCGCCGTAGTTGGACGGCCAGTTGGAGTGCTCGGAGAACGCCTCCGGGGTGGCGATCCAGGAGATCTGCGGCAGGGTGCCGGCCTGGACGTCGGCGCGCAGCCGGTCGAAGTAGCCGTCGCCGGCCTTGGCGTCGGTGCCGGTGCGGGCCTTGTCGTACCAGGGGTCGCCGGGCCGGGCCTCGCGGTACTTGTCGAAGTACAGCAGGGAGTTGTCCCCGTAGTTGCCACGGTAGGCGTCGCTGATCCAGCCCCAGGAGCCGGCCGCGTCCAGTCCGTCGCCGATGTCCTGGTAGATCTTCCAGGAGACGCCGGCCTTTTCCAGACGCTCGGGGTACGTCGTCCAGCCGTAGCCGAGTTCGTCGTTGCCGAGGACGGGGCCGCCGCCGGTGCCGTCGTTGCCGGTGTGACCGCTCCACAGGTAGTAGCGGTTGGGGTCGGTCGAGCCGATGAACGAGCAGTGGTAGGCGTCGCAGACGGTGAACGCGTCGGCGAGGGCGTAGTGGAAGGGGATGTCCTCGCGGGTGAGGTACGCCATCGTGGTGGTGCCCTTGGCGGGGATCCAGCGGTCGTACTTCCCGCCGTCGTACGCCTGCTGGCCGTCGGACCAGCCGTGCGGAAGCCCTTCCAGGAACTGCATGCCGAGGTCGTCGGCGTCCGGGTGGAACGGCAGGACGTCCTTGGTGCCGTCGGACTGGTACCAGATGGGCTTGCCGTCGTCCCGGCGCACCGGCCGGGGGTCGCCGAACCCGCGGACGCCGCGCAGGCTGCCGAAGTAATGGTCGAAGGAACGGTTCTCCTGCATCAGGACGACGATGTGCTCGACGTCTTCCAGGGAGCCCGTGCGATGGTGGGCCGGGATCGCGGCGGCCCGCTGGATACTGCTCGACAGAGCGCTGAACGCCGTCGTGGCGCCCGCGATCTGCAGAAATCTGCGCCGGTTGACTTCGGGCATGGGTGGAAGACCTCTTCCCATCGTGAGGGGTGATCCGGCCGGTCGGTGACAACGCGCGCGACAGGAGTGTTCCAGGGGCACCGAACGAGGGGGAAGGGTGCGATGGCGTCGGCGTGAAGGCCGGAGGTACGTGGGGTGCGGCGGCGCGGTGTCCTCGCCCTGTCCTCCTTCCGTGAGGCGGAAGCCGTGTTGCCTCCGCCCGGGCCCCTTCCCGACGATGTCGCCACGACACCTAGACGGGAGCCGCTGCCATGCCGCACATGACCGCGTATGCCAGGAACCAGTGGTACGTAGCCGCCCACAGTCACGAGGTGGGGCGGGAGTTGCTCGGGCGGAGTGTCTGTGGGGAGACGCTCGTGCTGTACCGGACCGAGGACGAGGGGACGCCGGTCGTGCTGCACGACCGGTGTGTGCACCGCCGGTATCCGCTGTCCGAGGCGCCGACGCGGCTCGACGGGGACCGGATCGTGTGCGGGTACCACGGCTTCACGTACGACACGACCGGGACGTGCGTGTACGTGCCCGGGCAGAAGCGGGTGCCGCGGACGGCGCGCGTCGCCTCGTACCCGGTGGTGGAGCAGGACTCGCTCATCTGGGTGTGGATCGGGGACCCCGAGCTCGCGGACCCGGCCGGCGTCCCGCGGGCCCGGCATCTGGACGCGCCGGGCTGGGTCACCGTGCGCGGGATGGAGCCCATCGACTGCGACTACGGACTGCTGGTCGACAACCTCCTCGACCTGTCCCACGAGACGTATCTGCACGGCGGGTACATCGGCACCCCCGAGGTCGCCGAGACGCCGATCACCACCGAGGTGGACGAGGGCGCGGGCATCGTACGGGTGAGCCGGCACATGGACGACGCCGAGTGCCCGCCGTTCTACGCCAGTTCGACCGGGATCTCGGGCCGGATCACCCGCTGGCAGGACATCGAGTACCACGCGCCCTGCCTGTACGTGCTGCACAGCCGGGTCGCGCCGGTCGGCGTGGTGCCGAACCCCGACGGCAGCGACCCGGACGCCTTCCACACCGAGGTCACCTACGCCATCACGCCCTCCGGCGACGGCACGGTGTACGACTTCTGGGCGGTGTCCCGGGACTGGGCGACCGAGGACGACGAGGTCACCGAGTTCCTGCGCGCCAACAACCACACCGTGGTGATGCAGGACGTCGACGCCCTCAACCTCCTCCAGCGGACCCTCGGCACCGAACGCCACGGCTACCAGGAGCTCAGCATCAACATCGACACCGGCGGCCTCGCCGCGCGCCGCATCCTCGCCCGGCTGGTCGAGGAGGGCGCGAAGCCCGAGGAGAAGGTCAAGTGAGCGGCCGCACCGGGGAGGTGTACCGGGTCGACTGGGTGCCGGGCACCGACCTGCTGCACGGGACCTGTCACTGCGGCCGCGAGCACCGCGCCGAGGACCCGGTGCGGATGTGGGAGTGGATGCTCGCCCATCCGCAGGGCCACCGGATGCCGGAGGACGACTCGTGACGGAGGCGTACGAGGCCGAAGTCGTCGTCGAGGGAGTCGAGTTCGCAGCCGACGGCGTGCTCGTCCTTCTGCTGCGCGACCCGTCGGGTGAGCCGCTGCCCGGCTGGCAGCCCGGCGCCCACGTCGACCTGTTGCTCGGGCCGGGGCTCGAACGGCAGTACTCGCTGTGCGGTGACCCGGCGGACCGGACGCGGTGGCGGATCGCCGTCCTGCGCGAGCCCGCCGGGCGCGGTGGGTCCGCCCATGTGCACGAGCGACTGGGGCCCGGCGACAAGGTGCGGGTGCGCGGTCCGCGCAACCACTTCCGGCTGGAGCCCGCCCGCGCCTACCGGTTCGTCGCGGGCGGTATCGGCATCACCCCGATCCTGCCCATGCTGGCCGCGGCCGAGGCGGCGGGCGCCGAGTGGAGCCTGCTGTACGGCGGCCGCACCCGCCGGTCCATGGCGTTCACCGGCGAACTGGCCGCGTACGGCGGGCGGGTCACCCTGGCGCCCGAGGACGAGTGCGGGCTGCTCGACCTCGGCTCGGTGCTGGACGGCCTCCCCGAGGGCGCGCTCGTGTACTGCTGCGGTCCCGGTCCGCTGCTGGACGCCGTGGAGGGGCTCTGCCCCGCCGACGCCCTGCGCGTCGAGCGGTTCCAGCCGGGCGGCCAACCGAACGAGGCCGACGCGGAGTTCGAAGTCGAGCTGGCCCGCAGCGGGCTGACCGTCACCGTCGGGCCGGGCGTCTCCGTGCTGGACGCCGTGCGGGCCGCGGGTGTCGAGGTGCTGTACTCCTGCACCGAGGGCACGTGCGGCACCTGCGAGACCGACGTGCTCGACGGCACCCCCGACCACCGGGACTCCGTGCTCACCGCCGAGGAGCAGGCGGGCGGCGAGACGATGATGATCTGTGTGTCCCGGTGCCGGGGGCGGCGGCTGCTGCTCGATCTGTGAGCCGCCGGCCGGGCGCTACGGCCGGTGCGCGGGGGCCATCCTGAGATCGGCCTCGATCGCGGCGGCCGTCGCGCGCAGCGGCGGCAGGAGGTCTCGGCGTACGGCGTCGACGGAGTGCCGGCCCGCGTGCACGGCGATGTTGACGGCGGCGACGACCGTGCCGTCGCGGTCCCGCACCGGGGCGGCGACCGACCGCAGCCCCTCCTCCAGCTCCTGGTCGACGAGGGCGTAGCCCTCTGCGCGGACCCGGCGCAGTTCCGCGCGCAGGGCCGCCCGGGTCGTGAGGGTGCGGACCGTCAGGGGTTTCAACTCGGCCCGTTCCAGCAGCCGTTCGGACTCACTCGACGGCAGGTGCGCCAGGATCACCCGGCCCACCGAGGTGACGTGGGCGGGGAAGCGGGTGCCGACCGTGATGGACGCCGTCATGATGCGCCGGGTGGGGACCCGGGCGACGTACACGATGTCGTCGCCGTCGAGGACGCACAGCGACGACGACTCCCGTATCCGGGCGACGAGTTGCTCGAGGTGCGGCTCGGCGATCTCGGGCAGGGTGTAGCTCGAGAGGTAGGAGTAGCCGAGTTCCAGTACCCGCGGGGTGAGCCGGAAGTGGCGGCCGTCCTGGTGGACATAGCCGAGGTCGGCGAGGGTCAGCAGCAGCCGGCGGGCGGCGGCGCGGGTGAGGTCGCAGGTCTGGGCGACCTCGCTGAGCGTACGGACGGGGTGGCCGGCGTCGAAGCTGCGGATCACGGCCAGGCCGCGCTCGAAGGACCTCACGAAATGCGGTGCGCGGGCGTCGGCTTGCACAGCGCCACCTCCAAAATGTCAACAATGTCGTCAGCAACCCATTGACCGGATCCGGTGGAAGCTTCTACCTTCCCGCTGGGTGAGGTCGCGCACTACTGTGCGCCGTGCGCACAACCTGTCGGAACACCGTTGCACCGTTGTCTGTACAGGAGGAGCCATGCGTCGTCTGTCCGCCGGTCTCACCGCCGGCGCCCTGCTGCTCGTCGCGACGGCCTGTGGCTCGTCCGGCGACGAACCGTCCAAGGGGGGCGGGTCGTCCGGCGGGATCACGACCGTGAAGGTCGGCCTCATCCCCATCGTCGATGTCGCCCCGCTGTATCTGGGCCAGAAGAAGGGCTTCTTCAAGGAGCAGGGCCTGGAGCTGGAGTTCACCACGGCGCAGGGCGGCGCAGCGATCGTGCCCGGGGTGGCGAGCGGTCAGTTCCAGTTCGGGTTCAGCAATGTGACGTCCCTGATGGTCGCGCAGTCCAACGGCGTTCCGGTGAAGGCGGTCGCCAACGGCATCGCCTCGACCGGCGAGTCCGGCGAGGACTTCGGCGCGCTGATGGTGAAGAAGGGCAGCCCTCTGAAGTCCCCGAAGGAGCTGGAGGGCAGGAAGGTCGCCATCAACACGCTGAAGAACATCAACGAGACGGCCGTCCGCGCCTCGGTGCGCTCGGCGGGCGGCGACCCCGACGAGGTGGAGTTCGTCGAGCTGCCCTTCGACCAGATGCCGGCCGCCCTGGACAAGGGGCAGATCGACGCCGCCATGGTGGTGGAGCCGGCGACCGCCACCATCAAGAACCAGGAGGGTGTGGAGATCGCCTCGCCGCTGGTCGACGTGGCGCCCGACCTCACCGTCGCCCTGTACTTCACGTCCAAGCAGTACGCGGAGCGCAATCCGGAGGTGGTCGAGAAGTTCCAGAAGGCCGCCGCGCAGTCGCTGGCCTACGCCGACGCCCACCCGGACGAGGCACGCGAGACCATCACGACGTACACGAAGATCCCGGCGGACGTGCTGGCGAAGGTCACCCTGCCGAAGTGGCCCGCCGAGCCCAACCGGGCGTCGATCGAGGCCCTGATGAAACTCGGCCGGTCGGACGGCCTGTTCAAGACCGACCCGAACCTCGACGAGCTGCTGCCGTGAGGGACACGGACCGGTGAGGGGGACGAACGCCGCACTCGGCGTGGCGGGGCTCGCCGGCTTCCTGGCGCCGGCGGAGGCGGCCCCCCGGCTCGGCCTGGTGGACGAGGAGTATGTGCCGCCGGCCAGCCGGATCGCGGTCGCGCTCGGCGAGGAGGCCGGCGACCCCGCGTTCTGGACCGCGCTCGGCGACACGCTCACGGGCTGGGCCCTGGGGCTCGCGATCGCGTCCTGCGCGGGCGTCGTGCTGGGCGTCGTCCTGTCGGTCGTGCCGTATCTGCGGCAGGCCACCGCCTCCACCATCGAGTTCCTGCGGCCCATCCCCTCCGTCGCCCTCATCCCGCTCGCGGTCCTGCTCTACGGCTCCGAACTGCGCTCGGTGCTCCTGCTCGTCGTCTACGCGTCCTTCTGGCAGGTCCTGATCCAGGTCCTCTACGGCGTCCAGGACGTCGACCCGGTCGCCGAGGAGACGGCACGGTCGTACGGTCTGGGCACCTGGGCGCGGATCCGGTACGTGCTGTGGCCGACCGCGCTGCCGTATGTGATGACCGGGGTGCGGCTCGCCGCCGCCGTCGCGCTGATCCTCGCCATCACCGCCGAACTCGTCATCGGGGCGCCGGGTCTGGGTCAGCGGATCGGGGTGGCGCAGACCTCGCAGGCGGTGCCCGAGATGTACGCGCTGATCGTGGTGACGGGCCTGCTGGGGCTCGTGATCAACGTGGGAGCGCGGGCGGTGGAGCGCCGGGCGCTGGCCTGGCACCAGTCGGTGCGCGGGGAGGTGGCGGTGTGACCCGGGTGCTGCTGCGGCTGGTCCTGGCGGGCGCGCTGCCCGTCCTGCTGGTCGTCGTGTGGTGGGTGGCGTCGGCGGGCAGCACGGACGTGTACTGGCCGCCGCTGCGGACGATCCTCACGGCCTTCCCCGATGTGTGGATGCCGGAGCGGCTGCGCGCCGACGTGCTGCCCAGCGTGTGGCGGCTGGCGGCCGGTTACGCCCTGGCGGCGGTCGCCGGGGTGGCGCTGGGCACGGTGATCGGCTCGCACCGGCGGGTCCGGGCGGTGTGCGAACCGGTGCTGGAGTTCCTGCGTGCGGTGCCGCCGCCCGTACTGGTGCCGGTCATCATGCTGTTCGCGGGGATCGGCGACACGATGAAGGTCGCGGTGATCGCGAGCGGCTGCGTCTGGCCGGTGCTGCTGAACACCGTCGAGGGCGTCCGCGCGGTGGACCAGGTGATGGCGGAGGCGGCACGGTCGTACGGGATCACGGGGGCGGCCCGGCTGCGGAGCCTGGTGCTGCCGTCGGCGAGCCCGCAGATCTTCGCGGGACTGCGCCAGGCGCTGTCCATCGGGATCATCCTCATGGTGATCAGCGAGATGTTCGCCGCCAGCAACGGGCTCGGGTTCACCATCGTGCAGTTCCAGCGCGGTTTCGCGATCCCCGACATGTGGACCGGCATCCTCCTGCTCGGGACGCTGGGGGTCGTGCTGTCGCTGCTCTTCCGGCTGGTCGAGCGGCGGATGCTCGGCTGGTACCACGGCCTGCGCGACGCGGCCCGGCGGTCGCCGTGAACCTTCAGAAAGGGCGTTCCATGCTGGACGTACGGGGTCTGCGGAAGGTCTACGAGGGCTCGGGACGGCGGGTGGAGGCGGTCCGCGACCTGACCTTCACCGTCGACCCGGGCGAACTGGTCTGTCTCGTCGGCCCGTCGGGCTGCGGCAAGACCACCCTGCTGAAGTGCATGGCGGGGCTGCTCGCGCCGACCGGCGGCGAGGTGCTGCTGGAGGGGCGGCGGGTCGACGGGCCGCCTCGCGGGATGGCGTTCGTCTTCCAGGAGTACGGCCGCAGTCTGTTCCCGTGGATGCGGGTCGGCGAGAACGTCGAACTGCCGTTGCGTCAGAAGGATCTGGGCAAGGCGCGGCGTCGGGCGCTGGTGCGGGACGCGCTGGAGTCGGTGGGGCTCGCGGACGCGGCAGGGGCCTACCCCTGGCAGTTGTCCGGCGGGATGCAGCAGCGGGTCGCGATCGCGCGGGCGCTGGCGTACGAGCCCCGGGTACTGCTGATGGACGAGCCGTTCGCCGCGGTGGACGCGCAGACCAGGGCCGATCTGGAGGATTTGGTCCGGCGGCTGTGGCGGGAGCGCGGCATCACGATCCTGTTCGTCACCCATGACATCGACGAGGCCGTCTATCTCGGTGAGCGGGTGATCGTGCTGTCCGCGTCCCCGACGGTCGTACGTGAGCAGCTGACGGTCGATCTGCCCGTGGAGCGGGACCAGTTGCACACGCGGGTGGACCCGCGCTTCGCCGGTCTGCGCACCCGCGTGTACGAGCAGATCCAGGCGGCGAAGCGCGGGGACGTGCCGGACGTGCTCACGAAGTCGAGTACGCCTCCACCTCGCTGAACTGGGCGGCGGGCCAACCGGTGTTGGCGCTGACGGACAGCCGCAGATGGCGCAGGCTGGTGCCGGCGGGCAGGGGGATGGTGACCGTGTTGCCGGTGGCCGGGTCGAAGCGGTGGCCGGTGGCGCCGACGACCGTGGAGTACGTCGAGCCGTCGGTGCTGCCCAGGACCGTGACGGTCTGGGTGCGGGCGCCCCAGGCGGCGGACGGGGGCAGCTTCAGCACGAGCCTGCGGACCGTCCGGGACGAGCCGAGGTCGACGGTGAGGGCCTGCGGGAAGGCGTGGTTGGCGGACTCCCAGTAGCTGGCGGCGTCGCCGTCGACGGCCTTGCCGGGTGTGTAGACGTCCTGTGAGCCGGTGGCGGTGGCCGGGCGGCCCTTGGCGAGGTTGCCGGACTCGCCGGGGTCCGGGTCCGGGTTGCCCTGGCCGGGCTGCGGCCAGGTGGAGCAGTCCGACCAGGTGCTGCTCCAGCCGGAGTTGCCGCCTCCGTCGGTGAGGGTGAAGGTGCCGGAGCCGGCCGGGTAGGGGCAGTTGTAGACGCCCGCGGCGCCGACGCCGGTCGCCGTGACATTGCGGAAGGCGGCGGCGCCCGGGGTCTCGGCCTGGACGACGACCGTGCCGGTGTTGCGGACGGTCGCCCCGTCGACGGTGATGTTCTTCGCCGCGAACCCGCGTCCGCCGCCGGAGACGAACTCGAAGGCGCTGTACGGACTGTCGGTGACGGTGGTGTTCGTGATCCGGACCTGTGCCTCGATGGCGCTGTCGTAGGAGTCGACCCGCAGGGCGCCCATCGGGTGGTTCCAGTTGGGGTTCATGGCGCCGGTGCGGACCAGGGTGTTGCCGTCGACGGTGATGGTGCCGGACAGCGGGTGGAAGGGGTCGAGGAATTTCTGGTTGGAGATCGCTATGCCGCTGCCGAGGGCGTTGGTGTCGGAGATCAGGTTGCCGCGGACGGTGATGTCGGTGCCGCCGTAGATCGCGATGCCGTTGGCGAGGTTCGGCTGGGTGATGGTGTTGTTCTCGAAGCTGCTGCCGACGTCCGGCGCGTTCAGCGACCACATGGCGAGCGCGTCGTCGCCCTGGTTGCGCAGGAAGTTGTGGCGGACCTTCACTCCGCGGGCGTTGCCGTTGAGGTTGAGGCCGTCGGCGGTCATGTCGAGGAAGCGGTTGTTCTCCACGACGAGGTTGTCGTTGGTGCCGGTCAGCCAGAGGCCGACCTTGAGGTGCTGCAGCCACATGCCGGACACGGAGCTGTTCGGCCCGAGCGAGCCGTTGACGAAGTTGTCGGGGTTGGAGTCGACGCGCTCGGTGACCTCGCCGATCACGGCGAAGTCCTTGATGTGGACGTTGCCGGAGGAGCCCGTCTGGTCGATGAACCGGGAGGAGCGCACGACCGAGTGCCAGTGCCCGGCGCCCTGGAGGGTCACGTCCTGCACGCCACTGAGCGACGACGTCAGCCGGTACTCCCCCGGCGGAATCCACACCACCCCGCCCCGCGCGGCGGCGACGGCGTCCCGGAAGGCCTGCGTGGAGTCGCCCTGGCCCGTGGGGTCGGCCCCCTTGGAGACGACGGACACCGATCCGGCGGGCTGCCCTGCCGCGCCGGCGACCTGCTCGAAGTCGGCGACATCCACGGTGACCTGGACGCCGGTCGCCTGGAAGGCCACCTTGTCGCCGGCCCGCACGTCCCGGCCGAGGAGCAGCCGCGCGTTGTCGTAGAAGTGGTGGGTCTTCGAGCCGGTGATCCAGCCGGTGTCGACGTAGGAGTACTTCGAGGTGACCGGGAGAGTTCTGGTGAGCTTCTGGCCGTTGACGTAGACGTCGAGCGTGCCCGACTGGCCGTCCGGGACGCTGTAGGCGAGGTTCACGGCGTTGGCGGCGTGCGGGACGGTGAACTCGACGCGCTGACCGACGCCGAGGCGTACGGCTCGGCGTCCGGACGCCTCGGAGGCGAGCGTGCCCTGGGTGAAGTCCGGTCCGATCGCGGTGCCGGTCGTGGTGGCGGACTCGGCCTCCACGGAGGTGAACGGCATGTCGGCCCCGGCCGCCGCGTGGGCGGCGGGGGCGGTGGCCGTGACCAGGCCGGCGGCCAGCGCGACGGCCACCGCCATTGGCATGAGCCTGACACTCGTGCGGGTGGGGTGCATGGGCTGATCCCTTCGTGGGGGAAGGTGACGGGACAGCGGGACGCGGTCTCAGACGCGCAGCCAGACCGCGGTGTCCTGGGGCAGCCGGCCGTCGGCGTCCAACGGGGCGCTGGCCAGGAGGAGTTCGGTGTGCGCGGGCAGGTCGGCGGGGGTGTCCGACAGATTGACCACGCACAGGGCGCCGGAGGCACGGGCGAAGGCGAGCACACCGTCGGACGACGGCAGCCAGGTGAGGGGCCCGTCGCCGAACTCGGGACGCAGGGCGATGGCCCGGCGGTACAGGGTGAGCATGGAGCCGGGGTCGTCCGCCTGGCGGTCGGCGGCGTAAGCGTCCCAGCCCTCGGGCTGCGGCAGCCAGGGCTCCGCCTGGGCGCCGAAGCCCGCGTACGGCTCCCCCGCCGCCCAGGGCAGCGGCACCCGGCAGCCGTCGCGCCCCGGGTCGGTGCCACCGGAGCGGGCGTGCATCGGGTCCTCGATGCGGTCGAGGGGGATGTCGGCCTCGGGCAGGCCCAGTTCCTCGCCCTGGTAGAGGTAGACGGACCCGGGCAGCGCCAGGGAGAGCAGCGCGGCGGCGCGGGCACGGCGGGTGCCGAGGGCCAGGTCGGTGGGGGTGCCGAACGCCTTGGTGGCGAAGTCGAAGCCGGTGTCGGCGCGGCCGTACCGGGTGACCGTGCGGGTGACGTCGTGGTTGCACAGCACCCAGGTGGCGGGGGCGCCGACCGGGGCGTGCTCGACGAGGGTGGTGTCGATCGAGGTCCGCAGCCGCTCCGCGTCCCACGGGCAGGACAGGAAGGAGAAGTTGAAGGCGGTGTGCAGTTCGTCGGGGCGCAGATAGCGGGCGAACCGCTCGGCGTCGGGCAGCCAGACCTCGCCGACGAAGACGCCGTCGTAGGCGTCGGCGACGGCCCGCCAGGAGCGGTAGATGTCGTGCAGCTCGTCGCGGTCGACGTAGGGGTGCGGGTCGGGGGCGGAGGCGAGGTCGGGCAGCTCCGGGTCCTTGGCGAGCAGGGCGGCGGAGTCGATGCGGACGCCGGCCACGCCCCGTTCGAACCAGAAGCGCAGGATGTCCTCGTGTTCCTGGCGGACGGCCGGGTGGGCCCAGTTGAGGTCGGGCTGTTCGGGGGTGAACAGGTGCAGGTACCACTCGCCGTCGGGCAGCCTCGTCCAGACGGGGTCGGTGGAGCCGACGAACTCCGACGGCCAGTCGTTGGGCGGGAGGGCGCCGTCGGGGCCGCGTCCGGGCCGGAAGTGGAACAGCTCGCGCTCGGGGCTGCCGGGTCCGGCCTCGCGGGCGGCGCGGAACCAGGGGTGCCGGTCGGAGACGTGGTTGGGCACGATGTCGACGATCGTGCGGATGCCGAGTTCACCGGCCTCCGCGATGAGCTTCTCCGCCTCGGCCAGGGTGCCGAAGGCCGGGTCGATGGCCCGGTAGTCGGCGACGTCGTAGCCGCCGTCCTTCAGCGGGGAGACGTACCAGGGGGTGAACCACAGGGCGTCCACGCCGAGTTCGGCGAGATACGGCAGCCGGGCGCGGACGCCCGCGAGGTCGCCGGTGCCGTCGCCGTCGCCGTCCGCGAAGCTGCGGACGTAGACCTGGTAGATGACGGCGGAGCGCCACCACGGTGCGGCGTCAGGACGGGACTGTGCCACGGTGTGGCCCTTTCTGTCGGGAGGGAGTGGACGTCCGGGGGGTGGGTGGGGGACGTCAGCCCTTGGTGCTGCCCGCGCCGATCCCCGCGATGATGTGCCGCTGGAAGGCGAGGAACATCGCGACCATGGGGATGCTCGCGATGACCATCGCGGCGATGAGCACGGTCAGCGGGATGTTCTGCGACAGCTGGACGAGGGCGACGCTGATGGGCTGCTTGTCGGTGTCGGAGAACACCATCAGCGGCCAGAGGAAGTCCTGCCAGACGGCGACCAGGGCGAAGATCGACACCACGCCGAGGACGGGCCGGGACATCGGGAGCACGATCGACCACAGGGTGCGCAGCCGGCCGGCGCCGTCCATCTCGGCGGCCTCCAGCACATCGCGCGGCAGCTGGTCGAAGAACCGCTTGAGCAGATAGAGGTTGAAGGCGTTGGCGACGGCCGGCAGCCAGATCGCGACGGGGTCGTTGAGCAGCCCGAGGTCGGCCACGGTCAGGTACTTCGGCACGACCAGCGCCTGGGCGGGGACCATGAGGGTGGCGAGGATGCCGCCGAGGATCACGTTGCCGAAGGCGGGCCGCAGCTTGGACAGGGCGTAGGCGGCGGCCGTGCAGAACACCAGCTGGAACAGCCAGGCGCCGGCGGCCTGCACGACGGTGTTCCACAGATGGGTGGGCAGCTGCATCAGGTCCCAGGCGTCGGTGTAGCCGCTGACCTGCCAGCGCTCTGGGACCAGGGTGGGCGGGGTCCTGGCGACCTCGTCCGCCGACTTCATCGCGCCCGTGACCATCCAGTAGACGGGGAAGAGGAACGCGATCACGAACAGCAGGACGGTGCCGGTGAACACGGTCCAGTAGGCGGCCTTGCCGCGGGGCCGGGCCAGGGCGGCCGGCGAGAGGAGGGTCCGGGTGCTCATGCGCTCTCCCCTTCGGTGCGGGTCAGTCGCAGGTACACGGAGGAGAAGGCGCCGAGGAGCACGAGGAGCATCACGCTCAGGGCGCAGGCGCCGCCGAAGTCGTTGTAGAGGAAGGCGTACTTGTAGATCAGGTAGAGGACGGTGACCGTGGCGTTCTCAGGGCCGCCGCCGGTGATGACGAACGGTTCGGTGAACACCTGCATGGTGGCGATGATCTGAAGGAGCATCAGCATCAGGATCACGAACCGGGTCTGCGGGATCGTGACGTGCCGGACGCGCTGCAGCACGTTGGCGCCGTCGAGTTCGGCCGCCTCGTACAGCTCTCCGGGGATGGCCTGGAGCGCCGCGAGGTAGATCAGCACGGTGCCGCCCATGTTGGCCCAGGTGGCGACGATGACGAGGGAGACCAGCGCGGTGTCGGCGCCGTTGGACCAGTTCGAGGTCGGCAGGTGCAGGAAGCGCAGCGCCTCGTTGGCGAGCCCGGTGCCCGGGTCGTAGAACCACTTCCACAGCAGGGCGCTGACCACCGGCGGGATCATCACCGGCAGATACACCACGACCCGGAAGAACGCCTTGGCGTGCCGGAGTTCGTTGAGGACCAGGGCGAGCACGAAGGGGATCGCGAAGCCGATCAGCAGGGCGAGCAGGGTGAAGGTGAGCGTGTTGCGCCAGGCCGCCGTGAACTCCGGGTCGGCGAACACACGGGTGAAGTTGGCGGTGCCGACCCACTCGGGCTCGCCGCCCGGCGTGTACTTCTGGAAGGCGATCACGACCGCGCGGATCGCCGGGTACCAGGAGAACAGGGCGAAGCAGACGAGCCCGCCGACGAGGAAGCCGTAGGCACGGGCCTGGTCGGCGAGGCGGCGCCGCCTCCGGTCCCCTGCCGGGGGCGGCGCCTGCACGGGGTGCACCGCGACCTTCGCGACGGTCCGTCGCTGAGCCGTGTCGGTCATGACGGGTCAGCCCCGGTCCAGGATTCCGTCGATCTTGCCGGACGCGTCCTTCAGGAGCTGGTCGATGTCGGCGTCCTCCTTGGTGAGGACGGCGGAGACGACCCCGTCGAGGACGGAGTAGATCTGCTGGGCACTCGGCGGCTCGATCTTCATGTCGAGGCTCTGGTTGCCGTCGAGGAACGCCTGGTAGTTCTCCACCGGGACGTTGGCGTTGGCCTTCTTGACCTTCTGGTCCTCGGTGTCGGCGGCGCCGGTGAACAGGCGGGGTTCGGGCAGGCCCACGGGGGCGTCGTTCCTCTTGGCGCGGGCGTAGTCGCCGAGGAAGCCGTCTCCGGGGGTGAGGAACATGTGGTCGAGCCACTTCAGGCCGGCGCGGATCTGCTCGGGGCCGGCCTTCTTGTTGAACATGTAGCCGTCGCCGCCGATGAGGGTGCCCTTGCCGCCGGGCATGGGGGCGAGGGCGAGGTCCTTGTAGTCGCCGCCCTTCTCCTTGACCAGGATCGGGATGTTGTCGGGGGCGGCCAGATACATGCCGAGCTTGCCCGAACCCATCATCTGCTGGACGTCGTTGATGACGAGCAGCTGCTTGCTGCCCATCGAGTCGTCCTTCCACCGCATGTCGTGGAGGGTCTGCAGGACGGCGCGGCCCTCGGGCGAGTCGACGGTGGCCTTCTTCCCGTCGGGGCTGACGACGTCGCCGCCCTGGGAGTACAGCTCGGCGGTGAAGTGCCAGCCGCCCTGGTTCTGGGCGCTGTAGTCGGCGTAGCCGACGGTGCCGCCGCCGAGACCGGCGATCTTCTTTGCCGCCGTGCGGACCTCGTCCCAGGTGGCCGGGGGCTTCTCGGGGTCGAGGCCGGCCTTCTCGAAGAGCGCCTTGTTGTAGATCAGGCCCATCGAGTAGCCGGTGCGCGGGACGCCGTAAATCTTGCCATCGACGGTGTAGATGTCGCGCAGCTGCTGCTGGATGGTGCCGTAGCTCTTCAGTTCCTTGACGTACGGCGTGATGTCCGCCGCCTGGTTGATGTCGACGACGTGGCGGGCGTCGGTGAAGTACGTGTAGAACACGTCCTCCATCTGCCCGCCGGCGAGCTTGGCGTCGAAGGTCTTCGGGTCCTGGCAGGGGAACGCGTCGTGCGGCACGACGTCGATGTCCGGGTTCTGCCGCTCGAAGTCGGCGACGTCCTGCTCGAAGAACTGGCGGTCGACCTTGGCGCTCTTGGGCGGCATGCAGTTGACCGTGATGCGGGTCTTGCCGCTCGCCGAGTCGTCCTCGCCCGAACCGCAGGCGGAGGCGGCGAGGGCGAGCGAACAGGCGCTCAGCGCGGCAAAGGTACGGCGGAACCCGGTGCTTCTCATCGGTGGACCCCTCTGGGCATGGAGCGGTGGGCGCCGCACACTCAAGCACCGACGACATCCGAGCGCAAGATGTCGCGCGAGATTTGCAATTTTTGAACAGCGGGTCGGTTGCCGGTGATGTGCCTTTCGCGGGGGGTCCTCCGTCAGGGGCGCGGCGCCTGCGCCGTGGAGCCCCGGACGACCAGCTCGGGCTCGAAGAGCAGTTCCTCCGCGGGGACCGGGGTGCCCGCGATCTGGGCGTTCAGCAGTTCGACGGCGGCCCGGCCCATGGCCTCGATCGGCTGGCGGACGGTGGTGAGCGGGGGCTCGGTGCAGTTCATGAACGCGGAGTCGTCGTAGCCGACGACGGAGATCTGTGACGGCACGTCGAGCCCCTTGCGGCGCGCGGCCCGTACGGCGCCGAGGGCCAGCGGGTCGCTCGCGCAGATGATGCCGGTGACGCCCCGGTCGATCAGCCGGGAGGCGGCCGCGTGCCCGCCCTCGATCGAGAAGATGGCCCGCGCCACATGCTCCTCGGGCAGTTCCCCGGCGATCTCCCGCGCGGCCGCCAGCTTGCGCGCCGACGGCACATGGTCGGCCGGACCCAGCACCAGCCCGATGCGCTCGTGGCCCAGCGAGGCCAGATGCCGCCACGCCTGCTCCACCGCCACCGCGTCGTCACAGGAGACGGCCGGGAAGCCCAGGTGCTCGATGGCCGCGTTGACCAGCACCACCGGGATGTTCCGGCCCGCGAGTTCCTTGTAGTGGTCGTGCGGCGCGTCCGCCTGCGCGTACAGGCCGCCGGCGAAGACCACCCCGGAGACCTGTTGCTGCAGCAGCAGCGTGACGTAGTCGGCCTCGGAGACCCCGCCCTTGGTCTGCGTGCACAGCACCGGGGTCAGGCCGAGCTGGGCGAGCGCCCCGCCGATCACCTCGGCGAACGCCGGGAAGATGGGGTTCTGCAGCTCGGGCAGGACCAGGCCGACCAGACGCGCGCGCTCGCCGCGCAGCTGGGTGGGGCGCTCGTAACCGAGCACGTCGAGGGCGGAGAGCACCGCCTGCCGGGTGGCCTCGGAGACACCGGGCTTGTCGTTGAGCACCCGGCTGACCGTGGCCTGGCTGACCCCGACCTTCTTCGCCACTTCAGCAAGTCGTCGCGTCATGAACGCAAGAATAGCGCAAGGAATGCAAACTGCTTGCGTACGGGTCGGGCCTCGTTCCGCGCCGCGTCAGCCCTCGCCTCGCGCCCCGTCAGCCTTCGTTCCCCGCCGCCCACAGACCGCGGACATGCCCCAGATGACGGGTCATGACCTCCCCTACGGCCCGCTCGTCCCGGGTGAGCAGCGCGTCGAGCAGTTCCAGGTGCTCCTCGGCGGACGCCAGCAGCCGCCCGGCCTCGACCAGCGCCGTGAGCCCGTACAGCCGCGAGCGCTTGCGCAGGTCGCGGACGACCTCCACGAGGTGGGCGTTCCCGGCGAGGGCGAGCAGGCCGAGGTGGAAGCGCGTGTCGGCCTCGACGTACGCGATGAGGTCACCGTCGGCCGCCGCCCGCACGATCTCCCGGGCGGCGGGCCGAAGCGCCTCCAGGGACACCGGGTCGGCGGTGGCGGCCAGTTCCACGACGGTCGGGATCTCGATGAGCGCGCGGATGTGCTTGTACTCGTCGAGCTGCTTCTCGGAGACCGCCGTGACGCGGAACCCCTTGTTGGGCACCGTGTCGACCAGCCCCTCCTTGGCCAGGTCCAGCATGGCCTCGCGCACCGGGGTCGCCGAGACGCCGAAGCGGGCGGCGAGCCCGGGCGCCGAGTACACCTCGCCGGGCCGCAGTTCCCCCGCGATCAGAGCGGCCCGCAGAGCGTCGGCGACCTTCTCCCGGTAGCTGCTCCTGCGCCCGCCCAGGGAGGGCAGCGCGGGAGCGGCGGCGGTGGACGGGGCGCCGGTGCGCTGGGCGGCCATACGGTGTCTCCTCGGGCTGTGCAATGTCACGCGGTACTGAGCTCATTATCCTCGTGGCGTCCGCCCCGCCCCGCCGCTACAGCACGAACCCCTCCGGGAACGGGTCCGCGGGATCGAGCAGGTACTGGGCGGTGCCCGTGAGCCAGGCGCGGCCGGTGAAGCTGGGCAGCACGGCGGGGTGGTCGCCGACCCGTGTGGTGCCGAGGAGGCGGCCGGTGAACCGGGTGCCGATGAACGACTCGTTCACGAACTCGGTGTGCAGCGGGAGTTCACCGCGCGCGTGGAGCTGCGCCATGCGCGCGCTGGTGCCCGTCCCGCACGGCGAGCGGTCGAACCAGCCCGGGTGGATGGCCATGGCGTGCCGGGAGTGCCGGGCGGTGGAGCCGGGCGCGAGCAGATGGACGTGGTGGCAGCCGCGGATGGAGGGGTCCTCCGGGTGGACGGGCTCGTCCTCGGCGTTGACCGCCTCCATGAGCGCGAGCCCGGCGGCGAGGATGTCGTCCTTGCGGGAACGGTCGAAGGGCAGCCCGAACTGCTCCAGCGGCAGGATCGCGTAGAAGTTGCCGCCGTACGCCAGGTCGTACGTCACCGTGCGGCCGTCGGCGAGGGTGGCGCGGCGGTCGAGGGCGACCGCGAAGGACGGCACGTTCCGCAGGGTGACCTCCTTCGCGGCGCCGTCCTCGACGGCCACCTCGGCGACGACGACACCGGCCGGGGTGTCGAGCCGGATCGTGGTGACCGGCTCCACCACCTCGACCATGCCGGTCTCCACCAGCACGGTCGCCACGCCGATGGTGCCGTGCCCGCACATCGGCAAGTAGCCCGACACCTCGATGTAGATCACGCCCCAGTCGCAGTCGGGGCGGGTGGGCGGCTGGAGGATCGCGCCGCTCATGGCGGCGTGCCCGCGCGGCTCGTTCATCAGCAGCCGCTTGACGTGGTCGCGGTGCTCACGGAAGTACAGGCGCCGTTCGTTCATCGTCGCGCCGGGCACGGTGCCGACGCCGCCGGTGACGACCCGGGTGGGCATGCCCTCGGTGTGCGAGTCGACGGCGTGCAGGACGAGCTTGCTCCGCATGGTCCCCTACGCCCATCCGGCCGCGACGGCCTTCTCCGTGGCCGCCCGTACGGCGGCCTCCTGCTCGGGCAGCAGCGGGACGCGCGGCGGGCGTACGGGTCCCCCGTGGCGGCCCACGACGTCCATGGACAGCTTGATGGCCTGGACGAACTCCACCCGGGAGTCCCAGCGCAGCAGCGGATGCAATCGCGCGTACAGCTCCTTGGCCGTGTCCAGATCACCCGAGACGGCGGCCCGGTACAGCCGTACCGACTCCCGGGGCAGCGCGTTCGGGTATCCGGCGACCCAGCCCTTGGCGCCGGCCAGGGCGAGTTCCAGCAGGACGTCGTCCGCGCCGATCAACAGGTCGAGTTCAGGGGCGAGTTCGGCGATGCGGTAGGCGCGGCGGACGTCACCGGAGAACTCCTTGACCGCGTGGATGTGCCCCTCGGCGTGCAGCCTGGCGAGGAGTTCGGGCACCAGGTCGACCTTGGTGTCGATGGGGTTGTTGTACGCCACGATCGGCACGCCCGCCGTCGCGACCTCCGCGTAGTGCGCGAGCACCGAACGCTCGTCGGCGCGGTACGCGTTGGGCGGCAGCAGCATCACGGAGGCGCAGCCCGCGTCACGCGCCTGCTCGGCCCAGCGCCGGGCCTCGGCCGAGCCGTACGCGGCGACTCCGGGCATCACCCGTGCGCCGCCGACGGCCGACACCGCCGTCTCGACGACCTTCGCGCGTTCCTCGGGGGTGAGGACCTGGTACTCCCCCAGCGAGCCGTTGGGGACGACGCCGTCGCAGCCGTTCTCGACGAGCCAGGCGCAGTGCTCGGCGTACCGGCCGTGGTCGACGCGCAGATCGTCGTCGAACGGCAGCGCGGTGGCGACGAGGACGCCGCGCCAGGGGCGGTGCTCGGTGACGGTCATCCGGATTCCCTCCCAGTGGGGTCTGACATGTCATCGCGTCGGTCCGGCCGGCCCGCGAGCACCCCGAGGGGGACGGGGCGGGCGAACGGCCTGCGGTTCGGGGTGAGGGCGCAGCCGGTCAGTCCGGCGACCGCGGGGGCGCACATCCGGCCCTGGCACCAGCCCATTCCGGCCCGGGTCAGCAGCTTCACCGTGCGGACGTCTCCCGCGCCGAGTTCGGTCCCGGCTTGGCGGACGGCGCCGGCGGTGACCTCCTCGCAGCGGCAGACGAGCGTGTCGTCGGTGATCTGCTCGGTCCAGTGCGCGGGCGGCGTGTACACGGACTCCACCGCGGCGGCGAAGCCCCGCAGCCGGTCCCGTGCCCGCGCGGCCCGCGCCAGGCCGGCGGGGTCGGGCCGGGCACCACGCAGCCGGGCCGCGGCGGACCGGCCGGCGATATGCCCCTCGGCGAGAGAGAGTTCGGCGCCGCCGATACCGGTGGTCTCCCCGGCCGCCCACACGCCGGGCACGTCCGTGCGCTGCTCGGCGTCGACGCGTACGGCGAGGCCGTCCATCCGGCAGCCGAGGGTCTCGGCGAGGTCGGTCTGCGGCAGCATGCCGTGGCCGACGGCGAGCGTCGCGCACGGGATGCGCCGCCCGGTGCCGGGGCGGACGCGTCCGCCGGCGTCGAGGGCGGCGACGGTGACGGCCTCCAGCCGGTCGGTGCCGTGCGCCTCGACGACGGTGTGCCGGGTCAGGACCGGTACGCGCCGGCGCAGCAACGCGGCCGCGTATCCGGCGCCTTCGGCGAGCTTGGCGGGGTGGGCCGCCCAGACGGGCGTGCGCCGCAGGAGGGCCTTCGGGTCGGCGGACTCCACGAGCGCGGCCACGCTGACACCGGCCGCCGCGAGCCCGGCTGCGACCGGGAGCAGCAGCGGGCCGGTGCCGGCGACGACGGCGGTACGGCCGGACACGGTCAGGGTGCCCTTGAGCATGGCCTGGGCGCCGCCCGCGGTGACGACTCCCGGGAGCGTCCAGCCGGGGAACGGCAGGACCTTCTCGTAGCCGCCGGTGGCGAGGACGAGGGCGTCGGCGCGCACCTCGGCGGGCTCGCGCTGCTCGGGGCCGTACAGGGCGTGGACGGTGAATCCGGTGCCGGGTCCGGGCTCGGCGCACCAGACGTGATGGTCCGTCAAGTACCGTACCCGGCCCGCCTGTACGTGCGCCTCCAGGCTCTCCCTGAGTCGCTCCGCCGTGCGCCACGCGTGGTGCAGTGCCTGGGGTCTGCGGGCGCGGAGCGCGGCGGCGGGCCTGCGGTGGAACTGGCCGCCCGCCTGCGGTGCCGCGTCCAGCAGCGTGACCCGTACGCCCCGTGCGGCGGCGGCGAGGGCCGCGGCGAGCCCGGCGGGTCCGGCGCCGACGACGGCGAGGTGCGGGGCGGTGGCGCGGTCAGTCATCGTGGCCCGTCCCGTCCTGGGTGCGGATCGCGTCGCCGGGGTTCAACGGGACCAGGCAGGCCCGCTGGTTGGGGCGGTCGTTGACGGTGACCAGGCAGTCGAAGCAGACGCCGATGCCGCAGAACACGCCGCGCGGGCGGCCCTGGGCGCGGGTGGTGCGCCAGGAGGTGACGCCGGCCGTCCACAGGGCGGCGGCGACGGTGTGGCCGGGCAGTGCCTGGATCTCCCGGCCGTCGAGGGTCACCGTGAAGGCGGGTCCGGGGTGGGCGTCGGCGAGGTCCAGGGGGCTGGTCACACGGCCTCCTCGGGGAAGCGGTCGGGGCGGAACGACGTCAGGTCGAGCGCGGGGGTCCGCCCGGTCAGGGCCTGGGCGATCAGGTGACCGGTGGCGGGGGCCAGTCCGATGCCGGCGCCCTCGTGGCCGCAGGCGTGGTGGAGCCCGGGGACACGGGGGTCGGGGCCGACGGCGGGCAGATGGTCGGGGGTGTACGGGCGGAAGCCGAGGTAGGCGCGCATCGCGTGGACGTCCCGCAGGAACGGGAAGAGCCGGGTCGCACCCGCGGCCAGGGCCCGCACGACGGGCAGCGAGAACGTCCGGTCGAAGCCGACGCGTTCGCGGCTCGCGCCGATCAGGACGGGGCCCGCGGCCGTGCCCTCGACGACCGGGGAGGTCTGCAGCGCGGCCGAGTCGCTGGCGACGTCGGCCACGTAGTCGGCGGCGTACACCTTGTGCCGGATCCGGCGCGGCAGGGGTTCCGTGACGAGGACGAAGCCGCGCCGGGGCAGGACGGGGAGGTGGACGCCGGCGAGCGCGGCGAGGTCGCCGCCCCAGGTGCCGGCCGCGTTGACGACGGCGGGCGCGTGCAGGTCGCCCCGGTCGGTGCGCACCCCGCGGACCGCTCCGTCGCGGGTGCGGAGGACTCCGGTCACGGTGACGCCGGTCAGGAGGCGGGCCTTCGAGGCGCGGACCAGGGTGGCGGCGGCGAGGGCGGGCATGACCTGGCTGTCCTGCGGATAGTGGACGCCGCCGGGAAGACCGGGGGCGAGGTCGGGTTCGAGGTCGTACAGGCGCCCGTCCACGACGGGTTCGGCGGTGACTCCGGCGGCGCGCTGCGCTGCGGCGAACCGCTCCAGGGCGGCGAGCCCGTCCGGGGTGGACGCCACGACGAGGCCGCCCTTCGCCTCGTACTCGACGGACGGCCCGAACTCCTCGGCCAGCTCCCGCCACAGGCGCCCGGAGAGCAGCGCGAGGTCGAGCTCGGGTCCCGGTTCCTTGTCGGAGACGAGGATGTTGCCCTCGCCGGCACCGGTGGTGCCGCTCGCGACCGGGCCGCGGTCGACGAGGATCACGTCGAGGCCGGCCCGGGCGGCGTACAGGGCGCAGGCGGCACCCGTGATACCGGCTCCGACGACCACGACGTCGCAGGTCAGTCCCTGGGTCACATCAGTACTATGTCACACACCACTGCGGGACGGAACAGTGCGGAACCTGGGTGAATGCAGGGTGGCGTGCTGACGGGGCGCCGTCGGCGACCTGAACGCCGACGGTGCCCCGTTCAGTCCTCGGGCGTGGGCACCACGCGTAGATACGAGGCGTCACGACGCGCCCCGCGCGCCCTGCCCCGCTCACGGCGCGCCTCGCGCAGCACCAGCGTCAGCCGCGTGTAACCCAGTTCGCGCAGGGTCGCGGGCGTCTCGTCGACGACCCGGCACTCGGTGGAGCCCCAGCGGGGGTCGGGGTGGTGCAGTGGGCGGACCGCGCCGTCCTCCTCGACGGCCCGCTCCCCCACCGCGCGGATCCAGTGCGGCAGGCCCTGCCGGTAGGCGGCCTCCATCAGGGGGTCCTGGGCGATGTCCCGGCGGACGGCCTGGAGCGCGTGGTCGTGGCCGTGCCGCTCCAGCGCCTCGGAGAGGTGCGCCAGCATCGGCAGGCACCAGCCGGTCTCGTGGTCGCCGAGGACGGCGGCGGCGTCCGGGTGGAAGAGGACGAAGCGCAGGAGGTTGTCGTGCGGCATGGCGGTGGGGTGCGGGCCCACGGCCATGAAAAGTGACGCGAAAGCGCTGTTCGCCAGGACGACGTCCCAGCGGTGGTCGACGACGACGGACGGGAAGGGCACGGCCTCCACGAGGGCGGCGTAGTCCCGGAGGTACGCCTGGGCCTCGGGGCGGTCGGGGACGGGCCGCGGTACGGACCGCTGCCCACCTGCCTGATATGCCATCGGGAGGTCACCCCTCTTGCCTATGCGGCCTTCACGCGGCGCCCCGATCCTGATGCCCACGCCCGAGCCATGTCAACTATCGTGGCATTCCCTGCCTGTTGACGGCTGAAATTGGCCACAGTTGTGGCGGAACCTGGATGCGCGTTCGAACCACCCGGTAATCTTCGTCGAGTTCACGGCAACAGGTTGTGAGAAGCCTGTGAGAGACGTAGGAGATCTGTCGGTGACGGATGGCTTCGAGGGCCCTGGCGCCACGGTGACGGCCGCGCTGCCCGCCGTCGTCGCCCGCGTCACCGCGCTCGCCGACCGGCTCGACGTCCCGCACACGGAGGTCTTCGACACCGGCCGGCTGTCCGTCGCCTCCGGAGTCCCGGAGTCCGTGGTCAAGGCCCTGCTGAGCGGCCGGCCCGCGGGCGAGCCCGATGTGCAGGCCCGGTTCCTCCAGCGGCTCGACCTCCTGCGCCGCACCCGCCTCAAGCCCAACGGCCGCCGGTACACCCAGCAGGAGATCGCGGACGGCGCCGGCATGTCCCGGCAGCAGGCGGGCGCCCTCATCAACGGCGACCGGCGGCCCACCATGGAGCACTGCGACGCCATCCAGCGCTTCTTCCGCGTGCACGCCGGCTTCCTGACCGCCGAGGACCCCGAGGCGCTGGCCGGGGCGCTCCAGCGCACCGAGCAGGACCTGCTGCAGAGACTCGCGGAGCGCGAGGCGGCCCAGCCCGCCGAGGACCCGCTGGAAAGGCTCCTGCAGGACCACGGTGTGCGCGGCATCGCCTGGCGGGCCGCCCAGCTCCCCACCGACCAGCACCGCGACAAGGTCGCCGAGTGGCTGGACATGCTCCTGGAGAGCGTCAAGCGGCCCGAGTCGTGACCGGGAGGAACGGGAGACCATTGGGCATCGGTAGGGAAATGCGCCGCCTGTGCGGCGAATTGGTCGCGGAGCTGAGGCTTCCCGCGCCCGCGGCGCCCGAGACGCTGTACGGCGCGCTGTGCGACGCCATGGGCAGACGCCGCGGCCGCCCCGTCCACTTCCGTACGGCCGCCTTCCCGCCCGGCACCGCGAGCGGGCTGTGGCTCGACATGGCCGACCAGGACCTCGTGGTGATCGAGGAGCGCACCGCGCCCGACCACCAGCTGGTGATCCTCGGCCATGAGCTGTGGCACATGAAGGCCGGTCACTGCAGCCACAGCATCGAGGGCGCCTCCGTGGCGGCCCGGATGCTGGGCAGCGAGGCCGACCTGCGCTCGGCGGTCCTGAAGGTCGCCGCCCGCAACCACTTCGACCAGGCGGAGGAGAAGGAGGCCGAGGCCTTCGGCCTGCTGCTGGCGAGCAAGTGCCGCGCCTGGCTCGCGGTTTCCTCGGAGCGGGGCCGGCGCGACCATCTGGCGGGCCGGATCGAGGCGTCGCTCGGCTATCTGGGTCCGCAGAGCTGACCGTCCGACCTGCGCCTATCCGGTGAACGGACGGCCGGTCCGGACCCGTTGTCAGTGGTGGACGGCAAGCTGGTGGGTGGCGCCCCTGCGTGCGGGGCGCGACGACGCCGACCCGGGGAGAGCCGACCGATGCCCACCGCCGTACTGACCGACCGCGAGCGCACCGCCGTCCAGGCCTACCTGCGGCTGCTGCACACCGTGCGAGCCGCGTTCGACGGTGCCTCAGGACCGGGCCGGCCGCCCGTCGTGCCGCCCTCCGTCCTCGCCGAGGCCGAACAGGCCCTGGCGGACGCGGGGCTGACGGGCCACGAGGAGGAGTTCTTCCACCTCCTGCGGACCTGGTGCCCGGACTAGGGCGCCTTTCGTTTGGGTCAGGCCGGATCAGGGAGCGGGGCCTGAGGCCGTGCACCGCAAGGCGGAGGAGGGCGCCATGGCGGAGCCATGGCAACCGACGACCCCGCGGCAAGGTGCGGCACCAGACCCCGCGAGCCCGGCCTGACCCGAACGAAAGGCCCCAGGGAGCGGCCGACGCCGGGGGTCAGGTGTGCGGCACGGTCACCGCTGTCGCCATCAGCCCCCGCCCGACGGTCCAGCGGCCCTCGAACCGCTCGATCCGGCGCCCGCCGACCACCGGTCCCGGCACGAGGAGCCGGGCGCCGAACCGGCCCGCGCGCGGATCGGTGTCTCCGGCCGAGATGTCGATGTCGGCCTCGGAGAAGTCCAGCCACCGTCCGGTGAGGGGGAACCACGCCTTGTAGACGGACTCCTTGGCGCTGAACAGGAGCCGGTCCCAGTGGATCGCGGGGTGCTCGGCGGCGAGCCGGCGCAGCCGCTCCGTCTCAGCGGGCAGCGCGACGGCGTCCAGCACCCCGTCCGGGAGCGGCTGGTGGGTCTCGGCGTCGATGCCGAGCGAGGCCAGGTCGGCGGCGCGGGCCAGCGCGGCGGCGGCGTACCCGTCGCAGTGGGTCATGCTGCCGATGAGACCGGGCGGCCAGCCGGGGGCGCCGCGCTCGCCGGGGAGCACGGCCCGCGGGGGCACCCCGAGCTTCACCATGGCGCGGCGCGCGCAGGAGCGTACGGCGGTGAACTCGCGGCGGCGCTTGTCGACCGCGCGGGCGACGACCGCCTCCTCCTCGGGGTAGAGCGGCGGGTGCTCCTCGTCGCCGTACGTCTCGACGCCGACCGTGTCGTCCGTCAGCAGTTCCTCGATCAACGGGCCGTGCCCTCCCCGGCCGGTGCGGGCAGCACACGGCGCAGCCGGCCCGGTGGTTCCGGTCGGCGGCGCCACTCGCGGGGGTAGCCGACGGAGACCTCCTCGAAGCGGACGCCCTCGTGCCAGGTGGTCCGCGGGATGTGGAGGTGGCCGTACACCATGGCGGCGACGCGGAAGCGGCGGTGCCAGTCGGCGGTCCGGGTGGTGCCGCACCACATGGCGAACTCGGGGTACCAGAGGACGTCGGTGGGGTGCCGGTGCAGCGGATAGTGGTTGACGAGGACGGTGGGCAGGTCCTCGGGGAGGGCGGCGAGCCGGCGTTCGGTCGCGGCGACCCGGGCCTCGCACCACGCGTCCCGGGTCGGGTAGGGGTCGGGGTGCAGCAGGAACTCGTCGCTGCAGACGACGCCGGTGCCGTGCGCGTACTCCAGGCCCTCCTCCTTGGTCGCGCAGCCGGCGGGCAGGAAGGAGTAGTCGTAGAGGAGGAAGAGCGGGGCGACGGCGACCGGGCCGCCGGGGCCGTCCCAGACGGGGTAGGGGTCCTCGGGCGTGGTCACGCCGAGGTCCCGGCACACCTCGACGAGGTGCTCGTAGCGGGCGGTGCCGCGCAGCGTGACGGAGTCCTTGGGGTGCGTCCACAGCTCGTGGTTGCCGGGGACCCAGACGACCCGGCGGAAGCGGCCGGCGAGCGTCTTCAGCGCCCAGGTGACGTCGTCCACGGTCTCCGCGACATCGCCGGCGACCAGCAGCCAGTCGTCGTCGGTGCCGGGGCGCATGCCCTCCACGAGGGCGCGATTCTCCTCGTACCCGATGTGCAGATCGCTGACGGCCAGCAACTGCCCCATCCCCGCGGCCGTCGACGTCACCCTCGCCCCTCCCCCGATCACCCGATGGACACCACGAGAACACAGGCTGTGCACCGCCGACAAGGCCGGGCCGGCCGCCCGCCCGGGCGGTGGCGGAATCCGTAACACGTACGTTGCACGCGGCACCCGTTGAAGGTCGTATGATCGCCCCGACACCACCGCCGCGACACCCTTCGCCAGGGGCGGTTCGGTGTACCTCCATCCTCCCTGCCCGGGCACGGGCCGCTTCGCCGTGCCCGCGAACCCCGAAAGGACGGCCTGCATGGTCTCTCGCGTACGCGTCTGGCTCAACCGCACGTACGCGGAGAACGTGTTCTTCATGGATCAGCTCCGCAGAAATCCCAGCGACAGAGCGGTGGAGATCCATGCGACGCACGGGGACGCCGACTCCCCCGTGCTGGCCGCCGCCGACACCGCGGAGCTGGAGCCCGAGGGCCTGTCCCCCGCCGGATACGTCGAGTACGCCCTCGCCCAGTGCCGGCGCCGCGGCATCGACGTCTTCGTGCCGCGGCTGCACCAGTCGGCGATCGTCGCGCATCGCGCGGAGTTCGAGGCGATCGGCACCGCGCTGCTGGCGCCGCCGCCCGAGGCCGTGGCCGTCTTCCAGGACAAGGTCGTCGCGTACGAGGCCGTCCAGGCGGTCGGGGTGCCGGTGCCGCCGTGGTTCCGGGTCCGTGACGCCGACGAACTCCTCGCCGCCGTCGAGGAGTTGGAGGCGGGCGGGCACCGGGCGTGCTTCAAGCCGGCGTCCGGCGCGGGCGGTGTCGGCTTCCGGATGATCACCCGCTCCCCGTTCTCGCTGACGCACCTCAGCGGCTTCCCGACGCCCTATGTGCAGCTGGACCTGGTCCTGGACGCGCTGCGGCGGTCCGAGGAGCCGGTGGACTGGCTGGTGATGCCGCGCCTGGAGCAGCCGGAGGTGTCGGTGGACTGCCTGACCGGCCCGGACAACCGGGTGCGGCTGGCGATCGGCCGGGTCAAGAACGGGCGCCGGCGCGGCTTCACCCTGCAGGACCAGTGGCTGGAGCCGGCACGGCTGGTCGTGGAGGGCTTCGGGCTGCACTATCTGTCCAATGTGCAGTTCCGGATGTTCGGCGACACCCCGGTGCTGATGGACGTCAACACCCGTCCGGCGGGCGGGCTGCACCAGCTGTCGCTGTGCGGGGTGAACGTGCCGTGGCTGGCCGTGCAGCTGGCACTCGGTGAGGACCCGGGCACGGTGACCCCGCCGTTCCTGGGTCAGGACTACACGGTGGTCGCGGGTCCGCGTCCGCTGCGTCCGGTGTCGATCCCGCAGCAGCGCCCGGAGACGGAGGCGCCGCTGCTCCCCGCGGTGCCCGCGCCCGCGCAGCCCGGCTCCGTCCAGACCGGGGCGGCTCTGCCTCTGTAGGACGCCTGCAGGACCCCGGCGGTATGCCATCGGTATGGACCAATCCCGCGTGAGTGCTTGACAGCGGAATTGGTCCATACCATTTTGTTCAGCGCACCTCTCAGCACCTGCGGCAACCGGCTGATCGAGCAGGCCAAGGCGCTGAACGCGGACATCGACGTCTTCACGATCATGCCGTTCGACTTCGGCGGCGGCGCCGACATGTACGGCAGCACCGTGAGCGCGGCCGAGGGGCTGAAGACCAAGCTGAAGTCGACGTTCGGCTGGGACGACGCCACCGCCTCCGCCCACCTCGGCATCTCCGGCATGAACGGGCTGTCCGACCAGCAGGAGCTGACCTCGCCCGGGACCTGGACGCTGATCCGCGACTGGGCGAACTCCAAGCACATCGCGCGGCTCGCGTTCTGGTCGGTCAACCGCGACCGGCCCTGCCCGGGCGGCGGTGTGACGAGCAACTGCTCCGGCATCAGCCAGAGCACCTGGCAGTTCACGTCGATCACGGCCGGCTTCACCGGCTGAGTCCCGATCACCCACACCGATCGCCCACGCGAGATCACCCACGCCGGAGAAAGAATCTTCCGGCGTGGGTGTATCAGACGGCCCCTCGCGCGCTCATGACACTGAGCAAGGCCGACGGGGGGTCCTACGGGGGAATCACGGGGGATCACGGGGGACCGACGGGGGGAAGCACGGGGGCTTCGGGCCGGCCGGCGCTGTCACGGGGGTGGCGGCCGGCCGGCCCGAAGGTGTTTCCCAGAGGTCAGCCCTCGGCGCCCCGCCGGAGCCGCAGGGTCAGCACCTGGAAGGGGCGCAGGGAGACCGGCACCCCGCCGTCCGTGCCGACCGTCTCCAGGGGCCGCTCCAGCAGATCCGTGATCTGCGCGCCGGCCAGCGGGAAACCGGTGCGCAGCACACCCTCCGCCCGTCCGCCCCGGGACTCGTAGAGCCGGACGACGACGTCGCCGGAGCGGTCGTCGGCCAGCTTGACGGCCTCGACCGTGATCCCGTCGCCGTCCACGGACACCACCGGCTCGGGCGCGCCCGCCGCGCCCGCCACCCGCAGCGGCAGGTTGAGGGCGTAGCCCTCGGCGACGGCGTCCTCGATGCTCGCGCCGGGCAGCAGCGCGTAGGTGAACCGGTGCATGCCCTGGTCGGCCTCGGGGTCGGGGATGCGCGGGGCGCGGACCAGGCTGAGGCTGACGCGGGTCGTCGTACCGCCGTCTTCGCGGACCGTGCGGGTCACATCGTGCCCGTACGTCGAGTCGTTGACGACGGCGACGCCGTAGCCGGGCTCGGCGAGGTGCACCCAGCGGTGACCGGAGACCTCGAAACGGGCGGCCTCCCAGGTGGTGTTGGTGTGCGTGGGCCGCTGGACGTGCCCGAACTGGATCTCGGCGGAGGAGTGCGGGGCGCGGATGTCCACCGGGAAGCCCGCCTTGAGGATCTTCTCGGCCTCGTGCCAGTCGATCTCGGTGGCGAAGTCGATCCGCGGGCTGCCGGCCCGCAGCGTGATCGTCTGGGTGATCGTGGAGCCCTTGCCGAAGGCGCGGGTGACCCGGACGGCGCCGAGGAGGGGGCCGTCCTCGACGACGGTGACCGACTCGGTCTCCCGCAGCTCGCGGTAGCGGTTGCGGTAGTGCTTGTCGATGTCCCAGGCGTCCCAGTAGTTGGGCAGGTCGGTGTGCAGGCGCAGCAGGTTGCCGGCACCGGCGAGCACCTCGCGGTCGGCCCGCAGGTCGAACACGGAGGACAGGGTGCCGTCCTCGGCGATCTCGACGCGGACCAGGCCGTTGTCGAGGACGCGCCCGGAGACGGTGACGGGCCGCTCGGGCTCCGTCGCCTCGAGGGGCGCGCTGCCGTTCGCGGGGACGGTGACGTAGGCGGGCGTGCCCTCGGGGGTGCGGACCACCTCGGCGCGGTCGAACGGGCTCGTGTTGAAGACGCGGGCCCCTCCCCCGCCGAGCGCGGCCACCGCCTCGGCGGTCAGCTCCTCCAGCTCCCGGGCGACCCGGGCGTACTCGGCCTCGGCCTCGCGGTGCACCCAGGCGATCGAGGAGCCCGGCAGGATGTCGTGGAACTGGTGCAGCAGGACCGTCTTCCAGAGCCGGTCCAGCTTCTCATACGGGTAGGTGTGGCCCGGCGCGTGCAGAGCGGCCGTCGTCGCCCACAGCTCGGCCTCGCGCAGCAGGTGCTCGCTGCGCCGGTTGCCCTGCTTGGTGCGGGCCTGAGAGGTGTAGGTGGCGCGGTGCAGCTCCAGGTAGAGCTCGCCGTTCCAGACGGGGGCGTCCTCGTACTCGGCGCGGGCCTTGGCGAAGAACGCGTCCGGGTGCTCGACGACGACCTTGGGCGAGCCCTCCAGGTCGGCGAGCCGGCGGGCCCGCTCCATGATCTCTCGGGTGGGGCCGCCACCGCCGTCGCCCCAGCCGAACGGGGCGAGGGAGCGGGTGCCGCCGCCCTTCTCCTGGTAGTTGCGGACGGCGCGGTCCATCTCCTCGCCGCTGAAGCAGGCGTTGTAGGTGTCGACGGGCGGGAAGTGCGTGAAGATGCGGGTCCCGTCGATGCCCTCCCACCAGAAGGTGTGGTGGGGGAACTTGTTGGTCTGGTTCCAGGAGATCTTCTGGGTGAGGAACCACTCGTTGCCGGCGAGCTTGGCGAGCTGCGGGTAGGCGGCGGTGTAGCCGAAGGAGTCGGGCAGCCACACGCCCTTGGTCTCGACGCCGAAGTGCTCGATGAAGAACCGCTTGCCGTGGATCAGCTGGCGGGCGAGGGCCTCGCCGCCGGGCAGATTGCCGTCGGCCTCGACCCACATGCCGCCGACCGGCGCCCACTGGCCCTTCTTCACCGACTCCTGGATACGGGCCCACACGTGCGGGTAGTTGTCGCGCACCCACTCGTACTGCTGGGCCTGCGAGCAGGCGAAGACGAACTCCTCGTACTCGTCGGCGAGAGACGTGACGTTGGAGAAGGTGCGGGACGTCTTGCGCTTGGTCTCGCGGATGGGCCACAGCCACGCGGAGTCGATGTGCGCGTGCCCGACGCCGGAGACGGTGTGCGCGCTGGCGTGCGCGGGCCTGGCCAGGACCGGTGCGAGCACCTCGCGGACGGCGGGCGCGCTGCCGGACACGTCGTCCAGGTCGAGGGTGTCCATGGCGCGGTCGAGGGCGTGCAGGATCTCGTGCCGGCGCGGCTCGTGCTCGCCGAGGTGGACCATGAGTTCACGCAGCACCGCGAGGTCGAGGTCGAGGTGCCAGACCTCCTCGTCGAGGACGGCGAGGTCGGCGCGCCGGAAGGTGTAGAGGGGCTGGTCGCCGGCGGTGCGGACGTCGCCGAGCGGGGTGGGGTGGGCGAAGCCGTCGGCGAGGATGTCGGGGTTGGAGGCGGCCTCGACGAGGTAGTGGACGTCCTCGCCGCCCGCGGCCGGGTTGCCGATGGGCACGTACTGGTTGAGCGGGTTGACGGCCTTCAGGGGGCGGCCGTCGGCGAGGTGCACGAGGCCCTCGGCCTGGTTGCCGGGCCAGTCGCCGACGAAGCCGAGGTCGATGACCGCCTCGACGCGCCGCCCGGCCCACTCGGCGGGCACCCGGCCGCGCATCCGGAACCAGGTGGTGCCCCAGGGCGGCCCCCACGGGGTGCCGGTGGCGAAGGGCGTGTAGGGCGCGGCCGCGGCCTCCTCGAAGGGGACCGGCTCGCCCGGGGCCTGCCAGGCCTCCACCTCGAACGGGACGGCGGCCGCGTAGATCGCGGGCTTGATGCGCTGGGTGTGGACGCGCTCGACGCGCTCCTCGATCCGGCGGCGTTCGTCGTGCATCAGGGTCTCCAGGGAGGCAGAGAACGGGGGCGGAATTATTGGGTGAGGTAGGCGAGGCCCGGGTGGACGGAGGTGTAGCCCTCGACCAGGCGGCGGGCCACGCCCACCGAGTCGACCAGGGGGTGCAGCGCGAACGCCTTGACGGCCGTGGTGCGCGAGCCGGACTCGGCGGCGGCCAGCACCTCGCGTTCGACGGCCTTGACCGAGCAGACGAGGCCGGTGGCGTGGTCGGGCAGCGGGGCGACGGCGACCGGGTGGGCGCCGTTGGCGTCGACCAGGCAGGGCACCTCGATGACGGCGTCGGCGTCGAGCACCGACAGGGTGTGCTGGTTGCGGACGTTGAGGATCAGGGTGGTGCGCTCGTCCCGCGCGATGGCCCGCATCAGCGCGAGCGCCACCTTCTCGTACCCTCCGGACAGGTCGTCGGCGTCGCGTTCGCCGGCGCCGGCCGTCTCCCGGTTCTCCGCCATGTAGGTGGCCTCGCGCTCGGCGCGGGTGCGGTCCCAGACCTCCAGGGCGGGGGCGTCCGGGTCGCGCATGCGGTCGTAGAACCCGGCCTGCTGGTCGCGCAGGAAGGCGCCGCGGGTCCGCTCGGCCTCCTGATAGGCGCGCACGGCCTCCCGGTTGAAGTAGTAGTAGTGCAGATACTCGTTGGGGATGGCGCCGAGCGAGCGCAGCCAGTCGGTGCCGAAGAGCTTGCCCTCCTCGAAGGAGCCGAGCAGCTCCGTATCGGCGAGCAGGCGCGGGAGTTCGTCCCGGCCGGCGACGCGCAGGCCGCGCACCCAGCCGAGGTGGTTGAGGCCGACGTAGTCGATCCACGCCTCACCGGGGTTCTTCACGCCGAGCACGCGGGCGATACGGCGGCCGAGGCCGACCGGGGAGTCGCAGATGCCGATGACGCGGTCGCCGAGGTGGCGGGACATGGCCTCGGTGACCAGTCCGGCGGGATTGGTGAAGTTGATGACCCAGGCGTCGGGCGCGAGCCGGGCCACGCGGCGCGCGATGTCGACGGCGACCGGGACCGTGCGCAGGCCGTAGGCGATGCCGCCCGCGCCGACCGTCTCCTGGCCGAGGACGCCCTCGGCGAGCGCGACCCGTTCGTCGTTCGCGCGGCCCTCCAGGCCGCCGACGCGGATCGCGGAGAAGACGAAGTCGGCGCCGCGCAGCGCCTCGTCGAGGTCGGTGGTGGCGGTGACCTCGGGGGCGTCGGGCACCCCGGCGGCCTGTTCGGCGAGCACCCGGGTCACGGCGTCCAGCCGGCCGGCGTCCAGGTCGTGCAGCACGACCCGGGTGACCCGGCCCTCGGCGTGGTCCGTCAGGAGCGCGCCGTACACGAGCGGTACGCGGAATCCTCCGCCGCCCAGAATCGTCAGCCTCACGTCTGCACCTTTCCCGCCACGACGACCTCGACGCCGGCCTCCTCGAAGGAGGACCGTGTCGCCGTGTCGACCGGCGCGTTCGTCACCACCACGTCCAGGTCCTCGGGACCGCACACCTTGGCCATGCCCTGGCCGGGGAACTTCGTCGCGTCCGCGAGCAGGACGACCTTGGCGCCGGCCTTGATCATGGCCCGTTTCACCGGTACCTCGACGACGGTCGTGTCCATCACCTGCCCGCCGGGCCGCACTCCGCTGGTGCCGAGGAAGACCCAGTCGGCGTGGAGCTGGCGGAGGTTGTCCTCGGTGAGGAAGCCGACGAGGGAGCGGTACTCGCGGCGGACCATGCCGCCGAGCAGCACCAGCTCGATGCCGTCGTCGTCGGCGAGTTCCTCGTAGACCACCAGATTGCTGGTGATCACGGTGAGGCGGCGGCCGTGCAGCTGCCGGGCCAGCCGGAAGGCCGTGGTGCCGATGTCCAGCAGCACCGACTGACCGTCCTCGACCATCGCGGCCGCGTGCGCCGCTATGGCGTCCTTCTCGGGCACCCGCACCTCGGCGACCTCGGCGAAGGGCTGGTCGCCCTCGTCCGCCACGGCGCCGCCGTGCACCCGGGTGAGCAAGCCGTCCTCCTCCAGCTTGACCAGGTCGCGCCGGACGGTGGCGGGGCTGACGCCCAGTTGCTCCGAGAGATCGGTCACGGCCGCGGGCCCGCCGGAGCGCAGGGCCCGCAGGATGAGTTGGTGTCGTCGTTCTGCCAGCACGGCGTGAACACTACTCGTCATTTTCAATCAACGCCATGCTCATTTCTGCTCGGGTATTGACCAATCGCGCCGAGCGGCGCACGATTCCGGTCACCGAAATGAACAGTTCTGACGATCTCTCCTCCGGGGGAGCTCCGAGCGAGAGGACGCATCCGTGGACGACGACCGGCCCGATGTGCTGCTGACCGGGCTGCTCTTCTACGACCTCGTCCTCACCGGGCTCGGCGGACCGCCCACCCCGGGCGAGGAGGTCTGGACGGAGGGCATGGGCTGCGGCCCCGGCGGCATCGCCAACCTCGCGGTCGCCGCCGCCCGCCTCGGTCTGCGCACCTCGCTCGCGACCGTCTTCGGCGACGACCTGTACGGCGTCCACTGCCGGGACGTCCTCGGCGCCCAGGAGGGCATCGACCTCTCGCTGTCCCGCACGGCCGGCGGCCGGCCCACCCCGGTCACCGTCTCCCTGGCCTACGGCGGCGACCGGGCCCTCGTCACGCACGGCCAGGAACCCCCGTACAGCCAGGACGCGCTGATGGCCGACCCGCCCCCGGCGCGCACGGCCCTCGTGCATCTGGAGCCGGAGCCCCGCGCCTGGCTCGCCGAGGCCGCCGCGCACGGCACCCAGGTGTACGCCGACGTCGGCTGGGACGCCACGGGACAGTGGCCCCGGGATCTCCTCGACCAGCTCTCCCTGTGCCACGCGTTCCTCCCCAACGAGGCCGAGGCCATGGCGTACACCCGCACCGGCAGCGCGTCCGCCGCGCTGAAGGAGCTCGCCGAACTGGTGCCGGTGGCCGTGGTGACCCGCGGCGGCCGGGGCGCCGTCGCCGTGGACCAGACGACCGGCGAGTACGCCGACGTGCCCGCCCTTGACATCGATGTCCTCGACCCGACGGGTGCCGGGGACGTCTTCGGGGCGAGCTTCGTCGCGGCCTCCCTCGGCGGCTGGCCGCTGGAGGAGCGTCTGCGCTTCGCCGTCCTCGCCGCCGGCCTCTCGGTCGGCCACCCGGGCGGGGCGCTCGCGGCGCCCGGCTGGTACGGCGTCGACCGCTGGTGGCGCTCCCTGACCGACCCCGGACTGCGGAAGGCGTACGGCTTCCTCGCCGACCGGCTCCCGGACGACCCCGGGCCGCCGGTCGCGTATCCGCCCGTCACCCCGCCCGCACCGCGGCACTGACCCACCCACCCCACACCCCCTCCCTGCGAAGTCCCGAACAGATCCGAAAGGCGGTGGGAGCTGTGCGGCTCTCACGAAGAGGCCTGCTGCGCGCGGGCCTGGCCGGTACGGCCGCCACCGCGCTGGGCGGCCTGGCGTCCGGCTGTGCCGTACCGACCGGCTCCACCGGCCGGAACATGGTCCTGTGGTACTGGAGCGGCGGCCTGAGCGACACGGTCGTGAAAAAGGCCAAGGCGCGGTACGGCGGCTCCGTGGACCTCGACGCCATCCAGATCGGCGGCTACTACCGCTCCAAGCTGATCACCACGCTGGCCGGCCGGGCCCACATCCCGGACATCGCCGGGCTGCGGGGCGAGGACATGGCGTCCTACCTCCCGAACGCCGACCAGTTCGTGGACCTGCGCACACTCGGCGCCGAGAAGCTCAAGGACCGGTACCTGGACTGGAAGTGGCAGCAGGCCGTCGCGCCGGACGGCAGCCTCATCGGTCTGCCCATCGACGTCGGCCCGGTCGTGCACTACTACCAGCCCGCCGTCTACGAGCGGGGCGGCCTGCCCCACGAAGCCGCGGACGTCTCGCGGGAGCTGGACACCTGGGAGAAGTTCTTCGCGGCCGGTGAGCGGCTGAAGAAGCGACTGCCCGGCACCTACATCCTGACCGACGTCGTCAGCGTCTTCGAGATGTCGATCGGGCAGGGCACCACCCGGTTCGTCGACGAGGACCGGCACTTCATCGGGGACGGCCCGCATGTGCGCGCCTGCTGGGACCGGGCCGTGGAGGCCAAGCGGCGCGGCATCGTGTCGGACATCGTGGCGGGCACCCCCGACTCCATCTCGGCCACCGAGAAGGGCACGCTGCCCAGTCAGCTCAACGCCTCCTGGGCCGCGGGCGACCTCAAGCTCGCCTATCCGAAGACGAAGGGCCGCTGGCGGGTGGCCGACTGCCCGGGCGGCCCGTCCAACGTCGGCGGCTCCTTCCTGGCGATCACGAAGGCGTGCCGGGAGCCCGAGCGGGCGTTCGAGATCATCAGCTGGATGCTCGACGCGCGGAACCAGGCGCAGGGCTTCGTCGACGCCGGTCTGTTCCCGTCGACCCCGGCGTCGTACGGGATGCCGAAGCTGCGGGAGCCGGACCCGTTCTTCGGCGGGCAGATCACCATGGACGTCTTCGGGCCGGCCGCGGAGAAGATCCCGGTCGCCTTCAACAGCCCCTACGACATCGCGCTCGGGCAGCCGATCCGGGACGAGATCAAGAACGTCGGCGTCCTCGGCAAGGACCCCGCGAAGGCCTGGGAGGACGCCATGGGCAAGTGCCGGCGCATCGCCAAGCACCTGGGGGTGACCTTCTGATGGTTGTCGCCGAGCAGACCCCGCCCGCCGTGGACCGGCCACGCCCCGCCACAGCCCCGCCGCGAACCGGCTGGCGCAAGCACTGGCACCTCTACGCCGCGATCTCCCCCTTCTATCTGCTCTTCCTGGCCTTCGGCCTGATCCCCGTCGGCTTCTCGCTCTATCTCTCCCTGCACCGCTGGGACGGCCTGGGCTCGATGGAATGGGCGGGCCTGACGCAATATCAGTACCTGTTCACCGACACCGACTTCTGGCAGTCGATCGGCACCACCCTGATCATCTGGGCGCTCGCCACCTTCCCCATGATCTTCCTGGCGATGGTGACGGCCGTGATGCTCAACTCGGCGGTCCGCTTCAAGAACGCCTACCGGTTCGCGTACTTCCTGCCGAACGTCACCTCCGTCGTCGCCGTCGCCATCGTGTTCGGGTCGGTCTTCTCCACCAACTTCGGCCTGGTGAACGCCCTTCTGCAGGCGGTCGGCCTGGACCAGGTGGCCTGGCTGAACACCCCGTGGGGCATCAAGGTCGCCATCGCCACCCTGATGACCTGGCAGTGGACCGGCTACAACGCGATCATCTTCCTCGCCGGGCTCCAGACGATCCCCGGCGACCTGTACGAGGCGGCCCGTATCGACGGCGCCGGTCCCGTGCAGACCTTCTTCCGGATCACGCTGCCGCTGCTGCGGCCGACGCTGCTGTTCGTGCTCGTCGTCTCGACGGTCACCGGACTGCAGAGCTTCTCCGAACCGCAGGTGCTGCTCCAGACCACCGCCAACGAGTCCACGTTCTCGGGCGGCCCGGACCACGCCGGCCGGACGATGGTCCTCTACTTCTTCCAGCAGACCTTCGACAACAACGACTTCGGGTACGGCGCCGCCGTGGCGTGGGGCATCTTCCTGGTCGTCGTCCTCTTCTCCATCATCAACTGGCGCCTGGTGCAGCGCCGGGGCGAACAGTAGGAAGGCCGCGACATGGCATCCATCAAGGGCTCCGGACGCCGGGGCATCGCGCTGCACACGTCCCTGATCGCCGGTGTGCTGCTGTCGGCCTTCCCGTTCTACTGGGCCGTGATCATGTCGACGCACACCTCGTCGGAGATCTTCTCGTACCCGCCGAAGCTGCTGCCGGGCTCGCACTTCACGGAGAACGTCCGCCACCTGTTCGACACGGTCGACTTCTTCGGGTCGATGGCGAACTCGCTGCTGGTCGCCACCGTGGTGACGTTCCTGGTGCTGTTCCTCGACTCGCTCGCCGCCTTCGTCTTCGCCAAGTTCGAGTTCCCCGGCAAGAACGCGCTGTTCGCGCTGCTCATGCTGATCTTCATGGTCCCGGCGCAGATGGCCGCGATCCCGCAGTTCGTGATCATGGCGAAGCTCGGCTGGATCGGCTCGATGACCTCGCTGATCGTGCCGGCCGCCGCCAACGCCTTCGGCATCTTCTGGATGCGCCAGTACATGCGCAGCGCCATCCACGACGAACTGCTCGACGCCTCCCGGCTGGACGGCGCGAACTTCCTGCGGCAGTACTGGCACGTCGCGCTCCCGGTGGTCCGCCCCGGGCTCGCGTTCCTCGGCATCTTCACCTTCATGAGCCAGTGGAACGACTACGCCTGGCCCCTGATCGCCCTCACCAACCCGGACAACGTCACCCTCCAGGTCGCGCTCTCCCAGCTCAACGGGACCCACGGCACCACCGACTACGGCATGGTGATGACCGGCGCCGTCCTCGCCCTGATCCCGCTGCTGATCGTCTTCGCGGTCGGCGCCCGGCAGATCATCGGCGACCTCGCCAAGGGAGCCGTCCGCGGATGACCTCCTCCCCCGATCCCTTGATCGCGCTGCGCCCCTGGGAGGCGCCCGAGCTGACCTCCTGGAACCGCCTCCCCATGAACGCCGTCGACCGGCGTGCCGAAGCCATCCCCTTGGACGGCGACTGGCGTTTCCAGTTGCTGCCCGCTCCGGACGCGCCGGTCGGCGGTGCCTGGTCGACGGCGTACGTGCCGGGCGCCTGGACCGTCCAGGACAGCGGCGACCTGCCGCAGTACACCAACGTCACGATGCCGTTCCCCGACATCCCGCCACACTCCCCCGCCGCCAACCCGACCGGGGTGTACGAGCGTGAGGTGGACGTGCCGGCCGGCTGGGCCGGACGCCGGATCGTGCTCCAGGTCGGCGCGGCCGAGAGCGTGCTGCTGGTCCACGTGGACGGCCGGCCCGTGGGCGTCTCCAAGGACTCCCACCTGGCCGCCGAGTTCGACCTGACGGCACTGGTGCGTCCCGGCGCGCGGACGACCGTACGACTGACCGTCGTCAAATGGTCCGACGCCTCGCACATCGAGGACCAGGACCAGTGGTGGCACGGCGGCCTCACCCGCTCCGTCCTGCTGTACGCCACCGACCCGCTGCACCTGGCCGACGTCACGGTGCGCGCGCGGCGCGACGGCGAACTCCGCGTCGACTGCCAGGTGCGGGACGCGCGGGGCACGCTCCCGGACGGCTGGTATCTGACCGGCGACCTCGACGGCCTTTCCCTCGCCCAGGACGCCGAGTTCGACCGGCTCAACGCCGAGGACGAGCGGGTCTCGACGTTCCTGGGCGAGGCCCGCCTGACGACGACGGTGCCGGAGGTACGCCCGTGGACGGCGGAGACCCCCGCCCTGTACCCCCTGACCATCCGACTGCACCGAGCCGACGGCACGGTCGCCGACACCTCCCGGCACCGGGTCGGCTTCCGGGACGTGGAGATCGTGGGCAGGGACCTCCTGGTCAACGGGGAACGGATCTACGTCCGAGGCGTGAACCGACACGACTTCCACCCCTCGACCGGCCGAACGGTGTCCCCCGACGACATGCGCGCCGACCTCTTCCTCCTCAAACGCTTCGGCTTCAACGCGATCCGCACCGCCCACTACCCGAACGACCCCGCGCTGTACGGCCTCGCCGACGAACTCGGCTTCTACGTCGTCGACGAGGCCGACATCGAGTCACACGACCACGCGCACGAGATCGCCGACGACCCGCGCTACTTGAACGCCTTCGTCGACCGGGTATCGCGCATGGTGCTGCGGGACAAGAACCACCCGTCGGTCGTCGTCTGGTCGCTGGGCAACGAGTCCGACTACGGCGCCCACCACGACGCGGCGGCCGGCTGGGTCCGCCACCACGACCCGACGCGCCCGCTCCAGTACGAGGGGGCCGCGAAGCTCGACTGGGCGGCGACGGACGACGCCTCCGACATCGCCTGCCCGATGTACGCACCGATCGAGGAGTGCGTGGCGCACGCCCGCTCGGGCCGCCAGACCCGGCCGCTCATCCAGTGCGAGTACTCCCACGCGATGGGCAACAGCAACGGCACGCTCGCCGACTTCTGGGCGGCCGTGGAGTCCACACCGGGCCTCCAGGGCGGCTTCATCTGGGAGTTCTGGGACCACGGCATCCTGCAACACCTGAGCGACGGCCGCCCGGCCGGCCGCACGGGCCCGGCGCTCCGGGGCGACGGCGTCGCCCCACCCGGCCACCGCTGGGCCTACGGCGGCGACTTCGGCGAACGCGTCCACGACGGCCCGTTCATCGCGGACGGCGTGGTCTTCCCCGACCGCGCCCCCAAGCCGGCCCTGTACGAGCACCGTGAGACAGCGGCGCCGGTACGGATCGAGGGCGTGGAGCAGGAGGGTGTCGTGATCGGCAACCACCAGCACTTCCGAACCCTGGACTGGCTGACGGGCGAGTGGCGCCTGGACCTGGCCGACGGCACGACGCTGTACCCCCCGGCGGACCTGCCCGATCTGCGCCCCGGCCGGACGGCCGCCGTACCCCTGCCCTTCGAACTGCCGGAGGAGGGCGGCGAGGCGTGGCTGACGCTCCGGGTGACGGTGGCGGAGGACCAGCCGTGGGCACCGAGCGGCACGGAACTGTGTGTGCCGCAGGTGTGTCTGCGCGGCCCGGCCCCGGTGTCCGTGCCACCGGTGAGCGGGGTGGTGCAGGTGGACGACGAGGGCTTCCTCCGCCACCCCCTGCTGACGGCACCCCCCACCCTCACCCTCCGGCGGGCGCCCACCGACAACGACGAGATCGGCGGCATGGCCGACCGCTGGCGCGCCTGGGGCCTGAACGCCCTGTCCCGCAAGGTCGTCTCGGTCCGCGAGGAGCACGGCCGGATCACGGTGGAGGCCGTCTACACGGGAGGCCCGGCCGACGTACGGCACCGACAGGTGCTGACGCCGGTGGCGGGCGGCGTACGGGTCGAGGAGGAGGCGGAACTGCCACCGGAGTTCGCCGACGTGGCGAGGGTCGGCACGGTCTTCGAGACGGTCGCCGGGCTGGACCGCCTGGAGTGGTTCGGCCAGGGCCCGTGGGAGTCGTACCCCGACCGCGCGGCGGGGGCGCCGGTGGGCCACCACGCCCTCCCCGTGGACGAGTTGTTCACGCCGTACCTGCGCCCCCAGGAGAGCGGCGGCCGGCACGGTGTCCGCCACTTCACCCTGTCGGGCCCGGAGTCGGGCGGGCTACGGATCAGGCTGGACGAGCCGCGCCAGGTGTCGGTGACCCGCTACCGCGCCACCGACCTCTCGGCGGCCGCCCACCACGACGAACTGGTCCCCCGCCCGGGCTGTGTGGTCCACGTCGACGCGGCCCACCGAGGGCTGGGGACGGCGTCGTGCGGCCCCGACACGTCACCGGGCTATCTGGTGGCGCCGGGGGTGCATCGGTGGAGCTGGGTGCTGGGCGAAGGCTGACCGCGTGTGCGGCGGGCCGGCCTCCGTGACCTTCACGGCGGCCGGACCGTCGGCCAGGATGGGGCTCTCGGGCAGTCGGCTCCCACGGCCCGCTCCGTGACGGTCGCGCGCCCGGACTCCACCCGCCCGGGACCTCGACCAGGGAGCCCCTCATCGTCACGCCTGACAGCCCCCGTTCCGCCCCCGCCCGTCTTCTTTCCGTCCTGGGGGCGTTCGATCTCGAGCATCCCGCGCTGAGTCTCACGGATATCGCGCGGCGGGCCGGGCTGAGTCTGAGTACCGCGCATCGGCTGGTGGGCGCTCTCGCGGAGTGGGGGGCGTTGGAGCGGGACGAGCGGGGGCTTTATCACGTGGGACTGCGGCTGTGGGAGCTCGCGGCGATCGCGCCGCGCGGGCCGGCGTTGCGGCAGATCGCGTTGCCCTATCTGGAGGACCTGTACGAAGCGACGCACGAGAACGTGCAGTTGGCGGTGCGCGACGGGGGCGAGGTCGTCTACATCGAGTGGTTGTCGGGGCGTTCGGCGGTCGGAGTGCATATCCGGGTCGGCGCGCGCTGGCCGTTGCACGCCACCGGCGTCGGGCTCGCGCTGCTCGCGCACGGCGGGGCGGAGGACCAGGAGGCGTACTGTGCCGGACCGCTCGCCTCGTTCACGCCGTACACCGTCACCGAACCGGCGCGGCTGCGCCGCATGTTGGCCGAGGTGCGCCGTACCGGGGTGGCGGTGAGCAGTCGCCAGGTCACCGAGGACGCCCTGTCCGTCGCCGCCCCGGTCCGTGATCCCGCCGGTGCGGTGGTCGCCGCCGTGTCGGTCGTCGTGCCGTACGCCGACGCGCAGGTCCCGGTGCTGGCCCCCGCCGTACGGCTGGCGGCGCGCGGGATCTCCCGGGGGCTCGGGTGGCGGCCGGAGCCGTAGGGGTCGTCCGGCAGCCGGTCGGAGCCAGTACGGCGCCGCCGAGTCCGTGTCACGGCTTCACACAGTGAACCTGGCCGTGGTGCCTGGGATTTGCGTGCTTCATCTCTTGACGACCCGCACTCCGGAGAGCACATTGACCTCACCCTCACCGTGAGAGCGCTCTCAGGGTGAGATTCAGCCACCTCTCCACTCCCCACTCCTCACCCGAGAGGCACCCCCCATGAGCGAACTCTCAGGCATGCCCCCAAGACGCCGCTCCGTCCGGCGGGCGGTCGTGGCCGTGCTCGGCACCCTCGGTCTGGCGGCGGCCGCCGCCGGTGTCGTCGTCCCGTCCGCCAGCGCCTCCGCGCCCACGCCCCCGTCGGGCTGGACCCAGGTCTTCCTCGACGACTTCACCGGCCCCGCCGGCTCCGGTGTGAACACCTCGAACTGGCGCTACGACACCGGCACGGGCTACCCCGGCGGCCCCGCCAACTGGGGCACCGGCGAGATCGAGACGATGACGAGCAGCACCGACAACGTCTCGCTCGACGGCAACGGCAATCTGCGCATCACACCGCGCCGGGACGGGGCGGGCCGCTGGACCTCCGGGCGGATCGAGACCAACCGCACCGACTTCCAGCCCCCGTCGGGCGGCAAGCTCCGCGTCGAGGCCCGGATCCAGGTGCCGAACGTGACGGGGGCCGCCGCCAAGGGCTACTGGCCGGCGTTCTGGATGCTGGGCGCGCCCTACCGGGGCAACTACTGGAACTGGCCCGGCGTCGGCGAGCTGGACATCATGGAGAACACCCAGGGCATGAACACGGTGTTCGCCACCATGCACTGCGGCACCGCTCCGGGCGGCCCGTGCAACGAGAACAGCGGGATCGGCGGCAACACGACCTGTTCCGGTACGACCTGCCAGGCGGGCTTCCACACCTACCGGCTGGAGTGGGACCGCTCCACGAGCGTCGAGGAGATCCGCTTCTACCTCGACGGCGTCAACTTCCACACCGTGCGCGCCCACCAGGTCGACGCGACGACCTGGGCCAACGCCACCAACCACGGGTACTTCATCATCCTCAACGTGGCCATGGGCGGAGGCTTCCCGGACGCCTTCGGCGGGGGCCCGGACGGCGGGACGCAGCCGGGGCACTCCATGGTCGTCGACTACGTCCAGGTGCTGACGTCCGGCGGGGGCGGTACGACACCGCCGCCGACGGGCAACCGTGACGCCTACAGCGCCATCCAGGCCGAGTCGTTCGACGGACAGAGCGGCGTCTACACGGAGTCGACGTCGGACACGGGCGGCGGACAGAACATCGGGGCCCTCGCCAACGGGGACTGGGCGCTCTACCGAGGCGTCGACTTCGGGTCGTCGGCGGCACGGCAGTTCGTCGCGCGGGTGGCGAGCGGTGCGGCGAGCGGGGTCAGCGGTCTGGTGGAGGTGCGCCTGGACAGCCGTGCGAACGCGCCTGTCGGCAGTTTCGCGGTGGGCAGCACCGGCGGGTGGCAGTCGTGGCGGACCATTCCCGCGAACATCGGTGCGGTGACCGGTACGCACGACGTGTATCTCACCTTCACCAGCGGACAGCCCGCCGACTTCGTCAACGTCAACTGGTTCAACTTCGGGCATTAGTCGTGTGTCGGTGCCGCCCCGCGAGGTCCCGTCCGGTCTCGCGGGGCGGCTGTGCGTTCAGCGGTGGCGGCGCAGCGCCCTGATCAGTTTGGGGAGGGCGGCGCCCAGCAGCAGGCCTCCGGCGACGGGCGCGGCCATGGCCCAGGGGTCGCGGATCGGTTTGTAGGTGGTGACGCCGTCGCGGATCTCGATGTAGCCGAGGGGGCGGGCCTCCACCCCTCCCCCGCCGCCTCCGCCGTCGTTCGTCCTGGCGCCCTCCACCGAGTGTCCGGTGCCGCCGCCGAGGCCGAAGGCGACCCGGGCGACGGGGACGACGGTGACGCCTTCGGCGGTGACGGGTTCGCCGTAGACGGCGGTGACCGTCGCCCGGCCGCCCAGCTTCTCGGCGAGGCGTTCCAGGAGGCTCACGGTGGGGTGGGGGGCCGGTTCAGGTGTGGGTGCTTGAGGGTCGGTCATGCAGGACTCGTAGGCGCGGGCGGCGTTCCCGTCAACCCGGCGCGCCGGTCCGGTGCCGGACGACCCCACGACGGGCTCCACCGCCAGGCGTCCGCTAGCGGAGCTCCGCCCGGAACGCCGCCGGTGTCGTGTCCGTGTGCTGCTGGAAGTACTTGGAGAAGTTCGCCGCGTCCGAGAAGCCGACGGCCGCGCCGATCCGGCCGATCGGCATGTCCGTGTGAGCCAGGAGGCGCTTCGCCTCCAGGACCACGCGCCGGTCGATGAAGCCCTTCGGAGTCTGGCCGGTGGCGGCCCGGACCGCGCGGACGAGGGTGCGGCGGGAGTAGCCGAGTTGGTCGGCGTAGGCGCTGACGCTGTGGTTGGTGGCGAAGCCGCGTTCCACGGCGTCCCGGAACAGCGTGAACGTGGTGTCGCCCTGCCGGGGCGTGGCCGCCGAGCTCACGGCGAGGTGGGAGAGGCGCAGCAGCAGCGCGGTCAGGGAGTGGCGCAGGACGGCGGTGTGCAGGCTCAGCGGCAGGGTCGTGGAGTCCTCGTACTCGCGGCGGAGCTGGGCGAGGGCCGCGCGCAGGGCGGCGAGCTGGGCCTCGTCGGGGCGCAGCAGGGGCGGCAGGTCGTAGCGGTAGAGGCCGGTGGCCTCGACGGTGGAGCGGGGCAGGAAGCCGGGCTGCATCGTCAGGACGGTGCCGCGGTAGTCGGCGTTCGCCGCGAACCGGTGGACCTGGCCGGGGCGGATCCACAGCAGGTCGCCGGCGTGCGCCTCGTGCTCGGTGAAGTCGACCATGTGCCGGACGGGTCCCTCGTCGAAGAGCATCACGACGTGGAAGTCGATGCGGTGCACCCGGCCGAGGGGCGCGTCGGCGTGCCAGGTGCGGCCCTCGCCCATCGGGCCGACCTGGATGCCGACGCCGAGGACGCTCAGATCCACCGGGAAGGGGAAGGTGCGGATCGCGTCCCCGGTCCGCATCGTGTCCCCGGTCCGCACCGTGTCCCCGGTCCGCACCGTGTCCCCGGTCCGCACCGTGTCCCCGGTCCGGATCGCGTCCCCGGTCTCCCCGGTCCGGACCGCCTCCCCGGCACGGATCGAGCCCACCGCCCCACCCGGGCCGGTTCTCCCGGCGCCTGGCCCGCCTTCGGCCGTTGTGTCCACCATGTCCGTCTCATGCCGTCTCAGTCGTGCGGGGCGGCCGCTCAGCCGTGCGCCGCGGCCCGCGCGGTGTCCCACTTTCACCACAGCGTGACACACGCCGACCTTCCCAGTGAAAAGTCAGACTTTTAGTTTTGAACGCGTTGGACCAGCCACTTCCACCGCGATCGAGGACTTCTTCAGATGAGCACGCAGACACCGGACAGCTTCGAATGGACCGAACTCGACCGGCGTGCCGTCGACACGGCGCGGCTGCTGGCGGCGGACGCCGTGCAGAAGGTCGGCAACGGGCACCCGGGCACGGCGATGAGCCTGGCCCCGGCCGCGTACACGCTCTTTCAGAAGGTGATGCGCCATGACCCCGCCGACCCGGAGTGGACCGGCCGGGACCGCTTCGTCCTGTCCCCCGGGCACACCTCGCTGACCCTCTACACCCAGCTCTTCCTCGCCGGGTACGAACTGAGCCTCGACGACCTCAAGTCGTTCCGTACGCACGGGTCGAAGACCCCTGGCCACCCCGAGTACGGGCACACGGCGGGCGTCGAGACGACGACCGGTCCGCTCGGCCAGGGCGTCGCCAACGCCGTCGGAATGGCCATGGCCGCCCGCTACGAGCGCGGCCTGTTCGACCCGGAGGCACCCGAGGGCGAGTCCCCGTTCGACCACACCGTCTGGGCGATCGTCTCCGACGGCGACCTCCAGGAGGGCGTGTCCGCCGAGGCGTCGTCGCTCGCCGGCCACCAGCGGCTCGGCAACCTGGTCTTCCTGTACGACGACAACCACATCTCCATCGAGGGCGACACCGCGACCGCCTTCTCCGAGGACGTCCTCAAGCGCTACGAGGCGTACGGCTGGCACGTGCAGCGCATCACGCCGGCCGAGAACGGCGACATCGACGTGGCCGCCCTGTACGGGGCCCTGCGCGCGGCCAAGGCCGAGACGGGCCGCCCCTCGATCATCGCGATGCGCACGATCATCGCCTGGCCCGCCCCCAACGCCCAGAACACGGAGGCCTCGCACGGCTCCGCGCTCGGCGCCGAGGAGATCGCCGCCACCAAGCGCGTCCTCGGTTTCGACCCGGAGCAGTGCTTCGAGGTGGCCGACGACGTCCTCGCGCACACCCGTCGCGCCCTGGACCGGGGCGCCGAGGCGCACGCCGCCTGGGACAAGGAGCTCGACGCGTGGCGGACCGCGTCGCCGGAGCGCGCCCGCCTGTTCGACCGCATCGTCGCGGGCCGGCTGCCCGACGGCTGGGAGGACGCGCTGCCGGTGTTCGAGGAGGGCAAGGCGGTCGCCACGCGTGCCGCGTCCGGCAAGGTGCTGCAGGCGCTCGGCCCGGTCCTGCCGGAGCTGTGGGGCGGCTCGGCCGACCTGGCCGGCTCCAACAACACGACGATCGACAAGGCCAGTTCGTTCCTGCCGGTGGGCAACCCGCTGCCGGAGGCGGACCCGTACGGCCGTACCGTCCACTTCGGTATCCGCGAGTTCTCGATGGCCGCGGAGATGAACGGCATCGCGCTGCACGGCAACACCCGTGTCTACGGCGGCACGTTCCTGGTGTTCTCCGACTACATGCGCAACGCCGTGCGCATGTCCGCGCTGATGCAGCTGCCGGTGACGTACGTGTGGACGCACGACTCCATCGGTCTCGGTGAGGACGGCCCGACGCACCAGCCGGTCGAGCACCTGGCCGCGCTGCGCGCGATCCCGGGTCTGAACGTGGTCCGGCCCGCCGACGCCAACGAGACCTCGATCGTGTGGGCGGAGATCCTGCGCCGGCACTCCACCGACCCTGCCCCGCACGGCCTGGCGCTGACCCGCCAGGCGGTGCCCACCTATGCCCCCGACGAGGATGCCGCGAAGGGCGGTTACGTCCTGCGGGACGCCTCCACCGGGACCCCTGAGGTCGTCCTCGTCGCCACCGGCTCCGAGGTGCAGCTGGCCGTCGCCGCGCGCGAGCTGCTGGAGGCGGAGGGGGTCGGCACCCGGGTGGTGTCGATGCCGTCCGTGGAGTGGTTCGAGCAGCAGCCGCGCGAGTACCGCGACAGCGTGCTCCCGCCGGCCGTCAAGGCCCGGGTCGCCGTCGAGGCCGGGATCGGCCTGACCTGGTACCGGTTCGTCGGGGACGCCGGCCGCATCGTCTCCCTGGAGCACTTCGGCGCCTCCGCCGACGCCAAGACCCTGTTCGGCGAGTACGGCTTCACGCCCGAGCGCGTGGCCGCCGCCGCCCGGGAATCCCTCGCCGCCGCCCGCGGTTGATCCGCACGCAGAAAGAAGATGATCGCAGTGACCACCGAAGCCACCATCGCCGCGGCGAACTTGAAGCGCCTGTCCGACGAGGGCGTCTCCATCTGGCTGGACGACCTGTCGCGCCGCCGCATCGAGTCCGGCAACCTCGCCGCGCTCGTCGCGGAGAAGAACGTCGTGGGCGTCACCACCAACCCGTCCATCTTCCAGGCCGCGATCGGCTCCGGCGAGGGCTATGAGGAGCAGCTGACCGACCTCGCGGTGCGGGGCGTCACCGTGGACGAGGCCGTACGGATGATGACGACGGCCGACGTACGGGCCGCCGCGGACGTCCTGCGGCCCGTGTACGACGCCACCGGCGGCCGGGACGGCCGGGTCTCCATCGAGGTCGACCCACGTCTCGCGCACCAGACGGCGGCCACCGTCGCCGAGGCCCGCCAGTTGGCCTGGCTCGTCGACCGCCCCAACGTGATGATCAAGATCCCGGCGACCAGGGCGGGGCTGCCCGCCATCACCGAGGTCGTCGCGGCCGGCATCAGCGTCAACGTCACGCTGATCTTCTCGCTGGAGCGCTACCGCGAGGTCATGGACGCCTACCTGGCCGGCCTGGAGAAGGCGGCCGCGAAGGGCCTGGACCTGTCCGTCGTCCACTCGGTGGCGTCGTTCTTCGTCTCCCGCGTCGACGCCGACATCGACCGCCGGCTCACGGAGATCGGCACCGACGAGGCCCTGGCGCTCAAGGGCCGGGCGGCGCTCGCCAACGCGCGGCTCGCCTACGAGGCCTATGAGCGGGTGTTCGCCTCGGAGCGCTGGACGGCCCTCGAGACCGCCGGCGCGAACCGGCAGCGCCCCCTGTGGGCGTCCACGGGCGTTAAGGATCCCTCCTACAAGGACACTCTGTACGTGGACCAGCTGGTCGCACCGGGCACCGTGAACACGATGCCCGAGGCCACGCTCGACGCCACCGCCGACCACGGCGAGATCACCGGTGACACGGTGACCGGCGGCTATGAGCGGGCCCGCGCCGACCTGGCCGCGGTGGAGGCCCTCGGGGTCTCCTACGACGACGTCGTCACCCGGTTGGAGGACGAGGGCGTCGCCAAGTTCGAGGCGGCGTGGCAGGACCTGTTGGACGCCGTGAAGAAGTCGCTCGGCAGCAAGGGAGCTGACGCAGAATGACCTCCGACTGGGACAACCCGCTTCGCGACCCCCGCGACCGCCGCCTCCCCCGGATCGCGGGCCCGTCCGGGCTCGTCATCTTCGGGGTCACCGGCGACCTGTCCCGCAAGAAGCTGATGCCGGCCGTCTACGACCTCGCCAACCGCGGCCTGCTGCCGCCGGGCTTCTCCCTGGTCGGGTTCGCCCGGCGGGACTGGGAGGACCAGGACTTCGCACAGGTCGTGCACGACTCGGTGCGCGAGCACGCCCGGACCGAGTTCCGTGAGGAGGTCTGGCAGCAGCTCGCCGAGGGCATGCGGTTCATCCCGGGGGACTTCGACGACGACACCGCCTTCAAGCAGCTGCGGGACACCGTCCACGAACTGGACGCGGCCCGCGGGACCAGCGGGAACTACGCCTTCTACCTGTCCGTGCCACCCAAGTTCTTCCCGAAGGTCGTGCAGCAGCTCAAGCGGCACGGCCTGGCGGACGCCCCGGAGGGGTCGTGGCGGCGCGCGGTCATCGAGAAGCCGTTCGGACGCGACCTCGCGAGCGCCCGTGAGCTGAACGCGATCGTGCACGACGTGTTCGACCCGGAGCAGGTCTTCCGGATCGACCACTACCTGGGCAAGGAGACCGTCCAGAACATCCTGGCGCTGCGCTTCGCCAACCAGATGTTCGAACCGATCTGGAACCGCTCGTACGTCGATCATGTGCAGATCACGATGGCCGAGGACATCGGCATCGGCGGCCGCGCGGGCTACTACGACGGCATCGGGTCGGCCCGGGACGTCATCCAGAACCATCTGCTGCAGCTGATGGCGCTCACCGCGATGGAGGAGCCGGCCGCGTTCGACGCGGCGTCGCTGCTCACCGAGAAGCTGAAGGTCCTCAAGGCGGTCAAGCTGCCCGAGGACCTGGGCCGGCACACCGTGCGCGGCCAGTACGCGGCGGCCTGGCAGGGCGGCGCGAAGGTGCGCGGCTACCTCGAGGAGGAGGGCATCGACCCGGCCTCCAAGACCGACACCTATGCGGCCGTCCGGCTGAACGTGGACAACCGGCGCTGGGCGGGCGTGCCGTTCTATCTGCGCACCGGCAAGCGGCTGGGCCGGCGTGTCACGGAGATCGCGGTGGTCTTCCAGCGGGCCCCGCACTCCCCGTTCGACTCCACGGCCACCGAGGAGCTGGGCCAGAACGCCATCGTCATCCGGGTGCAGCCGGACGAGGGCATGACGGTCCGCTTCGGTTCCAAGGTGCCGGGCACGTCGATGGAGATCCGGGACGTCACGATGGACTTCGCGTACGGCGAGTCCTTCACGGAGTCCTCGCCGGAGGCGTACGAGCGGCTCATCCTGGACGTCCTCCTCGGGGACGCCAACCTGTTCCCCCGCCACCAGGAGGTGGAAGAGTCCTGGAAGATCCTCGACCCGATCGAGGAGTACTGGGACACGCACGGCAGGCCGGCGCGGTACGCGGCCGGGAGCTGGGGACCCGAGGAGGCGGACGAGATGCTCGCACGAGACGGACGGAGCTGGCGCAGGCCATGAAGATCGACCTGACCGACACCACGGCAAGCAAGATCAACAAGGCGCTGGTCCAGGGCCGCCGGGCGATCGGCACCCCGGCCGTGGGCATGGTCCTGACGATGGTCATCGTCACGGACGAGGAGAACGCCTACGACTCGATCAAGGCGGCCGAGGAGGCCTCGCACGAGCACCCCTCGCGCACCCTGGTCGTCATCAAGCGGCACGCCCGTACCCCGCGCGACCGCACCCGCTCCCACCTCGACGCCGAGGTCCGGGTGGGCGCCGACGCGGGCACCGGCGAGACGGTCGTCCTGCGGATGTACGGCGAGGTGTCCGAGCACGCCGACTCGGTGGTACTGCCGCTGCTGCTGCCGGACGCCCCGGTCGTGGTGTGGTGGCCGGTGGACGCGCCGGAGAACCCGGCGAAGGACCCGCTGGGCGCGCTCGCCCAGCGCCGGATCACCGACCTGTACACCTCCGAGAACCCGCTGGCCGACATGGAGGCCCGCGCCCGCAACTACGCGCCCGGCGACACGGACCTGGCCTGGACCCGGCTCACACCGTGGCGTTCCATGCTGGCCGCCGCCCTGGACCAGGCGCGGGTGCCGATCGTGTCCGCGGTCGTGGAGGCCGAGGCCGACAACCCGGCCGCGGAGCTGCTGGCCCGCTGGCTGGAGGCCCGGCTGCACGTCACCGCCGAGCGGGTCGTCACGGCCGGCCCGGTCGTCACGGGCGTCCGGCTGGGCACCGAGAACGGCGAGATCGTCATCGACCGCCCCGAGGGCCCGCTGGCCACGCTGCACCTTCCGGACCAGCCGTCGCGCACCCTGGCGCTGAAGGTCCGCACCACCTCCGAACTCATCGCCGAGGAGCTGCGGCGCCTCGACGCCGACGAGATGTACGCCATCGCCCTGCGGGGCGAGGCCGGCAAGGAGACGCCCTCCCATGTCTGAGACCCCCCGGCTCACCCGGCGCCCCGAGTGGGTGGCCCTGGAGGACCACCGCGCGGAGGCCTTCCAGCAGCCGAGTCTGCGGGAGCTGTTCGCCGCGGACCCCGCACGCGCGGAGCGGTACGTCCTGCGCGTCGGTGATCTGCGCATCGACTACTCCAAGCACCTGGTGAACGACGAGACGCTCGCCCTGCTGCACGAACTGGCCGCCGCCACCGATGTGTTCGGGCTGCGGGACGCCATGTTCCGCGGCGAGCGGATCAACGTCACCGAGGACCGGGCGGTGCTGCACACCGCGCTGCGCGCGCCCCGGGGCGCGGTGATCGAGGTCGACGGCGAGAACGTCGTGCCGAAGGTGCACGCCGTGCTCGACAAGATGGCGGACTTCGCCGGACGGGTCCGCTCCGGGGCCTGGACCGGCCACACCGGCAAGCCGATCCGCAACGTCGTCAACATCGGTATCGGCGGCTCCGACCTCGGGCCCGCGATGGCGTACGAGGCCCTGCGCCCGTTCAGCGCACGGGAGTTGACGTTCCGGTTCGTGTCGAACGTCGACGGCTCGGATCTGCACGAGGCGATCCGGGACCTGGACCCGGCCGAGACGCTGTTCATCGTCGCGTCGAAGACGTTCACCACGATCGAGACGATCACCAACGCCACCTCGGCCCGCTCCTGGCTGCTGGCCGGCCTCGGGGGCGACGAGAAGGCTGTGGCCAAGCATTTCGTGGCGCTGTCGACGAACGCCGAGAAGGTCACCGGCTTCGGTATCGACCCGGACAACATGTTCGAGTTCTGGGACTGGGTCGGCGGCCGCTACTCGTTCGACTCCGCCATCGGGCTGTCCCTGATGATCGCGATCGGCCCGGACCGGTTCCGGGAGATGCTCGACGGCTTCCACACCGTCGACGAGCACTTCCGCACCGCGCCCGCCGAGTCCAACGCCCCGCTCCTGCTCGGCCTGCTGGGCATCTGGTACGGCAACTTCTTCCACGCCGAGTCGCACGCGGTCCTGCCGTACTCGCACTACCTGTCGAAGTTCACGGCGTACCTCCAGCAGCTGGACATGGAGTCCAACGGCAAGTCCGTCGACCGGGACGGGAACGTCGTGGGCTGGGAGACCGGGCCGGTGGTGTGGGGCACGCCCGGCACCAACGGGCAGCACGCCTACTACCAGCTGATCCACCAGGGCACCCGGCTGATCCCGGCCGACCTGATCGGCTTCGCCCGCCCGGTCGCCGAGCTCAGCGACGAACTGAAGGCGCAGCACGACCTGCTGATGGCCAACATGTTCGCGCAGGGGCAGGCGCTCGCGTTCGGCAAGACGGCGGACGAGGTCCGCGCGGAGGGCGTGCCCGAGGAGCAGGTCCCGCACCGCACCTTCCAGGGCAACCACCCCACGACCACGATCCTCGCCCCGGAGCTGACCCCGTCGGTCCTCGGCCAGCTGGTCGCCCTCTACGAGCACAAGGTGTTCACACAGGGCGCCGTGTGGAACATCGACTCCTTCGACCAGTGGGGCGTGGAGCTCGGCAAGGTCCTGGCCAAGCGGGTCGAGCCCGCCCTCACGGACGGCGCCGAGGTCCCCGGCCTCGACCCGTCGACCGCCGCCCTCGTGGCCGCGTACCGCTCACTCAAGACCGCGTCGGACGCGCAGGGCGTCCAGGAGGAAGTGAACTGACATGCAGATCGGCCTTGTTGGTCTCGGCAAGATGGGCGGCAACATGCGCGAGCGTCTGCGCGCCGCCGGCCACACCGTCGTCGGCTACGACACCAACCCGGACCTGTCCGATGTGCCCAGCCTGGCCGACCTCGTCGAGCGGCTCGACGCGCCGCGCACGGTGTGGGTGATGGTGCCGGCCGGGCACGCCACGCAGACGGTGATCGACCAGCTGGGAGGCCTGCTCAAGCCGTACGACACGGTCGTCGACGGCGGCAACTCCCGGTGGACGGACGACGAGAAGCACGCCAAGGAGCTCGCCGCGCACGGCATCGGGTTCGTGGACGCCGGTGTGTCCGGCGGCGTGTGGGGCCTGCAGAACGGCTACGCCCTGATGGTGGGCGGCGAGAAGGAGCACGTCGACCGGCTCCGGCCGATCTTCGAGGCGCTCAAGCCGGAGGGGCCGTACGGCTTCGTGCACGCGGGCCGGGTCGGCGCCGGGCACTTCTCGAAGATGGTCCACAACGGCATCGAGTACGCCATGATGCAGGCGTACGCCGAGGGCTGGGAGCTGCTGGAGAAGGTGAACTCGGTGGACAACGTCCGCGAGGTCTTCCGCTCCTGGCAGGAGGGCACCGTCATCCGCTCCTGGCTGCTGGACCTCGCGGTGAACGCGCTGGACGAGGACGAGCACCTGCAGAAGCTGAAGGGCTACGCGCAGGACTCCGGTGAGGGCCGCTGGACCGTCGAGGCCGCCATCGACAACGCGGTGCCGCTGCCCGCGATCACGGCGTCCCTGTTCGCGCGGTTCGCGTCCCGGCAGGACGACTCCCCGCAGATGAAGATGGTCGCGGCGCTGCGCAACCAGTTCGGCGGGCACGCCGTCGAGTCGAAGTAGCGGCTCACCCTTTCCTCGGGCCGGGGCGGCACGTCAGCCGTCCCGGCCCGAACCTGTTCGGCGGGGCGCGAGTTGACAGCGGCGGCGGCCGGCGTCAGAGTCCCCGCTGATGGAGATCGACGAGCTGACACCGGCCGAGCGCACCGTGTGGGAGGCCTTCCCCAAGGGGCGGCCCGTGGACTTCCGCCGGACGGCGGACGAGCGCCCCGCCGACGGCGCCGGATGGGGGCCGGAGCGGGCCGTGCGCGCCGTCGTGCTCAAGGCGCTGCTGCTGGACGGCCCCGAGGAGCGCGGCGAGGTGCCGGCCCTGAAGCTGGCGGGCGCCCGGATCACCGGTGTGACGGACCTGCGGTACGCGACCGTCGACCACATCGTCCGGCTGAGCGACTGCTTCTTCGACGGCGTCCTGAACATCTCCGGCACCCAGCTGAGATACCTCAACCTGTCCGGGTCGCATCTGCCCGGGCTGACCGGCGCGCGCACCCGGGTCGACGGCGGACTGCGGCTGACGGGCTGCCGGTTCCGCGGTCCCGTACGGCTGGGCGGGGCGCAGATCGCGGGCGCGCTCTATCTGGAGGACGCCGAGCTCACGGCGGACGGGGAGTGGTCGGGGCCGGTCCTCCAACTTCACCAGGTGACCGTCGGCGAGGACCTGTGCGCGAGCCGGCTGCGCACCCGGGGCGAGATCCGGCTCAACGGGGCCACGATCAGCGGCTCGATCCGGCTGGAGGAGGCCCGGCTGAGCGGTCCCGGCGACTTCGTGCTCAACGCCGAGGCGCTGGAGGTGGGGGCCAACGTACTCGGCCGGCGGCTGAGCACGGACGGCCGTATCGATCTGCGCGGCGCCCGTATACCCGGCCGCCTCGACCTGCTGTACAGCAGGCTGTCCAACCCCGGGGGCACCGCCCTGCGGGCGAGCAGCTGTGTCATCGGCGAGGTGTGGCTCCGCGACGGCGAGACGATCCGGGGCCGGCTCAATCTGCGCCGCTCGCAGATCGACCATCTCGATCTGGCGCCGGAGATGCTGCCGGAGCAGGTGCGCCTCCTCGACCTCACCTACACGTCCCTGACGCCGCACGAGCCGCCCGAGCGGCGGCTGCCCATGCTGGAGCGGGACGAGGACACCTACGACCCGCACGGCTTCGAGCAGTTGACGGCCGCGTACCGCCGCACCGGCGACGACCACGCCGCCCGCCTTGTCCAGCTCGCCAAGCAGCGCCGCCACCGCACCACCCTGCCCTGGTACGGCCGTTGGTGGGGCCGGGTGCAGGACGCGACCGTCGGCTACGGATTCCGGCCGATGCGGGCGCTGGGCTGGCTGCTGTCCCTGCTCGCGGTCGGCTCGGTCGCCTTCGCGCTGGACGCGCCACCCCCGCTGAAGGCGGACGAGGCGCCGCCGTTCGACCCGGTCTTCTACACGCTGGACCTGCTGCTGCCGGTGATCTCCTTCGGCCAGGAGGCGGCGTTCGCCCCGCGGGGCTTCCAGCAGGCTCTCGCGTACATCCTCGTCCTGACCGGCTGGATCCTGGCCACGACGGTCATCGCGGGCGTGACCCGAACCGTCTCCCGCCAGTAGCCCCTCACGCGTTGGACCAGGCCCGGGTGCACAGCACCAGCCGGTAGCCGTCCGGGTCCTCGACGGTGACACCCCACTCGTTCCAGTACGGGTTCGGGGAGACGACCCGCCGGCCCCCGCACTCCTCCAGCCGGGCCACCAGGTCGTCCGGCACGGGCCCGTCGAGGTAGATCACGAGGAGGTCCTCCTCGGTGGGCCGGGGCTCGACCGGGCGGGCGGGCTCATGGACGAGTTCCAGATGCCAGTCGGCGTCGGGCCAACCGAGCATCAGCAGGTCGTGCTCGCCGGGTTCCGGCCCGCCGGCCGCCCGCCACACGATCGTCAGGCCGAGCCCGTCGGCCCAGAAACGCTCGGCCGCCACGAGATCGCGGGAGGGGCGGGCGATACGGATGTGACTGCGGCCGCTGACGGACACGGGGCCTCCGGGGTGAGGTGGGAACGTCCGGCAGCCTAGGCGGCCGGTGCGACGCGGTCATCGGGCCTCGGCCCTGGGTCCGAGGTCCTGGTCCCGGGCCGCGAGGAGCTTCGGGACGGTGATGACGGCGGCCACGCACGGTGTCGTACGGCAGGCAGCCGTCGAGTCGGCCGGGGTGGCCGGCGGGCTCCAGCAGACCGCGATGAACGTCGGCCCGGTGCTCGGGGTCGCCGTCGCGACCGCGCTCATGGCGAGCGAGGGCGATGTGGCCGGACCGACGGCGGCCCTGTCCGCCCTGGTCCTGGCCGGTGCGTTCCTCGGCCGTCTCCTCCCCGGTCCGGACGGCGACGAGTGGAATGATCATCGCCGTTCCGAGGACCGTCCGCCGGTTCCTGAGCGACGATGAGAGCGGAGGCCGCCGCGGTGGGACACCGGGGCGCACCTCGTCGTACGCACGCGAAGGAGAGCCGATGGCACTGCTGACACAACAGATCGACCCGGGCGAGGCCGGGCTGGACGTCAAGGCGCTGGACCGCCTCGACCAGCACTTCGCCCACCGGGTCGACGAGGGGCGGCTGCCCGGCTTCCTGGTGTCCGTCGCCCGTGGCGGACGCGTCGCGCATCTCACCGCGTACGGGATGCGGGACGTGGCCGCCGGTCTGCCGGTCGAGGCCGACACCCTGTGGCGCGTCTACTCCATGACCAAGCCGATGACCTCGGTCGCCGCCCTGATACTGGTGGAGGAGGGCAGGCTCTCCCTCGACGACCCGGTGGGCCGGCACATCCCCGCGTTCGCCGAACCCCGTGTGTACGTGAGCGGATCGGGGGCCGACATGGTGACCCGTCCCGCCGAGGGGCCGATGACGGTACGGCATCTGATGACCCACACCGCCGGGCTCACGTTCGCCTTCTACCACCAGCATCCCGTGGACGCCCTCTACCGGGACGCGGGCCTGCACTCGGCGGTGCTGCCCGGCTCGGACCTGGCCACCACGGTCGACGTGTACGCGGGCCTGCCGCTCCAGTTCGAGCCCGGCACACAGTGGAACTACTCGGTGGCCACCAACGTCCTCGGCCGGGTCGTCGAGGTGGTGTCCGGGCAGCCGCTCGACGTGTTCCTCGGCGAGCGCGTGTTCGGACCGCTCGGCATGACGGACGCCGGGTTCCACGTGAGCGGCGAACAGGAGGACCGGCTGGCCGAGTTGTACGGCGACACCGAGTCCGGCGGGATCGAGCCGATCGCCGGTCTGCCGCTGCACGGGCGTCCCCGGTTCCTGTCCGGCAGCGGCGGTGTGGTGGCCTCCGCCCACGACGTGCACCGCTTCATGGAGATGCTGCGGCGCCGCGGCGAACTGGACGGCGCCCGGCTGCTGAAGCCCGAGACGGTCGCGCTGATGACGTCCAACCACCTGCCCGGCGGCGCCGATCTGCGGTCCTGCGGCAGCCGGCCCGCGCACGACGAGCCCGGCAACGACGGTGTCGGCTTCGGCCTCGGGGTGTCCGTGGTGATCGACCCCGACCGCACCCGTGACCCGTCCGTGCGGGGCGCCTTCGGCTGGAGCGGAGTCGCCACGACCACCTTCTGGGTCGACCCGCGCCACGACCTCACCGTGCAGTTCATGACGCAGGTGCGGCACCGGACCTCGCACACGGTCTTCCAGGACCTGAAGCGGTTCGTGCACGAGGCCCTCACCGGGGACTGACGGTTCCTCAGGTGTCCGTGTGCCGCGTGAACCGCACTCCGTCGGCGGCGAGTTCACGTAGCCACTCCTCCGAGCGGGCCGCCGTCCCCGCGGACCGGTGCAGGCCCGCCGGCAGGGAGCCGTCCAGGATGTGGCCTACGCCCAGGGCGAGCGGGCGGGAGACGCAGCGGGCCATCGCGCTCTCCTCCGCGTCGCCCACCAGGTCCAGCAGACAGCTCCCGGACCAGGACCGGCCCCTCTCGCCGCGCACGTCGAGGGAGACGGCCAGGACGACCCGGTCCCGGTCGGCGTCCGTGGTCGGGTGGGCCCGCGCCAGTTCCCCGGCCAGGGCGGCGATCCGGGCGTCGTCCCCCGCCCTCAGCTCCTCGAACACGCCGGCCCAGGCGTCCAGCCAGCCCTCCAGGCGCAGGGTGCCGCGTACGAAGGTGTCCGGGCGCCAGGCCTCGGGCAGCCCGTACTGCCCGATGAAGGGGACGCTGTCGCGGTTCGGGTACGCCTCGAACGTCTCGCCGTCGACGTCGTGCCGCCGGGTCGCCTCCCAGGGCCGTTCCGCGACCCGTTCGGCGCCGTCCTCGATGTACCGGGCGGGGGCGCGCAGCGCGTTGAGCACTCCGGCGGGCGCCCAGCTGAAGCGGTACCGGAAGTCGTCGGGGACCGCGGGGACGCCGCCGCAGTACGAGGTGAGGGTGTAGGTGGCCGGTGTGTCGTCGCCGACGGCCTCGCGGGCCCGGCCGACCAGGCTGTGGGCGAAGAGGTGGTCGATGCCGGGGTCGAGTCCGGCCTCGGTGAGGACGGCCAGCCCGGCCGCGCCGGCCGCGGGGACCTGCTCCAGGACCGCGTCGGAGACATAGCTGGAGCAGGCGAAGTGGGCGCCCTCACGGACGCAGGCCGCCGGCAGCGCGGCGTGCTCGGTGGCGGGCAGCATCGACACGACGACGTCGCCGGGCGCCAGCTCGGCGGTGAGCGCGTCGGGGGTGTACGCCCGGGGTGCGGCCCGGCCGGAGAGGCCGAGCCGGTCCAGGGCGTCGGCGGCCCGCCGCTCGGTGCGGTGCCACAGCCGTACCCGTGCGGCGGTGTCGCACAGACGGGCGAGGCCGCTGCCGGTGGAGAGCCCGGCGCCGACCCAGTGGACGGTGCCGCTCGCGGGGACCCGTGTGTCAGGCATCCTTCGACTCCTCCTTGTCCAGGCCGAGTTCACGCAGGGCCTGGTGGAACCGGTCGAAGCTGCGGTCCCACGCCGGGTCCGTGCCGAAGGCGAGCAGCAGGGGTGTCACGGCGGACGAGAAGTCGGCGCTGGACTCACGGGGCAGCAGGGACGGCAGGTTGTCGATGGCGATCAGGTCGAGCGGCGGGTCCTCGCGCAGCCGGCGTACCGGGGCGGTCCAGTCGGTGACGCGGTCGTAGACCGGCAGCACGTTCAGCGGCGAGCCGACGTCGACGGTGACGTCGCAGACCGTGCGCAGCCGCCGGTCCGGGGCGTCGAGGTCCTGCGGGCGGAGGAAGGGCGGCACGGGCGTGGTGGCGAGGACGGCGTTCACCAGGACGTCGTGCGCGAGCAGGACCCGGCGGTCCAGGTCGCGGGTCTCGGCGACGTCCCACGCGGTGGCCTCGACGCCGGCGGTGAGCAGGGCGAGCCGTGCGCCGCGTCCGCTGCGGCCGAGGGCGCCGATCACGAGCGCGGTGAACTCCGCGTCCCCTTCCCGGGGCCGGAGCAGGCGGTCCAGCTCGTCCTTGGTCGTCGGGGTCAGGGGTGCGGCGAGGCGGCCCCGGTGCTGGAGCACGGCGAGTGCGGCCCCGAGGTAGCCGGCCCAGAACCCGAAGGCGGCGAGCCGGCGGCCGGAGTCGTCCACCAGGTACTCCAGGTCGAGCAGGGCCCCGCCGCCCGCCGCGAACCGGCGCAGCAGGTCCCCGGCGCCGGGCTGCCCCTTGTAGGCGTGCCCGAAGTAGAGGTGGCGATGGGTGAGTTCGGCCGGTTCGGGCGGGAGTTCCTTCAGTCCGGTGACGACGGCGGTGGCGGGCGCGGACGTCCAGGAGCCGGCGGGTGCGATCCGGCAGCCGGCGGCCTCGTACTCCTCGACGGGGTGGAACCGCTGCGGGGACTCCTCCACGGTCACGGTCGCCCCGCTGTCGACGAGGCGCCGCGCGTCGGACGGGACGATCGGGGTGCGTCGCTCGGTGGATCGGATCTCGTGGCGCAGCCACAGGTGCAGCTCGGTCATACGCGATGGGCCTCCGGTCGCGGGGCACCGGCCGCGAACCGGCCGGCGCTCAACGGGCTGACGTCCACGAAGGGTACGCGGCCGAGGTACAGGTCCCGGACGACCTCGCCGACGGCCGGGCCCTGGAGGAAGCCGTGGCCGGAGAACCCGGTCGCGTACAGGAACCGGGACACGGAAGTCGCCTCGCCGATCAGCGCGTTGTGGTCGGGGGTGACCTCGTACAGTCCGGCCCAGCCTCCGGTGCGGCGCAGGTCGAGCAGGGCCGGTGCGCGGTGCCGCATGGCCTCGGCGAGGCGGGGGATCCAGCGGTCGTGGGTGCTGGTGTCGAAGCCGGGGCGTTCGTCGGGGTCGGACATGCCGAGCAGCAGTCCGGGGCCCTCGGTGTGGAAGTAGAGGCTGGTGGTGAAGTCGATCGTCATGGGCAGCCGGGGCGGCAGTGCGTCGACGGGCGCGGTGACGGCGATCTGGCGGCGCAGCGGCTCCACCGGGAGGTCGACGCCGGCCATCGCGCCGACGGCCCGTGACCAGGCGCCGGCCGCGCAGATCACCGTGTCGGTGGCGATCCGGCCGGTGCCGGTGGTGACGCCGGTGATGCGGTCGCCGTGCCGTTCGATGCCGGTGACGGTGGTGTGCCGCAGGATGCGGGCGCCGTGCCGGCGGGCGGCGGCCGCGTAGCCGTGGACGACGGACTCGGGGGTGCAGTGGCCGTCGTCCGGGGAGTACGCGGCGGCCAGCAGTCCGTCGGTGCTGATCAGCGGGGACAGCTCGCGCGCCTCGGCCGGGTCGATCATGCGGCTGGGTACGCCGAGGGAGTTCTGCAGGCGGACGGCCGCCTCGAACGCGGTGACGTCCTTCTGTGTCGACAGCAGGAACAGGTAGCCCACGCGGTGCAGCCCGATGTCGTACCCGGTGTCCTGTTCGAACCGGGCGAACGCCTCCAGGCTTCGGGCGCCGAGCCGGATGTTCAGTTCGTCGGAGAACTGGGCGCGCACCCCGCCGGCCGCCTTGGAGGTGGAGCCGGACGCCAGTTCGTCCCGCTCGACCAGGACGACGTCGGGGACGCCCGCCCGGGCCAGGTGGTAGGCGATGGCGGCGCCGATCACACCGCCCCCGACGACGACGGCGCTCGCGTGCGCGGTCATGGCCGGGGGCCTTCCGTCCGCGCCCGCGTCCGCGCGCCCCGGTCACCAGCCGGTCCGGTCAGGAAGAGGTCGTCGGTCATGCCCTCTTCCTGTCCGGGCGGGCCGTCCCGCAATCAGGTCAGCTGGCCGACGGCGTCCAGGTGGGGCAGATGGTGGTCCATGCGCTCCCGCTTGGTGCGCAGATAGGTGATGTTGCTCTCGCACGGCTGGATCAGCAGCGGGACCTGCTCGGTCACCTCGATGCCGTGCTCGATCAGCGCCTCGCGCTTGCGCGGGTTGTTCGACATCAGACGGACGCTGCGGACGTCCAAGTCGCGCAGGATGCCCGCGGCGGCACCGTAGTCACGGGCGTCGACGGGCAGTCCGAGCGCGAGATTGGCCTCGACGGTGTCCAGGCCCTCCGCCTGCAGGGCCATGGCGCGCAGCTTGGCGAGCAGGCCGATGCCGCGGCCCTCGTGGCCCCGCAGATAGACGACTATGCCGCTGCCCTCGGCGACGACGGCGCGCAGGGCGGCCGCGAGCTGGTCGCCGCACTCGCAGTGCTGGGAGCCGAACGCGTCGCCGGTCAGGCACTCGGAGTGCAGCCGGACCAGGACGCCGTCGGTGCCGGGTTCGCCGTGGACCAGGGCCACCTGTTCGTCGCCGCGGTCGTGGTCGATGTAGCCGATCGCCCGGAATTGCCCGTAAACGGTGGGCAGGGGAGCGTTCACCACGCGTTCGACTCCGGAACGCTGCGTCCGCTGGCCGGACTTCTTGCCGAGCACGCCAATCTTGTCTGTCATGATTCTTCAGTTCCTATGCAGAGACGAAAGGCCGGTAAAAGATGAGTGATGCGCAGACGCGGCCGGCGGCACACTCGCTGGTGCCGGCGGACACCACCGAGGATGTACGGGCGCGAGGAGCTGGCGTCTCACGACAGGTCGCGGTCCTTCCCGTCGGGAGCTTCGAACAGCACGGCGCTTTCCTGCCGCTGGCCACCGACACCCTCGTGGCGTGCGCGATCGCGCGCGAGGTGGCCGCCGTGCACCCCGTACACCTGCTGCCGCCGGTGACGATCTCGTGCTCGCACGAGCACGCGGCCTGGCCGGGGACCGTCAGCATCTCTTCGGTGACCCTTCATGCGGTGATACGGGACATAGCGGATTCGCTCCGCCGTTCGGGCGTCGACGCCCTGGTGCTGGTCAACGGACACGGCGGCAACTACGTACTGGGCAACGTCGTTCAGGAGTCCTCCGCGCGCGGTGAGCGGATGGCGCTGTTCCCGGCTCCGGAGGACTGGGAGACGGCGCTGGAGCGTGCGGGTGTGGAGACCTCGCTGCTCACCGACATGCACGCGGGGGAAATCGAGACCTCCATCCTTCTGCACGCTCATCCCGAATTGATCCGACCCGGTTATGAGACTTCCGATTTCGTCGCGGACGACCGGCGTCATCTGCTCACCCTCGGCATGTCCGCCTATACCGATTCCGGGGTCATCGGCCGTCCGTCGCTGGGTTCCGCGGAAAAGGGGAAGCGGCTGCTGGAGAGCCTCGCGGATTCCTTCGGCGCGTATGTGTCACTGCTGACCTCCGCGGGCGACTCCGTCGCGGACACGACGGACGGACGAAAATAGCCGCCGGCGACCGGGTCCGCCACGGTCTCGACGGATCCGGTGCCCCGGGTCCGCAGACCCGTGCACCAGCGGGCGACGAGGACGAGGGCGCCCGGCAGGGCGGCCACGAAGCTGAGGACGCCGTACACGACGGCGACCGCGAGACCGGTGTCGGCACCGAGCCCCGCGGCGGCGAACGCCCAGGCGGTGACACCCTCCCGGGGCCCGAACCCGCCGACGTTCAGGGGCAGTCCCATCGCGAGCAGCGCCAGCACCGCCAGCGGCACCAGCGTGGCGACGGAGGCGGCCGAGCCGGCGATCCGCGCGGCCAGCACGAACATCGCGAGGTGACCGGCCAGGACGACCACCGAGGAGACGGCGACGCCGGGTCCGTTGCGGCGTGACAGCAGGCTCTCGCGGGCCTGCGCGAGCGCGGTGCGCAGGGCGGAGGGCTTCGCCCCGGCCCGGCGGGAGGGCGCCCGGTTCATGCGGACGGCGGCGACGACGGCGAGCGTCCCGGCCGCCGCGAACAGCAGGAGCGGGGTGAGGTCGCGGGCCTGGTCGAGCACCGGCGACGGCATCGTCAGCAGGACGACCGCGCCGACGGCGGCCAGGGCGACCTGTCCGGCCGTACGCTCCAGGACGACCGCGCGGACACCGCGTCCGAGGTCGCCGGCGCTCTGCCCGTGCCGCACCGCCCGGTGGACGTCGCCGAGGACGCCGCCGGGGAGCGCCGCGTTGAGGAACAGCGCCCGGTAGTAGTCGGCGACGGCCGGCCCGAACGGCAGCCGGATCCGCAGCCCGCGCGCCACCAATTGCCAGCGCCAGGCGCTGAACACGGTGGTGACGAGCCCGATGCCGAGCGCCCCGAGCAGGGCGGGCCCGTCGATGCGGCGCAGCCCGTCGAGGAACACGCCGGTGCCGAGCCGCCAGAACAGCACGGCGAGGATGAGGACTCCGGCGGCCGTGCCCAGATGGGTGCGGACCTTCGGGTTCCCCAGGAGTGCCTTCACCCGGGAGACGGGGGCGTCCGCGGTCTCCCCCGTACGGTCCGCGCGCCGGGCGCGCGGGGTGAGGCCCTCGCGCCCGGTGTGCGTCCGCGCCACCGTCTCCACGGTCATGACGCCCCGCCCGTCGGCCGGGCGAGGGCCAGCAGGTCGGTGTGGTGGACGACGACCCTCAGCTCGCCCGCCTCACACGCGGCGAGGCGTTCGCGCAGATAGCGGTCGGCGCGCTCGCGCAGTTCGGGCCGCTGTTCGACGGCCGCGCCGACCCAGCCGCGCAGCCACTGCGCGGTGAGCGCCGCCTCGTCGGGGCCCAGCCGCCAGGGGCTCGGGTGCAGCTGGACGGTCGCGCCGTGCTCGGAGAAGACCTCGGCGGCCACCGTGCCGGCGTCCGGGCCGAGCAGTCCGGTGCGCTTCTGGTGCGCGTTGAACGCCTCGGTGATCTCCTCGTCCAGCGGGTCGGACGGGGTGAGTTCGACCCGGCCGGCGACGGACAGGGTCAGCAGCGCCGTGCAGCCGGCGCCCGCGCAGGCGGCGGCGAGCGTGGCGATCTCGTCGCGGGTGAGGACGTCCAGCAGCGCGGACGCCGTCACCAGGGAGGCGCCGTGCAGGGCGTCGGGCGTGAGCCGGCCGACGTCGCCGCGGCGGGTCTCGACGGTGACGCGGCTGCCGTCGGCGGAGGAACGCGGGGAGGCGACGGCGGCGAAGTGCAGCAGATAGGGGTCGCGGTCGTGCAGGACCCAGTGCTGGGCGCCGTCCAGGTGGGGGGCGAGCCAGCGGCCCATGGAGCCGGTGCCGCAGCCCAGGTCGTGGATGACGAGTCCGGAGCGGCCCGGCAGATTGGCGAGCCGGATCCGCAACGGGTCGAGCAGGTCGTGCGCCCGGGCGGCGGCGTCCGCGCCCTCGCGCAGCTCCAGCCACTCGGGGGCGTAGCGCGGCGGGTCGTCCGGCGCGGCCTCCCGCAGCCGTACGGTGGCCCGCTCGCCCGGCCGGCCGGTGGGGCCCGCGCCGAGGATCACGACGTCGGAGTCGGCGCGGTGCGCCTCGGGTCCGGACGCGTCGCTCATGTCACCCTCCGCCGAGACGATCCCGCTGTCGGGTCCCCGGCGCGCCGGGCCGGCCGCGTCCCTGGGTCCCGGCTGGGCCGGGATCGTGCCCCCGCCCTGTGTCGTCGCCGTCTTGCTCATGCCGCCCTCCGCGGTTGGTCAGGCAGTCGGCCCAGTACCGCGGCCAGGCTGCGGGCCGTGCCGGCCCAGCCGTTCAGAGCGGCCCGGCGTCCCCGGGCCGCCGCCTTCAGCCGGCGTCTTACGTCCGCCTCGCCGAACCAGCCGCGCAGTTCGGCGGCGATCGCGGCGGGGTTCTCCGGCGGCACGAGGATGCCGGGGACACCGCCGTCGGGGGCCCGGCCGACGGCCTCCGGGACCCCGCCGACGTCGGTGGCGAGCACCGGGATGCCGCGCGCGAGCGCCTCGGTCACCGCCATGCCGTACGTCTCGGCGTAGGAGGTGAGGACCATCAGGTCGGCGGAGTTGTAGCTGGCGTCGAGTTCGGCGCCGGTCTGCGGGCCCGCCAGGATCAGACGGTCGGTCAGACCGTGCCGGGCGATCAGCGAGCGCAGTTCGTCGACGTACTCGGGGTCGTGGTTGAGGCCGCCGACGAGAGAGCAGCGCCACGGCAGGTCGGTCACCGTCGCCAGTGCCTCGACCAGCCGGTGCTGGCCCTTGCGCGGGGTCACGGCGGCCACGCACAGCAGACGGGAGACGCCGTCGGTGCCGGACGCGAGGGGCGCGATGTCGGCGCCGGGGGCGGCGACATGGACCCGCTCGGGGGCGAGGCCGTGATGGGAGACGAGCCGGCGGACCGCCCAGTCGCTGGTGGCGACGACCGCGTCGACGGCCCGCAGCACCGTGCGCTCCCGGGCGTCCAGGTCGGCCGCGACGGACGGCTCCAGGCCGGTCTCGTCACCGAGCGGCAGATGGACGAGGACGGCGAGCCGCAGCCGCTCCGCCTCCGGCACGACGATCTCGGGCACCCCGCAGGCGACCAGGCCGTCCAGCAGGACGACGGTCCCGTCCGGGAACTCGCCCAGGGTCCGCGCGAGTTCGGCGCGGGCCGCGGCCTCGGGGCGGGGCCACGCGCCGGCCACCGCGTGCTTGTGGACCTGCCAGCCGAACCCGGGCAGGTCCAGGCTGACCCGCCGGTCGTAGGCGTTGCCGCCGCTGGGGGCCGCCGGGTCGTCGACGCCGCCCGGCATGACGAAGTGCACGGAGCGCAGGGACATCGGGATGATCTCCGCGTTCTTCAGGACGGAGTGCTGCGCCGGCACATAGCCGAGCGTCACCTTCTCGGGCCGCGGCTGCTTCTCCAGGGTCACGTCGGTCACAGGGCACGCTCGTAACTCGCCCAGGCGACGTGCGACTCGTGCAGGGTGACGGTGATCCCGGCGAGACCCCGCGCGCCCTCGCCCAGCGCGCCCTTCTCGACGCGCTCCGCGAGCCGGTCGGCGATGACCTTCGCCAGGAACTCGGTGGAGGTGTTGATCCCGGCGAAGTCGGGTTCGTTGTCGAGGTTGCGGTAGTTCAGCTCGGCGACGACGGCACCGAGCTCCTGGGTGGCCAGTCCGATGTCGACGACGATGTTGTCGTCGTCCAGCTGCTCACGCCGGAACGTGGCGTCCACGAGGAACGTCGCCCCGTGCAGACGCTGCGCGGGCCCGAAGACCTCGCCGTGGAAGCTGTGGGCGATCATGATGTGATCGCGGACGGTGATGCTGAACAACGGACGACCCTCCAGGTGCGGTGCGCCTAGTCCCCGGCCGATCGGCGCCGGGGATGCCGTGTAGTACGGCTCTTCGGTTCCCCTTGTTCAGCGCCTCCTCACTCTTTTCTCAGGTCAGGCGCTCTTGCCGGCCCGCGGGGAAGGACGGGCGTCAGGGCGTGTCCGGATACCTGACACGGTGACAGAGCGCCGGGATGTGCCCGGACGCCAGCTTCGGCAGCACGTCGGGCAGCTCCTCGAAGGCGCTCTCCCCGGTGACGAGCGCGTCCAGCGCGGGGTCGGCCAGCAGGTCGAGGGCGAGCGCGAGACGGTCGGCGTAGGTGCGGGAGGCGCGGTTCGGTGAGACGGTGCCGACCTGGCTGCTGCGGATGACGAGGCGCCGGGAGTGGAACGCCTCGCCGAGGGGGACGGCCACCTGCCGGTCGCCGTACCAGCTGAGTTCGAGGACGGTGCCCTCGGGGCGCAGCAGTTCGAGGGAACGGGCGAGTCCCCGCTCGCTGGCGCTGGCGTGCACGACGAGGTCGCAGTCGCCGCGCGCGTCCTCCGGGGACGCGAAGTCCACGCCGAGGGCCTTGGCGACGTCGGCGCGGGACGGATCGGCGTCGACGAGCTGCAGCCGTACGCCGGGGAAGCGGGCCAGCAGGGCGGCCACCGAGCAGCCCACCATGCCGCCGCCGACCACGGCGATCCGGTCGCCGACCAGCGGCGCCGCGTCCCACAGGGCGTTGACGGCGGTCTCGACGGTGCCGGCGAGGACGGCCCGTGCGGCGGGCACGGTGTCCGGGACGACGGTCACCGCGCTCGCGGGGACGACGTACCGCGTCTGATGCGGATACAGGCAGAAGACCGTACGTCCGGCCAGGTCGTCCGGCCCCTCTTCCACCACCCCGACGCTGAGATAGCCGTACTTCACCGGGGCGGGGAAGTCGCCCTCCTGGAACGGCGCCCGCATGGCCGCGTGCTGGCTCTCCGGGACGCCGCCGCGGAACACGAGTGTCTCCGTGCCCCGGCTGACCCCCGAGTACAGCGACCGCACGACCACGTCGCCCTCGCCGGGCTCGGGCAGGGTGACCTCCCGGATCTCCCCGGCGCCCGGGGAGCTGAGCCAGAACGCACGTGCGGTGCGGTTCATCGGGATCCTCCTGAACGATCTGCAAGCTGTTCCCGTACCGAGGTGTGCACAGGCCGCGCACAGTACGCGGCCTTGATCGACTCTGTCATCTGGCCGGAGGAATGTGCGGTGGCCCTGAACAACACGTACGAAGCAAGGCTGGTCCAGCAGGAGACCGCGGTGGGAGCGGGCGTGCAGATCCTGTTGCTGGCCCTGCTGGGATCGGCGATCGGCATGGGTCCGGCGGGCTGGCTCACCGGCCTCGTCTTCGCCGTCGCCTCCTGGGCGCTGCTCTCCCTGGCCCTGCACCGGTCCAGGCTCCGCTCTTTCGGCCCGGCCAACCGGGTCACGCTCGGCCGCGCCACCCTGGTCGGCGGGGTGACGGCCCTGGTCGCCGACTCCTTCCAGGACTCGCCGCCCCTCACACTGTTCGTCGGCCTGACCGCGGTCGCGCTGATCCTCGACGGCGTGGACGGCAAGGTGGCCCGCCGCACCGGCACCTCCACGGCGCTGGGCGCCCGCTTCGACATGGAGGTGGACGCCTTCCTGATCCTGGTGCTCAGCGTGTACGTGTCCATGTCGCAGGGCCCGTGGGTCCTGCTGATCGGTGCCATGCGCTACGGCTTCGTCGCCGCCGCGCGGGTCTGGCCGTGGCTGAACACGCCGCTGCCGCCGAGCACGGCCCGCAAGACGGTCGCCGCCCTGCAGGGGGTGCTGCTGCTGGTGGCGGCCTCCGGGCTCCTTCCGCATCTGGCGAACGCCGGTGTCGCGGCGCTGGCCCTGGGCCTGCTGGTGTGGTCGTTCGGCCGTGATGTGCTGTGGCTGTGGCGCACGCACCGGGCGACGCGGGTGGCGCCGGCGGTCGTGGAGCCCGTGCCCCGGCGGGAACTGGTCACGAGCTGAGAGACCGCTCCCGTGCTCACCTGCGGTTGTTACGCTCGCCGGATGCACATACCGGGACCGGAAGAGATCCGCGCGCTGCACGAGGAACACGCGCCGACGGCCGAGGCGTTCGCCTCCGTCCACCGCCACTGCGAGATCGTCTGGAGCGTCGCCGAGCAGCTGCTGGCGTCGCCGCACCTCGCCCATCTCGACACGGAGCTGGTCCGGGCCGGCTGCCTTCTGCACGACGTCGGCGTCTACCGCCTCTACGAAGCCGACGGGCGGCTGGACCACAAGAACTACATCCGGCACGGCCTGCTCGGTCAGGAACTCCTGAAGAGCGTGGGCCTGCCCGCCGTCCTGTGCCGCTTCTGCGCCCACCACACCGGCGTCGGAGTGACCCGGGAGGACGTCGTGCGTCAGAACCTCCCCGTGCCGCCCGCCGACTATCTGGCGGAGACACCGGAGGAACGGCTGGTGATGTACGCGGACAAGTTCCACTCCAAGTCGCGGCCCGACCGGTTCCTCTCCCCCGACGCCTTCGCCGCCCGCGTCCGCCGCTTCGGCGAGGAGAAGGTGGCCGCCTTCCAGGCCCTGCGCGACGAGTTCGGCGACCCGGACCTCACTCTTCTCACACCGGACGTGACACGGCCGCCCGTCGCCGGCTGAGGGACGGTCCGTCCTCATTCCTCCGGCAGGTGCGCGTCCGGGGCGTCCGGGCGGTGGTCGGGCAGGTTCGAGCGGGTGGACGCGTCGTGGCGCACCCGGAGGAACTCCAGGTAGCGCTCGTACTGGTCGAGGGCGTCGGCGATGAGCTGCTCCCTGCTGTAGCCCATCACGTCGTAGTCCTGGTTGCCCTCGGCGAGCCGCACCTCGAAGCGCACATAGGTGTCCCGCGCCTCCACCGAGCGCAGGGCGAACGCGGGAGTGGGCCGTTCCACGGGCCACACCTCGTAGACGAACACGTCGCCCTCGCCGACCGGTACGCGCAGGCCGACGTGGGGCAGGCCGTTCTCCTCGACGATCCCCTCCAGCACCTCCGCCGCCGCTCCCTGCTGCCGCAGTTCGGACGCCACCTCCTGGAACGCGGGCCGGGCCGCGTGGTCCACGAACCGCTCCGCCGCCCGCCGGCCGGGGAACGACATCGCCCGCGCCAGCCGGTGCCGCCAGTTGGGCGCTGCCGCCGGCCCCTGGTGCACCGTGCGCCCGGAGAGCGACCCGGGCAGCGTGGTCGCCCGCGCCTCGACCTTCATCCGCTCGGTCCGCAGGGCGAGGAAGAGCCCCGCCATGATCAGGAACATCACGAAGGAGAAGGGCAGGCCCATGATGATGGTGGCGTTGGTGAGCGCCTGCACACCGCCGACGATGAGCATGGCGAGGGTGAGCAGCCCGGTCGCCACCGCCCAGAAGATGCGCAGATACGTCGGCGCGTCGGTCATCGGGGTGGGCAGGTCGGCGCTGAGGTTTCCCATCACCAGCGCGCCGGAGTCCGCGGAGGTGACGTACAGCAGCAGTCCGACGAACGTGGCGAGTCCGGCGCTGAACGTGAAGCCGGGGAACTGCTCGAGCAGCGTGTAGAAGCCTTGCTCGGGGACGTTCATGGCGGTCTCGCCGAACTCGGTGTTGCCGTCGCGCACCAGGAACAGGGCGCTGTTGCCGAAGATCGCCAGGAAGAGCCCGGTGAAGAGGAACGGGATGACGAGCGTCGCCCCGACGAACTCCCGCAGGGTGCGGCCCCGTGAGATACGCGCCAGGAACAGCCCGACGAACGGCGCCCAGGCGACCCACCACGCCCAGAAGAACAGCGTCCACGCGTCGAGCCACTCGGTGGGCTGGTCGTAGGCGAAGGTGTTCAGGGTCATCGACGGGAAGCCGCTGACGTAGTCCCCGACGTTCTGGACGATGGCGTTGAGCAGCCGGAACGGCTGGCCCACCACGAGGATGTAGAACATCAGCAGGGCGGCGAGCAGGATGTTGAGCTGCGACAGCCGGCGGATGCCCTTGTCGACGCCCGACACGGCGGAGATGGTGGCCATGGCCACCGCGATGACGATGAGCGCGATCTGCGCGGTCAGCCCCTCGGGGATGTCGAACAGCGCCTTGAGGCCGTAGTTGAGCTGTACGACACCGATGCCGAGGGTCACGCCGATACCGAAGACGGTGCCGATGATGGCCGCGAGGTCGACGGTGTCGCCGATCCGGCCGTGGATACGGCGCCCGATGATCGGGTAGAGCGCGGAGCGGATGGCGAGCGGCAGCTTGTACCGGAAGGAGAAGTAGCCGAGCGCCATGCCCATCAGGGCGTACATGCCCCAGCCGGTGATGCCGTAGTGGAACAGCGTCCACACCACGGCCTGCCGGGCCGCCTCGAGCGTCTTCGGGTCGCCCTGCGGCGGTGCGAGGTAGTGGCTGACGGGACCCGAGACCGAGAAGAACATCAGGTCGATCCCGATGCCGGCCGCGAACAGCATCGAACCCCAGGTGAACAGGCCGTAGTCGGGCTTGGAGTGTTTGGGGCCGAGCTTGATCGCGCCATACTTGGAGGCGGCGACGAACACGACGAAGACGAGGTACAGGGTGGCGGCGACGAAGTAGTACCAGCCGAACCAGTGGGAGATCTTGCCGACGACCACGCCGATGGTGTCCTCGGCACCCTCGGGGGTGACGATCGCCCAGAGGGAGATCGCGAGGACGAAGAGGGCGGACCCGAAGAAGACCACGGGCTTGAGCCGTACGGTGCCCGGGGTCTCGTCGGGCAGCGGCTCCTCGGGCGCTCCGGGGGTGCCCTTCTCACCAACGGTCGGCACGTCGCACTCCTCTCCGGCCTCTTCGGTGGACCGGCCGTGGACCGGTCACCGAGTCGCCGCCGGACCGGGGCGCCCTGTGATCAGGTCGGCCGCGCGCTCGGCGGCGAGCAGCACCGTCACCATGGGGTTGATGGTGGGCATCGTCGGGAACACCGACGCGTCGACGACCCGTACGCCCTCGGCGCCGCGCAGCCGCATCTCCGGGTCGCACACGGCCGTCGGGTCGTCGGCGGCGCCCATCCGGCAGGTGCCCGCCGGGTGGTAGACGGTGTGGGCGACGCGGCGGCCGTACTCCGACAGGTCGGCGTCGGAGGTGACGTTCGGGCCGGGCGCCACCTCGCGGACCAGCCAGTCCTTCAGCGGATCGGTCGCGGCGACCTCGCGGGCCACCTTGAGCCCTTCGACGATGGTGCGTTCGTCGTGGCCCTCGGGGTCGGTGAAGTACCGGAAGTCCAGGGCGGGTTTCTCGGACGGGTCCGAACTGCGAAGCCACATACGGCCGATGGAGCGGGCGCGGGGCACGTTCGGCGTCATGCACACCCCGTGCTCGGGGACCGGGTAGCCCAGCCGTTCGGTGTTGACGGTGAACGGCACCTGGTAGAAGTGGAACATCAGGTCGGGCCGCGGCTGGTCCTTCTCCATCCGCAGGAACAGACCGGCGTCGGAGTCCATCGCGGAGTTGGGCGGCAGCGGGCCGCGGGTCTCCCAGACGATCACCGACTCGGGGTGGTCCAGCAGGTTCTCGCCCACACCGGGCAGGTCGATGTGCACGTCGATGCCGAGGCGCCGCAGGTCGTCGGCCGGTCCGATGCCGGACAGCATCAGCAGCCGCGGGGTGTCGATCGCCCCGGCGCACAGCAGCAGTTCCCGGTTGGCGCGTACGGTGGCGGGCTCGCCGTCGGCGCCGCGTACCGCGACCCGGGTGAGCCGCCCCTTCTCGTCGTCGAGCAGCCGGTGGGCCCAGGTCTCCAGCTTCAGCGTGAGGTTGGGGCGGTCGAGGACAGGATGCAGATACGCCACGGACGCGGAGGAGCGCTTGTTGCCCTCCGGCTCGTAGGCGAGGGAGAAGAAGCCGGTGCCGTCGGCGAACGGCTCGGCGTTGAAGTCGTCGACGACGGGGACGCCGGTGGCGCGGGCGGCGGCGGTGACGAAGTCCTTGGCGATGGGGTTACGGTCGGCCTCTGCCACCGGCACGATGTTCGTCTGCAGCCGGTCGCGGTACGGCAGGATCGTGCCCGGGTCCCAGCCGGTGCAGCCGGCGGCCACCCAGTCGTCGAGGTCCTGCGGCAGCGGCAGGAAGCTGATCAGGGTGTTGTGGGAGGAGCAGCCGCCGAGGACGCGGGCCCGCGAGTGCAGGATGTGGGAGTTGCCACGCGGCTGTTCGACGGTGGTGTAGCCGTAGTCGAACTCGGAGCCGAGCAGGTTGATCCAGTTGCGCAGGCGCAGGATGCGGTCGTCGCCGACATCGGTGGGTCCGCCCTCGACGACGCAGACGCGGCAGTCGGGGTCCTCGCTGAGGCGGGCGGCGAGCACACAGCCGGCGGTGCCGCCGCCGACGATGACGTAGTCGTAGTCCGACTCCGCGCCGTGAGGGGTGGTGGAGGCCATGGGCTGCCTTTCTTCGGAACCGGGGTTGAGGGGCTGATGTGAGGCGGCTCAGCTGTCGCCGCTCCTGCCCTTGAACCAGCCGGAGGGTCCCGGGTTGAGGTTCTGGTAGATGTGCTTGGCCTCCTGGTACTCGCGCAGGCCCGTGGGCCCGAGTTCGCGCCCGACGCCGGAGCGTCCGAAGCCGCCCCATTCGGCCTGCGGCACATAGGGGTGGAAGTCGTTGATCCAGACGGTGCCGTGCCGCAGCCGCTGCGCGACCCGCTGGGCGCGGCTGGCCTCGGAGGTCCAGACCCCGCCGGCCAGCCCGTAGGGAGTGTCGTTGGCGAGTTCCACGGCCTCGTCCTCGGTGCGGAACCGTTCGACGGTGACGACCGGCCCGAACACCTCCTCCTGCACGATGCGCATGGAGCGGTCGCAGTCGGCGAAGATCGTCGGCAACAGGAAGTAGCCGCGGCTCAGGGCGGGGTCGTCGGGGCGGGTGCCGCCGGTGACGAGGCGGGCGCCCTCCTCCTTGCCGAGGGCGATATAGCTCTCGACCTTCTCCCGGTGCTGGGCGGAACTGAGCGGCCCGCTTTCTGTACCTTCCTCGAGACCGTTGCCCAGCCGGATCTGCTGGGCGCGTTCGGCGAAGGCCTCGACGAACCGGTCGTGGATCGAGTCCTCCACCAGCAGGCGTGACCCGGCGGAGCAGACCTGCCCGGCGTGCAGGAAGGAGGCGTCGAGGGCGTAGTCGACGGCGGCCTCGAAGTCGGCGTCGGCGAAGACGATGTTGGGGTTCTTGCCGCCGAGTTCCAGGGCGATGTTCTTCGGCCCCTCGGCCGCGGCGGCCATGATGGCCCGCCCGGTGGCGAGACCGCCGGTGAAGGACACCAGGTCGACCTCGGGGTGGGAGGTCATGGCGGCGCCGACGGTCGCGCCGGAGCCGAGGACCAGGTTGGCGACACCGCGCGGGGCACCGGCCTCCTCGATCAGCCGGAACAGGGCGATGGTGGTGAGCGGGGTGATCTCGCTGGGCTTGAGGACGATGGTGTTGCCGGCCGCCAGCGCGGGCGCGACCTTCCACGAGGCCTGCAGCAGCGGGTAGTTCCAGGGCGCGATGAGCGCGCACACCCCGACCGGGTGATAGACGACGCGGCTGAGGACGTCGGGGCCGACGTCCACGACCCGCCCGCCGTCCTTGCCGGCCAGCTCGGCGAAGTAGCGGAAGGCGTTGGCGACGTCCTCCACGTCGAAGCGGCCCTCGGCGAGGGTCTTGCCGGTGTCGAGGGTCTCGGTGCGGGCGATCTCGTCGATGTCCCGCAGCAGCAGGTCGTGCACCCGCATCAGCAGGTCGGCACGCTGCCGGGTGGGGGCGTTCGCCCAGTCCTCCTCGTCGAAGGCCCGGCGGGCGGCCCGCACGGCCCGGTCCACGTCGGAGGCTCCGGCCTCGTCGACGGTGGTGATGACGGAGGCGTCGTAGGGATTGATCACCTCCCGCCGCTCTCTGCCGGCGGCGTTCGTCCACTTCCCGTCGATGTACAGCTCACCCACGCTGGGTGCCTCCTTCGCCTCCGACCGGTACCGGGTCGGGCTGCCGGCCGGCAGCACGCCCATGGTGCGGGGGGATGCGGCGGGGCGCGCGGTGATCGCCGCGGACGGGTGGCGGAGTGGGCGGAGCGGGTGACGTGGGGGGCGGGCCGGACCGTCGCACTGTTAGGGTGCTGGGCCGCACGGGGTGGGGTCGAGCGGGGACGGTGTCGAGGCGACCAGGGCGGGGAGCCGGGATGAACATCCGGGAGCGGATAGAGGACGTCGGCGACCTGCCGCCCGCGCTGGCCGCGGTCCTCGGGATCGTCGTGATCGCCCTGCTCGTCGGGGTGGTGTGGGGGCTGCTGTGGCTGCCGGACCACACGAAGCTCCGAAGCCCGGAGGCCCGCGAGCGGGCGCGCCGCCGCACGGAGAGCCAGAAGCGGCAGAGGGCACTGCGCCGACGCCGGGAGTCGCTGCGGCGCAAGAAGGGCCCACGCACCGCCTCGTCCCTTCGCGGGCACGTCCCTGCGGCCCGGCACGTCAGCCACGAAGACCGGACAGCCCGGCACCGTGCTCATGACACACGTTCGGTAGGGTCCTGACCCAGCGGCTCCGGATCGCCACGGGGGTGTTCGGCCGTGCGGAACAGGGGGCGACCAGCATGACCGGTGCGGGATCGGGCGGTTACCGGGTCCAGGCGAGCGGCATGGGCGGCGAGGCCGGAAAGCTCGACCGGGCGGCGGAGGACGTCGGCGGCATACGCAAGGCCGTCGAGGACCAGATGTGCTACACGCAGGACACGCTCGGCGGTTCGGACTCCGGCCCCGCCTACGACAACTTCGCCGCCGCGTGGCAGGCCGAGGCGAAGACACTGGAAGCCGCGCTGCACGAACTCGCCGACAAGGTCGGCGTCTCCCAGCAGAGGTACGAGGGCGCCGAGCACGAGACCGTCCTGTCCCTGCACTCCGCGGGGGCGAACGCCGGCCCCACGACCATGCCCGCACCCGCCGCCCGCCCCGGCACGCCGGGCGCCGGCCTCGCCGACTTCGACTGACCGACCGGCACACCCTCCAGCACCGCACCCGGTGACCGCGCGCATCAGGATGCCCTCGTGCGCGCCTCCCACGACCCCGAACGAGCAAGGACGGCGGGACTCCCCCATGGCCGACGCAAGCGGATCCACCACCGACCGCAAGGAGGAGATCGACCGGTACACCGGCGACCTCGCGAGAGCCGACAGCAAGAACGAGGTCCTGGCGGCCATCGGCCGTCTTCTCGGTGTGCCCGCACCCGTCGGTTCCCCGAGCACGCTCGACGCCATCGCCCGGCGTTACAAGAGCCAGGCCGACGACGCGGCGGACGTGCAGGACCGCGTCGAGAAGATCTCGGCATCGGGGCTTCCGTCGGTGTGGGTGGGCAGCACCGGCGCCAAAGCCGCCGAGGTGGTGGGGGCGGCCGGCCGGTCCGCCGAGCAGATGGCCGAGGCGTTCCGCAAGGCGGCCAAGGCTCTCTTCGCCCTCGCCGACGCGATCACCTCCGCCCGGAGCACGGACGAAGAGGGACGCCGGCACCTGCGCAAGGCCCGCGACATGCTCGGCGGCGAGGACGGCTTCTTCGACGACCTGGTCGAGAAGGATGCCGAGGAGGCCGAACGGCGACGCGCCCAGGACACCGCGGGAGCGGGAGCCAACCTGCTGTACGCCGCCGCGCAGGAGGTCGACGACGCGGCGCGGACGGCGGCCCGGGAGCTGAACAAGTACGCGGCCGAGGCCCGTGCGGGGCAGATGCACACCGACACCATCTCCGCGGCCGACCGCCTCGTGCTCGCCGACGTCGGCGTGTACGGAGGGCCGCAGGAGCAGAACGAACTCCTCACCGCCAACGACCTCGAACGTGCCGGCCGGTTCATGGAGAGGATGAACGCCGAGGACGAGGCCCGTTTCGAGCGGATGCTCGCGGACGCCAAGTCGCCGCAGGAGCGGGCCTATCTGGTCAAGGCTCTGGCAGCCGGCTACGACGTGGACGAGGTCGGCCGCTTCCGCGACAAGATCCACGGCAAGGACCCGGCCTGGCTCCAGCAGCACCTCAGCCCGGTGGTCACCGCCGGCGACAGCAAGAAGGACGAGGGGCTCAACGCGGACGGGTCGAACCGCAACACCGACTACCAGTGGTTCGGCGACGAGAAGTGGTCCCAGGAGGGCAGCACCTGTGTGCCCTCCAGCACGGTGACGGCCCGTGCCATGGTCGACCCCGTCTACGCACTGGAGTTGACCGGCGGACCCTCCGGGCAGGAGGACGACCCCGACGCCTTCCGTGACCGCATGCATGACGAGCAGCTGCGCCTGCACGAGGAGGGCGACGGCGCCTACACGCACTGGTGGTCCGACGTCCCGGACGGCATGGACAGCGACGGGCAGAACAAGATCGCCAACTCGGAGATCAGCCCTCACACGGGCAGTTCGTACGAGTACCAGCAGGTCAGGGACGCGGACGCGCGCCGTGACGTGCTGCCGGACATCGAGAAGTCCGTCGCCGAGGGCAAGCCGGTCCCCATCGAGGTGGAGGGGTACGACAAGGACGGCCGGCACGGGCATCAGATGATGGTGATCGGCCAGGAGGGCGACATGCTGCAGATCTACAACCCGTGGGGCCAGACGACGTGGGTCAGCGAGGACGACTTCGTCAACGGGCACATGGACAAGGCCTCCGACTCCCGGATGCCGGACGCCTTCGCCGTCCACCTGCCCGCCGAGTGAGAAGTGGACGCCATGACCAGCACCTTGCGCCGACTCGCCCTCCCCGCCCTGCTGACGACCGTGCTCGCGGGCTGCGGGGATCCGGGGCCCGACACCTACGAGCTGGGTGAGAACCGCATACAGGTCGAGGTGGGCGAGGAGTTCACGCTGTCCGTCCCGGTCGACACGGCGATGGGCGAATGGTGGTATACGACGACGCCCGATCCCGACCCCGACGTGGTCCGCAGGACGGACAAGCGGGAGGAGATCGAGGCCGACGACGACGCCGTGGGCAGCGGGAGCGGAACGGACCTGTTCGAGTTCAAGGCCGTCGGCCCCGGCACCACGCGGATCAGGCTCATCCAGTGCCCGCGGGGCGCCTGCGCCGGCGGGGGAAGCGCCGGCGGTCCGGTCACCCCCTCCCCCGTCCCGAGCGGCAGCCCCACACCCGGCAAGAAGTACCGCGCCACCATCCACACCTACACCGTCACCGTGAGGACGTCATGAACCCCGCGCCGCTGACCCCGCCCACCGGCCGCACCGACGACGAGCTGGCGCAGCAGGACATCCCGTCGATGCTGCGCTACGGCCTCTCCTTCGCCGGACCGCACCGCGGCGCCCTCTTCGGCGACGGCGCGGTGGGCGCCGCCGTCCTGCTGGACCGGCTCGGAGTGCAACCGCGGGCGGTGGCGTTCCTCGCCGAGGTGGTCCGCAGCGGGGGCGCCCGGTACGCGGCCGACCTGCCTGAACCGGTACCGGGAGCCGAGGCGGTGACCGTGGTGCGCTCCTGGCTGGAGGCCGCGGCCACCACCGCCCGCGGGATCGACGGAGACGAGGAGACCGCCCGCTGGCTGGACGCGGTCGCGGAACTGCTGGGCCTGCGGCACGTGTACCGGTTCCGCTCCGCGGGGGAGTGAGGGGGCGCGGCCGCGGAGGGCCGACCCGCCCGGCGATCCGGCCACGGGCGGGCCGGCCTCACGCCGTCGGGTGGGCCGGGCAGCAGCTCCGAAACGATCCGGGATCGGAAGTGGAGCACGGGCACCCATGGCAGACCAGGGGCCCTCAGCACAAGACCCGCTTCTCATTCACACACGATCACCATAGAATCCGCTCGTCCGTGGGGGGCGTGTGCGACATGGCAACCATGTCGCACACGGGGATTCCATGACAGATGCAGACAAAGCGCCGTTCAAGTGGCGCTGTAAGCCAGTTCAGCCAGAGCGAGCGCCTGCTTCAGGGTGCTTTCGCCATGGATTTGGATGTTCACCCGGTATTGGTAGTTCCCCTTGGTGAGCGGGTAGGCGTTCGGCGCCAGCCGCCCGATCTCATCGCTGTACTGCAAACGGGAATTGATCAGGCCCGTCGACGGGAAGGCGTACACGAAGCCGCCATACTGGCTACCCCTGCGGCGAAGTCGGAGGTACCCCGTGTAGTCCAGCGGATCGCCCTCCTGCCACGTCTTGCGCTTGATGCCGTGGACTCCCACGCCCTCCCAGGACGTGGCCTCCGACATGAAGTCGAGGAACTGCTGAACAGCGGGGTTGAAGGCGAGTTGCGCCTTCACTGCGCTCTGCCCCTCCTCGGCAACCCCCGGCACGTCACCCTCGACGAGCCATCCGCCGTCGAATTCCTCGTCACTCACGGGATCCACGACCACCCGAGGTGCCGGGCGAGCGATGTCGACCGGCCCGGGCTGCCGCTGGACAAGCTGACGGATCACCTCGGACGAGTCGAGCTCCTGCGGCGTGCCCTCAACGCAGACATAGACGAGTTTCATGGGTCCCCCTCCCTTGGTCGAACCGCGCCACGCAGGTCAGGTCTCGTCGGTGAACATCCCGAACCGGACCCAGCCGTCTTGGCCCACGGCGAATCGTGGAGGCCCACTCAAACAGCACCCGGAGGCTTCGGAGTGCAGAGCCTCGACGGCAGTGTGGCACAACGCAGTTGTGACTTCGGTGGATCGATTGCCATCCACCCACCTTCGGCTGACTCGTACGGGGGCAAGTCATACTGCCGGCGGCTGCATGCCTTCGAACGGCAGACCGTGCAACTGTGTGTGAAGTAGGGTGACTTGTGCTGCGCACGCTCCCGGAGGGGTACGAGTGCGAAGTCCATGTGCCTCTCTGCGGCATGTGAGCAGTGGTGGTGAATCGCCGTACGCATGCGTGCGGTGTGTGAGCGGATGCCCGGTGGGCCGTCCCCCCACCATTCCTGCTCACCACCAAGGAGTGGTCATCCATGGACCCTGTCGAGTACCAGCCTGCGCGTTACGCCCGGTTCCGCAAGATCCTGGCGGACGTCGCCATCAATGTAGTCGCCAACCTGTTGGTGGCCGCCATGATGTCGGCAGCACACCTGCTCTTCTGAAGCAGGCCGGTGGTGGGCTCCCGGGGGCCCACCACTCCACTGCGAACTGAAGCCTCAGAACAACATCATCTCGTTCTTCCGCCTCGCTTTGTTCCGCGCCCGCCGCGCCCTGCGGCCCCGCGCACCCCCGACATGCCGGGCGATCCTCAGTTCGGGCGGGATGGATTCCTGGGACGGCCGGAGCCCCTGCACATCTGTCTCCCCGACCAGTTCCCTGAGGTGGTGCCGAGTCTCCTCGTCGGTGGAGTAGAGCACGGTCGCCCGGCTCGCCCTGGTCAGGAGGACGTGGTAAGCGTGGCGAACGCAGCGAGCGAAGGCATCGTCCTCAAGGGTGCTCGTGCGCACCTTGGGGTCGAACGATCCCGGTCTCGCCACCCGCATCACCCCGGCATGCGGGTCCTTGCGCTGCTTCCCTCGCTGGAACACCCAGCGGTCGGTGCGCCACACCATGTCATCGCCCATGATCACCCCGCACCAGTCCCACTCGAGACCCTGCGCGGTGTAGACGCAGCCGATCTGTCCGATGCCCGCGTCATGCACGGGCCAGAGCCGCGACGGAGGCTCGCCGTTCGCACAGAAGGACTCGCTCGAAGCGTTCCACGGGCGGTGCCAGTCGCCGATACGGACGTCGTTCTCAAGGTTTTTGTCCTTGTCCGGCTTGTTCCATGGCCAGCAGTATCCCGCCACCATCCTGGCGGTGGCACCAGCCTCGAACTCGGTGCGGACGATGTACTCCATCTCGTCCGGCGTATCGACGACCTCGATGTGCATGAGTCCGTCCGGGACCCAAGCCTGCGGCTCCTGCGGTGAGACACCGAGCAGTGCACGGACCCAGCGGATGTAGGCGTCACTGCCCCCGCACCTGTACTGCTCCACCAGACGGTAGTGGCGGAAGACGGCCCCATGCCGTCGCGCGGCGTCCTCGATGAGTTCTGCCGTGCCCACCTCGTAGGGACGCACAGTCTGAGCTCCGTCGAGGAAGAACACGGTCAGGCGGGACGCCTCGATGAGCTCGTCCACCTGCGGCTTGGTACCCCGCTTCTCCGCGGGCAGCCGCCAGTGCGTGGTCCTGTCCCGCAGCCGGTGCGCCTCGTCGCAGATCAGCACGTCCAGCGGTGGCTCCGGTGGGGTCACGAAGTTGCTGAAGTATGCGAAGCGCTCCCGGAACTCGGTTTCGGTGTATCCGACGTTCTCCTTGATCGCGGCATTGAAGGCCCGCGATCCGCTCGCGTACTTCACCGTTCGGCCGGCGGCTTCCAGATCGGCTCGCAGTTGCAGACCGATGGCGCTCTTGCCAGTGCCGGCTCCACCGGTGACCAGGAAGACGGCACGCTGCGGACGGGGGACGAGCGCCTCCCGGTCTGGGGCGTCGAGGATCAGTTCGGAAGCCTCGAGGACGTCGTCGGCGACCTTCTTCTGCCGTCCTCTCAGGGTGAAGACCGTGTCCTCACCGCTCGACTTGACCATGGCGTCGAGAAGCGGTGTGTTGCGGAGGTTCATCCGGTGCAGGATGTACTCGGCGGCCGAGTAGTCGTCCTCATCGGTGAAGTGGCACCGCAGATCCTTGAGAAGGCTGGCCCGGGTGTCACTCGTGTACATGCGGGCGTACGGCCCTGTGGGTGCATCGACGCTGAGCAGCGGCCGGACGGACTCGTCCGTCGCGTTGTGCAGGTAGGCGAATCCACCGCATTCGAACTGTAATCCGTAGAGCGGACCGGTAGGACCGGTGAACAGCGCGTGGTACTCACCGAGCTGAAGGGCAGGATGAAGGAAGGGCTTCTCTTCCCCCGGCACGTAGACGAGATCAGCCGTCGCGGCCTCCACCCTCGTCACGGACGACCACTGCTTCAGCTCGACGAGTTGCACGGAGAGAGTCCCTTCCATGGGGTGCCTGCCCACGAGGACCACATCGATCTGACCGTGCTTCCTCGCTACCCCCTCGGTCGCGGCCACGGTGGGCGAACACTCGACGATCATCTCGACGTTGCCGCGACCGGCTGCGACCAGGTCTTCCGCCAATGAGACGAGACTGCGCGCCCAGGCCGAGCGCTCGCCATCGGAGGACTCACCTCGTTGGAAGTGCACCCAGCGGGCCGCGAGGTGGGGCACCAGGCGGCGCCGTGCGTTCACAGCGAGCAGATCCCGCGCCGCCAATCGCAGCAGGAGCATGGACACGAGGTGGAACCCCCAGGGCACGAGTGACTCGTGCGGATGGGGGCATGTCCGCTTAGGGAAGCCCGTCGGGCCGCAATGACGTATCGGATCCTAGGGAGGCGACTCCCCACCTGCCCCACTGGACGCGTCGGACGGCCGGAAGCACGGGGATCATGGCTCGATACCGCACTCTCATCGCGGCCGAACAGGCTCCTGGGCCGCGGCAGGCCGTGTCTGCGTCTGGTCGGAGACCAGGTCCCGCAATTTCTCCCGCGTCTCGGGGTCGGTCGAGTACACGATCGTCCCGACCATGCCCCGCGTCAGCAGCACTTTGTACGTGTTGCGGATGAGACGGTCCACATCTGCGTCAGGCGTGGACTTCTTGAAGATCGGATCCTTGGATGCCGTGCGGTCCGTGACCCACCGGTCGCGCCGCCAGACGAGGTCCGGGCCGATGATGACGCCGGACCAGTCGTACTCGAAGCCTTGGGCGGTGTAAACGCAGCCAACCTGACCGAAACCGGCGGGGTCGGTGGCCCACAGCGCGGCCGGGGGCGCACCCGAGACCGAGCGGTCGCCGCGCAGGTTCCAGGGGCGCGCCCAGTCGCCGATGACGACGTCGAGCGGGAGCGGGTTGCCCGGCTTGGGCTCCGGGGACCAGCGCCAGCAGTAGCCGGCGGACAAACGGGCTCCATAGCCCTGTGTCCTGCGAGCCTCGAGGAGCGCCTCCATCTCCTGCGGACTGTCGGCGACCAGCAGCTGCATGCGGTCGTCGGGCTCCCAGACGACCGGACCGCCGGGTTCGAGTCCGAGGAGCCGGACGACCCAGCGCAAGTAGGCATCGCTGCCACCGCAGCGGAACTGGCTCTCCAGCGGGACGACGTGGCAGGGGATGTCCCGTTTGGCCGCTGCCGCCTTGATGTCGGCCACGGTGCCCATCTCGCCGGGCCGCACCACCTGATGCTCATCGAGGAGGAAGACGGGCACGTGGGCGACGTCGATGAGTTCGTCGATCTGGGCCTTGCCGGTGCGGTGCTCGGCACGCGTGTAGCGGTTCGCCGAGGTCTCCCGGATGCGGTGGGCCTCGTCGCAGATCAAGACGTCGAGGCTGTTCTTCTCAGTGGTCATGAAGCTGTTGAAGTACTTGAAGAGGTCCTGCACCTCTCGCTTGCGTGAGCCCGCGATCTTCCTCATCGTCTTGGTGAACGACTGGGAGCCGGTGGCGTGCAGGGCCGGCATCCCCCGCCGGTACAACTCGCCGAGCAGTTGGAGAGCGATCACGCTCTTGCCGGTGCCGGGGCCGCCGGTCACGACGACGATCTCCTTGCGGTCGGCACGCTTGGCCCTCTCCACCGCGTTGAGCACCATCCGGTAGGCGACCTGCTGCTCGTCGAGGAGGACGAACTGCTGGCGTTCACGTACTTCCTCGGCGGCCACGGACATGAGCTGCTTCGACGGCACCGTGGCACCCGAGAGCAGTTCGTCCGCCGCCCGGGCGCCGGGATGCCTGTCGCTCAGTTTCGAACGGAGATGGTCGAGGAATTCGCCGCGGCGTTGCCCCGTGAACAGCAGTCCGCGGCCGTCACGCTCGATCTCCCGCAGGCCGGCGACACCGAACTCCGTGGCGTTGTGCAGAAACGCCACGCCGCTCACCCGGTGTCCGTGCTCGGCCACCGCCCCGTTGAAGTTCACCAGGTAGTCGCAGTAGCGACGCACCTGCTCGATGGGGTTCAGGACGGAGTGGGCGTAGCGCTCGACGTGGCACAGCGTGGGATCGTCCTCGTCGGGCAGGGCCTCGCTCCACTGCTTCAGTTCCACCACGACGTACGACGGTTCCCCGGTGGAGGGGTGCACGCCCGCGAGGACGACGTCGGCGCGCTTGCTGTTCAGCGGGAGCGCGTACTCCATCATCATCTCGACGTCGCCCAGGCCTGCGTCGTTCAGCGCGGCGGTCAGTACGGGAAGACTGCGCTCCCAGGAGCGCACCTCCGAGGTGCCGGGCCGGTAGCCGTGCATATGGACGAACTGGTCGATGAGGTGCAGGAACAGCGAACCGTCGAGCGCCATGACGGCGACCGTTTTCGCGGACGCGCGGAACAGCAAGAACTTCCCCCAGGCAGCACGAAGTGACTCGTGCGGGTGGGGGCATGTCCTTCGAGACCCCACCGAAGTGGGGCGGAAGCCCGTCGGGCCGCGTTGACGATGTGTCCGAGGTTACCTCCCGCCACGCGGGGCCGTAATGGTGACCTGGGGCGGAAGCAACCGGCGCCGGCGCACCGAAGTGGGACCGGGTCCTGCCCGGTCCCACTCACGGTTGATCGCTTCTAGCTGGCGACGATGCCCGGTGCTGGACTGCTGTCCAGCGCGCAGCAAGCTCCGCCCCCCCCCGCACTCGAGAGGTCACGCCGCCCGCCGCACCCTCCCCCCATGCGCCCGCACGATGTCCGCGTACAGATGGCCCGTGCCCTTGATCGTCCGTACCTGGGTGTCGTAGTCCACGTGGATCAGGCCGAAGCGCTTCGCATAGCCGTACGCCCATTCGAAGTTGTCGAGGAGCGACCACGCGAAGTAGCCGGCGAGGGGGGCGCCCTTGCGGGCGGCCGAGGCGCAGGCCGCGAGATGGCTGACCAGGTAGTCCTGGCGTTCCGGGTCGTCGACCGTGCCGTCGGGGCGGACGACGTCCGGGAAGGCGGAGCCGTTTTCGGTGACGTAGATCTTGCGGGCGCCGTACTCCTCGGTCAGGCGCAGCAGCAGGGTCTCGATGCCGCTCGCGTCGATCTCCCAGTCCATGCCGGTGCGCGGTACGTCGGGGCGGCGGACCGAGCGGGCGTACGGGGCCGGGCCCTCGGGGTCGTCGACGACGTACGCCGGGAAGTAGTAGTTCAGGCCGAGCCAGTCCAGCGGGGCGGCGATCGTCTCCAAGTCGCCCGGGCGTTGCGGGAGTTCGACGCCGTAGGTCTCGACCATGTCGGCCGGGAAGCCGCGGCCGTGGATCGGGTCGAGCCACCAGCGGTTGACGTGGCCGTCCTGGCGGCGGGCGGCGGCCGCGTCCTCGGGGCGGTCGCCGGCCGCGTACACCGTGGAGAGGTTGTTGACGATGCCGACCTCGGCGCCGGGTGCGGCGGCCCGGATCGCCTGGGTGGCGAGGCCGTGGCCGAGGAGGAGGTGGTAGGAGGCGCGGACGGCGGCCGTGAGGTCGGTCAGGCCGGGGGCCATCGTGCCCTCCAGGTGCCCGATCCAGGCCGAGCAGGAGGGTTCGTTGAGGGTGGCGAAGTGGCGTACGCGGTCGCCGAGCCGGGCGGCCACCACCGAGGCGTACTCGGCGAAGTGCTCGGCCGTCGCCCGCTCGGGCCAGCCGCCCCGGTCCTGGAGGGCCTGCGGCAGGTCCCAGTGGTAGAGGGTGACGGACGGGGTGATGCCCGCCTCCAGCAGGGCGTCGACCAACTCGTCGTAGAAGGCCAATCCCTTGGGGTTCACGGGGCCGTCGCCGCCGGGCAGGACGCGAGGCCAGGCGACGGACAGGCGGTAGGCGTTGGTGCCGAGCGTGCGCATGAGGGCGATGTCCTCGCGCCAGCGGTGGTAGTGGTCGCAGGCGATGTCCCCGGTGTCGCCGTTGTCGATCTTTCCGGGGGTGTGCGAGAACGTGTCCCAGATCGACGGGGAACGGCCGTCCTCCGCCACGGCTCCCTCGATCTGGTACGCCGCTGTGGCGGTGCCCCAGAGGAAGTCGTTCGGGAGTGCGGCGAGGTCGATACGGTCGGGCACGGAGTTCCTTTCGGGGCGGGAGTGGCACTCGGGGCGGAGCTGCTCGGTCACTTGACGGCGCCCGCGGTCAGTCCGGCGACGAGGTAGCGCTGGAGGAGGAGGAAGCCGGCCACCACGGGGACGCTCACGACGAGGGAGGCGGCCATGATCTGGTTCCAGTACACGTCGTTGAGCGTGGAGTAGCCCTGGAGGCCGACGGCGAGGGTGCGGGTGGTGTCGTTCGTCATGACGGACGCGAACAGCACTTCGCCCCACGCGGTCATGAAGGCGTAGACGGCGACGGCGACGATGCCGGGGACGGCGGCCGGGACGACGACCCGGAACAGCGCGCCGAGCGGGCCGCATCCGTCCACCAGGGCGGCCTCGTCCAGGTCGCGCGGCACGGAGTCGAAGTACCCGATCAGCATCCAGATGGAGAACGGCAGGGAGAAGGTCAGATACGTCAGGATCAGACCGCCGCGGGAGCCGAACAGGGCAATGCCGGTGGCTTGTCCGATGTTGACGTAGATGAGGAAGAGCGGGAGCAGGAAGAGGATGCCCGGGAACATCTGCGTGGACAGCACGGTGACGGTGAAGACGCGCTTGCCGCGGAAGTCGTACCGGCTGACGGCGTACGCGGCGAAGACCGCGATCACCACCGAGCAGACGGTCGCCGCGCCCGCCACGATGAGCGAGTTCACGAAGTACGTCGCGAGCGGGACCGTCGACCAGATGTCGATGTACGGGCGGATGGTCAGGTCGCTGGGCAGCCAGCGGAAGGTGCCCGACACGTCGGCCAGCGGCTTGAGCGAGCTGGAGACCATGACGTAGACGGGGACCAGGACGAAGCCGGTCAGCAGGGTGAGGAAGATCCGCCGGGACCAGAGGAAGGACCGGGGCGGTGCCATCGGGGACCTGTGCGCCCCGGCGAGGGAGGGTGCGGGCTCAGACATCGGCGGTCCTCCGTCCGCGCGAGGTGATCACGAGGTAGACGCCGGTCACCACGAGCAGGAACAGCAGCAGGAGCACGGACATCGCCGAACCGGTGCCGAAGTTCCAGGTGACGAAGGACGCCTGGTAGATGTGCACGGAGATCAGGTCGGCGGCCTCGGGCGCGGTCTTGCCGAACAGGACGTACGGCGTGTTGAAGTCGTTGAACGTCCACAGGAACAGGACGAGGACGAGCACCTGGTTGACGGGGCGCAGCGACGGCAGGGTGATCCGGCGGATCTGCTGCCAGAGGCCGGCACCGTCGAGGGACGCGGCCTCGTACAGCTCCTTCGGGATGTTCTGCAGGCCGGCCATGACGATGAGGAAGGCGAACGGCCAGCCCTTCCACACCGACACGGTGAGCAGGGCGATGAAGCTGTTGTCGCCGATGAGCCAGAACGACGGCTTGTCGGTGAGGCCGAGCTGGTCGTGCAGGACGTGGTTCACCAGGCCGTTGTCGTGCTGGAACATGAAGACCCAGGTGATGACGGCGGTGTAGACGGGCAGCGCGTACGGCACCAGGAAGAGGGCGCGCAGCAGGCCCCGGCCGCGGAAGGTGTCCTGCATGAAGATCGCGGCGGCGGTGCCGATGAGCCAGCACAGGGCGACGGACAGCAGCGTGAAGGCGACCGTGACCAGGAACGAGTGGAGCAGCGCCGCGCCGACCGGGGCGTCGAAGTCCACGGAGACGCTGTAGTTGTCGAGGCCGTTCCAGGGCGCGGTGGTCCAGTCGCGGATGTAGAACTGCGTGAGCTCCTTGAAGCTCATCACCATGCCGATGACCATCGGCACGAGATGGACGAGGAGTTCGAGGAGCAGGGCGGGCAGGAGGAGCAGGTAGGGCAGGCCGATGCGGCGGATCCGCCCGGGACGGCGGCGAGGGCCGCTCGCCGTCCCGGGGGAGATCTGACGCACCGCGGCCTCGGTGGGGACCGTGGTCGTCATCGTGCTCACTTCGCCGGCATCTGCTGCTGGGCCTTCTCGAGGGCGGCCTTCACCGACTCCTCCGTGACCTTGCGTCCGGCGGCGGCTTCGGCGAACAGCCCCTTGATGGCCGTACCGACGGCGGTCTCGAACTGGGACTCGTCGGCGACCTGCGGGGCGGCGACGGCGCTCTTGGCGAGGGTGTCCTTGAGGACCGCGTTGGCCGGGGTGTTGAAGGCGGCGTCGGCCTGGGCACCCTTGACCGGCGGTATGGAGCTGTAGGCCTGGTTGAGGAGCTTCTGCTCGGCGTCGCTCGTCATGAACTTCACGAACTTCGTGGCGCCGTCGATGTTGTCGGTGTTCTTGAAGACGGCCATGTTGATGCCCATGACCATGGAGTTGACGCCGGTGCCGGTGCCCGGCGTCCCGGACTGCACGGGCACCGGGGCGATGCCGTAGGCGTCCTCGCTCATGCCCTGGGACTTGAGGTTGGCGGAGGCGGACTGCCAGAGCAGCATCGCCGTCTTGCCCTTGGCGAAGTCGCTGACGGACTGGTTCTGCGCGTACTCGGCGTTGCCGGGCGCGACGATCCTGTCCTTGGCCATCAGGTCGACGAACTGCTTGACGCCGGCGACGGCCTTGTCGGAGGTGAAGTCGGGCTTGCCGTCGGCGGTGAAGAAGTCGGCGCCGTGCTGCTTGGCGAAGACGACGGCGTGGTGGATGTTCTCGGAGGGGTTGGAGCCCTCGACTCCGAGGGCCCACTTGCCGTCGCCGGTGAGCTTCTTGCCGTCGGCGACGAGTTCGTCCCAGGTGGCCGGCGGCTCGGAGATGCCCGCGTCGGCGAACGCCTTCTTGTTGTAGTAGAGCGCGTACGCCATCGAGTACAGCGGGACGGCGGCCGGGTCCTGTCCTTCGGCGCCGGTGGAGCCGAGCGCGGAGTCGACGAAGCGGTCCTTGCCGCCGATCTTGTCGAACTGCGCCTTGTCCCACGGCAGGAGGGCGCCGGTGGCCTGGAGCGAGGCGGACCAGGTGTTGCCGATGTTCAGCACGTCCGGGCCCTGGCCGGAGGTGGTGGCGGTGAGGATGCGGTTGAGCAGGTCGGACCAGGGCACGACCTCCAGCTTCACCTCGATGCCGGTCTCCTTCTCGAACTTGTCGAGTTCGGGCTGGAGGACCTTCTTGTCGACCTCGATGCTGGCGCCCTGGTTCGAGGCCCAGTAGGTGAGGGTCTTCGGGGAGTCGTTCGACCCCCCGCCGTCGGTCGACGAACCGCCTCCGCAGGCCGTGGCGGCCAGGGCGAGAGACATGGTGACGGCAGCTACGGCCGCGGCTCGCGTTGTGCGCATGGCTCCGGTGTCCCTTCCGGGGGTTTCACTGCTTAATTTAGAGCGTGAGTTAAGCCCTTGGGCGGGGCGGCGTCAAGGCTTTGGACGCACTTACCGGACCTCTGTCCAACCTCTTGACTCTTTCATTTCGGGGTTGAACCATTCAGCGGCGAGAGAGCGCTCCCGTACCCCCACCACGTTCACTTCCTGAACCAGGAGAGCCGCCCCATGCCTGATTCCTCCCCGTCCTCGTCACGCCCGCCCCAGGTCGGCCGCCGCACTCTGCTGGGCGCCGCCGCGGCCGCCACCGCCGCACCCGTGGTGCTGGGTTCGGCGACCCGCGCCGCCGCCGCGCCGGCGCCCCGCAAGAAGCCGCGCGCCCTGCCCGGCGGTGGCGACCTCGGCCCCAACGTCCTCGTCTTCGACCCGTCGACGCCCGGCATCCAGGCCCGCCTCGACGAGGTGTTCCGGCAGCAGGAGTCCGCCCAGTTCGGCACCGGCCGCTACGCCCTGCTGTTCAAGCCCGGCACCTACAGCGGCCTCAACGCCCAGCTCGGCTTCTACACGTCCATCGCGGGCCTCGGCCTCTCCCCCGACGACACGACCATCAACGGGGACGTCACCGTCGACGCCGGCTGGTTCGACGGCAACGCCACGCAGAACTTCTGGCGTTCGGCGGAGAACCTCGCCCTGGTGCCGGTCAACGGCACCAACCGCTGGGCCGTCGCGCAGGCGGCCCCCTTCCGCCGGATGCACGTGCGCGGCGGCCTCAACCTCGCCCCCAGCGGCTACGGCTGGGCCAGCGGCGGCTACATCGCCGACAGCCGGATCGACGGGCAGGTCGGCCCGTACTCGCAGCAGCAGTGGTACACCCGCGACAGCACGATCGGCAGCTGGCTCAACGGCGTCTGGAACATGGTGTTCTCGGGCGTCGAGGGCGCCCCCGCGCAGAGCTTCCCCAACCCGCCGTACACCACCCTGGCCACGACGCCGATCTCGCGGGAGAAGCCGTTCCTCTACCTCCAGGGCAGCGAGTACCGGATCTTCCTCCCCGAGAAGCGTACGAACGCGAGAGGCGTGACCTGGGGCAACGGCACCCCGCGCGGCACCTCACTGCCGCTCACCCGGTTCTACGTCGCCCGCCCCGACGTCTCGGCGGCCACCCTCAACCAGGCGCTGGAGCAGGGCCTGCACCTGCTCCTGACCCCCGGCATCTACCACCTGTCGGAACCTCTGCGGATCAACCGGGCGAACACGGTGGTCCTGGGCCTCGGCTACGCGACCCTCATCCCGGACGGCGGTGTCACGGCGGTCAAGGTCGCGGACGTCGACGGCGTCCGGCTGGCCGGCTTCCTGGTGGACGCCGGACCGGTCAACTCCCCCACCCTGCTGGAGATCGGACCGCGCGGCGCGTCCCGCGACCACTCCGCGAACCCGACCACCGTCCAGGACGTGTTCATCCGCATCGGCGGCGCGGGCCCCGGCAAGGCCACCACGAGCCTGGTCGTCAACAGCCGCCACACGATCATCGACCACACGTGGGTGTGGCGCGCCGACCACGGCGACGGCGTCGGCTGGGAGACCAACCGCGCCGACTACGGCGTCGTCGTCAACGGCGACGACGTCCTGGCGACCGGCCTGTTCGTCGAGCACTTCAACAAGTACGACGTGCAGTGGTTCGGCCAGCGGGGCCGCACGATCTTCTTCCAGAACGAGAAGGCGTACGACGCCCCGAACCAGGCCGCCATCCAGAACGGCTCGACCAAGGGCTACGCCGCCTACCGCGTCGGTGACGCCGTGACCTCGCACGAGGGCTGGGGCCTGGGCAGCTACTGCTATTACAACGTCGACCCGACGATCGTCCAACACCACGGCTTCGCCGCCCCGGTCAGCCCGAACGTCCGCTTCCACAACCTGCTGGTGGTCTCCCTGGGCGGCCAGGGCCAGTACGAGTGCGTCATCAACGACACGGGTTCCCCGACGTCGGGGACGTCCACGGTGCCTTCGACGGTGGTGTCGTATCCCTGACCCGTCCGGGCCGGAACCCGCGATGTGGTCGGCTGGCGGCCACATCGCGGGTTCCGGCACCGCGCCAGCGGCCTCACAAGTCGTGTGTGGAAAATCGCGATGTAGGTTGAATGAGGGCCGTATGTCGAATCATCCTTGGCACCATGAGTCTCGCCTCTCCCTTCATCGACGTCTCGACCACGCGTGATTACGCCTATGACTGGGCTTTGGTCGATGTGGAGACCTCGGGACTCATGGCCCGGCGGGACCGTGTGCTGTCCATCGCCGTGATCACGCTCGGTCCGGACGGTGAGCAGACCGGGGAGTTCTCGACGCTCCTCGATCCGGGGTGCGATCCGGGGCCGGTGGACGTCCACGGGCTCACCGCCGAGCGGTTGCGGGGTGCGCCCACCTTTGACCAGGTGGCGGGACGGATCGGGGCGCTGCTCCAGGACCGGGTCCTGGTGGCCCACAATGCCCAGTTCGACTACGACTTCCTCGCCCATGAGTTCGCTCGCGCACGGATGTGGCTGCCGGTGTCACAGCGACTGTGCACCCTGGCTCTGAACCGTCAGGTGGATCCCCCCACGGCGGACATGAAGCTGAGGTCTCTCGCCGCCCACTACGGCGTCGCCCAACGGCGGGCGCACGACGCGCTGGACGACACTCGGGTCCTCGCCGGTGTGCTGCGGGCGTCACTGCGTGAAGCAGCTCGGCTGGATCTGCCCTTGCCCCTGGTGGCCTGCCCGCCGCGAGCGGAGTCTCAGTTCACGCCGAGTCCGCCGAAGACCCCCTGTGCCTACCGGAATCCGGGACGTCTGGCACCCGGCGGACCGCTCCAGCAGGGCATGAAGGTCGCGATCACAGGTGAGACCGCCCATGCCCGGGCGGAGTTGGTCGGGCGCGCGGTCGCCGCCGGGCTGAACATGATGACGTCCGTCAGCCGGCACACCAGCGTGCTGGTCACGAACGAGACGGCGTCCCGTTCGACGAAGGCTCGTCGTGCCCTTGCCGAGGGCGTCCCGGTCATCGACGAGCAGACTTTCCTGCGCCTGCTGACGGACGTACGGCCTGGCACGGAGCACGAAGCGCCGCCAGTCAGAGTCGCCCCCGTGACCGAGCCGGAAACAGAACGGATCGAGCCCGTGGAGCCGGCGCCGAGCACGACGTCCGCCTCCGCGCCTGTCCCGTCGCAGCGATCGGGCCCCGTCACCGGCACCGCGGACAAGCCGCTGCAAGGACGTCGGGTACTGGTGCTCGGGGGCGTCCATGCCGACGCCGCGGCAGCCCGCCTCCGAGTCGTCGAGCTGGGCGGATCCGCGGCGATCAATCTCTCCGCCAGCGTCACCGACGTCGTACTCCTGCCAGGAGGAGAAGGCGACCGGCGCATCAAGCGCATCACCGCTCTTGAACTCCCCGTTCACGACCTCCAGTGGCTGGTGTCACCGACCGCCACGGATCAGAAGCCGTCGACTCTCCGCGCGCTGGAACCACACGTGCTGCCGAGAGGCGGTGTCATCGACCTGCCCATGCCGCACCGTGGCCCCGCGCCGGAGTGGTACGTCACCGCCGGCTGGGCGCCACGGTCCGACTGCGAGATCGACGTGGTCGCCTTCCTCCTCGACGAGGACGAACAGATCACCTCCGACGAGGACTTCATCTTCTACAGCGCCCCGGAACACCCCGCCGGGACGGCACGCCTGCTGACCGGTGGCCCGGCCGAACAGACCATCGCCCTGGACCTGGCATCCCTGCCACGTGCGACGCGGAAGATCGTCATCGCCGCCGCCATCGACGGCGCCACCACGTTCGGGTCTGTCGGCGCCGTGCAGATCGGTGCGGCGCCCGGCAGCAGCGGGGCGCCTCTCGCCCGGGCCACGCTGGACGCCGCCACCACCGAGCGCACGATGCTGCTCGCGGAGATCTACCGCAGGGGTCCGCTGTGGCGGCTGCGCGCCGTCGGTCAGGGGTACGACCACGGACTCGACACCCTCGCTCGTGGGTACGGGGTCGAGGTCGCCGACTGACCTACGGTGCCGAACACTTCCACGTCGGCCGTGCGGTTCTCCCTCCTTCTCATGCGGTGGCCCCACCCGCGAACTCACGGGTGGGGCCACCGCCGTGCTCACCGGGTGGCCGGTGCGGTCGGGGCCGGGGCGTAGCCCGTCGGGCGGGTCGTGAAGGTGCCTCGGCCCTGGGTGCGGCTGCGCAACCGGGTTGCGTAGCCGAAGAGTTCGGCCAGGGGCACCGTCGCCGTGACGACCGCCGCGCCCGCCCGGGTCACGGAACCCGAGACGCGGCCGCGGCGTGCCGCCAGGTCGCCGAGGACGGTGCCGACCGCGTCCTCCGGCACGGTGACCGTCACCTCGGCGACCGGCTCCAGCAGCACCATCGCGCAGGAGCGCAGCGCGTCGCGCAGGCCCAGGCGCCCGGCGGTGCGGAACGCCGTGTCGGACGAGTCCTTCACATGCGTCGCCCCGTCGGTGAGGGTGACCCGCACCCCGGTGACCGGGTGCCCGCCGAGCGGGCCCTCGCCGAGGGCGTCCCGGCAGCCGGCCTCCACGGCACGGACGTACTCCTGCGGCACCCGGCCACCGACCACCGCCGAGCGGAACTCGAAGCCGGAACCCGCCTCCAGCGGCTCGACGTCGAGGACGATGTGCGCGAACTGGCCCGCACCGCCGTCCTGTTTGACGTGCCGGAAGACGAACCCGCGCACGCCGCCGCCGACGGTCTCGCGGTACGACACCCTCGGGCGCCCGACAGCGACGTCCAGGCCGGTCTCGCGCCTGATCCTCTCCACCGCGACCTCCAGGTGCAGTTCGCCCATCCCGGACAGCAGCGTCTGCCCGGTCTCGGGGTCGGTGCGCACGACCAGCGACGGGTCCTCCTCCGCCAGCCGGGCCAGCGCGCCGGCCAGCCGGTCGGTGTCGGTGGACCTGCGTGCCTCCACCGCGACCGACACCACCGGGTCGGCCACCCCAGGCGGTTCGAGGACGAGAGGGGCCTGAGGCGCGCACAGCGTGGAGCCCGCGCGCGCCGACTTCAGCCCGACGACCGCGACGATGTCCCCGGCGACGGCCCGGTCGACCTGGGCGTGCCGGTCGGCCTGCACACGCAGGACGCGCCCGATGCGCTCGGTGCGCCCGGCGTTCGTGTCGAGCACGGTGTCCCCCTTTCCGATCGTTCCCGAGTAGACGCGCAGATACGTCAGCCGTCCGGTCGGCGTGGCGCTCACCTTGAACGCCAGCCCGGCGAACGGCGCCGACGGGTCGGCCGGGCGCTGTTCCTGTGTGTCATGCGTGTCGTGGACCGGCGGTACGTCGAGCGGCGACGGCAGATACGCCACCACCGCGTCGAGCAGCGGCTCGACACCGCGGTTGCGGTACGCCGAGCCGCAGAGCACGACCACGCCCTCGCCCGTGCGGGTGACCACGCGCAGGGCCGCCGTCAGCGTCCCGGGCGACACTGTCCCCCGCGCGCAGAACTCCTCCAGCGCCTCGGCGTGCAGCTCGGCCACTGCCTCCTCCAGCAGGCGCCGGCGTCGTACGGCTTCCGCCCGCAGGTCCTCCGGCACGTCCGCGACCGTGCGGGTGCCGTCGTCGGCCCAGAGCAGCGCCCGCATGCGTACGAGGTCGACGACCCCGCGGAAACCGTCCTCGGCGCCGATCGGCAGCTGCACGACCAGGGGGACCGGGTGCAGCCGTTCCCTGATCGACGCCACCGCCCGGTCGAGGTCCGCGCCGGCGCGGTCCAGCTTGTTGACGAAGGCGATCCTCGGCACACCGTGCCGGTCCGCCTGCCGCCACACCGACTCGCTCTGCGGCTCGACCCCGGCGACGGCGTCGAACACGGCGACCGCGCCGTCCAGCACACGCAGCGCCCGCTCGACCTCGTCGGCGAAGTCGACGTGGCCGGGGGTGTCGATGAGGTTGACGCGATGCCCGTCCCAGTCGCAGCTCACGGCCGCGGCGAAGATCGTGATGCCCCGGTCGCGCTCCTGCGGGTCGAAGTCGGTGACGGTGGTGCCGTCGTGGACCTCGCCCCGCTTGTGGGTGGTGCCGGTGGCGTACAGGATCCGCTCGGTGACGGTGGTCTTGCCGGCGTCGACGTGGGCGAGGATGCCGAGGTTGCGGACGGCGGCGAGGGTCTGGGTGAAGGTGTGCGTGCGCACGGCCGTTGGCCTTTCGGATGGTCCGGAAGAGGGCGGCGCGATGTCCCGGGCGCACGGCAGCGCGGGCCCACGGCGGGCGGGGGCGCTGAAGTTCAGACGTGCGTCACGGGGTCCGGTGCCGGGCGCGCAGCGGGCACCGGGCGGCCGGAGACACCAGGATCACCTCGGTCCGGCGGGACCGGGAACGGGGAGCGGCGGTGGCGGTGTGCGCACGCACGGCCTGTCTCCCCTCGTCGTCGGTCGTGACGGCGCCGCCCGTCGCGGGCGGCGTCCTGCGGTGAGTGTAGGGAGGGGGGTGGGGGCGGTGCCATGGGTTTTCCCGGGGGCCGGCGCCCCAGCCAGTCCCCCTCACAGCGACCCACGGCGACCCACGGCGACCCACGGCGACCCGCAAGCGTCTCACATGGCGAGATGCGCTTCCTGAGTCATGAGATGTCTGCGAGTGTTGATCTACCTGCACTGTGCACCTATCCCCTGGCGGGGACGGGTGCCACCGTGCGGGCCGGCCGGCATGCGCCGCCGCGACCGTCCCCCCTCGAAAGACCGAGTGATGTCCGCACCCACCAGAAGTCCCGCCGGCAGTCCTGTCGGCAGCCCCGCCGGAACGCCCGTCAACTCACGGTCCCGTGTCCTCGTCGCCAGCCTCATCGGCACGACGATCGAGTTCTACGACTTCTACATCTACGCGACCGCGGCCGTCCTGGTGTTCCCGAAGCTCTTCTTCCCGAGCAGCGACCCGACGACGGCCCTGCTGTCGTCGTTCGCGGTGTTCGGCGCCGCGATGGTCGCCCGCCCGATCGGCGCCGTCGTCTTCGGGCACCTCGGTGACCGCCTCGGCCGCAAGGGCACGCTGGTCACCTCGCTGCTCACGATGGGCATCGCCACCTTCCTGATCGGCGTACTGCCCACCTACGCGCAGGCCGGCTGGGTCGCCACCGCCCTGCTGGTGCTGATGCGGCTGGCGCAGGGCTTCGCGCTCGGCGGCGAGTGGAGCGGCGCGGCGCTGGTCGCCACCGAGAACGCCCCGAGCGGCAAACGCGCCCTCTTCGGCACGTTCCCGCAGCTCGGCGCGCCGCTCGGCTTCATCATCGGCAACGGCCTCTTCCTCGTCATGGGCGCGCTGCTGCCGTCGGCGGCGGGCACCGACCCGTCCCAGCCCTCGGACGCCTTCCTGAGCTGGGGCTGGCGGGTGCCGTTCCTGTTCTCGGCCGTGATGGTGGCGATCGGCCTGTGGGTGCGGATGCGCCTGGTCGAGTCGCCGGTGTTCGCGAGGACCCGTGAGGCCGGTCTGGTGCGCAAGATGCCGCTGGTGGCCGTGGTGCGCACGCACGGCAGGCAGCTGGTCCTCGGCACCTTCTTCATGCTGGCGACGTACGTGCTCTTCTACCTGATGACCACGTTCTCGCTGAGCTACGGCCGCACCGCTCGGGACGCCGCCGTGCCCGGCCTGGGCTACAGCTACACGACCTTCGTCCTGATGATGATCTTCGGTGTGGTGTTCTTCGCGGTGTTCACCCTGGTCTCCGGCCCGCTCGCCGACCGCTACGGCCGCCGCACCACCCTGGCCTGGGTCACCGCGGCGATCGCCGTCTTCGGACTGGTGTGGGTGCCGCTGATCGGCCTGGGCACGCTCGGCGTGGTCCTGTGGCTGGTGCTCGGCTTCACCCTGATGGGCATGACGTTCGGGCCGATGGGCGCGCTGCTGCCGGAGCTGTTCCCGACGAGCATGCGCTACACCGGGTCCGGCATCTCCTACAACGTCAGCTCGATCCTCGGCGCGGCCGTCGCCCCGTTCATCGCGGTGGCCCTGTGGGAGGCGGGCGACGGCTCACCGTGGCTGGTCGGCGTCTACCTCTCCGCGATGGCGGTGCTGACGCTGGTCGCGCTGCTGGTGGGCAAGGAGACGAAGGACGTACGGCTGGAGGAGGGCGAGTCGGCCTCGCCTCCGGCCCAGGACGAGACGCCCGTCACCGTGGCCCCCTGAGCGACCGCCCAGGCCCCCGCATCCGTCGCCGGGTGCGGGGGCCTCCGTCTGCGCGGCGGTGGGCCGGTCGGCGCTGTCGTACAGTCCGGGACGGGGTGATTTATGGTGAATCCAGCAGTTTGCCCCTACCGGAGGTGCAATGATGCGCGCCGCGGCAGCGATCGTCTCTCTGGCTGTCAGCGGGGCGCTCATCGTCGTGACCTCGGCTTGCGACCAGGACGGATCGAAGTCGTCGAACATCCGCTACGGCGACTGCGAGGTCTCGGGGCGGCACGGGCAGTTCCACCTGACGCCCGAGACGGCCGGGGCCCTGACCGTGAAGACGACCCTGCCCGCCCCGGGCTGGTGGAACGGCGACACCCCGGAGTCCGTGAAGAGCGGATACGAGTACTGCATGGCCGCGAACATCGCCTACCGGTCCGGACTCGACCGGGTCGAGGTGAAGAACGCGCCCTTCCCCGAGGTCGTGTCCGGGAAGACCAAGGACTTCGATCTCGCCCTGGCCCAGATCACGATCACACCGGAACGGAGCAAGGTCGCCGAGTTCTCCCCGCCGTACCTCTCCTCCACCCTGGGTCTGCTGATCCGGCACGGCGAGAACATCGACGGGGGCAACATCGGCGACGTCCGCATCGGCGTGGCCGAGGGCACCACGGGCGAGGAGTTCGTGAAGAACCGCATCAAGCCGGCCCAGCCCGTCACCGCGTACGCCAACGACCCGGAGATGATCAGGGCACTGGAGGACGGCCGTATCGACGCGGTCGTCCACGACACCACCATCCTGCTGCCGTACGCCCAGAAGGAGGGCAGCAGAGTGAGCCTGGTGGGCCAGTACCGGACCGACCAGGGCTACGGCGCCCTGTACCCGATGGGTTCGCCCAACCGGGCGGAGCTGGACCGGGTCATCAGGCAGCTGATCGACGACGGGACGCTGGCCAAGCTGTCGGCCGTCTATCTGGGGGCTGCCTTCGGCCGTGACCCGGCCAAGATCCCGTACATCACGGTCGACGACAACTCCTGAGGGGCGCTGAGCAGTGCTTCACAGGTCCAGCAGACCGCTCAGATCCCCGGCGGCCTCCCGGTCGAGCGACTGCTCCGCCCAGATGATCTTGCCGCGGTCGGTGTAGCGGGTGCCCCAGCGCCGGGACATCTGCGCGACGAGGAACAGGCCGCGGCCCCCCTCGTCGGTGAGGGTCGCGCGGCGCAGGTGCGGGGAGGTGCTGGTGCCGTCGGCGACCTCGCAGATCAGACTGTCGTGGTCGCGCAGCAGCCGCAGTCCGATGGGGCTGCGTCCGTACCTGATGGCGTTCGTGACCAGCTCGCTGAGGATCAGCTCGGTGGTGAAGGCCGCCTCGCCCAGCCCCCAGGACTCCAGCCTGCGGCCGGCCTCGGCCCGGATGCGAGGGACGGCGGCGGGGTCGTCGGGGACGTCCCACTCCGCGACCTGATCGGGGTCGAGCAGCCGGGTGCGGGCGACGAGGAGGGCGACGTCGTCGCTCGGCCTGGTACGGAGCATGGTGTCGAGCACCGTCCGGCAGGTGTCGTCCAGATCGGCGTCCCGGGTGGCGGCGAGCGCCTCCCGCAGCATGCCGAGGCCGACGTCGATGTCCCGGTCCCGGGCCTCGACCAGGCCGTCGGTGTAGAGGACCAGCCGGCTGCCGGCGGCCAGCCGCAGCTCGGCGGTCTCGACGGGCAGGCCCGCGCCGACGCCGAGCGGCGGGGCGACGGGGATGTCGGGGAAGGTCACGGAGCCGTCGGGCGAGACCAGCGCGGGACCGGGGTGCCCGGCCCGGGCGAGGACGCACAGCCCGGACACCGGGTCGTAGATCGCGTACAGGCAGGTGGCGCCGGTGACGGCCTCGGTGTCGCCCTCGGCCGCCGCGTCGGTGTCGATCCGGGCGATGAGGTCGTCCAGGTGGGCGAGCAGTTCGTCCGGGGGCAGGTCCAGGGCGGCGAAGTTGTGGACGGCGGTCCGCAGACGCCCCATGGTCGCGGCGGCGTGGAGCCCATGACCGACGACATCGCCGACCACCAGGGCCACCCGGGCGCCGGGCAGCGGGATGACGTCGTACCAGTCGCCGCCCACACCCGCCTGGGCGGGCAGATAGCGGTGCCCGACCTCCAGGGCGGACAGTTCGGGGAGCGTGCCGGGCAGCAGGCTGCGCTGGAGGGTGACGGCGGTGGTGTGCTCGCGGGTGTAGCGGCGCGCGTTGTCGATGCAGACGGCCGCCCGGGTGGCGAGCTCCTCGGCCGGAGAGAGGTCGTCCGGTTCGAAGGGGGCCTGCTCCGAGCGCCAGAACTGTACGACCCCCAGCAGCTGACCACGGGCCCGGAGCGGCACGGAGATCATGGAGTGCATCCCGTAGGCGATGAGCCGCCGCGAGCGCTCCGGATCCTGGGCCCGCCAGCCGTCGGAGGCGGCGAGGTCCGCGACCAGGACCGGGCGGCCGGTGGTCACCCCGGTGGTCACGGGGTTGCCGGGGCGGTAGCGCAACTGCGTTCCGACCGGGCGGAAGGGCGCGTCGTCGTGGATGCCGGCGACGGCGATCCTGCGCATCTCGGTGCTCGCGCCGGTGGGCTCGTCGCCGTGCAGGACGGACTTCACGAGTTCGACGGTGGCGAAGTCGGCGAAGCGCGGGACCGTCACCTCGGTCAGCTCCTCGGCGGTACGGCCGATGTCGAGCGTGGTGCCGATGCGCGTGCCGGCCTCGTAGAGCAGTTGCAGGCGCCCGCCCGCCACGTCCGCCCGGCCGGCGAGCGCGCGGAGCTCGGTGGTGTCGCGCAGGGTGGCCACACAGCCCTCGCGGGGGCCGACCGGTCGTACGTTGACCGCGAGCAGGGTGTCCCCGGCGAGAACGACGTGGTCGGTGACGGCCCGGCTCGCTCCCAGCAGTTCGGCGAGGGCGGGGCTGAGCCCGAGCTCGGTGACGGGCCGGCCCTCGGCGTCCGGCGGCAGGGCGAGCAGCCGACGGGCCTCGTCGTTGGCCAGCAGCAGCCCGCCGTCGCCGTCGAGGATGAGCACGCCTTCGCGGACGGCGTGCAGCACCGCGTCGTGGTGCTCGTACATACGGGTCATCTCCACCGGCCCCAGCCCTCGGGTCTGGCGCCGCAGACGCCCGCTGACCAGCGCGGACCCGCCGGCGGCCAGCAGCAGCGCGACACCGCCGGCGGCGAAGATCACCGGCAGCTGGTCCTGGACCACGCCGGTCACCTTGTCGACGGTAACCCCGACGGTGACGAGTCCGACCGCCGTGCCCTTGTCGTTGAAGACGGCCACCGTCGAGTCGACCGCCTTGCCGAGGCTGCTGTCGAAGGTGGTCTGGTGGGGCTCCCCCTCGAGCGCGTTGCCGTAGGAGGTGGAGACGTGTTTCCCGATCTGGTCCTCGTCCGGATGGGTCCACCGGAAGCCGTACGGGCTCAGGGCCACGACGTAGTCGACGCCGGTTCTCTTGCGCACGGCCTCGGCATGGGGCTGCAGCTCGGCGGTCGGGTCGTCGCTCTCCATGGCCTCCGCGGTGCCCCGGGCGTTCGCGAACGACTCGGCCACCACCAGCGAGCGGTCCTTGGCCTCCTGGAGCGCGCGATTGCGGTCCTGGATCACGAGCGCGGCCACGGCCGTGGCGATGAGCAGCAGGACGACCACCAGCTGCAGCAGGAAGACCTGACCGGCGACGCTGCGCGGCTTGCGCCAGGACAGCAGACGTCGACGGGCCGAAGGGTGACGCGCCTTCGGGCCGGCTTCCGGTGGCCCGGCCTCGGAAGGCACGCGGTCGCCCTGTCGGCTCGCTGGGGCGAATCGCCCTAGTTTGCCCATTTCCTCAGTATCAGTGACCGGGGAAGCGGGCGCGGCTCAGGGCGGGGCGATCGAGTTCAGCGGCCGGCGGGCCTCGTCGAGGACGTCGTCCACCAGCACCGCGGTGATCTCGGGGATACCGACCAGGGCGAGGAACTCGGTGACGGTGACCCGGGCCGGGCCGAGGCCACCGAGGCGGAAGGCCTCGTCGCGGGGGTGGGTGACTGGCGCGGCTCGAAACCTCTCGGAAACGACGAAACCGGTCGAGTCGCGCGACTCGACCGGTATCGGTCTCACTGTGTGTCCGAGGGGGGACTTGAACCCCCACGCCCGATAAAGGGCACTAGCACCTCAAGCTAGCGCGTCTGCCATTCCGCCACCCGGACTAGGTGTGTGTCACCGCGCCGGGGTGTCCCGTCGGCGACATGGACAACAATACCAAGCTTTCGGAGTGCCTTTCACCTGCGTTTCCTTCCGTCGGGCGGGGGCCCCGGACCTCATAGCCCGGCGCGCCTAGGGTCGCACCATGAGTGACTGGCTGATTACGCAGAGCCCGGCCGCGGGGCGACGGCGGCCGAGGGCGTTGTCGCCGTTCCGGGAGCATCTGCGGGACACGTTCTGGTTCGCGCCGACCGTCGCGATGGTGAGTGTCTTCTTCGTCTGGGTGGCGGCGGAGGCGCTGGACGCGGCGATCGTGGACGCGCTGCGGGAGGAGGGCGACTACGCCTCCCTCGAGGAGCTGCTGCGGTTCTCGGAGGACGCCAAGACCGTCGTGAACGCCGTCGGGTCGGCCATGATGACCTTCATCGGCGTGGTCTTCAGCATCTCGCTGGTGGCCGTCCAGATGGCGAGCGGGCAGTTCACCCCGCGGGTCGTACGGCTCTTCGTGCGCAGCCGGATCACCAAGGCGACGTTCGCCGTCTTCCTGGCGACCTTCGTGCTCAGTCTGCTGGTGCTGACGTCGTTCGACACGACCGACGATCCGCGGAAGGTGACGACGCTGCCGCTGGTGCAGTCGGTGCTCACGCTGTGCATGGTCGCGCTGAGCCTGCTGCTGTTCGTGCTGTACGTGAACGGCACGCTGCGGCTCATGCGGATCAGTCATGTGATCGCGCGGATCGCCGCGGAGTCCTTTCGGATGGTGGCGTCGATGGCGTCCTCGACCAGCGGTACGGACGCTTCCGGGCTCGGTGAGCCGACGGCGTGGGTGGCGTACGACGGGCGGGCCGGGGTGCTGCGGGACGTGCACATCACGCGGCTGGTACGGGTGGCCCGGCGGCACGGGGTCGTGCTGCGGCTGGTCCCGCGGATCGGGGACTTCGTGGTGCCGGGCACGCCGCTGCTCGCCGTGCACGGCGGGGCCGCCCCGCCGGTGGGCGCGCTGCGTCGCACCGCGTCGGTCGGTGTGGAGCGGACGTACCACCAGGACCTCGGTTTCGGGCTGCGGCAGCTGTGCGACATCGCGCTGCGGGCCCTGTCCCCGGCGGTGAACGACCCGACGACGGCCGTGCAGGCGCTCGACCGGATCGTGCAGTTCCTCGCGGCGCTGTCCCGGCGGCCGCTGGACGAGGCCGTGCACCGGGACCGGGGCGGGGCCGTGCGGCTGGTGCTGCCCGTGCCGGGGTGGAACGAGTTGGTGGATCTCGGGTTCGCTGAAGTGCGGGGGTGCGCGGTCGGGAGTCCACAGGTGTCGCGGCGGCTGCTGGCCGGCCTTGACGATTTGCTACTGCTCGCTCCCCCTGGGCGGCGGGAGCCTTTGCTGCGGCACCGGGAGCTGTTGCGGCAGGCGGTCGAGGAGGCCGCCCAGAGCGCCCCCGATCGGGAGTTCGCGCTGCGCCCGGACCGGCAGGGCATCAGCTGACCGTCACCGGATCCCCCGGCTCGCTGATGCCCCGGTCGGTGCGGGTGCCCTTGGTCAGGGGAGCAGCCGGTACTCCGGGGAGTTCCCGGCAGCCGCTCCCCCGCCCGCCCCGGTGCTCGTACTCAGGGGAGCAGCCGGTACTCCGGGGAGTTCCCGGCAGCCGCTCCCCCGCCCGCCCCGGTGCTCGTCCTCAGGGCAGCAGCTGGTACTCCGGGAAGTTGCCCGGCAGGCGCTCACCCTCCGGGCCGATCGTCACCGCGCGTACCAGCAGGTCGCCGCCGACGAACGCGCCGCGCCAGGACGCGCCGAATCCGCCGAACAGTTCGTCCCGGTCGCCGCGTGAGCGGGGTGTGCCGTGGCCGACCTTGAACGCGCGGATCTGCGGGGCCAACCGGTCGTAGGTCGCCCGGTCGTCGGTGGAGAGCGTGGCGACGAGCGCCCCGTTGGAGGCGTTCATGGCGGCCAGCAGTTCCGCCTCGGTGTCGACCAGGACGATCGTGTCGACCGGGCCGAAGGGTTCCGCGTGGTGCAGCGGGGAGGACCGCGGCGGGTTGAGGAGGGTGACGGGCTGCACGTATGCCGAGGTGTCCTGGCCGGGGAGGAAGCGGGTGTCGGAGAGCCGGCCGCGGTGCAGCGGGACGGCGCCCCGGTCGATCGCCTCGGCCACCTGGTCGTGGAGCTCCTTGGCCTTGGCGGCGTTGATCACCGGGCCGAAGTCCAGGCTGGGGAATGGGTCGTGGGGTTGTTCGACGGCCAGGGGGTGGCCCGTCCGCAGGGTGCGGACCGCCGGAAGGTAGGCGGCCAGGAAGTCGTCGAACAGCTCGCGCTGGACGACGAAGCGCGGGTAGGCCGTGCAGCGCTGTTTGCCGTAGTCGAAGAGCTTGGGGACGACCGAAGTGAGCGTGTCCCAGTCCGAGTAGTTCCAGATGCCCCAGGTGTTGAGTCCTTCCTGTTCGAGGATGTGGCGCTTGCCGAGGTCGGCGACGGCCGTGGCCACCGCCGCGCCGGTGTCGCGGCCGCCGACGAAGGACACGCAGCCGATCTCGGGCGCCCGCACCAGCGCCTGGGACAGCTCGCCCCCGCTGCCACTGACGAGGGTGACCGGGATCCCCTCGCGGGCGGCGAGCGCGCAGGCCAGGGTCAGACAGGCGACACCGCCGTCGGTCGGGGTCTTGGCGATGACCGCGTTGCCCGCCAGGGCCTGTACCAGCACTGCGTGGACGAGCACGCTCATCGGGTAGTTCCAGCTGGCGATGTTGGACACGGGTCCGTCGAGCGGGGTGCGGCCGGCGGTCATCGGTTCGATGCCGTCGACGTACCAGCGGACGCCGTCGATGGCGCGGTCGACGTCCGCCGTCGCGAGCCGCCAGGGCTTGCCGATCTCCCAGACGAGGAGCAGGGCGAGCAGGTCGCGGTGGTGGGCGAGGGCGTCGAGGGTGGCGGCGACACGGGCCCGCCGTTCGTCGAGGGGCACGTGCCGCCAGGCGCGGTGCTGGTCGAGCGAGGCGCGTACGGCCTGGTGGGCGGTGGCCCCGTCCAGGCGGGGCGGGCCGGCCACGGGGCTGCCGTCGACGGGGCTGGTGGCGGGCAGCGCGCGGCCGTCCGCCTGCCAGGAGCCGTTCCAGAGGTTGAGGACCCGGTCGTCCCGGAACGCCTCCGGGGCGACGGCGAGGCAGCGCTGCCAGGCGTCGGCCCAGGAGGTGCCGGTTTTGAGGGTGAGGGTGGTGGCCAAGGGTTCTCCGCTCTCGGTGCACAGTCGGGGGCGGTGGAGAGATGGCTGGGGGGACGCTAGCGAGGGGCGCGCGCACCCGTAAGTGAGCGCGCGTGGACTATGAGTGACGTCACGCGCCGGTGGTGAGCCGGTCCAGGACGAGGCGCGCGGTCTCGGTGGGGGTGCCGCCGACCCGTACGCCGACGGCCTCCAGGGCCTCCTTCTTCGCGGCGGCCGTACCGGAGGAGCCGGAGACGATCGCGCCGGCGTGTCCCATGGTCTTGCCCTCGGGGGCGGTGAATCCGGCGATGTAGCCGACGACGGGTTTGGTGACGTGGTCGCGGATGTGGGCGGCCGCGCGTTCCTCGGCGTCGCCGCCGATCTCCCCGATGAGCACGATCAGTTCGGTGTCGGGGTCGTCCTGGAACGCGGCGAGGCAGTCGATGTGGGTGGTGCCCACGACGGGGTCGCCGCCGATGCCGACGCAGGTGGAGAAGCCGATGTCCCGCAGTTCGTACATGAGCTGGTAGGTGAGGGTGCCGGACTTGGAGACCAGGCCGATCCGGCCGGGCTTGGTGATGTCGGGCGGGATGATGCCGGCGTTGGACTGGCCGGGGGTGATGAGGCCGGGGCAGTTGGGGCCGATGACCCGGGTGCCGCGTGCGGTGGCGTGGGTGGTGAAGGCGACGGTGTCGTGGACGGGGATGCCCTCGGTGATGACGACGGCGAGCTGGATGCCGGCGTCGGCGGCCTCGGTGACGGCCGCCTTGGCGAAGGCGGGCGGGACGAAGACGACGGTGACGTCGGCGCCGGTCGCGTCGATGCCCTCGGCGACGGAGCCGAAGACGGGGACGGCGCGGTCGTCGAAGTCGACGGTGTGGCCGGCCTTGCGCGGGTTGACGCCGCCGACGACATTCGTGCCGGCGGCGAGCATCCGCCGGGTGTGCTTCATGCCCTCGCCGCCGGTCATGCCCTGGACGAGGACCTTGCTCTCCTTGGTGAGATAGATGGCCATGTCGTCGTGTCTCCTCAGGCGGTGGTGGCGGCGAGTCGGGCGGCGCGCGCTGCGGCGCCGTCCATGGTGGTGGCCTGCTGGACCAGCGGGTGGGCGTGCTCGTCGAGGATGGCCCTGCCGCGGGCGGCGTTGTTGCCGTCGAGGCGGACGACGAGCGGTTTGGTCAACCGGACGGTGTCCAGGGCGCGGACGATGCCGTCGGCGACGGCGTCGCAGGCGGTGATGCCGCCGAAGACGTTGACGAGGACGGATTTCACGTCCGGGTCGGACAGGATGACGGAGAGGCCGTCGGCCATGATCTGGGCGGAGGCTCCGCCGCCGATGTCGAGGAAGTTGGCGGGCCGGGCGCCGCAGCCGGCGACGACGTCGAGGGTGGACATGACGAGGCCGGCGCCGTTGCCGATGATGCCGACCTCGCCGTCGAGCTTGACGTAGTTGAGGCCCTTGGCTGCGGCGGCGGCCTCCAGGGCGTCGTCGTGCTCGACGCCGTCGGCGCCCCAGCGGGCCTGCCGGAAGCGGGCGTTGTCGTCGAGGGTGACCTTGCCGTCGAGGGCGAGGATCTGCCCTTGCGCGGTGCGCACGAGCGGGTTGACCTCGACGAGGAGGGCGTCCTCGCGGACCAGTACCTCCCAGAGGCGGACGAGGACGTCGACGGTCTGCGGCGGCAGTCCGGCGGCCTCGGCGATCTCGCCGGCCTTCGCGGAGGTGACGCCCTCGGCGGGGTCGACGGGGATGCGTGCGACGGCCTCCGGCCGGGTGGCGGCGACCTCCTCGATCTCCATGCCGCCCTCGGCGGAGGCAATGGCGAGGAAGTGGCCGGCCGCGCGGTCGAGGACGTAGGACACGTAGAACTCGGCCTCGATGTCGACGGGTTCGGCCAGCATGATCGTGCCGACGGTGTGGCCCTTGATGTCCATGCCGAGGATCTGACGGGCGGTGAGTTCGGCGGCCGCGGGGTCCGCGGCGAGCTTCACACCGCCCGCCTTGCCCCGGCCGCCGGTCTTCACCTGTGCCTTGACGACGACTCGGCCGCCGAGCCGGCGGGCGATGTCGCGGGCTTCCTTGGACGAGTCCGTGACCTCCGCCCGTGGCACCAAGATGCCGTGTTCTGCGAAGAGTTCCCTTGCCTGGTGTTCGTACAGGTCCATTTCGGCTCCTGACTCGAAAGTGCCGCACGCCCCCTGGACACCACCCACCGGATGCGGGATAACAAGGTTCATACAGTATTCGTCGACTGTATGCAATGTACCGCGAGAGCCGCTCCCACCCCCTACGAAGGGACAGGACTTCGCCATGCCCGACGACACCCAGGACGTCATCTCCGGTGGTCATCTCGTAGCCAAGGCGCTGAAGGCCGAGGGGGTCGACCGCATCTACACTCTCTGCGGCGGCCACATCATCGATATCTACGACGGCTGCGTCGACGAGGGCATCGAGGTCGTCGACGTCCGTCACGAGCAGGTCGCCGCCCACGCCGCCGACGGGTACGCCCGTATCACCGGCAAGCCCGGCTGCGCCGTCGTCACCGCCGGACCCGGCACCACCGACGCCGTCACCGGCGTCGCCAACGCCTTCCGCGCCGAGTCACCGATGCTGCTCATCGGCGGCCAGGGCGCCCTCACCCAGCACAAGATGGGGTCCCTGCAGGACCTGCCGCACGTCGACATGATGACGCCGATCACCAAGTTCGCGGCGGCCGTGCCGGACACGGCGCGCGCCGCGGACATGGTCTCGATGGCGTTCCGCGAGTGCTACCACGGCGCCCCCGGGCCCTCCTTCCTGGAGATCCCCCGCGACGTCCTCGACGCCAAGGTGCCGGTGGCGAAGGCGCGGGTGCCCCAGCCGGGCGCCTACCGTGCCTCCACCCGCTCCGCCGGCGACCCGGAGGCCGTGGAGCGGCTCGCCGATCTGCTCGTCCACGCCGAGAAGCCGGCCATCCTGCTCGGCAGCCAGGTGTGGACGACGCGGGGCACCGAGGCGGCCGTCGAACTCGTACGCACCCTCAACATCCCCGCCTATATGAACGGCGCCGGCCGCGGCACCCTGCCGCCCGGCGACCCGCACCACTTCCAGCTGTCCCGCCGGTACGCCTTCTCCAACGCCGACGTCATCGTGATCGTCGGCACGCCCTTCGACTTCCGCATGGGCTACGGCAAGCGGCTGTCGCCGGACGCGACCGTCGTGCAGATCGACCTCGACTACCGCACCGTCGGCAAGAACCGCGACATCGACCTCGGCATCGTCGGGGACGCCGGTCTGGTGCTGAAGTCGGTGACCGAGGCCGCCTCCGGGCGCGTCAACGGCGGCGCGTCCAAGCGCAAGGAGTGGCTGGACGAGCTGCGCGCGGCCGAGCAGACCGCCCTGGAGAAGCGGCTGCCCAGCCTGAAGTCGGACGCCTCGCCGATCCACCCGTACCGGCTGGTCAGCGAGATCAACGACTTCCTCACCGAGGACTCCATCTACATCGGCGACGGCGGCGACATCGTCACCTTCTCCGGTCAGGTCGTGCAGCCCAAGTCGCCCGGGCACTGGATGGACCCGGGTCCGCTCGGCACGCTCGGCGTCGGGGTGCCGTTCGTGCTCGCGGCCAAGCAGGCGCGGCCCGACAAGGAGGTCGTCGCGCTCTTCGGCGACGGCGCGTTCTCCCTGACCGGCTGGGACTTCGAGACCCTCGTCCGCTACGACCTCCCCTTCGTCGGCATCGTCGGCAACAACTCCTCGATGAACCAGATCCGCTACGGCCAGGCGCAGAAGTACGGCCTGGAGCGCGAGCGGGTCGGCAACACCCTGGGCGACGTCCACTACGACAAGTTCGCTCAGATGCTGGGCGGTTACGGCGAGGAGGTCCGCGACCCCGCCGACATCGGCCCCGCGCTGCGGCGCGCCCGTGAGTCCGGGAAGCCGTCGCTGATCAACGTCTGGGTCGATCCCGACGCGTACGCCCCCGGAACCATGAACCAGACCATGTACAAGTGAGGTGGCCTGCATGACCGGCACGACGGATACTCCGTCCAAGGCTCTCGAAGGCATCCGCGTCCTGGACATGACGCATGTGCAGTCCGGGCCGTCCGCGACCCAGTTGCTCGCCTGGCTCGGCGCGGACGTCGTCAAGCTGGAGGCGCCGACCGGTGACATCACGCGCAAGCAGTTGCGCGACCTCCCGGACGTCGACTCCCTCTACTTCACGATGCTCAACTGCAACAAGCGGAGCATCACCCTGAACACCAAGACCGAGCGCGGCAAGGAGATCCTGACCGAGCTGATCCGGCGCTCCGACGTCATGGTCGAGAACTTCGGGCCGGGCGCGGTCGACCGCATGGGCTTCACCTGGGACCGCATCCAGGAGATCAATCCTCGGATCGTCTATGCCTCCATCAAGGGGTTCGGCGACGGCCCGTACACCGACTTCAAGGCGTACGAGGTCGTGGCGCAGGCCATGGGCGGGTCGATGTCGACCACCGGTTTCGAGGACGGGCCGCCGCTGGCGACGGGGGCCCAGATCGGGGACTCGGGCACGGGTGTGCACGCCGTGGCCGGGATTCTCGCGGCGCTCTTCCAGCGCGAGTCCACCGGGCGCGGGCAGCGGGTCAATGTGGCCATGCAGCACGCCGTGCTCAACCTCTGCCGGGTGAAGCTGCGCGATCAGCAGCGCCTGTCCCACGGTCCACTTCCCGAATATCCCAACGACGACTTCGGCGACGAGGTTCCCCGCTCCGGGAACGCGTCCGGCGGAGGCCAGCCGGGCTGGGCGGTCAAGTGCGCGCCGGGCGGCCCGAACGACTACGTGTACGTCATCGTGCAGCCCGTCGGCTGGAAGCCGATCAGCGAGCTCATCGGCCGGCCCGAGCTGGCCGACGACCCCGAGTGGGCGACGCCGGAGGCCCGGCTGCCCAAGCTGAGCAAGATGTTCCAGCTGATCGAGGAGTGGTCCTCGACGCTGCCCAAGTGGGAGGTGCTGGAGCGGCTGAACGCCCACAACATCCCGTGCGGGCCGATCCTCTCCACGAAGGAGATCATCGAGGACTCCTCGCTGGTCGCGAACGAGATGGTGGTCACCGTCCCGCACCCCGAGCGCGGCGACTTCGTGACCGTGGGCAGCCCGCTCAAGCTGTCCGACTCTCCGGTGGAGGTGACCAGTTCACCGCTGCTCGGCGAGCACAACGCAGAGGTCTACGTCGGCGAGCTCGGCCTCGGCGACGAGGAGCTGCGCCTGCTCAAGTCGAACGGGGTGATCTGACGTGATGGCCGAGGACCGCGTCATCCGGGTGCGGACGCTGCTCGACGCGGTGCGGGCCGAGGGCCGTACCGCGCTGACCGCGCCCGAGGGCAAGGTGATCGCCGACGCGTACGGGATCGCCGTACCGGGCGAGGAGCTGGCGAGGGACGTCGACGAGGCGGTGGCGTACGCGGCGCGCTTCGGCGGGCCGGTCGTCATGAAGATCGTCTCCCCGGACATCCTGCACAAGACCGACGCCGGCGGGGTGATCGTGGGTGTCGAGGGGGCGGCGGACGTACGGGCGGCGTTCCACCGCATCGTCGACAACGCGCGCGCGTACGACGCGGGCGCCCGTATCGAGGGCGTCCAGGTGCAGGAGCTGCTGCCGCAGGGGCAGGAGGTCATCGTCGGCGCGGTCACCGATCCGACGTTCGGGAAGGTGGTCGCGTTCGGGTTGGGCGGGGTCCTGGTGGAGGTCCTGAAGGACGTCACCTTCCGGCTGGCGCCCGTGACCGCCGACGAGGCGCTGTCCATGCTGGACTCGATCCGCTCCGCGGAGATCCTGCGCGGGGTGCGCGGCCAGGCCGCCGTGGACCGGTGGGCGGTGGCCGAGCAGATCCGCCGGGTCGGCCAACTCGTCGCGGACTTCCCGGAGATCGCCGAGGTGGACCTCAACCCGGTCGTCGCCACGGCTGAGGGGGCGGTGGCCGCGGACATCCGGGTGATCCTGTCCACCGAGGCGCGCAAGGAGCGCAGGCGCTACACGCGCGCGGAGATCCTCACCTCCATGCGCCGGCTGATGCAGCCGTCGTCGGTCGCCGTGATCGGCGCGTCCAACGAGCAGGGCAAGATCGGCAACTCGGTGATGCGCAATCTGGTCGACGGTGGTTTCGCCGGGGACATCCATCCGGTGAACCCCCGGGCCGATGACATTCTGGGCCGCAAGGCGTACAAGAGTGTCACGGACGTACCCGGTGAGGTGGATGTGGCGGTCTTCGCCATCCCCGCGAAGTTCGTGGCGTCGGCACTGGAGGAGGTGGGGCGCAAGGGCATCCCGAACGCCGTGCTGATCCCCTCCGGGTTCGCGGAGACCGGTGAGCACGCCCTCCAGGAGGAGATCGTCGCGATCGCCGAGCGGCACGGCATCCGGCTGCTCGGGCCGAACATCTACGGCTACTACTCGACGTGGCAGGACCTGTGCGCCACGTTCTGCACGCCGTACGACGTCAAGGGCGGGGTGGCGCTGACCAGTCAGTCCGGCGGCATCGGCATGGCGATCCTGGGCTTCGCGCGGACCACGAAGACCGGTGTGTCGGCGATCGTCGGGCTCGGCAACAAGTCGGACCTGGACGAGGACGACCTGCTGACCTGGTTCGGCGAGGACCCGCACACCGAGTGCATCGCGATGCACCTGGAGGACCTGAAGGACGGCCGCGCCTTCGTCGAGGCGGCGCGGGCGACCGTGCCGAAGAAGCCCGTCGTGGTCCTGAAGGCGGGGCGGACGGCCGCCGGCGCCAAGGCCGCCGGGTCGCACACCGGGGCCCTCGCGGGCGACGACGCCGTGTACGACGACATCCTCCGGCAGGCCGGTGTCATCCGGGCTCCCGGGCTCAACGAGATGCTGGAGTACGCGCGCGCGTTGCCGGTCCTGCCCACGCCGCAGGGGGACGACGTCGTGATCATCACCGGTGCGGGCGGCAGCGGTGTGCTGCTGTCGGACGCGGTGACGGACAACGGCCTGTCCCTGATGGAGATCCCGCCGGATCTGGACGAGGCGTTCCGCCGGTTCATCCCGCCCTTCGGCGCGGCGGGCAACCCGGTGGACATCACCGGGGGCGAGCCGCCGTCGACGTACGAGGCGACGATCCGGCTCGGCCTGGAGGACCCCCGGATCCATGCGCTGGTCCTCGGCTACTGGCACACCATCGTCACTCCCCCGATGGTCTTCGCGGAGCTCACCGCGCGCGTGGTGGCCGAGTTCCGTGAGCGGGGCATCGAGAAGCCCGTCGTGGCGTCGCTCGCGGGCGACGTGGAGGTCGAGGAGGCCTGCCAGTACCTCTTCGAGCGGGGAGTCGTGGCGTACCCGTACACGACCGAGAAGCCGGTGGCCGTGCTGGGCGCCAAGTACCGGTGGGCGCGGGCGGCGGGACTGCTGGGGGGCGGCTCATGAGGTGAGGCTGCGGGGGGCCGGCCGACGGTGCGCGTCGGCCGGCCCCGGGACCCGTGCGCGCACGAAAGGCATTGGACAGGGGGCGCTGGCCAGAACTTTCGACGCAAGGGGTGCAAACAACGTGACAACTACCGACGTTACGCGGGTCGCCACCTACCGGGAGGTGACCGACAGGAACGGACGCGTCTACCGTGTCGGCGAGACCGACGTCGACATCATGGGCCGCAAACGCAAGTGGATGGTGATCCTGCCCTGGGTGGGCATGATGGGCATCTCGTCCGCCGAGTACGCCTTCGCGTCCGCCGAGGACACGCTGCACGAGGCCCACCAGTGGTCCAGCAGCAGCATCTACTGGATGATGACCGCCTGGGTGTTCTGCCAGGCCGCGGTGGCCTTCCCGGCGGGACGGCTGCGGGAGAACGGCAAGCTGCCCGCGCGGTGGGCGATGATGCTGGGTGCGGTCGGCACGCTGCTCGGCTATCTGTCGCTGGCCTTCGCGCCGCATGTCGCCCTCGCCTTCCTCGGGTTCGGCGTCTTCAGCGGGATGGGCGCGGGCATGGTGTACGCGACCTGCGTCAACATGGTCGGCAAGTGGTACCCGGAGCGCAAGGGCGGCAAGACCGGCTTCGTCAACGGCGGTTTCGCCTACGGCTCGGTACCGTTCGTCTTCATCTTCCACGGCTACATGGACGGCTCGAACTTCCGCTGGGTGCTGGTCTCCTGCGGTCTGTTCCTTGCCGCGGTGGTGGCCGTCGCCGGGTTCTTCTTCCGTGACCCGCCGAAGAACTGGTGGCCCGACACCATCGACCCGCTGAACCCGCCGGACGACCCGCGGGCCCGGCGTTCGCTGGAGAAGAACCCGCCGGCCGTCAAGCAGTACTCACCCCTTGAGGCCTGGAAGACCGGCCGGGTCGCGCTGATGTGGTTCTGTCTCGCCTGCACCTCCGGCGTGAACATCTTCGGCATCGCGTTCCAGGTCGACATCGGCGAGGACGCGGGCTTCGCGGCCGGCATCGTGGCCACCGCCATGTCGCTGAAGGCGATCGTCAACGGCACCGGGCGCGGTGTGATCGGCTGGCTGTCCGACCTCTACGGCCGCAAGCAATGCCTGTTGTACGTGTGTCTCATCCTGGGGCTGGCCCAGTTCGGCATCATCTGGTCGGCGGAGATCAAGAACCTGCCGCTGTTCCTGATCTTCTCGGCCATCTCCGGCTTCGGCGGCGGCGCCATCTTCCCGATGTTCGCGGCGATGACCGCGGACTACTTCGGTGAGAACAACAACGCCACCAACTACGGGATGGTCTACAGCTCCAAGCTGGTCTCCGGCCTGGGCGCGGGCATGGGTTCCATGGTCGTCGCCGCGTGGGGCTTCAACGGCGCCTTCGGGCTGGCGGGCGGTATCTCGCTGTTCGCCGGAGTGGTCGCGCTGTTCCTGCAACCGCCGGGGCGCACGAAGAGCAAGAAGGTGACGCCGAACCCCCGCCCGCTCGGGGAGGGCTGAGCCGGGTACCTCTCCGCACCACCGCACGGACCGGGCGGCCCCTCCCGCACCTCGGGAGGGACCGCCCGGTCCGCGTCGCGTGCCGCTCAGCAGCGCCGCTTGCGCAGGGCCGCCATGTTGTCGTAGCTGATCTTGGCCTCGCGCAGCGACTGCGCGGGGTCGGTGGCGCTCGGGGAGTTGTCGTCCTCCACCATCGGGTTGCGGTAGTTGCTCAGCCCGACGCGGGAGAAGAACGTCGTGTAGTCGATGTCGCCGGTGCCGAACGGCACCATGTCCCAGCCCATGCCGTTGGTGGTGCTGACGACGCCGTCCTTGGCGTGGAACAGCGGGTAGCGCTTGTTGTGCCGGGCGACGAGGGCCGCCGGGTCGAAGACGCTCTTGCGGGTGGAGCCGTCGTGCGCGGTGTAGGTGTGGAACTTGTACTGGGCGACGTGCGCCCAGAAGATGTCCATCTCCAGCCAGACCACCTTCGGGTCGGTGACCTTGAGGAAGTACTCCAGCTTCCGGATGCCCGAACTGCGGGTCGGGCGGCCCTGGTCGTCCAGCGGGCCGCCGTCGAGCAGGAAGCCGTAGGCGCTGTCGTGGTTGTGGGTGTAGAGCTTGATGCCCTCGCGGCGGGCTATCTCACCGAGAGCGTTCCACTTGTCGGCGGCCACGTCCCAGTCGGCGCGGTAGGAGCTGCCGGTGGGGTCGCCGCCGGTGCCCATGTGGTCCATGCCGAGGATGTTGGCGATCTCCAGGTGCTTCTTGAAGGTGTCCTTGTCGGCCTCGGTCAGCGGCCAGGACGACGGGATGAAGCCGTGGTTGCCCTGGGCGCGCAGCCCGTACTCGTCGAGCCAGCGGCGCAGGAGCCTGGCGCCCTCGACCGACTCCAGGCCGGCGCCGCCGGGGGCGTTCGCGTGCTGGTTGTAACCGGCGAACTCGACCTGCCGGTAGCCGTGCCGGGCGAGCTGCTTGAACACCTCGCGGAAGCCGGACGGCAGGTCGCTGGCCAGCGGGTCGCGGGCGGTGGCGTCGCGGACGGTGTAGAGGATGATGCCGCGCTTGTGCGGCGGTACGAGCACCTGGCCGCGGCCGTGGTCATGGCCGTGGTCTCTGCCCCGGTCCTGGGCCAGGGCGGGGGCGGCGCCGAAGACCGGGGCGGCGACGGCGCCGGCGGCCACGGCGGTGCAGGTGCTGAGGAAGCGGCGGCGGCCCACGCCGAGGCTGCGGCGCAGCGCCTCGTCGGGGGTGGCGGTGAGGGGCTCGGCCGCGGTGCCGGAGGGATCGGAGTGCTGGGAGTACGGGGTCACGGGTGCCCTGCCTTCTCGGTCGTGGCCGGTCCCGATGGCGCCGGGACGGGCCGTTGTCAGTGCCGTGTGTTTCACTCTCGGTAGTCGGATTTCGGCGGCCGTGCGTCGTGCGGTGTCAGCCGAGTCCGGCGAGCCGGAGCAGGAGTTGCTTGACGTCGGTGGCCGCGACGCGGTCTCCGACAGCGCGGGGGGTGGAGCAGATGAGGAGCGGACCTTCGTCGTCGCTCGCGGGGAGGCGGCCGTGGCTGCCTCGAATAGGTGACGGATCCAGGGGCACGACCGCCATGCGGTAGCGCATGCCGAGTTTCTTGCGGGCGAGCGCGGTCGCGGCCTTCACCTTGACGTAGGGGTCGAGGGGGTCCATGAAGAGTTCGACCGGGTCGTAGCCGGGTTTGCGGTGGATCTCGACGAGCTGCGCGAAGTCGGGCGCGCGGTCGTCGTCGAGCCAGTAGTAGTAGGTGAACCAGGCGTCGGGCTCCGCGACGGCGACCAGTTCGCCCGCGCGGGGGTGGTCGAGATGGTGGGTCTTCTTGCCCTCGTCGTCGAGGAGCCGCTCGATGCCGGGCAGGTCCTTCAGGGCTTCCCTGGTCGCGTCGAGGTCCTCGGGCCTGCGGACGTAGATGTGTGCGATCTGGTGGTCGGCGACGGCGAAGGCGCGGGACGCCATCGGGTCCAGGTACTCCATGCCGTCCTGGGTGTGCACCTCGAGGAGTCCGGCGCGGCGCAGGGCCCGGTTGATGTCGACGGGCCGGTCGGCGCGGGTGATGCCGTACTCGGAGAGGGCGACCACGGTACGGCCCTGCTCGCGGGCGTCGTCCAGGAGCGGGGCGAGGGCCGTGTCCAGGTCGGTGGCGGCCTGCAGGGAGCGCGGGTCGTCGGGGCCGAAGCGCTGCAGGTCGTAGTCGAGATGAGGGAGGTAGCACAGGGTCAGGTCGGTGTCGCGGGTCCGCATGATGTGCCGGGTGGCGTCGATGATCCAGCGGCTGGACACCAGGTCGGCGCCGGGACCCCAGAAGTGGAACAGCGGGAAGGTGCCGAGCTTGTCGGTGAGTTCGTCGTGCAGGGCCGGGGGCCGGGTGTAGCAGTCGGGTTCCTTGCGGCCGTCGGCGTAGTAGACGGGGCGGGGGGTGACGGTGATGTCGGTGTCGGCGCCCATGGCGTACCACCAGCAGATGTTGGCGACGGTGTAGCCGGGGTGGGCGCGGCGGGCGGCGTCCCACAGCTTGTCGCCGGAGACCAGTCCGTTGTGCTGGCGCCACAGCAGGACGTCGCCGAGTTCGCGGAAGTACCAGCCGTTGCCGACGATGCCGTGCTCGGAAGGGTGGGTGCCGGTGAGGAAGGTGGACTGGGCGGCGCAGGTGACGGCGGGCAGGACGGTGCCGAGCGGTGCCTGGGAGCCGGACTGGGCGAGCTTCTTGAGGTGGGGCATGTGGTGCAGCAGACGGGGGGTGAGGCCGACGACGTCGAGGACGAGGAGGGGCGTGGGGCGGCCGCCGGCGCCGGAGGGGTCGCCGTGCCCGGGGGACGGGTCGAGTCGCTCGGTCATGGCAGCTCCTTCAGGCCGAGGTCGGTCAGCAGGTCGCGGGCGAGGGTGAGCTCGGCGGCGATGCCGTCGGCGAGCTGGTTGCGGGCGCGGGGCCGCAGCTCGGGCGGCAGGGCCTGCCAGGTGTAGGTCTCGACCTCGAGGTGGTGGGTGAGCGGCCTGGGTCCGCCGGCCAGCCGGGTCAGTACGGACTTGAGCACGGGGAGGGTGGAGGTGAGGGGCGCCGCGGGCTCGGCGTGCAGCGGTACGTGGAAGTGGGCGCGCCATGGCGCGGCGTCGGGCAGGGCGTCACCGGTGAGGGCCTCGCCGAGGTCGTCGGTGCCGCGCAGGCCGGCGGCGGTGTCGACGCGGGTCTGGTGCAGGAAGCGGGGTTCGTCGAAGGCGGCCAGGGCCTCGCGGACCTCGGGGAGGTGCGGGTGTTCGGCGTGCAGCGCGGCGGACAGCTGGGACTTGACGACGGGGACGCCGGCCGCGGTGAGGGCGTCCAGGGCGGTGTGCGGATCTTCGAAGGAGGTGGCGAGGTGGCAGGTGTCGACGCAGATCCCGATACGGGGGTGTCCGATGGCGGCGAGCGGGGCGAGGGCGTCGCCGGTGGTCTCGACGACACAGCCCGGTTCGGGTTCGAGGCCGACGCGGATGTCCCGGCCGGTGAGTTCCTGGAGGGCGTCGAGGCGTTCGCCGAGGGTGGCCAGGGCGGTGCGGGCGGCTTCGGCACGCCGGTCGTCGTAGGCGGTGCGCCAGGCCAGCGGCAGGGTGGAGATGGTGCCGCGGGTGACGTCGTCGGGCAGCAGGCCGGCGAGGACCCGGGCCAGGGCGGTGGTGTGTTCCAGGCGCTCGGGGTCGGCCCAGTCCGGTTTGTAGACGCGGTACTTGACCTGTTCGGCGCCGAACCCCTCATAGGGGAAGCCGTTGAGGGTGACGACCTCCAGTCCGCGCCGGTCGAGTTCGGTGCGCAGTCCGCGCAGGGCGGACGGGTCGGAGACCAGGGCCCGGGCGGCGTCCTTGGCGAGCCAGAGGCCGATGCCCAGGCGGTCGCGTCCGAGTCGGCGGCGGACGGGCTCGCAGTGGTCGCGCAGCTGGGCGAGGACGCCGTCGAGGGTCTCCGCCGGGTGCACGTTGGTGCAGTAGGCGAGGTGGACGGTGGAGCCGTCGGGGTGGCGGAAGCGCATGGGTCACGCCCCCGGGACGGCGGACGCCTCGGGCCGGTCGGCCGGTGTATCGGAATCCCTCGGTGCGCCGGGGTCCTTCGGTACGCCGCGCAGGATGGAGTTGCCCTCGTGGGTGGCGTCCGTCGTGGTCACGTCGAGGGTGAGGCGGCCGCTCAGCCCGTAGAAGGCGACGGGGTTGCGCCACAGCACGCGGTCGACGTCGTCCTCGTCGAAGCCCTCGGCCAGCATCAGATCGGCGACCTTGCGGGTCTTGAGGGGGTCGCTGCGGCCCCAGTCGGCCGCGGAGTTCACCAGGACCCGCTCGGGGCCGTAGGCGCGCAGGATGGCGACCATCCGTTCCTCGTCCATCTTGGTGTCGGGATAGACGGAGAAGCCCAGCCAGCAGCCGCTGTCCTTGGCCTCCTTGACGGTGGTCTCGTTCAGGTGGTCGATCAGCACATGGTCGACGGGCAGGGCGGACTCGCGGACGACGTCGAGGGTGCGGCGCAGGCCGGCGAGCTTGTCGCGGTGCGGGGTGTGGACCAGGGCGGGCAGTTCGTGGGCGGCGGCGAGTTCGAGCTGGGCGGCGAGAGCGGTGTCCTCGGCGGGGGTCATCGAGTCGTAGCCGATCTCGCCGACGGCGACGACCTGGTCCTTGACGAGGTAGCGGGGAAGTTCGTCGAGGACCGGGACGCAGCGCGGGTCGTTCGCCTCCTTGGGGTTGAGGGCGAGCGTGCAGTGGTGGGCGATGCCGTGCTGGGCGGCGCGGAAGGGCTCCCAGCCGAGGAGGGCGTCGAAGTAGTCGAGGAAGGAGGCGGGAGAGGTGCGGGGCTGGCCGAGCCAGAAGGAGGGTTCGACGACGGCACGGACACCGGCGGCGTACATGGCCTCGTAGTCGTCGGTGGTGCGCGACGTCATGTGGATGTGGGGGTCGAAGAGGCGCATCGGGACTCCTTGCCGTCGGGTGCGCTCAGCCGTGGTCGGCGGCGGGCGCGGAGGGGGTGGCTGGGGGGTCGGTCAAGGTCAGCACGCGGTGCAGGTCGGCGGGGACGGTACGGCCGGCGGCGGTGCGCTCGGCCGCGTAGTCCGTGAGCATGCGGGCGAGTTCGGTGTCGCCTTCGGCCCTGCGGTCCAGGTCGGCGACGGCGTCCACGGGCACCCCGGTGAACAGGCACTTCAGGAGGGCGTGCCGCCACTGGTGGGCGTCGAGGTGCCGGGCGGCGTAGGGGCCGACGGCGGCGGTGAGGAGCCGGGTGTCGTTGGTGCGCAGGGCGTCCTCGACGAGCGGCAGTCCCTCGGGGCCGGGCACCAGGTGCGGCAGGGCGTACAGGACGGCGCGGCGTTCGGCGCCGGTGCCCTGGTAGTAGACCCGGCTGAGCGCCTCGGCGTCGGCGCGGGCCGCGTGCAGGATGAGGACGCGGGCGGCGTCGGCGTGCTCGGGACCGCAGCGGCGGCCGGCCTCCGCGATGCGCAGCTCCCATACGGAGATGGGCCCGTGGGTGCCCGGGTGGGCGGTGGCCTCGTCGAGGGCGCGGCGCAGCCAGCCGCGGGCGGGGTCGTCGAGCCGGGCGGTGACGTGGTCGCGCAGCTCGGCGGGGGTGGTGGCGGCGAGGGTCGTGGTGTCGGGGGCCGTGGTGCCGGGGACCGGTTGGCTCGGGCCGGCCGCGGGTCTGGGTCCGGCGCCGGTGGCGTGGTCCGTGAGGGGGTCGGCGGCGGTGTCCGCGCCCGGGGTCGCCGGGCTGGTGCGGGGGTGGGTCATGAGGTGCTCCCTTCGGGGGTGGCGGAGGGATCGCCGTGAGAGGGGACGGGGACGGATGAGGCGAGGGCGGTGGCCTCGGCTCGGCGGAGGAACGGGAGGGAGAGTTCGGCGTGGTGAGGGCCGGCGTGGGAGTGGCGGGGCAGTTCGACGACGGTCAGGCCCTGGTAGCCGGTCGCGGCGAGGGCCGCGAGGACGGGAGGGAAGTCGATCTCCCCCTCCCCGAACGGCAGATGCTCGTGGACGCCGCGCCGCATGTCCTCGATCTGCACATGGCGCAGCCAGGGCGCGGCGGCGCGTACGCAGTCGGCGGGAGAGTCGGCTTCCAGGCACTGGCAGTGGCCGATGTCGAGGGTGAGCCCGAGCGGGGCCGGGTCGCCCAGGATGCGGCGCAGCCGGTGGAAGTCGTCGAGGCGGGCCACGAGGTGGCCGGGTTCCGGTTCGACGGCGAGGGGGACGCCGGCGGCAGCGGCGGTGTCCAGGACCGGGGCGAGGCTGTCGGTCAGGCGCTTCCACGCCGTGTCCTCGTCCGTGCCGGGTGGGAGGACGCCGCTGAAGCAGTGCACGGCGTGGGCGCCGAGCTCGGCGGCGACGCGGACGGCCCGCAGCAGCAGGTCCACGCGGCGGGCGCGGCCGTCGGGCTCCGGGTCCAGCAGCGAGGGGCCGTGCTTGCGGCGGGCGTCGAGCACATAGCGGGCGCCCGTCTCCACGGTGACACCGAGGCCGAGTTCGGCCAGTCGGCGGGCGAGACGGGCGGTGCGCGCGGCCAGGTCCGGGGCGTACGGGTCGAGATGCATGTGATCGAGCGTCAGCCCGAGCCCGTCGTACCCGAGGTCGGCGAGCAGCCCGAGTGCGTCGTCGAGCCGGAGATCGGCGAGGCCGTTGGTGCCGTAGCCGAAACGGAGGGGGGTGGGAGGGGCGGTGGCGGAGGCTGGCGCAGGGGGCTGTGCCGGTTCCGGGCCGGCGGCTCCCCCGGCGGGCCGTACCGGGGCCGGGAACGGATCGGGCCAGGAGCTCATGTGATGCTCACCTTCTTCGCGTACCTCCGCCCGAGCGGGGCGAGCGCGGCGATGGCCAGGGCGGTGAGCCCGGCTCCGGCGCGGGCCGCGAGTGCCGCCTGGAGCGGGATGGTGGCCCGGATGCCGCCGCCGACCGCCCGCTGGGTGAGGGGCGGTGAGGGGTTGAGCGCGGCGTGTGCGTACGGGCGCCCGGCGGTGACGGCGTAGGTGGCGGCCAGGGCGGTGCGCAGGGCTTGGGCGGGGGTGGGGCCGCCCCGCAGGGGGCCCCGCTGGGAACCACCGCCTCGCAGGGAGGGAGCACCCTGCGCCCCGGCAGCCTCCTCGCGCCTCCCGCCCGCCACCAACCGCGCCAGCACAGCCGTGGCCCCCAGGGCCGCCAGGGGTGGCAGGGACGTGCCGCCCTGCGTCTCGCGGCGGGAGACGGCCGTCACCGCCAGGGTGTGGGTGCCGAGCAGGGCCGCCGAGGGCAGGGCCGCGCGGGGGCGGCCGGTGGTGGCGGCCGCGCCGAGGAGATGGTCGAGGCCGCGGGCGGCGGCCATGGCGACGGGCCCGGCGGGGGTGTGCTTCAGGCCGAGGTCGTACGCCCAGACGGTGGCGGCCAGCGGGGTCGCCACCGCCAGGGCCGGGCGGCCGGCGCCGGCGGCGAGGCCCAGACCGGCGGCGGTCAGGGCGCAGGCCGCCGTGAAGGCGGAGGACGGCCGGATGCGGCCGGAGGGGAGCGGGCGGTGCGGGCGTTCCACGGCGTCCTCGGCGCGGTCCGCCCAGTCGTTGAGGGCCATGCCGGCCTCGTAGAGGCAGAGGGAGGAGCCGATGGCGAGCAGGGTGCGGGGGCCGGGCCGGGCCCCGGCGGCGACGGCACCGCTCAGGGCGTCACCGGGGACGGTGAACAGGGCCGGAAGGCGCAGCAGTTCGGCCCAGGCACGGCGACGGCTCACGAACGCCCCTCCGCGACGGAGTCGGCGGACTCGGAGCCGACAGAGTCGGAACCCGCGGAGTCGGAGCCCGCAGACCCCGAGCCCGAGCGACCGGCGTCAGCCGAGGACAACCGCTCCCTGGAAGGCAACCGCTCCCCGGACGACATCCCCTCCCCCGCCCCGAGCCGCTCCCCCCACCCCGTCAACACCGCGTACTGCTCCCCCAAGCTCGCCGGTCCGTCCCCCTGTGGGTCCTTGAAGTAGAAGCCGAGGGGGCCAGCGGGCCGGAGAGGCCGGTTTCGTGGGCGCGGGCGGTGAGGCGGGCCAGGTCGAGGACGAGGGGGGCGGCGAGGGCCGAGTCGCAGCCCTGCCAGATGGTCTGCAGGACCATACGGGTGCCGAGGAAGCCGTCGAAGGCGATGTGGTCCCAGGCGGTCTTCCAGTCGCCGAGCGCCGGGACGTCGTCGATGTGGACCTCGCCCTCGGGGACGGTGCCGAGGGTGTCGGCGAGGACGCGTTCCTTGCCGGCGTTCTTCGCGGCGGCGGCGGCCGGGTCGGCGAGGGCGGCGCCGTCGCCGCCGCCGAGCAGGTTGGTGCCGGACCAGGCCCGGACGGTCAGGGCGCGCTGGGCGAACATCGGGCCCAGCACGGCCCGCAGCAGGGTCTGCCCGGTCTTGCCGTCCCGGCCGGCGTACGGCAGGCCGCTGCGTTCGGCCTCGCGGGCGGCGACGGGGTGGTGCATGCCCTCGGACGGGGTGAAGTTGACGTAGGGGCAGCCGGCGCGAAGGGCGGCGAGGGCGTAGAGGGTGCTGGCCGGGAGGGGCGCGCCCGCGCGGCCTTCGGAAGCGGGTTCGGTGGAGGCGACGTTGACCACGACCGTCCGCTCCAGGCCGTGGCGGCGGGTGAAGTCGCGGATGTCGGCGGCGAACGCGTCGATCAGTTCGGCCTCGGTCCGGGTGTCCCCGCGGGTGGGGCCGCCAGGCCTGATCTCACGGTCGGCGGCGGCGAGTTCGGAGGCCACGGCGGTGGCGACGCCGGGTGGGAGGACTCCCCCGGCGGTCAGGGTCTCGGCGCGCTTGGGGAGCGGGCAGTCGAGGGTGTCGTGACCGCCGAAGACGAGGTCGGACAGGGCGGGCAGGCCGCTGTCGGCGAAGGCGGGGGTCTCGGTCACCATGCCGGTCGGCGGGTGCAGTCCGGCGGCGATGGCGGCGCACCCCGTGACGACGGTGGTGGCGACGGAGCCGCGGGCTCCGATCAGCCACACCCCCGTTCGCGGGCGGGGCTGGGGCGCGGAAGGGGACGCGGACGCGGACATGGGCAGCCTCCTGGTCGTGCGCGAACACCGGGGGGGGAGGGCGAGGGACGGCGGGCGGGGGTCCGGCGTCCCCCGCCCGCCGCCGTTCAGTCGCCCTGGACGGGCAGTTCCTTCAGCTGGATGTTGCGGAAGGAGACCTGGTCGTCGGCACCGTGGTTCTGCAGGCCGATGTAGCCGTCGGTCAGGCTCCGCTCGGGGTCCTTGTTGGTGAAGTCGTTGATCTTGACTCCGTTGAGGAACACCTGGAGGCGTTCGCCCTGGACCTTGATCTCGTAGGAGTTCCACTGGCCGGGCGGCCGCAGGACCTGGTCACGGGCCTTGATGTTCGCCGACTTGAACGAGTAGACGGAGCCCGTGGTGCGGTCGGGCGCGTCCGTGGCGTCGATCTGGATCTCGTAGCCCTTGTCGACCGCGGACCAGGGGTCGTCGGAGGCCGGGAAGCCCACGAAGACACCGGAGTTGTCGTCGCCGCTCATCTTCCAGTCGAGCTTGAGCGAGTACGACTTCAGCTCCTTGGCCTGGTACCAGAGCAGGCCCATGCCGCCCTCGGTGTCCATGACCCCGCCGTCCTTGACGACGAACCTGCCGGGGCCGGCCTGCTTCCAGCCGTCCAGGGTCTGGCCGTTGAAGATCTTCCGGTAGCCCTTGTCCGGCTTGCAGTCCGCCTTGACCTGGCCGGTGGCGTACTGGAGGCCGCCGAGCAGATGGGCGCGGAACGCCTCGTCCGCGTAGGACTCCTTGGTGTGGCCGCCGCCGGTGTAGAAGGAGCGGCCGCCGCCGTAGGTCTGGCACCAGGCGATCGGGTGGTCGCCCTTCATGGTGCCGCCCTGGTAGGTGGTCTCGTCCAGGGTGGCGAGGACCTTGGCCTTCTCCCGCGGGTTGGTGCGGTAGTTGTACCACTCGTCGGTGCGCTCCCAGGTCTCGTCCAGGTGCGCGGTGGCCGGGTGGTCGTGGTCCTCGACGCGGACGGTGGCCTTCTGGATGGCCGGGTGGGACTGGAAGTAGGCGCCGACGAGTCCGCCGTAGAACTCCCAGTCGTACTCGGTGTCGGCGGCGGCGTGGATGCCCATGTAGGCGCCACCGCCGGCCACATAGTCCTCGAACGCCTTCTGCTGCTCGGCGTTCAGGACGTCACCCGTGGTGGAGAGGAACGCCACCGCGTCGTACTTGGCGAGGTTGGTGGTGGTGAACTGGCGGGCCTCCTCGGTCGCGTCGACCGTGATGCCGGACGGGGCGCCGAGCTCCTTCAGCGCGGCGACGCCGGCCGGGATGGAGTCGTGCCGGAAGCCGGCGGTCTTCGAGAAGACGAGGACCTTCTTGCCGCCCTTGAACGGCTGGGTGGAGAACTCGAAGTCGTCCACGTCGTACAGGGCGCCCTCGCCGCCCTTGAAGACCAGGTAGATCTCGGTGGTCTTCTTCGGCAGGGCCCTCAGCGGCACGTCGACGTCCTGGAACGTGTCCCAGCTGCCGGTCGGCGGGATGTACGCGGAGCCGTGCAGCGGTCCGTCGGGCGAGCCGGTGCGCAGCTCGATGAAGCCGCCGGAGCCGCCGGAGGAGGCGCGTACGGTCATCTTCTTCTGCCCGTCGAAACGGTAGGGGCTGAAGGAGATCCAGTCGCCGTCGTTGATGTCCCCGACCGTCTTGCCTCCGTGGGCCGTCGCCTTGTCGAAGGTGTTGACGCCGGACTGGGCGGTGAAGTGCTCGGCCTGGCGGTGCAGCGGCTGGAGCACGGTGCGGGCGGTGCCGGTCAGGGCCTCCTGGCCGTTGGCCCCGCCGTCGGTGTAGCTGGCGCCGACGACGCCGTAGATGTCGGCGTTGGGGTCGTGCCCGCCGTCACCGGGGGCGGGGTCAGGGTGCCCTCGCAGCCCATCTCGCTGGTGAGTTCATGGGCGTGGGAGTCGTGGCCGAGGCTGTAGACGACCTTGACCTTGGAGCAGTCGACGGTCTCCTCGGGGTCGGTGACCGTCACCTTGAACGGCACGGGCTTGCCGAACTCGGCGAGCGCTCCGTTGCCCGGGATGTCGATGCGCACCTTGGGTTCGGTGTTGCCGACGACGATCCGGACGCTGGCGTTGCCCGTGTTGCCCTCGGGGTCCTTGGCGGTGAAGGTCGCGCTGTAGGTGCCGACCTTCTTGTACTGGTGGGTGGGGGTCAGGCCCTCGCCCTTGGTGCCGTCGCCGAAGTCCCAGCTGTAGGTGAGGTCGGTGGAGTCGGCGTCCTTCGCGGAGCCGGTGAAGTTGACCTTGAGGCCGGCCGCGCCGGACGTCTTGTCGGCGCTCACCTCGGCGATCGGGGAGAAGCCGTCCTCGGCGTTCTCGATCCGGTACAGCGCGGAGTGCTCGTCGCCCTGGAACCAGGAGACGCCGTAGTCGAGGACGTAGAGCGCGCCGTCGGGGCCGAACTCCATGTCCATGATCTGGGTGCCGGTCCACGGGAAGTCGTTGATCTTCGCGACCGAGCCGTCCTCGTTCTGCTCGATCCGCTTGATCCAGCGGCGGCCGAACTCGCCGGCGAAGAAGTCGCCGTCAAACTCCTCCGGGAACTTCACCTTGGAGTCGAGGTCGGGGTCGTAGCGGTAGACCGGGCCGCCCATCGGGGACTCGGAGCCGCTGCCGAACTCGGGCAGGGAGCCGCCGTCGTACGGGATCCAGGCGGGCTGCGCGGGCGGCAGCTCGGTCAGGCCCGTGTTGTGCGGCGAGGTGTTCTTCGGGGCGTCGCAGTCGAACGTCTCACCGGAGGCGCCGGTCTCGAAGTCGTAGTCGACGTACGGGTCGTTGTCGCCGGTGCAGAACGGCCAGCCGAAGTTGGCGGCCTTGGTGACCTTGGCGAACTCGACCTGGCCGCCCGGGCCGCGGGTGGGGCTGGCGGTGCCGGCGTCGGGGCCGTAGTCACCGACGTAGACGATGCCGGTCTTGTCGTCGACGCTCATCCGGAACGGGTTGCGGAAGCCCATCGCGTAGATCTCGGGGCGGGTCTTCTCGGTGCCCGGCGGGAAGAGGTTGCCCTCGGGGACGGTGTACGAGCCGTCCTCGGCGACCTTGATGCGCAGGATCTTGCCGCGCAGGTCGTTGGTGTTGCCGGAGCTGCGGCGCGCGTCGAAGGCCGGGTTGCGGTTCGGCCGGTCGTCGATGGGCGTGTAGCCGTCGGAGGCGAAGGGGTTGGTGTCGTCGCCGGTGGACAGGTAGAGGTTGCCCTCGGCGTCGAAGTCGATGTCGCCGCCGACGTGGCAGCAGATGCCGCGGGAGGCCGCGACGTCGATGACCTTCTTCTCGCTGGCCAGGTTCAGGGTGCCGTTGGCGTTCAGCGTGAAGCGGGAGAGGCGGTTGACGCCGTCGAACTTCTTGAAGTCGTCGGCGGTGCCGGTCTCGGGGGCGTCGCCGGCCGGGGTGTCCAGCGGCGGGGCGTAGTACAGGTAGATGGCCCGGTTGTTCTTGAAGTCCGGGTCGACGCCGACGCCCTGGAGGCCCTCCTCGTCGTGGTTGTAGACGTCGAGGCGGCCGGCGATCTTGGTGACGCCGCCCTGGTCGGTCAGGCGCAGCGTGCCGTCGCGCGAGGTGTGCAGGACGCTGCGGTCGGGGAGCACGGCGAGCGACATCGGCTCGCCCATCTCGGGTTCGCCCTTGGCGAGCGGCACCTGCTGGAACTGGCCCTCGGCGGCGGCGGGTTCCGCCTGCTCCGATTGGCCGGGCTGGGCGCCGGCGACAGTGGCCGGGGTACCGACGGCCAGGAGCAGGCCGGTGAACAGGGCGACGGTGGTGCGCAGTGTGCGACGCCTGGGGGTGCGGGTGTCTCTGAGTCCGGTTCTGTGCGCGAAGTCCCTCCGGGAACGGAATGGGGCCGTACGGGTGGGTGCTGGAGACGTGCGGTGCGGGCGCCGGGGTGCGCCGTCACCCCGGAGATAGGTGTGTCCTGAACACCTCAAGGACGGTAACCGGGTCCGTGCGGGGCGAACACCCCTTGCACCCGATTCGGTTGAACTTTTTCCCATCCGAGGACAAAGCCGTATCCGCGCAGGTCGGAGGGGGGATCGGCGGTGTCGCCGATCCCCGTCCCCGGCCTGCGGCCGGCTACTGGCTCAGCTGTTGAACGCGGCGTCGAAGGACGCGCTGGGCGGCTCGAAGTCGAAGGCCTTCAGCCGGCTCAGGGCCTCGGGGGCGCCCTGCAGCCGGTCCATGCCGGCGTCCTCCCACTCCACGGAGATCGGCCCCTTGTAGTCGATGGACCGCAGCATCCGGAAGACGTCCTCCCAGGGGACGTCCCCGTGCCCGGCCGACACGAAGTCCCAGCCGCGGCGCGGGTCGCCCCAGGGCAGATGGGAGCCGAGCCGGCCGTTGCGCCCGTCGAGCCGCCTGCGGGCCTCCTTGCAGTCGACGTGGTAGATCCGGTCGCGGAAGTCCCACAGGAAGCCGACCGGGTCGAGGTCCTGCCACACGAAGTGCGACGGGTCGAAGTTCAGCCCGAACGCGGGCCGGTGGTCCACCGCCTCCAGGGTGCGTACGGTCGTCCAGTAGTCGTAGGCGATCTCGCTCGGGTGGACCTCGTGGGCGAAGCGCACGCCCTCGGCGTCGAAGACGTCAAGGATCGGGTTCCAGCGCTCGGCGAAGTCCTCGTACCCCCGCTCGATCATCGACTCGGGGGCGGGCGGGAACATGGCGACCAGATGCCAGATGGCCGAGCCGGTGAACCCGATCACCGTGTCCACGCCGAAGGCCGCGGCGGCGCGCGCGGTGTCCTTGATCCGCTCCGCGGCCCGCCGGCGCACCCCCTCCGCCTCGCCGTCGCCCCAGATGTCGGCGGGCAGGATCGCCTGGTGGCGCTCGTCGATGATGGCGTCGCAGACGGCCTGGCCCACCAGGTGGTTGGAGATGGCCCAGCACTTCAGGCCGTACTTGTCGAGGAGCTGGTGCCGGGACTCGACGTACCCGGGGTCGCTCAGCGCCTTGTCGACCTCGAAGTGGTCGCCCCAGCAGGCGAGTTCCAGCCCGTCGTAACCGAAGTCGCGGGCGAGCCGGCAGACCTCCTCCAGCGGCAGGTCGGCCCACTGGCCGGTGAACAGCGTGAACGTGCGCGGCATTCTCGTTGGCCTCCTCAGACGGCTATCGGGGTGAAGACGGAGTTCTTCTCGGCGCTCTCCTCGACCGCCGCGAGGACGCGCTGCACCTGGAGTCCGTCGGCGAACGTGGGCTGCGGCGAGCGGCCCTCGGCGACGGCGTGGACCAGGTCGCGGGCCTGGTGCACGAAGGAGTGCTCGTAGCCCAGGCCGTGGCCCGGCGGCCACCAGGCGTCCAGGTAGGGGTGGTCGGGTTCGGTGACGAGGATGCGGCGGAACCCGGCGTGCGTGCCCGGCTCCCGGCCGTCGTGGTACTCGAGTTCGTTGAGCCGCTCCAGGTCGAAGGCGAGCGAGCCGTGCTCGCCGTTCAGTTCGATGCGCAGGGCGTTCTTGCGGCCGGTGGCGTAGCGGGTGGCCTCGAAGGAGGCGAGCGCGCCGGATGCGAAGCGGCCCGTGAACAGGGCGGCGTCGTCCACGGTGACCGCGCCGGTGGCCTCGCCGGCCTCCACTGCGGACAGTCCGCTCGCCGCGCCGCCGGGCAGCGGGCGTTCCCGGACGAAGGTCTCCGTCACAGCGGACACCCCGGTCAGCCGCTCCCCCGCGAGATGCTGGGCGAGGTCGACGATGTGCGCGCCGAGGTCGCCGAGCGATCCGGACCCGGCCGACTCCCTGCGCAGCCGCCAGGTCAGCGGGAACTGCGGGTCCACCAGCCAGTCCTGGAGGTAGGTGACCCGCACATGGCGGAGCCGGCCCAGCCGTCCCTCGGCGACCATGTCGCGGGCCAGCGCGGTGGCGGGCAGCCGGCGGTAGTTGAAGCCGACCATCGCGACCTGGCCGGCGGCCTGCGCCCGTGCGGCCGCCGCGGCCATCGCCTCGGCCTCCTCGACGGTGTTCGCCAGGGGCTTCTCGCACAGGACGTGCTTGCCGGCGGCGAGCGCCGCGAGCGCGATCTCGGCGTGGCTGTCGCCGGGGGTGCAGATGTCGACGAGGTCGATGTCGTCGCGGGCGATCAGGGTGCGCCAGTCGGTCTCCGCCGACGCCCATCCGTGCCGGTCGGCGGCGGCGCGTACGGCGCCGGCGTCCCGGCCGCAGATCGCGGCCAGCACCGGGGTGCGGGGCAGGTCGAAGACCCGGCCCGCGGTGCGCCAGCCCTGCGAGTGGGCCGCGCCCATGAAGGCGTACCCGACCATGCCGACGCGCAGGGGCGGTGCGCCTGACCCGGCGGCCCCTGCCTCCGCCTCGGCCTGGCCGGGCTGCTGCGGCTGTCCCATGCGATAGTCCTCCTCGTCGTCGTGCCGCGGTGGGGGGTGGGGGGCGTGCCGGGACCCCGGTCGACGCGCGTACGGGCCGGGACGCCGGCCCGTGTGCCGTCCGCCGCGCGCCGGCCGGCGGTGTGCCCGCCGGCCGGTGCCCGCCCCGGCCGCCCCCGGCCCTGCCCGACGGACTCCCCGTCCCCGTCGGGCAGGGGGCGCCTCACTTGAAGCCGGTGGACATGTACTGGTCGACGTTGTCCTTGTCGACGACGGCCGAGTAGAGCGTGATCGAGGCGGGGATCTCGAACTCGGCCATGCCGCCGACGCCCTTGCCCTGGCCCAGCACACGGGCCAGGTCGATGGCGGACGCGGCCATGGTCGGCGGGTACAGCACCGTGGCCTTGAGGACGCCGTCGTCCTTCTTGATGGCCTGGAAGGCGGAGAGCGCTCCGGCGCCGCCGACCATGAGGAAGTCGTCGCGGCCGGCCTGCTCGATGGCGCGCAGGGCGCCGACGCCCTGGTCGTCGTCGTGGTTCCACAGCGCGTCGAACTTCGACTGCGCCTGCAGCAGTTGGGCCATCTTGGACTGACCGGACTCGACGGTGAACTCGGCGGCCTGGCGGGCCACCTTCTTGATGTTCGGGTAGTTCTTCAGGGCGTCGTCGAAGCCCTGGGTGCGCTGCTTGGTCAGTTCCAGGTTGTCCAGGCCGGCCAGCTCGATGACCTTGGCGTCGGACTTGCCCTTGAGCTTCTCTCCGATGTAGTGGCCGGCGTTGAGGCCCATCCCGTAGTTGTCGCCGCCGATCCAGCAGCGGTACGCCTGCGGGGTGTTGAAGATCCGGTCGAGGTTGATGACCGGGATGCCGGCGCGCATCGCCTTCAGGCCGACCTGGGTGAGGGCCTTGCCGTCGGCGGGCAGGATCACCAGGACGTCGACCTTCTTGTTGATGAGGGTCTCGATCTGGCCGATCTGCTGGGCGGTGTCGTTGGAGCCCTCGGTGATCTCCAGCGTCACGTCGGAGTACTTCTTGGCGCGGCTCTTGGCGTTGTCGTTGATCGCGTTGAGCCAGCCGTGGTCGGCCTGGGGTCCGGCGAAGCCGATGGTGACCTGCTTGCCGGGCTTGTCGTCGGCGGCCGGCTGGTCGTTCGCGGCCGGTTCGTCCTTGGACTCGTTGCTCGTGCAGCCCGTGAGGAGGGCTCCGGCGCCCACGGCGGCGGTTCCGAACAGCAGCCCTCTGCGGCTGGTGAACTCTGGCATGGCGGTGAACCCTTTCCTCAGGTCGTGCTCGCGGTACGGCGCTGGACCAGCACGGCGGCGACGATGATCGCGCCCTTGGCGATCTGCTGGACGTCGCTCTGCAGGTTGTTCAGGGCGAAGATGTTGGTGATGGTGGTGAAGATCAGGACGCCGAGCACCGAGCCGACGATGGTGCCGCGGCCTCCGGTGAGCAGCGTGCCGCCGATGATCGCGGCCGCGATGGCGTCGAGTTCGTAGAGGTTGCCGTTGGTGTTCTGACCGGAGCCGGACAGGATGATCAGCAGGAACGCGGCGATGCCGCAGCACAGTCCGGACAGTAGATAGAGGTAGAGGCGCTGGCGGCGGACGTCGATGCCGGCGAGCCGGGCCGCCTCCGGGTTGCCGCCGACGGCGACCGTGCGCCGGCCGAAGGTGGTGCGGTTCAGCACCAGCCAGCCGATGATCGTCACGACCGCGAACACCATGACCAGCGGCGGGATGCCGAGGACATAGGCGTCGCGCTCACCGAGGTCGAGGACCGAGGGGATGGTGACGATCTGCGTCTTGCCGTCGGTGATCTGCAGCGCCAGGCCGCGCGCGGAGGCCAGCATGGCGAGCGTCGCGATGAACGGCACCATCGCGCCGTAGGCGATCAGCACCCCGTTGACCAGCCCGCATCCCACTCCGACGATGACCGCCGTGAAGAGGATGCCGGCGAAGCCGTACTCCTGGGTGGCGACCGTGGTCGCCCACACCGAGGCCAGAGCGACGATCGCACCGACGGAGAGGTCGATGCCGCCGGAGATGATGACGAAGGTCATGCCGACGGTGACGACACCGATCACGGACGCCTGGGTGAGCACCAGTTGGAGGTTGCGGGTGTCGAGGAACTCGTCCGGCTTGGTGATGCCGCCGATGAGGATCAGCGCGGCGAGGACGCCGAGCAGGGACAGGGTGCGCACGTCGGCGTGGGCCATCAGGCCGCGCCAGGCGGGCGCCGCACCGGTCGGGGGCACCTTGTCGGTGCTGTCCCGCGGCGGGGAGGCGTGCTGCGTCATGACGCCGGGCTTCCTTCCATGACGAGGTCGAGTACGCGGTGTTCGTCGAGTTCGGGGGCGGGGGCCGTGTGGACGACACGGCCCTCGCGCAGCACCAGGACGCGGTCGGCGAGCCCCAGCACCTCGGGCACTTCGCTGGAGACCAGCAGCACGCCCAGCCCTTCGTCCGCCAGCCGCCGCACGACCGCGTACAGCTCGGCGCGGGCGCCGACGTCGACGCCCCGGGTGGGTTCGTCGAGCAGCAGGACACGGCAGCCGCGCAGCAGCCAGCGGGCCAGGACGGCCTTCTGCTGGTTGCCGCCGGACAGGGTGCGCACCGGCACCGACGGGTTGTCGGGGCGCAGGGACAGTTCGCGGGTGGCGGCGCGGGCCGCGCCGCGTTCGGCGGCCCGGTCGATCCAGCCGCCGCGTGCGAAGCGGGACATGGACGACACGGACACGTTGCGGGTGACGGACTCCAGCATCAGCAGGGCCTGCGCCTTGCGTTCCTCGGGGGCGAGCCCGAGTCCGGCGCGTACGGCGGCCCGTACGCTGCCCGGCCGCAGCGGGCGCCCGTCGACGAGGACCTGGCCTGCGGTGGGCCGCCGGGCGCCGTAGATCGTCTCCAGGATCTCGGAGCGTCCCGAGCCGACGAGTCCGGCGAGCCCGACGATCTCCCCGGGCCGCACGGTCAGGTCGAGGGCCTCGAACTCGCCGTCGCGGGCGAGGCCGCGGACCTCGAGGAGCGGGTCGCCGCCGGCCGCGTCCCGCACGGGCCGCTCGGGGAAGACGTACTCGACGTTGCGTCCCGTCATCATCGCCACGACGTCACGGGTCGGCGTGGACTTGGCGGGCAGTCCGCCGGCCACGGCCCGGCCGTCCTTGAGGACGGTCACCCGGTCGCCGATCCGGCGGATCTCCTCCAGCCGGTGCGAGATGTAGACGACGGCGACGCCCTCGGCGGTGAGGTCGCCGACGATCCGGAAGAGGTTGTCGACCTCGTCGGGGTCGAGGGCTGCGGACGGCTCGTCCATCACGATGAGCCGGACGTCGTGGGAGAGGGCGCGGGCCATGGAGACGATCTGCTGCTGCGCGGCCGACAGATCGCCGACCAGCCGTCCGGGATCGATCTCGGGGTGCCCGAGCCGCTTGAGGAGCTCGGCCGTCGAGGTCCGCGCCGCCCGGCCGCGCACGATGAAGCCGGCGGTGGTCGGCTCGTGCCCGAGGTGGACGTTCTCGGCGACCGACAGATGCTCCACCAGGTCGAGTTCCTGGTAGATGGTGGCGATGCCGAGGCGCATCGCGGCGATCGGCGAGCGGAGGGTGACCTCCTCGCCGCGCCAGCGGATGGTGCCGGTGTCGGGCTGGTGGGCGCCGGCCAGGACCTTGATGAGCGTGGACTTGCCGGCGCCGTTCTGGCCGAGCAGGCAGTGGACTTCACCGGCCTGGACGTCGAGGTCGACGCCGTCGAGGGCGCGGACTCCGGGGAACGACTTGGTGATGCCGTTCATGGTGAGCAGCGGTGGTTCTGGTGCCATGAGGTCCCCTTGGCGGGCATGCGGGCCGGATTCAGGGCAGGGCGGATCAGGGCAGGGCGGGGCAAGACGGGGCGGTACGGGTGGTACGGCTCTGTGCGGCGAGGCAGTGCGGGTGGTGCGGCTCTGTGCGGCGAGGCGGTACGGGTGGTGCGGCTCTGTGCGGCGAGGCGGTACGGGTGGTGCGGCTCTGGTGCGGCTTCGGTGCGGCGAGGCAGTGCTTGGCGTGCGGGTGGAGCCGCCGCCCGGCGGGTGACCGGGCGGGTGGTGCCGGGGCCGGCCCGGGGGCCGGCGCGTGCCTAGGCGGGTGAGAACAGGTGGTCGCTGATGAGGCGGGCCGCGCCGATGACTCCGGCGGTGGGGCCCAACTCGCCCAGGACGATGGGGAGGTTGCCGGTCGCCAGGGGCAGCGACTGGCGGTAGACCTGGGTGCGGATGGCGGCGAGCAGGGTGTGGCCGAGGCCGGTCACACCGCCGCCGATCACCACCAGGCCGGGGTTGAAGAAGCTGACGAGTCCGGCGATGACCTGCCCGACCCGGTTGCCGCCCTCGCGGATCAGGTCGAGCGCGGTGGCGTCACCGGCGGCGGCGGCCGCCGCGACGTCGACGGCGGTGAGGGTGCCGTTCGCCTCCAGACGGGAGGCGAGCTCCACCGACCGTCCCTGCTCGGCCGCCTCGACGGCGTCCCGGGCGAGGGCCGCCCCGCTGAAGTGCGCCTCGAGGCAGCCGCGGTTGCCGCAGGCGCACGGACGTCCGTCGGGCACGGCCTGGATGTGCCCGATGTCGCCCGCGCTGCCGGTGACACCGCGGTGGACGTCACCGCCCGCGACGATGCCGCAGCCGATGCCGGTGCCGATCTTGACGCAGAGGAAGTCGCCGACGGACCGTGCTACGCCCGCGTGCTGCTCCCCCATCGCCATGAGGTTCACGTCGTTGTCGACCATGACCGGGCAGCCGAGCTCCTGGCTGAGCGCCTCCCGTACGGGGAAGCCGTCCCAGCCCGGCATGATCGGCGGCGCCACGGGGACGCCCTCGGGGAAGCGGACGGGTCCGGGGACGCCGATGCCGGCGCCGTCGAACCCCTCGGCGAGCCCCGAGGCCTTGAGCTTGGCGGCCATCGACAGGACCTGCTCGAAGACCGCGACCGGGCCCTCGCGGACGTCCATGGGCTGGTTGAGGTGCCCGAGGATCTCCAGTTCGGCGTTGGTGACGGCGACGTCGACCGAGGTCGCGCCGATGTCGACGCCGAGGAAGCGCAGCCCGGGGTTGAGCCGGATGTTGTGGGAGCGCCGGCCGCCGCGCGAGGCGGCGAGTCCGTCGGCCACGACGAGGTCCGTCTCCAACAGGCGGTCCACCTCGACGGCCAGTTTGGACCGGGAGAGGTCGATCTGATCGCCGAGCTGGGCCCGGGAGTTGGGCCCTCCGTCCCGCAGCAGCTTGAGCAGCCGGGCCTGATGGGCGTTCGCGGGTCGCGCCGTCATGCGTCTCACGTGCCCCTCCCCGCCTCGATCGGCCTGAGTGCCGGAATCCGGCCACCGCGGTGGCCGTGCTTTCGAGGGGAACGTAGCAGTGGCCGCCGGGAGTGGGAAGAACTTGAGCAGAGATTGCCGTCAACTTTTTCCACTCACAGGACAAAGCTGCCGACAGAGCAAAGGCACTCGCGGGACGAGCCGCTCACCGGACGAAGAGAGACCCCCGTGCCGGCCGCGGGGCCGTCACGGGGGTCCGTGCACGCGTGGAACTCCGGTCGCCGGAGGCCGTCACCGGCCCCGCTGGTGGTACGACCGGCGGGTGTGCTCGGTGTGTTCGCGCATCAGCTGGGTCGCCCGGGCCTCGTCCCGCTCGGTGATGGCGGCGATCAGCCCGCGGTGCTCGATCCAGGACTGGTGGCCGCGCTGCCGGGCGATCGGGGTGTAGTACCAGCGCACCCGCCGGTCGACCTGGGCGGCGAGCTCGGCGAGGACCGTGTTCCCGGCGAGCTCCATGATTGCCGTGTGGAAGCGGGCGTTGAGCGCGACGGCGGTGTCCACCTCGTCGTCGGCGACGGCCTGCTCGCCCTGGGCGCACAGCTCCTCCAGCGCGGCGATACCGGCGCTGTCCGCGTGGGCGGCGGCGAGCCGGGCCGCCTCGGCCTCCAGGAGCGTACGGACCGTCAGGAGCTGGTCGGCCTCCTCCTCGGTCGGCTCGTGCACGAACGCGCCCTGCGCGGGGCGCAGATCGACCCAGCCCTCGGTGTTCAGCCGCTGCAGCGCCTCCCGCACCGGCTGCCGCGACACCCCGAGATGGCCCGCCAGTTCGCTCTCGACCAGATGCTGCCCCGGCTGGAGAGCGCGGGTGGTGATGAGTTCGAGCAGCGCCTCGTAGACGCGGTCGCGCAGTGGGCCGGGCCGTTCGAGCTTGGGCACCGCGCCCTGCGGCAGTCCTGTCGACAACATCGGTTCCCCTCCTGGGCGAACACCGGGCGACTGCGCCCCCGTGGCCGGCCGTCAGCGCGAGCCCGTATCGATTGTCTTTCGTCTACAGTCTACGGCGCACTCGGGTCCGGAAAACTGAGGAGTCGGCCACATCCGGCCGCCGTCAGGGGCAGCGGACGACCTGTCCGCCGTAGGAGAGGTTGCCGCCGAAGCCGAAGAGCAGCACCGGGTCGCCGCTGGAGATCCGCCCCTGCTCCACGAGCTTGGAGAACGCCAGCGGGATGCTCGCCGCCGAGGTGTTGCCGGACTCGGTGACATCGCGCGCGACCACCGCGTTGACCGCGCCCAGCTTCTGCGCGAGGGGTTCGATGATGCGCAGGTTGGCCTGGTGCAGGACGACGGCGGCGAGGTCCTCGGGGGCGTATCCCGCGCGCTCGCAGGCGCCGCGGGCGATGGCGGGCAGCTTGGTCGTCGCCCAGCGGTAGACGCTCTGGCCCTCCTGGGCGAACCGCGCGGGCTGGCCCTCGATGCGCACCGCGTGCCCCATCTCGGGCACCGAGCCCCACAGCACCGGCCCGATCCCCTGCTCGCCGGACGCCTCCACGACGGCGGCGCCCGCCCCGTCCCCGACCAGCACACAGGTCGTCCGGTCGGTCCAGTCGGTGACGTCGGACATCTTGTCGGCGCCGATGACCAGCGCGCGGGTGGCCCCGCCCGCCCGCACCGCGTGGTCGGCCGTGGCCAGCGCGTGGGTGAAGCCGGCACAGACGACGTTGATGTCCATGGCGGCCGGCGAGGGGATGCCGAGCCGGGCCGCGACGCGCGCTGCCATGTTGGGCGAGCGGTCGACGGCGGTGGAGGTCGCGACGAGCACGAGGTCGATGTCGGCGGGCGTGAGACCGGCCGCCGCGAGCGCCTTGGCGGCGGCGTGGGCGGCGAGTTCGTCGACCGGCTCGTCGGGTCCGGCGATGTGGCGCGTGCGGATGCCGACCCGCGAGGTGATCCACTCGTCACTGGTGTCGACCATGCCCGCCAGATCCTCGTTGGTGAGGACGCGCGCGGGCTGGTAGTGGCCGACGGCGACGATGCGCGAGCCGTTCATATGATGGTGATCCCCTCGGACCTCGGGTAGCGGGACACACCAGTCTGATCAGTGACTCACCAGTACGACGGCACGTGATGCCACAGGAAACGGGCGCCCACGTTGTCCGCTTCTTGCAGGACCGCCGGGCGCCCGTCGAGCCTCGCGGAACCTACGGGACAGCCCTCAGGGGCTGTCCCGTGATTCCCGGTACAGCCCTTAGCCCGTGAACAGCTGCGTCGCCTTGCGGACGAGTTCGTAGAGCCCGTACGCGAGCGGTGCGCCCACCCACACCCAGGAGAAGGCGATCAGTCCGCGCCGGGCGGGCGGGGCGTCGTCAGCGGACATCGCTGGCCTCCTTCTCCTGCGGCCGCGCCACCGGTTCGTGGTGGCGGGGGTGGACGGGCCGGACGAGTTCGTTGGCGACGAACCCGACGGCGAGCAGCCCGATCATGATGAACAGGGACAGGGTGTAGAGGGACGAGCCGTCCTTGCCCGCCTCCTCCTGCCGGTCGGCGATCCAGTTGACGATCAGGGGTCCGAGGACGCCGGCCGTGGACCAGGCGGTGAGCAGCCGCCCGTGGATGGCCCCGACCTGATAGGTGCCGAAGAGGTCCTTCAGATAGGCGGGGACGGTGGCGAAGCCGCCGCCGTAGAAGGACAGGATGACCAGCGCGCACAGGATGAACAGCGGCTTGGAGGAGTCGCCGGCCAGCGCGATCAGGGCGTACATCAGGGCGCCGACGCCGAGGTAGACGCGGTAGATGTTCTTGCGCCCGATCAGGTCGGAGGTGGACGACCAGCCGATGCGGCCCGCCATGTTGGCGGCGGACAGCAGGGCGACGAAGCCGGCGGCGGCCGACACCGACACCGGGGTGGAGGTGTCCGCGAAGAAGTCCGTGATCATCGGCGCGGCCTTCTCCAGGATGCCGATGCCGGCGGTGACGTTCATGCAGAGCACGATCCACAGGCACCAGAACTGCGGGGTGCGCACGGCGCTGCGCGCGGACACCTGCGGCCCGTCGAGGACGGCGGGCCCGCCACCGTCCGTCTTCACCGGGCGCGGCACGCGGACCAGCAGGACGCCGAGCAGCATGAAGACCGCGTACGTCAGGCCGTGCACCAGGAACGCCAGGGCGATCCCGGAGCTGTCGGTGCCGAAGGACTCCAGCATCTGGGCCGACCACGGGGAGGCGATGAGGGCGCCGCCGCCGAAGCCCATGATGGCGATGCCGGTCGCCATGCCGGGCCGGTCGGGGAACCACTTGATCAGCGTCGACACCGGCGAGATGTAGCCGATGCCGAGGCCGATCCCGCCGACGAAGCCGTAGCCGAACACGATCAGCCAGTACTGCTCGACGGCCGCGCCCAGCGCGGCGAGCAGAAAGCCGGAGGAGAAGCAGACCAGGGCGACCGTCATCGCCCAGCGGGGCCCTTTGCGCTCCACCAGCGTGCCGCCGAACGCGGCCGACAGGCCGAGCATGACGATGCCGAGCTGGAAGGGCAGCGCGCTCTGGGTGCCGCTGAGGCCGAGGGCCGATTCCAGTGGGGGTTTGAACACGCTCCAGGCGTAGGCCTGGCCGATGGACAGATGGACCGAGAGTGCGGCGGGCGGAACCAGCCAGCGGCTCCATCCCGCGGGTGCCATGGGGGGACTCATGATCCCGCACGGTAGGCAGCACCGGGATGGTTGAGAAGGCAACGGGTCGACCGTATGCGGTGAACGGTATGCCGGACGCGACGAACGGTCGCCCGCCGACCGCACGTTGCCGCGCCAAGGCGTGCGCGGACCCTTGCTGACCCCCTATCCATACTGTAGACAATATTCAGTCGACGAGCTTCGACTCGTCCCATCCCGCCTCTCTTCCATCCCAACTTCTCCAGCACAGCCACCTCCGCGGTACTCCCTCGACCGAACGGAGCGTTCCGAAGTGAAAGTTGCAGTCCTCGGCGCCGGTGCCATCGGCGCCTACGTCGGAGCCGCGCTGCACCGCGCGGGTGCCGACGTGCACCTGATCGCCCGTGGACCGCACCTCGCGGCCATGAGGCAGCACGGGGTGCGGGTGCTCAGCCCGCGCGGCGACTTCACCGCCCGCGCCCACGCCACCGACGACCCGGCCGAGGTCGGTCCGGTCGACTACGTCTTCCTGGGCCTGAAGGCCAACGCGTACGCGGCGTGCGGGCCGCTGATCGCGCCGCTGCTGCACGAGCGCACGGCGGTCGTCGCCGCCCAGAACGGCATCCCCTGGTGGTACTTCCACCGGCACGGCGGCCCCTACGACGGGCACCGTCTGGAGAGCGTGGACCCGGACGGCGCGGTCAGCGCGGTGCTCGCGCCCGAACGGGCCGTCGGCTGCGTCGTGTACGCCGCCACCGAACTCGAAGGGCCGGGCGTCGTACGGCACTTGGAGGGCACCCGGTTCTCCGTCGGCGAGCCCGACCGCAGTGTGTCCCGGCGCTGTCTCGCGTTCAGCGAGGCCATGATCGCCGGCGGGCTGAAGTGCCCGGTCGAACCCGATCTGCGCAACGACATCTGGCTCAAGCTGCTCGGCAACATCTCCTTCAACCCGATCAGCGCGCTCGCCCGCGCCACCATGCGGCAGATGTGCCTGCACGGCGGCACCCGCAAGGTCATCGAGATCATGATGACCGAGACGCTGGCCGTCGCCACGGCGCTGGGCTGCGAGGTCGGCGTCTCCATCGAGCGCCGGCTCGCGGGTGCCGAGAAGGTCGGCGACCACCGCACCTCCACGCTCCAGGACCTGGAGCGCGGCAAGCCGCTCGAACTCGACGTGCTCCTCGCGGCCGTCGTCGAGCTGGCGGAGATCACCGGCGTCCCGGTGCCCACCCTGCGCACCGTGCACGCCATCTCGGACCTGCTCGCGCTGAGGAGCGCCGCATGAACGAACGACGTGATGACGAACGACGTGATGACGAACGCCGTAGCGACGACCGCCGTGGTGACGGCCGCCGTAAGAAGGACCGTGGTCGCAGGAACTACACCCGGCTGACCCACCCCCTGGTACGCGACTCCCGCGACGAGCCGTTCCGCCGGGCGACCTGGGACGAGGCCCTCGACCGGGCCGCCCGGGGCATCGAACGCAACCGCGGTGCGTTCGGCATGTTCTCCTGCGCCCGCGCCACCAACGAGATGAACTACGTGGCGCAGAAGTTCGCCCGCGTCGTCATGGGCACCAACAACGTCGACTCCTGCAACCGCACCTGCCACGCGCCCAGCGTGGCGGGCCTGTCGGCGGCCTTCGGGTCGGGCGGCGGCACCTCCTCCTACGAGGAGATCGAGCACACCGACGTCATCGTGATGTGGGGCTCCAACGCCCGCTTCGCGCACCCCATCTTCTTCCAGCACGTACTGAAGGGCATCAGGAACGGCGCCCGGATGTACGCGCTCGACCCGCGCCGCACCTCCACCGCCGAGTGGGCCGAGAGCTGGCTCGGCCTCAACGTCGGCACCGACATCCCGATGGCCCATGCGATCGGCCGCGAGATCATCCACGCGGGCCTCGCCAACGAGGCGTTCATCGAGCGGGCGACGACCGGCTTCGAGGAGTACAAGGCACTCGTCGAACCGTGGACCCTCTCCCTCGCCGAGAAGGTGACGGGCGTCCCGGCCGCCGCCATCCGGCAGGTCGCGCACGCCTACGCCCGCGCCGAACGCGCCCAGCTGTGCTGGACCCTCGGCATCACCGAGCACCACAACGGCACCGACAACGTCCGCGCGCTGATCAACCTGTCCCTGCTCACCGGGCATGTCGGCCGGTACGGCAGCGGGCTGCAGCCGCTGCGCGGGCAGAACAACGTGCAGGGCGGCGGCGACATGGGCGCCATCCCCAACCGGCTGCCCGGCTTCCAGGACATCCTCGACCCGGACACCCGCGCCAAGTTCGAGTCCGCCTGGGACACCGTCATCCAGCCCCACTACGGCCTCACCCTCACCGACATGTTCGAGGCGATGGAGGACGGCGACCTGCGGGCCGTCTACTGCATCGGCGAGAACCCGGCGCAGTCCGAGGCCGACAGCGAGCAGGCCGTACGGCGCCTGGGGCAGCTCGACTTCCTCGTCGTCCAGGACATCTTCCTCACGAGGACCGCCGAGCTGGCGGACGTCGTCCTGCCCGCCACCGCCGGCTGGGCCGAGACCGAGGGCACCACCACCAACAGCGAACGCCGGGTGCAGCGGGTGCGCCGGGCCGTCGCCCCGCCCGGCGAGGCCCGCGAGGACATCGACATCCTCTGCGACCTCGCGGGCCGGCTCGGCCACGACTGGAAGTACGCCGACGCCGAGGCCGTGTGGAACGAGCTGAGGTCGGTGTCGCCGGACCACCACGGAATGACGTACGGGCGGCTGGAGGAGCACCAGGGCATCCAGTGGCCCTGCCCCAGCACCGACGCACTCGAGCCGCCCTATCTGCACGGCAGGTTGTGGGAGAACGACCCGGACCGGCGTGGCACTCCGGCGCCGTTCGGGATCGTCCAGCACGATCCGCCGGTCGACCTCACCGACGAGCGGTACCCGATCCGGCTCACCACCGGGCGGCGGCTCGACTCGTACAACACGGGGGTGCAGAGCGGGAGTTTCGCCTCCCCGCTGCGGCGCGGCGAGTTCGTCGAGATCAGCCCGGAGGACGCCGAGCGGTACGGGGTCGTCGTCGGCGAGAAGGTCCAGGTGACCTCGCGGCGCGGCTCCGTGGTCGCACCGGTGTGGGTGGACCCCGCGCTGCGGCCCGGGCTCGCCTTCATGACCATGCACTTTCCCGACGAGGTGGACACCAACCAGCTGACGATCGAGGCGAACTGCCCGATCGCGGGGACCGCGGAGTTCAAGGCGTCGGCGATCCGGATCGAGAAGCTCCCCGTCGCGACCATCGTGAGGTGACGCAAGTGGACCTGCACTTCGGCGACAGCAAACCCACGGACGACGAACGGGCGGCCGTCGACGCCCTGCTCGGGCCGCCCGAGTCGTCCTGGGAGGGCGCCGACCGTTCCGATGCCGACCTGAGGTGGGCGCGCGGCGGCCGGGCCGCCCGTGACCGCCGCGACCTGCTGCTGCCGGGGCTGCACGCCCTCAACGACCGGATCGGCTGGATCAGCGAGGGCGCCCTCGACTATCTGTGCCGGCGGCTGACGGTGCCGCCGGCGGAGGCTTACGGGGTCGCCACCTTCTACGCCCTGTTCTCGGTGCGGCCGCGCCCCGCCACCGTGCTCCACGTGTGCACGGACCTGGCGTGCGCGGCGGCCGGCGCGAGCGAGCTGTGCGCCGGGATCGAGGGACGCCTCGGCCCGGGCAGCGGGGTGAGCGTGCAGCGCAGCCCCTGCCTGGGCCTGTGCGAACGGGCCCCCGCGGCCCTCGCGGTGAAGGCCGGCGACCCGGTGCGTACGGCGGTCTCGGCGCCGGCCACCGTGGAGCAGGCGGTGCTCGCCGCGAGCGCGCCCGACTCGGCGCCCGAGGAGCCGGCCGCGGTGATGGCGGTGCCGCAGGCCGGGGACCCCTCGCTGACGCTGCTGCGGCGCGTCGGCGTCGTCGACCCGGCCTCGCTGGACGACTACCGGGCCCACGGCGGGTACACCGCGCTGCGCCGGGCCTTCGAGCTCGGGCCCGCCGGGGTGATCCGGGAGGTCACCGACTCGGGCCTGGTCGGGCGGGGCGGCGCCGCCTTCCCCACCGGCCGCAAATGGCAGGCCACGGCGTCGCAGCCCGACCATCCGCACTACGTCGTCTGCAACGCCGACGAGTCGGAGCCCGGCACCTTCAAGGACCGGGTGCTCATGGAGGGCGACCCGTACGCGCTGGTCGAGGCCATGACGATCGCCGGGTACGCGACGGGCGCCCACCGGGGCTATCTGTATCTGCGCGGCGAGTACCCGCGCGCCCTGCGCCGTCTGGAGCACGCGATCGCGCAGGCCCGGGCGCGCGGCTTCCTCGGCGACGACGTCCTCGGCCAGGGGTACGCCTTCGACATCGAGATCCGGCGGGGCGCGGGCGCCTACATCTGCGGTGAGGAGACCGCGCTGTTCAACTCCATCGAGGGCTACCGGGGCGAGCCGCGCTCCAAGCCGCCGTTCCCGGTGGAGAAGGGGCTGTTCGGCAAGCCGACGGTGGAGAACAACGTCGAGACGCTGGTCAACGTCCTGCCGGTCCTCACCATGGGCGCACCGGCGTACGCGGCCGTCGGCACGGCGGGGTCGACCGGCCCCAAGCTGTACTGCGTGTCCGGCAGCGTGGACCGGCCCGGGGTCTACGAACTCCCCTTCGGCGCGACCCTCGGTGAGCTGCTGGAGCTGGCGGGTGTCCGGGACGGGCTGCGGGCGGTGCTGCTGGGCGGCGCGGCGGGCGGCTTCGTACGGGCCGACGAGATGGACATCCCGCTGACCTTCGAGGGCACCCGCGCGGCCGGCACCACGCTCGGCTCGGGGGTGGTCATGGCCTTCGACGGCACGGTGCCGCTGCCCCGGCTGCTGCTGCGCATCGCCGAGTTCTTCCGCGACGAGTCGTGCGGGCAGTGCGTGCCCTGCCGGGTCGGGACGGTCCGTCAGGAGGAGGCGCTGCACCGGATCGCCGAGCGCACGGGCGCGGCGGCCGCCGACGACATCGCCCTGCTCCGGGAGGTCGGCCGCGCCATGCGGGACGCCTCCATCTGCGGTCTGGGGCAGACCGCGTGGAACGCCGTGGAATCCGCGATCGACCGACTGGGGGCCTACGCATGACCGCGATACCGCTGGGAGTGCCGCGCCGGCTGGTGGAGTTCACCCTCGACGGGCAGGAGGCCCGGGTGCCGGAGGGCTCGACGATCCTCGACGCCTGCCGGGCCGCCGGGAAGGACATCCCCACCCTGTGCGAGGGCGACACGTTGCGGCCCAAGAACGCCTGCCGGGTGTGTGTCGTGGAGGTCGAGGGGTCCAGGACCCTGGTGCCGGCCTGCTCCCGCAAGGCCGAGCCGGGCATGGAGGTCAGCACCGGCACCGAACGCGCCCGGCACAGCCGCAAGATCGTCCTGGAGCTGCTCGCCTCCTCCGTGGACCTGTCGACGACGCCGCGGGTCGCCGGATGGCTCAAGGAGTACGAGGCGAAACCGGACCGCTTCGGCCCGGACGCCGCCCGGCTGAACGAGGAGCCGAAGGTCGACAACGAGCTCTACGTCCGCGACTACGACAAGTGCATCCTCTGCTACAAGTGCGTGGACGCCTGCGGCGACCAGTGGCAGAACACCTTCGCGATCTCCGTCGCAGGGCGGGGCTTCGACGCGCGGATCGCCGTCGAGCACGACGCCCCGCTGACCGACTCGGCGTGCGTGTACTGCGGCAACTGCATCGAGGTGTGCCCGACGGGAGCCCTGTCGTTCAAGTCGGAGTTCGACATGCGCGCGGCGGGTACCTGGGACGAGTCGGCTCAGACCGAGACGACCACCGTGTGCGCGTACTGCGGTGTGGGCTGCAACCTCACGCTCCATGTGCAGGACAATGAGATCGTGAAGGTCACCTCGCCGCACGACAACCCGGTGACCCACGGCAACCTGTGCATCAAGGGCCGCTTCGGCTACCAGCACGTCCAGAACCGGGACTGACGGGACTGATCGAGACATGGGACGAGTCACGGAACGACGCAAGGTGATCCGGATCCGGGACGGAGCGGTCTCCACCCGGCCGGACACCCTCGTCGCGGAGGAACCCCTGGAGATCCGGCTCAACGGCAAGCCGCTCGCCATCACCATGCGGACCCCGGGCGACGACTTCGCGCTCGCCGCCGGGTTCCTGGTGAGCGAGGGCGTCCTCGCCGAGCAGGCGGACCTGCAGAACATCGTCTACTGCGCGGGCGCGACCGCCGACGGGTCCAACACGTACAACGTGGTGGACGTGAAGACCGCGCCGGGCGTGACCGTCCCCGACATCACCCTCGAACGCAACGTCTACACCACCTCGTCCTGCGGGCTGTGCGGCAAGGCCAGCCTGGACGCGGTCCGTACGACGGCCCGCTGGCCGATCGCCGACACTCCCCCGGTCCGGGTCGACCCCGATCTGCTCGCGAGCCTCCCCGACCGGCTCCGCGCGGCCCAGCGGGTCTTCGACCGGACCGGGGGCCTGCACGCGGCGGCCCTGTTCTCCGAGGACGGCGAACTGCTCGACGTCCGCGAGGACGTGGGCCGGCACAACGCGGTCGACAAACTCGTCGGCCGCGCCCTGCAGAACGGCGACCTGCCGCTGTCCCGGGCGATCCTGCTGGTCTCCGGGCGGGCCAGCTTCGAGCTGGCGCAGAAGGCCGTGATGGCGGGCATCCCCGTCCTCGCGGCGGTCTCCGCGCCGTCGTCGCTCGCGGTCGACCTGGCCGCCGAGACCGGGCTGACCCTGGTGGGCTTCCTGCGGGGCAGCTCCATGAACGTGTACGCGGGAGACCACCGGCTCGCCCTGCGGGCCGCGGCCGCCCAAGGGTGACCGGCCCCCGCGACACGGCGGAGGGGCCCCGGCCGGCGGGGAGCGCCCCCTGCGCCGATCCCGGGGCCCCACTGTTCGTCTTTCGTCCCCATGGACCGGGCCGCCCCCGGCCACTACCGTCCCAGGGGTGCCCGACGACATCCGAGCACGGCGGCGCGCAGGCACCGGACTCGGTGTCCTGCTGGCCCTGGTCCTCGGGGCCGTGCTGCTCACCGTCCTCCCGGACGACGGCGAACGGGAGGGCGGTGCCGCGTGCGGGCCGCGCACGGTCCGGTCCTGGTCGGCCGAGCGGGCCCTGACGGCCGAGTTCGCCCGCTACGGCGACGACCCCACCCGCGCCGACGACTGGACCGGCGGCGACGGCACCCATTCGGTGCGGCTGCCGGACGGACGGCTGGTGTGGCTGTTCTCGGACACCTATCTCGGGCAGGTGCACCCGCCGCCCAATCCGTTCGGCGAGTCCTCCACCTGGCGCGAGGGCGCCGCCCCGCTGGTCCGCAACTCCGCCGTCGTCATGCGCGACGGACGGCTGGAGAGCACCCTGCCCGCCCCGCTCTTCCCCGACCCGGCGCCGGGCCAGTGGCGCTGGCCGGTCGCCGCCCACGTCGAACCCCGCTCCCCCGGCGCGCCGGAACGGGTGCTGCGGGTGCTGCTGTGGGTGCGCGCGACCGGTCCGTCGCCCTGGATCTACGGGGTGCCGGTCGCCACCGAGGTCGCCACGCTCTCCCTGCCGGACCTGAGGGTGGAGTCCGTCGTACGGGTCGCCGACCAGCAGGGCGTGCCGGACCCGTCCCGGCGGGTCCTGTACGGGACGACGCTGGTCGAGGAGGACGGCTGGACGTACGTGTTCGGGGGCGACGACCGCCGGGCCGCCTCCCGCCCGGTCTCGCGGGCGTATCTCGCGCGGGTGCCGCGGGGCCGGCTGGGCGAGCCGGGCGCCTGGCGGTACTGGGACGGCTCGGGGTGGGGCGGGCCGGGCGCGCGGCCCCGGCCGGTGCTGGGGGACGGCCGGCGCACCGGGGTGGGCAGCGCGTTCTCGGTGGCGCGGGCGGACGGGACGTACGTGCTGTTCACGATGGCGGCGGGGACGGCGGGGCTGACGACGGTGACGTCGTACTGGGCGTGCTCACCGACCGGCCCCTGGCACGGGCCCGGCCGGTCCTTCACCCCGGCGCTGCCGCCGGGTGGCGGCCTCGCCGCCTACAACCCGCAGACGCATCCCGGGCTGAGCGGCGACGGCCGTCTGGTGCTGAGCTACGACGTCAACTGGCTGGATCCCGCCGACGCCGCCGCCCAGCTCAACCGCGACGTGGCCCGGTACCGACCGCGGTTCGTGTCGCTGCGGCTGACTCCCGCCCGCTGACCGGGCCGGTGCCGTCGGAGCCGTCCTCGGCCTCCGGGTCGAGGGAGCGTCGTTTGGCGATGACCGCGCACACCATCAGCTGCATCTGGTGGAAGAGCATCAGCGGCAGCACGGCCAGCGAGGCGTGCGCGCCGAACAGGACGCTCGCCATGGGCAGCCCGGCGGCCAGGGACTTCTTGGAGCCGGCGAACTGGATGGCGATACGGTCCGCGCGGCCGAACCGCAGCGCCTTGGCGCCGTACCAGGTCAGGGCGAGCATCACGGCGAGCAGTACGGCCTCGACGCCGAGCAGCCCGGCGAGCCGGACGGGCTGGACCTGGTGCCAGATGCCCTGGACCATGCCCGCGCTGAACGCGGTGTAGACGACGAGCAGGATCGAGCCGCGGTCGACGAGCCCGAGGACCTTGCGGTGCCGGGTGACGAAGCCGCCGATCCAGCGGCGCAGCAGCTGCCCGGCGACGAAGGGCACCAGCAGCTGCAGCACGATCTTCACCACGGAGTCGGCGGAGAAGCCGGCGCTGCCGCCGAGCACGGCCGCCGCGAGCAGCGGGGTGACCACGATGCCGACGAGCGAGGAGAAGGAGCCCGCGCAGATCGCCGCCGGGACGTTGCCGCGGGCCATCGAGGTGAAGGCGATCGACGACTGGATGGTCGAGGGGACCAGGGTGAGGAAGAGCAGGCCCTGGTAGAGCGGGTCCGTCAGGATCACCGGGACGAGACCGCGGGCCGCGAGACCGAGCAGCGGGAAGACGACGAACGTGCAGGCGAGGACGGTGACATGGAGCCGCCAGTGCCGGAGCCCGTCGAGCGCCTCACGGGTGGACAGCCGGGCGCCGTAGAGGAAGAACAGGAAGGCGATGGCGGCCGTGGAGGCGCCCGAGGCCACGTCGGCGGCCGTCCCGCGCGCCGGGAGCAGGGCGGCGATGCCGACCGTCCCGAGCAGCAGCAGGATGTACGGGTCGATCGGCATCCACCGCGGCCAGTGCAGGCGTTTCACTGTGCTCCACTACTTCGCTCGTCGCTTCGCCGTACGTCGCGTACGTCGGGTTCCCGGCACGGACGTGCCCTCTCCATCGTCCTCCGGCGCGCTGCGATCGGGAATCCGGTATACCACTCTGACTGTCATCACGTTTCGCGATGACCGCGCTAGGCTCGATCCATGTACGACCCCTCCCAGCTACGCACTTTCCTCGCGGTGGCGCAGACGCTGAGTTTCACGCGGGCGGCCCGCCGGCTCGGCCTGCGTCAGTCGACCGTCAGTCAGCATGTGCGGCGGCTGGAGGACGCGACCGGGCGGCCGCTGTTCGCGCGGGACACGCACTCGGTGGAGCTGACCGAGGACGGTGAGGCGATGCTCGGCTTCGCGCGCCGGATCCTCGCGGTCCACGAGCAGGCGACGGCGTTCTTCACCGGGACCCGGCTGCGCGGGCGGCTGCGCTTCGGCGCGTCCGAGGACTTCGTCCTGACCCGGCTGCCGGAGATCCTGGAGGGCTTCCGCTACGAGCATCCCGAGGTCGATCTGGAGCTGACGGTCGAGCTGTCCGGCACCCTGCACGAGCAGCTGGCCGCCGGGAAGCTGGATCTGGTGCTGGCCAAGCGGCGGCCCGAGGATCCGCGGGGCGAGCCGGTCTGGCACGACCGGCTGGTGTGGATCGGCGCGGAGCGGCTGCGGCTCGAGCCGGACCGGCCGGTGCCGCTGATCGTGTACCCGCCGCCCGGGATCAGCCGGGCGATGGCGCTGGAGGCCCTGGAGCGGCAGGGCCGGCAGTGGCGGATCGTCTGCACGAGCGGCAGCCTCAACGGCCTGATCGCGGCGGCTCGCGCGGGGCTCGGTGTGATGGCGCACTCGCGGGGCCTGATCCCGCCCGGTCTGGTGCGGGTGCCGGAGCGGGCCGGGCTGCCCGCGCTGGGCGGGGTCGACTTCGTGCTGATGCACGGGCCGCGGCGGACGGCGGCCCAGTCGGCGGCCGACGCCCTGGCGGGGGCGATCCTGGCGGGCGGGGACCGGCTGCACCGGCGCTGAGCCGAGCCGCGCCGCCGGGGGGTGACACGTCGGGGCCCGTGTGCGCTGGAGGAGGAGAGGACGGTCCGGCCGGGCTCCGTCCCGAGATCGACCGGGCCTCCGTCCGGTAAGTGAGTCGGTCGGATTTGGTGGAGATTACGGGCCCGGAACTTACTCAACCGTCAGTTTTGTGTCCGACGCTGTCCGATGTGAGCGCATTTTCCTTTGCTGACCTGTGCAAACCTGAGCACCCGTCGATTTTCGGCCCCCTCCCGCCCGCATGACGGGTGGGGTAGCTTTCACGCCCTGTACTGAGCGTCAGCCGATGCATTCGGAGCGGGGAGCGGGGTTTGCGCGAGTTCACCAACCCTCCGTTGGCGTTGGCACCGCCCGTGGGCGGCCTGGCCGACGTCGTCTTCGAGCATGCCCAGGAGGATCCCCACTACGTGGTCCTCGGCCGCAAGGACGAGAACGACCAGTGGCAGGACGTCACCGCCGCCGAGTTCCGCGACGAGGTGCTGGCCCTCGCCAAGGGCATGCTCGCCCGGGGCGTCCGCTTCGGCGACCGGGTCGCGATCATGGCCCGCACCCGCTACGAGTGGACCCTGTTCGACTTCGCCCTGTGGACCATCGGCGCCCAGGTCGTCCCGATCTACCCGACGTCCTCGGCCGAGCAGTGCTTCTGGATGCTGTACGACGCCGAGTGCACGGCGGCGATCGTGGAGCACGAGGACCACGCGATGACGATCGCCACCGTCATCGACCGGCTCCCCCGGCTGCACGAGATGTGGCAGCTGGACGCGGGCGCCGTGCAGGAGCTGTACGAGGCGGGCGCCCACCTCGACGACGAGGTCGTCCACCGGCACCGGCAGGCGGTCACCCCCGAGTCGATCGCGACCGTGATCTACACGTCCGGCACGACCGGCCGCCCCAAGGGCTGTGTCATCTCGCACGGCAACCTGATGTACGAGGCGGACACCGTCATCGAGCGCTGGGAGCCGGTGTTCCACTCGAAGAAGGGCGACGAGGCGGCGACCCTGCTGTTCCTGCCGCTCGCGCACGTCTTCGGGCGGATGGTGGAGGTCGCCGCGATCCGCGGCCGGGTGCGCTTCGGCCACCAGCCGCAGATGCACGCGGCGGCGCTGCTGCCGGACCTCGCCGCGTTCCGGCCCACGTTCTTCCTCGCCGTGCCGTACATCTTCGAGAAGGTCTTCAACGCCGCCCGCCGCAAGGCCGAGAAGGAGGGCCGGGCCGGCGCCTTCGAGAAGGCCGTCGACGTGGCCGTGAAGTACGCCGACGCCGTCGAGGCCAAGGCGTGGGGCATCGGGCCCGGCCCCTCGGCGGGCCTGCGCATGCAGCACCAGCTCTTCGACAAGCTCGTGTACTCCAAGCTGCGCGCCGCCATGGGCGGCAGGATCCGGCACGCGATGTCGGGCGGCTCGGCCATGGACCGGCGGCTCGGGCTGTTCTTCGCGGGCGCGGGCGTGCAGATCTACGAGGGCTACGGCCTCACCGAGTCCACGGCGGCCGCCACGGCCAACCCGCCCGGCCGCACCCGGTACGGCACGGTCGGCCAGCCCATCCCGGGCGTCACCGTCCACATCGCCGACGACGGGGAGATCTGGCTGCACGGCGGCAACGTCTTCATGGGCTATCTGAACAACCAGAAGGCCACCGACCAGACGCTGCACGACGGCTGGCTCTCCACCGGCGACCTGGGCTCCCTCGACGAGGACGGCTTCCTCACCATCACCGGCCGCAAGAAGGAGATCCTGGTGACCTCCGGCGGCAAGAGCGTCTCGCCGGGCGTCCTGGAGGAGCGGGTGCGCGACCACCCGCTGGTCGCCCAGTGCATCGTCGTCGGCAACGACCGCCCGTACATCGCGGCCCTGGTCACCCTGGACCAGGAGGCCGTCGAGCACTGGCTGACGATGCGCGGCAAGCGCCCGATGGCTCCGGCGGACCTCGTGCGCGACCCGGATCTGGAGACCGAGGTGCGGCGCGCGGTCGTCGCCGCGAACACGCTGGTGTCGCAGGCCGAGTCCATCCGCACGTTCCGGATACTGGCCCAGCCGTTCACCGAGGAGCACGGGCTGCTCACCCCGTCGCTGAAGCTGAAGCGCAAGGCGATCGAGGGCGCGTACGCCAACGAGGTCGAGGCCCTGTACCGGGCCTGAGCCCCGCTTTTTTGCCGGTCAGGAATGCGTGACGGCCCGTGATCGTTGACGATGGGAGTCCAACCTGTCGGCAACCGTAAGGATCAAGAGCTCGTGAGCAGCAAGGTCCCCCCGATCATCCTCAACAACGGCGTCGAGATGCCCCAGCTGGGCTTCGGCGTCTGGCAGGTGCCGGACGACGAGGCCGAGCGTGCGGTCGCGACCGCCCTGGAGGCCGGGTACCGCAGCATCGACACAGCGGCGATCTACGGCAACGAAACGGGCACCGGCAAGGCCGTCGCCGCGTCCGGCGTCCCCCGCGAGGACGTCTTCGTCACCACCAAGGTCTGGAACAGCGACCACGGCTACGACTCCACCCTGCGCGCCTTCGACACCTCGGTGGAGAAGCTGGGCCTGGAGTACGTCGACCTCTACCTCATCCACTGGCCCACGCCGGCGCGCGGGACCTATGTGGACACCTACAAGGCGTTCGAGAAGCTGCTCGCCGACGGGCGGGTCCGCGCCATCGGAGTGTCCAACTTCCTCCCGGAGCACCTGGAGCGGCTGATCGAGGAGACCTCGGTCGTACCGGCGGTCAACCAGATCGAGCTGCACCCGCACCTCCAGCAGCACGCCTCGCGCGACTTCCACGCCGCGCACGGCATCGCGACCGAGGCGTGGTCGCCGCTCGGCTCGGGCAAGGGCCTGCTGGAGGTCCCGGCGATCGTCGCGATCGCCCGGAAGCACGGCCGGACCCCGGCCCAGGTCGTGCTGCGCTGGCATCTGCAGATCGGCAACGTGGTCATCCCGAAGTCCGTGACCCCGTCGCGGATCAAGGAGAACATCGACGTGTTCGACTTCAGCCTCGACGACGAGGACCTCGCCGCGATCAGCGCCCTGAACGAGGACCGCCGACTCGGCCCGGACCCGGCCGAGTTCAACGGCTGACGCGTTCCCGCACCAGGACGGCCCGGCCGCCACTCGCGCGAGGCGAGCGGCGGCCGGGCCGCTTCTGCTTCCTGACGTGGTCAGTTGGGCTGCCCGATCGGCCGTACGACGACGGTGTTGACGTCCACCCCTACGGGCTGGCGGACGGACCACACCACCGAGTCCGCGATCTGGTCGGCGGTCAGCAGGTGTCCCTCGGGCAGACCGCCGAGGCCGTCCCAGAACGGCGTCTCGACCCGGCCCGGCGCGACGAGCGTGACGCCGACCCCCCACTCGGTGACCTCGCGCCGGGTGTTCTCGGCGAGCCCGGTCACCGCCCACTTCGTGGCGCCGTAGAGGTTGCCGGGCGTCGGCACGAAGCCGGCGACGCTGCCGACCAGCACGATCCGGCCGCGGCTCTCCTTGAGCGCGTCGATCGAGGCGCGGATCAGCAGGGCGGGGCCGAGGACGTTGGTCAGCACCATCTCCGGCCAGCCGGCCGGGTCGCCCTGGGCGACGGAGTCGTGCGTGGCGAAACCGGCGTTGGCGACGACCGTGTCCAGCCGGCCGAACGCCTTGAGCGTGGCGTCCACCGCGGCCTGGACGTCCTCGTACCGGGCGGCGTCGCCCGCGAGGGTCAGCAGCCGGTCGGGGCGCCCGAGATCGTCGGCGAACCGCCGCAGGCGCTCCTCGCCCCGGCCGGTGACGGCGACACGGTGTCCGGCGTCCAGCAGACGCCGTGCGACGGCGGCGCCGATACCGCTGCCACCGCCGGTGATCAGTGCGGCCGGAGAGTCGGTCATGGTGGTCCCCCTGTGTCTCGTTGCGAACGACGGGGAGTTCATCACTTGAAGCGCTCTCGAAGTCAAGCAGCCGTTTCTCGAGGGGCCTTCACCGTGCGCGAACGGCCGTGAACACGGTCTGCGCGGCCAGCACGAACACGTCCGGGCGGTGGTGGACGCTCGCCTCGTCGCCGGGGTCGAGGAGCCGGTCGAGAGTGGCCCGGTCGTCGGCGTCCAGCCGGTCGCCGAGGACCTCGCGGGTGCGGGCGAGGGTGGCGGCGGCGTGGGCGCGGGCGCGGTCCGTGGTCGGGGCGGGCAGGTCCAGGAGGAAGGTCCGGGTGCCGCTGGGACGCAGGCCCGCCGCGGCGAGCAGCGCGGGCCAGTCCTCGGTCTCGGCGATGGAGCCGGGCAGCTCGGCCCGCATCCGCGCGAACCACTCCGCCTCCACCACGTCGAGCCGCGCCTGGAGCCCAGGCCGCCCGAACCCGATGTCGCGCGGCAGGAACCGCGACGGCAGACCGCCCTCCTGCAGGGCGAGGGTGCCGCCGAAGGAGAGCCGCTCGGCGAAGGCGGCCAGCGCGGCCCGCTGGTCCCCCAGATGGTGCAGGCTGCGCCCGGCCCACAGCAGATCGGCCGGGTAGTCCAAATCGCCCAGGACACCGGGCAGTTCACCGGTCAGCGTGTCGAAGCGGTCGGCGACCCCGAGCCGCTCGGCCCGCGTCCTGGCCCGGTCCAGCAGCGGCCCCGAGGCGTCGACGGCGACGATCCGGGCGCCCGGGAAGGTGTCGGCCAGCAGACAGGCCACGACACCCGGCCCACTCCCCGCGTCGACGACCAGCCCCGGCTCGGTCTGCCGCTTGGCGAGCCACGCCAGCGCGTGCTCGTACAACGGCGTGAACAACTCGGCCTGCGCCTCGAGCCGCGGCCCCATCTCGTCCCAGTCGACATCGGTGTGATCGTGGTGATGATGCGCCATGCCCCTCAGCCTCCCTTGCGAAATGCCACCAGCGTGAAGACCGGGTCCGGGCGGGGGCGGTCCTGGTCGGGGAGGGTCGACAGACGGGCGGCGAACTCCTCGGAGAGGGGGGCGCCGGGGGGCAGGGTGCCGAACCAGCCGCGGCGCAGGTCGGCCACCGTGCGCCGGGGGCTGCGGCCCTGGCCGTGCCCGGTGAAACGGGTCCGGCCGGCGGGCAGGAGGCCGTGGTCGTGGGCGTAGGACCGTACCCGCGCGGCCTCGTCCATGGCCAGGCCGCGGGGGCGGGCCGCGAGGACGGCGTCGATGTCGGAGCCGACGTTGTGCGCGGCGGCCTTGTCGACGGTGGTGACGTACACCCCGCCGGGCCGCAGCACGCGGGCGCACTCGCCGACGAGTCTGCGCACGTCCTCGGGGGTCGCCGCCAGGTGGAGCAGCCACACACTGCCGACGGCGTCGAAGCAGCCGTCCCGGAACGGGAGTCTGCGGGCGTCGCCGAGGAGTATCGAGCCGGGCAGCCGGGCCGCGGCCCGCCGGGCCATGGCGAGCGTCAGGTCGACGCCGGTCACCGACAGTCCGTCCGCGGCCGCGAGCCGCCGGGTCACGATGCCGGTGCCGCAGGCCACGTCCAGCAGCCGCCGGGTGCCCGGCGGGAGGAAGCCCAGCACGGCCTCGGCCGCTGCCGCCGCCCTGGCCTCGCCGCCGCGCGAGGCGTCGTAGCGCTCCGCTTCCTTGTCGTAGTCCAGCACGGGCGTCACTGCGCGCCGTGGACGGGGGCCAGGGCCTCGATCCGCCGGGCGAGCGCGAAGTCCTTCTCGGTCACCCCGCCCACGGTGTGGGTGTTCACGGTGAGCGACACCGTGTTGTAGCCGAGGGTGAGGTCGGAGTGGTGGTCGAGCTCCTCCTGGACCTGGGCGATGTGCACGACCATCGCGGTGGCCGCGAAGTGCGAGGCCAGCCGGTAGGACCGGGCGATGCGGTCGCCGTCCGGGGACCAGCCGGGCAGCTCGGAGAGGCGGTCCTCGATCTCCTTCTGCGACAGCGGTTCGACAGCCATGGGCCTCGCTCCTTCCAGCACACGGGAGGGTTCGTCCTCAGCCTGCCACAGGCCTGGTCCCATGGTCCTGATCGGTGAGGCGCACGGCGGGGCCGTCGCCTCGGCTACGGTCGCCTCCATGACCAGCCATCCGTCCGGCCCGGGCGCCCCATCCGACGAGGGCGTGGGCCCTCTGCTGCGGGCCTGGCGCGAGCAGCGCCGGGTCAGTCAGCTGGAGTTGGCGTTGCGCGCCGGCTCCTCGGCCCGGCACATCAGCTTCGTCGAGACGGGCCGCTCCCGGCCCAGCGAGGAGATGGTGCTGCGGCTCGCCGAGCACCTGGACGTGCCGGTGCGTGAGCGCAACGCGCTGCTGCTCGCCGCGGGCTACGCCCCCCGCTATCCGCACACCCCGCTGGACGACCCGGCGCTGGACGCGCTGCGCGCGGGCATGGAGCGCCTGATCCAGGGCTACGAGCCCTACCCGGCGCTTGTCGTCGACGCGCTGTACGACGTCCAGGCGGCCAACCGGGGGGTGCTGATGCTCCTCGACGGCATCCCGGAGCATCTGCTCCGGCCGCCGCTCAACGCGATGCGGCTGACCCTGCACCCGGAGGGCCTGGCGCCGCGCATCGTCAATCTGCCCGAGTGGCGGGGACATCTCCTCGCGCAACTGGAGCGGCAGGTCGCGCTGCGCCGCTCCGAGCCGCTGCGCCGGCTCCACGAGGAGGTGTCCGCCTACCCGGTGCCCGAGCGGGCCGGACGGGCCGAGGAGCCGGCGGACCCGCTCGCGTACTTCGCGCTGCCGATGCGGATCGAGCACGAGGGCCGTGTGCTGTCGTTCACCTCGTCCATCTCCACCTTCAACACCCCGATGGACGTGACCGTGGCCGAGCTGGCCATCGAGACGCTGCTCCCGGCCGACCCGGCGACGGTCAAGTACCTTCAGTCGATGGACTCCTGACGCAGTCTCAGCGCCGTGTGCTGCAGCACCGCGAAGGCGGCGACGACGGCCGCCTGGAGGCAGATCCACACAGTGCCCGTGACGGTCGGCGTCAGCCACAGCGCGAGCGCGGCGATGCTGAGCACCGCATAGGCGAGGTTCGCCTCCACGACGGCCCGGACCCCGGTGGCGGCCGGGCGGGCCCGCGCGGCGAGCAGCGCCACACCGCCGGCGTACAGCGCGAGGAGCGCGCCGAGCGTGAGCAGCAGCCCCTGGCCCACGCCGAGGAGACGGCCCAGTGGGCCGGAGGCCACGAGGTAGGCGAGCCCGTTCGCCCCGGTCACCACGGCGTCGAGGGCGAGGAAGCGGCGCAGCGCGGTCCCCGGGTGGGAGGTCCGGGCCAGTGCGGTGAACGAGGTGGCGGACATGATCAATCACCCTCCGTCGGATCGAGTGGCGGTGCGGGGGCCGGATCCCGGGCCGGAGTGCGCCGGCCCGGAACCCGGTGCCCCCACGGTCCCGCGCCACGGCCCGCCGGTCGATTACCTGCCGGGTCATGACAGCCGTACGGGACGCCCCGGGTGGGCCCCGTGGGACGGCCCGGACGCCCGTGCCCCACCGTGCGCCGGCTCGTGGCAGACTGCCTCCGTGACTTCCGGCGCGTGGGGAGGCGTGGCGTGAGTGAGCGGCGTCCCGCGCCGACCGTGGGCCAGGTGGTGCTCGGCAAGCGCCTCCAGGAGCTCCGCGAGGCGGCCGGACTGACCCGCGACGAGGCGGCGCGGGCCCTGCGGGTGGCGGCGGCGACCGTCCGGCGGATGGAGACGGCCGAGGTCGCGCTGAAGATCCCGTACGTGCAGGTGCTGCTGGAGACGTACGGCGTCCCGGACGACGAGACGGCCGCGTTCCTGTCGCTGGCCGAGGAGGCCAACGAGCCCGGCTGGTGGCAGCGGTTCCACGACGTGCTGCCCGACTGGTTCAGCCTGTACGTGAGCCTGGAGGGCGCCGCCCGCATCATCCGCTCCTACGAGCCGCACTTCGTGCCCGGCCTGCTGCAGACCGAGGCGTACGCACGCGACGTGATGATGAACGGGACCCTCGCCCAGAAGGGACCCGAGGCCGTCGAGCGGCATGTGTCGCTGCGGATGGAGCGGCAGCGGCTGCTGGAGCGCCCCGACCCGCCCCACCTGTGGGTGATCATGGACGAGACGGTGCTGCGCCGCCCGGTCGGCGACACCTCCGAGGTGATGCGCGACCAGGTCGACAAGCTGCTGGAGTTCGCCGAACGCGACCGGGTGACCCTGCAGATCGCCGAGTTCGCCTCGGGCCCGCACCCGGGGACGTACGCGCCCTTCTCGCTGTTCCGCTTCGCCGAGCCGGAGCTGCCCGACATGGTCACCACCGAGTATCTGTCCGGCGCGCTGTACCTGGACTCGCGGGAGGAGGTCGCCGCGCATCTGGAGGTGCTGGACCACATGTCCACGGCCGCCGCGTCGGCGGAGCGCACGAAGAAGCTTCTGCGGGAGTTCCGCGAGGAGTACTGAGCCGCCCCCGTCCGTCGAGCGTCCGAGGAGTGCACCGCATGTCCGGTACCGAGTCCGCGCCCACCCGGGTCGACACCAGCCGGCCGCATCCGGCCCGCGTCTACGACTGGTGGCTGGGCGGCAAGGACAACTACCCCGTCGACGAGGAGCTGGCCCGCCGGATCCTCGCCGTGGACGGCACGGTCGTCCGGGGCGCCCGCGCCAACCGCCGCTTCATGCACCGGGCCGTGCGCACGGTCGCCGAGGCCGGGGTGCGGCAGTTCCTGGACATCGGCACCGGCATACCCACCGAACCGAACCTGCACCAGGTCGCACAGGGCGTCGCCCCCGAGTCCCGGGTGGTGTACGCGGACAACGACCCGATCGTGCTCCGGCACGCCGAGGCACTGCTGCACGGCTCGCCGCAGGGCACCACCGCCTACGTCCACGCGGACGTCCGGGACGTCGACGCCCTGCTGTCCCGGGCGGCCGAGACGCTGGACCTCACGGCGCCGGTCGCGCTGTCGCTGGTCGCGCTCACCCACTACCTGGACGACGACCCGGCGGGCGACGACGTGTACGGGCTGCTGGAGCGGTACGTGGCCGCGCTCGCCCCCGGCAGCCATCTGATCCTGTCGCAGGTCACCGCGGACCTCAGCCCGGCGGCCGTGGAGCAGGCGGCGGAGAACTTCCGGCGCGGCGGCCAGCCCTTCCACCCGCGCCCCCTCCCCGCGTTCCTCCGCTTCTTCGACGGTCTGGAGCTGCTCGGCCCCGGTGTCATCCCCGTCCACGGCTGGCGCCCCGAGCCGCAGGACGTGGCCGCGCAGGCCGAGGGCATCGTGCCGGTGTACGCGGGGGTCGCCCGCAAGCCCTGACCCGTACGGGCGCCGTGAACAGGTGCGCTCCCCCGCTCCGCCCTAGGTTCGTACACCAGGGCAAGCAAGGGAGCGCCTGTGACCGACACCCGGATATCGCCCGCGCCGCCCGAGGCGCCGGGCCCGGCACCGCCGACGGCGGACCGGCTCCGGCAGCCGCGGGTGCGCGCGGCGCTCCTGGAGATGTACCGGGAGGCCAGGCAGCGGCTCGGTGACCCGGTGCAGGCCTGGGCGGACATCCAGGGCGACCCGGAGCTCCGCCGCCGCCACCGGCGGACGCGCGGCTCGGGCGGGCTGGTGCGGGCACGGGAGGACGAGGCCGTCGAACTGGTCGCGGCGGCGTACGTCCACACCCTCGGGGCGTACGGCCCCGACCGGATCGCCTGCCTGTCCCCGGCCGGTGCGCCGGGCGCCCGCTTCCACGCCCTGCTCGGCGCCCCGGTGCTCGAATCCCCCGAGCCCGCCCCGGGGGACGACTGGGCGGACGCGGCGTATCTGCTGCTGTGGGGCGGGGACGTCCCCGTGACCCGCGCCCCGGACGCGCCGCGGCTGGCGCGGGCCCGCTACCGGGGCCAGAAGGCCGTCGCCGTCGCCCCGGCCCCCGCGGACGGCACCCGGTTCGCCGACGAGGTGCTGCATCCGCACCCCGGCACGGACGGGGCGCTGGCCCTGGCGATGGGGCATGTGATCCTCCGCGAGTTCCTCGTCGACCGGGAGACACCGTTCTTCACCGAGCACGCGCGCCGGGCCACGGACCTCCCCTTCCTGGTCACGCTGGAGGAGCGCGGCGACGGGACGTACGCGCCGGTCACGTTCCTGCGCGCGGCCGACCTGGGGCGCCGGGGCGAGAACGCCGCGTGCCGCGCGGTCGTGCTGGACGAGGACACCGGCCGCGCGGCCGTCCCCGAACCCGGGCTCATACACCCGGTGTTGAGCCTGTACGGCCGTGAGGTGTCGGCCGGGGTCGAGGTCCTGCTCCCCGACTTCGGCGCCGACGGCCGCCCGGGTGCCGTACGCCGGGGCATTCCGGCCACCCGGCTCGGCGGTGCGGGCGGGACGCTGGTGACCACCGTGTTCGACCTGCTGCTGGCCCGGTACGGGGTGGACCGGCCGGGGCTCCCGGGCCGGTGGCCCGCCTCCTACGCCGACGCCGACGCACCGGGCACGCCCGCCTGGCAGGAGGCGCACACCTCCGTCCCGGCCGCCGTGTGCGTACGGATCGCCCGCGAGTTCGCACGGACGGCGGAACGGTCGAAGGGGCGCTGCGCGATCGTCATGGGCGCCGACACCGGCCGTCACCTCCACGGGGACACCCTGCGTCGCGCGGTCCTCGCGCTGCTCCGGCTGACCGGCTGCCCCGACCCCGGCGACCGGGACATCCCCGGCGCCCCGGACGACGACGCACGCCGGATGGACCCGGCGGTGTACGGGTATCTGCACACCGGCCGCCGGCGGTCCGAGCGCTCCACGGCCGACGTCCTCGCCTCACCGCTCGGCCGGGGGCGGCTCGCGGGCCTGACGGGGGCGGACTGCCTCGCGCTGGCGGCGCGCACGGGCTGGACGGCCGTGTATCCAGCGTTCGACCGCAACCCGCTGGACCTGGGCGACACCTTCGGCGATCCGGTGGCCCGGGTGGTCGCCGATCTGCGCGCCGGTGACCTGGGCGTGGCCTGCGAGGACCCGGACGCGCCGGAGAACCGGCCCCGGGTGCTGACGCTGGGCAGCGGTGACGCGCTCGACGAGCACGGCCTGCGGTGCCTGGTCGGCACCGCCTCCCCGGCGCGGGCACCCGAGGGCATACGGCCGCGCGACGTGACCTGGCGCGAGCCCGCACCGGAGGGCCAACTCGACCTGCTGGTGTCCCTGGACGGCACGGACACGGCGGCCGCCCAACTCGCCGATGTCGTCCTGCCGACCGCCACCGCGGACGGGGAACCGGGCCCGGCCCGCACCGAGTTCGAGACGTTCGCGGCGCTGGCCGAGCGCATCGGCGCCCTGGCCGTCCGGCACCTCGGCGTCCGCAAGGACCTGGTGGCGACCCCGCTCCGGCACGGCTCCCCCGACGGCACCGCACCCCCGGGGCCGTCCTGGACTGGCGGCACGGCGACTGCACCCCGGTGCCGGGGCGGAGCCTGCCCCACCTGACCGTCGTCGAGCGGAACTACCCGGCGCTCGCGGCCGACTTCGCGGCGCTCGGCACACCGGCACCGGACGACACGCGGCCCCGCCCGGACGCCGGTACTTCTTCCTGGACCACGACTGGGCGCACGAACTCGGCGAGTCCCTGCCGGTGTACCGGCCGCCTTCGGACGTACGGGCGCTGCTCGGGCCCTCCGAGCGGCCGCACGTGACGGTCCGGCGGCTCACCCCGCACGAGCAGTGGTCCGTCCACTGCGCGTACCCGGACGCCCTGTTCCTGCCGGCCCTCGCGAGCGGCGGCCGGTATCTGTGGCTGTCCCCCGAGGACGCCGGGGCGATCGGCGTCGCCGAGGGCGACCGGGCGGAGGCCGTCTCCGGCGACGGTCTGATCGTGGCGCGGGCGGTCGTCTCCGACCGTGTGCCGGCCGGGACCTTCTACACGCGCCGCAAACCCGAGGCCACCCCCGTCGAGACCCCCGCGATCCTCAAGCCGACCCGTCTCCTCGGCCACCACGGCGGGCTGTTCACGGGTGGACCCGGTGCCGAGGTGACCGTGGTCCGCCGCCATGGCGGGGAGGTCGAGTAGCGATGCGTCCCATGGCCCGGATCGCGACGGTGATCAACCTCGACACCTGCGTCGGCTGCCCCGCCTGTTCGGACGCCTCCCCCACGACGGCGACCGGACCGCGCGGCGGCTGGGAGCTGACCTGGCGCGGCCGGCTGCGGCCGCGGGACGGCGGACGGCTGCGCAGACTCAGCGACGTGCTTGCCCGGCCAGGCCGACTCCCGTCCGTCCAGGCCCCGGACGAGCCGCGGTCGTACCGCGGACATGCCCCGGCGGCCACGGCGCGCCTCGCGTTCGAGCAGACTTTCCGGCTGCCTCTCCTCCCGTCCTGCGCGCAGTGCCTCAACCCGTCCTGCGGGGCGGCGCCGCCCTGCCCGGCCGGATGCCCGTACCCCCGGAGTGAGACACCTGAGACCTGCGCGGGAGGGACGCTCTACCGCGGGGTGATGCTGTACGACGCCGACAAGGTACGGGCCGCCGCGTCGGCCGGCCGGGAACAGGACCTGTACGAGGCGCAGTTGGGCGTCTTCCTCGATCCCGAGGACGCCCGGGTGCGGCTGGCCTGCGAGCGGGCCGGGATGGCGGAGGACTGGCTGGACGCGGCCCGCCGCTCCCCCGTACGCGCGTTGATCAGCACGTACCGGGTGGCGCTGCCGCCGCACCCGGAGTACCGGACGCTGCCGATGGTCTGGTACGTCCCGCCGCTGTCGCCCCTCGTGGACGCGCTCGCGGAGCAAGGTCACGACGGTGACGTCCTGTTCGGTGCCGTCGACACGCTGCGCATCCCTCTGGAGCGGCTGGCGGACGTGTTCACGGCCGGTGACGTGGGCCCCGTCCGATCGGCGCTGGAGCGGCTCACCGCCATGCGGTCCCATCTGCGCGCGGTCGACCTCGGGGAGGAACCCGACCCGTCGGTGCCCGCCGCCGTGGGCCTGGGCGCCTACGCGCTGGAGGAGCTGTACCGGCTGCTGGCGACCGCCCCGGACGAGGAAAGGACCGTGGTACCCGCGACGGCGGAGCCCTCCGCCGTCCTTCGTACGACCCGCACACCCGAGGCCGAGGAGAAGTGATGTCCTCCTACGAGGTGCTGTACCAGGCGGCCGCGCTCTGCCTGACCTACCCGGACGACGACTTCCGGGCACGGCTGCCCCTGTTGCGTGAGGCCGCCCCCCAGTTGCGCGCGTTCACCGACCACGCGGCGGTCACCCCGCCCCGCGAACTGGCCGCGCACTACGTCGAGGTGTTCGACCTGGCGCACGGGCACAGCCTGTATCTGACGTGGTGGCGCGACGGGGACGCCCAGCGGCGCGGGATCTCGCTGGAGCGGCTGAAGGAGCTGTACCACGCCAACGGTCTGGAGTTCACCGGCGAGGAGCTGCCCGACTTCCTGCCCGCCGTCCTGGAGTTCTCGTCCCGCACCGGCACCGACGACCTGCTGCGGGAGCACCGGGACTGTCTGGAGCGGCTGCGGGCCCGCCTCACCGAGGCCGGCACGCCGTACGCGTCCGTCCTGGACGCGGTCTGCGCCACCCTGCCGACCGCGTCCAGTCACCTCTAGGTCGTGTCCGTAAAGTCGCGTCGTCCGCCCGTAGGGCGGGCCGAGCGGCGTCCGGTGCGTGCTCTGGGGGTACCCCCTGCTCGAAGAGCTGGGGGGAGTGCCGGACGGGCTCCCGCGTACTGGTTGTACGCGGGTGGCCGGCCGGTGCGGCGAGTGGGCGTGCCGGGCGTCGCCCGGCAGGCGGGACTTTGCGGACACGGCCTAGGGCGTGTCCTTCGCGTCCTTGTCGTCGTCGACGATCTCGGCGTCCACCACGTCGTCGTCCTGCGGCGGGCTCTGTTCCGTGCCCGGTCCCGGGCCGCCGCCGTCGGTGGGGGTCTGCGCGGTCCGGGCGTACATGGCCTGGCCCATCTTCTGGCTGACGGTGGCGAGTTTCTCGACGCCGGTGCGCAGGTCGTTCGTGTCGGCGTTGCGCTCCAGCAGCTCCTTGAGCTCGGTGACCGCCGGTTCGACCTCGGCGCGGATCTCGGCGGGGATGCGGTCCTGGTTGTCGCCGAGGAACTTCTCGGTCTGATAGACGAGTTGTTCGGCCTGGTTGCGGGTCTCCGCGGCCTCCCGGCGTTTGTGGTCCTCCTCGGCGTACTGCTCGGCCTCCCGCATCATACGGTCGATGTCGTCCTTGGGCAGGGCCGAGCCGCCGGTCACGGTCATCTTCTGCTCGCGGCCCGTCGCCAGGTCCTTCGCGGAGACGTGCATGATCCCGTTGGCGTCGATGTCGAAGGCGACCTCGATCTGCGGCACGCCGCGCGGGGCCGGGGGCAGCCCGGTGAGGTCGAAGACGCCGAGCTTCTTGTTGTACGCGGCGATCTCGCGTTCGCCCTGGTAGACCTGGATGCCGACGGAGGGCTGGTTGTCGGCGGCGGTGGTGAAGATCTCCGAGCGCCGGGTCGGGATCGTCGTGTTGCGTTCGATGAGCTTCGTCATGATGCCGCCCTTGGTCTCGATGCCCAGGGACAACGGGGTGACGTCGAGCAGCAGGACGTCCTTGACGTCGCCGCGGATGACTCCGGCCTGGAGGGCGGCGCCGAGGGCCACGACCTCGTCGGGGTTGACGCCCTTGTGCGGGTCCTTGCCGGTGAGTTCCTTGACCAGGTCGGTGACGGCCGGCATCCGGGTGGAGCCGCCGACGAGGATGACGTGGTCGACGGCGGACAGCTTGATGCCGGCGTCCTTGACCGCCTGGTGGAAGGGGGCCTTGCAGCGGTCGAGGAGGTCCGCTGTGAGCTCCTGGAACTGGGCGCGGGTCAGCTTCTCGTCGAGGTGCAGGGGGCCCGCGGCGGAGGCGGTGACATACGGAAGGTTGATCGTCGTCTCGGTGGAGCTGGACAGTTCGATCTTGGCCTTCTCGGCGCCCTCGCGCAGCCGCTGCAGGGCCATCTTGTCGGTGCCGAGGTCGATGCCGTTCTCGGCCTTGAACTTCTTCACCAGGTACTCGACGATCCGCTGGTCCCAGTCGTCGCCGCCGAGATGGGTGTCGCCGTTGGTGGCCTTGACCTCGATGACGCCGTCGCCGATCTCCAGCAGGGACACGTCGAAGGTGCCGCCGCCGAGGTCGAAGACCAGGACGGTCTGCTCCTCGCCACGGTCGAGGCCGTAGGCGAGGGCGGCGGCCGTCGGCTCGTTGATGATCCTGAGGACCTTCAGGCCGGCGATCTCCCCGGCCTCCTTGGTGGCCTGGCGCTGGGAGTCGTCGAAGTAGGCGGGCACGGTGATCACCGCGTCGGTGACGTCCTCGCCGAGGTAGGACTCGGCGTCCCGCTTCAGTTTCTGCAGGACGCGGGCGGACAGCTCCTGCGCCCGGTACCGGGTGCCGTCGACGTCGCCCTTCTCGGGGAAGCGCCAGGACGTGTCGCCCATGTGGCGCTTCACGGAGCGGGCGGTGCGGTCGACGTTGGTCACCGCCTGCCGTTTGGCGACCTCGCCGACGAGCACCTCGCCGTTCTTGGCGAAGGCCACGACCGAGGGGGTGGTCCTGGCCCCCTCGGCATTGGCGACGACCGTGGGTTCGCCGCCCTCCAGGACGGCGACCACCGAGTTCGTGGTCCCGAGATCGATCCCGACCGCGCGTGCCATCGCTGTCCCCTTCCGCCCGGGAGCCCCCTGAACTCCAGCACAAGGCGCGAGCGGGCCCTTGTCAATGGGACGGGGACCCGGGCGGAAGAGCGCCGCACGGCACTGAGCGGGCGCTCAGCGCGGTGTCAGGCCAGCTTCGCCGACAGCGTGATCGTGGTGCCGGTCAGCGCCTGGCTCACCGGGCAGTTGGCCTTGGCGTCCTCGGCGGCCGCGACGAAGGCGTCGTTGTCGATGCCCGGCACGGTGCCCTCGACGGTGAGGTGGATGCCGGTGATGCCCTCGCCCGGCTGGAAGCTGACGTCCGCCGAGGTGACGAGCTTGGTGGGCGGGGTCCCGGCACCGTTCAGGGCGTGCGAGAGCGCCATCGAGAAGCAGCTGGAGTGCGCGGCGGCGATCAGCTCCTCGGGGCTGGTCTTGCCGTTCGCGTCCTGGGAGCGGGAGGCCCACGTCACCGGCTGCGCCGCGATGGCACCGGACGAGTCGAAGTTGACGACACCGCTGCCCTCGGTCAGGCTGCCTTCCCAGACGGTGTGTGCGGAGCGCGTGGTAGCCACGGTTCTTCCTTTCGCGTTTGGGCCCGCGTTCTTCCGGGGCCCGTGGCCCCCATCCGATCACACTCCGGCTCAACTCACTCGGAAGACCGGTCCACGGGGGGTGAACGGCAGCCGCCGCCCCGGCGGGATCAGATACGCGTGCTCGCGCCGCACCCGCAGCACATCGCAGTCGGCGTCGGTGATGACGAGCAGGGGCGCGCCGGGCGGGAAGTCGTCCGCGCGCTGCAGCAGATCGATCCCGGGCTGCAGGACCGTGCCGCCCCGGCCGCGCACCCGGACCCGGCCCGCGATCTCGGTCACCGCCAGATACCCGGCGTCGTACGGCCCGGCGTCGCAGAAGACGACCCGGGCCGCCGGGACGTCCCGGGCCTCGGCGTACGAGGCGATCGCGCCGAGCGCCTTGCCGAGCAGGCCCGCGCTCATGGAACCCGAGGTGTCCAGGACGACACCGAACGTGCACCGGGCGACCTCCTCGGGCGGGAACCGGCGTCCGGCGCGCGGGATGTCCGGGGTGGACGCCTGCCGGCGGGCTGGGCGGGCATAGCTGCGCAGCGGCTCGGGGCGGGGCACGAACTCGTCGAACCAGCGGGCGAGCCGCGCGTCCCACGGCAGCGGCGGATGGCTGAGCGCGCGGATCTCCTGGACCAGGTCGCCGGGGAGGAAGCCGCGTTCCTGGCGCTGGTGCAGGTCGAGGCCCTGCGCGAGGCCGCGCCGGTAGAACTCGTCGAGGTCGCAGTACGCGCCGGGCGGGCCGAGCGGGGCGCCGAGCACGTCACCGGCGCCCTTGCCGCGCAGGGTGGCCATCCGGCGCATCCGGCGCGGGTCGCCGGCGATCCGGTCGTACACCTCCTCGGCGGACTGGCCGGCGAACCGGGCGTCGTACAGCAGCCCTTCGGGCATCCGCCCGACCCGCATGTCCCGCAGCCAGCCGTTGACGACGTAGTCGCAGGCGACGTTGAACAGGTAGGGGTCGCGGGGGCCGCAGCGGTCGCCGTGGCGCAGGGCGGCGTGCAGCATCTCGTGGGCGAGGATGAACCGCCACTCCTCGTCCTCGAACGTCCGCAACGGGTTGACGTAGATCTCGCCGGCCTCGGCGTTCACGGCGGCGACGGAGATGCCGTGCGCGCGGGCGAGTTCGGCGTCGGCGACCAGCTTGATGCCGGCCGCGAGGCCGCCGAGCAGCGGGTAGGAGCTGATGAACCACTCCAGGGCGCTCTGCCAGGGCCGCTTGACGGCCGGTTCGCCGTCCATGGAGTCGCGGCGGCCGCCCGCCACGTCCATCGCGGTGGCGACGGTCCGGGTCAGGGCGGTGGCGAAGGCGAGCTGGTGGTCGGGGGGTGAGCCGAACCAGCCGGTCCACTCCAGGAGCAGCAGGTCGGGTTCGGGGCCGGCCGTGCCGCAGCGCTCGTAGGCGGGCGGGACGCCGTCGCGGCGCCAGCGGGCGGCCAGCTGCTCCTCGTCGCCGTCCGGGTAGGCCGCCGGCAGCTCGTCGGGGGCGGTGCCGACGGGGAAGCTGAGCAGGAACCGGTTGACGACGGTGCAGCGGGCGGCCAGATCGGCGCGGTCCGGCTGCACGGGCCTGCCCTTCCTGGACGGGACGTGCCCGAAGCCGAGGTGCAGGACGGCGTGCGCGATGGCCCAGGCCCAGGCGGCGGGTTCGGCGAGCCGGTCGGGGTGGGCGTGCAGAGCTCCGTCGGAGTCGATCCGGACGAGGCCGTCGCGGGGCGCCAGGTCGCAGTTCTCCAGGCGGCACACGGCGAACTCGACGGCGGCGAGCGCCGGGTTGGCCCGCACCAGGCGCAGGCCCTCGGTGAACGCCTCCGCGGCGAGGTCCCGTTTCTTCCTGGCCTTCGCCTTCTGCCGTTCCTGGGGGCGGCTCACCGCCGCGCCTCCACCAGCCGGGGCATGTCCCGGGCCGCCTCGACGAGGAACCAGGACGGCAGGACGGGGTTGCCGTCGGCGTCGGAGGCGATGACGGTCTGGGCGACCTCGACGGAGATCTCCGCGAGCTGCACGAGGAGCGCCTTGGCGCGGTAGGCGGTCTGGCGGCCGGTGGCCGACATGTGGTCCTTGCCGGCCGGCAGTTCCTTGATCAGCCGGCCGCGGAAGGAGTCGGCGAGGTAGTAGAGCAGGTCGCGGTCCTGCGTACGGTGCGGCCAGCGGGCGTCGCCCTTGATGATGGCCTCGATGCCGTAGCGGCTGCGCACGATCTTGACGTAGCCGCAGAACGCGGTGGCGTGCGTGGGGGTCAGGGTGCCGTGCGCCAGGACCTTCAGGGTCTCCTCGTCGAGGTCCTCGCCGAAGGAGCGCAGCGCGTCGGAGAGCATGTGCCAGGAGCGCGGCGTGGAGAACGGCTCCTCCGTCTTCGGCGGCTTGGACCACAGGTGGTCGGGGCGGTCGGTGAGGTGGTCGAGGATCCACGGGTGGATGCCGTTGCCCGCGGCCCAGGCCAGCCAGTCCTTCGCGGACGCCTCCAGGTGGATGTGGGTGAGGCGGTTGACCAGCGCTGAGGCGATGGGCCGGGCGAGCGCGTTGTCCGTGGCGCGGTTCCCGGCGCCGATGACGATGGACCCGGCGGGCAGCTCGTAGTCGCCGATGCGGCGGTCCAGGATCAGCGAGTAGAACGCCTTCTGCACATCGGGGGTGGCCGCGTTCAGCTCGTCCAGGAACAGGCAGTACGGCTCGTCGCGGGCGATCGCCTCGGGCGGGCAGAACACCGAGCGCCCGTCCCGGATCTGCGGCACGCCGATCAGGTCCTCGGGGGCGAGCTGGGTGCCCAGCAGACTCACGCACTCCAGGCCGAGGGATTCGGCGAACTCCCTGACCAGGGAGGACTTTCCGATGCCGGGGGCGCCCCAGAGGAAGACGGGCCGCACGGTGGCGAGGCCGAGGAGAAGGTCCGGGACACGGGAGGGCGTGACGGTGACGGCTGCCTGCAAGGCAGAGGCTCCTTGGGGATGTTCGAGGGAGGCGACTCGAACAGTGTGTGGCCCGGCGCCCTCGTACGCAGCCGGTTTTTCAGGCGGCCCGCTCCTCCGGCGCGGTCGTGAGCGGCACCTGGGGGCCGTCCGACTCCCGCAGCCAGCGCCGCAGTACGCGGTGCACCCGCTCGGCGCCGACCAGCTCCTCCCCGTCGCCGGCCGCCGGGGAGAAGGCCAGCGGGGACAGCAGGAACGGCTCGCCCTGCGCGCCGCCGAGCCCGCCGTGCGAGCCGATCTGCTCCTCGAAGGCGAGGACCTCGCCGTCGGCCGGGTCGTACGCGGAGTTGACCATGATGTCGGCGGTGTTCGGGAAGGAATGCGTACGGCGGACGGCGTCGGCGGCGTGCGGTCCGAAGACCTCCAGCGGGCCGGGGTCGTCGTCCAGCCGGTCCAGCGGGATCTCGGCGCCGTACGCGCCGAGCACGACACCGCCGTGCCGCTCGCTGCGCACCAGGAGGAAGCCGACGCCCGGGTGGTTGGCCAGGGTGGTCAGCAGGGCCGGGTGGCGGGCGTCGATCTCCTCCTTGGTCATGCGGTGCGGCACGTCCGGGAAGGAGACCAGGCCGAGGTTGCCGGAGGCCAGCACGATCGGCTCGGAGCGGCGCGGCGGGCGGTGCTGCCCGGCGCCCTCCTCGACGGGCCGGCGCAGCGCGGCGCGCACGGCGGCGCGGGCCTCGGCGCCGCTGTGGGTGCGCCGGGCCCGGCGGGGCACTGGCAGCCCGCAGCCCGCCCGCACCAGGTCTCCGAGGCCGAGGCCGTAGCGGGAGCGGAAGGTCTCGCCGGGGCTCTGCCCGTGGTCGGACAGCACGACGATCCGGTACGGGCGCGGAGCGTGCTCGGCGACGTTCTCGATGAGGGCGAGGGAGCGGTCGAGGCGGGCGAGGACCTTCTCGGCGTCGCCGCTGTGCGGTCCGGAGTGGTGCGCCACCTCGTCGTAGGCCACGAGGTCGGCGTAGACGGCGGTGCGCCCGGCGAGCATGTCGCCCATGACGGCGGCGACGACGACGTCCCGCTCGACGACGGTCGCGAAGGCGCGGATCAGCGGGTAGAGGCCGCCGCGGCCCACCCTGGGGCGGACCTTGCGGGCGCGGGCGCGGGTCGACTGGCCGATCTCGCGGCCGACCTCGGCGACGAACGACAGAGCGGTGCGCACGGCGTTGGCCGGGTCGGAGAAGTAGGCGAAGTAGCCGGCGCGGGAGCGGTTCTCGCGGCTGCGGCGCCGGGTCGCGATGGACAGCACGAGGGCCTGTTCGCCGGCGCCGCCGCTGAAGAGGTTCCCGCGGCTGGCGCCGTCGGCGGCGAGCAGGCCGGGGTCGCCGGTGCGGTCGACGGCGCGGCGCTGGAGCTCGGCGGCGCTGGTGGGGCGGTTGCAGACCATGACCTCGCGGCCGGCCTTCTCGTACCAGCGGAACGCGGGGACGTCGAAATTGCTGCCGTGCAGGATGCCGAGCTGGCTGGCGCCGGTCTGGCTGGACCAGTCGGTGTGCCAGCGGGTGAGCCGGTGGGAGGCGCGGGGGCCGCCCAGCCAGCGGGCGACGGTCGGCATCAGGCCCTTGTCGACGGCGGCGAGGAGGACGTCGTGGCCGACGCCGTCGAGCTGCACGAAGACGGTGCCGGGGCTGGACGGGCCGGGCGGCAGGGTGCGTCTGCGGCGGTCGGCCAGCCGGTACAGGCGCCGCCGGTAGGCGTCGTCGTCCCGGACGGCGAGGGCGGCGCCGGTCGCCGAGGCCACCGCGGACATGACGGCGGCGACGATGACGGCCGTCTCGGGGGCGGCCTCGCTGTCGCCGGAGGGCACCAGGCGCAGGGCGACGCTCAGCAGGACGCCGTTGAGCACGAAGACCAGCAGGCCGAGGACGAGGGCGGGCACGAGCAGAAGCAGACGGACGAGGAGCGGCCAGAAGACGGCGGAGAGCACACCGAAGGCGCCGGCGCCGAGGGCCGCGGTGACCGCGATGTCGGTGGCGCTGTCGCCGTCGGGCGACTGGAGCTGGAAGTCGGGCAGGATGCCGGCGAGCACGAGCATGGTGACGGTGGAGACCGCCCATACGGCGACGCTCCGCCCGATCTGACGGGCGATCCGCCGCCAGCGCCCACCACGCACGTCCCGTTCACCTCACGTCCGGCCCACCCTGGCCCCCAGCCTGACACAACGGACGTACCACCCCGCGGGTTCCCTGGTCAGCGCCGGTGCGCGGGCTCAGCGTCCGTCGTAGCCGGCCGTCGGCATGGAGAGTCTGCGGTGCACCCGGGCCTTCATCTGGGCGTCGTACGACGGCTCCGCGCCGCCCACGGTCTCCACCCGGACCCCGCGCCGGGCGCACTCGGCGGTGAACTCCTCGACGGAGGACAGGGCGCTCTCCAGGACGCGGCGGCTGGGCGCGACGAACAGGTCGAGGCCGGGGCGCACGCCCTCCCACAGGACGGTGTGGTCGGTCCGCAGCCGGCGCACCAGCAGCTCGCGCGCGACGACGTATCCGTGCTGGGCGGCCCAGTGGGCGCACATGGCGTGCTGGCTGCGGGAGTCCACCAGGAAGGGGTCGGCGTCCAGCTCCTCGAGCGGCGTCAGACTGGCGATCGCCGTGACCCGCACCGCGGTCGGCCCCATGGGCGTCCCCCCTCACCTCCGGGTTTCGCCGCCGACCCTACTCCAGCCCGTACGCTTCGGGGAGGCGCACGAAGGAGGCAAAGAGGTGCCGGTGGAGATCACGTGGTGGGGGCACGCCACCTGCACGGTCGAGGATGCGAACATACGCGTCCTGACCGATCCTCTGTTCGCACGCCGGCTCGCGCATCTGCGCCGGCGCCGGGGCGCGCCGCCACCGCCGGACGCCTTGCGCGCGGACGTCGTCCTGGTCTCCCATCTGCACGCCGACCATCTCCATCTGCCGTCGCTGGCCCGGCTCGCGCCCGGCACCCGGCTGCTCGTGCCCCGGGGTGCGCCCCGGTCGGTGCCCGGACTGCGCCGACTCCGGCATCTGCGGCTCACCGAGATGGCGCCCGGGGATGTGACGGGCGTCGGTGACCTGGCCGTACGGGCGGTGTCCGCACGGCACGACGGGCGGCGGCTGCCGGTCGGGCCGCATCGCTCACCCGCCCTCGGTTATGTGATCGAGGGCCACGCCCGCACCTACTTCGCCGGGGACACCGGGCTGTTCGACACGATGGCGAAGGAGGTCGGCCCGGTCGACGTGGCACTGCTGCCGGTCGGCGGCTGGGGGCCGTATCTGGGGGACGGGCATCTGGACGCCGGGCGGGCGGCCGAGGCGCTGGCCCTGCTCGGGCCGCGCAGCGCGGTGCCGGTGCACTACGGCACGTACTGGCCGATCGGGATGGACGCCGTGCGCCCCCATGAGTTCCATGCGCCGGGCGAGGAGTTCGAGCGGCTTGCGGCGGAGCGCGCGCCCGGAGTGTCGGTGCATCGCCCGGCGCACGGCGAGAGCGTGCGCCCGGAGGTGTTCCGGTGACGTTCCTCGCCGCTGTCACGACCACCGTGGCACCCGGCTCGACGCAGCAGGCGCTCGGCTATCCCTCGCTGTTCCTGCTGGTGCTGGTCGGGGCGCTGGTGCCGGTCGTGCCGACGGGGGCGCTGGTCAGCTCGGCCGCGGTGGTGGCGTTCCACCAGGGGTCGCCGCTGTCGCTGGCCCTGGTGTTCCTGACGGCGTCGACGGCCGCGTTCCTCGGCGACGCGACGCTGTACTGGCTGGGGCGGCGCGGCATGGGCTCGAAGAACGGCTCGCGCTGGCTGGAGGCGATCCGCTCACGCGCCCCGGAGGACCGACTGGAGCAGTCGCAGCGCAAGCTCGCGGAGCACGATGTGGCGGTGCTGGTGCTGTCCCGGCTGGTCCCGGCGGGCCGGCTGCCGGTGATGCTGGCGTGCCTGCTCGCCGAGTGGCCGATCCGGAGGTTCGCCCGGGGCAACCTCCCGGCGTGTGTGGCCTGGGCGGTGACGTACCAGCTCATCGGCATCCTCGGGGGTTCGCTGTTCCCCGAGCCGTGGGAGGGTGTCGTCGCGGCGGTCGCGCTGACGGTGCTGATCAGCGCGGCGCCGAGCGTGTGGAAGCGGCTGCGGTCGGCGGGCTGACGTCAGCCCTGGGACTCCCTGTGCGCCTCCGCCGTCCGGACGGCGGGCTCCCCCTCCAGCACCCGTGAGCCGCCCACCGGCAGGTCCCACAGGTCGGCCCGGTCGCGTCCCGCCCGCTCCCACGCGGCACGCACGCGTGTGAGCGGTTCCAGGACGGGCTCGGCCGACAGCACGAACGTGCCCCAGTGCATCGGCGCCATCCTGCGGGCGCCCAGGTCGCCGGCGGCGCGGACGGCCTCCTCCGGGTCGCAGTGGACGTCGCTGAGCCACCAGCGGGGCTCGTAGGCGCCGATCGGGAGCAGCGCGAGGTCGATGCCGGGGTAGCGCTCGCCGATACGGCGGAACCAGTGGCCGTAGCCGGTGTCGCCCGCGAAGTACACGCGCTGCCCGTCGGGCGCGGTGAGCACCCAGCCTCCCCACAGGCTGCGGCAGGTGTCGAGCAGGGTCCGCTTGGACCAGTGGTGCGCCGGTACGAAGTCGATGCGGACGCCGGACAGTTCGGCCGCCTCCCACCAGTCCAGCTCGGTGACCCGGGTGAACCGGCGGCGCCGGAACCAGGGGCCGAGGCCGGCCGGCACGAACACGGGGGTGTCGCGCGGGAGCCGGCGCAGGGTGGGGGCGTCCAGGTGGTCGTAGTGGTTGTGGCTGATGACGACGGCGTCCACGCGCGGGAGGGCGTCCCAGGGGATGCCTACGGGGGTGACGCGGGCCGGGGTGCCGAGGATGCGGCGCGACCAGACGGGGTCGGTCAGGACGGTGAGCCCGCCGATCCGTACGACCCAACTGGCGTGCCCGGCCCAGGAGACGGCGATCGTGCGGGCGTCGACGCGGGGCAGCGGGGCCGGCGCGAAGGGCAGCCGCCGGATGTCGGCGAGGCCCTCCCGTCCGGGCCGGATCGCGCCCTCTCGGGCGAAGCGGGCGAAGGCGCGCAGGCCGGGCAGCGGGGCGGTGAGCCGGTCGTGGAAGGTGCGGGGCCACACCCGGCGCTCGGCGAGCGGGCGGGGCGCGGCCAGCCGGGGAAAAGGGGAAGGGGTGGGCGCTGTGGCTTCCTTCAGGGGGGTGCGCGAGGGGATCGGGGCGGCCGAGTCGGACTGCTGCGTCATCGAGGGGTCTCCCATCGCTCGGCATCGTCACGGAGTTCGTCGAAGACCGACTTGAGGTGGGTCAACGCGCGTCGCACGTGCGGCAGTTCCAACGGCGTGGGGGACGTGAGACATTCCGCGCGCTCCTCGTCGGTACCGGAGAGCAGCGCTCCGGTGGACAGCCGGACACGCAGCTCCCCGAGGGCGTCGCCGAAGCGGTGACCGCCGGGGGCGGGCATGCCGAGCCGGCCGGCGAGAAAGTCCTCGAGGTCCTGGGCGTCCCCCACGTCATGGCCGGACAGCCCGGCGCGCAGTGGTCCGAGGTCGACGTACAGATGCCGTCCGGCCTGCGGGGGCCGGGCGACGGCACCGGCGTCCACGGCGACCGCGTACGCGACGGCGGCGAGCCGCGCGTGCAGCCGTACGGTCGCGGTGATCCGGGCGGTGACCGGCTCGGGCTCGGTCAGGGCGTACCCGGCGGCGAGCGCGACGGGGCCCGCGACGCGGGCGCCGAGGGCGGTGAGCACGTCGAGCACGCGCGCGTGCAGGCCGTCCCCGGCGGCGCCGGCGGGGAACCGGGCGACGGCCGCGGGCCAGCCGGTCGGGAGGTGGGCGCCGGCCAGGTCGGTGACGACCGTGACCCGGTCGGGGAGCATCTCGGCGGGGCTGAGCAGCACGGTCTCGTGGGGGGCGTGCACGGTGTCGCGCCAGGTCTCGTCGCTGACCAGGTGCAGTCCCTCGCCGGTGGCGGCCTCCAGGGCCTCGTGCAGCACCTCGGGCGGGGCCACGGTGGCGGCGGGGTCGTCGGCGGGCGACAGCACCAGCAGCCGGGGGTCGCCGCCCTCCGCACGGACCCGGCGGACGGTCTCCAGCAGCGCGTACGGATCGGGGACGCCGCCGGACTCGGCCGGGGTGGGCACATGGAAGACGGGTCTGCCCAGCAGCCGGGCGTACGGCGCCCACCAGGCGGCGCAGGGCCGGGGCACCAGGACGTCCCCGCCGAGCGCGGCGGTCAGGGCGAGCAGCAGCGCGGGGGCGCCGGGGGCGGCGACGACCTGCTCGGGGGCGGTCGGCAGGCCCCGCCGGTCCCAGTAGCCGCAGGCGGCCTCCAGGAGCGCGGCACCGCCGCCGACGGGCTCGCTCGCGGCGCGGCCCGCGGCGGCGGCGAGCACACCGGCCAGTTCGGGCAGGACGGGCAGCCCGTCGTCGGGCAGGGGCGGCCCGAAACGCACGGGGCCGTGGCCCTCGAGGTCCGTCCGGCGCATCCGTACCTCCGTGCTGTGCCAGCCGCCGTATGAGCCGCACGGTGTGTCGTGTACCCGTCGCGCTCTGCGTACCCATCGTCATCCGTCCCATGACCGCCGCCGGAGGTTGCGCCCGTCACACCGACGCAGCCGCCTCCGCCGGGCCGGCCGTACGGTCACTTCCGCCCCGGCCGACACCCTCCGTCCGGGCCGCCCGTACGGTCACTTCCGCCAGGCCGGCGCCCTGCGGCGCAGCCGGTACACGGCCCCGCCGGCCGCGCCGGCGATGAGGACGCCGCCGCAGACCAGGGCGGGCACGGAGTCGGTGAAGACCCCGCCCTGCCCGGCCTTCACACCACCCGGAACGGCGGGGTCGACGGGGACGGCGGAAGACTCGCAGGGCTCGGGCTGGTGGGTCTTACCGCCCTTCCACTCCCCGGAATCCTCCGTCCGCGGCCGGCTCGACGACCCCCCGCTGTCCCCCCACTCCCCGCCCCCACCCCACGAGGACCCGCTGCAACGGCCCTTGTCCCCGTCGTCGGTCTCGCGAGGCACGCTGAGTGTGGCGGCGGCGGGGTCCTCTCCCCCGCTGTCCGCCGCGAGGGTGTCGGCCTCGGACCCGCTCTCACCGGCGCCCGCCGCGAGGGCCACGTCGAACGTCGCGCTCCAGTCCGACCCCTCGGTCCCGCCCGTCGCCGGGCAGGTGCCGTCGACGGTCCAGGCGGACTCGGGCCCGGCCGCGTCGGGGTCGCCCTCGAAGTTCTCGGCCGGGGAGATCTGCGCGGCCCCCCGGTAGACGGGCGCGGCGTCCGCGCCCGCACCCCCGCTGACGCGCCGGAGCTGGACCGTGCCGTCCTCGAACGCCTGGGACACGGCGTCGAGGGTGTCGGGCGCGGTGCCGTCGACCGGATCGCAGGTGACCGAGACGGTGACGGACTCGCCGGGCGTGACGGTCGCGGGCCCGACCTCCGCCGTGGGGTCCGCGAGGGCGGCCTGGACGCCGGTGCCCAGGGCGGCACCGGCCAGTGCGGCGACGGACAGGGCGCGGACGGTGCGGCGCATGGGGTGGACTCCTTCGGCCGACGGCAGCGGGGTACGGACACTCGTGCCCCTCCGCCATGACAGCCCGCCCCCCACGCGGCCGCGCGCGGCCACACGCCATTCGCGGGACGCGACGCGTCCGAGCGGGTGATGTGACGGGAGGGCGGGCGGGGAACGGGTAGTGGGCCTCGCAGGCCACGAGGTCGGCCGTGGCGGTGAGCGTCCCAGGGGGACCCGGCGTCTCAGGAGCCGTCGTTCAGGACCTGGTCGCGGACTCGGGAGCAGCAGCGGTTGATCAAGCGGGAGACGTGCATCTGGGAGATGCCGAGTTGTTCGGCGATGCGGCTCTGGGTCATGTCGCCGAAGAACCGCATGTAGAGGATCGCGCGCTCGCGTTCGGGCAGGGCCGCCAGGCGCGGGGCGACGGCCTCGCGGTCGACGACCGTGTCGAGGGCGGGGTCGACGGATCCCAGAGCGTCGCTGAGCGAGTAGCCGTCGTCGCTGCCGGGCAGCTCGGCGTCGAGGGACAGGGCGGTGAAGCTCTCCAGTGCCTCCTGGCCGACGCGGACGTCGGCCTCGCTCAGGTCGGCGTGCGCGGCGATCTCCGCGACGGTCGGCCGGTCGCCGGAGACGGTCTGCAGGTCCTGCACGGCGAACCGGACGCGGTTGCGCAGATCCTGCACCCGGCGCGGGACGTGCAGCGTCCACATGTGGTCGCGGAAGTGCCGCTTGATCTCGCCGGTGATGGTCGGCACGGCGTAGCTCTCGAAGGCGTTGCCGAGTTCCGGGTCGTACCGGTCGACGGCCTTGACCAGGCCGAGCGCGGCGACCTGGCGCAGATCGTCCAGGCTCTCGCCGCGGCTGCGGAAGCGCCCGGCCAGCCGGTCGGCCATGGGCAGCCACGCCTCGACGATCCGGCCGCGCAGCGCGTCGCGCTCCGGGCCCTCGGGCAGCGCGGCCAGCGTGCGGAAGTCCGCGGCGGTGTCGGGCGCGTCGTCGTGCGGGTGCTTGCGGGCTTTCACTGTGGTGGGCATGTCCCCTGGCAACTCCCTAGGTCACGTGCTCCGGTGGACGGTCACCGCGGGAACCCCGAGCGCTCCGGTACCGGGCACACCCGTCCGGGACGCAGCGGTCCCACGGACGTGCCTCCGGTCCGAAGCACTGATGGTCCGCCTGCCCCCACGCGGGGTGCCCAAACGCCCGCCGCAGGTTTTCCCCCCGGGTCCGGGGTCACTCGTAGCGGTGCCGCGCCGTCCCCGGAGTCCTCTGGAGGTCCCGTATGAGCACCACGGTCGCCGACCACATCCTCGAGCGTCTGCGTGCCTGGGGGGTGGAGCATGTCTTCGGCTACCCGGGCGACGGCATCAACGGTCTGCTCGCCGCCTGGGGCCGCGCCGAGAACCGGCCGCGGTTCGTGCAGTCCCGGCACGAGGAGATGTCCGCGTTCCAGGCGGTCGGCTACGCCAAGTTCAGCGGCCGGGTCGGTGTCTGCGCCGCGACCTCGGGGCCGGGCGCGATCCACCTGCTGAACGGCCTGTACGACGCCAAGCTGGACCATGTGCCCGTGGTGGCCATCGTCGGCCAGACGCATCGCACCGCGATGGGCGGGTCGTACCAGCAGGAGGTCGACCTGCACACGCTGTTCAAGGACGTCGCCTCGGACTTCGTGGAGACGGTGACCGTCCCCGAGCAGCTGCCGAACGTCCTCGACCGGGCGATCCGTACGGCGTACGCGCGCCGCGCCCCCACGGCGATCATCGTCCCCGGGGACGTCCAGGAGCTCGAATACTCGGCGCCCACGCACGAGTTCAAGATGGTGCCGTCCAGTCTGGAGTCCGGCGCGTGGACGACGGTCCCGTCCGAGGACTCCGTCCGGCAGGCGGCCGAGATCCTCAACTCCGGTGACAAGGTGGCCATCCTGGTCGGCCAGGGCGCTGCGGGCGCGCGCGCCGAGGTCGAGCGGATGGCCGAGCTGCTCGGCGCCGGCGTCGCGAAGGCCCTGCTCGGCAAAGACGTCCTGAGCGACGAACTGCCGTACGTCACCGGCTCGATCGGTCTGCTGGGTACGCGTCCGTCGTACGAGATGATGCGGGACTGCGACACGCTGCTGACGATCGGTTCGTCGTTCCCCTACTCGCAGTTCCTGCCGGACTTCGGCAAGGCGCGGGGCGTGCAGATCGACATCGACCCGCACATGGTCGGGATGCGCTACCCGTACGAGGTGAACCTGATCGGTGACGCGAAGGCCACCCTGGAGCGGCTGATCCCGCTGATCCGGTCCGAGGAACGCGGCCGGGAGTGGTCCGAGACGATCTGCGACAACGTGACGCGCTGGCACGAGGTGATGGAGCGGCGGGCGGGGCTGTCGGCCGACCCGGTCAACCCGGAGTACGTCACCCGCGCGCTGGACCCGCTGCTGCCCGCCGACGCGATCGTCACCTCGGACTCGGGGTCGATGTCCAACTGGTACGCCCGCCATCTGACGTTCCGCCCGGGCATGCGCGGTTCACTGTCGGGGACGCTGGCGACGATGGGCTGCGCGGTGCCGTACGCGATCGGCGCGAAGTTCGCCCACCCGGACCGCCCGGCGATCGCGCTCGTCGGGGACGGGGCGATGCAGATGAACGGGCTGGCGGAGCTGATCACGGCCGCGAAGTACCGGGACCTGTGGGAGGACCCGCGGCTGGTGGTGGCCGTCTACAACAACCGGGACCTCAACCAGGTGACCTGGGAGATGCGCGCCATGGGCGGCGCCCCGTCGTTCCTGCCGTCGCAGGAGCTGCCCGACGTCCGGTACGCCGACTTCGCCCGCTCCCTCGGCCTGACCGGCATCCGGGTGGAGAAGCCGGAGGACGTCGAGCCGGCCTGGCGTACCGCGCTGGCCGCGGACGGTCCCGCGGTCGTGGAGTTCGTGACCGACCCGGCCGTGCCGCCGGTCCCCCCGCACGCCACCTGGGAGCAGATGGAGGCGACGGCGTCGGCGATCCTCAAGGGCGACGCGGACCGCGGCTCGATGGTGAAGCAGGGCGTCAAGTCGAAGCTGCAGGAGTTCCTGCCGACGCGGGAACGGCAGGACAAGGGGGACTGAGGCCGGTCGCCCCACTACCCTGGGTCCTGCGCGCACGAGGGGGCTCGAGGGATGGAAATCGAGGCGGACACCGCGACGAAAAGGGCTAGACCGAGGGTCTTCATCTCGTACGCCCATGACGACGCGGCCCACGTTACGCAGGTGGAGACGCTCTACGAGCTACTGCGCGTCAAGGGTGGTGTCGATGCCAAGCTCGACTCCTTCGCAGGCGTGCAGTCGCAGGACTGGCCCTGGTGGATGCACCGGGAGTACACGGACGCGGACTACGTCCTGGTCATCGCCTCCCCCGAGTACAAGGTTCGCGGCGAACGCGCGGAGCCGCTGGACGGGGTCGGCCGCGGAGTCTACTGGGAGACCCGCAAGATGATGACGGAGATGTACGTCGCCCCTACACGATGGCTCCACAGAGTCCTGATGGTCGTGCTGCCGGGGCGTTGCGAAACGGAGTTTCCCGATTTCCTGGGCGCAGAGCGCATCAGCCGCATCCCCGTACCGACCTTGGACGAGCGGGGCATCGAAAAGCTGGTTCGCCGCATCACCGGTCAGCCGGAGCGGGTGGAGCCGCCGATGGGTCCGATCCCGGTGTACCCACCGCAGTCGTCCTTGCTTTCGGCCCCTTCGCCCGGTCCGGCGGGCGCGGCCGGCGTACCGGACGTCGCAGGAGGTGCGGACGACGGTGCCCACGGCCTGGACGCACAGGCGTGGCGCCTGCTGGCCGACATCCTGGAGGACGTCGCTCCGCCGAGGTGGGCCGAGCAGGCCTACCAGTGGTCGTTCGGGGAGACGGGCAGCCTCGGGTGGGCCGCCGCACCGCCCGCCCCTGTGGGTGACGTCGACCTGTACGCCTGGGCACGGGATCTCGGCGAACGTCGCCACCCTCCGGGGACGGTGCCCAAGGCCGTCACCTTCGTGCACGCCCTGGCGGCCGGATTCGCGGCGGGCGAGAACCCTGACGAGCGCCGCAGGGCGCGTGAACTGAACGCCTGGGTGACCCGGTTCCTGAGTGACTGTGAGCTGCCCGCCCTGCCCGCCGTGCCGCGGATCGAGCGCACCGAAGCCACACTCACGGTCCGACTCGCGGAGCACCCCCAGCAGCAGGACAGTTTCTACGCCGAGATCTGGCGGCGCACCACGGACGGCCGGCGCCCCGAACGCCTGCGCCCGGAGCCGTCCTCGGCCCCGATCGTGGTGGACGTGGAGGGCGCCCGCCTCCTCCTGGAGGGCTGTCTGCGTCCCGACACCCTCGGTCCGGGCGTAAGACTCCAGCGGGTCGAGTTCGCCGTGTCCGACGGCCTGCTGGAGGAGGGGTTCGATCAGTGGGAGGTCCGGCTGCGCCGAGACTCACGCGCCCTGGGCAAGGTGTACGAGGTGGTGGTCCGCTGTCTGGACCAGCGCTGGGGTGCCGACCTCGTGGAGCGATGGTCCAGCCGGTGGCGGTGGCTGACCCGGCAGCGAGACGGCAGCGGCCTGGCCACTGTCTGGGTCGGGGACGAGCACGTCGACCAACTGGACGATCTCGTCGGCGAGTGGTACGAGACGGATCACCCGGTGTGTGTCGCGGTCTCCATGGCTCGAGCCCGGCCCGGTGTGGACGCCGCCCTCGACGCCGGGATGCCGGTCGTGGTGTGGCAGCGCGCATGCGACCGGGAGGATCCCACCGTGCCGGGACTGCCGAAACTGCTGGACGTGTCGAACGTGTCGCGCCTCCCCCTTGACGTCAAGGCTCTGCGCCGCGACAGGGATGTGGCCGACCGCGCGAGGGCCAGTGTGGTCCTTCTCTGGGACGACCCGGACCACCCCGTGGGCGTGGATCCGCTGAGCGACACGAACCTCATCGCCTGATCACGATCAACCGGCGTGTGCCGGACCTGACCGGAGGTGCAGTGAAAGACTGGTGGATCTACAAAGGCGCTCCCCAGGCGTCCGCCGGGGAGCGGCTCGACCGGCTGGCCCGACTAAGCCCGCCATGGCGGCAGTTCGACGGCCGGATCGACTCCGACTACCGCATCCCGTCCTTGGACGACGAGCGGTACACGGCTGACCGTCGGCGCGGAGCCGGTTACATCGCCGAAGACCATGAGATCGATCTCGTCAATACGGCGCTCCATCTGCGTCGTCCTCTTCTGGTCACGGGCGTCCCCGGGGTCGGCAAGTCGACCTTGGCGTACAGCATCGCCGAGGACCTCGGACTGGGCCCCGTGCTGCGCTGGCCCATCACGAGCCGGGCGACCCTGCGCGACGGGTTGTACCGTTACGACGCGCTGCGTCGCCTGGAGGACGCCAACCTCAACCGGCTGGGCTCCGCGACGGCTCGCCCGGCGGCGCGACGCCCCCGCTCTCACCCTGGAGGGAGCCCGACGGTCGCCGGTATCGGTAAGTACCTTCAACTCGGACCCCTGGGAACGGCGTTCCTCCCCTCGGAGCGGCCACGCGTGCTTCTCATCGACGAGATCGACAAATGTGACATCGACCTGCCGGGTGACCTTCTCACCGTGCTGGACGAGGGGCGCTTCGAAATCCCCGAGCTGGCCCGGCTGGCAGATCACCAGCGGGTGGTGACCGTCGGCACCGACGATCAGGGCGTCGGCGCACGCATCACCGCAGGGCGCGTGCAGTGCCGGGCATTTCCCGTGGTGATCCTGACGAGCAACGGTGAACGGGAGTTCCCACCCGCCTTCCTGCGCCGCTGCGTCAGGCTGACCATCGGCCGTCCCGGCGAGGACAAGCTGCGGCGCATCATCGCGGAGCGCATCGGTGCCGAGGCGACCGAGGTGGCCGGCGGCCCGGACGGTCTGATCTCGTCCTTCCTCAAGCGGCGCGAGCGGGGCGAACTGGGCACGGATCAGCTCCTGAATGCCGTACAGCTGCGGCTGGCGGGCGCGTGGACCGCTCCGGAGGACATCGATCAGCTGGTCGGGGCGACGCTGCATCCGCTCAGCGGGCCGGACGCCACGTGATCACCCAGCTGTTCCAGCTCCTGCACGAAGGTGGGGCGGACGGGGCAGGTCCGGAGGAGCTGGCGGACATCCTCTGGCTCGCCCGTCACGTACTGAGAGAGGGAGAGGAGCAAGTGGGCGAGGGCAGGGGGACGGCGACGACGGCGCCGTCCACGCCGCTGCAGGACGACGACACGGCGGAGGACTCCGAGCCGAACGGGCCCGCCAGGCGTCACGAGGCCGCTCTCCACATCCGAGCCCACTCCGAGGACGGCACCGGGGTCCCCGCCGTCCCGATCCACGTTCCCGCCGAAGCCGCTCTTCCGCACTCCCTCGAACTGACGAGGGCGCTCAGGCCACTCACGCGTAAGGTCCCCTCCCAGACCGCGTTCGAACTCGACGAGGAGGAGACGGTCGCACGGCTGGTGGACGAGAAGGTCATGGTTCCGGTCCTGCGCCCGCAACCGAGCCGATGGCTCACCCTCACCCTTGTCGTCGACACCGGCCCGTCGATGCACCTGTGGCACCAGGAGGTACGCGAGTTCCACGAGGGCCTCTCACGCCTGGGCGCGTTCCGCGACATCAGACGCTGGAACCTCTCTGGTGAGGAAGGCGGCCAATCGGTCGCACTGCGCCCGCACCCGTCGGTGGGACGCCCTCCGCGGCATCATCGGGAGATCGTCGACCCGACGGGTGATCAGCTCATTCTCGTTCTGAGTGACACGGTGGGATCGATCTGGCGTACGAGGGCGGCTGAACGTCTTCTGGTGGACTGGGCCCGGCGGTCGCAGGTGGCGCTCGCCCACCTCCTGCCCGCGAGGCTGTGGAACCGGGGCGGCGCGACACCGACACCGGTCTCCCTGCGCATCCCTCACCTCGGCGCTCCCAACGCCCGTTGGAAGACGTCCCCATCGAGCCGTCGGTCCGTGCCCACGCCGCCCGTGGTGCCCGTGCCGGTGGTCGAACTCGAACCCCGACCGCTGCGTGACTGGGCCGAGATGACGACCGGCGACGGCTGTTGGAGGCCGGCTTCGTCCCTCCTGTTGCCGCTCAATCCGAAGACGGTCCTTGAGGACGCCCGGGACCGGCCGCAGCGGCGGCCCACAGCGACCGCGCCCCTCCCCGCCGAGGAGGCGCTCCTCCGTTTCCGACTGTCGGCGTCTCCCGGCTCCTGGGAACTGGCGGGCCTCCTCTCGGCCTTGTCGACCGTGACTCTCCCCGTGGCGCGGCTAATCCAGACGGCCATGCTGGACGAGCCGTCCCGCGGCGACCTGGCGGAGCTGTTCCTCGGAGGCATCCTCCGCCGCGTCCCCGTCCCGGACGCCTCCGACGGCGGCGAACCGCGGTTCACTTTCCCGCCCGGGGTGCGGGACGCCCTGCTCAATGCCCAGTACGACGACGACGTACGTACCGTTCACGCCCTCGTACGGGATCGGGTGTCCGAGTATCTGGAGCCTCGGTACGGCAGCGCACGTGACTTCACCGCCGCGCTGACGGGTGTGGCGGACGGCCGCGTGTCGTACGCCGGGGAGCCGTTCGCCGTGCCGTCCGCCGCGGCACTGACGCGTCTCGGGCATGCGACGCGCGGTGACAGGGCGCCACGAGGTACGCGCGCCGACACGGCCGAGCGCTTCCTCCTGAGCTATGCGGCTGCGGACCGCGCCTGGGCGGAGTGGGTCGCCTGGCAACTGAAGGACGCGGGGTACACCGTCATGCTCGACGTCTGGAGTTGGGAGGCCGGCAGCACCATCCCCTCACGTCTGACCCAGTTCGGGGACAGCGACGTCGTGGTGGTCCTGCTCTCGACCGCGTATTTCGAAGCAGCGCGCTGGACCGTGCCGGAGTTGGGTGCTGCCCTGGCCGCGGGCCAGGGCAAGGTCATTCCCTTGCGCCTCGACGACACCACACCGCCGACGGTCCTGCGGTCGCTGCTGACAAGAGACTTGTTCGGGCTCGACGAGGAGGCCGCGCGACGGGCGCTTCTGGAGGCAGTGCGGGGGCCGGAGCGCCCGATCGCACCTCCCCGCTTCCCGGGCGTGGGCGAACGGCTTCCGTCCGGGAAGGCAGGCCCGCCTCTGCCAGGGGCGCTGCCGCCGGTGTGGCACCATCCGCCGCGCAACCCCCACTTCGTGGGGCGCGACGAACTCTTGCTGAAAATAAGAAAGTTGCTGGCCGATGCGGCCGCTCCGGCCGTTGTGGTGGTGCATGGCCCCGCTGGTGTCGGCAAGACGCAGCTCGCCAGCGAATACGCCCATCGCTTCGCCGGGGACTACGACGTGGTGTGGTGGGTGTCCGCGGAGGACTCCGGGACAATCCACGACGGGCTCGCCAGGCTGGCCGCAGCCATGGGACTCACGGCGCCGGCAGCACTCGGCGAGGAACTGCGTGCGCGGGGCCGCTGGCTCCTCGTCTTCGACGACGCCGAGGAACCCGGAGCGGTGGAGCCGTACCTGCCGGCCGACACCGGGCATGCGCTCATCGTCTCCCGGTCGGGCCGGTATCCCGGCGCCACGGTCCGCGTCGGCCCGCTGCGTCGTCGGGAGGCGGTGGCGCTGTTGCGCCGCAGAGTCCCCACGTTGTCCCGGAGCGACGCCGAGCGGCTGGCCGAACGGTTGGACGACGATCCGCTGTCCCTGGCTCAGGCCGTCGCGTACCTGGCCACGACCTCCGTCACCGGGGAGCAGCTTCTGACACTGCTCGGGGACGCCGAGGGGACGTTCACCGGGGCGATCCGCGCCCTTTGGGACCGCCTGGACGCAGAGGACTCGGTTGCGCTCGACTTCCTGAAGGCGTGTGCCCTGTTGGCTCCGGAGCCTTTACCCCTTCCGAGCATCACGGACGGCCCGCGCGTCCCCGGCGCACCCGTCCTGTCCAGTCGACGGGCGCGAACGCGGGTGCTCAGGGTGCTGGAGAGGCACGCACTGGCGAGAGTGTCGGACGACGGCGTCGAGGTGCACGGCCTCGTGTTCAGCGCCCTGCGCGAGGCCCTCACTCCCACTGAGCACGAACGCGCCGCGGCCTATGCCTGCCGCTTGCTGGAGGCGTCGTATCAGGAGCGTGCCGGCCGCACTCGTCCCCAGCCGCTTCCTGAGGGACTGCTCCCCCACCTGCTGGCGATCGCCCCTGCGGACCTGGTCACCAGCGGCGCCCGCCGTGCCGCATGCGAGGCGTGCCTGTCCCTCCGGGAGCTCGACCCCGTGGCCGCCCTCTCCCGATTGCGGGATCTCCACCTGTCCTGGCTCGAACGCCTCGGACACGATCACGCGGACACGCTGCTTGCCGCATCGGGCCTGGTCGGGGCCCTGACGGACAACGGTGAGACGGGACAGGCACTGGCCCTAGCCGAGGACCTGCTCGCTTCCCAGCAGAGGCTGCTGGGCGAGGACCACCCGGACTCTCTGAATCAGGCGCTCGCCGCCGCATCGCTCCTGGTCACCGTGGGCCAGGTTCAGGAGGCCGCCGACCTGCACAGGGAAACCGTGGAAAGGCTGCGGCGCGTGCTCGGAGCCGACCATCCCCTCTCTCTGGACGCGGCGCATGCCCTGGCCGAGAACCTGATCGCCCTGGGCCGCACGGGTGAGGCGAACTCGCTGGTCAGAGACACACTGAATCGGCGCAGGCGCGTACTGGGCCTCGACCATCCCGACTCGGTACGCACCGCCCGACTGTTCATGTCCCTGAACGAGTAGCGCCCTCACTGCCCAGGCTTCGGCCCTCCGACGGGACGGGGACGGGGTCCTCCGGCAGGAGCAAGTCCTCAAGGCGCCCGAGCGCCAGCATCACGCAGAGCATCAGGATCGGCAGCAGCACGGCGAGCAGTGCCATGACAGGGTCCTTCCCCAGAACGTCGCGCGGGGGGTGACTCGGGGGGTGAGACGTCCGAGTCACCCCGCTTCCGGTTCGCAAACCCCTGTGTCGGCCCCCGGTGGACGGGTACGCGGTGCGCAGCCCCGAGGATCTGGAGGGAGTCATGCAGCGAGGCAGCGACCGGCTGAGCGTCCACCGTGACGACGAGATGAAGCACGAACTACAGGGGTTGCTGCGGTCCGGGCATCCCACCCGGGCCGAGGAGTGGCACGACCCGGAGCCGTCCGCCGAGGACGATCCGCAGGTCGCGGGCGGTCCGGTGGCCCCGGGGTCGTCTGCGGCGTCCCTGGAGACGGTCCGGCTGGAACTGGCGCGCATCCTGAGCCGCCATTCCTTCCCGGCCGGCCCGCGGGAGCTCGTGGGCGAGCTGCGGCGCAGTCATGCGCCCGACGTCCTGGTGGACCCGGTGGGGCGGCTGCCGCGCTCCGAGCGGTACGCCAACGTGCAGCAGCTGGCCGAGGCGCTCACCGGCGAAGGCAGCGGCGGCGAGCGACGCCAGGGCGCGTAGCGGTCCGCCCGGCCGTGAGTGAAGGACGACGACGAGAACGTGGAGACCGTATGCGCATCGCATTTCTGACCGCACCCGAGGGCGTCGAGCAGGTCGAGCTGACCGAGCCCTGGCAGGCCGCGAAGGACGCCGGGCACGAGCCGGTGCTCGTCTCGACGCAGTCCGGTGAGATCCAGGCGTTCGACCATCTCGACAAGGCGGACACCTTCCCCGTGCAGGAGGTCGTCGGGGAGACCTCGGCCGGGGACTTCGGCGGTCTTGTCCTGCCCGGCGGGGTCGCGAACCCGGACTTCCTGCGGATGGACGAGAAGGCCGTCGCCTTCGTCCGGGACTTCTTCGACCGGGGCCTGCCGGTCGCGGCGATCTGTCACGCCCCGTGGACACTGATCGAGGCGGACGTCGTACGCGGCCGGGTCCTGACCTCCTGGCCGAGTCTGAGGACCGACCTCCGCAATGCCGGCGGCACCTGGGTCGACGAGCAGGTCCAGGTCTGCGACCACGCGCCGAGCAAGCTGGTCACGAGCCGCAAGCCGGACGATCTGAAGGCGTTCTGCCAGACGTTCCTGGAGGTGTTCGCCGCCGAGTCGCGGCAGGCCGCCTGACCGCCCCACCGGCCCGCCCCCGCTACAAGGGGCGGGCCACAGGCGCCGGAGCGAGGACGACGGGTCCCGCCCCGGCGCTTTCCGTGTGCTCAGCCGCCGGGTGCGGCGGGCGCGGTGCCGCCGTCGCGGTCACGGGCCCCCTCACGGGTGCGTCCGGCGGCCACCAGGCGGCCGGGATTGCGGCGCAGATACTCGCCCTCCAGCTGTGCCATGCGTTCGTTGTGGGCCCGCAGCGCGTCGTTCGAGCCGTACAGCAGCGTGTCGTGGCGCGTCCGGTGGATCGTCTCCAGCTCCTTCATGAGCTGCTGATCGTCCAGCCGGCCGGGGTCGACTCCGGTCATCGTGGTGCCCCGCTCGTCGTGTCCAACCATGCCGTCCGGGTACCCGCCCGCTGAGCACACAGCCCCCGAGGCGCACGGGAGACAGTCATGGACCTCGCCTTTCTGCATCCACTGTACGAACACCCCGGCCCCTGGGCCTCCGTGTACGTGGGGACCTCCCGGCATACGGAGGACACACCGCACGAGCGGCATCTGACCGCGCGGGCCCTGACCGACGACCTCGCCGAGCAGGGCTGCGACACCGCGACCTGCGCGGCCGTACGCGGTGCGCTGGAGGCGCTGGAACACTCGTCCGAGCCGAACGGGCGGGCGATCTTCGCCCATGCGGGTGAGGTGGTGCTCCAGGCGTCGCTGGCCCGTCCCCCGCAGCGCGACAGCGCCCACTGGGCGCCGCTGCCGCACACCGCTCCCCTGCTGGAGCTGGCCGGTGAGGACCCGGTCTGCGTGGTGGCCTACGTCGACCGCAAGGGCGCGGACTTCGAGCTGCGCGACGCCCTGGGCGGGCGGGACGCCGGCTCCGTCACGGGCCGTGAGCACCCCATCCACCGCACCGCGTCGTCCGACTGGTCCGAACGGCACTTCCAGCTGAAGGTCGAGAACACCTGGGAGCACAACGCGGCGGAGGTCGCCGACGCGCTGTCCGTGTGCCAGGAGGAGACCGGCGCCGACCTGGTGATCCTGGTCGGTGACGACCGGGAGCGGCGGGCCGTGCACGAGCGGCTGCCGCGGCGGCTGCGGGACGCGGTCGTCGAGGCCCCGCACGGCTCGGGCAGCAGGCTGCTGGACGACGACGTGGCCCGGATCCGCGAGGAGCACGTACGTGGCCGGGCGGAGACCGAGATGGACCGGTTCCTGGCGGCCCGCACCCCGGACGACGAGGGCCGTGCCGGAGCCGTGGAGGGCGTGCCCGCGCTGGTCGAGGCCGCCCGTGAGCACCGGATCGACGAACTGCTGATCCGCCCGGACGGGCCGGACGCGCACCGCGAGGTGTGGATCGGCGAGGACCCCGACCAGGTGGCCGTGCGCCGCACGGATCTGCGGATCCTCGGCGAGCAGAACTCCTGGTCGGCCCGTGCCGACGACGCGCTGATCCGGTCCGCGGTCGCCACGGGCGCCGCCGCGGTGTCGGTGGGCCCGGCGGACGGCGCCGCCCGCGAGGAGGCCCCGGCGGGCGGCCTGGGCGCCCTGCTGCGCTGGGCGTGAGCCCGGGTCGGGAAAACACCTGGGCCGGGCGTGGAAACCCCTAGCGCGCCCGCTCCACCCGGCGCTCGTCCCACACCGGCTCCGGTGTCTCGCGGACACGTCCGTCGCTGCCGAAGACCAGGTAGCGGTCGAAGGAGCGGGCGAACCAGCGGTCGTGGGTGACCGCGAGGACGGTCCCCTCGAACGCCTCCAGCCCTTCCTGGAGCGCCTCGGCGGACTCCAGGTCGAGGTTGTCGGTGGGCTCGTCGAGCAGCAGGGCCGTGACGCCCTCCAGCTCCAGCAGCAGGATCTGGAAACGGGCCTGCTGGCCGCCGGAGAGCCGGTCGAAGGCCTGCTCGGCCTGCTGGGTCAGCTCGTAGCGGCGCAGCCGGGACATGGCGGCGCCCCGGTCCTGCGAGTGCTCGGTCCACAGGATGTCGAGGAGCGTGCGGCCCATCAGCTCGGGGTGCGCGTGGGTCTGCGCGAAGTGGCCCGGCAGCACACGCGCCCCGAGCTTCCACCGGCCGGTGTGCGCGACGTCCTCGCCGGCCAGCAGACGCAGGAAGTGGGACTTGCCGGAGCCGTTGGACCCGAGGACGGCGACGCGTTCGCCGTAGAACACCTCCAGCGAGAACGGCTTCATCAGACCGGTCAGTTCCAGGTCCTCGCAGGTGACCGCCCGGACGCCGGTGCGGCCGCCCTTGAGGCGCATCCGGATGTCCTGCTCGCGGGGCGGCTCGGGCGGCGGGCCCGCCTCCTCGAACTTACGCAGCCGGGTCTGGGCCGCCCGGTAGCGGGAGGCCATGTCCGGGCTGTTCTCGGCGGCCTGACGCAGCGTCAGCACCAGCTTCTTCAGCTGGGCGTGCTTCTCGTCCCAGCGTCTGCGCAACTCCTCGAAGCGGGCGAAGCGCTGCCGGCGGGCCTCGTGGTACGTCGTGAAGCCGCCGCCGTGCACCCAGGCGTCCGCGCCGGCCGGGGAGGGCTCCACGGAGACGATCTTCTCGGCGGCGCGGGCCAGGAGTTCACGGTCGTGGGAGACGAAGAGGACCGTCTTGCGGGTCTCCTTCAGGCGCTCCTCCAGCCAGCGTTGGCCGGGCACATCGAGGTAGTTGTCCGGCTCGTCCAGCAGCAGGACCTCGTCGGTGCCGCGCAGCAGCGCCTCCAGCACCAGCCGCTTCTGCTCACCGCCGGACAGGGTCCGCACCTGCCGCCACTGCGCCTTCTCGTAGGGCACGCCGAGCGCGGCCGTGGTGCACATGTCCCACAGCGTCTCGGCCTCGTAGCCGCGCGCCTCCGCCCAGTCGGCGAGCGCCTGCGCGTACCGCAGCTGGGCGGCCTCGTCGTCGACCGTCATGATCGCGTGCTCGGCGGCGTCGACGGCCCGGGCCGCCTCCCGGATCCGGGGCGGCGCCACCGAGACCAGCAGGTCGCGTACGGTCGTCTCGTCCCGCACCGAGCCCACGAACTGGCGCATCACCCCGAGGCCGCCGCTGACGGTGACGGTGCCGCCGTGCGGCTTCAGCTCGCCGGAGATCAGCCGGAGCAGGGTGGTCTTGCCGGCGCCGTTGGGCCCGACCAGCGCCACCACGGCGCCTTCGCCGACCCGGAACGAGACATCGCCGAGCAGCGCCCTCCCGTCGGGGAGGTGGTACTCGAGGTGCGCGGCTTCCAGATGTCCCATGGGACCGCATTCTCCGGGGCGCCCCGGAGCGGGGGCAAACCGTTATCGCGGTGCCGGTGCGCGACGCCGGGACGATCCGAACGACAGGCCCTACACCTGCGGGTCGTCGACGGGCCGGCCGGTGGGGCCGCCGTCGCCCGCCGGGGCCACCACCGCGCCCGCCCAGGACAGCGCCTTCCAGCCCTCGCCGGGCGCGCCCTCCAGGATCACGACCCCGGTGTTCTCCAGCGGGTGGGAGGCGGCGAAGGCCACGTCGACGTTGGCGGCGCGGGCCGCGGTCCACATGCGGATCGCGGCGCCGTGACTGACCATGGCGACCGTCCCGGCCCCGCTCGCGGCGGCCTCCGCGATCACGGCGTCGTAGCGGCCGAGCGCCTCGTCGCCGCTCTCGCCGCCCGGCATGCGCAGGGCCGTGTCCCCGGCGGCCCAGGCGAAAACGGTCCGCATATAGGGCTCGGCCTCCTCGGCGTGGCCGTCCAGCAGCTCCATGTCTCCGGCGGACACCTCGCGGATGCCGTCGCGCACCCGCACGTCCAGGCCCCGCGCTGCGGCCAGCGGGGCGGCGGTGGCCTGGGTGCGGATCAGGGTGGAGGCGTAGACCGCCTCGATGTCCTCGTCGGCGAGCGCGTCGGGCAGAGCGGCGGCCTGCTGTTCGCCGAGGGGCGTGAGGGGCGCCCCTGGAGGTGCCGTGTCGAGCAGGTAGTCCACGTTGGCGGTGGTCTGGCCGTGGCGGACGAGCAGCAGGCGCATCGGGGTTCCTTCGTGTGTCGATCCGCGCGGACCGGACAGCTCGGGGCCGGTTCAGGGTACCCAGGGCTGTATGAGCCCAGACGTCGACCTCACGGTCCCCCTGCCCGGCCGGCACGCGCTGCGCGACCGCTTCCTCGCGTTCGACTCCCGGCTGTTCGAGTTCGCGGCGGAGCGGAACTGGCCGTTCGCCGAGCCCGTCCTGCCGAGGCTGAGCCGGAGCGCCAACCACGGGGTGCTCTGGTTCGCCGCGGCCGCCGCGATCGCCGCCTCCCGCTCGCCCCGGGGCCGCCGGGCCGCGGCGCGCGGTCTGGCCTCGCTGGGACTGGCGTCGCTGACCATCAACACGCTCGGCAAGCGGTCGGTGCGCAGGCCCCGGCCGGGGCTGGAGGCGGTGCCGCGGGTGCGGCAGCTGAAGCGGCAGCCGATCACCACGTCGTTCCCGTCGGGTCACGCGGCGTCGGCGGCGGCGTTCGCGACCGGGGTGGCCCTGGAGTCGCCGAAGTGGGGTCTGGCGGTGGCGCCGGTCGCCTGGTCGGTGGCGCTGTCCCGGGTCTACACGGGGGTGCACTTCCCCAGCGACGTACTGGTGGGCGCGGCGCTCGGGGCGGGTGCCGCGTACGCCGTACGAGGGCTGGTGCCGCCCCGTGATCCACAGGTGCCGCCGGCCCGCCCGCGCGCGGACGTGCCCGCGCTGCCCGAGGGCGACGGCCTGGTGATCGTCGCCAACAAACGCGCGGGGAGCTCGGATCGGGTGCACGCCCTGCTGGACCTGCTGCCGCGCGCCGAGGTCGTCGAGTGCGAACCGCGCGATCTGGGCGCCGAGTTGGAGCGGGCGGCCGGGCACGCCCGGGCGCTCGGGGTGTGCGGCGGCGACGGGTCGGTGAACGCGGCGGCCGAGGTCGCGCTGCGGCACGGGCTGCCGCTGGCGGTGCTGCCCGGCGGCACGTTGAACCACTTCGCGCTCGACCTGGGTGTGGAGGACGAGACCGATCTGAGCCGGGCCGTGGCACGCGGCGAGGCGGTGCGCGTGGACGTGGGCCGCTTCCGCAGCCCCGGGCAGGAGGGCGTCTTCCTCAACACCTGCAGCCTCGGCGTGTACCCGGAACTGGTGCGCGAGCGGGACCGGTTCGCGTCCAAGGTCGGCGACTGGCCCGCCGGGGTGCTCGCCGCCGCGCGCGTCCTGCGCCGGGACCGGCACCCGCTGCGGGCCGAAGTCGGGGACGGCGCCCACCCGTTGTGGCTGCTGTTCGCCGGGAACGGCACCTATCACCGGCTGGGGCTCGCGCCCGCGCGCCGGCCGGACCTCGCGGACGGGGTCCTGGACGTCCGGGTCGTGCACGGCGGGCGTCGGCCCGCGCTACGGCTGCTCGCCGCGGCCGTCGCCGGTCCGCTGAGCCGCTCCCCCGTCCACGCGGCCGTCCAGGTGACCCGGCTGCGGCTGACAACCGTCGACCCGGGCACCCCACTGGCGTACGACGGCGAGGTGACCGAAGTGGGCGGCGAGGTGACGCTGGAGAAGTTGCCGGAGGCACTGACGGTCTACCGCCCCCTGCCGGGCTCATAGAAGCGATCGTCCCGCATGGTGGTACGCGGGTCTCATCATGCGACACGACGGCGTACGGTGACGCTCACCGTCCGGTGCGGCCCCGCGGGTCGCCGGTACGCCGACACGAGGGGATCAGCCATGCCCGACAGGCCGTCGCAGACGCGGGAGACCGCCGTCTACACCCATGGTCATCACGAGTCCGTCCTGCGCTCGCACACCTGGCGCACCGCTGCCAACTCGGCGGCGTATCTGCTCGGGCACCTGAAGCCGCACACGCGTGTCCTGGACGTCGGCTGCGGCCCGGGCACGATCACCGCCGACCTCGCCGCCCTGGTCCCCGACGGGCAGGTCACCGGGGTCGACCGGGAGCCGGCGATCCTGGAGCGGGCGCGGGCCACCGCCGCCGAACGCGGCCTGCGCAACGCCGACTTCGCACCCGGCGACGTACACGCCCTGGACTTCCCGGACGGCACCTTCGACGTGGTCCACGCACACCAGGTCCTCCAGCACGTCGGCGACCCGGTGGCGGCGCTGCGCGAGATGCGGCGGGTCATCCGGCCCGGCGGCCTCGTCGCCGTACGGGACTCCGACTACGCGGCGATGACCTGGTACCCGGAGTCCGCCGGCCTGGACGGCTGGCTGGACCTGTACCGCCGGGTCGCCCGGGCCAACGGCGGCGAACCCGACGCCGGGCGCCGGCTGAAATCCTGGGCGCTGGCGGCCGGGTTCACGGACGTCACCTGCACGTCCAGCACGTGGACGTTCGCCACGGCCGGGGAACGGGCCTGGTGGAGCGGCCTGTGGGCGGACCGGACGGTGGCCTCCGCCTACGCGGAGCAGGCCACCGGGGGCGGGCACGCCTCACCGGCGGAGCTGCGCGAGGTGGCGGAGGCCTGGCGGGCGTGGGGACGGCGGGAGGACGGCTGGTTCAGCGTCCTGCACGGGGAGATCCTGTGCCGTAAGAACGCCTGAGCCAGGCCTCTGAAGGATCACTCCCGGGGCAGCAGCGGGCCCAGCGGGCCGAGGTCCAGGTTCAGGTCCTCGGGCCGCAGCCCGTACCGGTCCCGCAGCTCGGTCATCCGGTCGTCGAGCAGCATCAGCGTCAGGCCGATCCGCTCCTCCTGTTCCTCGCTGAGATCGCCCTCGTCGAACCGGCGCAGCGCCTGGCGCTCCATGAGCTGGCGCAGCAGTTCCACGACCGTCAGGACGAGCTTGACGAGGTCGCGCTCCACGGTGTCGGGTTCGAGGTCGAGGCGGTTGCGTCGTTCGGTCACGGCTGGTCCCCCCAGGGCGACGGGACCTGCTCGTTGACCGAGCTGATCAGCGCGTTCAGGTCGATACGGACGAGGTCGACGTCGGCGATGCGCAGTGTGATGTCACCCTTGACGACCACACCGCCGGCGAGCAGCCGGTCGAGCAGGTCCACCAGGGCGATCTCACGCCGTTCGACGACGGTCACGACTCCACCCCCGGGTCCTCGGCGAACTCGCCGGCGAAGGAGTACGCGGCCCACGGCCCGGTGAGTTCGACCCGGATGCCGGGCACGTCGTCCTTCTCCCGGTCCACCAGCTCCACGAACTCCTCGGAGTCGGCGCGCGACACCAGGTAGGCGGCGTTGAGCACGTTCTGGCCGGTGGCGCCGGAGAGCGCGGAGTTCTGCGGGGCGTGCAGCCGGGAGTCCTCGGCGAACGCCGCGAGCGTCCCGTGCAGCCGCTCGGAGAACTCCGAGGCCCGCTGCCACACGTCGTCGTGGGCCCGCGTCTGGTCGCGGCGGCGGCGCAGATAGTCGCGGCCCGAGACGGGCTTCGCGGCGGGCCGCGCGGCGCCCTCCGCCTCGGCGGAGGACTCCGGCGGCCGCTCGACGTACACCTTCACGCCCCACTCGACCCGGCCCGCGAGCCGGTCCAGGACGCGCCGCAGCTCCTCCTCGCGGGCCTCGATCATGCTGCGTACGCCGCTGTCGTCGCGGAACACGGTCGCCATGCGCAGCGGCAGCGGGGTGGTGACGGCCGTGAGGGCGTCGATCACCTGCTGGTGCGCGCGGGCCGTGGCCGTGAGCCAGTCGAGGTCCTCCAGGTTGGCGCGCAGCGCCTCCTCGGTGAACTCGTGCTCGGGCACGGTGCTGAGGACGGCGACCAGCCCATGGTGGGTGAGCCGCTTCGGCGGGGCACCCGCGACCCCCGACAGCTGGCGCTGGAGGGGGGACTCGTAGGGATGGCAGACGGCGTACACATAGCGCAGACCGCTCATGGGGCCTCCTCCCGCTGGGGCCCGGCCGGCTCCAGCTGGGCCAGTCGCTCACGCAACTCGGCGTTCTCCCGGGCGAGTTCGTTGTGCCGGGCACGGGAGGACAGGGCGGGGTCGTCCTCCCACCAGTCGATGCCCATCTCCTTCGCCTTGTCGACGGAGGCGACGATCAGCCGCAGTTTGATCGTGAGCAGCTCGATGTCGAGCAGGTTGATCCGGATGTCGCCCGCGATCACCACGCCCTTGTCGAGCACCCGCTCGAGGATGTCGGCGAGGTTGGCTCCGCCGCCCTGACCGTAGGGATCCGGGAGCCTGCTCGGCGTGGTCATCGCCGGCTCCTGCCGCGCGCGGGCTCCTCGTCGTCCTCGGGCTGGTCCTCGGGCTCGTCCTCGTACTCGGCCTCCGGCTCCTCCTCGTCCTCGTAGCCGTCCTCCGGTTCGCCCTCGTCCTCGTAGGCGTCCTCGGGCTCCTCCTCGTAGGCCTCGTCGTCCTCGGGCTCGTCCTCGTACTCGCCCTCGGGCTCCTCCTCGTCGGCGTGTTCGCCGTCGTCCTCGGAGTCCTCGGCGTACGCGTCGGGCTCGTCTTCCTCGTCGCGGGCCTCGCCGTCCTCGCGCTCCTGCTCCTGCTCCTCCTCCTCGACCGCGTCCTCGTGGCTGCGGACGACCTCGCCGTCGCTGATCTCGCCGCGCCAGCCGTCCTCCGCCTCTCCCTTGAGGGTGATGAAGCGGACGTAGTTCTTCAAGTCGAGCCGGACCCGGCGGCCCTGGGCCCGCCAGATGTTGCCGGTCTTCTCGAAGAACCCGGAGGGGTAGTACTCGATCACGAGCAGGACGCGGGTGAGGTTCTCCGCGAGCTGGTGGAAGGTGACGACGCCCTTGGTCGTGCCCTTGGCGCCCTCGGAGGTCCAGGCGATCTTCTGGTCAGGCACCTGCTCGGTGGTCTGCGCCTTCCAGCTGCGGCTGGACCACCAGATCTTGCCCTGCCAGTCGGAGTGGGTGTCGTCGGCGCGGTTGGCGCTCTTGACGCCCTTGGCGAAGGTGCTGAAGTCCTGGTACTGCGTCCACTGGTCGTAGGCGGTCCGCAGCGGCACACCGACGTCGACGTACTCGATGATGACGGTGGGCTTGTTGCCGGCCTTCTTGCCCTTGCCCTTGCCGCCCTTGCCGCCGAGGTTCTTGAACGCGCCGACCACGCTGTCCTTGGCGCGGCCCGCGCCGACCTCCAGCGCGCTGCGCACCGGGCCCTTGCCCTCGGCGAGCTTCTTGCCGCCGTCGAGGGCAAGCTTGGCGAAGCCCGGGCTGTTGCCCTCGGCGATGTCGTTGAGCTTGCCGGTGGCCTCGCCGAGCTTGCGGCCGGTGCCGACGAGCAGACGCTGGGCCTGGGCGGCGAGGTAGTCCTGCACCTCGCTCTTGAGCCGGTCGGCGGCCTCGCTGTGCGCGAGGTCGGACAGGGGCTGCTTCTTGGCCGCCCCGCCGGCCGCGGAGCCCGCGGATCCGAGTGTCTCGGTCATGCTGCGTCACCACCCTCGGACCGCCGCGCGCCGCCCGACGTCCTGCGGGCCGCGGACCGCGCGGAGCCGGTCTTCTTCGCCGCCGTCTTCTTGGCGGGAGCGGTCTTCTTGGCCGCCGCCTTCTTCGCCGGAGCCTTCTTCGCGGCCTTCTTGGCCGGCGCCTTCTTGGCTGCCTTCCTCGCCGGGGCCCGCTCCTCGCGCTCCCCGTCGTCCCCGGCCTCGTCGTCGTGCTCCGCCTCGTCGTCGTCGGCGCGCGGCTCCTCGTCCTCGGGGGCCTCGTCCTCGTCGTCGTAGGCGTCCTCGTCACGGTCGTCGTCGGAGCCGCCGCCCGCCAGCTGCTCGCGCACCTCGGCGGTACGGCCGTGCAGTCGATCGGCGAGCGCTGCGATCTGCCGCTCGACGAGAGCCCCGGAGGCGGCCTTGCCGACCCCGCTCAGATCCTGCCGCAGCTGGTCGCCGAGCTCCTTGAACTGCGGGTTGCCCGCCAGCTGCGTGGTGACCAGCTCGGCCAGCGCCTTCGGGGTGAGGTTCAGCTTCTTGCCGGCGACGAGACTGCCCACCGCCAAGGCCATCTTGGCCTTCTTCGTCCGTCCGAGGACGTATCCGGCCCCTATCGCGAGGCCCAGTCCAACTCGGTTCATCATGCCGTCCTGTCGCCGTTCCCGTAGCCTGCGCGGAGTCCTGTGTCGAGCCGGTCGAGCAGTTCGTCCTCCCGGCGGTCGAATTCCTCCTCATCGATCTCGCCCGACGTCAACTGCTCCTCCAGCCGTGCCAGTTCGGCCCGCACGGCACTCGGGTCGTAGTAGAGGCGTTCGGCCTCCTCCAGCACCTTCTTGATGACCCAGCCGCTGCCGCGCGCCGGAGCGAACGGCAGCAGCAGGATCTCTCCGATGAGTCCCATGGCTCACTCCCTGGCGACCTCACCCGCCCCGGCGCCGCCGGCGGCCTCGGCGAGACCGGAGTCACCGGGACCCGGCTCGACGAAGCTGTAGGGCGGCAGCGGGCCGTTGAGCCGTACCTCGAGGTGCGGGTGGCCCTTGCGCAGCTGCTCGACCGCGGCGAGGAAGACGTCCGCCTCGTCCCGGGCGACCAGGAAGGACACGTTGGCGAGCCAGCCCGAGGAGTCGGGGCCCACGTTGACGGCGGCGGCGGCCGGTTCCAGCGTGTGCCGCACATCGGTGGCGTCCCGTGCCTCCTGTTCCTTGACGGCCGCGGCCACCATCTCGCCGAGCCGCAGCCGGTCGTCGTAACTGCCGCCGCCCGCCTGCCGGTTGGCCTCCGTCATGGCTCGCAGCTGGGGGTTCTCCGACAGGACGCGGTGCAGGACCGCCTCCTCCGCGTGGTTGGCCTTGACGTTGTACTCGTCCTTGCCCTCCAGCGCGTCCAGCCGCTCCGCGTAGTGCTCGGCGCGCTCCTCGAGCACGGAGACGACCGCGTCGTCGTCGGGCGCCACGCTGCCGAAGCGCATCGGCAGCACACACCCCGCGGCGCCCGTCTCGGCGAGCACGTTGGAGTGGGCGAGCAGTTCCCTGCGCTTGGGCCGCAGCCCCTCGGGGGCGTCGCTGACCACGGCGGCCAGCCGGCCCGCCTCGAGGATCCGCACGGGCCGTGCCGGGTCGCCGACGCCGCCCATGTCCTCGGGGAGGTCGGGGTGCGAGCTCGCGGTGATGCCGTACACGTACGTGCTCACTCCTGCTCCTCCTTCCGGCGCGAGGCCGTCGACTTACGGGCGCGCCGCGGGCGCTCCTCGGTGTCTTCCTCGCGGGCCTGCTTGAAGGCGTCGGAGATGGTCTCGGCGGCTCCGGAGAGAGCGCCCTTGGACTTGCCGCGCGCGCCGGACTCGGTGACCTCACCGACGATCTCCGGCAGGCCGGGGCTCTTGTTGGGGCCCGACTCCAGGTCGAGCCGGTTGCACGCCTCGGCGAAGCGCAGGTAGGTGTCGACGCTGGCCACGACGACCCGGACGTCGATCTTCAGGATCTCGATTCCGACCAGGGACACCCTGATGAACGCGTCGATGACGAGTCCCCTGTCGAGTACAAGCTCAAGTACGTCGTAGAGGCCGCTGCTGCCGCCTCCGCCGCCGGTCTGCTGTGCCGGGACAACGGTCATTCGGACCGTTCCTCCTTGTCTCGGGGACGGTGTGCTGGGCGTGGGTGCGCGGGCCTAGCGGCCACCGCGCCGGGCGTCGGAACGCCCCCGCTCGTACCGGCCCAGACGCCGGTATCCGGTGAGCTGCCCCTCGGAGTCCAGTTCGACCTGGTAGCTCGCCATGAGGCTCATCGTGTCGGGGACGCGGGACAGCTCCAGGACCTCGACTTCGAGGGTCCAGCCGTCCTCCGTGCGATCGAAGGACGTCACGGTCTCCGCTTCCATGCCGGTGAGCTCGGCGAGCTGGGCCCGCGCCTCGCGCAGGACCTCCATCGGGGTCGGCCCCTTGCCCGTCCCGTCCGTCTGCCGTCTGGATGACTTGGATGTGTTCTGTGAATCATTCATGGGCGCCTCCTACGCCGTGTGGCCCGGAAAGCGCTCGGTAAACCGGCTCGGTTCGAACAGTGACGGTGCGTCCGGTGGTCAGTCACGCAGGGTCGCGAGCCGGCGGCGGGCCGGGCCGAGGGCGCGGGCGCGGCCGAGCTCCGCCCAGGGCTCGGTGGCGGCCTGCTCGACGGCGTCGGCGATGGTCCAGCGGCGGGCGTGCAGCTCCGGGTCGTCGACGGCGTCCCAGGCCACGGGGGTGGCGACGGGGGCGCCGGGCCGGGCGCGGACGGTGTAGGGGGCGACGGCGGTCTGCGCGTAGGCGTTGCGCTGGACGTCCAGGTAGAGGCGGTCGCCGCGGTCCTTCTTGCGGGCGGCTGTGGTCAGCCGGTCCGGATGGGCCGCGACGAGCGCCTCGGCGACCTCGTGCGCGAAGTCCCGGACGGTGTCGAAGTCGTCCCGGCCGTCGAGCGGGACGACGACGTGCAGTCCGCGGGAGCCGGTCGTCATGGGCGCCGACGGGAGCTCCAGTTCGTCCAGGAGCCCGTGCAGCGCGTGGGCGGCGGCCCGGACCTGTTCGAAGTCGTCGCCGGGCGGGTCGAGGTCGAACACGAGCCGGTCCGGGTGGTTCACGCCGCCCGCGGTGTCGGTCCGCGACAGCCAGCGGTGCAGGGTCAGACACGCCTGGTCGGCGAGGAACACGAGGGTGGCCGTGTCGTCGCAGACGGTGTGCGTGACCGTGCCGTCCTCCTTGGGCACCTCGACGCGGGTGATCCAGTCCGGGTAGTGCTCCGGCGTGTTCTTCTGCATGAACGTGGGGCCGTCGACGCCGTCGGGGTGCCGTTCCAGCATCAGGGGACGGCCCCGCAGATGCGGCAGCATGTACGGGGCGACGGCCCGGTGGTACTCGATCAGATCGCCCTTGGTGTACTCCTTCGCTCCCCCGCCGCCGGGGAAGAGCACCTTGTCGACGCGCTTGACCTCGACGGTGCGGCGGCCCGCCCGCACCGTCGTCGCGCCGTCACCGTCGCTCACCGTACGACCGCCTCCTCGACGAGGAGGGTGACGGCCGAGGCGATGGACGCGGCGTCGATGCCCGCAGCGTGCAGCTGCTCGTCGGGCGAGGCCGAGCCCGGCATCGTCCGCACGGCCAGGCGCACCAGCCGGGGCACCGGGCGCCCGTCGGAGAAGGCGTCGAGGACGGCGTCGCCGAGCCCGCCCTCCTCGCGGTGGTCCTCCACGGTGACCAGGCAGCCGGTCTCCTCGGCGGCCCGGCGCAGGGTCTCGCGGTCGACGGGCTTGACCGAGTACAGGTCGACCACCCGTACGTCGATGCCCTCGCGGGCCAGTGTGTCGGCGGCGGCGAGCGCCTCGTGGACGGTGACGCCGGCCGCGACCAGGGTCAGCCGGTCCTGTTCGCCGGAGCGCAGCACCTTGCTGCCGCCGACCGGGAACTCCTCGTCGGGGCCGTACAGCACGGGTGCGGCGCCGCGCGAGGTGCGCAGGTAGCGCACTCCGTCGAGGCCCGCCATGGCGGCGACGAGCTTCGCGGTCTGGTTGGCGTCGCACGGGTACAGCACGGTCGAGCCGTACACGGCCCGCATCATCGCCAGGTCCTCCAGGCCCATCTGGCTGGGCCCGTCCTGCCCGATGGAGACGCCCGCGTGCGAGCCGACCAGGTTGACGCAGGCCCCGCTCACGGAGGCCATGCGGACGAAGTCGTAGGCGCGGGTCAGGAACGCGGCGAAGGTCGACGCGTACGGCACCCAGCCGCGGGCCGCCAGGCCGACGGCGGCGGCGACGAGCTGCTGTTCGGCGATGTAGCACTCGAAGAACCGCTCGGGGTGTTCCTTGGCGAAGAACTCGGCGCGCGTGGAGTCGCTGACCTCGCCGTCGAGGGCGACGACGTCGCCGCGGCCGGAGCCGAGCGCGGCGAGCGCGTGCCCGTAGGCGTCGCGGGTGGCGACCTTCTCCCCCAGCTCCCAGCGGGGCAGCTCGGTCTCCGCGGACGGTACGACGCGCGGCTGGCCCGAGGTGTGCGGCTCGTGGACGTGGAAGGTGCGGTCGCGGCGCCCGCCGAGTTCGGCGATGGCCTCGTCGGCCTCCGGCAGCGGCTTGCCGTGCAGGCCCTCGCGGTCCTGGACTGAGGCGACGCCCTTGCCCTTGAGGGTGCGGGCGAGGACGACGGTGGGCTGGCCGGTGGTGGAGCGGGCCTCGCCGTAGGCGCGGTCGACGGCGTCCACGTCGTGCCCGTCGACCTCGATGGTGTGCCAGCCGAACGCCTGGAAGCGGCGGGCGTAGGCGTCGAGGTCGTGGCCGTGCCGGGTGGCGCCGCGCTGCCCGAGCCGGTTCACGTCGACGATCGCGGTGAGGTTGTCCAGGCCCTCGTACGCGGCGTGCTCGGCGGCCTCCCAGACGCTGCCCTCGGCGAGTTCGCTGTCGCCGCACAGCACCCACACGCGGTAGCCGGTGTGCTCCAGCCGCCGTCCCGCGAGGGCGATGCCGACGCCGATCGGCAGGCCCTGCCCGAGCGAGCCGGTGGCGGTCTCCACGTACGGCAGCCGGCGGGGCGTGGGGTGTCCTTCGAGGCGGCTGCCGAGCTTGCGGAAGGTGAGGAGTTCGCCGTCCTCGATGGCTCCGGCGGCCTTGTAGGCGGAGTACAGCAGCGGCGACGCGTGGCCCTTGGAGAGGATGAAGCGGTCGTTGCCGGGGTGCTCGGGCCGGTCCATGTCGTAGCGCAGATGGTTGGCGAACAGGACGGCCACGAGGTCGGCCGCGGACATCGACGACGTCGGGTGCCCCGATCCCGCAGCGGCGGAGGCCCGCACGCTGTCGACGCGCAACTGCTGCCCGAGCTCGACGAGTTCATCGGTGTTCATGGGTCCCCTTCCGGGAGGTCGCGTGGGCGGACTTCTTGCGGTGCTGCGCCTTCTCCTCGCGCTCCGCCGGGCGTTCGGGCCGCTTCACCGGTCCGGGTGGTTCGGGGTGCTTGACGGCGTCGGGGTCCAGCACGGGGTCGGACGCCCTGTCCTCGCCCTGCCCCTGCGCCGGTGCGTCAGCGGTCTTCGCCGGCTCCTCCGCCCGGTCCGGGCCGCCCGGCATCCGGACCAGCTCCGGCGAGGCGGTGTCCAGCGGCACCGACCAGGACCGGACGAGCCCCAACTGCACGGCCTGACGCGGCAGTACGGCGTCCAGGACCCAGTCGGCGGCGACCCGCACCCGGTTGCCGGGCATCGCGGCGAGGTGGTAGCCGCGGGTGACGGCACCCGCCACCGCCCCGGAGAGATGCACACCGAGCGGGTTGGCGGCGGCCTTGACACCGCCCAGGTCGACGACGAAGCCGAGGTCGCGGTGCCGGTAGGCATGCCGCTCCCCCATGCCCAGAGAGGCTGCGACGTTGTGGGCGACGGTCTTGCCCTGCCGCCAGGCGTGCTGGGCGGTCATCGGCGTGTACGAGCCGGGCTTCTCCAGGTCCGGTACGGCGGCCGCGTCCCCGGCGGCGAACAACTCGTCGCGGCCCGGCACCCGGAGGTGCGGGTCGACGAGCAGCCGGCCGCGTTCCAGGGGCAGTTCGAGGGCGGCGGCGAGCGGGTCGGGCCGTACGCCGACGCACCACACGAGGGAGCGGGTCGGGACGAACTCGCCGTCGGTCAGCAGGACACCGTCGTGCGTGGCCTCCTTGACGGAGGTGCCCATCCGCACGTCGACGCCGCGTCGGCGCAGCACCTCGTCGGCGGTGCGGCCCAGCCGCTCGTCCAGTTCCGGCAGGACGCGGTCGGCGATGTCGAGCAGCATCCAGCGCGGCCGCATCCCGGCGCGCAGCGGGTGCTTGCGCACCTGGGCGTCGGTGAACAGCTGCCCGTGCGCGGCGACCTCGGTGCCGGTGTACCCGGCGCCGACCACGACGAAGGTGCACCGGGCCTGGCAGCGCGCGGGCTCGTCGGTGTCGGCGGCGAGTTCCACCTGCCGGGTGACGTGGTCGCGCAGGTACAGCGCCTCGGGCAGGCTGCGGAAGCCGTGCGCGTGCTCGGCGACGCCCGGGATGGGCAGCAGCTTGTTGACGCTGCCGGCGGCGAGCACGAGGCGGTCGTAGGTGAGGGTGCCGCCATCGCCCTCCGGGCCGGTGTAGTGCACGGTTCGCCCGTCGAGGTCGATGGCGTCGGCCTCGCCCAGCACCAGCCGGACGTGCGGCAGGGTCCCGGACAGGGAGACGGTCACCCGGCGGGGCTCCAGGATGCCGGCGGCGACCTGGGGCAGCAGGGGCAGGTACAGGAAGTAGTCGGTCGGATTCAGCAGAGTGATGTCGGCCTGGTGCCGGGTGAGCCGGGACAGGGTGCGGGCCGCCCGGTACCCGGCGAATCCGGCGCCGACGATCACGATGCGGGGTCGACTCACGGTGGGCCTCCGGCCTTGTCGATCGCGTGTCGCAAACATCGGAAGCCTTCCGCGTCCCCCTGCCCCGCCCCGCCAAACGTCCGCGCGGGCCCACCGGCGTATTACCGGTGGGCCCGCGTCACCGGTGGCGGCGGCCTACCGCCGGTCGTGGGAGCCGGGCACCGTCGGCGGCGTCGACGGCATCGGCGGCACCGGCATGTCGGTACCGGGGCCTGCCTGGTCGGCGCCGTGGGCCGGGGCGGTGGGTCCGTGGTCGGGGCGGGCCGCGGCGCGCAGGGCGTAGGCCACCGCCCCCAGCACCGCCGCCGTGATCAGCGCGGCCGCCCAGTCGGGCAGCCCGGCCGCCAGGCCGAGGCCCAGGGCCACGGTGAGGGCCGCTCCGGCGTACAGTGCGGCGGCGCCCGACCCGGCGTAGAGCGCGGCGCGGCGGCGCTGCCGGCGCGTCTGCTCGCGCAGTTCGTCGCGCACGGTCTCCCGTGCCACCTGCGCCAGTTCGTCGACCAGGTGCTTGTCCAGATGCTCAAGGTGATCCAAGCGGTCCATGACCGGCGGGTACCCGAACGGACCGTCGGGTAACGGAGAGTGAGGGGATCGCGTGAAGTGATCAACAACCCCGCGGGTGCCCTACTAGGCTTTCGGCATGGAGATTCTGGGAGCCACGCTGCGCGTGTGCGTCGACGACCTGGAGGCCGCGGTCCCCTTCTACGAACGCCTCGCCGGCGGCACCGCCCTGCGCTTCGAGCGCGGCGGTGTGCAGGTGGCGGCGGTCGGGTGCTTCCTGCTGATGAGCGGGCCGCAGGCGGAGTTGGAGGTGCTGCGCAAGGTCGCGGCGACGATCGCGGTCACCGATGTCGAGGAGGCCCAGAAGGTGCTCAGCGAGATGGGCGCGCACATCGTGGCGGGCCCGGTCCCGACGCCGGTGGGCCGCAATCTGATCGCGATGCACCCGGACGGGGCGATCTACGAGTACGCGGACCGGAAGGCCTGAGCGGGGTCAGCGGGGGCGGCGCCGGGAGTGCATCTCCGTGGTGATCGCCCAGCGTTCGTGGTCCCGCCAGGCGCCGTCGATGAACAGCATGTCCGGCGAGTAGCCCTCCAGCCGGAACCCGCAGGCGCGGGCGAGGCCGATCGAGGCGGCGTTGCCGGGCTGCACGTTGATCTCCAGCCGGTGCAGGCCCATCATCCCGAAGGCGTGCCCCACGACGAGGTCGAGGCCTTCGCGCATCAGTCCGCGCCCGGCGGCGTGCGCGAAGGCGCCGTAGCCGAGCGCTCCACTGCGGAAGGCGCCCTGGACGATGTTGTTGATGTTGACGTAGCCGGCGAGGGCCCCGTCGTCCTTCTTGGCGCAGACGAGGAAGCCGGCCTTGGTGCGGTCCTCGATCAGTCGTCCCGCGTACGCGGTGTACGCGGCGGCGGTGTCGGGCGGGAAGAGCCAGGGCCGGTGCAGTTCCCGGCTCTCGCGGACGCGGGCGGTGAACTCGGCGCCGTCCTCGTAGGTGAAGTGGCGTATGCCCACACGGGGGCCCTCGGCGAGGTAGGGGGAGGCGGGGTGCGGCATCCGCTCAGCCTAAGTCAGGCTAGCGGCGCCGGCGTGCGACGAGCAGGGCGCCGATCAGCGCGCCGATGACGCCCATGCCGAGCAGCGCGACCCACAGCGGCATGGTCACCACGGGGACCAGCAGCCGGATCTCGGTGTCGTCGGTGTTCTCGAAGATGAACACCAGGGCGAGGGCGACGAGCAGCAGCGCGGCGATCCGGCGCGGGGTCAGCGACCCGGCCAGGCCGCCTCGCCGGCCATCCGTGCCCGGTTCGCGGCGCGACGTCTTCGGGGCCATGCCTCCAGCATGCGCCCGGCCCCGGGCGCCCGCACGGCGAGTGACCGCAGGGGCTTCCGCCGGTCACCCGGTGTGACCGGCGGTCAGCGCAGCGCGGGCTCGTCCAGCGTCAACGTGCCCGCGTCCGCGTCGAGTTCGGCGGCGAGCCCGAACGGGATCGTCAGCGCCCCCGCGCCATGGCCGAACCCGAACTCCTCCGCGACCGGCACGCCGAGACCGCCCAGCCGGTCCTCCAGCACCGCCCGCACCTCGTCGTACGGCCCGCAGTCCTCCCAGGACCCGAGCAGGACGCCGCGCACCCCGTCGAGCATCCCCGCGCGCAGGAGTTGGGTGAGGGCGCGGTCGAGCCGGTACGGCTCCTCCCCCACGTCCTCCAGGCAGAGCAGCCCACCGTGCGCCGAGGCGCGGGCGTGCGGGGTGCCCAGTTCGGCGGTGAGCAGGGTGAGGCAGCCGCCGAGGGTGACGCCGTGCGCCCGGCCCGGCACCATGGCCGAGCCGCCGGAGGCGATGGTGCGCACCGACTCGGGGGCGAACAGGGTGGCCCGCAGATGGTCCCGGGCACGGTCCTGCTCGAGGAAGTCGACGCCGGCCGCCATCGGCCCGTGCAGCGTGGCGAGCCCCAGCCGGACGGCGAAGGCCTCGTGCAGCGCGGTGATGTCGCTGAAACCGACGAAGACCTTGGGCCCGGCGGCCGCCATGGCGTCCCAGTCGAGCAGGTCGACCATGCGCTGGACGCCGTAGCCGCCCCGCGCGCACAGCACGGCGTCGACGGACGGGTCGCACCAGGCGTGCTGGAGGTCGGCGGCCCGGTCGGCGTCGCCGGCGGCGAGATAGCCGAACCGCTCGTGCCGGCCGCGCGCGTGCGGTGCCACGACCGGGTCGAGTCCCCAGCCGCGCAGCACCTCGACCCCGGCGTCGATCCGCTCGCCGGGCACGGGCCCGCTGGGCGCGACGACGGCCACACGGGCACCGGCGGCGAGTCGGGTGGGCCGCCGCAGCGGCCGTATCGGCCGGCTCACTCGCTGAGCTCCAGGGCGGGGACGCCGGGCGGGTCGAAGCCGAACACCTGGGCGTACAGGGACAGCTCGGCCTCCAGGGCGCGGATCATGGTGTCCGCGCGGCGGAACCCGTGGCCCTCCCCCTCGAAGGCGAGATAGGCGTGCGGGACGCCGCGCCCCTTCAGCCGGGCGAGGAACCGGTCGCACTGGGCGGGCGGGCAGATGACGTCGTCCAGGCCCTGGAGCAGCAGGAAGGGCACGGTGAGCCGGTCGGCGCGGGTGACGGGCGAGCGCTCCGCGTACCGGCCGGGCACCTCTGCGAGCGGTCCGACGAGGCTCTCCAGGTACTGCGACTCGAAGTCGTGGGTCTCCCCGGTGCCCCAGCCGGTCAGGTCCAGGATGGGGTAGATGATCGTGCCGCAGGCGTAGACGTCCGTGCTGGTCAGGGAGGCGGCCGTGGTCCAGCCGCCCGCGCTGCCGCCGCGGATGGCGAGCCGGTCGCGGTCGGCGGTGCCCTCGTCGGCGAGAGCGAGCGCGACGGCCGCGCAGTCCTCGACGTCGACGACGCCCCACTGCTCGCGGAGCCGTTCGCGGTAGGCCCGGCCGTATCCGGTGGAGCCGCCGTAGTTCACCTCGGCGACACCGATGCCGCGCGAGGTGAAGTAGGCGACGGTCAGGTCCAGCACGAGGGGCGCCCGGGAGGTGGGGCCGCCGTGCGCCCAGACGACGTACGGCGCCGGGGTGTCCGGGGGGCCGGTGACGTCGGGGTGGCGGGGCGGGTAGATGTGCGCGTGGATCTCCTGACCGGCGGGGCCGGTGAAGGTGCGGACCTGCGGTTCCGGGTGGTAGGCGGGGTCCACGGCGTCCTCATGGGCGGCGCCGATCACCCGGCAGTGGCCGGTGCGGGTGTCCAGTTCGACGACCTCGTGGGCGGTGTGCGGACCGGCGCCGACGGCCACGACCCGTTCCCCTAGCGCGGCGAGCGTCGGCGCGTACTCGGTCCACGGCCCGGCGGCGTCGACGATCTCGCCGGTCTCCGGGTCCAGGACGCCGAGGGCGAGGGCGCCGCGGCCGTGCAGCACGGCGACGAGTCCGCCTTCGAGCGGCGCGAACCAGCGCAGCCCGACCTGCCACAGGGGACCGCCGAACTCCTCCTCGCACGGGCACAGCGGCTCGCCGTCGCGGTACAGGTTCCACCAGCCGCCGGCGTCGCTCGAGTGCAGCAGCCGGCCGTCGTGCGTCCAGTCCACCTGGGCGACGGACTCCTCGGGGCCGCCCGCGACGGTCCGGGTGTTCTCGAACGTCCCGTCGGCGGTGACGTCGGCGACGAGCAGTTCGGTGCCGTCCCATGGCATCCGGGGGTGCTCCCAGGCCAGCCAGGCGGCCCGCCGCCCGTCCGGTGAGAGCCGCGCCCCGGTGACGAACCGGTGCCGCCCGTCGGTGAGTTCGCGTACGGCACCGCGGTCGTCCGCCGCGGAGCCGTCGAGCGGGACGGCGGCCAGGACGCGCCGCACATCGGTGGGCGCCTCCCCGGTGAACTCCTCCAGCACGCACCACACTTCGCCCAGGTCGGCCCGCACCAGCGGCTCCGCCCAGCGCAGTCCGCCGCCCACCGGGGACACCGGGGTGAGGGGGCGAGGCTCGGCGCCCTCCTCGTACCGGTAGAGCCGCTGGTCCGCGAAGTTCACGAAGACGACGAGCGGCCCGCGGTCGGTGCTCGCGCCGGCCCACGGCTGTCCGCCGTACTCCATGACGCGGCTGCGTACGTTCCACGGCGGGGGCAGCACCGGCTCCTCGTGCCCGTCTGCGCGGCGGCGTACGAGGGTGCGCCGGCCGCCCTCCTCGGGCCGCGGTTCGGTCCACCACGCCTCGTCGCCGACGAAGCCCACGAAGTCGGGCCGCCCGTCGTGCGCGGCGGCGAGGGCCGCGTCGATCGGCGAGGGCCAGGATCCGTACGCCGGTGTCCGCACTGTCTCCCCCAGGTCGTCTAGGCGTTGCGCAGGAAGCGGTCGAGCACCCGGACGCCGAAGTGGAGCGCCTCGACGGGCACCCGTTCGTCGACGCCGTGGAACATCGCCGAGTAGTCGAAGCCCTCCGGCAGCTTCAGCGGCGAGAACCCGTAGCCGGTGATGCCGAGCCGGGAGAACTGCTTGGCGTCCGTGCCGCCGGCCATGCAGTACGGCACGGTGTGCCCCTCGGGCGCGAACTCCTCGACGGTGGCCCGCATCAGCGCGTACGTCGGCGAGTCCAGCGGGGACTGGAGGGCGACCTCCCGGTGGTGGAACTCCCAGTCCACGTCGGGCCCGGTGAGCTCGTCGAGGGTGGCGCGGAACTCGTCCTCCTGGCCGGGCAGGAACCGTCCGTCGACGAAGGCCACGGCCTGGCCCGGGATGACGTTGACCTTGTAACCGGCCTCCAGCATCGTCGGGTTGGCGCTGTTGCGGACGGTCGCCTCGACGAGCTTGGCGGCGGGGCCGAGCTTCTCCAGCAGGGCGTCGACGTCGTCCAGGCTGGTGTCCAGGCCGTACAGCTCGGCGAGTTCGGTGAGGGCGCCGCGCACGGTCGGGGTCAGCCGCACCGGCCACTCGTGGTCGCCGATCCGGGTGATGGCGGCGGCGAGCCGGGTCACCGCGTTCTCCCGGTTGACCCGGGAGCCGTGACCGGCCCGGCCGCGGGCGGTGAGCCGCAGCCAGCCGGTGCCACGCTCGCCGGCCGCGATCGGGTAGATCTGCCGTCCGCTCCCGTCGTGGAAGGTGAACGCGCCGGACTCGCTGATGCCCTCGGTGCAGCCCTCGAACAGGGCCGCGTGCCGGTCGGCGAGGAAGCCCGAGCCGTCCTCGGCGCTGGCCTCCTCGTCGGCGGTGAACGCGATCACGATGTCCCGGCGGGGCCGTACACCGTGGCGCGCCCAGGCCCGGACGACGGACAGGATCATCGCGTCCATGTTCTTCATGTCGACCGCGCCGCGGCCCCAGACGACTCCGTCGCGGACCTCGCCGGAGAAGGGGTCGACGCTCCACTCGGAGGCGTCGGCGGGGACGACGTCCAGATGCCCGTGGACGAGCAGGGCGTCCGCCGACGGGTCGGTGCCCTCGATCCGGGCGACGACGTTCGTACGGCCCGGTGTGCGCTCCAGCAGCGTGGGTTCGAGGCCGGCCTCGGCGAGCCGGGCCGCCGCGTACTCGGCGGCGGGGCGCTCCTGGCAGTCGCCGCCGCCCCGGTTCGTGGTGTCGATGCGGATGAGGTCGGACGTGAAGGTCACGACCTCCTCGAGTGCCTGCGCGTCAGCCATACTGCTCCTCCACCGCGGCCGAGACGATCGTGGTGACCGCCTTGAAGGTCCGGATTGCCTCGTACATGCGCTCGCTGGTGTACGCCACCTTGCGCTCGCCGATCCGCGCCACGCCGGGGACGACCGTGGCCGCCATCGCGAGGTGCTCGGCGTCGAACTCGACGGCCACCGTGTACGGCCCCGCCTGCACGGGCTCCCGGCGGCCCGCGATGCCCATGGCGTCCTTGGCGGCCGCGCGGATGTCGGCTGCGGTCCGCGCCGGCGTACGGCACACGGCCGCGTACCGGGAGACATGGTCCTTGACGGCGACCTTCCGGGCCTCGGGCGCGTAGCCGAGGGCGTCCTCGCAGGCCAGGTCGTCACCGGTGACGAGGACGACGGGGACGCCGTACTCGGCGACGACGTGCGCGTTCAGCAGGCCCTCGCTGGCGCGGACGTCGTTCAGCCAGACCCCGGTGATCTGGTTGGCGAGGTAGGTGTGGGCGAGGACGCCCTCCATGCCGGCGCCCGTGTGGTAGCCGATGAAGGCGATCCCGTCGACGTCCCCGTGCTGGACGCCCTCCACCATCGACAGCGCCTTGTGCCGGCCGGTCAGCATCTCGGCCCGCTCGTCGAGCCGTTCGAGCAGCAGGTTCCGCATGCTCCAGTGGGCCTCGTTGACGAGGACGGAGTCGGCACCGCCGTCGAAGAAGCCGCGGACGGCCGCGTCCACGTCCGAGGTGAACATCCCCCGGCACCGCTCCCACTGCGGTGTCCCCGGCAGAACGTCCCCCGGCCAGGTCACGCCGGTCGCGCCCTCCATGTCGGCGCTGATGAGGATCTTCATGGGGCGCCACGTTACGCGTCCCCGCGAGAACCCGCCACGACCGGTCCCCGGCCCTCGGGGACACCCCCGCGCGGCCCCGGGCTGGGCACACGGGTGAGACATCCCGGCCGCGGGCGGCAAAGGCCGGGCGGTCCCGGCCGCTGCCTGTTTCATGAGGTCAGGCACGACCGAAGTGAGGCACCATGGCCGACGCCCGTACGGACACCCCCCAGCCGGACTCGTTGAAGCCCGACGCGATCGGGTTCCTCGACGCGCTCGTCATCGGGCTCAACGCGACCTCGCCCGCGTACTCGCTGGCCGCGGTCATCGGGCCGATCGTCGCGCTGGTCGGGGTGTACGCGCCGGGCGTGATGCTGGCGGCGTTCGTGCCGATGCTGCTGATCGCGTCGGCGTTCTACTACCTCAACAAGGTCGACCAGGACTGCGGCACGACCTTCTCCTGGGTGACCCGCGCGATGGGCCCGTGGGCGGGCTGGCTCGGCGGCTGGGCCATCACCATGACCGGTGTCCTGGTCGTCGGCTCGCTGGCGGACGTGGCGGTGACGTTCGCGCTGCTCGCGTTCGGCCTGGACAGCTGGGCCGACAACGAGTGGGTGCGGCAGATCCTCACCGTGCTGCTCATCCTGGTGATGACGGCGGTGTGCGTGATCGGCACCGAGGTGTCGGCCCGGGTGCAGAACGCGCTGATCCTCGCCCAGGTCGCCTGCCTCCTCGCGTTCGCCGTGGTCGCGCTGTACCGGGTGTACGCCGGCACCGGGGACCTCGACGCGGTGAAACCGGCGTTCAGCTGGCTGGACCCGTTGGGCGCCGGTGGCGCCTCGCTGACGGCGGGCCTGCTGCTCGGCGTGTTCATCTACTGGGGCTGGGAGTCGGCGGTGAACCTCACCGAGGAGACCGAGAACTCGGCGACCGCCCCCGGTGAGGCGGCCGTGTGGTCGACGGTCATCCTGCTGATCACGTATGTGGCGGTCGCCATCGCGGTCGTGGCCTACGCCGGTCCGGCGTTCCTGTCGGAGAACGCCGACGAGGAGGAGTTCATCTTCGCCCTGCTCGCGGGCGAGGTGATGGGCGGCTGGGACTGGGTGGTGCTGCTGGCGGTGTCGACGTCCGGTCTGGCGTCGACGCAGACCACGATCATCCCGGCCTCGCGCACCGCGCTGTCCATGGCCCGGCGGCGCGCGCTGCCGGCCCACTTCGGGCACATCCACCACCGGTTCCGCACCCCGGACGTGAGCACCTGGTGGGTGGCGGGCATCGCCATCGCCTGGTACCTGGTGGTCCGTCAGATCAGTGAGAACGCCCTGTTCGACTCGCTCACCGCGCTGTCCCTGCTGATCGCCTTCTACTACGCGCTCACCGGCCTCGCGTGCGCCGTCTACTACCGGCGCCACCTCACCGAGAGCGTCCGCAACTTCGTACTGATCGGCCTCGGCCCCGTGGTCGGCGCCGGGCTGCTGACCTGGCTGCTCGTCGAGTCGATCGCCGACATGTCCGACCCGGCGAACTCCTACAGCGGCGTCTCCTGGTTCGGGCTGGGACCGCCGCTGGTCATCGGGATCGGCATCACGCTCGCGGGCGTGATCCTGATGCTGGTGTGGCGGCTGATGGCCCCCACGTTCTGGGCGGAGCGCCCCCAGGTGGCCGATCCCGACCTCGTGCACGGCAAGGAGTCCTGACATGCCCGTGGTGTGCGGCTACGACGAGTCCCCGGGCGCGGTCCGCGCGCTCGCCGTCGCCGTCGAGGTGGCGGCCGCGTTCGACGACACCCTCGTCCTGGTCTACGGCGCGGCGGCGCCGGGCTCCCTCGGCGAGGAGTACGCCGCCCACCGGGACGCGCTCCGGGAGGCGGGCCGGACGGCGCTGGACCACGCGGTCGCCGTCGCCGACGAGGCGGGGGTGGCGACGACCGTGGAGGTCATCGACCGGAAACCGGCCGAGGCCCTGCTGGACGCCGCGTCCCGGCACGGGGCGCGCTGCATCGTCGTGGGCACCTGGGGCGAGAGCCCGATGCGGGGCGCCCTGCTGGGCTCCACCCCGCACAAGCTGCTCCACCTCTCCCCCGTCCCGGTGCTCTGCGTACCGACGAACTCCCCGGACTCGTAGAGCGATCAGGGCCGGCCCGCGACGATCCAGGTCGAGGGCAGTTCGATACGGCTGCCGTCGGGGCCGTACTCGGTGGTGGCGAGCGGCAGCGTGCCGCTCGCGAGGACGTCGAGCCCGGCCGCGCGCAGATGGCCGGGCAGCGCCTCGTCGGCGACCTCGCCGGGGGCGATGCCGTGCTTGAGGACCGGGGCCAGCTTGGGCGGCGGCCCGGCGGGCCCCCCGGCCAGCCCCATGAGGACGCCCTTGGCGGCCTCGGACGGCTCGACGAGGAGGACCCGGCCGCGCTCACCGACCAGCGTGGCCAGCCCGTCCGCCATCGTCTGCCGGTCACCGGGCTCGGCCTGGTGCAGGACGCCACGCACGTAGACGTTGGCGTCGCCGAGTTCGGTGTGCAGGGTCCGGACCTCCGCCGGGTCCACGACGTCGAGCAGCCGGTACGTCGCCTGCCCGGCCGGATCGGCCCTGCGGGCGTGGTCGAGGGCGGCGGCGGACAGGTCGGCCCCGACGACGCGCGGGAAGCGGTCGGCGAGGAACCGGGTCTGGGTGCCGTTGCCGCAGCCCAGGTCGATCATCACCAGGCCGGGATCGGTCAGATGGGGCTCCAGCAGGGGCAGATGGCGGCCGGCGGTCAGCGCCGGCTCCGCGTCCCAGAAGACGGCCCCCGGTTCCTCGGGTGCCTCGCGCCAGAAGCCCTCCCAGGCGTCCCGGTACCGACTCGTCACGCTCATGACCGACTCCCCCTGACGTACGACCGGCGACCGCCGGGTGACGGGCGGATCCGGTCTATCGCGGGCGGGCCGGGGCCGACAAGCGTCCGGCGCACACCTTCACGTCTCGTCCGGAACCTCTGCGGGACTTTGGGACTCCGGGACTCCGGGACTCCGGAACGTCAGCGGGGCGTGAGCGTCAGCTCGAACCAGACCGTCTTGCCGGTGCCCGTGCGGCTGGTCCCCCAGGCGCGGGCGAGCGTGCTGACGACGCGCAGACCGCGTCCGGCGGTGTCGTCGGGCCCGGCGTCCAGCAGGGTGGGCAGCTCATGGCTGTCGTCGTCCACCTCGCACAGCAGCGTCTCGCCGCGCACCAGCCTCAGTTCCACAGGGCGGTCGCGGGAGTGCCGTACGGCGTTGGTGACCAGCTCGGTCACCAGGAGCCCTGCGGTGTCCGCGAGCCGGGACAGGCCCCAGGCGCGCAGCTGTTCCTGGACGAGGGCGCGGGCGCGGCCCGCCTCGGCCGGGTCGAGTTCGAGCCGGTGCACGGCGACGTCCACGGGGGCGATGCCGTTGAGGCGGGCCATCAGCAGGGCGACGTCGTCCTTGCGGCCCTCGCGCGGGTTGAGGGCGCGGATGATCGTGTCGCACGCCTCGTCCATGGACGCGGCCGGGTGGGCGGCGGATTCGCACAGGACGGCGAGTCTGACACCGATGTCTTCGCCGCGCAGCTCGACCAGACCGTCGGTGCACATGACGATCCGGTCGCCCGGTTCGACCCGTACGCGCACCTCTTCGAAGGGCACGCCGCCGACGCCGATGGGCGCGCCCGTGGGCAGGTCGAGCAGTTCGCCGTGCCCGCTGTCGGCGCGGACCAGGACGGGCGGGATGTGGCCGGCGTTGGCGAGGCGCAGCTCGCCGGCCAGCGGGTCGTAGACGACGTACAGGCAGGTGGCGAGGTAGTTGTCGCCGAGACGCTGGGCGAGGTCGTCGAGGTTGCGCAGCAGCTGGGCGGGCGGCAGGTCGAGGGCGGCCATGGTCTGCACGGCGGTGCGCAACTGGCCCATCTTGGCGGCGGAGTTGAGGCCGTGACCCATCACGTCACCGACGACCAGGGCGGTCCGGGCCCCGGGCAGCTTCACGGAGTCGAACCAGTCGCCGCCGACCCGTCCGAGCAGCGTCCCCGGCAGATAGCGGGTGGTGATGTCGCAGCCCGCCATACGGCGCGGGATCTGCGGCAGCATGCTGTCCTGGAGGGTCTCGGCGACGCTCTCCTGGTAGGTGTACATCCGGGCGTTGTCGAGCACGAGGCCCGCTCTCGCGGCGAGTTCGGCGCCGGTGACCCGGTCCATGTCGTTGAACTCGACGCGCTCGGGGTGGCGCAGCAGGATCATGAAGCCGAGGACGACGTTGCGGGCCTTGAGCGGGACGACGAGCATCGAGCGGCCGGTGATCAGCGGGCGGATGTCCCGTTTCTCGAACTGGGACGCGATGGCGTGGCCCATCTCGGGGGTGATCCGCGGGACGAGCACGGGCTCGCCGGTGGTCATGCACTGGAAGAACGGGGTGTGGGCCGGAAAGGGCATGGCCTCGCCGACCGGTACGACGTCGTCCCAGCGGCCGGGTTCGTCGGTGTGCTCGAGGGCGACGCGGTGCCACATCGTGGTGGTGTCCGGCACCCCGTCGGGGAACCCCTCGCCGGCGACGACCTGTTCGCGCAGATAGGTGCCGGCGACGTCGGTGAAGCGGGGCACGACGGCCCGGCTGACCTCGATGATGGTCTGCGCCAGGTCGAGGGAGGTGCCGATGCGACCGCTGACCTCGTTGAGGAACTCCAGGCGCTCGCGGACGGCGACGTACTCCAGGTCCTCACCGTCGTCGGGGTCATCGGCCGGTGCCGGTAATCCGTGGGCGGCGGCCCGCGCGGCGCGTTCCCGGCGGGCCCGGCGTTCGACACGCCGGGGGACGCCCCAGTCGGGGGTGACGGGCACCCGGTCGTTCTGACTGAACTCCAGGACCGGGTAGCCGAGTTCGAGGATCTGGCCGACGATCCGGGCGCTTTCGTCGACGCTCATGCTGGGCAGGATCTCGGGGAGCCTGGAGGCGAGTTCCTCGGCGCCGGGGAAGTCGGTGTGCAGGGCGAAGGCGGGGGCGACCCGGTCGAAGCCGGGGTCCTCGCCCGCGGCGTCCTGCTGGAGCCGGCCGACGTCGGCGCCGAGCACGAGCAGCCGCTCGGGGCCGGGTCCGACGAGGGGGTAGGCCCACCACAGGACGTCGACGCGGTCCCGCTCGGGCACGGTCAGCCGGGCCCGCCCGGCCGTCGGGTAGTAGAGCCGTCCGTCCAGGGAGGTCTCGAGGTCGTGCCCCGCGTCGTCGTAGGCGCCGTACGGCCCGTACGGCGAGATGTCGTCGTCCTCGGGAAGCGCTCCCGAGACCGGCAGCAGATCGACGGCGGGGTGCCCGATCGCCTCCTCCTTGGTGGCGCCGAAGAGGCGGCGCGCGCCGGAGCTCCAGTGGGAGACGAGCCCCGCGCGGTCGACCACCACCACGGCGAGCGGGATGCGTCCGGTCGCGGCGTACTCCGTCGCCGCGCCGTCCCTTTCGGTGCCACGGTCCATGGCCCAGGCCCTCTCTCCCCACGGTCCGCAAGATCTGCGCGCCCCCACCACCGTACGGGTCCCCGCCTCGGGGATGTGTGGCAATAGGCGAATTGGATGTACCGGGTTCACGACGGCGCGCGCGGGGGCGGAAAGATCCGGCCGCGCTCCTTTCCCGCAGGACAGCGCCGGGTCGGGCGGCGGGGTCAGTCCTCGTGCCCGAGCTGGAGGTCGCGTTCCGTGCGCCCGCCGCGGGCGACCTGGAGCACGGTGGCGACCGGCGGGTAACCGGCGGCGATGACCGTGTACTCCCCGGAGGCGAGGTCGGTGAACCGGAAGGTGCCGTCGGGTCCGGTCGTGAGGGTGTCCACGACGTTGCCGGCCGCGTCGAGGAGGGTGACACGGGCGTCCTCCACGGGGCGTCCGCCGCCGGCCCGGACGGTGCCGCGCAGGGCGGCGCCGCCCGCGAGTTCGATGTCCTGCCGGGTCTCGCGGGCCGCCTTGACGGTGACGGGGACGGCTGCGGGCCGGAACGCGGCCGAGCTGGCGGCGAGGGTGTACTCCCCGGCGATCAGTTCGGTGATGACGTAGCCGCTCTCGCGTTCGCTGCGGGTGGTGGCGACGACCTCGCCGTGGACGTCGGTGAGGGTGACGGTGGCGTCCACGGGGGTGCCGTCGGGGCTGAGCACCCGTCCGGCGAGGCGCCCGGCGCCGCCGAGCAGGATGTCGAGGTCGACGGGCCGCTCGCCGACGGTGACGGAGACGGCCTGCGGCTGGTGGCCGCCGGCCGCGGCGATCATGACGTACGACCCGGGCCCTGGCGTGGCGAGCGCGAACCGTCCGTCCTCGCCGCTGCTCGCGCGGCCGACCTGCTGTCCGGCGACGTCGATCAGGGTCAGCGCGGCGCGGGGCACGACGGTGCCGTCGGCGTGCTGGACGGCGCCGCGGACGGTGGGCGATGTGCCGTGCGGCGAGCGGGCCTGCGGGACGGAGGCCGGGATCGTGGTCTCCTCGGTGGGGGCGTCATGGGTCACCAGGGGTTTCTCCTTGAGGAAGAAGGCGATGAGCAGGCCCAGCACGAGCACCGGCACGAGGTACAGGAAGATCCTCGGCATGGCGTCGGCGTACGCCTGGATGTAGGCGTCGCGCAGCGCCGGCGGCAGGCTGTGGACGAGCTGCGGGGTGATGGCCTCGGCGGCGGGCAGTGCGCCGCCGGTGTCGGCGGGGAGCCGGTCGGCGAGGGCGTCGGTGAGCCGGCCGGCGAAGAGGGTGCCGAAGACGGCGGCGCCGACGCTGCCGCCGATCTGCCGGAAGTAGTTGTTGGCGCTGGTGGCCGTGCCGAGGTCGGACGGGCGTACGGAGTTCTGCACGGCGAGGACGAGGACGGGCATCACCATGCCGATGCCGGCGCCGAGCACGGCCATCCAGAGGCTGTGGTGCAGCCGGGGCGTGTCGGTCTCCAGCCGGGACAGCAGCCACATGCCGACGGCCGACAGCGCGCTGCCGAGCAGGGGGTAGATCCGGTAGCGCCCGGTGCGGCTGATGAGCTGGCCGCAGACGATGGAGGCGCCGACGATGCCGCCCATCATGGGGAGCATGAGCAGCCCGGACTCGGTGGCGGTGGCCCCGTCGACCATCTGCAGATAGGTCGGCAGATAGCTCGCGGCGCCGAACAGCGCGACGCCGATCACCAGGCCCACCAGGCCGGTGACGTTGAAGACGGAGTCCCGGAACAGCCGCAGCGGGATCAGGGGTTCCACGGCGAAGCGCTCGGCGACGAGGAAGAGGAGCGAGGCGGCGGCGGCCCCGGCGGCCAGGCCGAGGATGACCCGGGAGTCCCAGGCGTGTTCGGTGCCGCCCCAACTGGTCAGCAGGACCAGGCAGGTGGAGGCGGCGGCGAGCAGCAGGGAGCCGAGCACGTCGAGCCGGGCGCGGCGCGCGGGCTTGGGGAGCTTGAGCACGACGGCGACGACGGCGAGGGTGACCAGGCCGAAGGGCACGTTGATGTAGAAGCACCAGCGCCAGGAGAGGTGGTCGGTGAAGTAGCCACCGAGCAGCGGTCCGGCGACCGAGGCGAGCCCGAACGCGGCGCCGATCAGGCCCATGAAGCGGCCCCGCTCCCGGGCCGGCACGATGTCCGCGATGATCGCCTGGACGCCGATCATGAGGCCGCCGGCGCCGACGCCCTGGACGGCCCGGTAGGCGATGAGCTGGTCCATGGTCGTGGCCCGGCCCGCGAGGGCGGAGCCGACGACGAAGACGACGATCGCGAACTGGAAGACGCCCTTGCGGCCGAGGAGGTCGCCGAGCTTGCCGTAGATCGGCAGTCCGACGGTGGCGGTGAGCAGATAGGCGGTGATCGCCCAGGACATCCGGTCGAGGCCGTGCAGTTCGCCGACGATCTTCGGCAGCGCGGTCGCGACGATCATCTGCTCCAGCGCGGCGAGCAGCAGCGCGAGCATGAGGGCGAGGAAGACCAACCGCACCCGGCGGGGCCCGAGTTCACCCGTGGGCCCGGGGCCGGCGGGACGGACGTCCGGGGGTGCGGCGACCGGCTCGTCCTGTACCAGAGTGCTCCCGCCCACGTACCCGCTCCCCTCGTCGCGCTGCCGCACCTTGTCCGCGTAGGCGAACAACTACGGGCAAGCGCGACGAGTTACGGAAGCAGGTCGGTCGTGGAACAGAACCACTCGAAACGGTGAGGGCGACAACGACCGCCGGGCTCCGGCGGGTTGAAGCACTCCGGTGCTACTTCTCCACCTCGGCGGCGAGGTTGGCGAGCAGCACGTCGTAGATCCGGCCGAGGCCCTTGGGTGCGAAGGTCCGCTCGAAGAAGCCGCCGATGCCGCCGGCGCCCTGCCAGGTGCTGGTGACGACGACCCGGGACCCGCCCTCGCCGGCCGGGGTGACCCGCCAGGTGGTGACCATGGAGGAGTTGCGGTCCTTCTCGACGAGCTCGCCGTCGGTGGGCTCGGTGACGTCCAGCAGGCAGTCGCGTACGCGCTTGCTGGTGGCCTGGAGCTTCCAGTGGACGACGGTGCCCTCGCCGTCGCCGCCCTCGCGGACCTCGTACTCGCTGAAGTGCTCGGGCAGCAGCTTCTGCCGGGTGCCGGTGTAGTCGGCGAGGGCGTCGAACACCTTCTCCGCGTCCGCCGCGACGACCCGCTCCGTAGTGGCCTCGACCTGCGCCATCGACTTCCTCCAGGACCTGAGTTCTCGGGGTTGGGGCAAGCCAACCACCCCGGTGGCACCCCGCCCAAATCGGGGTGCCGAACGGCTCACGGAACCGGTCGCGAGGCGATCGGAAACGAAGGCGGGCCAGGGGTGGCACGATCAAGGGAACATGTGTTCTATTCTGAGGGCAGTGCTACCGAGGAGGCACCATGCGCTGGGAGAACCTCGCCCTGGAGACGGACCACAGCAGGGCCGACACCGGTCTGTTCGGTGCGGACGCCGTCGTGACCCGCACCTTCGACACGCCCGAGTTCGCCGGGATCACGTTCCACGAGGTCCGGGCCCGCTCGATCGTGAACCGGGTGCCGGGCGCCTCACGCATGCCCTTCGAGTGGACGGTGAACCCGTACCGGGGCTGCTCGCACGCATGTGTGTACTGCTTCGCCCGCAAGACCCACAGCTATCTCGACCTGGACACGGGACTGGGCTTCGACTCCCAGATCGTGGTGAAGGTGAACGCGCCGGAGCTGCTGCGCCGGCAGCTCGCCTCCCGCCGCTGGCAGGGCGACCACATAGCGATGGGCACCAACGTCGACTGCTACCAGCGGGCCGAGGGCCGCTACCGCCTGATGCCGGGCATCCTGGCGGCCCTGCGCGACCACGCCAACCCCTACTCGATCCTGACCAAGGGGACGCTGATCCTGCGCGACCTGGATCTGCTGAAGCAGTCCGCCGAGGTCACGGACGTGGGCGTGTCCGTCTCCGTGGGCTTCGTCGACCGCGAGCTGTGGCGCACCGTCGAGCCGGGCACCCCCGCCCCCGAGCGGCGCCTGGACGTCGTACGGACCCTGACCGAGCACGGGCTCGGGTGCGGGGTGCTGATGGCCCCGGTCATCCCGTTCCTCGGCGACCAGCCCGCGCAGCTGCGGGCCACCGTGCGGGCGATCGCCGCCGCCGGCGCCACGTCCGTCACGCCGCTGGTGCTGCATCTGCGGCCCGGGGCGCGCGAGTGGTTCATGGCGTGGCTCGGCCGTGAGCACCCGCATCTGGTGCGCCGCTACGAGCGGCTGTACGCGGACGGCGCCTACGCGCCGAAGTGGTACCAGCGCCGGATCACCCGTCAGGTGCACGAGCTGGCCGAGGAGTACGGCATCGGGCCCGCCCGGCCGGAGATGCCCCGCCGGATCCGCGAGCCTCTCCCCGCCGAGCCGGAGCCCGGCCCCACTCAGCTGACGCTGCTCTAGAGACATCGGCGGCATCGGGGCGCATCCCGCGACCCGATCGGGTCGAATCCAGGCGGAACCCGTTCCTCCGGGCGTCCGTTCCGGGACGAATGCGGCACGGGCCGTGGCACGCGCGGCCCGCGCCCCTCCGTCCTGGGAGGACCACCCCATGGGAAAACGCGCAACCGTTCTATGCGGCGCCGCACTCGTCGTGGCAGGAACCCTGTCCGCCGTCCCCGCCGAGGCGAGCGCCCCGCCCGCCGCGACCGCCGCCGCGCCGCTCACCTGGAAGAAGTGCGGCACCGCCAAGTACCCGACGCTCCAGTGCGCCTCGCTGAAGGTGCCGCTCGACCACTCCGCCCCGAAGGGCCGCGAAATCACGCTGGCCCTCTCCCGCGTCCCGCACACCGCGAAGAAGTACCAGGGACCGCTGCTCGTCAACCCCGGCGGCCCCGGCGGCAGCGGACTCGCCCTGGCCGGCTTCGTCGCCTCGGCCCTGCCCAAGAAGGTGGCGGCGCAGTACGACGTCGTCGGCTTCGACCCGCGCGGCGTCGGCCGCAGCCGCCCGGCGCTCGACTGCCGGCCCACGCACTTCGCACCGGTGCGTCCGGACTCGGTGCCGAGCACACCCTGGGTCGAGCGGGCCAACCTGCTGCGCGCGAAGGAGTTCGCCCGCGCGTGCGCCGAGAAGCACGCCGACGTGCTGCCGTACATCGACACGGTCAGCGCCGCACGCGACCTGGACCTGATCCGCGCCGCCCTCGGCGCCCCGCGCATCAACTACTTCGGCTACTCCTACGGCACCTACCTCGGCGCCGTCTACGCCAAGCTCTTCCCGCAGCGGGTGCGGCGGGCGGTGCTGGACTCCGTCGTGGACCCCACCGGCGTCTGGTACGACGACAACCTCGCCCAGGACCTCGCCTTCGACGACCGGCACCGCGCCTTCCTGGCCTGGGTGGCCCGGCACGACAGGACATACCGGCTCGGCACGGACCCGGCACGCGTCGAGGAGCGCTGGTACGCGCTGCGGACGGCACTGGCCCGGACCCCGGCCGGCGGCGTGGTCGGCCCCGCCGAACTGGAGGACACCTTCCTGCCCGGCGGCTACTTCGACGGCTACTGGCCGCAGCTCGCCGAGGCGTTCGCGGCGTATGTGAACGACCGGGAGGACGGCCCGCTCACCAAGGCGTACGAGCGGTTCGGCGCCGCGGACGAGGCCGCGGGGAACGGCTACAGCGTCTACGCCGCCGTGCAGTGCCGGGACGCCGCCTGGCCGCGCGACTGGCACCGCTGGCGCGCGGACAACTGGGCCGCGCACACGAAGGCGCCCTTCATGACCTGGAACAACGCCTGGTACAACGCGCCGTGCGCGTTCTGGCCGCACAAGCCGCTCGCCCCCGTCGACGTCACCAACGACAAGGTGCCGCCCGTGCTGCTCTTCCAGGCGACCGGCGACGCGGCCACCCCGTACCAGGGGGCCGTCACCGTCCACCGGCGGCTGGCCGGCTCCCGTCTGGTCGTCGAGCGGGGCGGTGGCAACCACGCCGTCACCCTCGGCGGCAACACCTGCCTGGACCGGCACCTGGCGGCGTACCTGACCGACGGCACCCTCCCGCGCGGCTCCGGCGAGGCCGACGCGACCTGCGCCGCCTCCCCCGAGCCGAAGCCGACGCCCGCGAAATCGACGAAGGCCACCAAGGCGACGACCCGCGGCACCGACCTCCACGAACTGGTCGGCTTCCGGCCCTGACCCCCTGACGACCCGTCGGGGGCGCCCCGGGAGCCGTGGTCCACCATGGACCGCATGAGTGAGCTGACCCGGATCCCCGCCCCCGAAGGGGTCGCCCCCGCCGCCCAGTACAGCCATGTGGTGCTCGGCACCGGCCGTCTCGTCGCCGTCTCCGGCCAGCTCGCGCTGGACGAGGACGGCGCGCTCGTGGGCGCGGGCGACCCGGCGGCCCAGGCCCGTCAGGTCTTCGAGAATCTGGGGCGCTGTCTGACCGCGGCCGGCGCCACCTTCGACGACGTCGTGAAGCTCACCTGCTTCGTCACGGACATGGCGTACATGCCCGCCGTCCGCGCGGCCCGGGCCGAGCATCTGCCCGACGACCGGCTGCCCCCCGCGTCGGCGGTGCAGGTGGCCGCGCTGGTCCGGCCGGAGTTCCTGATGGAGGTCGAGGCGTTCGCTGTGCTGCCCGTCTGATGGGAGGCCCGGCGGATGGAGCGGTGCCTAGAGTGCCGGTCATGGACGATCACCGCCTGGCCATCCGCCCCATGACCCCCGCCGACTGCGACCGGGTCGCCGAGATCCGGGTCGGGGGCTGGCGCGCCGCCTACCGGGGGATCGTGCCGCAGTCCTACCTCGACGCCCTGGACGTGGCCGAGGACGCCGAGCGGCGGCGCGCGCATCTCGCGGGCGGCGACGGCACGGTGGTGAACCTGGTGGCGGAGGACGGCGGCCGGGTCGTCGGCTGGGGCTGTCACGGCCCCTACCGTGAGGACGACGGCAGCCGTACCGAGGACGCCGAGCTGTACGCGCTGTACGTGGATCCGGCCCGGATCGGCACCGGGGCCGGCCGCGCCCTGCTGGCGGAGTCGGTGCGCCGGTGCTCGCTCGCCGGGCACCGGCGCATGCTGCTGTGGGTGCTGCGGGACAACGTCCGGGCCCGGCGCTTCTACGCGCGGGCGGGCTTCGGGCCGGACGGCGCCGAGGAGCCCTTCGAGGTGGACGGGGTGCCGGTGCCCGAGGTGCGGTACGCCCGGGAGCTGACGGCCGGCTGAAGGGCCGGCCGCTCAGCGCCGGCTCGGGATGCGGGCCAGGGCCTGGACCGCCGCCTCCGCCAGGGCCGGATGGGCCAGCGCCTCGTTGAGGACCCGCCGGGCCCGGTCGTCGCCGAGCGTGCCCAGCCCCTCGACGCAGGCGAGGGCGACCCGGCGGTAGGGGTCGTGCGGGCGCAGCCGCCGCTCCAGGGTGGTGATCAGGGCCGGCACCGCCTCGGGGGCGCGCAGTTCGACCAGGAGACGGACCGGGTGCAGCGCGTAGGCGACCCGCAGTTCGTTGGTGGCGAGGGCGGCGGCCGCGCGGGCGGTGCGCGGGTCGCCGAGTCGGGCGAGGGCGTGGGCGGCGGAGGCGCAGCGCTGCGGGTCCCGGTGGTTGAGCAGCAGGACGAGGGACTCGAACGCCCGCCGGTCGCCCGCGAGTCCCAGCCGGAAGGCGGCCAACTCCCTGGCCCACAGCGGCTGTCCGGGCGCGGTCAGCACCTCCGCCAGTTCGTCGGGGTCGCCGGTGGCCACGAGGCGGTCGTACGCGGGTGTCGCTCCGGACTCCTGCCGTAAGCGCTCCGTGAGTGATCGCAACTCTTCGCTCATGGGAAGAGATTAGGCGCGCGGCCGGGGGCGCGGGACCTACATCACAAACCCGGGGGGTGGCGCGCTCGTTACCCGGGAGTTAAGCTCAGACGAGCGAGTTACCCACTCGCACCCCCTCGCGGCGGCCTGGTGACGCAGCCCTCGCGAGAGCAGTCGGTTCGGTGCCCCAGGTACCGCAGTACGACACGGCCACGGGACAGGGCCGGTCGGTCATCACCGCTCCTCGGACGTGTGCACGTCCGCAGCGACGGCCCCGGGCGTGTGCGCTCGCAGCCCGGCAACACCCGCACCTTCTCCGCGTCCGGCGCGTCCGGACGCGTTCCCAGTCGTCACCCTCATTCCTGGAGTCCCGCGATGGCCACTCCCCTGTCCGACACCTCACTGTCCCCGCTGAAGACCGTCGCCGTGGTCGGCCTCGGCACCATGGGCACCGGCATCATCGAAGTCCTCGCCAAGGCAGGCCGCGAGGTCGTCGGCATCGACGTCAGCGAGGCCGCGGCCGCCCAGGCCGTCGCCGCCCTGGAGTCCTCCACCGCCCGTGCCGTGGCACGCGGCCGGCTGACCGAGCAGGAGCGCGCGGACGCCCTCGCCCGTGTCCGCACCTGCACCGATCTGGGGGCCGCGGCCGACGCGGACCTGGTCATCGAGGTCGCTCCGGAGTCGTACGAGATCAAGCACCAGATCTTCCGGGAGCTGGACGGCATCGTCCGTCCCGAGACGATCCTCGCGACCGGCACCAACGCCCTGTCGGTGACCCGGCTGGCGGCCGACTCGGCCCGTCCCGAGCGCGTGCTCGGTCTGCACTTCTTCAACCCGGCACCGGCCATGAAGCTCGTCGAGGTCGTCTCCTCGGTGCTGACCGCGCCGACGGCCGTCACCGCGGTCACCAACCTCGCCCTGGACCTCGGCAAGGAGCCCGTCGCCGTCGGCGACCGGCCCGGATTCGTCGCCGACGGCCTGCTGTTCGGCTATCTCAACCAGGCCGCCGCGATGTACGAGGCCAAGTACGCCTCCCGAGAGGACATCGACGCCGCGATGCGGCTGGGCTGCGGGCTGCCCATGGGGCCGCTCGCCCTGCTCGACCTGATCGGCATCGACACCGCCCGCACGGTCCTGGACGCCATGTACGCCGAGTCCCGCGACCGGCTGCACGCACCCGCCCCGATCCTCAAGCAGCTCAGCGAGGCGGGCCTGTCGGGCCGTAAGTCGGGCCGCGGCTTCTACACCTACGAGGCTCCCGGCAGCGCCACCGTCGTGCGGGACGCGCTGACGCCGCTGGACGGCCCCGCCCTGACGCCCGGCCGGACCGTCCGCTCCGTCGGCGTCGCCGGCTCCGGCACCATGGCGTCCGGTATCGCCGAGGTCTTCGCCAAGGCCGGGTACGAGGTCGTCCTCGCCGCCCGCAGCGAGGAGAAGGCGCAGACCGCGAAGGCCCGGATCGGCAAGTCGCTGTCGCGGTCCGTGGACAAGGGCCGGATGACCGCCGAGGCCGCCGCGCAGACCCTGGACCGGATCACCGCGGCCGGCAGCTACGACGCGTTCGCCGACGTCGACCTGGCCGTGGAGGCCGTCGCCGAGGACCTGGACGTCAAGCGGCAGCTGTTCGCGGCGCTGGACAAGGTCTGCAAGCCGGGCGCGGTGCTCGCCACCACGACGTCCTCGCTGCCCGTCGTCGCGTGCGCCCGCGCCACCTCGCGTCCGCAGGACGTGATCGGCATGCACTTCTTCAACCCGGCCCCGGCCATGAAGCTGGTCGAGGTCGTCCGTACCGTCCTGACCGCCGACGACGTGCACGCCACCGTCCGCGAGGTCTGCACGAAGATCAGGAAGCACGCCGTGGACTGCGGCGACCGGGCCGGGTTCATCGTGAACGCCCTGCTGTTCCCGTACCTCAACAACGCGATCAAGATGGTGCAGGAGCACTACGCGTCGCTCGACGACATCGACGCCGCGATGAAGCTGGGCGGCGGCTACCCGATGGGCCCGTTCGAGCTGCTGGACGTCGTCGGGCTGGACGTCTCGCTGGCGATCGAGAAGGTCCTGCACCGCGAGTTCCGCGACCCGGGCCTCGCTCCGGCGCCCCTGCTGGAGCACCTGGTGGCCGCGGGCTGCCTCGGCCGCAAGACGGGCCGCGGCTTCCGCGAATATGCCCGGCGCTGACGGCATCGGCGACTGGTTCCGGAGCGAGAGGGACTGGGGCGGACTGCTCGACCCGGCCGGAGGACCCCCGCCCGCCCAGGGCGGGGGAAACCCCGTACACGCGCATCGAGCTGCGGACATGCAGTACGTTCGGGTCATGTCCCAGCCCGCCAGGTCCTCACGTACACCAGCTTCGCCCGACGCGCCGGAGAGCACCGCCGGCGGCCGAGCCGCCGCCCAACGGCTCAAGATGCGCCGCGAACTGGCGGCCGCGGCCATGGAGCTGTTCGCGACCAAGGGGTACGAGGCGACCACGGTCGACGAGATCGCGGCCGCGGCCGGCGTCGCCCGCCGCACCTTCTTCCGTCACTTCCGCTCCAAGGAAGAGGCGATCTTCCCGGACCACGACGACACCCTGGTCCGCGCCGAGGCGGTGCTCAACGCCGCCCCGCCGCACGAGCACCCGCTCGACACGGTGTGCCGGGGCATCAAGGAGGTCATGCGGATGTACGCGGCCCGGCCGGAGATCTCGGTCGCCCGCTACAAGCTGACCCGCGAGGTGCCCACCCTGCGCGAGGCGGAGATCGCCTCGGTCGCCCGCTACGAGCGTCTGTTCACCCGCTATCTCCTCGGCCACTTCGACGAGCACGCGCACGACGACGACGCCAACGACGACCCGCTGCTCGCGGAGGTCGCGGCGTCGGCGGTGGTCACCGCCCACAACCACGTGCTGCGGCGCTGGCTGCGGGCCGGCGGGCAGGGCGACGTCGAGGCGCAACTCGACCACGCCTTCGCGATCGTGCGCCGCACGTTCGGGACCGGGATCGGCGCGGGCCGCGAGAGCGCCCCGCGCACCACGACGGCCTCGGTGGCCTCCGACGGCGAGGTCCTGGTGACGGTGGCGCGGACGGACGCCCCGCTGGACGAGGTCATGCGCACCATCGAGCAGGCCCTCAAGGAGCGCTGAGACGCCCGTACGGGAGTGGGTTCGGCCACTCCCCCGCTGTGACGACGGCCACCCGCCCGGGTGGCCGTTTTGGCATGTCAGGGGCCCTTTTCTGGCGGCTTCCGAAGGCCGTTCGATCGATCATCGCTCATTTGTTACGTAAAGATTTCATCTGAGGGCAACTTCTGGCACGCAGTGCCTTGCCGGATGACACGCCGTGCCATACGTTGAAGAGGTCCGGGCGGCCGGCGTGCAGAGACCATGCGTACGCCGGCTGTCCCCGCAAGCCCCTCCCGGGGCCTGCGCGCCCGGCGCCTGCGTCACAGGCAACCTCCCGCGCCACCACGCGCTGCCGAACAGCACCACCGGCCGAACCGACGGCACCCCCGAAAAACCCTCAGCAGCAACGACGTAACCCTCAGCGCCCCTCCCTCAGGGCGCACACCGCCGGAGGCAACACGTGACCACGAAGGACATCCTGGCCGCGATCCAGTCGCCCGACTCCACGTCGGAGGACTTCGCCGCCCTCCCGCTCCCCGAGTCGTACCGCGCGATCACCGTGCACAAGGACGAGACGGAGATGTTCGCGGGCCTGCCGACCCGCGACAAGGACCCGCGCAAGTCGATCCACCTCGACGACGTGCCCCTGCCCGAGCTCGGCCCGGGCGAGGCCCTGGTGGCCGTCATGGCCTCGTCGGTCAACTACAACTCGGTGTGGACGTCGATCTTCGAGCCGCTGTCCACCTTCGGCTTCCTGGAGCGCTACGGCCGCACCAGCGAGCTGGCCAAGCGCCACGACCTGCCGTACCACATCATCGGCTCCGACCTCGCGGGCGTCGTCCTGCGCACCGGCCCGGGCGTCAACTCCTGGAAGCCCGGCGACGAGGTCGTCGCGCACTGCCTCTCCGTCGAGCTGGAGTCCAGCGACGGGCACAACGACACGATGCTCGACCCCGAGCAGCGCATCTGGGGCTTCGAGACGAACTTCGGCGGCCTCGCCGAGATCGCCCTCGTCAAGTCCAACCAGCTGATGCCCAAGCCGGGCCACCTCAGCTGGGAGGAGGCCGCGGCCCCGGGCCTGGTGAACTCCACCGCCTACCGCCAGCTGGTCTCCCGCAACGGTGCCGGCATGAAGCAGGGCGACAACGTCCTGATCTGGGGCGCGAGCGGCGGACTCGGCTCGTACGCCACCCAGTTCGCCCTCGCCGGCGGCGCCAACCCGATCTGTGTCGTCTCCTCGCCGCAGAAGGCCGACATCTGCCGCTCGATGGGCGCCGAGGCGATCATCGACCGCAACGCCGAGGACTACAAGTTCTGGAAGGACGAGAACACCCAGGACCCCAGGGAGTGGAAGCGCTTCGGCAAGCGCATCCGCGAGCTCACCGGCGGCGAGGACATCGACATCGTCTTCGAGCACCCCGGCCGCGAGACCTTCGGCGCCTCGGTCTTCGTCACCCGCAAGGGCGGCACCATCACCACCTGCGCCTCCACCTCGGGCTACATGCACCAGTACGACAACCGCTACCTGTGGATGTCCCTGAAGCGCATCATCGGCTCGCACTTCGCCAACTACCGCGAGGCCTGGGAGGCCAACCGGCTCATCGCGAAGGGCAAGATCCACCCGACCCTGTCCAAGGTGTACTCCCTGGAGGACACCGGCCAGGCCGCCTACGACGTGCACCGCAACCTCCACCAGGGCAAGGTCGGCGTGCTGTGCCTCGCCCCCGAGGAGGGCCTGGGCGTGCGCGACCAGGAGCTGCGCGCCAAGCACCTCGACTCCATCAACCGCTTCCGGAACATCTGAGGGCCGGGGGATGACAGAGCGTCAGGAAGACGAGCGTCAGAAGGACCGTCCGTGGCTCATGCGGACGTACGCCGGTCACTCGACGGCCGAGGCGTCCAACGAGCTGTACCGGCGCAACCTCGCCAAGGGGCAGACCGGTCTGTCGGTGGCGTTCGACCTGCCCACCCAGACCGGGTACGACTCCGACCACATCCTCGCCCGCGGCGAGGTCGGCCGGGTCGGGGTGCCGATCGCGCACCTCGGTGACATGCGCCGGCTGTTCCAGGACATCCCCCTGGAGCAGATGAACACCTCGATGACGATCAACGCCACCGCCATGTGGCTGCTGGCGCTCTACCAGGTCGTCGCCGAGGAGCAGGGCGCCGACATCACCAGGCTCCAGGGCACGACCCAGAACGACATCGTCAAGGAGTACCTGTCCCGGGGGACGCACGTCTTCCCGCCGGGGCCTTCGCTCCGCCTGACGACGGACATGATCGCGTACACGGTCTCCCACATCCCGAAGTGGAACCCGATCAACATCTGCAGCTACCACCTGCAGGAGGCGGGCGCCACACCGGTCCAGGAGATCGCGTACGCGATGTCCACCGCCATCGCCGTCCTCGACGCCGTGCGCGACTCGGGGCAGGTCCCCGAGGAGAAGTTCGGCGACGTCGTGGCCCGTATCTCCTTCTTCGTGAACGCGGGCGTCCGCTTCATCGAGGAGATGTGCAAGATGCGGGCGTTCGGCCGCATCTGGGACCGCATCACCCGCGAGCGGTACGGCATCGAGAACCCCAAGCAGCGCCGCTTCCGCTACGGCGTCCAGGTCAACTCCCTCGGCCTGACCGAGGCGCAGCCGGAGAACAACGTCCAGCGGATCGTGCTGGAGATGCTGGCCGTGACGCTGTCGAAGGACGCCCGCGCGCGTGCCGTGCAGCTGCCGGCCTGGAACGAGGCCCTGGGCCTGCCCCGCCCCTGGGACCAGCAGTGGTCGCTGCGCATCCAGCAGGTCCTCGCGCACGAGAGCGATCTGCTGGAGTACGAGGACATCTTCGAGGGCTCGCACGTCATCGAGGCGAAGGTCGCGGCGCTGGTCGAGGAGTCCTTCGCCGAGATCGAGCGGATCCAGGAGATGGGCGGCGCGATGGCGGCCGTCGAGTCCGGCTACCTCAAGTCGCAGCTCGTCGCCTCGCACGCGGAGCGCCGGGGCCGGATCGAGTCCGGCCGGGAGAAGATCGTCGGCGTCAACATCTTCGAGACGACCGAGCCCAACCCGCTGACCGCGGACCTGGACACCGCGATCCAGACGGTGGACCCGGCCGTCGAGGCACGGGTCATCGCCTCGCTCCAGCACTGGCGCGACACGCGGTACCAGCCGCCGTTCAACCACCCGCGCCCCTGCAAGGCGCTGGAGCGGCTGAAGGAGGCCGCGAAGGGCACCGACAACCTCATGGAGGCCACCCTGGAGTGCGCCCGCGCCGGTGTCACCACCGGCGAGTGGGCCGGGGCGCTGCGCGAGGTGTTCGGCGAGTTCCGCGCCCCGACCGGGGTGTCCTCGGCGCCGGTCGCGATCCCGGCCGAGGAGGGCTCGGCCCTGTCCCAGGTGCGCCGCAAGGTGGAGCTGACGGCGAAGGACATGGGCGTCGGCAAGCTGCGCTTCCTGGTCGGCAAGCCCGGCCTGGACGGGCACTCCAACGGCGCCGAGCAGATCGCCGTACGGGCCCGCGACGCCGGCTTCGAGGTGGTGTACCAGGGCATCCGGCTGACGCCGGAGCAGATCGTGGACGCGGCCCTCGCCGAGGACGTGCACGCGGTGGGCCTGTCGATCCTGTCCGGGTCGCACGCGCAGCTCGTGCCTGACGTCCTGGAACGCCTCCGTGTGGCCGGTGCCACAGATATACCCGTGATCGCCGGTGGCATCATCCCGAATGGTGACGCCGAGCAGCTGAAGGAAGCCGGAGTGGCCGCCGTCTTCACCCCGAAGGACTTCGACATCACCGGGATCATCGGCCGCATCGTCGACGAGATCCGGAAAGCGAACAAGCTCGACCCCCTGGAGGTCCCCGCATGACCGTCAACCGTCTGCGTCCCCGCCGCTCCTGTCTCGCGGTGCCGGGAAGCAACCCGCGCTTCCTGGAGAAGGCGCAGGGCCTCCCGGCGGACCAGGTCTTCCTCGACCTGGAGGACGCGTGCGCGCCGCTCGCCAAGCCCGAGGCGCGGCACACCATCGTCAAGTTCCTCAACGAGGGCGACTGGACGGGCAAGACGCGCGTCGTCCGCGTCAACGACTGGACGACGGAGTGGACGTACCGGGACGTCGTCACGGTCGTCGAGGGCGCCGGCCAGAACCTCGACTGCATCATGCTGCCGAAGGTGCAGACGGCCCAGCAGGTCGTCGCGCTGGACCTGCTGCTGACCCAGATCGAGAAGACGATGGGCTTCGAGGTCGGCAAGATCGGCATCGAGGCGCAGATCGAGAACGCCCAGGGCCTGAACAACGTCAACGAGATCGCCCAGGCCTCGCAGCGCCTGGAGACCATCATCTTCGGCCCGGCCGACTTCATGGCGTCCATCAACATGAAGTCGCTGGTCGTGGGCGAGCAGCCGCCCGGCTACCCGGCGGACGCCTACCACTACATCCTGATGAAGATCCTGATGGCCGCCCGTGCCAACGACCTCCAGGCGATCGACGGCCCCTACCTGCAGATCCGCAACGTCGAGGGCTACCGCGAGGTCGCGCAGCGCGCCGCCGCGCTCGGCTTCGACGGCAAGTGGGTGCTGCACCCGGGCCAGGTCGAGGCGTCCAACGAGATCTTCTCGCCGTCGCAGGAGGACTACGACCACGCCGAGCTGATCCTGGACGCGTACGACTACTACACGTCCGAGGCGGGCGGCAAGAAGGGCTCGGCGATGCTCGGCGACGAGATGATCGACGAGGCCAGCCGCAAGATGGCCCTGGTCATCGCGGGCAAGGGGCGCGCCGCCGGCATGAAGCGCACGTCGAAGTTCGAGATCCCGGAGGCCTGACCGTCATGCAGTTCGGACGCACCTACGAGGAGTTCGAGGTCGGGGCGACGTACAAGCACTGGCCGGGCAAGACGGTCACGGAGTACGACGACCACCTGTTCTGCCTCCTCACCATGAACCACCACCCGCTCCACATGGACACGAACTATGCGGAGAAGACGACGGACTTCGGCAAGAACGTCGTCGTCGGGAACTACATCTACTCGCTGCTGCTCGGCATGTCCGTGCCGGACATCTCCGGCAAGGCGATCGCCAACCTGGAGATCGAGTCGCTCAGGCACGTGGCGCCGACCTTCCACGGCGACACGATCTACGGCCAGACGACCGTGCTCGACAAGTGGCCGTCGAAGTCGAAGAACGACCGCGGCATCGTCTACGTGGAGACCAAGGGCTACAAGCAGGACGGCACGCTGGTGTGCGTCTTCCGCCGCAAGGTGATGGTGCCCACCGAGACGTACATCAAGGAGCGCGGCGGCGAGCAGCCGGGCCGCCCCGAGCTGAGGGAACAGGGGAAGTAAGCGATGGCCCGTCTCGCCCAGACCGCCGGTCTGACCGACATCCAGCAGGAGATCCTCTCCACCGTCCGCGACTTCGTGGACAAGGAGATCATCCCGGTCGCCACCGAGCTGGAGCACCGCGACGAGTACCCGCAGCAGATCGTCGACGGTCTGAAGGAACTCGGCCTCTTCGGCCTGATGATCCCCGAGGAGTACGGGGGTCTGGGCGAGTCGCTCCTGACCTACGCGCTGTGCGTGGAGGAGATCGCCCGCGGCTGGATGTCGGTGTCCGGCATCATCAACACGCACTTCATCGTGGCGTACATGCTGAAGCAGCACGGCACGCAGGAGCAGAAGGACCACTTCCTGCCCCGGATGGCGGCCGGCGACATCCGCGGGGCCTTCTCGATGTCGGAGCCGGCCCTCGGCTCGGATGTGTCCGCGATCACGTCGAAGGCGGTGAAGGACGGCGAGGAGTACGTCCTCAACGGCCAGAAGATGTGGCTGACGAACGGCGGAACGTCGTCTCTGGTGGCCGTTCTGGTCCGAAGTGACGAAGGACACCCCGAGGGCACCGCGCCCCATAAGTCGATGACCACCTTCCTCGTGGAGAAGGAGCCGGGCTTCGGTGAGGTCCGTCCGGGCCTGACCATCCCCGGCAAGATCGACAAGATGGGCTACAAGGGCGTCGACACGACCGAGCTCATCATGGACGGCCTGCGCATTCCGGCCGATCGGGTGCTCGGCGGCGTCACCGGCCGAGGTTTTTACCAAATGATGGACGGCGTCGAAGTCGGCCGCGTCAACGTGGCGGCGCGTGGCTGCGGCGTCGCTCAGCGTGCCTTCGAACTGGGCGTCCGGTACGCCCAGCAGCGTCACACTTTCGGCAAGCCGATCGCCCAGCACCAGGCCATTCAGTTCAAGCTGGCCGAGATGGCTACCAAGGTGGAGGCCGCGCATGCCATGATGGTGAACGCGGCACGCAAAAAGGACTCCGGTGAGCGAAACGACCTCGAAGCAGGGATGGCGAAGTACCTCGCCTCCGAATACTGCAAGGAGGTCGTGGAGGATGCCTTCCGGATCCACGGCGGCTACGGCTTCTCCAAGGAGTACGAGATCGAGCGCCTCTACCGTGAGGCTCCGATGCTGCTCATCGGTGAAGGTACCGCCGAGATCCAGAAAATGATCATCGGTCGCAGGCTGCTCGAAGAGTATCGGTTCCAAGGCTGAATGTCCGAGTTCGGGGTGTTTTCTTCGAGAAGAAGATCACACCCCGTACATACGCTTCAGCCGCCGACTCGGCTTCCTGGCTTGCCCAGTTGTGGGCCGCGACCGGTACGATCCCCGGAAAGCCGCCGTCCCCCGTTGAAGCGCGGCATCATCCGCTACGAAGGTCATCCATGCCCCACAGCCAAACCTCTGCACCACGCGACAGCCGGGCCGGCGTACGCCTCGCGCGCGGAGCATCGCCGTGGCTTCTCCCGACCGTCGCCACCGCAGCCCTCAGCCTGGCCCGCGCACGCCGCTCCGGCGTCGCCAAGGCCGTGGCCGTACCCGCCACCGCTCTGGCGGCGGGCATGCTGTGGTTCTTCCGCGACCCCGAGCGCGAGATCGCCCAGGGCCGGGTCATCTCCCCGGCCGACGGTGTGGTGCAGAGCATCATGCCGTGGAAGGACGGCCGCACCCGCGTCGCGATCTTCATGAGCCCGCTCAACGTCCACGTCAACCGCGCGCCGCTCTCCGGCACGGTGACGTCCGTCGAGCACATCCCCGGCGGGTTCGTGCCGGCGTTCAACAAGGAGAGCGAGAACAACGAGCGCGTAGTCTGGCACTTCGACACCGAACTCGGCGACATCGAGATGATTCAGATCGCCGGCGCCGTCGCACGTCGCATCGTCCCCTACATCCCGCAGGGCACGAAGGTCGAGCAGGGCGACCGCATCGGTCTGATCCGCTTCGGCTCCCGTGTCGACATCTACCTGCCGGAGGGCGTGGAGGTCGCGGTCGAGGTCGGGCAGAAGACCGTGGCTGGGGTGACTCGCATTGACCGTGATTGATCCAGAGACACAGCCGGGCTGGGTGCCGGGCGCGGACGAGGTCGACGAAGAAGAGGAGGAGATGCCGCTCTCCCTCCGCCTGTCGATAGCGGACACCCTCACCCTCGGCAACGCCACGTGCGGCTTCATGGCGGTGTACTTCACCACCACCGGCATCCTGATCCCGCACCTCACGGGCAGCGAGGAGAGCGGCATGGCGCGCCACAGCGCCGCCACCGCCGTCATCCTGATGCTGTGCGCGGCCGTGTTCGACCTGTTCGACGGCCTGGTCGCCAGGAAGCTCCGCTCGTCCCCGATGGGCGCCGAGCTGGACAACCTGTCCGACCTGATCAGCTTCGGTCTGGCCCCGGCGTACTTCGTCCTCGTCTACGGCATGGTCGCGAACGACGCGCACCAGAGAGTGGCCGCGGTCGGAGCGATCGTGGTGCTGCTGGCGGTGGTGCTGCGGCTTGCGCGGTTCTCGTGCGTGTCCGTCCCCAACGGCATGTTCCAGGGGATGCCCTCGCCGTTCGGCGCGCTGACCGTGGTCTCGATCGTGCTGCTCGAGCTGCCCTTCGTGGCGACGCTCCTGGCGATCCTGGGCACGGCCTGGCTGATGGTGAGCCGGGTGGAGTACCCGAAGCCGCGTGGCCGTCTCGCGATCGCGATGCTGTCGTGGATCGTGGTGTCCATGGGTCTGCTCGCCGCCTGGGCGTTCGACGCCCCGAGCGGTCAGCTGCTCCTCCAGACGGGCTGCGCGCTCCAGCTGGTGATGGGCGCGGTGATCCCGCTGTTCGCCACGGCCCGCCGGGTGAACAACTTCCGCGGCAACCGGCGTGAGGCGCGGGCGGCCCAGCTGCCGTAGCGCTCCGCGTGCTGTGACGGGAAGGGCCCCGGACCGATTCGGTCCGGGGCCCTTTCGTGCTTCCGGGGCGCTGGGCGGCTCAGACCAGGAAGTCCCGGCCGATGCGTTCCGCGACCCGCTCCAGGATCGGTCCGGCGTCCGCGATGCACACCGTCACGTCCGGCTCCTCGTCCGTCAGCGGGTACGCCCGCCGGATGCCGGCCCGGCCCAGGGCCTCGGGCGCGAGGGCGAGACGGCCGCACACCGCGACGACCTCCTTGCCGGCCGCGCGGGCCGCCGCCGCGACACCGGCCGGGGCCTTGCCGTGCAGGGTCTGCTCGTCGAGGGAGCCCTCCCCGGTGATCACCAGGTAGGCGCGTTCCACGGCCGGCGCGAAGCCCAAGACGTCGAGCATGACCTCGATGCCGGCCCGGAAGCGGGCGCCGAGCAGCAGGGCGCCGTACCCGATGCCGCCGGCGGCTCCGGCACCGGGCGCCGAGGCGTGTTCGGCGGCCCGGGGGCCGACGGCGGCCTCCAGGACCTTGGCGTAGTGCGCGAGGGCCGCGTCCAGCGTGGCCACGTCGTCCGGGGACGCCCCCTTCTGCGGGCCGTACACCGCCGGTGCGCCCTTCGGGCCGGTCAGCGGATTGTCGACGTCGCTGGCGAGGATCAGGTCGACCTCGGCCAGCCGGGGGTCGAGCCCGGACAGGTCGGCCGTGGCCAGGTCGGCGAGGCCGCCTCCGCCCGGCGCCACCGGCTCCCCGTCGGCGTCGAGCAGACGTGCGCCGAGCGCGGTGAGCATCCCGGCGCCGCCATCCGTGGTGGCGCTGCCGCCGACGCCGAAGACGATGGTGCGGGCCCCGGCGTCGAGGGCCGCGCGCAGCAGCTCGCCGGAGCCGTGGGTGGACGCCGTGAGCGGGGCGAGGACGCCCGCGGGGAGCCGCTGGAGGCCGCTGGCCTCGGCCATCTCCACGACCGCGGTGTCGCCGCGCAGCGCGAACGCCGCCGTCACCTCGTCGCCGAGCGGTCCGGCGACCCGCGCCTCACGCCGCTCGAAACCGGCCGCGACCGCGGCGTCGACGGTGCCGTCACCGCCGTCGGCGACCGGCAGGGCCTCGACCTGGACCGTCGGGACGGCCCGGCGCAGACCGGCTGTGACCCGCTCCGCGACCTCCACGGCCGTGAGCGACCCCTTGAACTTGTCCGCGGCGATGAGCACGCGCTGTGTCACCTGTATCCCCTTGCTCTCCGGGCCCCGCACAGGTCGGGGCCAGTCGCGCCGCTGCGACCTTAACCGGCGACACCCCGGACCGCCATGCCCCGCCGGAGCGTGGGCCGGGCCGGGACGGCTCCGGCGTGCCGGGCGCGTGGGCGGTCGCCTGAATCGGGTAGACCGGTCCTATGACCGCTGTGGACACGGAACCGGAGCTCGCCGACCGCATCCTCGGCGGCTGGCTGGGCCGGATCGCCGGCAACATGCTCGGCAAACCGGTCGAGCAGGGCGAGGTGTGGACGCGCGACCGGATCGACCGCTATCTGCGCAGGGCCGCGGCCCTGCCGCTCACCGACTATCTGCCGGAGCCGGCCGACGAGGAGGACGGGCGCTCGATGCGGCCCGAGTGGCGGCAGTGCGTGCGCGGCCGTATCCACGGCAGCTGCCGCGACGACGACGTCGACTACGCGATCCTCGGCCTCGACCTGCTGGAGCGGCACGGCTTCGGCTTCAGCACCGAGCAGGTCGGGGACCTGTGGCTGCTGCGCCTGCCGTTCCTGCAGACCTTCACGGCGGAGCGGGCGGCGTACCGCAATCTCGCGAACGGCCTGAAGCCGCCGCTCACCGCCACCTACGACAATCCGCACCAGGAGTGGATCGGCGCCCTCATCCGCGCCGACGTCTACGGCTGGACCTCGCCCGGCGTCCCCGCCCGCGCCGCCTCCCTGGCCCGCCGGGACGCGGTGCTCTCGCACACCGGGAACGGGGTGTACGGCGCGATGTGGGCGGCTGCGCTGATCTCGGCGGCGTTCACCGCGGCCACGGTCCGGGAGGCCGTCGACCGGGCGCTCGCGGTGATCCCGGCGAGCAGCCGGCTCGCCCGTACCGTGCGCCGGGTGGCGACGCTGCACGAGGCGCGGATGTCCTGGGAGGACACGCTCGCCACGGTGGCCGAGGAGACGGCGGGCCTCGGCTGGATCCACACCGTCCCGAACGCGGCCGTCCTCACGGCGGGGCTGCTGTACGGCGACGGCGACTTCACCCGCACCATCACGCTCACCGTGCGCGGCGGCCTGGACACCGACTCCAACGGGGCGACGGCCGGGTCGGTGGCGGGCGTGCTGGGCGGCGCGTCGGCGATCCCGGCGCAGTGGACGGAGCCGCTGGAGGACACGGTGCGCAGCGCGGTCTTCGGCTTCGACGGAGTGCGGATCAGCGAGCTGGCGGAGCGGACGCTGCGGCTGGCGGAGCTGGGTGCGCAGGCGGGCGCGGGTTCCACGATCGCCCAGCCGGTCACCCTTCCCGAATGACCTCGACGCCCCCGGCACAGGACTGCGCCACGTACATCGCGGGGCTCCCCCGTGTCCTCGCCGACGCCGCCGCTCTCTTCCGGGACGAAGAGGGCCGGGTGCTGCTCGTGGAGCCGAACTACCGCGAGGGCTGGGCGCTGCCCGGCGGCACGATCGAGTCGGACGCCGGTGAGACGCCCCGGCAGGGCGCGCGCCGCGAGCCCCTGGAGGAGATCGGGCTGGACCGCGAGCCGGGTCGGCTGCCGGCGGTGGACTGGGTGCAGGGGGCGGGCCGGCCGCCGCTGGTGGCATACCTGTACGACGGCGGGGTGCTCACCGCGGACGACCTGAAGGCGATCCGCCTCCAGGAGCAGGAGCTGCTGTCCTGGCGCCTGGTGCCCCGCGAGGAACTCGCCGATCATCTGCCGGGCGCTCCGGGCCGCCGCGTCCTGGCCGCGCTGGACGCCCTGGCGGACGGCACGGGGCCGGTGGAACTGGAGAACGGTCGCAAGGTGGCCTGACCCGGACGTCAGCCCTCGACGTCCCGGGGCCGGACGTCCACGTCGCGCAGGGCGTCGTCGCGCTCGGCGACCCGTGCCTCGGTGCGGTGCCCGCGCTGGACGTAGTCGCGCAGGACGAGTTCGACGGCGTCCTGGGGGCTGCCGACACCCGCGAGGACCATGGCCTCCACGACGAGTTCGGCATCGAGCGACACGGTGACCTTGGCCATGCTGGCACGCTAGCACCGGCAGCCGGGGCGTACAGGCGCTCGCTCGAATATCCATTCGCCGCGCTCCGGCCGCCCGTCCTACTCTCGGCGACATGACCAAGCCCCTCGTGGCCCTGCTCAGCGGCGCCGGCATCTCGACCGACTCCGGCATCCCGGACTACCGCGGGCCGAACGGCCTGTGGCGGCGCGACCCCGAGGCCGAGAAGCTCGTGACGTACGAGTACTACATGGCCGACCCGGACATCCGGCGGCGGTCGTGGCTGATGCGGCGGGAGACCGGCGCGCTGAACCCCGAGCCCAACGCGGCGCACCGGGCGGTGGCCGAGCTGGAGCGCTCGGGGGTGCCGGTGCGGGTGATCACGCAGAACGTGGACGGCCTGCATCAGCTCGCCGGGCTCCCGGCCCGCAAGGTCCTGGAGCTGCACGGCACCGCACGGCAGGTGGTGTGCACCAAGTGCCACGCCCGCTCCCCCATGGAGGACGTCCTGGCCCGCGTCGACGCCGGCGAGGACGACCCGCCGTGCCTGGAGTGCGGGGGCGTCCTCAAGTCCGCGACGGTGATGTTCGGCGAACGCCTCGACCCGGAGGTCCTCGGCCAGGCGGTCGCGATCACCAAGGCCTGCCAGATCTTCATCGCGGCCGGCTCCAGCCTCCAGGTCCAGCCGGCGGCGGGCCTGGCCGGCATCGCCGCGGACCACGGCGCCCGCCTGATCATCGTGAACGCGGAACCGACACCGTACGACGACCTGGCCGACGAGGTCGTACGGGAACCGATCGGAACGGCGTTGCCTGAGCTGCTCCGGAGGATCGAGAAGGACGACTGAGTGGGCGTCAGAACAGCGCGGCGCCGCTCTCGAAGGCCAACAGGCGTTGTTTGCGGGGGAGGCCGCCGCCGTAGCCGGTGAGGGAGCCGGTCGCGCCGATGACTCGGTGGCAGGGGACGACGATGCCGATCGGGTTCTTGCCGTTGGCCAGGCCGACCGCGCGGGACGCGCCCTTTTTGCCCAGGGCTTCGGCCAGTTGACCGTAGGTGCGGGTCTCGCCGTAGGGGATCGCGCGCAGGTGGTTCCAGACGGTGAGCTGGAAGGGGGTGCCCTTCAGGTGGAGGGGGATCGTGAACTGCCTGAGCTCGCCTGCGAAGTAGGACTCCAGCTCTTCTTCCGTCTGGGCGAAGGGGGTTGCGTCTCGGGGGCCGAAGGTTTCCTCGGCCGGGCGGTGGCGTTGGGCTGTCATGTAGAGGCCGCACAGGACGCCGTCCTCGGCGACGAGGGTGAGGGCGCCGTACGGGCTGTCGATGACGGTGTGCTGTCGCACCGGTTCTCCTTACGCGGGGAGGAAGTTGATGGGGTGGCTGTCCGTCGCCCACAGGTACTGGACGGCGTAGGCGCGCCAGGGGCGCCAGGCGGCGGCGCGGGCGGTGAGGGCCGCGGGTGTGGACGGCAGACCCAGTTCACGGGCGGCGCGGCGGACGCCGAGGTCGGTGGGGAGGAAGGCGTCGGGGTCGCCGAGCGCGCGCATCGCGATGACGTCGACCGTCCAGGGGCCGAAGCCCGGCAGGGAGAGCAGGGCCGCCCGGGTCTCGGGCCAGTCGCTGTCCGGGCCGAGGCGGAGGTCGCCGTCGGCGAGGCGGCGGACCAGGGTCGTGAAGGTCGTGCGGCGGCTGCGGGGCATCGCCAGTGACTCGGGGTCGGCGGACGCCAGGGCGGCGGGCTCCGGGAAGAGGTGGGTGAGACCGCCCTCGGGGTCGGTCACCGGATCGCCGTGCGCGGTGACCAGGCGGCCCGCGTGGGTGCGGGCGGCCGCCGTGGAGACCTGCTGCCCGAGCACCGCCCGTACGGCGAACTCGGCCTCGTCGACCGTGCGCGGCACCCGGCGGCCGGGGGCCTTGTCGACCAGGGGCGCCAGCACCGGGTCGGTGCGCAACTGGTCGTCGACGGCGACCGGATCGGCGTCCAGGTCGAGCATCCGCCGGCACCGGCTGGTCGCGACGGTGAGGTCGCGCAGGTCGCTGAGGGTGAGGCGGCAGGCGATGTGGTCGGGCCGCGGGGTCAGCGCCACGATGCCGTGGCCGTACGGCAGCCGGAGCGTGCGCCGGTACGCGCCGTCCCGCCACTCCTCCACGCCGGGCACGGCGGTCGCCGCGAGGTGCCCGAAGAGGTTGTCGGGGTTGAGGGGGGCGCGGAACGGCAGGCGCAGGGTGAGGGCTCCGGCGGTGCCGCCCTGGGACGACCGGGGTGCGCGGGCGCGCAGGTCGGTCGGGGCCAGGGCGAAGACCTCGCGGACGGTGTCGTTGAAGGTGCGGACCGAGGCGAAGCCGGCCGCGAAGGCGATGTCCGCCATGGACAGGGGCGTCGTCTCGATGAGGAGCCGCGCGGTCCGGGCGCGCTGGGCGCGGGCCAGGGCGAGCGGGCCGGCGCCGAGTTCGGCGAGGAGCTGGCGTTCGATCTGGCGGGTGCTGTAGCCGAGGCGCGCGGCGAGGCCGGGGACGCCCTCGCGGTCCACGACGCCGTCGGCGATGAGCCGCATGGCGCGGGCCACGAGGTCGGCGCGCTGGTTCCACTCGGGTGAGCCGGGGCTGGTGTCCGGGCGGCACCGCTTGCAGGCGCGGAACCCGGCCTGCTGGCAGGCGGCGGCGCTCGGCAGGAACCGCATGTTCGCGGGCCTGGGCGGCACCGCCGGGCAGCTGGGCCTGCAGTAGATCCCGGTCGTGACGACCGCCGTGAAGAACCACCCGTCGAAGCGGGCGTCCTTCGACTGCACGGCGCGCACGCAGCGCTCGACGTCGGTGTGCATCCCCTGGTTCATGGGTCCAGGATCGGGGACGGGGTGGGGGGCTGCTGGCGAGAATCCGACACGTAGGTCGGGGGTCCCTCCGCTCAGGTGCTCGGGCCGATGCCTCTCAGTTGTTCCATGGTGCCGCCGATCCGGGGGCGCAGCCGTTCCAGTACGGCGGGCTTGCCGCTGACCACCCAGCGGGTGCCGACCAGGTACGTGCCGCCGTAGACGGAGGCCGAGTCCAGCCAGGTCCGTTTCAGCTTCTCCTCGGGGAACGTCGTGACGAGGTAGTCGCCCTGCTTCGTCCGGCAGACGCCCTCGCGCAGCTCGTTCGCCTCGGTCCTGATCTTCACCTTGCACCCGGTCAGGCCGGCTATCACCTCGATCTTCGCGGGTGCCACCACGCCGGCCTCGGTGGCGGAGACCTTCGGCGGGCCGCTCGACGCGGCTGCCGAGCCCGAGTCGCCGCCACCGCAGGCGGTGGCCAGGAGCAGCGGGGCGAGGCCGGCGGCGAGCGCGGCCCTGCGGGTTCCGGTTCCTCGGTTCGTCATGTCCGACTGGTGTGCCTGGTGCGTCTCCACGAGGAGGGGTACGGATCAGCCCCGGGCGGTGTTCACGCCTCCAGCCGCCTGGCGAACACGTCGTACGCGGCCGCGTCGAACAGCACGAACCGCGCCTCCTCGACCTGGGTCTCCGCCGCCCTCACGGTCTCCACGGCGATCCGGGCGCCGTCGTCCATGGGCCAGCCGTAGATACCGGTGGAGATGGCGGGGAAGGCGACCGTCCGCGCGCCGAGTTCGTCGGCGACGCGCAGGGACTCGCGGTAGCAGGAGGCCAGCAGGTCCGAGAGGTCCTCGTCCCGCGACCAGACCGGGCCCACCGTGTGGATCACCCATCGGGCCGGCAGGTCGCCGGCCGTGGTGGCGACCGCCTGTCCGGTGGGCAAACCCTTGCCGTACCGGGAGGCCCGCAGCGCGCGGCACTCGGCGAGGATCGCGGGGCCGCCACGCCGGTGGATGGCACCGTCCACGCCGCCTCCGCCGAGCAGGGAGGAGTTCGCGGCGTTGACGATCGCGTCGGCCGTCTGCCGTGTGATGTCGCCCCGGACGAGTTCGATGGTGGTCATGGGCCCTTCCTAGCAGGACGGGCCGGTCGACGCAGGCGCGGGGCCCGTGGCTCAGGACTCAGGGCCCTGGGCTCAGGGCTCCTGGGCTCCTGGGCTCCTGGGCTCAGGGCTCCTGGGCTCAGGGCTCCTGGCGCAGGCGGCGCCAGACCGCCTTGGCCGCGTTGTGCCCCGCCATGCCGTGCACGCCCGGGCCGGGCGGGGTCGCGGACGAGCAGAGGTAGATGGCGGGGTGCGGGGTGCTGTACGGGAACAGCGAGAGCTTGGGGCGCAGCAGCAGGCGCAGACCGGTGGCGGCACCGGAGCCGACGTCGCCGCCGACGTAGTTGGCGTTGCGGGCGGCGAGTTCGGCCGGGCCCGCGGTGGCACGGGCGAGCACCCGGTCACGGAACCCCGGTGCGAAGCGCTCGAGTTGGCGTTCCAGGGCGTCCGTGAGGTCGCCCGTCCAGCCGTTGGGGACATGGCCGTAGGCCCAGAACACGTGCTTGCCCTCGGGGGCCCGGGTGGGGTCGACGACGCTGGGCTGCACGGTGATCATGAACGGCCGGTCGGGTGCGCGTCCCTCGCGCGACGCGGCCCGCAGCGCCGCCCCGATCTCCGCGCTGTCCGCGCCGATCTGCACGGTGCCGGCCCGCCGGGCCTCGGGCGCGGTCCAGGGCACGGGGCCGTCCAGCGCGTAGTCGATCTTGAAGACGCCGGAGCCGTACCGGTAGTTCTCGTAGTACCGGCCGAAGCCGGCGATCCGGGCGAGCGCGGTGGGCGAGGTGTCGAAGACGTACGCCCGCGCGGGCGGCAGGTCGTCGAGTCGCTTCACCTCGTAGTCGGTGTGGACGGTGCCGCCGAGGTCCTTCAGATAGGCGGTGAGGGCGTCGGAGATGGACTGGGAGCCGCCCCGGGCGACGGGCCAGCCGCGGGCGTGCGCGGCGAGGGCGAAGACCAGGCCGATCGCACCGGTCGCGAAGCCGCTCAGCGGGGCCATCACATGGGCGACCAGGCCGGAGAAGAGGGCCCGCGCGCGTTCGTCGCGGAAGCGGCGCATCAGCCAGGTCGACGGCGGCAGCCCGGTCAGCCCGAAGCGGGCGAGGGTCACCGGGTCGCGGGGCAGCGCGGTGAGCGGCAGCGACATGAAGTCCCGTGCCAGGGTGTCCCACTTGGACAGGAACGGGGCGACCAGCCTGCGGTACGCGCCCGCGTCGCGCGGCCCGAAGGACGCGGCCGTCTCGGCGACGGACCGGGACAGCACGGCGGCGGTGCCGTCGGCGAAGGGGTGGGCCATGGGCAGCCCGGCGTGCAGCCACTCGAGCCCGTAGCGGTCGAGCGGCATCGCCCGGAACGCGGGCGAGTTGATGCCGAGGGGGTGGGCGGCCGAGCAGGGGTCGTGCCGGAAGCCGGGCAGCGTCAGCTCCTCGGTGCGGGCCCCGCCGCCGACGGTGTCCCGTGCCTCGAACACGGCCACGGAGAAGCCCCTGCGGGCCAGCTCCACGGCAGCGGTCAGGCCGTTCGGTCCCGCACCCACCACGACTGCGTCGAGCATCGACGGCACGTTCGGACCCCTTCGTCAGGCGGCGGCCTAGAGGAATCAGGATAGGCCGGGGCCTTGTCGCCCCACCTCCGCTCCCCCGCGGCCGACTCTATTCCTACGCCGCTCGCCGCGCTCCGCCGGACAGGAGTCCCGCCACCCGCCGGGCCGTGGCGGCGTCGCGGGCCGCCGTGAACGGCAGGGCGTTGCCCCCGGTGATACGGAACGGCTCCCCCGTGCGCGTCAGGTGGGCGCCGCCCGCCTCCTCCACGAGCAGCAGTCCGGCAGCGTGGTCCCATGCGGCCTCCCATCCGAAGGCGGTGGCCTCCAACTCGCCCCGCGCGATGGCCAGGTACTCCAGACCCGCCGAGCCGCACGGGCGCGGGGCGACGCCGTCGGTCCACAGGCCGAGCAGGGCCCGCTTCTGCTCGTCGGTGGTGAAGTCCGGGTGGGAGGTGGCGACGCGCAGGTCGCTGCCGGGGTCCGGGGCTCCGGCGTGCAGCCGCTCGCCGTCGAGGAAGGCGCCCCGGCCCCGTACGGCGGTGGCCAGCTGGTCGAGGGCGGGTGCGTAGGTCCAGGAGGCGAGCACGACGCCGTGCCGGGCGAGGGCGACCAGGGTGCAGAAGCCCGTGTCGCCGTGCACGAACTGGCGGGTGCCGTCGACGGGGTCGACGATCCACACCGGGGCGTCGCCGCGGATCGCGTCGTACACGGACGGATTCGCGTGGACCGCCTCCTCGCCGACGACGACCGAGCCGGGCAGGAGGGCGCCGAGGGCCTCCGTGAGATACCGCTCGGCGAGCCGGTCGGCGTCGGTCACCAGGTCGTGCGGTCCGCTCTTGCGGTCGACCTCGTGGTCGGCGAGCCGGCGGAAGCGGGGCATGATCTCGGCGGCCGCCGCCTTGCGGACGGCGTCCTCCACGTCGGTGGCGTGCTGGGCGAGAAACTCTTCGATGGTTTCGTTTTCTTCGATCACCCGTCCATGGAAACACGTGCCACTGACAACGCCCGCCCGCCGGGTGACCTGCGGACGGACTCCCGGTGAACTCGCGTGGTCGCTGCCCCTCGGGGCCCCTCAGCGTCCGACGGCGTAGCCCTGCATGCCGCGCGGGTTCGCCGCGGCGGACAGCACCCCCGTTCCGGGGTCCCGGGCGACCGCGCACAGGCGGCCCTCCGACCAGGCGTCGCCGACCGTGACGTCGTGACCGCGCCGCCGCAGCCCGTCGATCACCGCGGGGGCGGTGCGGCCCTCCACGGTGACGCTCCCGGGCCGTGTCCCGCGCGGGTAGAAGGAGCCGGGGAAGCTGTCGTTGTGCCAGTTCGGGGCGTCGATCGCGCCCTGCAGGTCGAGGCCGCCGCGGACCTGCCCGCGCAGCGCGACCGCGAGGAAGAAGTGCAGCTGCCACTGGTCCTGCTGGTCCCCGCCGGGGGTGCCGAAGGCGAGGACGGGCACGCCGTCGCGCAGCGCGATGCTGGGGGTGAGCGTGGTGCGCGGGCGCCGGCCCGGGGTCAGGGAGTTCGGCAGTCCCTCCTCCAGCCAGGTCATCTGCAGGCGGGTGCCGAGCGGGAAGCCGAGTTCGGGCACGACGGGGTTGGACTGGAGCCAGCCGCCGCTGGGGGTGGCCGCGACCATGTTGCCCCACCGGTCGACGATGTCGAGGTGGCAGGTGTCGCCGCGGGTGAGCCCGTCCGCGGCGACCTCGGGCTCGGCCGGCACCGGCGCCACGGGCGACTTGGCGACCGTCGGCTCCCCGGCGCCCGGCGCGACGGAACCGGGCGCGGCGGCCTCCCCGCGCGCGTGGGCGCCCAGCCGGGGCACGCGCCCGCCGGGGCTGCCGGGCCGCAGCTCGAAGGAGGCGGCCTCGCCCACCAGCCGGCGGCGATCGGCGTTGTAGGCGTCGGACAGCAGGTCGTCGAGCGGCACCTCGGCGGCGTCGCCGTACCAGGCCTCCCGGTCTGCCATGGCCAGCTTGCAGCCCTCGACGAGCAGGTGGACGTAGCCGGCGGACCCGTACGGCGGCAGCTCGTCGGGGAGCAGGGCGAGCTGCTGGAGGAGCACCGGGCCCTGGCTCCAGGGCCCGGCCTTGCACAGGGTCCAGCCGTTCCATTCGTACGTCGCGGGGGCCTCGTAGGTCGCGGACCAGCCGGCGAGGTCGGCGGCGGTGAGGGTGCCGGTGTGGCGCTCGCCGCTGGTGTCGAGGGTGGGCCGCTGCGCCTGCCGGACGAGCGCCTCGGCGATGAACCCGGTACGCCACACCGCGCGCGCGGCCTCGATCTGCGCGACGCGGTCGCCGGCGCCGGAGATCTCCTCGAGCAGGCGCTTCCAGGTGGCGGCGAGGGCCGGGTTCCGGAAGAGGGCGCCGGGGCGCGGCGGCTCGCCGTCGGGCAGATACACCTCGGCGGAGGAGGTCCACTCCGTCTCGAACAGCTCGCGCACGGTCTCCACGGTCTCGCCGACCCGCTCCACGGGCGCGTGCCCGTGTTCGGCGTAGTGGACGGCGTACGCGAGGACGTCGGCGGGTGCCAGGGTGCCGTGGTCGCGCAGCAGCACCATCCAGGCGTCGAAGGCGCCGGGCACGGCGGCGGCCAGCGGTCCGGTGCCGGGGACGAGGTCCAGGCCGAGGCCGCGGTAGTGGGCGACGGTGGCGTCCGCGGGGGCGACGCCCTGGCCGCACAGCACCCGCACCTCGCCGCCCGCCGGGGCGAGGAGGATGGGCACCTCGCCGGCCGGGCCGTTCAGATGCGGTTCGACGACGTGCAGCACGAACGCGCCCGCCACGGCGGCGTCGTAGGCGTTGCCGCCTCGCTCCAGCACCGCCATCGCGGACTGCGAGGCGAGCCAGTGCGTGGAGGACACCATGCCGAAGGTGCCCTGGAGGGTGGGACGGGTGGTGAACATGGCGGGCGTCACCTCGCGGTCGGGGCCGGACGGGTCCGTCCGATCTTGCGTGACCGCCTGTTCGATGTTCAACCGTCCATGGGGGCACGGAGCGAGGGTGGCGTGAAGGTGTGGCGGTCGGGCACCCGTGGCGGGCACGCAGGGCGGGGCCACGGGCGGCCGGTCAGCCCTTCCCCGAGGCCCGCGACGAGGGCGGGGAAATGGTGTGAAAGGCCAGGATCTCCGGGCAGGGAGCAACTCCGGGCCCACCGGCCCGTACCCAGGCGATGACGTCCTCGGTGGCGTCGGGGTCGTTGACGAGGCCGAGCCACACCGGCCGGGCGCCCGCCGCGCGCGCCGCGGCGGAGGGCTGGACGACGACCACGTTGGCGTGGTCGCAGACGTCCAGGCAGTCCGAGACACGGACCGGGACGCTCTCCTGCAGCCGGGCGGCCTGACCCGCGTGGTCGACACCGGTCACCTTGGGGCTGCCGCAGCAGCAGTCCCGGCAGAGCACGACCCGGCAGGGCGTGGACGGAATCTGCCGATCCGGGAGCGACGGCTGGGGCGGGGAGACGGACATACACGCCTTGAGGGTCGGGGCTCGTACGCGGAGCCGGCCTGCGGAGGGCCTCCCCGCCCGGGGGCGTGGAGGTGCCGGCAGGTCTTCGGACTCGGGTTCGTCCCGGCGGGGCGCCTTCCCGGTCTCCCAGTGGCGTGCCTGCCCCGCCCGTCCCCCTCACCGCTGCGCGTCAGTTCCGGATTCGCACCGGATTCCCTGGCCCCGGAGAAGGGGCGCGACCAGCCCCACGAGGCTATCAAGTCAGGGCCCGGAGCCACTCGTTCAGCGTGCCCGCGCGGGCACCGCCGGGGTCCCGAGACCCAGGTCACAATCTGGAAGAGGGCAAGGTCACAGCCATGCCCCCTGCTGCTCCTTTGACCATCTGACCTAGCATCCGAGCATGACGGTCCTGCCTGACGACGGGCTCTCGCTGGCCGCCGAGTTCCCTGACGCAACCCATGAGCAGTGGCGACACCTGGTGGAAGGTGTGCTGCGCAAGGCGGGCAAGGACGTGTCGGGGACGGCTGCCGAGGACGCCCTGTCCACCCCACTCGAGGACGGGATGCGCTCCCGCCCGCTGTACACCGCGCGTGACGCCGCGCCCGACCCCGGCCTGCCCGGCTTCGCCCCCTATGTGCGGGGTGGTCGCCCCGAGGGCAACACCGCCGGCGGCTGGGACGTACGGCAGCGGCACACCACGGCCGCGGACGGCGTGGTGCTGGCGGACCTGGAGAACGGCGTCACCTCGCTCTGGCTGGTCCTCGGCGAGGCGGGCATCCCGGTGTCCTCCCTCGGCAGCGCCCTCGACGGCGTGTACCTCGACCTCGCCCCGGTCGTCCTGGACGCGGGCGCCGAGTCGGAGGCCGCCGCACAGGCGCTGCTCGCCCTGTACGAGGAGCGCGGCGTCGCCAAGGACGCGGCACGCGGCAACCTCGGCTTCGACCCGCTCGGCCACGAGGCCCGCACCGGTACGTCCCTGCCGTTCGCCCCGGCCGCCGCGCCGGCCCGGCGGTGCGCCGAGGAGTACCCGGGGCTCAGGGCCCTGACCGTGGACGCGCTGCCGTACCACGAGGCCGGCGGCTCGGCCGCGCAGGAGCTCGGCGCCGCGCTGGCCACCGGTGTGGCGTATCTGCGGGAGCTGACCGAGGCCGGGCTGACGGTCGAACAGGCCGCCGGCCAGTTGGAGTTCCGCTACGCGGCCACCGCCGACCAGTTCCTGACCATCGCCAAGCTGCGGGCGGCGCGCCGCCTGTGGGCACGGGTGACCGAGGTGTCCGGGGCGCCGAGCGCCCAGGTACAGCACGCCGTGACCTCGCCGGTGATGATGACCCGCCGCGACCCGTGGGTGAACATGCTGCGCACCACGGTCGCCACGCTCGCGGCCGGTGTCGGCGGCGCCGACTCGGTGACCGTGCTGCCCTTCGACCACGCGCTGGGCCTGCCCGACGCGTTCGCGCGGCGCATCGCCCGCAACACCTCGACCATCCTCATCGAGGAGTCCCACCTCGCCCGGGTCATCGACCCGGCGGGCGGCTCCTGGTACGTGGAGCGGCTCACGGACGAACTGGCCCACGCGGGCTGGGAGTTCTTCCAGCGGATCGAGCGGGCGGGCGGCCAGGCCGCCGCGCTGCGTTCGGGACAGCTGCGCGACGACCTCGCCGCCACCTGGGAGGCCCGCACCGGCAAGCTGGCCAAGCGGCGCGAACCGGTCACCGGGGTCAGCGAGTTCCCGCACCTCGGCGAGCAGCCGGTGGTGCGTGAGCCCGCGCCCGAGCCGCCGTCCGGCGGTCTGCCGCGGGTCCGGCGCGACGAGGCGTACGAGGCGCTGCGCGCCCGCTCCGACGCGCATCTGGCCGCGACCGGCGCCCGGCCGCGGATCTACCTGGCCGCGCTCGGCCCGGCCGCCGCCCACACCGCGCGTCTGACCTTCGCCTCGAACCTCTTCCAGGCCGGCGGCATCGAGCCGGTCACCGAGGGCACCTTCGAGGAGAGCGGCGCCACCGAGGCGTGCCTGTGCTCCAGCGACACCGTGTACGAGGAGCAGGCGGCCGAGGTCGCCGGGCGGCTGAAGGCAGCCGGTGCCGCGCATGTGTTCCTCGCCGGGCGGCCCGGGGACCACCCCGGGGTCGACGGCCATGTCTTCGCGGGCTGTGACGCCGTCGCCGTCCTGTCCGCCACCCTCGACCGCATGGGAGTGTCCTGATGGGAATCCCCGACTTCACCGGGATCGAACTGGGGACCCCGGCCGCGGCGGGCGGCTCCGACGAGTGGCGTACGGCCGTCAAGCAGGCCACCGGCGGCGACGAGCCGCTGTGGGAGACGCCCGAGGGCATCGCGGTCAAGCCGCTGTACACCGGGCGTGACCTGGAGGGCCTGGACTTCCTGGGCACCTACCCGGGCATGGCGCCGTATCTGCGCGGCCCGTACCCGACGATGTACGTCAACCAGCCGTGGACGATCCGCCAGTACGCGGGTTTCTCCACCGCCGAGGAGTCCAACGCGTTCTACCGGCGCAATCTGGCGGCCGGTCAGAAGGGCCTGTCGGTCGCCTTCGACCTGCCCACGCACCGCGGCTACGACAGCGACCACCCGCGGGTGACGGGTGACGTCGGCATGGCGGGCGTGGCCATCGACTCGATCTACGACATGCGGCAGCTGTTCGACGGCATCCCGCTGGACAAGATGACGGTGTCGATGACGATGAACGGCGCGGTGCTGCCGGTCCTCGCGCTGTACATCGTCGCCGCCGAGGAGCAGGGTGTACCGCCCGAGAAGCTGGCCGGGACCATTCAGAACGACATTCTGAAGGAGTTCATGGTCCGCAACACCTACATCTATCCGCCGAAGCCATCGATGCGGATCATCTCCGACATCTTCGCCTTCACCTCGCAGCGGATGCCCCGCTACAACTCGATCTCCATCTCCGGCTACCACATCCAGGAGGCCGGTGCGACGGCCGATCTGGAGCTGGCGTACACGCTCGCGGACGGTGTGGAGTACATCCGCGCGGGCCGCGAAGCCGGCCTGGACGTCGACGCGTTCGCGCCCCGGCTGTCGTTCTTCTGGGCGATCGGCATGAACTTCTTCATGGAGGTCGCCAAGCTGCGCGCGGCGCGCCTGCTGTGGGCGAAGCTGGTCAGGCAGTTCGACCCGAAGAACTCCAAGTCGCTGTCGCTGCGCACCCATTCGCAGACGTCGGGATGGTCGCTGACCGCGCAGGACGTGTTCAACAACGTCACGCGCACCTGTGTCGAGGCGATGGCGGCGACGCAGGGCCACACCCAGTCCCTGCACACCAACGCGCTCGACGAGGCGCTGGCCCTGCCGACCGACTTCTCGGCGCGTATCGCCCGCAACACCCAGCTGCTGCTCCAGCAGGAGTCGGGCACCACCCGGGTCATCGACCCGTGGGGCGGCAGCGCCTACGTGGAGAAGCTGACGTACGACCTCGCGCGCCGTGCCTGGCAGCATATCCAGGAGGTCGAGGCGGCCGGCGGCATGGCCAAGGCGATCGACGCCGGCATCCCGAAGCTGCGTATCGAGGAGGCCGCGGCCCGCACCCAGGCGCGTATCGACTCCGGGCGCCAGCCGGTGATCGGCGTCAACAAGTACCGGGTGGACAGCGACGAGCAGATCGACGTGCTGAAGGTCGACAACTCCTCGGTGCGCGCCCAGCAGATCGCCAAGCTGCGGCGGCTGCGCGAGGAGCGCGACGAGACGGCGTGCCGGGCCGCGCTGGACGCGCTGACCCGGGCGGCCGGCGGCGAGGGCAACCTGCTGGAGCTGGCGGTGAACGCCGCCCGCGCGAAGGCGACCGTCGGTGAGATCTCCGACGCCCTGGAGAAGGTGTACGGGCGGCACGCGAGCCAGATCCGTACGATCACGGGCGTGTACCGCAACGAAGCCGGGGAGTCGCCCGCCGTGGACCGCACCCGCACCCTCGTGTCCGACTTCGAGGAGGCCGAGGGCCGCCGTCCGCGCATCCTGGTCGCCAAGATGGGCCAGGACGGCCACGACCGCGGCCAGAAGGTCATCGCGACCGCGTTCGCCGACCTCGGTTTCGACGTCGACGTCGGCCCGCTGTTCCAGACGCCCGCCGAGGTGGCCCGGCAGGCCGTCGAGGCCGACGTGCACATCGTCGGGGTGTCGTCGCTGGCGGCGGGCCATCTCACGCTCGTGCCGGCGCTGAAGGAGGCGCTGGCCGAGGAGGGGCGCGAGGACATCATGATCGTGGTCGGCGGGGTCATCCCGCCGCAGGACGTGGCGACGCTCCTGGAGATGGGCGCGGCGGCGGTCTTCCCGCCCGGCACGGTCATCCCGGACGCGGCGTACGACCTGGTGCGGCGGCTGGCGGACGGACTCGGGCACGAGCTGTGATCGATGTCGACGCGTATGTGAAGGGCGTGCTCGACGGGAAGCGGGCGATCGTCGCGCGCGCCATCACCCTCGTCGAGTCGACGCGGCCCCAGCACCGGGTGCTGGCGCAGCGGTTGCTGACCGAGCTGCTGCCGCACAGCGGGCGGGCGCGGCGGATCGGGGTCAGCGGAGTACCGGGCGTCGGCAAGTCCACGTTCATCGACGCCTTCGGGACGATGCTCACGGGTCTCGGGCACCGGGTGGCGGTGCTGGCGGTCGACCCGTCGTCCAGCCGTACGGGCGGGTCGATCCTGGGCGACAAGACGCGGATGGAGCGGCTGGCGGTCGACCCGGCGGCCTTCATCCGCCCCTCCCCCACGGCCGGGACGCTGGGCGGGGTCGCCAAGGCCACCCGGGAGTCCATCGTCGTGATGGAGGCCGCGGGCTACGACGTGGTGCTGGTGGAGACGGTCGGCGTGGGCCAGTCGGAGACGGCCGTGGCCAACATGGTCGACTCCTTCCTGCTGCTGACGCTGGCCCGCACCGGCGACCAGCTCCAGGGCATCAAGAAGGGCGTGCTGGAGCTGGCCGACGTCCTCGCCGTCAACAAGGCGGACGGCCCCCACGAGCGGGACGCGAAGGCGGCGGCGCGCGAACTCGCGGGCGCCCTGCGCCTGATGCACGGCAAGGACGCCGTCTGGACGCCGCCCGTCCTGCACTGCAGCGGCCGTGAGTCGATCGGTCTGGACGCCGTCTGGGACCGTCTGGAGCAGCACCGGGCCCTCCTGGACTCCACGGGCCGGCTGGCCGCCAAGCGGCGCGACCAGCAGGTCGACTGGACCTGGACCATGGTCCGCGACGAACTCCTGGGCCGTCTGCACGCGGCCCCGGCGGTCCGCTCCCTGGCGCCCACGCTGGAACAGCAGGTCAGAGACGGCGAGTTGACGGCCACGCTGGCGGCGGAACGCATCCTGGCGGCCTTCGAGGGCGGCACGGAGCCTCACGGGGCGCCGCGTGCCGCGACGAGCCCCGACTCGTAGGCGAACACGACGAGTTGGGCGCGGTCGCGCGCGCCCAGCTTGGTCATGGCCCGGCTGATGTGGGTCTTCGCGGTGTACGGGCTGATGACCATGTGCGCGGCGATCTCCTCGTTGGTCAGTCCGCGTGCCGCCAGCGCCGTCACCTCGCGCTCGCGGCGGGTCAGCGACTCCAGCCCCGGTGGGGTGGCCCGGTCGGGCGGCCGGGACACGAACTCGCCGATGAGCGTGCGCGTCACCGACGGCGACAGCAGCGCCTCGCCGCGCGCCACGACGTCGATCGCCTGGAGCAGGTCGGCCGGTTCGGTGTCCTTCAGCAGGAAGCCGCTGGCCCCCGCGCGCAGCGCGTCGAAGACGTACGCGTCATGGCCGTAGTTGGTGAGGATGACGACCCGGACGGCGGCCAGCGCGGGGTCCTCGGCGATCCGGCGGGTGGCCTCGATGCCCGTCATCACCGGCATCTGCACATCGATGAGCGCGATGTCGGGCACCTCGGCGCGGACCAGTTCCAGTCCCTGCGCGCCGTCCGCGGCCTCGCCGACCACCTCGATGCCGTCCTCGGCGTCCAGCAGGGCCCGGAAGCCCGCCAGCATCAGCGCCTGGTCGTCGACGAGCGCCACCCGGATCGCACCGTGGGTCATCGCGTCGTGGGTCATAGCGTCGTGGGTCATCGCGTCTCCCCCAGCGGCAGCCGCGCCCGCACCGCGAATCCGCCCTCCGCGCGCGGGGCCGCCTCCAGCGTGCCCCCAAGAGCGGTGACGCGCTCGCGCATCCCGGTCAGACCGGTCCCGGGGGCGGGCGGACACGACGGATCGGCGGCACCGTCGTCCTCCACACGGACCGTCAACTGCCCGTCGCCGTGCTCGAGATGGACATCGACCTTCGCGGGACCGGCATGCCGTGCCGCGTTGGTCAGGGCCTCCTGGACGATGCGGTACGCCGCCCGGTCGACCGGCGCCGGCAGGGGCCGCTCCTCACCGGTCACGGTCAGCTCGACGGCGAGCTCGGCGGCCCGGGCCCGCTCCACGAGCAGCGCGGGCGAACCGGCGGGCTCGTCGGTGCGCAGCACCTCCAGCGTGGCCCGCAGTTCGCGCATGGCCTCGCCGCTCGCCTCCTGGATGGCGAGCAGGGCGGGCGGCACCTCCTCGCCGCGCTTGCGCGCCAGGTGCACGGCGACGCCCGCCTGGAGCTTGACGATCGAGATGCTGTGCGTGAGGGAGTCGTGCAACTCCCGTGCGATCCGGAGGCGTTCCTCACCGGCCCTGCGCAGCGCGGCCTCCTCCCGGGTGCGCTCGGCCTCCAGGGCCCGCTGTTCGGTCTGGCGCAGATACGCCTGCCAGTTGCGATCGGCGAGGCCCGTGACGAGCGCGCACACGAACCAGCCTGCCAGCAGCAGGGTCTCGCGGACGGGCGTGGAGCCGCCGGCGCCCACGGCCGCGTAGGTGCCGAGGAAGCCGGCGGCGGCCACCGCGGCCGTGCCCCGGTACCCGGCCCGCGACGCGGTGTGGACGGCGCCGACGACGGGCAGGGCGAGGGTGGCGGCGGCCCCGGCGAGCGCGACGGCGGCGAGCAGGCAGCCGGTGGTGACGGCGAGGACCGCGCGCGGGGCGGAGCGGTGCGCGGCGATGGCGAGTGAACCGGCCACGATCAGCGCCAGATCCACCACGGACGCCCGGTCGTCCGCGACGGCGGCGAGCACGGTGATCGCGCCGGCCACGACCGCGCCGGCCGCGTCGGCGAGCCGCTCGCGTGTGAGGCGTTCCCCGTCCATGCCCCGCACCCTAGACCGCGCCACCGACACCGTCGTCAGCCCTGTGGACGGCTCGGCGACTACTTCCGTGGCAGTAGTGCCGCGCGTGGGCCCGCCCGGCCGGAGCAGCCCGGAGTGCGTCCGCCGGTACGACGCCCGGCACACCCCCCGCGGCGCACGCTCTTCCCCATGACCACCGTCTTCCGGCACACCGAGCCCCTGCCTCCCCGGTCCGCCACCGGCACCGTCGCGGAGGCCTACGCGCAGATCCGCCATGACTTCGGCATCGCCGACCCGTCGACCTTCGTGGTCCTGTCCTCCGCCCCCGAACTGCTCACGTCCTCCTGGGCGTTGATGCGCGAGTCGCTGATCGCCGGCCCGGGCGGCCGTACCGGCAAGGAGCTGGTGGCGCTCGGGGTGTCGCTCGCCAACCGGTGCCCGTTCTGCGTGGACGCGCACACGGTCCTGCTGCACGCCACCGGCGACCACGTGCTCGCCGAGCGGCTGGCGCGCGGGGAGACACCCACGGACGAGACGCACGCCCGGCTGGTGGAGTGGGGGCGGCGCACACGGGAGCCGGGCGCACCCCTGGAGCCGTACCCCTTCCCGAGCGAGGACCTTCCCGGGTACCTGGGGACGGCGCTCAGCTTCCACTTCATCAACCGGATCGCCTCGGCCCTGCTCACCGAGAATCTCCTCCCGGGCGGCGCCCAGCGCTTCCGGGCGGTGCGCAGCGTGGTGGGCCGGAGCCTCGCGCGGACCGTCCGCCGTACGGCCCGGCCGGGCGGGTCCCTGATGCTGCTCGACCCGGTCGACGCGGGCGAGTCCCCCGCGTGGGCGGGCGGCACCCCGGTCGGTGTCGCGTACGCGGCGCTGCTGCGGGCCGCCATGCGGGGTGCGGCCCTGCTGGGCGCCGACGAGCACGTGGTGGTGGAGGCGGCCCTGCAGGACTGGGACGGCTCGCATCCGCCGCTGAGCGGGGAGGGCTTCCCGGACCGGCGCGAGCACCCCGGGGCGCGGCTCGCGCTGCTGGCCGCGCTGGCGCCGTACCGGATCACCGAGGAGGACGTCGCGGCGTGGCGTACCCGGGAGCACACCGACCACTGTCTGGTGCATCTGGTCGCCTACGGGGCCTTCGTCGCCGTGGACCGCATCGAAAGCTCCCTTTCCACGCGAATCACCCTGGAGACGCCGTAACTCGCCCAGGACACCCCGGGTTCGGGCTCCTTCCGTAATGGCGTCGGCACGGAGCGAGTTGACCCTTCCGCCTCACGGAGAGTCGTGTGACACTGGCGTCCCGTCCGCTGTGCGGACCCCCTCCGCACCGTCCCCCACGAAAAGCGACCCGTGCGATCACTGCCCTTGCCGCTCGCCCTCACCGCGCGCCTGTCGCCCGTCGTCGTGCTCGCCACGGCGGGCTGGGCGCTGTCGTCCGGACCCGACGCGACGCCGGCCCCCGAGGACCGTACGGCGGCGCAGCGGACCGAGGAGGAGGCGCCGGACGCGCCCGCGACGGCCGCCGCGTCCAAGACGTACACCGCCGCCCCGTCGCCGTGCGGCAGCCTGTCCGAGAAGTCGGTCAAGGGTCTGGTGCCGGGGGCCAAGGCGGCCGGCAAGGAGATACCGTCGACCGACAAGACGCTGCGCCGCACCTGCTCGTGGAACGCCCTCAAGGGCTACGAGTACCGCTGGCTGGACGTGTCCTTCGAGATCACGGAGTCGGAGGAGGCCGCGGCGGAGTCCTACAAGGGGCGGCTCGCGGACCGCAGCGGCGGTGGTGAGGTCCCCGGCATCGGGGACGCCGGCTACTCCGTCGTGAACCTCACCACCGAGGACAAGCAGCAGACCCGCGAGGGTGTGGTGATCGTCCGCACATCCAACGCGCTGGTCTCGGTCACCTACAGCGGCAGCGACTTCGAGTCGAAGAAGGCGCCCGCCACCGACGAGATCAACAAGGGCGCCATCAAGGCCGCCCGGGAGGCCGTGGCCGCGCTGGAGGACGGCGCCAAGGGCTGACCGTCCTCCAGCGCGGCACTCGTCAGGACTCGGCGGGCTCCTTGCGGCCGCCCATCAGCACCACGTACAGCACGAGCGAGGTGGCCAGGCCCACCGCCCAGCCGTAGTCGGCGAGCGGCTTGAGGAACGGGATCAGTCCGTCGGCCGGGAACGGCCCGTTCCGGCTGCCGTCGGCACCGACCCCCGAGTACGAGCCGCCGACCGCGAGGACACCGCCCACCAGGAAGGCGGCGATGGCCCGCCAGTTCCAGCCGGACGAGTACCAGTAGCGTCCGCCGGGGGTGTACAGGTCCGCGAGGTGCAGGACCGTCCGCCGGACGATCCAGTAGTCGGCGATGAGGATGCCCGCGACGGTGCCGAGCAGACCGCCGACCACACCGAGCCAGGTGAAGATGTAGAACTCGGGCGTGGAGATCAGCTTCCACGGGAAGATCAGGATGCCGACGACACCCGTGATCAGCGCGCCCGTACGGAAGTTGATGAGTTTGGGCGCCAGGTTCGCCAGGTCGTACGCCGGGGAGACCACGTTGGCCGCGATGTTCACGGAGACGGTGGCGATCAGGACGACGATCAGAGCGAACAGCAGGCCGAAGGCGCTGTCGGTCTTGGCCGCGAGGGCGACCGGGTCCCAGATCGCCTCGCCGTAGACCGCCTCGGAGCCGGAGGTGACCAGGACGGCGAGGATCGCGAACAGCGTCATGGTGGTGGGCAATCCAAGTGATTGCCCCCAGGTCTGGGCGCGCTGGCTGGAGCCGAAGCGCGTGAAGTCGGGGATGTTCAGGGACAGCGTGGCCCAGAAGCCGATCATGCCCATCAGGGACGGGAAGAAGACGGGCCAGAAGTCGGCGCCCCAGCCGAGCTTGGACGGCTGGCCGAGCAGTGCGCCGAAGCCGTCCGCCTTGACGGCGATCCAGATCAGCAGCACGAACGCGCCGACGATGACGAAGGGCGCGGCCCAGTTCTCGAAGTGCCGCAGGAAGTCCATACCGCGGTAGATGATCGCGATCTGCACGGCCCAGAACAGCAGGAAGCACAGCCACAGCGGCCAGGGGTTGCCGGCGATCTTCCCGGCGTTCTCCCAGTGCCCGCCGGTGAGTTTGGAGCCGAGGGCGAAGATGCCGCTGCCGCCGATCCAGGTCTGGATGCCGAACCAGCCGCAGGCCACGGCGGCCCGGATCATCGCCGGGATGTTGGCGCCGCGCAGCCCGAAGGAGGCGCGCGCGAGGACGGGGAACGGGATGCCGTACTTCGGTCCCGCGTGCCCGGTGGCGAGCATCGGCAGCAGCACGATGACGTTGGCGAGCGCGATGGTGAAGACGGCCTGCTTCCAGTCCATGCCGAGGGCGACCAGACCGGAGGCCAGGGTCCAGCTGGGGATGCAGTGCGCCATGGAGATCCACAGCGCCGCGAAGTTGTACGTCGTCCACTTGCGCTCGGCGACCGGGACGGGGCGGAGGTCCTCGTTGGCGAAGGGGCTTTCGGAGGGGAAGGCCTCGGGGGCGAGTTCGACGCGGCCGCCGGGGAGGGCGGTCTGCGGTATGGACGACCCCGTGGGGACTGTGTCTGTCATGGGCAGGCCAATCAATCGGGCGGGACGGGAGAGGCCGTGCGGGCCCCAGGACCCTCCCCCGAGACGAGGGGGAGGGTGACGAGGGGTGGGGGGTCGGGTGCAGCCGTACTGCGAACGCGCCTGTGCGGGCTAGGTCGTGTCCGTAAAGTCGCGTCGTCCGCCCGTAGGGCGGGCCGAGCGGCGTCCGGTGCGTGCTCTGGGGGTACCCCCTGCTCGAAGAGCTGGGGGGAGCGCCGGACGGGCTCCCGCGTACTGGTTGTACGCGGGTGGCCGGCCGGTGCGGCGAGAGGGCGTGCCGGGCGTCGAACGGCAGGCGGGACTTTGCGGACACGGCCTAGGAGTTGACGGCGGGGATGACGGAACGCCCGTAGGCGTCGATCACGGCTTCCTGCGCGTCGTGCATGTCGTAGACGGCGAACTGGTCGACGCCGAGCTCACGCAGCGCGTTCAGCTTCTCGGTGTGCCGCTCGACCGGTCCGATCAGGCAGAACCGGTCGACGATCTCGTCGGGGACGAAGGCGGTGTCGGGGTTGTCGGCCCGCCCGTGGTGGGAGTAGTCGTACCCCTGGCGCGCCTTGATGTAGTCGGTGAGCTCCTCGGGGACGGCCGAGGAGTGCTCGCCGTACTTGGCGACCAGGTCGGCCACATGGTTGCCGACCATCCCGCCGAACCAGCGGCACTGCTCACGGGCGTGGGCGAGCGCCTCCGGCGAGTCGTCCTCGGTGACATAGGCGGGGGCGGCGACGCAGATCGTCACCTCGGACGGGTCGCGGCCCGCGGCGGCCGCCGCGTCCTTGACGGCCTTGACCATGTACTCGGTCAGATAGAGGTCGGCCAGCTGCAGGATGAACCCGTCGGCCTCCTCCCCGGTCATCTTCAGCGCCTTGGGGCCGTACGCCGCCATCCAGACGGGGAGTTCGGCGCCGGGCTTGATCCACGGGAACCGGACGACCGTGCCGCCGCCGAGGTCGGCCTCCCGGCCGCTGCCGAGCGCCCGGATGACCTTCATCGCGTCGCTGATCCGGGCCAGGGTGTTGGGCTTGCGCCCGGCCACGCGCATCGCCGAGTCGCCGCGCCCGATCCCGCACACCGTGCGGTTGCCGAACATGTCGTTCAGGGTGGCGAAGGTGGAGGCGGTCACCTCCCAGGTGCGGGTGCCCGGGTTCGTGACCATCGGGCCGACCTTCAGATGCTGCGTCTGGGCCAGGATCTGGCTGTAGATGACGAACGGCTCCTGCCACAGCACGGCCGAGTCGAAGGTCCAGCCGTGGGTGAACCCGTTGTCCTCGGCGCGCTTCATCAGCTCGACGACCCGTGAGGCCGGCGGGTCCGTCTGCAGGACGAGTCCGAAGTCCATGTGCTCCGCTCCTAGTTCAGGTACTGACAGGTGGAGCGGGGCGTGTAGACACCGTGCCCGGCGCGGCCGGTGTACTCCCGCTCGGTGATGACGGGCTCGCCGCGCGAGAGGACCGTCTCGACCCGGCCGGTGGTCCGCCGGCCCTCGTACGCCGAGTAGTCGACGTTCATGTGGTGGGTCTCGGCGGACATGACCTGCTCGGCGTGCGGGTCGTAGATCACGACGTCGGCGTCGGCGCCCGGCGCGAGGGTGCCCTTCTTCGGGTACATCCCGAACATCCGGGCCGGGGTGGCGCAGGCGATCTCGATCCAGCGGCGGCGCGAGATGTGCCCGTCGACGACGGCCTGGTGCAGCAGGTCCATCCGGTTCTCGACGCCCGGGAGGCCGTTGGGGATCTTCGAGAAGTCGCCGCGCCCCAGCTCCTTCTGGCCGACGAAGCAGAACGGGCAGTGGTCGGTGGACACGACCTGGAGGTCGTTGGTCCGCAGGCCCTTCCACAGCTGCGCCTGGTGCTCCTTGGGCCGCAGCGGCGTCGAGCACACGTACTTCGCGCCCTCGAAGTCCGGCTCGGCCAGGTTGTCGGTCGACAGGAACAGATACTGCGGGCAGGTCTCCCCGAAGACGTTCAGGCCGTCGTCGCGCGCCTTCGCCAGCTCCGCGACCGCCTCCGTCGCCGAGACGTGCACGACGTACAGGGGCGCGCCCGCGACCTGGGCGAGCTTGATGGCGCGGTGGGTGGCCTCGGCCTCCAGCAGAGCCTTGCGCACCTCGCCGTGGTAGCGCGGGTCGGTCTCGCCTCGGGCGAGCGCCTGCTCGACCAGGACGTCGATCGCGATGCCGTTCTCGGCGTGCATCATGATCAGCCCGCCGTTCTCGGCGGAGCGCTGCATGGCGCGCAGGATCTGACCGTCGTCGGAGTAGAAGACCCCCGGGTACGCCATGAACTGCTTGAAGGACGTGACGCCCTCCTCCACCAGCAGATCCATCTCCTTGAGCGTCTCCTCGTTCACATCGGAGACGATCATGTGGAAGCCGTAGTCGATGGCGCAGTTGCCCTCGGCCTTGGCGTGCCAGGCGTCGAGCCCTTCCCGCAGGGAGTGCCCGACACTTTGCACGGCGAAGTCCACGATGGTCGTGGTGCCGCCCCAGGCGGCGGCCCGGGTGCCGGTCTCGAAGGTGTCGGAGGCGAAGGTGCCGCCGAACGGCAGCTCCATATGGGTGTGGACGTCGACCCCGCCCGGGATGACGTACTTCCCGGTGGCGTCGATGGTCCGCTCGGCGGTCCAGGCCGCGGCGGCCGGGGTGCCGCTCGCGGCGAGGGCGGCGATCCGGCCGTCCTCGATCAGGACGTCGGCGTGCATCTCGTCGGACGCGGTGATGACGAGACCACCGCGGATGACGGTACGGCTGCTCATTCTCCCTCTCCTCCCGTGGTCGGCACTGGGGTGGTCACGGCGCCGTGATCGGGCCGTAGGCGTCGGGCCGGCGGTCCCGGAAGAACTGCCAGCGGTCGCGGACCTCGCGCAGCTTCGCCATGTCCAGGTCCCGCACGACGAGTTCGGTCTCCTTGTCGCTCGCCACCTCGCCCACGAACTGGGCCTCGGGGTCGACGAAGTACGTGGTGCCGTAGAAGTCGTTGTCGCCCAGGTCCTCGACGCCGACCCGGTTGATCGCGCCGACGAAGTACTCGTTGGCGACGGCCGCCGCGGGCTGCTCCAGCTGCCAGAGATAGCGGGACAGGCCGCGCGACGTCGCCGACGGGTTGAAGACGATCTCGGCGCCGGCCAGCCCCAGCGCCCGCCAGCCCTCCGGGAAGTGCCGGTCGTAGCAGATGTAGACGCCGATCCGGCCGACGGCCGTGTCGAAGACGGGCCAGCCCAGGTTGCCCGGGCGGAAGTAGAACTTCTCCCAGAAACCGGGGACTTGCGGGATGTGGTGCTTGCGGTACTTGCCGAGGTACGAGCCGTCCGCGTCGATCACGGCGGCCGTGTTGTAGAGGACGCCGGGCTGCTCCTCCTCGTACACGGGCAGGATCAGGACGATGCCCAGCTCGCGGGCGAGGTCCTGGAAGCGGCGGACGATCGGGCCCTCGGGCACCTGCTCGGCGTACTCGTAGAACGCCTTGTCCTGCACCTGGCAGAAGTACGGGCCGTAGAACAGCTCCTGGAAGCAGAGCACTTGGGCGCCCTGGGCGGCCGCGTCCCGGACCGCCTGTTCGTGCACCTGGATCATCGACTCCTTGTCGCCGGTCCAGGCGGTCTGGAAGAGGGCGGCGCGGATCACTGGGCTCATCGGGACCTCCGGTCGCTCGGTGTGCAGCGAGCGTAGGAAGCCCGGCGATCGGCTTTGAGTGGCACCGTGTCACGTCTGCGGGCGTGGGGCGTGCCACGGTGTCACCCTGTCGTGGACCCATGTTTCACCGCCGTTTTCGCAGGTCATTGCATGTTTCAACCGTGTTGCGCGTCATGCGCGAGGAGTGCGATGTGCACCGAGGCGGCCTGCTCGAAGTCGTCGAGGTCGACCCCGAGCCGGCTCTGTATCGCCTCCAGGCGGCGGTACAGGGCGGGCCGCGAGACATGGTGGAGCTGCGCGGTACGGGACTTGTTGCGGCCGGTGGCGAGATAGGTGCGCAGGACGGCGAGCAGGTCCTCGTCGGGGCCGCACAGCAGCCCGTCCAGCTCGCGCTCGGCGAACGACTGCACCTGCGGGTCGTCCCGGAGCAGCCGGATCAGCCCGCGCAGATGGACGTCCCGCAGCCGGACGACGGCGGGGAGGTCGAGGACGGCGGAGGAGTCGGCCACGGCGTCCGCCACGTGCTGGGCCTCGCGCAGCCCGGTGGGCACCTCGTCCCATACGGTCCGGGCGTCGGCGGCGGCCACGACGGTCCGGGCGTCCCCCGACTCGGAGCGCACCCGGGCGGCGAAGTTGGCCGCGAGCACCCCGGCGTCCTGGTCCCGGGCGAGGCTGAGCAGTACGGCGGTGGCCCCGTCGGCGAGTTCGGCGACGATCCCGGAGAGGCCCAGCAGCCGCAGGACCCGCTCCAGGCGGGCGGCCTCGGCGTCGCGCACGACGAGCGGGACGAACGTCCGCCGGTTGACGGGCAGTCCGGCGGCCCTCGCCCGGGGCAGCAGCTGCCGGGCCGGGACGACCCCGCTGACCAGGTCGGTCAGCAGGCTCTGCGCGGACTGCTCCTCCCAGCTGTGCGCGGCGGTGCCGCCGAGCATCCGGTGCAGGACGACCGCCTCGGCGGCGCGGTCGGCGAGGAGCCGCCCGGTCGCGGTGTCGCCGCGGTACCCGCACAGCACGAGCCGGCCCCAGCGCTCGCCGCGTCCGCCGAGTTCGGCGCGGATCCAGCCGTCGCCCTCGGTGCCTCCGGCCTGGCGTGCGATGCGCTCCCAGTCGCGCAGCACGTCGTCCACGGCGGACCGCTCCCCCGCGGTGGCGAGGACGCGGTGCGCGAGGTTGGTGACGACGACGGGGCAGGCGCTGTGGGAGGCGATCTCGTCGAGCAGGCTCTGCAGCGGGGCACCGCCGGTGATGAGCGCGGTCAGCGCGGTCCGCACCGACTCCGAGAGGCTGACGGCGGCGAACTTCCGCCGCACCAGCCGGGACTGGACCTCCTCGGTCAGCTCGGCGAACGGGAAGGGGCGGTGCAGGACGACCATGGGCAGCCCGCACCTCTCGGCGGCCCTGCGCATCACGTCGGGTGGGGCGGGGAAGGCGCGGCCGAGGCCCAGGACGAGGGCCGCGGCCTCCGCCCGGTGCAGCGAGCGGACGTACTCGGCCTGCTTCTCCTCGTCCCCGGCGAGCAGCACCCCGGTGGTCAGCACCATCTCGCCACCGCTGAGCATCACACCGACGTCCGGGGCCTCGGCGACGTGCACCCAGCGCACCGGGCGGTCGAGCTGGCCGGCCGCGGCCACCACCTCGGGCTCGCCGGCCAGCACCCGTTCCAGGGTGAGGACCTGACGGACCGACAGGGCGGGCTGGAGGGTCTCCCAGGGCTCCGGGGTGGTGGTCATGGCCGTGTTCCCTCGCTCATGGGTCCGGACGGGGCCCGTCACAGGCTCCGCAGGGCGCTCTCCAGGATCGCGGCGCCCTCCTCGGCCTCGGCCACGGTGAGCGTCAGCGGTGGGGCGACGCGCAGGGCGCTGGTGTCGTGGCCGCCGCCCTTGCCGATGAGCAGACCGCCGTCGCGGGCCGCCTCCAGCACGGCGGACGCGGCCGCCGGGTCGGCCTCGTCGGTGCCGGGCCGGGTGAGCTCGATGCCCAGCATCAGGCCGCGCCCGCGCACCTCCCGTACGTGGGGCACCTGGGCGGCGACGGACCGCAGCCGCTCCCGCAGCAGCCCGCCGACCCGCCGGGCGTTGCCCTGGAGGTCGTGCTCCAGCAGATACGCCAGGTTGGCGAGGCCGGCCGCCATGGTGATCTGGGTGCCGCCGAAGGTGGAGATGCTGTTGGCGTCCAGGCAGTTCATGACCTCGGCGCGGGCGACGACCCCGCCGATGGACATGCCGTTGCCGATGCCCTTGGCGAAGGTCAGGATGTCCGGCGGGCCGGAGCGGGCGTGCGCCTGCCAGCCCCAGAAGTGGTCGCCGGTGCGTCCCCAGCCGGTCTGCACCTCGTCCGCGATCCAGAGGATGCCGCGCTCGGCGAGCACCTCGCGGAAGGCGGCGTACAGGCCGTCGGGTCCGGAGGTGAAGCCGCCGACTCCCTGGACGGGTTCGGCGATCAGCGCGGCGGGCGGGCGGGTGTGCCCGAGGACGTCCTTGAGGTCGGCGACGCAGGCGGTGATGAACTCCTCGTCGTCGAGGTGCGCGAACGGACCGCGGGTGCGCACGCCGCCGTGCACGTAGAGCGTCTGCAGCGGGGAGAGCGAGGTGGGTGACCAGCCGCGGTTGCCGGTGATGCCGACGGCGCTGAAGGAGCGGCCGTGGTAGCTGTTGCGCATCGCCAGGACGGTGTTGCTGCGCCGGTAGGTGGTGGCGAGCAGCAGCGCGGTGTCGTTGGCCTCGGTGCCGGAGGTGGTGAAGAAGACGCGGGCGTCCGGGATGCCGCTCAACTCGGCGATGCGCTCGGCGAGTTCCACCATGGGCCGGTTGAGGTAGAGGGTGGAGGAGTGCAGGATGCGGCCGGCCTGCTCGCTGATCGCCTTGGTGACCTCGGGCAGGGCGTGCGCGGTCATCGTGGTGAGGATGCCGCCGAAGAAGTCGAGGTAGCGGTTGCCGTCGGCGTCCCAGACATGGCGGCCCTCGCCGTGGGTGATCTCCAGCGGCTCCTCGTAGTAGAGGGCGAGCCAGTCGGGCAGGACGGCGTGATGGCGTCCCAGCAGGTCCTTGGTCACGGCTGCACCAGCCCTTCGTAGGCGTCGGGGCGGCGGTCGCGGTAGAACGCCCACTGCTGCCGCACTTCCTCGATGAGATCGAAGTCGAGGTCGCGGACGAGGAGTTCCTCCCCCTTGTCGTCGGCGACCTCGCCGACGAACTGTCCGCGCGGGTCGACGAAGTAGGAGGTCCCGTAGAAGTCGTTGTCGCCGTACTCCTCGACGCCGACGCGGTTGATCGCGGCGACGAAGTACTCGTTGGCGACGGCCGCCGCGGGCTGCTCCAGACGCCAGAGGTAGGAGGAGAGGCCGCGGTGGGTGGCGGACGGGTTGTAGACCAGCTGGGCGCCGTTCAGGCCGAGTTGGCGCCAGCCCTCCGGGAAGTGCCGGTCGTAGCAGATGTAGACGCCGACCTTGCCGACGGCGGTGTCGAATACCGGCCAGCCGAGGTTGCCGGGCTTGAAGTAGTACTTCTCCCAGAAGCCCTTGACCTGGGGGATGTGGTGCTTGCGGTACTTGCCGAGGAAGGTGCCGTCGGCGTCGATCACGGCCGCGGTGTTGTAGTAGAAGCCGGACTGCTCGACCTCGAAGACGGGCACGACGATCACCATGCCGGTCTCGCGGGCGAGGTCCCGCATCCGCCGTACGGTCGGCCCGTCGGGGACCGGCTCGGCCCAGGAGTAGTGCTCCGGCTCCTGGACCTGGCAGAAGTACGGAGCGTTGAAGACCTCCTGGAAGCCGATGATCTTCGCGCCCTGGCGGGCCGCCTCCCGGGCGTGCTCCTCGTGTTTCGCCACCATGGACTCGGTGTCGCCGGTCCAGGTGGCCTGGACCAGAGCGGCACGAACGACGTTGGCCATGAGCTGCTCCTTCGACGGGACGTCAGAGCCTCTACGCCCGTAGAGCGGGCTGTAGAGGCTCGAAAGTAAGCCCCTGGAACAGCCTTGCCAAGACCATCGTCGTTAACCCGCTGACTCCATCTCGTTTCACACTCCTGAGGGTGATGGATGGGGCCGGTGGGAGGGATGTGACGGGCGGGGTCCCGCGCACGATCAGGCCGTGTAACCGGCGACCCTGAGGGCGTGCACCAGGTCCCAGTGCCGTTCGTCGGAGACGCCACGGGCGGCCTCCAGCAGCAGCGGCACGAGTGTGCCGGGGTCGGCGGCCGCGCTGCGGGCGGCCTCCTCCGGGGTGCGGACGCGGACGTACGCGTCGAGCAGGGCCCGCGCCTCCCGGTGCCGTCCCTCGCCGGCCAGGCCGGTCACGGCCCGCCCTATCTCCGGCGCGGGCCGCACCACGCCCTCCCGCAGGATGCGCTCCCCGTCCCCGGTGTGGCCGGCCGCCGCCAGCGCGTCGGCGGCGGCCACGAGGCGCTCGGCGGGCAGGGAGGCCGCCTCCCACAGCAGGGTCGCCCAGTCCGCGGCGAGCCCGGCCTGCCGCATCTCCTCGGCGAGCAGCGGGAAGCGGACGGCGGGCCAGTACGCGATCTCCACGAGCAGGGCGTGCGCCTCGCCGGTGCGCCCGGCGCCGCGCAGCCGCCGCAGTGCCTCGACCGTCGCGAGGACCTCCTCCCGGTCGGCGGCGTCCGGCCGCGCGGTGTCCGGCTGCCCAACTTCGGCCGGGTCGTCGGCGACCCCGGCGAACCGGGCCCCGCGCGGGGATGCCCGCCCGCTGACGACCGGGGCGGGCATCGGTTCCTCGACGACGGGCGGTACGGCGACGGGGCCGGTGTCCTCCTCGACGGCCCCGGCGAACCGGGCTCCGCCCCGGCGGCGTTTACGGGGCTTGGGGGCGGGGGTCTCGGAGGGGACGTCCAGGTGCCGGACCTCACCCGCCCGCCCCGACACCGGCGTTTCCGGTTCCCGGGGGTCCAGGGCCGCCATGCGCAGCCGCAGTTCCTCGCAGCGGGCGCTCGCGCGGGTGTGGTCGTCGCGGGCCCAGGCGAGGTCGAGGCGCAGGGCGTCGGCCTCGGCGCGGGTGGCCGCGCAGGCGAGGGCGTGTTCGAGGGCCGTCCGGCGGTCGGCGGCGTAGCGCTGCTCGCGGAGCATGACGTCGAGGCGGTCCCCGAGGGCGTCGCGTCCGCCGGGGCGGGCGTCGTGGGCGGCGACGGCGGCGGCGTGCAGTGCGCGGGCGTGCTCGGTGTAGGCGGCCGTGTCGACCGTGCCGTAGCGGGCGGCGAGGTCGCTCAGCAGGGACTCCACCACGTCCCAGGGCGGCACCTCGCGTCCGTCGAGGCAGGCGCGCATGCCCTCCGGGTCGCGTTCCCAGAACACCCCGCACCAGCCGCCGCCCTGGTCGAGGCGCGCCAGCAGGCCGTCCAAGTAGTTCGCGAACTCCCGTACCCGAGACGGGAGTTGTTCCACCGACATCGACCGACTCCCCGCCAGACCGGAACACTCCGGTCCGTCAGGCAACACCAGCCGTGTTACGAACGCGCTACGGGGAGTTTTCCGGCGGAACGCAGAGTGCGCTCTCCCTGCCGGAAGGTGACGATCGTCAGGCGGCGGCCTCGGCGCCGGCGCCGTCCTCCTGTGCGCACCGGCCGATCAGCTCGTCCATGGAGAGCCCGAGGGCGGACGCCAGCGCGGCCACGGTGAAGAAGGCGGGGGTGGGGGCGCGTCCCGTCTCGATCTTCCGCAGGGTCTCGGCCGAGACGCCGGCGCGCGCCGCGACCTCCGGCATGCTCCGGCCGCCGCGCGCCTCGCGCAGCAATCGGCCGAGCCGCTCGCCACGTTCGCGCTCTTCGGGGGTCAGGGGGGTGCGCACCATGGCGCCCATTCTAATACCGCTCCCCGCCACCCACTCCGGTCGGGGCCCATTCAAATACCGGTATAGTAATTGGCATGGTGGAACTGAAGACGGACACGTCGATCGAAGCGATGCGGGTGACGGGACAGGTGGTGGGCCGCGCCCTCACCGCGGTGCGCGAGGCCGCCGACGTGGGCGTGTCCCTGCTGGAACTGGACGAGGTGGCCCGCGGGGTGCTGCGCGAGGCGGGCGCGACCTCGCCCTTCCTGGGGTACCGCCCCTCCTTCGCCCCCGTGCCCTTCCCCGCGGTCGTCTGCGCCTCGGTCAACGACGCGATCGTGCACGGCATCCCGGACGGCTACCGGCTGCGCGACGGCGACCTGGTCTCCATCGACTGCGGCGCCCAGCTGGGCGGCTGGGCGGGCGACTCGGCCATCAGCTTCATCGTCGGCACCCCGCGCCCGGCCGACATCCGGCTGATCGAGACGGTGGAGCGGGCGCTGGCGGCGGGCATCGAGGCGGCCGTCGTCGGCAACCGCATCGGCGACATCGCGCACGCCATCGGCTCGGTCTGCCGCTCGGCCGGGTACGGCGTCCCGGACGGCTTCGGCGGGCACGGCATCGGCCGCCGGATGCACGAGGACCCGGGCGTGCCGAACGAGGGCCGGCCGGGCCGGGGCATGCGGCTGCGGCACGGACTGGTCCTCGCCATCGAGCCGATGGTCACCGCGAGCGGCCAGGACGGCTATCACGCGGCCCCCGACGGCTGGACCCTGCGCACGAACGACGGGTCCCGCGCCGCTCACGCGGAGCACACCGTCGCGATCACCGACGACGGCCCGCGCATCCTCACGGCACGCTGACCTCGGCCCCCACCGGCGGGGCACCTCGGGCGCTCCGCCTGAGGTGCCCCGGCCCATCGATCGTGCGAAGGTGTTCTACGAACGCGGCCAGGTGTAACCGGCGCCCGCCGGGGTTACCCGGCAGTCGATCAGCGAGGGCGACCCTGCCCGCGCAGGGACGCCGGATGGGAACGCCCATGACCAGTGGCTTCAGTGGTCCGGACGACTACGACCCCTTCGGAGAATTCCTCGCCCGCTTCTTCGGCGGACCGCGCCCAGGCCCCCGCCAGATCGACATCGGACGGCTGCTCAGCCAGCCGGCCAGGGAGCTGGTGAGGGGCGCCGCCCAGTACGCGGCCGAGCACGGCAGCCGGGACCTGGACACCCAGCACCTGCTGCGGGCCGCCCTGTCCGCCGAGCCGACCCGGAGTCTGCTCAGCCGGGCGGGCGCGGACCCCGACTCCCTCGCCACCGAGATCGACGAGCGCTCGGGCCCCGTCCAGCATCCGCCGGGCGAGACCCCGCCGCCCACGTCGCTCTCCCTCACCCCGGCCGCCAAGCGGGCGCTGCTGGACGCGCACGATCTGGCCCGCACCCGCGGCCACGGCTACATCGGCCCGGAGCACGTCCTCAGCGCGCTCGCCGCGAACCCCGACTCGGCCGCCGGGCACATCCTCAACGAGGCCCGTTTCGCGCCGTCCGGCCGGATGTCCCCCGACTCCCCGGAGGCGGCTCCGCCCCGGCCCGGGCCCGACCAGCGGCCGCGCGTCGACACCGGGACGCCCACCCTCGACAAGTACGGCCGTGATCTGACCGACCTCGCCCGGCAGGGCCGGATCGACCCGGTCATCGGCCGTGACGAGGAGATCGAGCAGACCGTGGAGGTGCTCTCGCGGCGCGGCAAGAACAACCCGGTGCTCATCGGCGACGCCGGTGTCGGCAAGACAGCGATCGTGGAGGGCCTGGCGCAGCGGATCACCGACGGGGACGTCCCGGACGTGCTCAACGGCCGCCGGGTCATCGCCCTGGACCTGACCGGTGTGGTGGCGGGCACCCGCTACCGGGGCGACTTCGAGGAGCGCCTCACCACCATCGTGGACGAGATCCGCGCCAACTCCGACCGGCTGATCGTGTTCATCGACGAGCTGCACACCGTCGTCGGCGCCGGGGGCGGCGGCGAGGGCGGCGCCATGGACGCGGGCAACATCCTCAAGCCCGCACTGGCCCGCGGCGAGCTGCACATCGTCGGCGCCACCACGCTGGAGGAGTACCGCAGGATCGAGAAGGACGCGGCGCTCTCCCGCCGCTTCCAGCCCATCCTCGTGCCCGAGCCCACCACGGCCGACGCCATCGAGATCCTGCGCGGCCTGCGCGACCGCTACGAGGCGCACCACCAGGTCCGCTACAGCGACGAGGCGCTCGTCGCCGCCGTGGAGCTGTCCGACCGGTATCTCACCGACCGCAGACTGCCCGACAAGGCGATCGACCTGATCGACCAGGCCGGCGCCCGGGTCCGGCTCCGCTCGCGGACCAAGGGCACGGACGTACGGGCCATGGAGCGCGAGGTCGAGCAGCTGACCTGGGACAAGGACCAGGCCGTCGCCGACGAGCAGTACGAGCAGGCGACCCATCTGCGGGACCGTATCGTCGAGGTGAAGCAGCGCATCGCGGACGCCGGCGGCGACGCCGAGGTCGACGAGGGCATGCATCTGACGGTCACCCCGGAGAACATCGCCGAGGTCGTGTCCCGGCAGACCGGCATCCCGGTGAGCAGTCTCACCGAGGAGGAGAAGGACCGGCTGCTCGGCCTGGAGGAGCATCTGCACCAGCGGGTGGTCGGCCAGGACGAGGCGGTGCGCGTGGTCTCCGACGCGGTGCTGCGCTCACGGGCCGGACTCGCCAGCCCCGACCGGCCGATCGGCAGCTTCCTGTTCCTCGGCCCGACGGGCGTCGGCAAGACCGAGCTGGCCCGGGCGCTCGCCGAGGCGCTGTTCGGCAGCGAGGACCGCATGGTCCGCCTCGACATGAGCGAGTACCAGGAGCGGCACACCGTCAGCCGGCTGATCGGCGCCCCGCCCGGATACGTCGGGCACGAGGAGGCCGGACAGCTCACCGAGGTGGTGCGGCGGCACCCGTACTCGCTGCTGCTGCTCGACGAGATCGAGAAGGCCCACCCGGACGTCTTCAACATCCTGCTCCAGGTGCTGGACGACGGCCGGCTCACCGACTCGCAGGGCCGCACGGTGGACTTCACCAACGCGGTCATCGTGATGACCAGCAACCTCGGCTCGGAGGCGATCAGCAGGGGCGGCACCGGCATCGGCTTCGGCTCGGGCGACGGGCAGGCCGACGAGGACGCCCGCACCGAGCGCATCCTGCGCCCGCTGCGCCAGCAGTTCCGGCCCGAGTTCCTCAACCGGATCGACGAGATCGTCGTCTTCCGCCAGCTCACCACCGAGCAGCTGAAGAGCATCACCAACCTGATGCTGGACAAGACCCGCCGGATGCTGAACGCCCAGGGCGTCGAGGTCGACTTCACCGACGCGGCCGTGGACTGGCTGTCCGAGCGCGGCTACCAGCCCGAGTACGGCGCCCGCCCGCTGCGCCGCACCATCCAGCGGGAGGTCGACAACCAGCTCTCCCGGCTGCTCCTGGACGGCCGGGTCGGCGAGGGCGGCCGGGTCACCGTGGACGTGGAGGACGGACGGCTCGCCTTCCGTACGGAAGAGCTGCCGCCCGCCCCCGAGTTGTGAGCGTCGCGCCCCGGTGGTGCGTCGCGCCCGGCGTCAGCGCGCCGGACGCACCACCATCGCGGAGCCCCCGCCGCGCCGGACCTTCTCGGCGGCGGCCAGCCACCGGCCGTCCGGCAGCCGCTGTACGCCGGTGGCGGCGCCGATCTCCGGGTTGAGCCGGAAGCCGTGCCCGATCGCCTCCAGACGCGCCCGCAACGGGCTGTCGTACAGGCCCGGTTCGAGTTCGGTGGTGGCCGCGTTGCGCTGGCTGGCGCGCGGCGCGGCGATCGCGTCGACGAGCGGCAGCCCCCGGTCAAGGAAGCCGGTGAGCGTCTGCAGCACGGTGGTGATGATGGTCGCGCCGCCGGGCGATCCGACCGCGACGACCGGCTTTCCGTGCCGGTCCAGGACGATCGTCGGGGACATGGACGACCGGGGCCGCTTGCCCGGGCCGGGCAGGTTCGGGTCGTGGACGGCGGGGCTGGCCGGGGTGAAGGAGAAGTCGGTCAGCTCGTTGTTGAGCAGGAAACCGCGTTTGGGCACCGTGATGCCGCTGCCGCCGGTCTGCTCGATGGTCAGCGTGTAGGAGACGACGTTGCCCCACTGGTCGGCCACGGTGAGATGGGTGGTGCTGTCGCCCTCGTAGGTGGTGGGGGCCGCCGTGCCGCGCGCGTCGCAGGCGGCCGGGTGGCGGGGGTCGCCGGGGGCGACGGGGCTGGTCAGCACCGCGTCGTCCTTGATGAGGCAGGCCCGCGAGTCGGCGTACCGCTGGGACAGCAGCTCCTTCGTCGGTACGTCCTCGAAGGCGGGGTCGCCGACCCAGCGCCCCCGGTCGGCGAAGGCGACCCGGCTGGCCTCGATGAACCGGTGCAGATAGCGGGTGTCGCTCGCCCGGGAGAGGTCGGTGTTCTCCAGGATGTTGAGGGCCTCGCCGACGGTCGTGCCGCCCGAGGAGGACGGCGCCATGGAGTAGACGCCGAGCCCGCGGTAGGTGGCCTTCGACGGCGCCTGCGCCCGGACGCGGTAGCGCGCGAGGTCCTTGGCGGTGAGGTCGCCGGGCCGGGCGTTCCAGCCGGAACGGGCGTCCACAGGCGGTGTGTTCACCGTCCGCACGATGTCCCGCGCGAGGTCGCCGCGGTACAGCTCGCCGACGCCCTTGCGGGCCAGCTCGGCGTAGGTGCGGGCGAGATCGGGGTTCTTGAAGGTGGAGCCGACGACGGGCAGCCGGCCGTTCGGCAGGAACAGCTTCGCGGTGTCCGGGAAGTAGCGGAACCGGGTCTCGTTGGCGGCGGTCTGCGAACGGAACGTCTCGTCGACGGTGAAGCCGTCGCGGGCCAGTCGCTCGGCCGGCTTCAGCACCGTGCCGAGCCGCTCGCTGCCCCAGGCGTCCAGCGCCTTCTGCCAGGTGGCGGCCGTGCCGGGGGTGCCGACACTCAGTCCGCTGCTGACGGCCTCGGCGAAGGGGATCGCGGAGCCGTTCTCCACGAACAGCCCCGAGTCGGCGCTGAGCGGCGCGGTCTCCCGGCCGTCCAGGGTGCGCACGGAACGGGACTTGGCGTCGTAGAGGACGAAGTAGCCGCCTCCGCCGATGCCGGCCGAGTACGGCTCGGTGACACCGAGCGCGGCGGCGGTGGCGACGGCCGCGTCGACCGCGTTGCCGCCCTTGCGCAGGATCTCGATACCGGCGGCGGTGGCGTCCGGGTCGACGCTGGACACCGCTCCCCCGTATCCGGCGGCCACGGGCACCTTCTCCACGGGCCGCGCGGCGCCGCCGCCGGGCGGAGCCGCGGCTCCCACCGACAGCACGGCGGCCGAGACCGCCAGGACCGACAGTTTCCGTGCGACAGGGCGACGCATCCGCACCTCCAGTCAGAACCGTCCGCGCAGCGTAACCGCATCCCCGGGGTCCCGACAGACCGCGTCCGGCACGCTTCACGCGAACGCCATGCGTCGAACACGGGTACGTACCAGGCGCGTCGGCCCGCTACCATGCGCGCCCATGAATGACGACGTGCGCAACATCGTCCTGGGTGTGGTCGCGGCCGGTATCAGCGCCGCGCTCGGCTGGCTGGCCCGCACCTATCTGTGGCGGCGCAAACTCCGCCGCAAGCAGGCGTTCTTCGGGCTGCCCGAGAACGCGGAGTCGCTCCTCGTGGTCAACCGCGGGGCGGGCGGGCCCGAACTGACGGTGATGCGCTACGACGTGTTCGCCCTGCTGGAGCTGGCCGCGCTCATCAAGGACTGCCACGCCCACGCGCAGATCATCCCGCACGACGCGGCACGCCAGGGCTTCGGCGAACGCACCGAGTTCTGCGTCGGTGGGCCCGCCTCCAACCGCCGTATGGCCGCGCATCTGGCCTCGCTGCTGCCGGGGGTGCGGGTGAACACGGACTCCGAACCCGGGCCGGAGCGCGGGTCGTTCCAGATCGGCTCCGAGCGCTACCAGGTGGAGGTCGGCAAGGAGGAGTACGCGCTGCTGGCCCGGCTCACCGTGGGTGAGAGCCAGGGGCCGCGGCCGGTCTTCCTCTTCTGCGGGCAGACCGCGATCACCAACCAGGCGGCCACCCGCTATCTCGCCCGCAATCACGAGCGGTTGTCCCGCAAGCACGGCACGGGCTCGTTCGTGCTGCTGCTGAAGATAGTCAACTCGCAGGCGTACGGCCCGGACGTGGTGGAGCTGGTCGCGGACGTCACCCGGGCCGCGCAGACCGCTCTGCCCGCGCCCGCGCCTGCGCGCGGTAGTCACCGCGCCTCCTGAGGTACGTCACATTCCATTAATCGTTACTGGCACGTAACTTACCGACGGGTTACTTACGGTAAACGGCCGCGGTTACCGTCGGGTCACTTTGCACTGGCACGAGTGAGGAGTGACCCGTGGGAACCCAACGCACCACCCCGCGCACGACCGCCGTGGGCATCGTCGCCGCGACCCTGGTCGCCGGTGGCGTCCTCGGGTCCGCCCCGGCGGCCCAGGCGGCCCCGCACGGCATCCGGTTCGTCGACATCGCCGGCGACGGCGGCGTCACGCTCAAGGCCAACGTCGTCACCCCGTCCGGCGCCCGCGCCGGAGACCGCCACCCGCTGCTCGTCCTGCCCACGAGCTGGGGCCTGCCCCAGGTCCAGTACGCCGCGCAGGCGCAGAAGCTCGCGGACTCGGGCTATGTCGTGGTCAGTTACAACGTGCGCGGCTTCTGGCAGTCCGGCGGCGAGATAGAAGTGGCCGGTCCACCGGACATAGCCGACGCCTCCAAGGTCATCGACTGGGCCCTGGCCAACACCCCGGCCGACCCTCGGCACATCGGCATGGCGGGCGTGTCCTACGGCGCCGGGATCAGCCTGCTCGCCGCCGCGCACGACAAGCGCGTCCGGGCGGTCGCCGCGCTCAGCGGCTGGGCCGATCTGATCGGCTCGATCTATTCGGGGCGCACCCAGCACGTCCAGGCGGGGGCGCTGCTGGACGGCGCGGGCCGGATCACCGGACGCCAGAGCGAGGAACTGAAGAGCATCTTCCGCGACTTCTACGCCTCCGATCTGTCGCGGGAGCAGGATCTGATCGACTGGGGGAAGAAACGTTCAGCCGGGACCTATGTGGACCGCCTGAACGACAGCGGCGCCGCCGTCATGCTGGCCAACGCCTGGGGCGACACCGTCTTCCCGCCCAACCAGTACGCGGACTTCTACGAGAAGCTGACCGGCCCCAAGCGCCTGGAGATGCGCCCCGGCGACCACGCCACCCCCGAGATCACCGGCCTGCTCGGCCTTCCCAACGACGTCTGGAAGGACACCGAGCGCTGGTTCGACCGGTATCTGCGGGGCGAGGACAACGGCATCGACCGCGAGCCGCCCGTCCAGCTCAAGCCCCGGTCGACCGGCGGCTACGAGAGCTACCCGGACTGGAAGTCCGTCGCCGCCACCGAACGCAAGCTCGCCCTCGGCGGCTCGACCACGATCCGGGCGAACGTCGACTCCGGCGCGGACGCCGGCGTCGTGTTCCTCTCCAGCATCCTCGACCAGGTGGCCCATGTGCCCCCGATGGCCTCGATCCCGCTCCTCCCCCGGCGCTGGACGGCCGTCTGGCAGTCCGGGAAGTACCCGGCCGCACAGCACATCCGGGGAACGGCGAAGCTGCACACGACCGTCACCCCGACCGAGGAGAGCGGCACCCTCGTCGCCTATCTGTACGACGTGGGCCCGCTCGGCATCGGCAAGCTGGTCACCAACGCGCCGTACACCTTCCACGGGCGCACGCCCGGGCAGCCGTTCGGACTGGACCTCGAGCTGTACTCCACGGCCTGGGACGTCCCGGCCGGGCACCGGCTGGCCCTCGTCGTCGACACGGTGGACCCGCTCTACATCGAGCACAACCCGTCCGGCGCGCGGCTGACCTTCTCCTCACCGGCGGACGACCCGTCGTACGTGTCGATCCCCCTGCGCGAGCAGTGATCTCCGGCCGGCGCCGGGCGGGTATGGCTCTGTGACTGCTGCCCCCTGCCGCCCCGTGGTCCCGGGGCCGTGGGGGGATCCCCACCCGGCAGCAGCGTCCCTGGTCGCGGACGGGGCCACCTCCATGGCCCTGGGGACGGACGAATCATCGTAGTCGAGGTCGTGGCGGGCGTGGATCGCGGTGGGGGAAAACGCCGTTGGCCACGCCCGCGCCGCCCTCCCGTGCGGGCGGGTCCCCTCCGTACGCGTCGACGTCACGCGGTTCGGTCATCGGATCGCCGGCCATGCCCAGCCCCAGTCCTCTTCAGCTGTGATGCGGTGGCCGCAAACTATCCAGGCCGGAGGGGACTCGACGTACGACACGCACTTTTCGGGCATAAGCCGTATTTACACCGTTCTTATCCGGAAGTGCAGGTCAAAGCCTCACGTCTCGGCCACTTCCCCGTACCACTGCGACAGTTCGGGCACCCCGTTGACCGCCCACTCATGGCCGGCGGCCACGACGTCGAACTCCCGTCCCGAGGCCAGCCGGACCAGTGGCTGGCCGTCCGCCCGGATCATCCAGGAGGCCCCCGGCACCGTCCGCACGAGGACCGTGCCGAGGTACAGTCCGGCGTCGTTGCCCAGCCACGGCAGGACCTCCGGATCGTCTCGCCAGCGGGGCAGCAACTGGTCGAGCGCCTCCAACGACTCGGCGCTGTCGTCGAGTCGCACCCCCGCCCGGAAGGCGAGGGACCGCAACAGCTCGCACTCGGCGAGGAGTTCCGCGATGCCCTCGGGGTCCACGGCTCCGCGTTTCTCCGGCCGGCCGCCCAGAAAAGGGATCTTCATACCTCCAGCGTGTCATTCGCACGGCCGAACGCACCACAGGCGCGCGGACCGTCGATTCCGGGCGAGTTCACGCCGAGTTCAGGCATGGCGCGTTGACGGGTCACTCCGCCCTCCCTACTTTCTCCGTGCGTCCTGAGTCCCAGCAGAACCGGCAGAACCACTCACGAACCACTCGTCCGAAGTCATGTGCGGTCGTCCACCGGCCTGAGCGGCCGGGAACGGGAGGATTCGAAGGTGCGCCTACGTACGTGGAGTTCCGCCGTCGTCCTCGCCCTGGTCACCGTGCTGGTGCCCGGGGTCGCCGCGCAGGCGGCGCCGGCGCGCGCTGCCGGACCTCAGCCGCTGGAACGGCTCTTCGACAACACGGCCGTCAGCGACGACGCGCGGCCCGCCGAGGCCGACTTCGACGGATCGGGCGCCTCGCTCTCCGCGCAGTCCCTGGCCGCCGCGGACTGGACGCCCGGCCGGGCGCTCACCGTGCGGGGGGCCCGGCTGACCTGGCCCGGACGCGGCGGCGCACCCGACAACGTACGGGCCGCCGGGCAGGAGGTGCGGCTGCGCGGGCGGGGCGACGCGCTCGCCTTCCTCGTGGCGGGCACGGCCGGCGCCGACGTCACCGGCACGGGCGCGGTCACCTACGCCGGCGGCACCCGGTCCTCCTTCGCCCTCACCGCCCCCGACTGGCGCACCGGCCCGCTCGGCCCGAAGGCCGTCGCCCTGTCGCACCTCAACACGCCCGGCGGCCCGCTCGCCGAACGGCCCCGGCTGTACGTCGTGACCGTGCCCCTCGCGCCCGGCCGCAAGGTCGTCTCGGTACGGCTGCCGCAGGCCCCGGCGATGCACGTGTTCGCGCTCGCCGTGCGCGCCCCCGCGGCCGGCTGGACGGGCAGCTGGTCGACCGCGACCGGCGGCTACCCGGCCGTCGGGCCCTGGACGGACCGGACGCTGCGGCTCGTGGTGCACACCTCGGCGGGCGGGCCCCGGGTGCGGCTGCGGTTCGACAACACCTTCGCGGGCGGCCCGGTACGGATCGGCGGCGCGACCGTGGCGGTGCAGCGGTCGGGCGCGGAACCGGCGGGCACACCGGTGCGGGTCTCGTTCGGCGGGGCGCGCGGCGTGCGGATCCCGGCGGGCGCCCAGGCGTACAGCGATCCACTGGGCTTCCGGGTGCCCGAGGACGCGAACCTGCTGGTGAGTTTCCATCTGCCCGAGGCCGTCCCGGCGGCGCCCGTGCACCGGCTCGCGCAGCAGCGGTCGTATGTGAGCGAACCCGGGGACCACACGGCGGACGTCTCGGCCGCGGCCTTCCCGACCGTGCTGACCAGCCGGCCGCTGCTGACGGGGGTCGACGTGGCGGGCGGGCCGGGGTCGGTGGTGCTGCTCGGGGACTCCATCACCGACGGCGACCGGTCGACGCCGGACGCCAACCGGCGGTGGCCGGACGTCCTGGCGGACCGGCTGCGGGCCCAGCGCGAGGTGCCGCGCTACGGCGTGCTCAACCAGGGGATCTCCGGGAACCGCGTGGTCACCGACCGGTACCCCGGGGACGGCGTCTCCACCGACACGGCCGGGGTGAGCGCGCTGCACCGCTTCGACCGGGACGTCCTGGCGCAGACGTCGGCGCGGACGGCCGTGGTGTTCGAGGGCATCAACGACGTGCGCTGGCAGGCCACCGCCGAGCAGGTCGTCGCCGGGCTGCGGGCGCTCGCCGACCGGGGACACGCGCACGGGCTGCGGATGCTCGCGGCGACGCTCCTGCCCTGCGAGGGCGAGGCACGCTGCACCCCGGCCGTCGACGCCGAGCGGACCGCGGTCAACGCCTGGATCCGCGAGTCCGGCGTCTTCGACGGGGTGCTCGACTTCGACGCCGTGGCACGCGACCCGGCGCACCCGTCGCGGATCCTCCCGGCCTACGACAGCGGCGACCATCTGCACCCGGGGGACGCGGGGCTCGCCGCGCTGGCGGGGTCGGTGGATCTGCGGTCGCTGGTGCCGTGACCCTCCTGCCGGAGCGCTGCCAGGGCCTTTCGTTTGGATCAGGCCGGGTCCGCGGGCCCTAGACGTCCAGGTCGACCACGACCGGGGCGTGGTCGGAGGCGCCCTTGCCCTTGCGCTCCTCGCGGTCCACGTAGGAGTCCTTGACGGCCTTGGCGAACGGTTCGTTGCCGTACACGAGGTCGATGCGCATACCGCGGTTCTTCGGGAAGCAGAGCTGGCGGTAGTCCCAGTACGTGAACGGGTGGTCGTACTTCAGGGGGCGCGGGACCACGTCGGTCAGGCCGGTCTCGCGCAGGGAGGCGAGGGCGGCGCGCTCGGCCGGGGTGACATGGGTGGAGCCCTCGAAGGCGGCCCGGTCGTAGACGTCGTCGTCGGTCGGCGCCACGTTGTAGTCGCCCATCACCGCGAAGGGGCGGCTGCCGCCCGCGTCCCCGGCGACGGCCGCCTTCAGCGCCTCGAACCACTGGAGCTTGTACGCGTAGTGCGGGTGCTCGACCTCGCGGCCGTTCGGCACGTAGACCGACCAGACGCGGACCGGGCCGCAGGTCGCGGAGATCGCGCGGGGCTCCGTGGAGCCGTCGTAGCCGGGGTCGCCGGGCAGGCCCTTGACGACGTCCTCGATGCCGACGCGGGACAGCACCGCCACGCCGTTCCACCGGCCGGTGGCGTGGACCGCCGCCTCGTAGCCGAGGTCGCGCAGCGCGTCGAAGGGGAACTGCTCCTCGGCGACCTTGGCCTCCTGCAGGCACAGCACATCGGTGCCGCTGCTCTCCAGCCAGGCGAGGAGCCTGGGCAGGCGGGCGGTGATCGAGTTCACGTTCCAGGTCGCGATACGCATGCCTCACAACCTACCGGGCGGGACTGACAGAGCCGTCCCGCCCGGGGTGGGGCTGCCCGGGGTACGGCCTCACACCTCGGCCGAGTCGCCCGCGCCGAGCCGCAGGTGCTCAGCTCCGCCCAGGGCGCCGATCTGCCGGTCGTAGATCGGCCGGGCCAGGTCGGTGAGCAGGGCGTCGTGGATGTCGTACGCGCGCTGCGGCTTCAGTTCGCGGACGTAGTCGATGACCTCGGAGATCTTGTTCCACGGGGCCATGACCGGAAGCATCAGCGTCTCCACCGGGCGGGAGGGGACGGTCAGCGCGTCCCCCGGGTGGAAGACCTTGCCGGCGTCGACGAGGTAGCCGACGTTGGTGATCCGCGGGATGTCCGGGTGGATGACGGCGTGCAGCTCGCCGTGGACCTCGACGTCGAAGCCGGCGGCGGTGAAGGTGTCGCCGTGGCCGACCGTGTGCACCCGGCCCGGGAAGGCCGACGAGAGCTGCTCGGCCACGGACCTCAGCGTCCAGACCTGGGTCGCCGGGTCGGCCTCCAGGGCCGCGCGCAGACGTCCCTCGTCGAAGTGGTCGGGGTGCTCGTGGGTGACGAGGATGGCCTCGGCGCCGGCCGTGGCGTCCGCCTCCGTGAACCCGCCGGGGTCGATGACGAGCGTCCGGCCGAACTTCTCCAGCCGGACGCACGAATGCGACTTCTTCGTGAGCTTCATGGGTCCATCCTGACGCGTGCGGATGGCGGGCGCTCACCCCTCCGGGGTGGTCTCCTCGCGGATGACCTGCTGGGCGACCTTGAAGGCGCTGTTCGCCGCCGGGACACCGCAGTAGACGGCCGTCTGGAGCAGCACCTCCTTGATCTCGGCGGGGGTGAGGCCGTTGCGCAGGGCCGCGCGGGTGTGGGCGGCCAGCTCGTCGAGGTGCCCGCCCGCGACGAGCGCGGTGAGGGTGACGGCGCTGCGGGTGCGCCGGTCGAGGCCGGACCGGTCCCAGACCTCGCCCCAGGCGTACCGGGTGACGAGCTCCTGGAAGTCGCCGGAGAAGTCGTCCGCCTGCGCGAGGGTCCGGTCGACGTGGGCGTCGCCGAGGACCTCGCGCCGGACCTTGATCCCGGCGTCGTACGGGTCGGGGCGGCCCGCTCCCTGCGGCGGGGCGACGGCGGCCGGGGCGATCTCGGCGATGGGCGCGGGCTGCGCGGGCGCCGCCACCGGGGCCGGCCGGACGGGGGCGGCGACCACGGCGAGGTGGCCGGTGGTGGAGTCGTAGGCGGGCTGCTGCCACGCGGTGGAGAAGTGCCGCACCAGCAGGTCGGTGACGGCGGCGGGCTGCTCGACCGGCACGAGGTGGGAGGCGCCGGGGACGACCGCGAGCCGGGCGTCGGGTATCCCGGCGACCAGGGTGCGGGCCTCGGCGGGGCCGGTGACCTGGTCGTCGGAGCCGACGAGGACGAGGGTCGGCACGGTGACGCCGCCGAGCTGGGGCCGTACGTCGAAGGAGGCGAGGGCCTCGCAGGCGGCGATGTAGCAGCCGGGGTCGGTGGTGCGGACCATCTGTACGGCCCACTCGGTGATGGCGGGCTGCGCGGCGGCGAATCCGGAGGTGAACCAGCGGTCCGGCGAGGTGCGGGCGATCGGGTCGAGGCCGTTGGACCGCACGATCACACCGCGCTGCCGGAACTCGTCGGCGGTGCCGAAGCGCGGGGAGGCGGCGATCAGGGCGAGCGACGCGACGCGCTCGGGGTGCCGCAGGGCCAGTTCGATGCCGACGGCGCCGCCGAGCGCGCACCCGGCGTAGCCGAAGCGCTGCACGCCCAGCCCGTCGAGAGTGGCGAGCAGCCGCTCGGTGAGATCGGTGACCGAACCGGCCGGGTGGGCGGGGGCGCCCCCGTGCCCGGGGAGGTCGAACCGGAAGACCCGCCACTGCTGGGTCAGCTCGGGAACCTGCCGGTCCCACATGTGCCAGGTGGTGCCCAGTGAGGGACCCAGGATGAGGACCGGGGCCTCTTCCGGCCCGTCGAAGCGGTATTGCAGGGTGTTCGGGGGTGTCTCACTCACGCCCCAGACCCTCTCACGTATAGGGGCTGCCCCTCTGACGGGGGTTGCGACTGCACAGGTCTCACGGGCACTTGCTCAGGGGAGATCGCACAGGCGGTGGATCACCGTGTCCCGCTCTGCGGGTACCGTCAGGGTATGAGTCATCCCCACCCTGAGCTGAAAGCCGCACCGCCTCTTCCCGAGGGAGGGCTGCGGGTCGTCGCCCTGGGCGGCCTGGGTGAGATCGGCCGCAACATGACCGTCTTCGAGCACGCGGGCAAGCTGCTCGTCGTCGACTGCGGCGTCCTGTTCCCCGAGGAGACCCAGCCCGGCGTGGACGTGATCCTGCCGGACTTCACCTCGATCCGGGACCGTCTGGACGACATCGTCGCCGTGGTCCTCACCCATGGTCACGAGGACCACATCGGCGGTGTGCCGTACCTGCTGCGCGAGCGGCGCGACATCCCCGTCGTCGGCTCGAAGCTGACGCTGGCGTTCCTGGAGGCCAAGCTCAAGGAGCACGGCATCCGGCCGCGCACGGTGCGGGTGCGGGAGGGCGACCGGCGCGGCTTCGGGCCCTTCGACTGCGAGTTCGTGGCGGTCAACCACTCCATCCCCGACAGCCTCGCGGTCGCGATCCGCACTCAGGCCGGGATGGTGCTGCACACGGGCGACTTCAAGATGGACCAGTTCCCTCTCGACGACCGCATCACCGATCTGCGTGCCTTCGCCCGCCTCGGCGAGGAGGGCGTGGACCTGTTCCTCACCGACTCCACCAACGCCGAAGTACCCGGCTTCACCACCTCCGAGCGTGAGCTGAACCCGGCGATCGAGCAGGTGATGCGCACCGCGCCGCGCCGGGTCATCGTCTCCAGCTTCGCCAGCCATGTGCACCGCATCCAGCAGGTCCTGGACGCGGCCCACCAGCACGGCCGCAAGGTGGCCTTCGTCGGCCGGTCCATGGTCCGGAACATGGGCATCGCCCGTGACCTGGGCTATCTGAAGGTTCCGTCCGGTCTGGTGGTGAGCACGAAGGAGCTGGAGAAGCTCCCGGACCACAAGGTCACGCTGGTGTGCACCGGCTCCCAGGGCGAACCGATGGCCGCGCTGTCGCGGATGGCCAACCGCGATCACATGATCCGCATCGGCAAGGGCGACACCGTCCTGCTCGCCAGCTCCCTCATCCCCGGCAACGAGAACGCCATCTACCGGGTGATCAACGGACTCACCCGGTGGGGCGCGCACGTGGTCCACAAGGGCAACGCCAAGGTGCACGTCTCCGCGCACGCCAGCGCCGGCGAACTCGTCTACTGCTACAACATCGTCAAGCCCCGCAACGTCATGCCGGTGCACGGCGAATGGCGCCACCTGCGGGCCAACGGCGACCTCGCCATCCGTACCGGTGTCGACCCCGAGCGGGTCGTCATCGCCGAGGACGGCGTCGTCGTCGACCTCGTCGACGGGCGCGCGTCCATCACCGGCAAGGTGCCCGCCGGCAACGTCTACGTGGACGGCATGGAGGTCGGCGGGGCCACCGAGGCGTCCCTCAAGGACCGCCTCACCCTCGCGGAGGAGGGCGTCGTGACGGTGGTGGCGATCGTCGATGCGGACACCGGCGCCCTCGCCGAGGCCCCCGACTTCCTGGCCCGCGGCTTCGTGCACGACGACAGCACCTTCGAGCCGGTCATCCCCGTCATCGAGAAGACCCTGGCCACCGCGGCCGAGGAAGGCGTCGGGGACGCGCGCCAGCTCGAACAGCTGATCGCCCGTGCCGTGGCGAACTGGGCGTTCCGCACCCACCGCCGCAAGCCGCTCATCATCCCCGTCATCATCGACGCCTGAGCCGCCCGAGCCGCGGCCGGGCGGCCCGGTGGGTGAGGTAGCACCAGGGAACGGCTCTCAGCCGTTGCGGCGCACGAGGGCGGCCCTGCGGGCTTCGGCGAGCTTGCGGGCCTCGTCCGTCTTCCGGGACTTGCCGCCGGCCCCGCGGGAGGCGCCCTTGCTGGTGCCGAGGCCGCGGAAGGGGGCGTTGGTGTTCTTGGGCCGGGGGGCGGCGGGCCCGCCGTCGAGCGGGATCCCGGAGGGAGCCTTGGCGCCGGTGATCCGGCTCAGCTCCGCCTCGCCCGAGCGCACCTTGGTGACGGTCGGCTCGATGCCGGCCTCGGCCATCATGCGGCTCGTCTCGCGGCGCTGACTCCCCAGCACGAGCGTGACCACGCTGCCGGACTCACCGGCGCGGGCGGTGCGGCCCGCCCGGTGCACATAGTCCTTGGCGTCGGTGGGCGGGTCGACATTGACCACGAGGTCGAGATCGTCGACGTGCAGGCCACGGGCCGCGACGTCGGTCGCCACCAGAACGGTGATCTGGCCGTTCTTGAACTGCGCCAGGGTCCGTGTGCGCTGCGGCTGGGACTTGCCGCTGTGCAGGGCCCCGGCGTGCACCCCGCCGGCCCGCAGATGCCGGGTGAGCTGGTCGACGGCGTGCTTGGTGTCGAGGAACAGCAGGACGCGGCCGTCGCGGGCGGCGATCTCCGTGGTGACGGCGTAGCGGTCGGGGCCGTGGACGACCAGGACGTGGTGCTCCATCGTCGTGACCGCGCCCGCGGCCGGGTCGACCGAGTGGACGACGGGGTCGTGGAGGTAGCGCTGGACCAGTTGATCGACGTCGCGGTCGAGGGTGGCCGAGAAGAGCATGTGCTGACCGTCGGGGTGCACCTGGTCGAGCGCGTCGGAAACCTGCGGCAGGAATCCCAGGTCGCACATCTGGTCGGCCTCGTCCAGCACGGTGATCTTCACTCGTCCCAGGCGGCAGGCTTTGCGCTCGATCAGGTCGTGCAGGCGTCCTGGGGTGGCGACGACCACCTCGGCCCCCTCGCGCAGCGCGGCGATCTGCCGCCCGATCGACATTCCGCCGACGACCGTGGCGACCCGCAGCCGCAGTGCCTCGGCGTACGGCGTCAGCGCCTGGGTGACCTGCTGGGCCAGCTCCCGGGTGGGCACGAGGATCAGAGCGAGGGGCTGCTTCGGTTCGGCGCGCCGCCCCGCCATGCGGGTCAGCAGCGGCAGGCCGAAGGCGAGCGTCTTGCCCGATCCGGTGCGCCCGCGTCCCAGGACGTCGCGCCCCCGCAGGGCGTCGGGCAGGGTGGCGGCCTGGATCGGGAAGGGTTCGCTCACCCCGAGTTCGCTGAGTGTCCGCAGCACCTGGGTCGGCAGTTCCAGGCCGGCAAAAGTGACGGCTGGGGTCGACGCCCCGGGCTGGGCGGGACTGCCGTGAGCGATGCCGGAGTCATGGGGGTGCTTCATGAACAGCCTTCCGTAGGGAACGTACCGAGGAAGGCCCGGCAGGTTTCAACAGCCCACGCGGAAGCTGAACGGAACGGGCGGAAACGCCCACCGCGACGACCACGCAAACCCCTGACACTAACACACGGCATGACCTGGCGCCGCTGACATCGATCGCCCGTGCCTCGCCGACCGGCACACCGCGTCATTCCGCAGGGATGCGGAACTCGAATTCGGGACGGTCCCACGGTACGGCGGGCGGGTTCGCGAACGCGGTCCCGGTCCGCACCGCGCCGACACGGTGGTAGAAGTGCTCGGCGGGACGATGCGACACGACCTTGACGCGGTCGAGCCCGGCCGCACGGGCCTCGGTCTGCATGTGCGCGACGAGCAGCCGTCCGATACCCCGTCCCTGCGCCTCGTCGGCGACGAACAGCAGGTCGAGCTCCGGTGGATCGAGGACGAGCGAGTAGAACCCGAGGACCCGCTCTCCCTGCTGGTCGGCGCCGACGGCCACAAAGGCGCGGTGGGCCTCGATGTAATCCGGACCGACGCGGTAGCCCGCGACCGCGGCCGCGTACTTGCCCTCGTAGGCCCCTGAGCCACGCACCAGCCGCGTGAGCCGTTTGGCATCCCGCGCGACGGCCCCCCGGATCATGACCGGCCGGCTGACCGGGGAATGGCGTGCGCTCATCGGGAAAGTATTTCGCACCGGAGCGTGCCGCCACGCGGCGGGCCCCGATGGGCCACGTCACGGTCGTTTGCCACCGCTGCCCGCGTCGGCAGGGAGTCGGCAGCCACGGCCTTGAACTGCCCGTCTCCGGGTCGGGCACCGGCGACGGCTTCTTCGGCCCCCTCCGGGAGCGGGTGGCAGGACGGGGACGGGCTCCGTGCCGGTTCGGTGCGCTCAACCACCCCGCCCGCGCTCACCGGCTGGTCGGGTGTGCCGGTGGTCGGGACTTCCGTGGCCGCGGCCCCCGCGACAGCGGTCACGGCGAAGGCCGCAACGAGCCAGCGGCGCGTCCGGCTCACCCGGGCGTTGTCGTCGGTCATGTCGGCGTCCCTCTGCTCGAAGTCGACACCGTACAAGCACGACGAAGGCGCGATGTCCGTGCGGTCAGTCGCCGGTCGTCCTGTCGATCAGGCGGCCGTACGCCAGTTGCAGGGCGTCCGCGCCGGCCAGGGCCGCCAGGGCGCCCATGGCCGTGCGGGTGGCGCGGGGCCAGAGGAGTTGGCCGGCGGTCAGGGAAGAGGCGACCCAGACGCTCATGCAGAACGGGCAGGTGGCCAGTTCGCCGGCGGTGTGGCGGCTGCCTTCCGGCTTGGCCTCCTCGTGCAGTTCGGCCGGGCCCTGCGGGGCGACGTACCGGGTGAAGGGGGCGCGAAGCGGGCTGGTGACCGATGCCTTGGTCAGCAGTCTGCTGAGCCGGAACGTGGCGATCGAGGTGAGGGCCACGTCCCACGGTTCGGGGCGGTCCGGCAGGGGCCGGCCGCGCAGGCGTACGGCGGTGGCCCAGGCGGCCGTGTAGCCGGCGAAGCCCGCCATGGCCGCGAGGTAGCCGCCGAGGGGGCGGTCGTGGCCCGCCGCGTACTCCCGCCGGGTGCGCCGCAGGAGTCCGTGCAGGCGTCCTGTCGGAGGGTCGTCGTCCGCCGGGACCGTCTTGTCCGCCGGGTCCGCCGTGTGTGCCGTGTTCATGGGCTCCTGTTTCCGTTGTTTCCGCAGTACCCCTCGGTCACTTCTCCTCGAAGTCCTCGGGGCTCACGCCCGCCTCCTCGAGGGCTTCCTTGACCGTGCGTCCGGTGGCGCCGGCGCCGGGGGTGCCGGCCTCCGGGGCGCTCTTCACGGTGAGGACCTCGTCGGTCGTGCCGGTCTTCGGGCGGTTCTCTTCGGGAGTGGTCATCACGGCCCCTTGTCGCTTCGCGGGTCTGGCCGGCCCGTCCTATGGCCGCCGTCTCCGGCGGCGGTCCGGACGGGCGGCGGGACAGACCGACTAACCTCAGCGGTGCCGGCTAAACACCTGCCCGCAGCATGCGCAGCACCGCCTGTTCGACCGGCCCGTGGGTGGCGGGCAGGCCGTCGGTGCCCTCGTCGCCCAGGTGGGGCAGCGCCTCGGCGACGGTCACGCCCTCCTCGTCGAGCTCGATCACCCTCGGGTTGATGTGGGAGGCGCGGCAGACCGCAGGGGTGTTGCCGAGATGGCCGACACCTCGCGGGCCGCGCGGGCGATGGCCTTGCTCGCTGCGCGCGACGGGGTGCGAGACGGCCAGGGCGACGGCGGCCACGCAGGTTCAGCAATGTGCCGACGTCACACGTCTCCGCGTACGACCACCACCGGGCAGTGCGCATGATGGAGCATCGCCTGGCTCACCGAGCCGAGCAGGAGGCCGGTGAAGCCGCCGCGGCCGCGCGCGCCGACCACGAGGAGCTGGGCTGAGCGGCTCGCCTCGATCAGGGTCTCCCGCGTCGGGCCCCGTACCGCCCTGGTGGTGACGGGCACGTCCGGGAAGCGCTCCCGGTGCCCGGCGATCGCCTCGGACACCAGCCGCTCCTCGTCCTGCGCCAGTGCGCCCGGCGCGGCGGCGTACGGACCCTCGTCCGGGGCGGGCAGCGGCGCGTTCCACGGGGTCCAGGCATGCAGCGCCAGCAGCGGGGCCTTGCGCAGGTCGGCCTCGGCGAACGCGAAGTCCGTCGCCGCCTCGGCGGAGGGCGAGCCGTCGACGCCGAGGACGACGGGACCGTCGGATCCGGGCTCCTCGCGGACGACCATGACCGGGCACCGGCCGTGCGCCGCGAGATGGACGGCCGTCGAGCCGACCAGCAGGCCCACGAAGCCGCCCAGCCCCCGTGATCCGACCACCACCAGCTCCGCGGAGCGCGACTGGACCTCCAGGGTGGCCAGCGGTTCGCCGCTCACGACGGAGGAGGTGACGTCGATCCCCGGAGCGATCGTCCGGGCCCGCTCGACGGCCTGGGCGACCATCGTCTCCACCTCGTTGCGCAGCCCGCCGTCGTCCGGGCCCAGTGGGGACGGGCCCAGCGGCACATGCAGGGCGGGCCAGACGAACGCGTGGACGACCTTCAGCGTGGCCTCGCGCAACCGCGCCTCGGCCGCCGCGGCCTCGACGGCGGCCAGACTCGACGCCGATCCGTCCACGCCCACGACCACCAGACCGCTGACACCGCTCGCACCGCTCACGATGACTCCCTCGCCGTCGTCGCCCATCTCCACCAGCGTCACCCGCCGGGCCGCCCCCGGCATCCGGCGGGGCGCGTCAGGGGCCCTTCCCCCGCGTGAGCGGGGCGGGGCGTTGCGCCATGGGGCCGATCGGCCTCACTCCGGGGACGTCCAGCGGCTGCCGTACCCCGGTCTCCCGGCCGACGCTGGAGGGGTACCGCACACCGGCCCGAGCCGCCGCGCGGCCCGCTCCGGGGCCCGGCACCGGTCGGGACCGTCCCGGGAGCGCCCGGGCGGGCGTGACCGGAAGGGAGAGCACCGCCATGGTCCGTTACGTGTACGCGTTCACCGAGGGCGGCCGGGACATGGCCGAGCTGCTCGGCGGGAAGGGCGCCAACCTCGCCGAGATGACCCGGATGGGGCTGCCGGTGCCGCCCGGGTTCACCGTGACCACCGAGGCCTGCCGGGTCTTCCTCGCCACCGGTGCCGAGCCGGACAGGCTGTCCCGGGAGATCTCCGATCATCTGACCGCGCTGGAGGAGGCCGCCGGGCGGCGGCTCGGCCAGCCCGACGACCCGCTGCTGCTGTCGGTCCGCTCCGGGGCGCGCTTCTCCATGCCCGGCATGATGGAGACGATCCTCGACGTCGGCCTCAACGACGCGTCCGTCCAAGGGCTCGCCAAGTCCTCCGGGAACGAGCGCTTCGCCTGGGACTCCTACCGCCGTCTCGTGCAGATGTTCGGCAGCACGGTCATGGGGGTCGACGGCGCGCTGTTCGAGGACGTCATGACCCGGCTCAAGCAGGACCGGGGCGCGGCGGACGACCTCGGCCTGGACGCGGGCGATCTCGCCGAGCTGGTCGAGGCGTACAAGGAGCTGATCCACCAGCACACCGGCGACCACTTCCCGCAGCTCCCCGCCGAGCAGCTGCGCCGGGCGGTCCTCGCGGTCTTCTCGTCCTGGAACGTCGAACGGGCCCGGCTCTACCGGCGCCGCGAGCACATCCCGGACGACCTGGGCACCGCGGTGAACGTGCAGACGATGGTCTTCGGCAATCTGGGCCCCGACTCCGGCAGCGGCGTCGCCTTCACCCGCGACCCGGCCAGCGGCCGGCCCGGTCTGTACGGCGACTACCTGCCGAACGCGCAGGGCGAGGACGTCGTGGCCGGCATCCGCAACACCGTCCCGCTGGCCGAGCTGGAACGCCTGGACCCGACGTCGTACGCACAACTGCGCGCGCATATGCGGGCGTTGGAGGAGCACTACCGGGATCTGTGCGACATCGAGTTCACCATCGAACGCGGGCGGCTGTGGATGCTGCAGACCCGGGTCGGCAAACGCACCGCCGAGGCCGCGTTCGCGATCGCCGCCGAACTCGTCGACGAGGGGCTGATCGACGCCGACGAGGGGCTGCGGCGCGTCGGCGGCGAGGGGCTGGCCCGGCTGATGTTTCCCCGGTTCGACACCTCGGGGGTCGACGAGCCGCTCGCGCGGGGCATCCCGGCCTCGCCGGGTGCAGCGGTCGGCGCCGCGGTGTTCGACTCCGCCGAGGCGGTCCGCCGTGCCGCCGACGGGGAGCGGGTCGTCCTGGTCCGGCAGGAGACGACACCCGACGACCTGCCGGGCATGGTGGCCGCGCAGGCCGTGCTGACCAGCCGGGGCGGCAAGACCAGCCATGCCGCCGTGGTCGCCCGGGGCATGGGCAAGGTGTGCGTGTGCGGGGCGGAGGGGATCGACGTCGACCCGCGCCGCCGTCGCTTCACCGTGGGCGGCACGGTCGTCGAGGAGGGCACGGTCCTGTCCGTGGACGGCTCCGCCGGAGCGGTGTACGCGGGCGCGGCCCCGCTGGTCGACTCCGCCGTCATGCGGTACTTCGAGACCGGTGACCGGTCGGGGCCCTCGTCCGGACTGGTCGACGCGGTGGCCCGCTTCATGGACCGGGCCGACGGTGTACGGCGACTGGGCGTGCGTGCCAACGCCGACACCCCCGAGGACGCGGCCCGTGCCCGCCGGTTCGGCGCCGAGGGCATCGGGCTGTGCCGCACCGAGCACATGTTCCTCGGCGAGCGGCGGCCCCTGGTCGAGGCAATGATCCTGGCCCGTACGGACGCCGAACGCGACCGCGCGCTCGCCCGGTTGCTGCCGCTGCAGCGCCAGGACTTCACCGGCATCCTGGAGGCGATGGACGGCCTGCCCGTCACGATCCGGCTCCTCGATCCGCCGCTGCACGAGTTCCTTCCCGACCGCACGGAACTCGCCGTCCGCCTCGCCGCCGCACAGGCCCGCGGCACCGAACCCAGCGCCCACGACCGGGAGTTGCTGGACGCCGTGAACCGTATGCATGAGGAGAACCCGATGCTCGGCCTGCGCGGGGTGCGTCTCGGTCTGGTCGCGCCCGGCCTGGTCGCCATGCAGGTGCGGGCGGTCGCCGAAGCGGTCGTGGAGCGCAGGCGCGCCGGTGGTGATCCGCGCGCGGAGATCATGGTGCCGCTGATCGACACGGTCGAGGAACTGCGGCTCGTCGGCGAGGAGGTACGGCGAGTGCTGGCGAAGGTGTCCGAGGAGTCCGGCGTCGTCGTGGAGTGCCCCGTCGGCACGATGATCGAGCTGCCCCGGGCCGCGCTGACGGCGGACCGGATCGCCGAGGAGGCGGAGTTCTTCTCGTTCGGCACGAACGATCTCACCCAGACGACCTGGGGGTTCTCCAGGGACGACGTCGAGGCGGCGTTCTTCTCGGCCTATCTGGACAAGGGCGTCTTCAAGGTGTCCCCGTTCGAGACGATCGACCGCGAGGGCGTCGGCCGGCTGGTCGGGATCGCGGTCGCGGAGGGCCGCGCCGCCCGGCCCGATCTCAAGATCGGGGTCTGTGGCGAGCACGGCGGGGACCCCGAGTCGGTGCACTTCTTCCACACGGCCGGCCTCGACTACGTCTCCTGCTCCCCGTTCCGCGTACCGGTGGCCCGGTTGGAGGCCGGACGGGCGGCCCTGGAGGGGACTCACGAACCGAACGGCCGTGCGCGGTGAGGGAGTCGGCATGATGACCCGCATCGTCGGTGAGGTGATGACCGGGGGAGGTCGTCGAGGCGCGCCGCGAGACGCCGGCCGGGGAACCGGCGCGTCTGCTGGAGCCGCATCGCATCGGCGGTCTGCCCGTGCCGGCCCACGACGAGAAGAAGGTCGTGGGTGTGGCGGCCCGGGCGGATCTGGCCGGACGTGAGTACGCTGCCCGGCCGCCGAGGTGATGTCGACGCCCGCGGTCACGGTGCATCCCGAGCAGCGCGTCGCGGCGGCGGCGCGGGGGATGGAGCGTCACCGTGTCGACCGGCTGCCCGTGGTGGACGAGGAGGACCGGCTGATCGGCGTCGCCACCCGCCGGGTCCTGCTGCGGGTCTTCCCGCGGAGGGACGACGAGATCCGCCGCGAGGTGACGGACGCCGTGCTGCCGCGCGTGCTGTCCCCTACGGGACCGTGCGCCGTGACCGTCGTGTCGGTCCGGGACGGCGTGGTCACGCTGGCGGGCCGGCTCGCGGACCGGGACGCCGTCGCCCTCGCCGTCCGGTCGGTGTGGCGCGTCGACGGCGTGGTGGGCGTGGTGAACCACCTGACCGGCCTGACCGGCCTGACCGACTTGACCGGCCTGACGACCGAGGCCGGGCCCGGCGTCAGTCCTGGGCGGCGCCGAGTCCCGTGAGGGCGCCGACCGGGTCCAGGTCGGGTGTCCCCCGGGGCCACCAGTCGTCCCGGCCCGGCTCGGACTCGTACGGGTACCAGACGCCGTCCCGGCCCAGGCGGAGCTGGACGTGTCCACGCGGGTGGGTGAGGCGGTTGCGCCAGGGCCGGAACGCGGGCAGGTCGGCGGCCAGGAGCAGTGGCCGGGCCCGGTCGAAGCGGCCCGCCGGCGGGTCCCAGGGTTCCTCGAGGACGGCCAGCCCCTCCAGGCCCCCCTGGCGCCAGGCGGCGACGGCCCGGGCGAGGTCCGCCGTCGTACGGCCGGCGGCCGAGGCGAGCGAGGCGTACAGCGCACGGCTGTTGGCGGTGAGGCCGGAACCGGGGCGGGCGGCGGCGAGCCGCACGGCGTCCTGCCAGAGCGTCAGCCCGCCGACCGGGTCCCGGCCGGACTGCAGCAGGGTGTGCGCCCGGGCCGCCGCGTCGGTGGCCAGCTGGTCCAGCGCGAACGGGTCCGGACCGCCCGGCGCCGCCGGATACACCGGAGGCTGCTCGGGGTGCGGCACGGCGGGCAAGGGCGGCGGCAACGGCGCGAGCCGGCGCTCCGGGGACAGCGCCTCGGTGGCGCGTACGCCCGCCAGGGGCGCCGGTTCCCGCTCCTGCGCAGCACGGGCCGCGCGCGCGGCGTTGCGCCGGGACAGGGCGTCGAGCAGCTCGCGCTCGCCCCGGCCGCGCAGCAGGAACAGCACGAACGGGTCGGCGTCCAGCAGACGTGCCGTCTGATAGCAGAGCGCCGCCGCGTGCTTGCAGGGGTGCCCCCGGTCGGGACAGCTGCACCGGGGGTCGAGGTCGCCCGGGCCCGGCAGCAGCGGCACGTCCCCCTCGGCGAGGGACTGCGGCATCTCCTTGTCGAGCAGCGCCGCGATATGCGCCGGGCGTTCGGTCACGGCGTCCAGGAACCGCGCCCAGTCGTCGTCGCCGAGCGTCCGCAGCCGCACCTGCACGCGGTACGGCCTCGGGCGGCTGCCGCGTACGTACGCCAGCACCAGCCCCGGTGTCACCGTGATGGCGTCGACATGTCCCTCCTGTGCGTAACCGCGGCCCCGGGCCAGGCGCTTGGCGTCCAGGGCGCCCTCCTCCAGAGCCGCCACCCAGGCGTTGCCCCACCATGTCTCGGCGAACCCGGCGTCGTCCGTCGGACGCGGCGCGAACGCCGGGAACGTACGCCGCAGTTCGCCGTCCCGGCCGGGGGCTGCCATGGAACGGGGCACTTGGGGGGTTGCGGCCGGGGCGAGGTCGGGGGCGGGCGTGGGGGTACGGGACGGCTCGGCCGGGGGCGCGTCGTCGGCAGCCCGGATCGTGAAGTCGGTGCGGGACGCCGGGGCCGGTGCGGACCCCAAGTCGTGGGCGTCGACGGGGCGGGCGGCACGGCCGGAACGGCCGACACGGTCGGCACCGTCGGCACGTCCAGCGCTGTCGGCACGGCCGGTGCGGCCGGTGTCGCCGGTGTCGTCCGTGTCGTCGGCACGGCCGGCACGGTCGGCGCGGTCCGGATCGTCGCGGCGCTCGGCGTCGTCCCCCTCGTCCCAGGACGGCATCCGAAAAGCGCCCGCCACCAGGCGTCTGACCTCGCGGGCACGCTGGGCTGCGGTGTCCTGGGCCTCTCCCCCGCCCGTCCGCTCCCCCGCCGCCCCACCGGGCGCCGCACGCCGGGGCCGACGTGCTGCGTCCCGACCCTCCCGAGCGGCCTCCTCCGCTGCCCGCCGCCGCTCCTCCAGGGCAGCGCGCAACGCCTCCCTGGCCCCCTCGGCGGCCCGCCGCGCCGGGCTGGGGCCGGCCGTCGCACCTTCACCGGCATCGGAACCGGACCCGGCGTCGGCACGGCGTTCCGGACCCGTATCCGCATCCGTACCCGACGCCGCCGCAGCCCGCCGAAGCGCCGCACGAGCCGCGTCCCCCGGCCGGACCTCGGCCCGCGCGGACCCTCCGCCGGACACCTCGCCGTCGGCACCCGCCTCCCGCTCCGCCTCACGCCTCTCCCGGGCGGCCCGCAGCGCCTCCCGGGCCGCGTCGGCGGGGCTCTGAGCGCGTTCGTCGCCCCCCGTCATGACTCCCTCCTCAGCGACACCAGGTCGGTCAGCTCACGGTCCGTCAGTTCCGTGAGGGCGGACTCGCCGGTGCCGAGGATCGCGTCGGCCAGGGCCCGCTTGGAGGCGAGCATGTCGGCGATGCGGTCCTCGATGGTGCCCTCGGTGATGAGGCGGTGGACCTGGACCGGCTGGGTCTGGCCGATGCGGTAGGCGCGGTCGGTGGCCTGCTCCTCGACCGCGGGGTTCCACCAGCGGTCGAAGTGGACGACGTGGCCCGCGCGGGTCAGGTTCAGCCCGGTGCCGGCCGCCTTGAGGGAGAGCACGAGGACCGGGGTCGCGCCGCTCTGGAAGCGGTCCACCATCCGTTCCCGCTCCGGGACCGGGGTGCCGCCGTGGAGCATCTCCACCGGGACGGCCCGGGAGGCGAGGTGGGAGGTGATCAGCCGGCCCATCCCTACGTACTGTGTGAAGACCAGCGCCGAGCCGTCCTCCGCGAGCAGGGTGTCGAGCAGCTCGTCCAGGAGTGCCAGCTTCCCGGAGCGGAAAGCGAGGCGCTCGCCCGACGGGTCCTCCTTCAGGTAGAGCGCGGGGTGGTCGCAGATCTGCTTCAGCGACGTCAGCAGCTTGAGCACCAGGCCCCGGCGGGCCATGCCCTCGGCGGTCTCGATGGCGATCAGCGACTCGCGCACCACCGCCTCGTACAGCGCGGCCTGTTCGCGGGTGAGCGGCACCGGGTGGTCCGTCTCCGTCTTGGGCGGCAGCTCGGGGACGATCCCGGGGTCGGACTTCCTGCGGCGCAGCAGGAACGGCCGGACCAGGCGGGCCAACCGCTCGACGGCCTCCTCGTCCTCGCCGTTCTCCACGGCGCGCGCGTGGCGGGCGCGGAAGGACTTCAGGGGGCCGAGCAGGCCCGGGGTCGTCCAGTCGAGCAGGGCCCACAGCTCGGAGAGGTTGTTCTCGACGGGGGTGCCGGTCAGGGCGACGCGTGCCGGTGTCGGGATGGTGCGCAGCGCCTTCGCGGTCGCCGAGTAGGGGTTCTTGACGTGCTGGGCCTCGTCGGCGACGACCATGCCCCAGTCGGCGGCGGCGAGTGTGGGCGCGGCCGAGCGCATGGTGCCGTAGGTGGTGAGGACGAAGCCGCCGTCGAGGTCGTCCAGGGTGCGGTCGGGGCCGTGGAAGCGGCGGACGGGGACGCCGGGGGCGAACCGGTTGATCTCCCGCTGCCAGTTGCCGAGCAGAGAGGCCGGGCACACGACCAGGGTGGGTGCGGGGCGGGCGCGCTTGAGGTGCAGGGCGATGACGGTGATCGTCTTGCCGAGGCCCATGTCGTCGGCGAGGCAGCCGCCGAGTCCGAGCGAGGTCATGAGGTCCAGCCAGGCCAGGCCGCGCAGTTGGTAGTCGCGCAGGGTGGCCCGTAGTCCGGGCGGGGGCTCGGCCGGGCGGATCCCGGCGGTGAGGCGGTCGCGCAGGGCCGCGAGGGCGCCGACCGGTACGGCCTCCACGGTCTCGCCGTCGACCTCGGCGGTGCCGGTGAGGGCGACGGACAGGGCGTCGACCGGGTCGAGGAGCCCGAGTTCGCGTTTGCGGGCCTTGCGGACGAGGGCCGGGTCGACGAGCACCCACTGGTCGCGGAGCCGGACGACCGGGCGGTGCGCCTCGGCGAGCGCGTCCATCTCGGCCTCGGTGAGCGGGTCGCCGCCGATGGCAAGCTGCCAGCGGAACTGGAGCAGTGCCTCGCTCTCGAAGAAGCCGGTGCCGTCGGTGGCGGAGCCGGGGGCGGGCCGTACGACGGCGGCGGCGCTGAGGTCCTGGGCGAGGTCGCGCGGCCAGTGCACTGCGACGCCGGCTGCGGCGAGGCGGGTCGCCGCGACGCCGAGGAGGTCGCCCAGCTCCTCGTCGGACAGGGCGAGGACGTCGGGCGCGTCCTGCTCGGCCAGGCGGTCGAGCGGCGGCCACACGCGGGCGGCGCGCCGGACGGCGAGCGCGGCGTCGACGCGGGCGCGGGGCCCGAAGGCGGTGTCCGCCTCGCCGGACCACAGGGCGGCGGCGTCGGCCACGAGGGTGGGGTCGGCGAGGCTGTGCACCTGGACGATCGCGGCGCCCGCGTTGCGTGAGCCGCCCCCGTCGTCGAAGAGGGTGTGCGCCGACAGGTCGAGGCGCAGCGAGATGCGCACGCCCGCGTCCATGCCGGCGGCGACCTCGGCCGCCCAGGCCTGCGCGGTGGGCAGGGGCTGGGCCTCGCGCGCGGCGAAGGGGCGGCCGGCGGCGTAGGGAGCGGCCGGGGTGCGGGGCAGGGTGTCGGCGACGGCGTCCAGGAAGGACCGCAGAAGCGCCTCGGGGTCGGGCAGCCGCAGCGGGCCCGGCCCAGGCAGCGGGACGGCGTGCCCTTCGGGGGGCAGGGCGGCGGCGATCGCCCGCAGGTGGGTGATGTCGTCGGGGTCGAGGGGACCGGCCCGCCAGGCGTCGTGGCCGGTGGGGGTCAGACCGGGGAGGAGGCGGCCGCGCGCGGTGAGCCGCAGGGCGTGCAGGGCGGCGGCGCCCCAGCAGGCGGTGGCGGGGTGGGCGGCCGGGTCGTGCCGGGCTCGGACGAGCAGGGGCAGCGCCTCGGTGAGGGGCAGGGTCAGCGACGGGGTGGTGCGGCGGCGGACCGTGGATCCGTGCGGCCGTACGACCGTGAGCTCGCCGTCCGGGGAGGGCAGGGGGCCGCCCCGCGGGTCCCAGAACGCGATCCGGCCCTCACGCGGGAGCGGCGCGGGCAGGAACACGGCGGCGAGCCTGACGGGCGGCACGCCCTCGTCCGTGCTCGCGGCCGTCGCGGGTGCGCTGCTCATACGTCCTGTCACCTCCCTCCCCGACGTCGGACCGACTGTCTCCGACTCTACGGGCGGGGTCTGACAATCGGCCCCGGCCCCGGGGCGGGCGCCTCCGGGCCGTGTCCGCGGGCTACGGGACGGTGCGGGCGACGACGAACACGAAGGGCTTCTGCGGATCGGCGAGGTTCACCACGATGTCGTGGGTGGGTGCCGGGTTCTTCCGCTTGTCGACGACGCCGTACCAGGGGCCTTCGCCGGTGAACTTCCAGCCGGTGATCTTCTGGTCGCGGGCGCTGATGGTGAAGTCGTCCCGCTGCAGGTCGCCCCGGTCGAGCCCCATCGTCTTCAGATACGAGTCGAGTCCGGCGGGGACGGTCTCGAACTGGACGTAGAGCCGGCTCGTCTTCCAGTTGTTGGTCTCGTAGTAGGCGACCTTGTACGACGGGACCGGGATGGTGACCTTGTAGATGTGGCGCTGGACACGGGCGGGCCAGCCCGCGGTGAGGCCGGTCGCCGAGTACTTGGCCTCCTTGTCCTTGCCGCTGTCCCGGCTCTGGTTGGCGGAGATGACCAGGTAGCCGGCGGGGACGCCGATGAGCAGCACGATGATGAGCAGCGTGAGCGCGCGGCGGCGGTTGCGGTGGCGGCGGTCCTCGGTGGGCTGCTTCGGCTCGTCCGGGGAGTCGGCCTGACGGGGTACGGACACGGTCACGCCGACCCCTGCGAGGTCCGGCGGGACTCCGTGAAGCGCGCGTACCGCTCGTAGCGCTCGACGCGGCGCCGGTTGGCGCGGCGGAAGCGCCGGGCGACCAGGCGGGCCAGGTCGGCGGCACCGACCATGCCGGCCTCGGGGCCGAGCTGGGCGCGGGCGATACGGGCCTCGGGGCGGTAGCCGCGGCCGGTGAGCTGGCGTTTGAAGGCGTCGCGCGCGGGGCCGATGAGCAGGTCGTCGGCGGCGGAGACACCGCCTCCGATGACGAAGCAGGAGGGGTCGAGGGCGGCGGCCAGGTTGGCGATGCCGACGCCGAGCCACTGGCCGATGTCCTGGAGCAGTTCGATGCACATGGCGTCGCCCTCGCGGGCGAGCTCGGTGATCATCGGGCCGGTGATGTCGGAGATCTGGCCCTTGACGTGCTCGATGATCCCGTACGCCACCGGGGAGTCGGCGGCGGCCAGCTCGCGGGCCTCGCGGACGAGCGCGTTGCCCGAGCTGTACTGCTCCCAGCAGCCGCGGTTGCCGCAGGGGCAGCGGTGGCCGCCGGGCACGACCTGCATATGGCCGAACTCTCCGGCGACGCCGTACTTGCCGCGCTTGACCTGCCCGTCCTCCAGGATCGCGCCGCCGATGCCGGTGCCGAGGGTGATCATGACGAGGTGGTCCTCGCCGCGTCCGGCGCCGAAGCGCCACTCGGCCCAGGCGGCGGAGTTGGCGTCGTTGTCGACCAGGACGGGCACGGCGAGGCGGCCCGCGAGACGGTCGCGCAGCGGTTCGTTGCGCCACGACAGATGGGGGGCGAACAGGACGCGGTTGCGGTCGGCGTCGACCCAGCCGGCCGCGCCGATGCCGACGGCGTGCACGTCGTGGCGGTCGGAGAGGTCCAGGACCAGCTCCACGATCGTGTCCTCGACGACCTTCGGGCTCTTGGACTTGTCCGGCGTCTCCGTGCGGAGCTTCTCCAGGATGTTGCCGTCCGCGTCCACGACGCCCGCCATCACCTTGGTGCCGCCGATGTCGATGCCCACGGTGGGCACGCGGGGAGCCGACAGATGCGAGCGGCGCTCTCTGGAGCCGACCGTTCGCAGAACGGGAGCCCGGCGGGAGCCGATCGGTGCGGTGAAGTCGCGGTAGGTGCTCATCAGGCCCGATTCTGCCGCACGCTCACTCGGGGTGCCGAGCGGGGGAACAATGGGACGGTTGCCGCGAGTGGCCGGGATCGGGCGGGAATGTGCAGCGGGAGGCGGGCGCCGGCGCACTCGAAGCGGCCGCCCATTTGTCCTGACATTGCTACGTACCGGCCGGTCCGGTCAGGACCGTACGAGGAGCTGGAACTCGAACGAGTAGCGGCTCGGCCGGTAGGTGTGGGTGCCGTACTCGATCGCGCGGCCGGTGTCGTCGAACGTCACCCGCTGCATCGTGAGGAGCGGGGCGCCCTCCTTCTCGGCAAGGCGGTCGGCCTCGGCGGCGGTGGCGGCGCGGGCCCCGATGGTCTGCCGGGCGCTGTGCAGGGTGATCCCGGCGGCGCGCATCAGCCGGTACAGGCCGGTGGCCTCCAGTTGCTCGGTGTCCAGGTCCAGCAGGCCGGGCGGCAGGAAGTTGCACAGGTGGGCCATCGGTTCGCCGTGCGCGAGGCGCAGCCGTTCGATCCGGTGCACATCGCCGCCCTCGGGGACCCCCAGGGCGGCGGCGACCTCGGCGGACGCGGGGACCATGGTGTTGACGAGGACGCTGGTCGCGGGACGCTGCCCCGCCGACTCCAGGTCGTCGTAGAGGCTGCTGAGCTCCAGCGGGCGCTTGACCTGACTGTGCACGACCTGGGTGCCGACGCCGCGGCGGCGCACCAGCAGCCCCTTGTCGACCAGGGACTGGATGGCCTGGCGGACGGTGGGACGGGACAGACCGAGGCGCGCGGCGAGTTCGATCTCGTTGCCGAGCAGGCTGCCGGGCGTGAGCGCTCCGTGCTCGATGGCGGCCTCGAGCTGCTGCGACAGCTGGAAGTACAGGGGCACCGGACTGCTCCGGTCCACGCTCAGCTCGAGTTCCACGGTCGGGTCCACTTCTGGTTTCGGCACGGCCCGACTGTAGCTCTACGGCCCATTGACGGGAAGTTGTGTAGTTCGATTGTCCGGACATTGTCATTGACAGCGTCCACACCGAACCCGCACTTTGTTTCCATGCGCATCGGGGTCATCGGGACGGGCCGCATCGGCACCATCCACGCGAACACGCTCAGTCGCCATCGTGACGTCGGGTCGCTGATCCTCACGGACGCGAATCCGTCACGCGCCCAGGAGCTGGCCCACCGGCTCGGCGAGACGGCGGCGCCGGGCATGGACGAGATCTTCCGGTGGGGTGTGGACGCGGTGGTGATCACCACGGCGACCTCCGCGCACGCCGAGCTGATCGGGCGAGCGGCCCGGTCGGGTCTGCCGGTGTTCTGCGAGAAGCCGATCGCGCTCGATCTGCCGGGGACGCTGCAGGCCATCGCCGAGGTGGAGACGGCCGGGACGATTCTGCAGATGGGGTTCCAGCGCCGGTTCGACGCCGGGTACGCCGGGGCGCGGGAGGCGGTGCGGTCCGGCCGGCTGGGGCGGCTGCACACCGTGCGGGCCCTCACCAGCGACCAGGCGCCGCCGCCCGCCGCGTGGCTGCCGCTGTCGGGCGGGCTCTACCGGGACACGCTGATCCACGACTTCGACATGCTGCGCTGGGTGACCGGGCGGGAGGTCGTGGACGTGTACGCGGCCGGTTCGGACGCCGGGCCCGCGATGTTCCGCGAGGCGGGCGACGTGGACACGGCGGCGGCGGTGCTGACGCTGGAGGACGGCACCCTGGCCACGGCCACGGCGACCCGGCTGAACGGCGCCGGGTACGACGTGCGCATGGAGCTGGCCGGCGAGCTGGACCAGGTCGTGGTCGGCCTGGACGACCGTACGCCGATCGCGTCCACCGAGCCGACCGGGCCGCCCGCCGCGGACAAGCCGTGGACCGGGTTCCTGGAGCGGTTCGGCCCGGCCTACGAGGCCGAGCTGAACGCCTTCGTCGAGGTCGTGCGCGGCGAGCGGGCCAACCCCTGCGACGGGCGGGAGGCGCTGCAGGCGCTGCGGATCTCCGAGGCGTGCGAGCTGTCCCGGCGCGACCGAAGACCGGTGGCCCTCGGCGAACTCCCGGGCGGAACGACGACCGCGGCCCTGTGAGACACCCCTCTAGTCGTTGACGCCGTCGACCTCCTCCAGGAGTCCCGCGTCGTACACCAGCAGCGCGATCTGCACCCGGTTGTTGAGGTCCAGCTTGGCCAGGACGCGGGACACGTGGGTCTTCACGGTCGCGACGCTCATGTACAGCTCCCCGGCGATCTCGGCGTTGGACAGGCCCCGGCCGACGGCGACGGCGACCTCGCGCTCACGGTCGTTGAGGGCGGTCAGCCGCTCGCGCGCGTGGGCGCGGCGGGTGTCGGCTGCCGTACCGGCGGCGTGGTCCATCAGCTGCCGGGTCACGGTGGGCGACAGGACGGGGTCACCGGCGGCCACCCTGCGCACCGCGTCGACGATCTCGGCGGGCGGGGTGTCCTTCAGCACGAACCCGGCGGCCCCGGCGCGCAGGGCGCGCAGCACCTGCTCGTCGGCGTGGAACGTGGTCAGCAGCACGACCTGCGGCGGGTCCTGCCGGGCGCGCAGCCGTTCCGTGGCGGTGAGGCCGTCGACGCCGGGCATACGGATGTCCATCAGGACGACGTCGGGCCGGGTGCGGTCGGCCAGCGGTCCGACGTCTGCGCCGTCGGCGGCCTCGCCGACGATCTCGATGTCGTCGGCGCCGCCCAGCATGAGGGACAGCCCGGCCCGGACCAGCGGGTCGTCGTCGACGAGAAGCAGTCTGATGGCAGTCATGGCCCTCACGTAATCACGGTCGTCCGGTGCGCGGGAGCGGGCCGGTCCCGGAGGTCCGGGACACCCGGGTTCACCCCCACGGCAGCCAGGCCCGGATGCCGAACCCCCCGTCGGCGGCGGGCCCGTGCTCGAGCCGCCCGCCCGCCAGCGTCGCACGCTCGCGCAGCCCGATGAGTCCCTGGCCGGAGCCGGGCACGGGCGGCACCTCCCCCTGGGGCGCCCCGTTGCGCACCGCCACCGTCAGGCCCTCGCCGGGCGCGCCGGTGACCGTCACCGTGACCTCGGTGCCCGGGGCGTGCTTGCGGGCGTTCGTCAGCCCCTCCTGGACGATGCGGTAGGCGGTGCGGCCCACGGAGGCCGGTACGGCGGCCCGGTCGGGCACGCGCTGGTCGAGGGTGACCTTCATACCGGCCTCGCGGCACTCGGCGACCAGGCCTTCCAACGCGGCGAGCGTCGGCTGGGGCCGCCCGGAGTCGTCGGACTCGCCGGCCCGCAGGACGCCGATGATCTCGCGCAGGTCCTGCAGTGCTTCGTGGGCGCTCTCCCGGATGACGCCGGCCGCCCGCTGGATCTCGTCGCGGGGTGCGTCCGGGCGGAACTCCAGCGCGCCCGCGTGCACGCTGAGCAGGGTCAGCCGGTGCGCGAGGACGTCGTGCATCTCGCGGGCGATGGCCTCGCGGGCCAGGCGCTGCGCCTGCTCGGCGCGCAGCCGGGCCTCCGTCTCGGCGCGCCGCGCACGGTCGCGCAGGCTCACCATGAGCTGCCGCTTGGACCGGACGAACATGCCCCAGCCGACGACGGCACCCGTGAGGACCACGACCAGGATGACGGCCGGGGCGAACGGCAGGTCGGGGTCGGGGCGCAGCCAGAAGTACAGCGGGCTCAGCGCCACCGACGCGCCGGCGACCCAGGCCACGTACCGGAAGGGCCGGTGCACGGCGAGGGTGAACAGGGCGACGATGCCGGCGCCGCCCGCGGTGTTCGACACGAAGCACACGGGGACCATCGCGATGGCGAGCCCGAGCGGCCAGCGGCGCCGGAGCCATACGGCGGCGCAGGCCAGGGCGCCGATCAGCTGGTCGGCGGCGGCGAGGCCGCTCGGGATGTCCTCCCGTGCCACGGTGTCCGCGGTGACCAGGCCGAGGAACACGGCCAGCAGGAAGCAGCCGAAGTCGACCACCCAGTCGCGGGCCGTGCGCCGGGGCCGGCCGGGGCGTTCGGGGTCGAGGTCGAACTCCTTCGCCAGGGCGGAGGGCAGCAGCCAGCGCCGCCCCACGAGGAGCTGCGGTGCGGGCTGTTGCGTATCGGGGTTCACGGTCGACAAATCTACGCAGCGCACGGTCCCGCCGGGCTTCGGCGAGGGCATCACCGACCAAAGTCGCGGCACCGCAGACTTTGGTGGCATCGGACCGCCCGGACCGTCGACTTCGGCCGTCCCGTCCGCGCCCGGTGGCCGATGGGCGCGGGCTGCCCGGGCGGCGAGAGTCGGGGCATGAAGCAGTTGCTGGAGTTCCTGGGGTTCATCTGTCTCGTCCAGGGCGTCATGGGTCTGGTCCACGAGTTCACCGACTGGCACTGGGGTCTGGTGCAGCGCGTCGGGTTCCTCGACGGTTACGAGATCTACGCGAGTGTGGCCCTGGTGGTGCTGGCGATCGCGCTGTTCGCGGTGGCGGAGGGCCGGGAGTCCGGCTGACCGCCTCGCGCGCCGATGGCAACGGCGTGAAAATTGAGGGGACATCCGGCGGAGAACCGCGAGGTTGACGTTGACATGCCATCTTCTACGCGCGTCATCATACGGCCATGAGATTCCCCCCACACCTCACACGCATCGGCTCCGCGGCGGCGCTGCTGTCCGCCCTCCTCGTGGGCGGCACGGTGTCCGCCACTCCCGCGGCGGCGGCGGTCGGGAGCATCTGCCAGAGCGCCCTGCCCTCGCAGGCCCACGACACCCTGGACCTCATCGAACAGGGTGGCCCCTTCCCCTTCGAACAGGACGGCACCGTCTTCCAGAACCGGGAAGGCATCCTGCCGAGCCAGTCGACCGGCTACTACCACGAGTACACGGTGATCACGCCGGGCTCCGACACCCGGGGCGCGCGGCGCATCGTCACCGGTGAGGAGCCGCAGGAGGACTACTACACGGCCGACCACTACGCGTCCTTCGACCTGATCGACCACGGCTGCTGACGCCTGACGGCAAGGCACCACCGATCGCTCGCCCCGCGGACCCCCCACAGCACCACGGCCGCGGGGCGAGACCGTTCCCTGGGCCGTGTCCGCAAAGTCCCGCCTGCCGTTCGACGGCCGGCACTCCCCCAAGCTCTTCGAGCAGGGGGGACCCCCACTCGCCGCACCGGCCGGCCACCCGCGTACAACCAGTACGCGGGAGCCCGTCCGGCGCGCCGAGAGCACGCACCGGACCCCGCTCCCTGATCCGGCCTGATCCAAACGAAAGACCCTAGCCGCCGAGTTCCTGGTGGCGGGCCCGCAGTTGCGCGGCGCCCTGCTCGGTCGGCGAGCCGTGCAGACGCAGCCGGGAGATGCCGCCGTCCGGGAAGATGTCCACGCGTGCGTGCGTGCCGACGGCCGGGGCCGGCAGGACGAAGCGGTGGTCGGTGTCGGGCTGGAGGCGGGTGCGCGGGACGATCTCGATCCACTCGCCGCTCTCGCCGTCCCGGACCGACACCGACGCCCAGCCCGCGCTGTTGCCCTTGAGATACGCGGTGTCGATCTCGACGGCCCGGATCTCGGCCTGGGCCGCCAGCCGGTAGCGGATCCAGTCGTGACCCCGGTCGCGGCGCCGGCGGGTCTCCCAGCCGTCGTCCATCTTGCGGGAGCGGCCCGGCCGGATGGTGTTGGTGGCGGGCGAGTAGAAGAGGTCCGAGGCGTCCTCGACCCGGCCGCCGTTCTCCAGGGCGACCACGTCGAAGGTGCCGAGGGCCGCCAGCCACGCGGGGTCGGGCACGACCTCGCCGTACACGCGCAGACGGGCTATGCCGCCGTCGGGGTGCTGGTTGACCCGGAGGTGGGTGAAGCGCTGCTCGACGGCGACGGCGAAGCCGTTCGCGGCGTGACCGCCGACCGGGGTGCGTGGCACCAGCGTCGTCCACTTCACGTCGTCGCCGAGCAGCTGCCCGGGCGACGGCGCCCCCGGCACGGAGGTGCCCTCGACGGACACCGCCTGCGGGTAGTTGCCGCGGAAGTGGGCCGTGTCGACGACGATGCCGCGGATCACGCCGGGCGCGCCGAGGCGTACCAGCGCCCAGTCGTGGTCCTCGGCCGTCGGCCAGGGGTGCTCGGCCGAGGCGCCGCGGCGCCGCCGGGTCTCCCAGCCGTCCATGATCTTGCCCTTGTGGCCGAAGTGCTCGGGGTCGAACTCGGCCCGCCCGGGCAGCAGAAGGTTCTCTCGTTGGGCGAAGAACTCGTCGTTGGCGGCGATCACGGCGGCGCCGAGCCGCCGGTCGGCGAGATCGGCGTGGCGGGTGAAGTCGAAGTCGGCGGTGCGGTAGTCCGCGTACGGGTCGCCGCCGCCGTAGGGGCGTGCGTCGCCGGTGAAGCTGGGGATCGCCGTCACGGTGATCAGGTCTGCCTTTCGTCGTCGGTGGGGAGCCGGCCGGCCCGGGTGAGGAGGCGTCCCTTCGGGTCGGTGAACTCGCCGTCGGAGTAGATGCGTTCGCCGCGCAGCCAGGTGGAGCGCACGACCCCGTGCAGGGTCCTGCCCGCGTACGCCGTCACACGGTTGCGGTGCTGGAGGCCGGCCGGGTCCACGGTGAAGGCCGCGTCGGGGGCGAGCACGGCGAAGTCGGCGTCGCGGCCGGCCTCGATGGCGCCCTTCTGGCCGAGGCCGACCAGGCCGGCGGTCCGGGTGGACATCCAGCGGACCACGTCCTCCAGGCCGTGGCCGCGTCGGCGTGCCTCCGTCCATACGGCGGCCAGGCTCAGCTGGAGACCGGAGATACCGCCCCAGGCGGTGGCGAAGTCGTCGGTCTTGAGGTCGGCCGTGGACGGCGAGTGGTCGGTCACCACGCAGTCGACGGTGCCGTCCGCGAGGGCCTGCCACAGCAGGTCCTGGTTGGCGGCCTCGCGGATGGGCGGGCAGCACTTGAACTCGCTGGCGCCGTCCGGGACTTCCTCGGCGGTCAGGGTGAGGTAGTGCGGGCAGGTCTCGACGGTGATCCGTACGCCGTCCCGCCGGGCCTCGGCGATCAGCGGGAGCGCGTCGGCGGAGGACAGGTGCAGCACGTGCACGCGCGCGTCGAGGCGTCTGGCCTGGTCGATCAATTGGGCGATCGCCGTGTCCTCGGCGTCCCGGGGTCGGGAGGCGAGGAAGTCGGCGTACCGGGGGCCGCCCCGCTGCGGGGCGGCGTCGAGGTGGTGCGGGTCCTCGGCGTGGACGATGAGCAGTCCGCCGAAGGAGGCGATCTCGGTCAGGGAACGGGCGAGTTGGTCCTGTTCGAGGTGCGGGAACTCGTCCACGCCCGACGGCGACAGGAACGCCTTGAAGCCGAACACCCCGGCCTCGTGCAGCGGGCGCAGGTCCCCGGTGTTGCCGGGCAGGGCGCCGCCCCAGAAGCCGACGTCGACATGGGCCTTGTCGGCGGCCGTCTTCCGCTTGACGCGCAGATGGTCGACGGTCGTGGTGGGCGGGAGGGAGTTGAGCGGCATGTCGACGAGGGTGGTGATGCCGCCGGCCGCCGCGGCGCGGGTGGCGGTCCAGAACCCCTCCCACTCGGTGCGCCCGGGGTCGTTGACGTGGACGTGCGTGTCGACGAGGCCGGGCAGCAGGACGTCGTCGCCGAGGTCCTCCAGCCGGGCGCCGGACGGGACGCCGGCGTCGTACGGGAGGACGGCCGTGATCTTTCCGGCGGCGACGGCGACCGAGGCGGGCCGTGTCCCCTCCGGGGTGATGACGCGCGTCGAGCGCAGCACCAGTTCGACGTCGGACACCCGGACCCCTCTCTGCCGCCTTGGTTCCCACGGCCACTCGGACCACGGGAATTCAACGTTCTGTTGAAGGAGTCTTCACTCCCGTCGCGGCGCCGTCAAGGGCACACTTCTCCACGATGCACCTCACCTCGCAGCTCTGGACAGTTCCGTAAAGCGGAATTACACTTCCGACACGCAGAACGTGCAGACGCCCTCACGGGGAGTCGACCGACCGGCGGGTAGGCTTCTGCCCTCTCCGGTCCCGAAAGGAACGCGCCGTGCCGACGTCCAGCGCCAGCACCACCGACTCCACCCGGTCCAGCGGCGGCGTCCAGTCCCTGGAGCGCGCCTTCGACCTGCTGGAGCGGATGGCGGACGCCGGAGGCGAGGTCGGCCTGAGCGAGCTGTCCGCCAGCAGCGGTCTGCCCCTGCCGACCATCCACCGTCTGATGCGCACCCTGGTGGCCTGCGGATACGTCCGCCAGCAGCCCAACCGCCGCTACGCGCTCGGCCCGCGGCTGATCCGGCTCGGTGAGTCCGCCTCCCGGCTGCTGGGCACCTGGGCCCGCCCCTACCTGGCCCGCCTGGTCGAGGAGACCGGCGAGACCGCCAACATGGCCCTGCTCGACGGCGACGAGATCGTCTACGTCGCCCAGGTGCCGTCCAAGCACTCGATGCGCATGTTCACCGAGGTGGGCCGGCGCGTCCTGCCGCACTCCACGGGCGTCGGCAAGGCCCTGCTCGCCGACTTCCCGGCCGACGAGGTGCGCGCGCTGCTGTCGCGCACCGGCATGCCGGCCGCCACGGAGCGGACCATCACCACGCCGGACGGCTTCCTCGCGGCGCTGGAGGACGTGCGCCGCACCGGCTACGCCGTCGACGACAACGAGCAGGAGATCGGGGTGCGCTGTCTCGCGGTGCCCGTGCCCGACTCCCCCACCCCGGCGGCCATCTCGATCTCGGGCCCGGCGGGCCGGGTCACCGAGGCGGCGACGGAGCGGATCGTGCCGGTGCTCCAGCAGATCGCCGGTGAACTGGCCGAGGCACTGGCCAGCCAGAACCAGTCCTGACGGACACGGCCGCGTCTCCAGCACGTAGGCCCCTTCCGGGGGACGTCCCGCCCCGCTGTCCCCCGCGCGAGCCACAAGCGAGTGTCCACTCCACGGTGACGACTCCCCCGACCCCGAATTCCTAGTGTTCGACTCACCGCGGAACGCCGGGCCGCGGGCCGGAGAAGGAACCGGAGTCGGAACCGGCAAGGGGAGTCCACGTCATGAAAGCCTGGAAGACAGTCCTGCAGGTCGTCGTCGTCTTCGCGGTCTACGCGCTGTGCGGCGGTCTCGCCGACGGGGTGAAGGACAACCCCTGGCTCTCCCTCCTGGTGGGCGCCCTCACCGTGGCCGTGATGACCTTCGTCTACCGGTGGGCCGTACGGCGTACCGAGAACCGCGAGGTGACCGAACTGCGGGGGGAGGGCGCGGTGGGCGCGGCCTTCTGGGGCCTGGTCATCGGCACGCTGATGTTCCTCTGCGTCATCGGCAACATCTACATCCTCGGTGACTACGAGGTCCACGGCATCGACTCGGTGAGCGGGGCCATCGGGTTGATCGGCTTCATGGCGGCCGCCGCCTCGACGGAGGAGATCATCTTCCGCGGGCTGCTGTTCCGGCTGCTGGAACGCGGCACGGGCACGTACATCGCCTTGATACTGTCCGGCCTCGTGTTCGGCGCCATGCACGTCCTCAACGAGGACGCCACCGTCGCCGGTGCCCTGGCCATCGCCATCGAGGCCGGCGCCATGCTCGCCGCCGCCTACGCCGCCTCCCGCACCCTGTGGCTGCCCATCGGCGTGCACTTCGCCTGGAACTTCATGGAGTCCGGCGTCTTCAGCACCCAGGTCTCGGGCAGCGGCGAAACCCACGGGCTGCTGGACTCCACCCTGTCGGGCAACCACCTGATCACGGGCGGCGAGTTCGGTCCCGAGGCGAGTGTCTACTCGGTGCTCTTCGGCGCGCTGCTGACGGTCGGCTTCCTGGTCGTGGCCCACCGCCGCGGCACCATCGTCCCCCGGCGCCGCGCCGAGCGCGTCGACACGCTCGCGGCGCTCGCCCGATGACGGAACAGCGATCCGCCGGTTCGCCGGAGCACCGGTCGGCCGGAGTCGGACACCGCGAGAGCGGTGCCGGGCTCCGGACGGCCGGGCTCCGGCTCCGGCCGTTGGTCAACGAGTCCCGCCCGGACCGCATCCGGCACCGCCTGGACAGTGCCCGGAAGCGTGTCGGTGGAGTCTGGTACCGGCTGGACGTCGTCGTCCGGGACCTTCCGTTCGGGCTGCTCCTCCTGATCGGTTCCTTCCTCCCGGCCCTCCGCAGCAACGGAACGGTCATCGGGGGTGTCCCCGACCGCCCGCACGACGCCCTGGCCGTCGTCGTGATCCTCCTGGAGTCCCTGCCCCTGGCGGTGCGACGGCGGTGGCCGGCCCTCTCGGCGGCCCTGGTCTCCGGCGGGTTCGCCGCCGACCAGCTTCTCGGCTACCACACGTTCGCGGCCTCCGCGCTGGGCATCGTGCTGGTGAGCACCGGCTCGCACCTGGAACGGCACCGCCGGAGCTTCGTGGCCGGCCTCACCGGGGCGTACGTGGCACTGGCGGTGGGCCTCTCCCACCTCGGCACGGGCGAGACCGCCGCCGAGTTCACGACCTTCTACATGGCGCTGTGCCTGGCCTGGGGCGCCGGAAGCTGGCTGCGCACCACCCGGCGGGCGGAGGCCGAACGCCGCGAGCGGGTCGCGGTGGAGACACGGAACGCCGAACGCACCCGGATCGCGCGGGAGTTGCACGACGTCGTGACCCACCATGTGACGGCGATGGTGGTGCAGGCGGAGGCCGCACGCTATCTGACCGCCGCGCCCGAGCGGCTGGAGCAGTCCCTGAGCGCCGTCTCCGACACCGGGCGCCGGGCGATCACCGACCTGCGGCACCTGCTGGACCTGCTCAACCCCGATCACGGCACCCGGAGTGGGGACGCCGCCGCGGCCGAGCCGAGGACACCGGCCGTCGGCGGCCTTCTGACCCTCGTGGAGCAGACCCGCCGGGCGGGCCAGCCGGTGGAGTTCACCGAGGAGGGCACCCCGCCGGAGTCCACCGGCAGTTCCGACCTCGTGGCCTACCGGGTGGTGCAGGAAGCACTCACCAACGCCCTCAAGTACGCTCACGGCAGCCGCACTTCGGTCGTCGTGCGGCACGGCGAGAGGGAGATCACCGTGGAGGTCAGCACGGACGGCACCGGCTCACGGGCCACCGCCGTCGGGGGCGGCGGACGGGGGCTGGCCGGTCTGCGCGAGCGGGTCGACGTGCTCGGCGGTGACTTCAGCGCGGGCGCCGTCGCGGGCGGCGGCTTCGTCGTCCGGGCGCGGATACCGGCCGGGGGCCGCGCGTGACATCACCCCCTCCCGCCGGGGCCGCCCCGACCCGGGTGCTCGTCTGCGACGACCAGGCGCTGATCCGCACGGGCCTGGTCACCATCATCGACGCCCAGCCCGACATGGAGGTGGTGGGCGAGTGCGGCGACGGCCGGAAAGGAGTCGACCTCGCCAGCAAACTCGACCCGGACGTCGTGGTCATGGACATCCGCATGCCGGTCCTCGACGGCCTGGAAGCCACCCGCCTGCTGGCGGGGGCCGGGGTCGCCCACCCGGTCAAGGTCCTCGTGGTCACCACGTTCAACCTCGACGAGTACGTCTACGAGGCGCTGCGTGCCGGAGCGAGCGGCTTCCTCCTCAAGGACGCCCCGCCCGACCGTCTGCTGCACGGCATCCGCACGGTCGCCATGGGCGCGGCGCTTCTCGACCCCGAGGTCACCCGGCAGCTCGTCGGCCGGTACGCGACCCGCATCCGCCCCGCCGAGGGCACCCCTGAAGACGTTCCGCTCACCCCGCGCGAGCTGGAGGTGCTGCGGCTGATCTCGGACGGCCTGTCCAACAGCGAGATCGCCGCCGCCCTCGTCATCAGCCAGGAGACGGTGAAGACGTTCGTCTCCCGCATCCTCACCAAGCTGAACCTGCGCGACCGCGTCCAGGCGGTCGTCTACGCGTTCCGTCACGGCCTCGCGAGCTGACAAGCGACCGTCCAGGGCCTTTCGTCGGGATCGGGCCGGATCAGGGAGCGGGGTCCGGTGCCGTGCATCGCAAGGCGGAGGAGGGCGCCACGGCGGAGCCATGGCGACCGACGACAACGCGGCGAGGTGCGGCACCAGGGCCCGCGAGCCCGGCATGATCCCAACGAAAGGCCCTGGGTCGTGTCCGTAAAGTCGCGTCGTCCGCCCGTAGGGCGGGCCGAGCGGCGTCCGGTGCGTGCTCTGGGGGTACCCCCTGCTCGAAGAGCTGGGGGGAGCGCCGGCCGGGCTGAGGGCGTGCCGGGCGTCGAACGGCAGGCGGGACTTTGCGGACACGGCCTAGCCCCGGCCGCTCGGCGGTGACCCGAACATCTCCACCGCGTCGCGCACCTGGGTGAGTCCGGGAGACAGCGCGCTCACCGAGCCGATGGCCCCGGCGATCAGCAGTAAGGACCGGCGCAGCCGCGGCGCCTCGGGCGCCCCGTCGGCCGTCATCGCGGCCAGCGCGGCCAGTTCCTCCTCGGCGATCCCCCGGTCGGGGAACTCGGCCGGATGCGCGGCGAGTTCGCGGCGCAGACGGGATACGGCCGTCCGCAGCTCCGCCACCCTCGGGTCCTCGCCCGTACCCGTCACCGACCTCTGCCCCAAGCTCCGCAACAAAGCTCTCCCCCTCGCACGCCGTTGTGCGCCACCAGCCGCGCGCCCTCGCCGAACGCCCCTCCGGGCGCCGGGGACGCCGGTCAGTAAACGCCACCCCGTACCGATCCGCCACAGCGCGGACGGAAATTCAGCCCTGCGGGTCGGCCCCTCGCGCAGGTGTCAGGTATGCAGGACGCATGACGGACTCACGAGCCCTCCCGGTGGCCGGTCTGCTTCTCGCGGCCGGCGGTGGACGACGACTGGGCGGACGGCCCAAGGCCCTGCTGCCACAGCGCGGCCGGCCCCTGGTCGAGCACGCCGCCGGGGTGCTGCGCGCGGGCGGCTGCGCGCGCGTGCACGTCGTCCTGGGGGCGCGCGCGGCGGACGTACGCGAGCGGGCGGCGCTCGACGAGTGCGTGCTGGTGGAGAACCCGGACTGGGCCGAGGGGATGGGGTCGTCGCTGCGGGCCGGTCTTGACTCGCTGGCCGGTACGGACGCGCGTGCGGCGCTCGTCCTCCTGGTCGACCAGCCGGGCATCGGACCGGAGGCGGTGGCGCGGGTCCTCGGGGCGTACCGGGACCCGTCGTCGCTCGCCTCCGCCGCCTACGACGGGGTCCGCGGCCATCCCGTGCTGTTCGGCGCGGACCACTGGGCCGGTGTCGCCGCGACCGCCACCGGGGACCGGGGGGCGCGCGCCTATCTGAAGGAGCACGCTGCGTCGGTGGCGCTCGTCGAGTGCGGGGACGTGGCACAGCCGTACGACATCGACACGGAGGCCGATCTGGCCCACCTGGAGTGACCGTGGTGGCACTCGGCGCCACCTCTCCTCGACCCGGAGAATCTCGACATCAACAAACCATTGAACTTCCACCATGAGGAAACTAGTATCCACTGATCAGAAGCGCCCCCGCCGTCCGGCGGGCGCTTCCCCCCGCATCCGGGAAGACTGGCACCCGGTGCCACGCTCGACCGCTCGTCCCCCAGCCCGCTGAAGGAAGTGACAGCTCATGTCCGCACCAGCGCCGTCCCCGCTGGCCATCGTCGACGCCGAGCCCCTGCCCCGGCAGGAGGAGGTCCTCACCGACGCGGCCCTCGCCTTCGTGGCCGAGCTGCACCGCCGCTTCACACCCCGCCGTGACGAGCTCCTCGCCCGCCGCGCCGAGCGCCGCGCCGAGATCGCCCGCACCTCCACGCTCGACTTCCTGCCGGAGACGGCCGCGATCCGCGCCGACGACTCCTGGAAGGTGGCCGAGTGCCCGCCCGCACTCCAGGACCGCCGGGTCGAGATCACCGGCCCGACCGACCGCAAGATGACGATCAACGCCCTGAACTCGGGCGCCCGGATCTGGCTCGCGGACTTCGAGGACGCGTCCGCGCCGACCTGGGAGAACGTCGTCCTCGGCCAGCTCAACCTGATCGACGCCTACACCCGGAACATCGACTTCACCGACGCCGGCTCGGGCAAGTCGGACGCCCTGCGCCCCGCCGACGAGCTCGCCACCGTCGTCATGCGCCCGCGCGGCTGGCATCTGAACGAGCGGCACCTCCAGCTGGACGGGCAGCCCGTGCCCGGCGCCCTCGTCGACTTCGGCCTGTACTTCTTCCACAACGCCCGGCGTCTGCTCGATCTCGGCAAGGGTCCGTACTTCTACCTGCCGAAGACCGAGTCGCACCTCGAGGCGCGCCTGTGGAACGACGTGTTCGTGTTCGCGCAGGACTACGCCGGCATCCCGCAGGGCACCGTCCGGGCCACCGTCCTGATCGAGACGATCACCGCCGCGTACGAGATGGAGGAGATCCTCCACGAGCTGCGCGACCACGCCTCCGGGCTGAACGCCGGCCGCTGGGACTACCTGTTCTCGATCGTCAAGAACTTCCGTGACGGCGGGCAGAAGTTCGTCCTGCCGGACCGCAACGCGGTCACGATGACGGCCCCGTTCATGCGGGCGTACACCGAACTCCTGGTCCGCACCTGCCACAAGCGCGGGGCGCACGCGATCGGCGGCATGGCGGCGTTCATCCCGTCCCGCCGGGACGCCGAGGTCAACAAGGTGGCGTTCGAGAAGGTCCGCGCCGACAAGGACCGGGAGGCCGCCGACGGCTTCGACGGTTCCTGGGTCGCCCACCCCGACCTCGTCCCGATCGCGATGGAGTCCTTCGACCAGGTCCTCGGCGACAAGCCGCACCAGAAGGACCGGCTGCGCGAGGACGTCCACGTCGAGGCGGCCGACCTCATCGCGATCGACTCCCTGGACGCCCGGCCGACGTACGCGGGTCTGGTCAACGCCGTCCAGGTCGGCATCCGGTACATCGAGGCCTGGCTGCGCGGCATGGGCGCGGTCGCCATCTTCAACCTGATGGAGGACGCGGCCACCGCGGAGATCTCCCGCTCGCAGATCTGGCAGTGGATCAACGCGGGCGTCGAGTTCGAGAACGGGGAGAAGGCGACGCCCGAGCTGGCCCGCCGGATCGCCGCCGAGGAACTGAGGAACATCGAGGCCGAGCTCGGCGCCGAGGCCTTCGCGGCCGGCCACTGGCAGCAGGCCCACGACCTGCTCCTGGAGGTGTCCCTGGACGCCGACTACGCCGACTTCCTGACCCTGCCGGCGTACGAGCGGCTCAGGGGCTGACGGCGTCCGGACCGGTCTTGTCCGAGTGGCCCAGGGGCTTCCCCGGGGCCACTCGGTCGCGTACGGCGCGTTTGACCGCCGTGGGCTCGGGGAAGCCCTGCTCGCGCCGGTCCCAGACGGGCTCGCCGTCGACCCGGACGACGAAGACTCCGCCCTTGCCCGGCCTCAGGGCCAGCTCGGACAGCTCCGCCTCGAAGGTGGTGAGCAGTTCCTGCGCCAGCCAGGCCGCGCGGGGCAGCCAGCCGCACTGGGTGCAGTACTCGATCTCGACGCGGCCGCTCATTTCAGGTGCACCGACCAATCCTGTTCCGGGGCGGGCTTGCCGTGCAGGTCGGGGACCCGCTTGAGCCAGTCCGGCCGGCCTCGCTGTGTCCTCGCCGCCCGCTCGCTCTCCTCGGCGGCCAGCTCCTCCCGGGTGGGGAAGCCGGTGGGCAGCCACGCGGCGGACGCCCGCACGCGCGCGTGCAGATGCGCGACATAGGCGTCGCGGGCCTCGCCGGGCGTGCCGAAGTCCGGTTCGGCGGCCAGCCAGGCGTCCGGGACCGCCTCCACGACCTTCCGCAGCAGTTCCTCGGTCACCTTCGGCGCCAGCTCCGCGTCGGCGGCGCGCACATCGGGGCCGTACTGGCCGAGCGCGTGGTGGCGCAGATCGTAGGACCGCTCGGGGTCGGAGGCGTCCCAGCGGTGGTGGAAGACCAGGGCCGCGCCGTGGTCGATCAGCCAGAGCCGGGCCGGGACGGTGCCCAGGGTCGGCCAGACCATCAGGTTCGAGCTGTGCACGGTCCGGTCGACGTTCGCGGTGAGCGCGTCCAGCCAGACGACGCGGCCCGCCTCCAGCGGGTCCACGGGGAACGTCTTCGCGACCTCGGGGGTGAAGTCCCGGGCGCCCGGCAGATAGTCCATGCCGAGGTTGACCCCGGCGCTGGCGGTGTGCAGGTCCCGCACCTCCTGGTGCGGCTCGCTGTCGGCGACGGCGGGGTCGAAGTGCACCAGGACCAGTTCGGGGAAACGCAGGCCGAGCGCGCGGGCCAGCTCGCCGACGATCACCTCGGCGACCAGCGCCTTGCGGCCCTGCGCGGAGCCGGTGAACTTCACGACATAGGTGCCGAGGTCGTCGGCCTCGACGACGCCGGGGACGGAGCCGCCGGACCTCAGGGGTTCGACGTAGTGGGTGGCTACGACCTCTCTCAACATCCGACCCCTGCTTCCGGCCTCCGGTACGCGTCGAGCATAGTCGGGGTCACGGTGTGCCGGAGCGGGCGGCGGCGGCCTCGGACGGCTCGGCCGGCTCGTCGTCGGGCGGTCCCGGCTCCCGGTCGTCGGGGGGCCGCCCCTCCCACGACGGCCGCTCCCGGCGCCGGGGCCGGACGGCCCCCGCGGCCTCCAGGACGCGCGCGAGCAGATGCGCGCGCCCGGCGAGGACGGGGCCGAGCACGGCGAGGACGAGGACGTAGCTGGCGATGAACGGGGCGAGCCGTCCGTCGAGTCCGGCGGTGGCGGCCATCGCGGCGAGGATCAGCGCGAACTCCCCCCGGCCCAGCAGGGTGGTGGCGATGTTGGCGGTGGGCCCGGGCCCGTGGCGGTACAGCCGGGCCGCGAAGAGTCCGGCGACCACGTTCATGGCGATCGTCAGGGCGACGGCAGCGGCGACCGGCCCGGCGACGGAGACCAGGTCCGCCGGGTTGATGGCCAGCCCGAAGGCCAGGAAGAAGATCGCCGCGAACGCGTCCCGCAGCGGGTGCACGAGCCGGCGGATCCGGGGCCCGGACGGGGTCCCGGCAAGGATGAGACCGACCATGAAGGCGCCGATGGCGTCCACCACGCCCAGCACCTCGGAGACGCCGGCGACGAGGATCGCGGCGCCGAGGAAGCTGATGACCAGCAGCTCGTTGTCCCGTACGGCGATCAGGCGGCCGATCAGCCGGGTCCCGTAGCGGGCCGCGATGGCCAGGACGAGCAGGAAGCCGAACGCCTTGGCGGCCTGCAGAATCGTTTCACCCATGCCCTCCGCGCCGCTGATCACGGGCTGGAGCGCCGCCAGGTACAGGGCGAGGAAGATGTCCTCCACCACGGTGACGCCCAGGATCAGCCGGGTCTCCGGGTGCGCGATGCGCCCGGAGTCGACGAGCACCTTGGTGACGATCGCCGACGACGAGATGCCGAGGACCCCGGCGAGGACCAGCGCCTCCCGCAGCCCCCAGCCCAGGGCGAATCCGAAGCCGAGGCCCGCGCCGACGTTCAGCAGCAGATAGACGCCGCCCGCCGCGAGCAGACGTCTGCCGCCGGCTCTGAGGTCGTCGAGCTGGAACTCCAGACCGAGGTAGAACAGCAGGAGCACGAGGCCGAGCGCGGAGAGCATCTCGAAGTCGTGCGCGTCCCGCACCAGGACCAGGCCGGGGGTGTGCGGGCCCAGCAGGATCCCGGCGAGCATGAAGAGCGGAATGGTCGGCAGGCCGATCCGGCGGCCGAGGCGTGCGAGGACGGCGGCGGCCACGAACGCACCGCCCATCGCGAGCAGGGTGTCGGCATGCCCCACGGGTCACCACCTTCCACAGCCGGGCGGACAAGGGCTACGGAAGCGGGCGCGGGATGCCGCGCCCGCTTCTCGTCAGGCGTCGTCGGGCGTGCGGTCGGTCGGGGCGTCGGGGCGGGCCGGCTCCCGGAGGCGGGGGCGCGGGGGCTCGGGCTTCTCGGGCGGGGTGAGCATCTGGACCGCCATTCCGGCCGCGACCAGGCCGGAGGCGAGGAGCAGGCCCTGCGGGAGCATGGCGCCGGCGGTCAGCATCACCACCGAGGCGGCCAGCAGCGCCCAGGCGCCACGCCGGCCGCGCGGGCCGCCCGGCGGTGGACGGCCGGTCTCGGGGCCCCGGGTGAAACGGGGGTCGCGGTGCCGTGGCCGTGCGTCGAGGGGGTGCGGGGATCGGGTCGGGCGTGGTCGGGTCGGGTGCGGCATACCTCCTCCTTCCGAAAACCGGGAGGCCGGGGGCTCACTCGTACCGTCACACGCGAGAGGTGGCCGGGACCATCGGTTCCAGTACCCATTTCCCGGCATATGCGGACCCGGGGGTCAGCCCGGTCATCCCCCGGCCAGCGGATTCGGCAACGGCAGATAGCGGGCGTCGGCGCCGTCCGCGCCCGTCCAGCGCAGCAGCAGGTTGGTCTTCCCGGGGAGGGTGGGGGACGACAGCAGGGCCGGGATCTCGGGGAGGGCGTGGCGGGCCAGTTCACAGCGGACGGCGGGCCAGGGGTCGAAGGCGCGGTGGCGGGCGACGAGGGCGCCGGCGATCTCGACGAGGTGGTTGACGACGAGGCAGTACACCAGCCGCTCCCAGCCGGCCGCCCGGGGCACGTCCCCGAGGAGCTTCACGCCCTCGGCGTCCCGGAACAGGGCCTGCGCGGGCAGACCGTCCGCGTCGAAGGCGACCAGTGAGTTCTGCAGATGTGCCTCCAGGACGACGCCGTGCGCCTGGAACGCCGTCAGGGCGGGCGGGACGACCTGCCGGAGATACGCCTCCCACCAGGTGGCCGCGTCCCGGGCCGTGTCCAGTGGGCTGCCCTCGAAGCCCTCGACGAGCGCGGCGGCCAGCAGCGGTGTCGTCCCCGGCCGCACCCGGTCGCGCAGCCCGTCGCGGACGAGCACCGCCAGTTCCTCGAAGGCGAAGGAGGCGGTGCGGTAGCCGCGGTCGCTCAGCCAGCCGGCGTCCTGCCCCGCGAAGGCCGCGGTGACCGCCGCGTCGGTGCGGCGCAGCCGCAGCAGGTCGTGCCGCCACAGCCGGCGGATGTCGTTGGTGATCCGGACGTCGAGGCTGAACTTGAGGAACAGGTCGTGCCCGGGCGTGTACACCGTGCGGATCGCGGCCGTCGGCCAGGCGTCGAAGGCGGTCGTGCCGAGCCGGATCAGCCGGCCGTCGGCGAAGGCGGGCGCGAGGTCGACGAGGCCGAGCTGCCAGGGGTGCGCGGGCAGCAGCCGGTAGCCCGGCGGTGCCTCGCCGAGGGCGTCCAGGGCGCCGGTGTCGCCCTCCTCGACGACCGTGTCCTCGCGCAGCCCGAGCAGGGTCAGCGGGAAGCGGGCGTACGCCTCGGGGGCGTACGGCAGCCAGGCCGCCACCGGGCCGCCACCGCGTGCCTTGGGCGCGGGATGGTGGGGGTGCCCGGTGAGGAGGGACTGCTCGGAGCGCAGATAGAGGTCGTCGGGCGGTACGGCACGCGCGCGTGCCGTGAGCAGGGCGGCCAGCGCGTCCCGGCTGTCGATCATCTCGGCGGGCAGTTCGTGGTTGGACTGCCCGGTGTGCCGGCGCAGCTCGTCCGCGACGAGTTTGACCAGCTCGGCGTGGCCGACGCGGTGCCAGGCGCCGCCGGTGTGCACCTCGGGTTCGGCGGGCCGCCGGTCTCCGAGGACGCGCAGGAGGCGGCCCGAGCCGCGCAGCCGGTGCACCCGCCGCTCGTCGTCCGGCACGTCCGGCCGCGCCGTCCCGTCCCGCTGTGGTTCGGCCACCTCGCGGAGCAGGCAGTTGAGCAGCGGGGCGATCGCCAGGGCGTCGGCGCGGGCCGCGGTGTCCGCGGAGTTCGGCGGGGTGAGGTGCACGCGATCCACTGGTTCCCTACGGTCCGTTCAGGCGGGAGACGATCAGTATGTCTGTCGTCGGCGGCCGTCCCGACGTCCTACTCGTACCCGAGGAGCCCACCCGTGCACCGTCGCCCCAGCGCCGAGGCCGAGATCGCCGCCGAACTGGCGGAAGTCCGCCGCGCGCTCCTCCCCGGGTACACGGCCGCGCTGCCGGGGGCCCGGGCCGCGGTGCTGACCCGGCTGTGGCGTGCGCTGGCGTACGAGCCGCTGACCTGGGTGACCGGCGGGGAGCGGGGCCCGGACGGGCTCACCCTGCGACTGGTGGACGGACGCCGGCTGCACGGCCCGCGGCCGGACCCGTACGCCACGGACGCCTACGTCACCTCCGTGCGGCTGGACGGTACGGAGTACGACGATCCGGTCCGGCTGCTGACGGACCTCGCCGTACCGCACAGTGCCGCCTTCACCACCGAACTCGGGCACAGTGTCGCCTCGTTGGCTCTCGCGCGGGCCGATCAGGAATCTCACCCGAAAGAGTGGCCGGAGCACGACTGGGAGTGGGAGCAGCGGGTCGTGGACGGACACCCGTTCCACCCCAACTGCCGTTCCCGGCCCGGCTTCTCGGTCGCGGAGCAGCTGGCGTACGGGCCGGAGCACCGACCGGTCGTGTCGCTGGCCCGGGTGCCGGTGCCGGCGGAGGGGTGCCTGGTGACGGGCGAGTGGCCGGAGGAACTGCGGGACGGGGGGCGGCTGTTGATCCCGGTCCATCCGTGGCAGGCCGAGCATGTGCTGAAGCGGCCGTACGAGGAGGGGTTCGCCGCGCATCCGCTGATGGCGCTGCGTACGCTCGCCGTGCCCGGCGGGCCGCACGTCAAGACGGCGCTCAGCGCACGGCTGACGTCGTCGGTGCGGGACATCTCGGTGTACTCGGTGGGGATGTCGGACACGCTGTCGCTGTTCGCGGGGGATCTCGGGGAACGGCTGGACGGGCTGACGCAGTTCACGCGGACGCTGGGCGCCGTGACGGCCGGTTCGGCGGAGCTGGCGGCGGTGCTGCGGGAGCCGCCCGGGGTGTACGCGGGGGCCGGGGAGCGGGTGGTGCCGGTGGCGGCGCTGCCCGGTACCGGACTTCCCGCCTCGGGCGCGTGGCTGGCGGCGTTCACGCGACTGGCGCTGACGGCGGGGCTGCGGCTGCTGGAGATGGGCGTGGCCCTGGAGGCGCACGGCCAGAACCTGCTGGTGGTGCTGGCGCCCGACGGGTCGCCGGTGCGGCTGGTGTACCGCGATCTCGCCGACATCCGGATCAGCCCGGCCCGGCTGGCGCGGCACGGTGTCCCGGTGCCGGAGCTGACCGGACGGATCGTCACGGACGACGTGACGGCCCTGCGCCGCAAGCTGTTCGGCTCCCTGGTGGCCGGGGCGCTGGCGGGCACCGCGGGCTCCGGGACGGCGCTGCGCGCGGCCCTCGCGGCGGCCGTGCCGGACCTGCCGGCGACCGCGGACCTGGCCGCCCTGCGCGAGGAGGAGCTGCCGACGAAGGCGCTCACCCTGATGCGGCTGTCGCCCGGCGTGTCCGGTGATCAGTGGACGCTGCTGCCCAACCCGTTGCGCGCGGACGCGTTCTGACCCCGTTTTGGAGCGGGCACCCCAGGGTCACTAGGATCCGCCGATGATCATACGAACACGGCTGGCGGCCGGGGCCTGCGCCCTGCTCGCCCTGCTCGCGGCCGGGGTGGCCTTCCCGGCCGGGGCGGTCGCCGACGAGGTGAGCGCGACGGCGCCCAAGGTCGATCTCGTCCTCGACGTGAGCGGCTCCATGCGGGCCCGGGACATCGACGGCCAGTCGCGGATGGCCGCGGCGAAACAGGCGTTCAACGAGGTGCTGGACGCGACGCCCGAGGAGGTGCGGCTCGGCATCCGCACCCTGGGCGCCGACTACCCGGGCGACGACCGCAGGACGGGCTGCAAGGACACCGCGCAGCTCTATCCGGTCGGCCCGCTGGACCGCACCGAGGCCAAGGCCGCGGTGGCCACGCTGACGCCGACCGGCTGGACCCCGATCGGCCCGGCGCTGCTGAAGGCCGCCGAGGATCTCGACGGCGGTGAGGGCTCCAAGCGCATCGTGCTCATCAGCGACGGCGAGGACACCTGCGCGCCGCTCGACCCGTGCGAGGTGGCCCGGGAGATCGCCGCGAAGGGCATCGGCCTGACCATCGACACGCTCGGCCTGGTGCCGAACACCAAGCTGCGGCAGCAGCTGAGCTGTATCGCGGAGGCGACCGGCGGCACCTTCACCTCGGTCGAGCACACCGAGGAACTCACCGACAAGGTGAACCAGTTGGTGGACCGGGCGGCCGATCCGGTGGTGACCCCGGTCGCGACCGACGGCGCGGACCGCTGCGAGAAGGCGCCGGCGCTGAAGTCCGGTCTCTACACGGACCGCGAGGAGTTCGGGCAGCAGCGCTGGTACCGGGTCGACGTGCGCCCCGGCCAGGAGCTGCGGGCGTCGGTGAGTGTGGCGGCCGACCGGGCGGTGAACCCGTCGTACGGCGTGCTGGTGCGGGCCGTGACCACCTCGGGCCGGGAGATAGTGCGCGGTGAGGCGGCCGGCACCGGCCGTACGGACGTCGTGTCGGCGGGTCTGCGCTATCCGAAGGCGGAGGCGGACGACGACGAGGAGAACGCCCCGGCGGAGGCCGTGTGCCTCCAGGTGACGCACTCCTTCTCGGCGGGCTCCGGTGTGAAGACCACGCCGGGGCTGCCGCTGGAGCTGACGGTCGACGTGGTGGACGGGCCGTCGCCGGCCCGTGACGTGGCCTCCTTCGGCCTCGGGCGCGGCTGGTGGCTGCTGGGCGCGCTGATCCTGGCCGGCTTCCTCGCCGGTCTCGTCTGGGGCTGGCTGTCACGCTGGCGCGTCGCGGTCTGGAGGAGCAACTGATGCGGATGACACGTGTGCTGGGCGCCGCCCTGCTGACCCTGGGACTGGCGGCGGGGCCCGCGGCGGCGGACTCCTCGCCGTCGCCGGGCGCCTCGGAGGACACGGACGCGCCGACGCGGGCGGGCACCTCGTTCCGTACGGCGACCGAGATCGAGCAGGGGCAGACGGCCACGGCGAACGCCTCCACGGGTGACTACCTGTACTGGTCGTTCCCTGCGGACACCGGACAGCGGCCGACCGTCGAGGCGACGGTGAAGCTGCCGGCCGAACACGCCGCCGAGACCTGGCAGATCGACGTGTACGACGGTCTGCGGCGCCGTCAGGCCTGCCGGTTCGGGGCGCAGACGCGTACCGCGGCGGCCGGTGCCGCGTCGGTCGAGCTGGCGTGCGCGCTGCGGACCGTGCGCGGCTGGGCGGAGCCGTGGTCCGGTGACCCGCTGCCGGGTACGTACTACGTGCGGCTGACGGCGGTGGACGTGCCGGCCTCCGTGCTGGGGCAGCCGGTGAGCGCCGAGGTGCGGGTCGGCTCGCAGGACGCGGGCGGGGCGGCGGCGGTGGACGGTTCGCTGGCGGAGCCGCTGGTGCCGGGCGCCGGGGTGAGCCGGGACGAGGAGGAGAAGTCCGGCGAGCAGGCACTCCTCGCCAGCCTGGAGCCCGACGACGGCTGGGCCTCGGGCTGGTGGTCCGACCGCTGGGTGTGGACCGGGCTCGGCGGTGTGCTGGCCGCGCTCGCGGGCATCGGCGGGTACGCGCTGACGCGCGGTGCGGGACGCCCGCCCCGGGTGCCGCCGACCGCCTGACGTCACGTCAGGACGACGCGTGGGCACCGCCGTACGGTCGCACGGCGGTGCCCTCGGCGTTCACCCCTCCAGCAGCGCCTTGGCCAGGGTGCCCTCGCCGGTCACGGTGGCCCGGCCGTCCCGGACGGCGTCCGCGAGGCTCATCTCGCCGCGGGCCAGCGCCTCGCAGGTCGCGGAGTCCAGGACCAGCCGTGCGTCGGGCTCGCGGGGGGCGGGTCCCTCGCCGTACACGGGCCCGTCCTCGGCGCCGGCGTACAGATGGAAGTCGCCCTCCTCCAGGTGCACTTCGAGCAGTCCCTCGCCCTCCAGCGACGACAGCAGCGGCAGGGCGAACCAGTGCGCGCGGACGGCGTCGGTGGGCCGGCGCTCGCCCAGTTCGGACCGGCCCCACTCCCCCAGCGCCAGCAGCACGGGCAGCAACCGGCGCCCGCGGTCGGTGAGTTCGTAGACGTAGGCCGCGCCGGGCGGGGGAAGCCGGCGGCGTGTGCTCAGGCCGTCGCGCTCCATGTCCTTCAGCCGGGAGGCCAGTACGTCCGTGCTGACGCCCGGCAGGTCGGCGTGCAGATCGGTGTAGCGCCGCGGACCGGCCAGCAGCTCCCGGACGATCAGCAGGGTCCAGCGGTCGCCGACGGCGTCGAGCGCGCGGGCGGCGGAACAGTACTGGTCGTAGCTTCGGCGAGGTGACATGCGACGCAGTCTAGACATGTTGTTGGACTTTCCAAGCTCCCACTTGGTAAAACCAAGCAACACACGAATCCGGAGGGGCGAGCGCGCATGGAGTTCCGGCAGTCGAGCAAGCTGAGCGAGGTCTGCTACGAGATCCGCGGCCCGGTGATCGAGCAGGCGAACGCGCTGGAGGAGGCGGGCCACAGCGTGCTGCGCCTCAACACCGGCAACCCCGCCCTCTTCGGGTTCGAGGCGCCCGAGGAGATCCTCCAGGACATGATCCGGATGCTCCCCCGGGCGCACGGCTACACCGACTCACGCGGCGTCCTCTCCGCCCGCCGCGCGGTGGCCCAGCGCTACCAGACGCTCGGACTGGAGGTCGACGTCGACGACGTCTTCCTCGGCAACGGCGTCTCCGAGCTGGTCTCCATGGCCGTACAGGCCCTGCTGGAGGACGGCGACGAAGTCCTCATCCCCGCCCCGGACTTCCCCCTGTGGACCGCGGTCACCAACCTCGCGGGCGGCAAGGCCGTGCACTACCTGTGCGACGAGCAGGCCGACTGGTACCCGGACCTCGACGACATGGCCGCGAAGATCACCGACCGCACCAAGGCCGTCGTCATCATCAACCCCAACAACCCCACGGGCGCGGTGTATCCGAAGGAGGTCGTCGAGGGCATCCTCGATCTGGCCCGCAGGCACGGCCTGATGGTGTTCGCCGACGAGATCTACGACCAGATCCTCTACGACGACGCCGTCCACCACTCGGCCGCCGCGCTCGCCCCCGACCTCGTCGTCCTCACCTTCTGCGGGCTGTCGAAGACCTACCGGGTGGCGGGCTTCCGCTCCGGCTGGCTGGTGGTCACCGGGCCGAAGCAGCACGCGAAGGACTATCTGGAGGGCCTGACCATGCTGGCCTCCATGCGGCTGTGCGCCAACGCCCCCGCCCAGTACGCCATCCAGGCCGCGCTCGGCGGCCGGCAGTCGATCCAGGACCTGACCCGGCCCGGCGGCAGGCTGCGCGAACAGCGCGACGTGGCCTGGGAGAAGCTCAACGAGATTCCCGGCGTCTCCTGTGTGAAGCCCAAGGGCGCCCTCTACGCCTTCCCGCGCCTGGACCCCAAGGTGCACCGCATCCACGACGACGAGAAGTTCGTCCTGGACCTGCTGCTGCGCGAGAAGATCCAGGTGGTCCAGGGCACCGGCTTCAACTGGCCCTCCCCCGACCACTTCCGCATCCTCACGCTCCCGTACGCCGACGACCTGGAGGCGGCGATCGGGCGGATCGGGCGGTTCCTGAGCGGCTATCGCCAGTAGGCGTGGATGTTCGCGGATTCGCGGTCGCGGAGAACGGGGATGCCATAGAGTGCCGCCACCGTTCGCAGCAGCCAGGGGATAGGGGGACCCCGGAATGAGACCGTCCCGCCGGCGTGCCGCGGGCACGCCGTCCGGCTTACGCGGCCGTCCTCTCCTGCTCGTCGCGGTCCTGCTGATCGTCGGCAGCGAGTGGGTGCAGCGGCCGCTGAGCGAGTACTACTGGGAGCTCTCTCTGGAGAGCGGTGAGCAGCCCTGGCTGCTCTCCGTGGCCTCGCTGCCCGCCTGGGGCCACGACCCCGACCACTACGCCGGCGGTTTCCGGTATCTGGTCAGCAACGACCTGCGCGCCCTGGCGCTGATCGCGGGCATCGTCCTGGTCCCCGCCCGGCTGCCGGCCCGGATCCCGGCCTGGCTGCGCCACATCGTCGGTGCCGTCCTGGTGGCGGTGGTCCTGCAGACGCTGCTGTGGGCGCTCCCCCAGCTGTTCCGGCCCGAGGAATACCGCTTCGACCAGTCCGCCCCGGTGCTCTGGCAGCTGCTGCGCCAGGGCCTCGTCTTCGGCGTCGCGGCCGGCGTGGTGCTCGCGCTGCTCGCGGCCGCGCCGTCCGTCACCGTCCCGTCCCCCGGTGCCCGGCCGGCGCCGGCCCGTCGCAGCAGAGAGGGAGGAACCGGCATGACGACCGGTCCGGTCCACATGCCCGTCGGAAGAGAGCCGGGCGACGTCACGCGCTATCTGTGCACGGCCGCCTACGTCGACGAGCAGTTCGCCGACCGGGTCGTGGAGGAGGTGCTCGCCGACGAGGCCGGCGCGGTGGCCCCCTCCCCCGAGGTCGACCTGGTGTCGGTCGTCCGGCACTGCCTGACCGCGCGGGACCTCCGCCAGCAGCGGGACCTGCGGCTCACCTGCGCGTTCGCCCTGGTCGCCGTCCTCGCCCCGCTGTGGCTGCTGTTCTCCATGGTGCTGCTGTCGACCGCCCGGCGCACCGGGGGCCGTCCGAGCCACGCCACCCGCGGCCACCACCAGCCCGAGAGCCGGGTGCTGATCGGCACCGGCCTCTCCGCCGTCGTCATGGTGTTCGTCGCCTTCTACTTCGGCTACGGCATCTCGGCGGCGCCCGTGTCCGGGTTCCCGGCCTGGCTGCTCGGCGCGTACGGGGGCGGTGTCCCCGCCGTCCTGGCGTCGATCGCCGCCGTCGCGTTCGCATGCGCGACGGTCGTACGGCACGATCTCGCCGTCGACGGGCTGCTGCGCACCACCATGACCCGCGAGGCGTTCCCGCACCGGCCGCGCCCGACCGTGCCGCGCCACAAGTGGATCGCGGACCGGCTGACGGCGATCCGGGAGGCGCAGAGCGGCAACGTCACGGTGTACAGCGGCTACACGCCGTTCGTCGGCTACGCCGGCACCGACTCCAAGTGGTCGATCGCCGTGCCGCTGCTCCCCGCGGACGACTCCGCCGGGGGGAAGGCCCGCCCCGCCGAGCCGGAGCCCTTCACCGTCACCGACCTCGTCGACCATGTGCGGCAGCGGCTGCGCACCGTCGCCGAGCGGGGTGCCGGGGACGGCGCGGAGGACGACGGCGCGGACGCCCTGCGGTCCCTGTTCGTCGAGGACCGCGTCTTCGCGAGCGGGACGGCCATCGGGGACGACGACCGGTTCACGAACGGCACCGCGCTCGCGCCGCTGGCCCGGCTGTCGCCGCCGGAGGTCGACCGGATCATCGAGCGCCCCTCCGGTGCCGTACGGCACTATCTGGCCGTCCATGTGCCGCTGTGGGGCGGGGACGTGGTGCCCAGTGTGTTCCTGCACTTCTCCACGGCGGGCCGCACCCTGCATCTGCACTGCGACAACCATGTGCTCGGGCCCGTCCGGGCCGACTACCACGTCGTGGACCGGCTGCGCGGCGAACTCCGCGACGACGCCCGGCGCGGGCTGCTGGTGACCTCGCTGGCCCGGACCGGCCCGGCGTTCCTCGCCGCCCCGTTCCGCGCCCTGCGGTACGCCCGCTTCGAGACCCGGCACCACCGGCGCACGATGGACGAGCTGAAGGCCATGGAGCAGGACCCGGTGTTCGACTTCGGTGCCCGGGTGAGCGTGCGCGAGATGGCCCTGAGCCCCGAGTACCACAACTACTTCCAGGTCGTGGACGCCGGCCGGATCACCGCCCTGGTGGAGCGTCACACCCTCGCGGCGCTGCGGGAGTTCCTCGACTCGCGCGGCTACGACATCACCGACTTCCGCGCCCAGCAGCAGACGATCCTCAACCAGGGCGTCATCCAGCAGGGCGGCATGAGCATCGTCGGCAACCAGGCGGTCGGCACGGGCGCGAGCGCCAACCAGACCGTCCCGCGGCAGACCGGCCCGGCCGCCGTCAGCGGCACCGGCGGTTCCGAGAAGTAGGAGGACGACGAATATGCGGCACGACGACGGACCCCAGGACCCTCCCGTCAACAACGGCATCGTGATCAGCGGCGGCAGCCACTACGTGGGCAACCAGGCCGTCGGGCACCGGGCGCAGGCGTTCTCCGGTTCGGTGTCGTTCCCGGCCCAGGACGCCGGGCAGGCGGCCCGTACGGCCGAACTGCTCGCCCAGGTCGAGCGGCTGCTCCAGGAGCACCGGGCCGCCCTGGCCGACCCCGACGCCACCGACCGGGAACTGAGACGGCTGCGCGAGGAGTTGGAGGAGGAGGAACCGCAGCCCTCGGTGCTGCGGCGCGCCCTGGACCGGCTCACCGCGTTCGTGCAGCCGGTGGCGCCGCTCGTCACCGCTGTCGGCCAGCTCGCGCAGTCGGTGCAGGCGCTGCCCGGGCCCTGAACGGGGCCACCGCGCCCCAGCGACGACGACCGTCCGGCCCAGTCCGCTGCGCGCCCCCGGCCCGCCGTGTGGCAGGGTGCTGGCAGGCGAGCGGGAAGGGTGCGCGGTGGGTGAGGTTTTTCTGGTCCGGCACGGCGAGACCGAGTGGTCGCGGTCCGGGCGGCACACCGGCTCGACGGACGTGCCGCTGACCGAGCACGGCCGTGAGGAGGCCCGGCGGCTGGTGCCGCTGGTCCGTTCGCACCGCATCGGTGCCGCGTTCGCCAGTCCCGCGCAGCGCGCCCGGGAGACGGCAGAGCTGATCGGGCTGCACGACGTGCGCGTCGACGTCGACCTGCGCGAGTGGGACTACGGCGGCTACGAGGGCGTCACGACCGTCGAGATCCAGCGGGAGCGGCCCGGCTGGTTCCTGTTCACGGACGGGGTCGCGCCCGGGCCGCCGGACCACCCCGGCGAGAGCCCGGAGGAGGTCGGGGAGCGCGCCGACCGGATGCTCGCCAAGGTCCACGCGGCGCTCGCCAACACGGAGGGCTGTGTGGTCCTCGTGGCGCACGGGCACTTCCTGCGGGTGCTCACCGCCCGCTATCTCGGCCTGCCGCCCGGCGACGGCGCGCTGTTCCAGCTGGCCACCGGGGCGCTGTGCCGGCTCGGCACCGAGCACGGCCGCCCGGTGATCACAGGCTGGAATGTCAGACCCGGGCCGTAGCCTTCCGGAGGAAGGGGTCGCCGCGTCCCCGCGCGGGCGGACGTCGTACGGACCCCGGGGAGGAGCGCGCCGTGACCCGAACGCCGACCGCCGCCCAGCGGCGTGTCATCGACGCCGCCGACCCCGTCACCGGGCGGCTGAAGGGCACCCCGGCCCAGCTCGCGGCACTGGTCGGACGGGGCCTGGCCTTCCGGCACCCGCGCCCGCCGCACGACCACTTCCTGACCCCGGCGGGGCACCGCCTGCGGGCGCCGGAGGAGCCGGCGGCCGAGGCCGAGGCAGAGCCCGCCGCACCGCCCGCGGGTGGCGGTGTCTTCGCCGCGCGGATCGGCGGCGAGGAGCAGCCGGCCGGTGGGGCGGCGCGGGCGCGTGAGGTGCACAGCGCCTGGCAGGGCCTGCTGGAGCTGCGCCGGATGACCAACACGGACGGGGCCGTGGACCGGCCGTGCGCCTGGGAGCGCGGGCATCTCGTGCAGGCCGCCGCGCTCGCCCTGGAGGCCGCCGGGCACCACCCGGCCGAGGGGGACGCCGAGGAGGGCTACCGGGTGCGGGCCACGCCCCAGCCGGACGCGGTCGCGGTGCGCGAGCCGGACGGCGCGCGGCTGCGGGCCTGCGCGGCCACACTGGAGGAGGCGGGCTGGCAGGTCGGGGAGCACACCGAGCCGCGCGGCCGGGCGCGCTATCTGCTGGCGTCCCCGCGCAGGGCGTGACCGGCGTGCCAAGATCGGTGCACCGGGCATCGACCATCGAAGGGGTACCAGTGAGCGAGCCGTTCTCCGTACGGATCACCGTCCGCGGATACGAGACCGACGTGCAGGGGCACGTCAACCAGAGCGTGTACATCAACTACGCGGAGCACGCCCGCTGGTCGCTGCTGCGGGCCGCCGGGATCACCCAGACCGGGCTCATATCCAAGGGGGTCGGTCCGGTCGCCCTGGAGACGACGATCCGCTACCGGCGCGAGCTGCTCGCCGGGGACGAGGTCGACGTGACGTGTGTCTTCGAGTGGACGGGCGGCAAGACGTTCCGTATCCGGCAGGACATGGTGAAGGCGGACGGCACGGTCGCGGCCGAACTCACCGCAGTCGGCGGTCTGCTGGACCTCAAGGAGCGCCGGATGGTGGCGAACCCGCAGGACTACTTCAAGGAACTCGCCACGGATCCGGGCCTGTTCGGGATCTGAGCGCACATCGCCGGGAAGATTGGTCGACACGGCATCAGATTCGAGCACAACCATTCGCATACCCCGCGGGTCACATCATGCAGGAGCAACCGACTCCAATGGACACCAGGGGGAAATATGCGATACGCGCGTTCTGTCCTGTCCACCGTGGCGCTCGCGGCGCTGACCGTCGGCGGTACGGCCGCCCTCGCGGCGCCCGCCTCCGCGGCACCCAACACCACCCCGCAGAAGGTCTGCGGCAGCGGCTACAAGACGGTGAACTCGGCCCCCGTGGGCTCGCTCGGCACCGTGTACCTCACGTACAACTCCGGCAACGGCAAGAACTGTGTTGCGACCATCCGCAACACCCCGGGCACCGCACAGGACATGTCGGCGTGGATCTACGTCTCGGACACCGACGAGTACGACGAGGACTACGGGCGCTACACCTCGTACGCCGGACCCACCTACGTCTACGGCAAGGCGCACTGCGTGGACTGGGGCGGTCACATCAAGAACGTGTACGTCCAGGTGACGGGCTCCAACTGCGGCTCCCTGATGAAGGAGAGCCGGGTGACCTACACCCGCTGATCCGGCACCCGCACGGCCGCGCGCCCCGGCAGGACTCCTGAGGTCCGGCCGGGGCGCGCGCTGTCGCAGCACGGCTCAGGGGCGCGCCGGCGCCCCCGTCAGCTCCTCCCCCGCCTCCATCGGATGGGTCACGTCCTGTGCGTCCCGGCCGCCGCGGCCCAGATGATTGAAGACCAGGTTGAGCAGCACCGCGGCCACACAGCCCGTGGAGATGCCGGAGTCGAGCACGATCCGCGCGGTCACCGGGAAGGCGTGGTAGAACTCCGGCGCCGTGATGGGGACGATGCCGACGGCCAGCGAGACGGCGACGATCAGGACGTTGTTGTCCTTGTCGAGCCCGGCCCGGACCAGCGTCTGGATGCCGCTCGCGGCGACCGACCCGAACAGGACGACACCGGCGCCGCCGAGCACCGGGCGGGGCACGACCGCGATCAGCGAGGCGGCCATCGGGCACAGCCCCATCAGCACCAGGAAGCCGCCGCCGGCCGCGACGACGTAACGGCTGCGGATCTTCGTCATGGCGACCAGGCCGATGTTCTGGGCGAAGGCGCTGCACATGAACCCGTTGAACAGCGGGCTCAGCGCGGAGCCCAGGGTGTCGGCGCGCAGCCCGGCCGCGATGGTCCGCTCGTCGGCCGGGCGGTCGACGATCTCGCCCAGCGCCAGCATGTCGGCGGTGGACTCGGTCATCGACACGACCATCACCACGCACATCGAGATGATCGCGGCGAGCTGGAACTGCGGGGCCCCGAAGTGGAACGGCGTCGGGAAGCCGACGACGGCCGCGTCCGCGACGGGCCCGAAGTCGGTGGCGCCGAACGGGATCGCGAGAAGTGTGCCGGCGACCAGGCCGAGCAGGACGGCGATCTGCTTGACGAAGCCGGTGGTGAACCGGCGCAGCAGCAGCACGATGAGCAGGGTGACGCCGGCGAGGCCCAGGTTGGTGGCCGAGCCGTAGTCGTGGGCGGCGGGGTCGGGTCCCTGGGCCCAGCCGAAGGCGACCGGCAGCAGCGATATCCCGATGAGGGTGATCACGGTGCCGGTGACGACCGGCGGGAAGAAGCGGATCGCCTTGCAGAAGACGCCGGCGGCGAGGAAGCCGAGGAGCCCGGCGACGATGACGGCGCCGAAGATGATCGGCAGGGCGTCGGACGGGTCCGCGGTGGAGGCGACGATCGCGGTCATCGGGGCGACACCGGCGAAGGTGACGCCGTTGACGAACGGCAGCCGGGCGCCGATCTTCCAGATGCCCAGCGTCTGCAGGAAGGTGGCGAGGCCCGCGGTGAACAGGCAGGCGCCGGTCAGAAAGGTCAGGTCGGAGGCGGAGAGGCCGATGGCCGCGCCGACGATCAGGGGTGGGGCGACGACACCCGCGTACATGGCGGCCACATGCTGCAGGCCGGTCGTCGCCATCTTGAGCGCGGGGAGTTTCTCGTCAACGGGGTGGTCGGCCACGGCGGCTGCCCTCCGGTCGGTTACACGGCAGCGCGGGGCCGCCGTGGGTGTCAGGGAGGTGGTGCGGGTGGGCGGGGGTGCCCTCCTGCTCGAGCGAAGCCGAGAGCTCGGGGAGGGACCGGTCGTACGGGGACGGTGGACCGGGCCGGGGCGCGCGTGTGCACGCCCCGGCGGCGGCCGCCCCGGGACCCGGGGGTCCGGGGCCCCGGCCGGGAGCCGTCCCTCCCGGCCGGAGTTCACGGGGGTGTTCAGTTCCGCGCGGCGATCTCGGCCAGCCGCTGTGCCTCGGCACGGGTGCTGCGGGCGATGGCGTCCTCGTCGGCGGTGAGCAGCCGGCCGTTCTCGACGATCTGACGGCCGTTGACGAAGGACGCGGTGACAGGGGCGGCCGCGCCGAACACGAGGGCGGTGACCGGGTCGGCGATGGAGGCGTGGGCGAGGGTGTCCATCCGCCACAGCACGAGGTCGGCGAGCTTGCCGGGTTCGAGGGAGCCGATCTCGGCCGCCCGGCCGAGCACCTGGGCTCCGCCGTACGTCCCGAGGCGCAGGGCCTGGCGGGCGTTGAGGGCGGACTCGCGGTGGGCGCCGAGGCGGTTGATGAGCAGGGCGTTGCGCAGTTCGGTGTGCAGTTCGCCGGACTCGTTGGAGGCGGTGCCGTCGACACCGAGGCCGACGGGGACGCCGGCGGCGAGCATGTCGGGGACGCGGGCGATCCCGGCGGCGAGGCGGGCGTTGGAGGACGGGCAGTGGGCGACGCCGGTCCTCGTCCGGGCGAAGGCGGCGATGTCGGAGTCGTTCATATGGACGCAGTGCGCCATCCACACGTCCTCGCCGAGCCAGCCGGTGGACTCGAAGTAGTCGGTCGGGCCCATGCCGAACAGCTCGTGGCAGAACTTCTCCTCCTCCACGGTCTCCGACCCGTGGGTGTGCATCCGTACGCCGAGCCGGCGGGCGAGTTCGGCGCCCTGGCGGAGCAGTTCGGTGGAGATGGAGAACGGGGAGCAGGGGGCGACGGCGACCTGGGTCATCGCGTCGAAGGAGGCGTCGTGGTGGCGCTTCACGGTCTCCTCGGTGGCGGCCAGCGCGCCCTCGAGGGTCTCGACGGCGAAGTCCGGGGGCAGTCCGCCGTCCTTCTCGCTGCGGTCCATGGAGCCGCGGGCGAGGGTGAAGCGCACGCCCATGTCGCGGGCGGCGCCGATGATCGCGCCGGACAGGTCGCCGGAGCCCTTCGGGTACACGTAGTGGTGGTCCATGGCGGTGGTGACACCGCCGCGGGCCATCATCGCGAGCGAGCCCTGCGCGGCGGCGCGGACCATCTGCTCGTCGATGCGCGCCCAGGTCGGGTAGAGGGCGACGAGCCAGTCGAAGAGGTTGTGGTCGGTGGCCAGGCCCCGGGTGATCCACTGGTAGAAGTGGTGGTGGGTGTTGACCAGGCCGGGGGTGACGAGGTGCCCGGTGGCGTCGATACGGCGGACGACGTTCTCCAGGCCCTCGGGGGCGCTGCCCGCGCCGAGGGACTCGATGCGCCGGTCCGCCAGGACGAGGTGCCCGGTGGCGTACTCGGTGTCGTTGGCGTCGACGGTCGCGATCGCACAGTTCTCGATGACGATGCGCTGGGCTGCTGCCATGGTCGGTCCTTTGCGCTTTCGTGGAGAGGGCACGGCAGGACCCCGGGGGTTTGAGTGCCGCGGCCGGCGGGCCCTTCAAAGAGCCCGGCCCGCCGCCCGCGGGTGCCGAAGTGGGTGCGTGGGTCTACAGGTTGGTGAGGTCCGCCGGGATGCGCGCCTCGCTGCCGTCGCGCAGGACGGTGGCCTCGATCAGGCCGTAGGGGCGGTCGGCGGCGAGGTACACGGCTCCGTCGGCGGTGTCGTTCTTCAGCCCGAACGGCTCCAGGTCCACCAGGAAGTGGTGCTTGTTCGGCAGGGAGAAGCGGACCTCGTCGATCTCGTCGCGGTTCTCGATGATGCGGGCGCCCATCTCGTACAGGGTCTGCTGCAGGGAGAGCGAGTACGTCTCGGCGAACGCCCGGAGCATGTGCCGCTTGGTCTGCTCGTAGGACTCGTTCCAGTCGGGCGCGGGCTGCTCGCCGTCGGTCCAGCCGAAGCGCCAGCGGGCGGAGACCTCGGTGGCCAGGATGCGGTCGTGGGTCTCCTTGAGCGTCGTGTACTTGTCCTTGACGTAGCCCCAGAATTCGGAGTTCGTCGAGTTCAGCACGACCAGGTCCTTCAGACCGGAGACGACCTCCCAGCGCTCCCCGTCGAAGGTGATCTGGGTGAGCCGGGTCTCCTGGCCCTGGCGGACGAAGGAGTGCTTGATCTCCTCGCCGTCGGCGCCGGTGCCCTCGACCCGCTCCCAGGCGTACTCCTCGATCCGGATGCGCGCCCGGTGGATCGGCTCCTGGCTGGTGACGAAGTGCCGGGCGAGATGGATGCCGAACTGCTCGGCGGACTCGATGCCGTGCTCCTGGGCGAATGCGTACACCGTGTTCTTGGTGGTGTCGGTCGGCAGGACGTTGGCGTTGGAGCCGGAGTAGTGGACGTCGTCCATGTCGCCGGACAGGGCGACCGAGACGTTGAGGTCCTTGATGTGGTGGGTGGTGCCGTCCCGCGTGATCCTGACGACTCGGTTCTCGGCCTTGCCGTACTGGTTCTGTCCCAGAAGCACAGGGCGGGCAGGGCTGGAATGGGCGGTCATGTAGCTAGCTCCCTCGGTATACGGAGTAGCCGAACGGGTTGAGCAGCAGCGGTACGTGATAGTGCTCCCCGGGCGTCACCGCGAAGGTGATCGCCACCTCGGGGAAGAACACGGCACCGCTGTCCCGATTCGCGGGGGCGTCCTGCTGCGCATCGGCTTGCTTCTTCTCGAAGTACGGCTCGACGGCGAAGTCGAGCCGGACGTGGGTGGTGCCCTCCGGCGGGGCCGGGAGGTCCTTGCACCGGCCGTCCGCGTCGGTCGCGGAGCCGCCGAGCTCGCGCCAGTCCGCGTCCCGGCCCGCGCGGGCGGAGAGGCGGACGGCGACGCCCCCGGCGGGCCGGCCGGCGCTGGTGTCCAGGATGTGCGTGGACACGGAGGCGGTGGTGCTGGTGCTCATGGTCGGCGTCCTTTGTCAGTCGTCGTCGACGAGGCGGGCGAGCCGGATACGGTTGATCTTTCCCAGCTCGGCGCGGACGATCTCACGCTCCTGCTCGGGCGTGTTGCCGATCCGCTCCTTGACCGCGTCGCGCATCTGTTCGCCGGTCCGGCCGGTGGCGCAGATCAGGAAGACATGGCCGAACGTCTCCTGGTAGGCCAGGTTGAGTTCGAGCATCTCCGCCTTGAGTTCCTCGGAGGCGCCGGCCATGCCGCGCTGTTCGCGGGCGGAGGCCGGGTCGCCCGGCCGGGGGCGGCCGATCGGCGGGTGGCCGGCCATGGCCTCGCCGAGGTCGTCGGCGTTCAGCCCGGCCATGGCCGCGTCGCTCGCCTCGTGGAGGGCGTCGACGGTGGCGTAGGGGCGGCCGGCGAGCAGTCGGTGCACCCAGGAGGTGGAGGCGCACACCTCGTGGAGGGCGGCCTGGGCCGCGTGCTCCTCCAGGGCGTTGAACCGGGCCAGGCCCGGGGGCGTGGAATTCGGCGTCACGGGAGCCTCCGTGGCCGCGAACGGCCTTCGTGCTGAACGGGCGTGCCGTTAGCTAACGCCCAACGGCGACAACACGTCAACACTTTGTTGAAAATTCCCGGTAACGAAACCGGGGAGTCTCGGATCAGGGGTTCTTGTCCCGGTTCAGGTAGTTGTAGACCGTGAAACGGCTGACCCCGAGCGCGCTCGCGACGGTCTCCACGCCGTGCCGTACGGAGAAGGCGCCCCGCGCCTCGAGGGTGCGGACGACCTCCTGCTTGGCCTTGCGGTCCAGGTCGGCCAGCGGCCTGCCCATCCGGCGCTCCATGGCGGCCAGGATGTGATCGAGGGAGTCGGCGAGCTGGGGCAGCCGTACGGCGACGACGTCGGCGCCCCGCCAGGCGAGCACGACGTCCTCGGGGCCGGCCTCGTCGGGCGCGAGGAGTTCTCCACCCATGGCGTCGACCAGCGGCTTCACGGCCGCGACGAAGCTGTCGTCCCCGTCGCCGGTCACGCCCCGCCCTCCTCGATCACATTGACCTGGAGCGTGATCCGGGTGGCGCCCGCGCCGAGGCTCTTGCGCAGCAGGGCGTCCACGGCCGCGAGCACCGCGTCGGAGCCGCCCTCGGCGGTGTTGCCGAACGGACCGACGTCCACCGCGTCCAGGTCGGCCGCCTCGATGACCTCGCGGGCCGCCACCGCGTGCGCGGGCGCCTCGTCGAGATCGAAGGGCTCGGTCGTGAACTCCACTCTCAATCGCACGCGCACAACCTAACGCGCGGTGAGGCCATCCGCCGAGCCCTCTTGACAACCCCGAGCACCCGACGGCACTCTTCCAATAAGCAGAAACCAACTTCCGCAATACGGAAACCACGGCAGCTGAGCCACGGAAGGGAGCGCCGGCCCCGATGCCAGGCTTTGGATGGGACGCAGCCGCAGAGCAGCGCTTCGACGTCAACCTGTCGATCCTCTTCACGGAGCTCCCGCTCCTGGAGCGCCCCGCGGCCGCCGCCGCGGCCGGCTTCACCGCGGTCGAGCTGTGGTGGCCCTGGATCGACTCCCCCACCCCCGAGCGGTCCGAGCTCGACGCCCTGAGAAAGGCGATCGAGGACGCGGGCGTACGGCTCACCGGGCTGAACTTCTACGCCGGACAACTCCCAGGCCCGGACCGCGGCGCCCTGTCGGTGCCCGGCGAGGAGTCGGAGCGGTTCCGCGCCAACGTCGAGGTCGCGGCGGAGTTCGCCGGCTCCCTGGGCTGCGGGGCCCTCAACGCCCTGTACGGCAACCGCGTCGACGGCGTGGACCCGGCCGAGCAGGACGCGCTCGCGCTGGAGAACCTGGTCCTCGCGGCCCGGGCCGCCGACCGGATCGGCGCGATCCTGCTGATCGAGGCGCTGAACAAGCCGGAGTCACCGCTGTACCCACTCGTCAGCGCGCCCGCCGCGGTGGGCGTCGTCGACAAGGTCAACGCGGCGACCGGCCTGGACAACGCCAGGTTCCTCATGGACCTCTACCACCTGTCCATGAACGGCGAGGACCTGCCGGCGGTGATCGAGCGGTACGCGGCGAAGACCGGCCACGTGCAGATCGCCGACAACCCGGGCCGAGGCGCGCCGGGCACCGGCTCGCTCCCCCTCGAGGACCTCCTCGACCAGCTGCGCAAGGCGGGCTACGACGGCTGGGTCGGCCTCGAGTACAAGCCGGGCGACCGCCCGAGCGCCGAGGCCTTCGACTGGCTGCTCCGCTGATCCCGTTACCGAAAGGCACCCCATCATGAGCAACGCCCTTGCAGATTCCTCCCACCCGACCCGCCCGGCGATCGCCTGGATCGGCCTCGGCATCATGGGCTCCCCCATGTCCGAGAACCTGATCAAGGCGGGATACCGGGTCACCGGCTACACGCTGGAGCAGGACAAGCTGGACCGGCTGGCCGCCGCGGGCGGCACCGCGGCCGGCTCGATCGCCGAGGCCGTGCGGGACGCCGACGTCGTGATCACCATGGTCCCGGCCTCCCCGCAGGTCGAGGCCATCGCATACGGCCCCGACGGCATCCTGGAGAACGCCCGCTCCGGCGCACTGCTGATCGACATGTCCTCGATCACCCCGCGGACCTCGGTGGACCTGGCGAAGGCCGCGCGGGACAAGGGCATCCGGGTGCTGGACGCGCCGGTGTCCGGCGGTGAGGCCGGCGCGATCGAGGCGGTGCTGTCGATCATGGTCGGTGGTGAGCAGGCCGACTTCGACGAGGCCGAACCGATCTTCGAGGCGCTCGGCAGGACCATCGTGCTGTGCGGTCCGCACGGCTCCGGGCAGACCGTGAAGGCCGCCAACCAGCTGATCGTCGCCGTGAACATCCAGGCGTGCGCCGAGGCCGTGGTCTTCCTGGAGAAGTCCGGCGTGGACCTGAAGGCCGCGCTCGACGTCCTGAACGGCGGTCTGGCGGGCTCGACCGTGCTGACGCGGAAGAAGGACAACTTCCTGAACCGCGACTTCAAGCCGGGGTTCCGGATCGACCTGCACCACAAGGACATGGGCATCGTCACGGACGCCGCCCGCAGTGTCGGCGCGGCCCTGCCGGTCGGCGCCGTGGTCGCCCAGCTCGTCGCGTCCCTGCGGGCGCAGGGCGACGGCGACCTGGACCACTCGGCGCTGCTGCGGGCCGTGGAGCGCCTGTCCGGCGCGTCCCACTGAGCCCCACTGAGACCTCCGGGTGGTGCCGGTGCCGACACCTGTCCTGTCGCGCCCAGGCACCGGCACCGCCCGGACACCCGTCCGCGCCCCGCGCGGACCGGGACCGTGTACGGCGTCCGGCTCCTGACGGGAGGTCATGAGCCGGACGCACCCGCCCGCGTCCCTCCGCCGGCCGGCCCGGATGAGGGGTGGCCGCCCACAGGGGGGCGCGGGCAGCGTGAGACCGCGGCGGCGAGCGAGCCAGTGCGGTGGTGAAGGTCCCGGCCGTCTCCTTCGACCTGAGGGGAGGCGGCGCGGGCTCCGTCGCTCCCGCCGCGGTCCCGGCCTGATCGACCAGGCACTCCCTGGACCCCGTCCGGCGGCGCGAATGTCCTGTCGCGCCCAGCCTCGCGCCGTCGGACGGCCACCACCGAAGAGCGCCACGGCGCCGGGTACGGAAAGGTCCGTACCCGGCGCCGTGGCGCTCTTCGGGGTGCGGAGCGGGGGTTTTCGCAGCAGCCTGGAGGCATGACGGCACGACCGACGGAGCATCCGCACGTCGTGGTGCACCCGCCCGGGCTGGACGGCTCCCGGCGGGTCCCGGCGGGCGACGAGACACTGGGCATCGCCACGCACGAGGACGACGTCGGCGAGATCCTGCGGCTCGCCGACCTGTATGTCACCGACGTGGCGGAGAGCGACTTCATCGAGTGGCAGGGCGGCGGCCCCGACGACTGGCCGGGACTGTCGGAGCACCACGAGGAGGGCTGAGCGCGCGCGTACGTCCGGCGGCGTAGGACGCCTACGTCATGCTCAAATCAACCTCTGAACTCCGTTCAACATGCTTCAACAGCCCTCCGGGCAGGGCAGATTGTCGTCACACGGGGCCCGCCGGCACGGGGGCAGCGGGTCCCGTGACGGGGGAAGCACGGGGGATGTACGGGGGAACAACGGGGGCACACAGAGAGGGCGGTCCGGCTGCAGGCCGGACCGCCCTTCGCGGTCGCTGGGGGGCGTAGAGCCCCGGCTGGTGGGGTCAGACCTTCAGCGGCCTGATCGACGTGGGCGCGTGCCCCGGCTCGGTCGCGATCTCCTCGAACTCGGTCACATCGCTGATGTCGTTGGTGGTCGACATCGAGATGTTGGTGACGCGCTCCAGGATCGCCTCCACGACCACCGGCACCTGGTGCTCCGCCGCCAGCTTCTTGGCCTGCTCGAAGGCCGCGCCCAGCTCGGCCGGGTCGGTCACCCGGATCGCCTTGCAGCCGAGGCCCTCGGCGACCTTGACGTGGTCGACGCCGTAGACGCCCAGCTCGGGGGCGTTGATGTTCTCGAACTCCAGGTTGACCTGGAAGTCGATGCCGAACGCCCGCTGCGCCTGGCGGATCAGGCCCAGGTAGGAGTTGTTCACCAGGACGTGGACGTACGGGATCCGGTGCTGCGCCCCGACCGCCAGTTCCTCGATCATGAACTGGAAGTCGTAGTCGCCGGACAGGGCGACGACCTGCGCGTCCGGGTCGGCCGTGGCGACGCCGAGCGCGGCCGGGATCGTCCAGCCCAGCGGGCCCGCCTGGCCGCAGTTGATCCAGTGCCGGGGCCGGTGGACGTGGAGCATCTGTGCGCCGGCGATCTGCGACAGGCCGATCGTGGAGACGTACCGGGTCTCCGGGCCGAACGCCCTGTTCATCTCCTCGTAGACGCGCTGCGGCTTGATCGGGATGTCGTCGAAGTGCGTACGGCGCTGGAGGGTCGCCCTGCGCTCCTGGGCGGAGGCGGCCCAGGCGGAGCGGTCGGGCAGCCGTCCCTCGTCCTTCAGCTCCTTCGCCACCTCCACGAACAGCTCCAGGGCGGCCCTGGCGTCGGAGGCGACGCCGTAGTCCGGGGCGAAGATCCGGCCGATCTGGGTGGGCTCGACGTCGACGTGCACGAAGGTGCGGCCCGCCGTGTAGACGTCCAGCTTGCCGGTGTGGCGGTTGGCCCAGCGGTTGCCGATGCCGAGGACGAAGTCGGACTCCAGGAAGGTCGCGTTGCCGTAGCGGTGCGAGGTCTGCAGGCCGACCATGCCGGCGTTCAGCTCGTGGTCGTCGGGGAGCACGCCCCAGCCCATGAGGGTCGGCACGACGGGCGTACCGGTCAACTCCGCGAATTCCACGAGCAGTTCGGCGGCATCGGCGTTGATGACACCGCCACCGGCGACGATCAGCGGCCGCTCGGACGCGTTCAGCAGCCCGAGGGCCTTCTCGATCTGCGCACGACTGGCGGCGGGCTTGTACACCGGCAGCGGCTCGTACGTCTCCGGGTCGAACTCGATCTCGGTGAGCTGGACGTCGATCGGCAGATCGATGAGAACGGGCCCGGGCCGTCCGGAGCGCATCAGATGGAACGCCTGCTGGAAGACGCCCGGAACCTGGGCCGCCTCCAGGACGGTGACGGCCATCTTGGTCACCGGCTTGGCGATCGAGGCGATGTCGACGGCCTGGAAGTCCTCCTTGTGGATCACGGCGGTCGGCGCCTGGCCGGTGATGCACAGGATCGGGATGGAGTCGCCGGTCGCGGAGTAGAGGCCGGTGATCATGTCGGTGCCGGCGGGTCCGGACGTGCCGATGCAGACGCCGATGTTGCCGGGGTGCGCGCGGGTGTAGCCCTCGGCCATGTGCGAGGCGCCCTCGACATGGCGGGCGAGGGTGTGGCGGACGCCGCCGGCCGCCTTGAGCGCCGCGTAGAAGGGGTTGATCGCCGCGCCGGGCACACCGAACGCGTCGCTGACGCCCTCGCGCTTGAGGATCTCGACTGCCGCGCGGGCAGCGGTCATACGAGCCATTGAGGTCTCCTGCTTCGGCCGTCGGATTCGCACTCCCGTCGCGCCCCGCGGTGAGCAATTCCGTGACAAGGTTCGATCCGTCCTACGCTTATTCCGCATGACGGAACTTACTTTCTACTATCTGGAAGCAATGTAAGTGGGCCCGTGGAGACCGTCAAGAGGGGGACAACCGGCCCCCGGCAGGAGGACGATGGGTCGCTGTCCGATGCGAACCGTCCTGGAGCGGGCCATGTCCGAGAGCGTGCCGGTGCGCTGCCCGGCCTGCCGGAGCGAGCACCACTACGAGGCACCCGTCTATCCGTGTGCCTGCGGGGCGCCCCTCGCGCCCCGGCTCGACCCGGACGGGACCGCCGTCCCCGTCACCCAGCGGGCCTGGGACGACGAGTGGGTCACCGTGAACTGCGCGGCGTGCGGCAGGGAGAGCGAGTGGCCCCGCCCGGAACTGGGCTGCCCCTGCGGCACGGTCCTGCGCGTCCCCCTGGCGTCCACGACCGCCCCGGAGCCCCAGCGGCCGCCCGCACCCCGCCGCGCCTTCCAGCCCGTGACGATCCGCACCGCCCGGGACGCGGTGACCGCGGCGGCGGTATATCTGCGCTGGCTCGGCTACCGGGACATCCGCCGAGCCGACCAGCGCCCGACGTCCGGCATAGGCCTCGCCGCCCACGGCCTCCTCGCCCAGGTCGACCCGACCGTCGACCCGGCGTCCCGCCGTGACGTGGAATGCCTCTGGCTGACGGCCATGACGGAGTCGACGCACTGCGCCTACTTCTCCCTGGCCGGCTACACCCCGGACGCCCGATCCCGAGCCGACGCGCTGGGCGTCCCGCTGTTCGTCCTAGACCTGACAGGCACCCCCCAACCGGTCAACAGCCAGGCAGACGAACTGGACGCGACGGGGGCGGGTTGAAATCCGTTGGCAGATCGGCCTCCCCCACCATGACACTCGCCCTATGCGTATCCGTTCCGTTCTGGCCAGTGAGCTCGGGGTTCTTCAGGAGATCGAGCGGGCCGCCGGTGTGCTCTTCCGCGAGGTCGGGATGGTGGAGGTCGCCGAGGACGAGCCGCTCTCCGTGGAGGTGTTGGAGGGGTATCGGCGGGCGGGGTGGGCGTGGGTCGGGTGTGACCCGGAGGATCGGCCCGTGGGGTATCTGGTGGCCGAACCCGTCGACGGGGCGCTGCATGTCGAGCAGGTGTCGGTGCACCCCGGTGCGGCTCGCCGGGGCGTGGGGCGGGCCCTGCTCGCGTACGCCGGGGAGCGGGCCCGCGAGGCGGGGCTGGGCGGGCTGACGTTGACCACCTTCGCGCGGGTGCCTTGGAACGCGCCGTACTACGAGCGGCTGGGCTTCCGTGTGCAGGCGGCGGGTGAGCTCACTCCCGGGCTGCGGGCTGTCCGCGCCCGGGAGGCGGAGCTCGGGCTCGATCGGTGGCCGCGGGTATGCATGCGGCGCGACATCGCCTAAGGGCTGTCCCGTCGTTCCCGGTGGATCGGCGCGCGGCGTCGGATGCGGTGCATCGCAAGGCGGAGGGCCGTCCGCATGCTGGATGTACGCGGACGACCCGACAACGCGGCGAGGTGCCGTAGCCGGCGTCGCGCGCCCGCCGGGAATCACGGGACAGCCCTCAGTCCGTCGCGTACCTGCGGCGCAGTTCCACCTTGCGGACCTTGCCCGACACCGTCATCGGGAAGGCGTCCAGGATCGTCAGGCGGCTCGGGATCTTGTAGTGCGCGAGCCGGCCGTCGCAGAAGGCGCGCAGTTCGTCCAGGGTGAGCGGGTCGGCCGCGTCGCGCGGGATGACGCAGGCCAGCACCTCCTCGCCGTACCGCTCATGCGGGACGCCGACGACCTGGACGTCCGCGATCTTGGGGTGGGCGTAGAGGAACTCCTCGATCTCGCGCGGGTAGATGTTCTCGCCGCCCCGGATGATCATGTCCTTGATGCGGCCGACGATCTCGACGTACCCGTCCTCGCGCATCACCGCCAGGTCGCCGGTGTGCATCCAGCGGCCCCGGTCGATCGCCTCGGCGGTCTTCTCCGGCTCGTCCCAGTAGCCGAGCATCACGCTGTAGCCGCGAGTGCAGAGTTCACCCGAGGTGCCGCGCGGCACGGTCACGCCCGTCGCCGGGTCGACGATCTTCACCTCGATGTGCGGCAGGACGCGGCCCACGGTGCCGGTGCGGTGCTCCAGGTCGTCGTCCATACGGGTCTGGAGGGACACCGGTGAGGTCTCCGTCATGCCGTAGCAGATGGAGACCTCCTCCATGTGCATCTCCGCGACCACCCGCTTCATCACCTCCACCGGGCACGGCGAGCCGGCCATGATGCCGGTGCGCAGGGTGGACAGGTCGTAGGCGGCGAAGTCGGGGAGGTTCAGCTCGGCGATGAACATCGTCGGTACGCCGTAGAGCGAGGTGCAGCTCTCCTGCTGGACCGCGCGCAGGGTGGCCGCCGGGTCGAAGGACGGGGCGGGGATGACGATGCAGGCGCCGTGCGAGGTGGCGGCCAGATTGCCCATCACCATGCCGAAGCAGTGGTAGAAGGGCACCGGGACGCACACCCGGTCCTGCTCGCTGTACGCGATCAACTCGCCCACGAAGTAGCCGTTGTTCAGGATGTTGTGGTGGGAGAGCGTGGCCCCCTTGGGGAAGCCGGTGGTGCCCGAGGTGTACTGGATGTTGATGGGGTCGTCGCAGGACAGCTCGGGGAACGGGGCCGGCGTGCCGCGGGCGATCAGCGCGTCCCAGCTCGGGTCGCCGATGTAGACGGTCTCGCGCAGCCCCGGACACCGGCCGCGCACCTCCTCCACCATCGCCCGGTAGTCGCTCGTCCTGTGCTGGAGCGAGGCGAACAGCAGCGAGACACCGGCCTGGTTGAGGACGTACTCCAACTCGTGCGTGCGGTAGGCCGGGTTGATGTTCACCATCACGGCACCGATGCGTGCCGTGGCGTACTGGACCAGCACCCACTCCGGGCAGTTGACCGCCCAGACGCCCACCCGGTCGCCCTTGGCGACACCGCTCGCCAGCAGTGCGTACGCCAACTCGTCGACGTCCGAGGCGAATCGCGCGTACGTCCAGCGCCGGCCCGACGGCACGTCGACCAGCGCCTCGCGGTCCGGCCAGGCGGCGACGGCACGGTCCAGGTTCGCCCCGATCGTGTCCCCCAGCAGGGACGTGTCCCCGGTTCCGTGGGTGTACGAGTTCACCGGAAGTCCTCCTCGCGGTACTCGGCGTCCGACCCCGCGGCGGTGGCCTCGCGCAGTTCGATCCGGCGGATCTTGCCGGAGACGGTCTTGGGCAGCGTCCCGAACTCCAGGCGCCGCACCCGCTTGTACGGCGCCAGGACCTGCCGCGCGTGCTCGAAGAGCACCTTGGCCGTGTCGGGCCCGGGCTCCCAGCCCTCGGCGAGCACGATGTACGCCTTGGGCACAGCGAGCCGCAGCTCGTCGGGCGCGGGCACGACGGCCGCCTCGGCGACGGCCTCGTGCTCCAGCAGGGCGCTCTCCAGCTCGAACGGACTGATCTTGTAGTCGCTGGCCTTGAAGACGTCGTCCGACCGGCCCACGTACGTGATGTAGCCGTCGGCGTCCCGGGAGCCGATGTCGCCGGTGCGGTAGTAGCCGCCCGCCATCGCCTCCGCCGTTCGCTCCGGGTCGCCGTGGTAGCCGGTCATCACCCCGACCGGCCGGGCGGAGAGGTCGAGCGCGATCTCCCCCTCGTCGGCGCCGGGTGCACCCGTGACCGGGTCGAGGAGTTCGACGCGGAAGCCGGGGCTGGGCCGGCCCATCGAGCCCGTCTTCAGGGGCTGGCCGGGGCTGTTGGATACCTGCACGGCCGTCTCGGTCTGGCCGAAGCCGTCCCGGATCGTCACCCCCCAGGCGCGCCGCACCTGTTCGATGACCTCCGGGTTGAGCGGTTCGCCGGCTGCGACGACCTCCCGGGGCGGGGTGCGCATCGCGCTCAGGTCGGCCTGGATGAGCATGCGCCACACCGTCGGCGGGGCGCAGAACGTGGTGACGCCGGCCCGGTCCATCTCGGCCATCAGCCGGGCCGCGTCGAAGCGCGTGTAGTTGTGGATGAACACGGTCGCCTCGGCGTTCCACGGGGCGAACAGGTTGGACCAGGCGTGCTTGGCCCAGCCGGGCGAGGAGATGTTGAGGTGCACGTCGCCCGGCTTGAGGCCGATCCAGTACATGGTGGCCAGATGCCCGATCGGGTACGAGGTGTGGGTGTGCTCGACCAGCTTGGGGCGGGCGGTGGTGCCGGAGGTGAAGTAGAGCATCAGCGGGTCGTCGGCGCCGGTCGGCCCGTCGGGCGTGAACGCGGCGGGGGCGTCGTACGCGTCCTCGTACGTCAGCCAGCCGGCAGGCGCCCCGCCGACCGCGATCCGCGTGTAGTCGCCGGGCACGTCGTCGAACTTGGCGGTGTCCTCGGAGCGCACCAGGACGTGCCGGACGTGTCCGCGGTCCACCCGGTCGCGCAGATCGGCCGGGCCGAGCAGCGGGGTCGCCGGGATGACGACGGCGCGCAGCTTCATCGCGGCGAGGGCGGTCTCCCACAGTTCGGCCTGGTTGCCGAGCATGACGAGGACGCGGTCCCCGGCGCCCACGCCCCGCTCGCGCAGCCGGTTCGCGACGCGGGCCGAGCGTTCGGCCATCTCGGCGAACGTCAGCCGGACCTCGGTGCCGTCCTCCTCGACGATGTGCAGGGCTACCCGGTCGTTTCCGGCCGCGACGGCGTCGAACCAGTCGAGCGCCCAGTTGAACCGATCCGGCCGGGGCCAGGTGAAACCCTCGTACGCCGTGGCGTAGTCCTCGCGGTGTTCGAGCAGGAAGTCCCGCGCCCCGCGGAACAGCTCCGTCCCCGTCATCATCTGTCCTCCTGGTTACCGGACCTTGCCGGGCGGCCCTCTGCCATCGTGTAATCCGTGACGTGGGTCTCACTACCCCCGAACGGGGGTGTGCGCTCGGCAGGCAGCGGGTGAAAGGGCGGACAGGTGGCAGTGGACGCGGCCGCGACGGTGGAGATCGGGCGTGCGCTGGTGCGTCTGCGCCGCTCGACCGGGCTCCCGGTCGCCTTCGGCGGGCTGGTCGAGCCCGGCCGCGCGCGCGTGCGCATCAGCGAGCTGAACGGCACCGCCACCGACTCCCTGCGCCGGCTCGCGGTCACCGCGGGCAACGGCCTCGGCGGCAAGGCCGTCGCCCTGGCCCGCCCCTGCGCGGTCACCGACTACTCCGCCTCCCGGCAGATCACCCACGAGTACGACGCCGCCGTCGCCGCAGAGGGCCTGTGCTCGGTGGTGGCGGTCCCGGTGGTCGTACGGCGCCGGGTGCGCGGAGTCCTGTACGGCGCCCTGCGCACCGCCCAGCCGCTGGGCGACCGCACGCTGACGGCCGCGGTGGACGCGGCACGGGACGTGGAGCAGGCCCTGGTGGTGCGGGACGAGGTGCAGGGGCTGCTGGAGGCGGCCGAGTCCCGGCCGGAGCCGGCCGAGGGGGGTGCCGCCTGGGAGCAGGTCCGGGAGGCGCACGCGGCGCTGCGGGCACTGGCCCCGCGCATCGGTGACCCGGCGCTGCGGGCCGAGCTGCTGGACGCGGCCGGTCTGCTGGCGGTGGGGTCCGGGCCGCGGGCCGTGCAGCTGGCGCCGCGCGAGGTGGACGTGCTGACGTGTGTCGCGGCGGGCGCCACCAACGCGGCGGCCGCCGGACGCCTGGGGCTGCGCGCCGAGACGGTCAAGGGCTATCTGCGGTCGGCCATGCGCAAGCTGGGCGCCCATACGCGCGGGGAGGCCGTGGTGGCGGCGCGCCGGGCGGGGTTGCTGCCGTAGCCGTGGACACGGACCGGTGGGTGCGGCGGGCGGCCCCGGACGGGGGCGGCCCGGGCCCCGCGCGGCGGGCTCCGGGGGCTCCGCACGGGCCGGTCCCGACGACCCACCATTCATTCATCCACGCTGTGAATTTCTCCATGCGGAGCGGCTGTTATTCGGCTCACCTCCCCGCAGCTCCGAAATTCAAAGAACTGTTGCCTAATATTGGCCCGAACACGACACACGGAGGGGAGCGGTGACCGTGCGACGGGACTTCAAGGAGCCTGCCGGCTGCCGCTCCGAGCAGGTCATCGGGCGCACAGAACTGTTCACGGCGGCCCGCGAGCAGCTCGGGCGCGGCGGCAGCGTGCTGCTGCACGGCCCGGCCGGAATTGGTAAGTCGACCGTCCTGCGGGCATTGGCCGCGGAATACGGCCAAGAGGCACGAACCGTCTTGCGCTGCTCCCCCACCGAGTCCGAATCCCACCTCCCCTTCCTGGCACTGGCCGACCTCCTCGGCCTCGTCCTCGACGAGGTGTCCGAGCGGCTCCCCGCCGCCCAGCGCACCGCCCTGGAGGCGGCCCTCACCGGACGCGGCGAGTCCACGCTCCAGCGCGACGGCCTGGCCCTGCGGCTCGCCGTCCTGTCCGCGCTGCGCGCCCTGGCCGACGCCGGACCCGTCCTCGTCGTCGCGGACGACGCCCAGTGGCTGGATCCGGCCAGCGCCGAGCTCCTCGGTTTCGCGGCCCGCCGGCTCGGCGAGACCCCCGTGCGGATGCTGTGGGCCGTGCGCACCGAGGGCGAGGAGTACGACCGGCATCTGCGCGCCTCCCCGCCGGACACCCTCGCGATACGGCTGGGCCCGCTGTCCCGGGCCCAGATGTCCGTCCTGCTCGACCGGCGCGGCTACACCGGGCTGCCCCGCTCCACCGTCCGGGACATCCACCGCACCAGCGGCGGTAACGCCCTGTTCGCGCTGGAACTCAGCCGGGCCCTCGCGGAGAACGCGACCGCGCCCCGCCCCGGCGAGCCGCTGCCGGTGCCCACCTCGCTGCGCGCCCTGGTGCTGAACCGGCTGGAGATGCTGTCGGAGGAGGCCCGCCGCACCCTTCTCGTCGCCAGCGCGGGCGCCCGCCCCACCCTCGCCCTCCTGCACGCCGCCGGACGCGCCAACGCCGAGGCCGAGACCGCGCAGGCCGCCGCGCTCGGCCTGCTCGCGACCGAGCCGGAGGGACCCGCCGTACGGTTCGCACACCCCATGATCTCGGCCGCGCTGTACGCGGAGGCGCCCGCGCAGGAGCGCCGAGCCGTCCACGGCGCCCTGTCCACGGCCGCCTCCGACCCGATCGAACGCGCCCGGCACCTCGCCCTCGCCACCAACGGCACCGACCCGGAGGTCGCCGCCCGGCTGGCCGAGGCCGCCGCGCTGGCCCGCGACCGGGGCGCCCCGTCGGTGGCCGCGCAGCTCTGCCTGCTCGCCGCCCGGCACACGCCGGTGGACGGCGACCCGAGCCCGGACGCCCTGCGGCTGCAGGCCACCGAGGACGCGATCACGGCGGGCGAGCTGGATCTCGCCCGGGACATCGCCCGCGAGGTGCTGTCCCGCACCTCGGTGCCCGCCGAGCGGGTGCGGGCCTGGATCGCGGTGATCGAGACCGCCGGCCACGCCATGTCGGAGGTCGACGCGATCTTCCCGCAGGCCCTGGCCGACGCGGGCGACGATCCGCGGCTGCTCGCGCTGGTCCACTACCAGCTGACCTGGCGGGCCGTGCTGGTCAAGGGCGACTTCGACGAGGCCCGCGAGGAGGCCGCGTACGCCGCCGAGCTCGCGGCCCGGGCCGGCGCCCGGTACACCGAGCTGATGGCGCTCGCCTTCCAGGCCCAGATCGAGACGCTCATGGGCCACCCGGACGCGCCCGCGACCATCAAGCGCGCCCTGGAGGAGCCGCAGGACCCGCGCGTGGCCTGCCACCACAACGGCGCCGGGTACTCCCGCTTCCGCTGGCTCATCATGAGCGACCAGCTGCCGGAGGCCCGGGCCGCCGTCACCGGGCTGCTGCGCGAGGTGCGCCGGCACGGGTGGGTGGAGAGCGAGGTGCACTTCCTGCGCGGCGTGGCCGAGACCGAGCTGCACTCCGGTCAGTGCGGACGCGCCCTCGACCTGGCCCGCGAGAGCCTGCGGCTGGCCCGGGACACCGGGATCGGCGAGGTGGCCTCGGCGGTCCTCACCTCGCTCGCGGAGGCGGCGGGCGGACAGGTGGACCGCGCGCTGACCCTGGCCCGGGAGGCCGTGGAGCACGCCGAGGAGGACGGCGACCAGATGTACGTCTCCCGCGCGCTGGCCGCGCTGGGGCACGCCGAGCTGGTGGCGGGCGATCTGCCGGCGGCGGTGCGGTCGCTGCGCCGGGTGCGGGAGGTGGAGCAGGGCCTCGGTATCACGGACCCGGCCCGCGGACGCTGGCACGCGGACCTCGCCGAGGCGCTGGTCGGCACCGGTGAACTGACCGAGGCCCAGGACCTGATCGACGTCACCCGGGAGCAGGCGCTGCGGCTGGATCGCGACAGCGTGCTGGCCGTGCTGGACCGGGCTGAGGCGCTGCTGCGCGCGGCGCGGGGCGACCGGGAGGCGGCGATCGCGCAGCTGACGGCGGCTCAGGACCGGCTCGGCGCCCTCGGATACGGCCTGGAGGAGGCCCGCGCCGCCTTCGTGCTGGCCCGGCTGCGCCCCGACGCGGGCCCGACGGCGTACGACGAGGCCGCCCGGCTGTTCCGCCGCTGCCGGGCGCTGCCGTGGCTGCGGCAGGTCGAGGCGGCCGCGGCGGAACGCACCGCGGCTGCCGTGCCCCCGCAGGCACCGGCGCCGGGCGGCCCGGCGGGCCCGGCGGGCCTGGACGGGCTGGACGGGCTGGCCTCGATGGAGCGTCAGGTCGCGGGCCTGGTCATGGAGGGCGCCACGAACCGGGAGATCGCCGCGCGCCTGTTCATCAGCGTCAAGACCGTGGAGGCGACGCTGACCCGGGTGTACCGCAAGCTGGGCATCCGCTCCCGCGTGGACATCGTCCGGCTGGCGGCGGGACGCCGGGCGCCCTGAGCCGACGGGCGTCCTGACCCGTTGGGTCCCCTGCCCCCGGCAGGGCGCCTGACCCGGCGGAGCGCCCCGGAACCCTCACTGGCCGGCCCCCCGGTGCGTCGTACGACTCGGCTTCGGCGGTATGTTCGGCCGGAGTTCACCCCATTGCGTCGGCGTGCCCTGGTTTACCCGGCACGACCGAGGGTTTTCCCTGCCCAACTCCCTTAGGGGGTTCCCTCATTGGGCAGGGGATCAGCCGGGACCTACCTTGTGGGTGTGCCGCTCGCCGGGCACGCGGGGTCGGTCCCACGGCCCCACCGAGACCTACCGCCCGCGCGACCCCCCACCGGCTCATCCCCCCACCGAGGAGTCTCCTTGTCCGGGCTCACCCGTGCCAGAAGGACCGCCGTCGTCACGGCGGCGGCGGCCGCCGCGGCGGCCGCACTGCTCAGCGCACCCACCGCTGAGGCCGATACCCGCATCGTCGGCGGGACCACGACCACCACGTCCGCGTACCCGTTCATGATGCAGATCACGGACGCCTCGCAGAACCAGTTCTGCGGGGGGACGCTGGTCTCCCCCACCAAGGTCGTCACCGCCGCCCACTGCATGGCCGGCGAAACCCCGTCCGGCATCCGGGTCGTCGGCGGACGCACCTACCTGAACGGCGGCGACGGAACGGTCGCCAAGGTCAGCGACATCTGGGTCCACCCCGACTACACCACCGCCACCCGCGGTGACGACGTGGCCGTGCTGACCCTGTCGACATCCATGCCGTACACCACCGCCTCCTACGTCGGCTCCTCGGACACGGGGGTGTACGCGGCCGGCGCCAGCGCACGCATCCTCGGCTGGGGCACCACGTCCTCGGGCGGCAGCTCCTCCAACCAGTTGCGTACGGCCACCGTGCCCACGGTGTCCGACTCGAGTTGCGCCGGTTCCTACGGCTCGGACTTCGTCGCCTCCGACATGGTCTGCGCCGGCAAGACGTCCGGCGGCGTCGACTCCTGCCAGGGCGACAGCGGCGGTCCCCTGCTCATCGGGGGCGTCCTGGCAGGGATAACGTCCTGGGGCGAGGGCTGCGCCCAGGCGGGGTACCCGGGGGTCTACACCCGGTTGACCACGTTCTCGGCCGAGGTGACCGACCAGGTCCGGTCCTAGCCGGGACCCGAAGACCAGGGGGCGTTGCGGGCCTCCACGAGCGGCCCGCAACGCCCCCTGTCCATTCCCCGGCCCCCCGGCCCGCCCCGGCCCGTCACGGGCCTGGTCCGTCGTCAGTGGCTCCTGTTTGAATGAGCCACTGACAGGGATGTGGGGGTGAGGTCATGGTGTCCACCGACCGGATGCTGGCGTTCGCGGCGATGTCGCTGCTGGTGATCGTGATTCCTGGACCCAGCGTCCTGTTCGTCATCGGCCGCGCCCTGGCGCACGGACGCCGTACGGCCGTGGCGACCGCGCTCGGCAATGTCGTCGGCTCGTATCTGCTGGTGGTCGCCGTCGCGGTCGGGATCGGCTCCCTCGTCGAGCGCTCCGTGACCGTCTACCTCACGGTGAAGCTGGCCGGTGCCGCCTATCTGGTCTGGCTCGGCGTACAGGCGTTCCGGCACCGCAAGGAGCTGAAGGCGTCCACGATCCACACCCGGTCGCAGGAGCCGGCGCGCGGCGATCTGCGCACCCTCCTGGACGGCGCGCTCGTCGGCGTCACCAACCCCAAAGGCGTGGTGTTCTTCGCCGCCGTGCTCCCCCAGTTCGTGGACCACTCGGCCGGTCATGTGCCGTTGCAGATGCTGCTGTTGGGTCTCGTCCCCATCACCATCGGCCTGGTCACCGACACCCTCTGGGGCGTGACCGCCTCGGCGGCCCGCACCTGGTTCGCCCGCTCCGACCGCCGCCTGTCCCTGATAGGCGGCGCGGGCGGCTGCACGATGATCGGCCTGGGCGTGACGGTAGCGGTGACGGGCCGCGCCGACTGACCGCCGGCAGACGGGTATTCGGCTCCGCCCGGCGGCTGTGCCCGGGCACACACACAGCGTGAAACCTGTTACGATCATCGTACTTTCGGCAGACTGACGTGGCGTCATGCCGCGCGCGGGGGGACAGTCGCCTCCAGACCCCATCGCGAAGGAGTCGCTGTGGACCCGTGCACCCGGCCGCCCGTAGGGCGGGCGAGCCGACGGCCCCGGAAGGAACCGCGCTGTCGGACCGTCACATCCCAGCCGGCCGGCGTACTCCACCACCGATGAACCCGCCTCGCTGAACAGCGGGCAACTTCCGTTCACAGAAGGCGTGTTGGCCTTGCGGAGGAACGGTGGCACGCTCTTCGAGGGCTGTCGCGCCGGTGATAGCATCCCCGCATCTGCGACCTTGATCCACTTACTTCAAGCGTTGACTTGAGGTCCGCACGCTCAGCAGCCACACAGCTCGGGTAGGCGGCATGGTTTGTCGTGGGTGCGTACTCGCGGGGGAGTTATCCGTCTACGTCCGCATTTCATGCGCCGGGAAAGGTTTCCATGTCTCGAGACGCGCTTGCGTGGTGCCTGGTTGCGATGACGGCGATAGCCGTCGCAGCGATCGTGGCACTCGTCGTCCGCAACAGAGCCCTGGGGAGGAGAAAGCAGCAGGCCGAGCAGGCGCTGAAGACCGAACTCGCCACCGCACAGGGCCACCTCACCTCGGTGCAGGCCGAACTGGCCCGGTACAAGCATCAGTTCGACACCACCATCCGGCAGGCCGAGGAGGCCGCCGAGGACAGCACGAAGGCGGTCCTCAAGGGTTCCGCCCGCTTCCTGCAGAGCCTCGCCGCCGAGCAGATGACCGTCCTGGAGGGCATCCAGGGCAAGTACGGCAACCACCCCGTGCTCGCCGAGCTTCTCGAAGTGACGCACGCCAACGCGCAGATGCAGCGCAAGGCGCAGGGCATCGCCGTGCTGTGCGGCGCGCCGGCCGGCCGCCGCAACCGGCCGGGCAGCGTGTACGACGTGGTGCGCAACGCGCAGGGGCAGATCCGCAACTTCCGCCGCGTCGAGATCATGCAGCAGACCGGTTTCGCGCTGAAGGCGTCGGCCGTCTCCCCGGTCGCGCTCGCGGTGGCGGAGCTGCTCGACAACGCTGCCAGCTTCTCCCAGCAGGACGCTCCCATCGAGGTGACGTTCCAGCGGATCCAGAAGAACCTGTGCATCGTCATCGACGACGCCGGTGTCGGCATGAACGACGAGGAGCGGCAGCGGGCCACCGCCCTGCTGTCCGGCGACTTCGTCCCGCGCCTCTCCCAGCTCGGCAACCAGCCGAAGTTCGGCTTCCCCCTGATCGGCCTGCTCGCCCGCCAGTACGGCTTCCGGGTCGACGTCACGGGCATCTCCCGGTACGGCGGCGTCCGCGCCGTGGTGCTGCTGCCCGAGGAGCTGTGGACGGAGGAGCAGCCGGCCCCCGTCGAGGAGGCTCCGGCGCCGGTGAGCATCGTGCGGGACGACCAGTCCGCGCCGAGCCGGCCGCGCACCGTGCACGGTCTGCCCAAGCGCGTGTCCCGGGCGGCCGCCCCCGAGGACCAGCGGCAGCCGTCCCGGACGGCCCAGGACACCGGACGCGTCTCCGGACGCAGCCGGGGCGCTCTGGGCGCCCTGCAACGAGGCACCATCTCGGGCCGCACGTTCGATTCCGCAGCCACTGAAGGGCCCCAAGACGCATGACCACCGACCTGTCGTGGATGCTCGAAGACATCGTGACCAATGTGCCCAAGGCACGGCACGCCGTCTTGCTCTCCGCGGACGGCATCTCGCGGGGGGCCACCCAGGGTCTCGTCGACGACGACCTCAGGACCATTTCGGCCGCCATGGCGGGCATGCAGGCACTGAGCCGTGCCGCGGCCCGTTTCATCGAGCCGGTGCAGGACCCGCAGTGGCACCAGACGATCATCGAGTTCTCGCACGGGTGGATCTTCCTCATCGGGGCCGGCCAGGGGGCCTATCTGGCCGCCGCAGCGGAGCTCGACGTCGACATCCAGCAGATCTCCTTCCGGATGCACCGGCTGGTCGCCCGGCTGGGCAACAATCTGACGACCCCGCCGCGGGTCGACGCCGAGGAACCGTCCCTGCACGGGGCGGGCGCCTCCAACGGGTCGGAGCAGGGCGGCCGGACCGGCACGGTCCTCGCCGACCTCGACGAGGTGATCTCCGGAGTGCACGGGGCCCGGCACGCGGTGCTGCTGGGCGCGGAGGGCCTGCCCCTGGGGGCGACCAGCGGGATCGACCGGGACCTGGTCGACACCATCTCCGCCGCCATGATGGGCATCCACGCCTACAGCCGGGTCACCTCCCAGTTCGCCGGCATCCAGGCCGGCGCGGAGTGGCGGCAGACCGTCATCGAGTTCCAGCACGGCTGGATCTTCCTGATCGCCGGTGACCACGGCCGGCTGCTGGCCGCCGCGGCCGAACACGACACCGACATCGAGGAGTTCACCACGCGCCTGAGCGAGGTGGTGCCCCGGCTGACCGAGGAGCGCATGCCGCGACAGGAGGCGCCGAGCGATGTCTGACGCACACGATTCCGACCCGGAAGTGGAACTGACCTCCGCGTTAGTGCCGTTCTTCGTGATCACCAACGGCCGCGCTCTGCCGCCGGACCAGCAGTACGAGCGCACCGCCCTGGTGACCGCCCACATGGACACCGCCGCCACGGCCCGCACCCTCGCACCGGAGGAGCAGGCGATCATGGATCTGGTCGCCAACCGCATGCTGGCCGTGGCCGAGATCGCCGGCCGCACGCACCTGCCGCTCGGCATCGTGCGCATCCTCCTGGCACAGCTGGAGGAGAGCGGTCTCGTCCTCGTCAGAAAGCCCGCCCCGCGGGCCGACAACAAAGACAGAGAACTGCTCAGTGCCGTCCTCGAAGGCCTGAAGAACATCGGAGCGTAACCCGTGTACCTGGACGCAGACGACGTGCGCTCGGTGAAAGTCCTCGTCGTAGGGCCCTTCGGAGTCGGAAAGACCACCTACATCGGCAACATCTCCGAGATCGAGCCCCTGCAGACCGAGGAGGAGATCACCGAGGCGAGTGTGGGCTACGACGACCTGTCGCGCACACCCGACAAGACGACCACCACGGTCGCCATGGACTTCGGCCGGCTCACGCTCAGCGACGAGCTGGTCCTCTACGTCTTCGGAACGCCCGGTCAGGAGCGTTTCAAGGAGATGTGGGAGGAGCTGTCCCGCGGAGCGCTCGGCGCGCTCCTCATCGTCGACCCGCAGCGACTGGACGAGTCCTTCCCGGTCCTGGACCTGGTCGAGCGCTTCGGCCTGACCTACGCCGTCGGCGTGAACCACTTCGAGGGGGCGACCACGTACCCCCTCGACGAAGTCCGCGAGGCGCTGAACCTGCACCCGGACACCCCGGTCGTGGCCTGCGACGTACGCGACCAGAAGTCCGCGCTCCAGGCCCTGATCGCCCTCGTGCAGCACCTCATGTCCCTGCTCGACTAGGAGCTCGCCATGCAACAACCCCACGCCTCACGGGGCATACCCGCCGGGTGCCCCGCGCACGGCAACGCGCAGCTGTACGGTCCCGAGTTCGCCGCCGACCCCGAGGCCACGTACGGCCATCTGCGCACCCTCGGCCCCAGCGCGCCGGTCGACATCGCGCCGGGCGTCGAGGTCGAGCTGGTCACCAGCTATGACGCCGCGCTGTACATCCTGCAGAACCCGGCGTCGTTCGTCCGTGACTCGCGGCGCTGGAACGCCCTGAACGAGGGGCGGGTGCCGGCGGACAGCCCGGCGCTGCCCATGATGGGCTACCGCCCGAACGCCCTGTTCAGCGACGGCGCCGCGCACGCGCGGCTGCGGCAGGCGGTCGTCGACAGCCTCGCCACCGTCAACGAGCTGCAACTGCGCCGCAAGGTGCAGCAGTCGGCGGACTATCTGATCAGCCAGTTCAGCGGGGACTCGTTCGGGCAGGCCGAGCTGATGTCCGCGTACGCGATGCCGCTGCCGCTGCTGGTCTTCAGCGAGCTGTTCGGCTGCCCGCCCGAGCTGGGCGACCGGGTCATCGCCGGCATCAGCGGCATCTTCCAGGGCACGCAGGGAGCCGACGAGGTCCTGGGGACGGCGCTCGCCGAGCTGATCGCCCTCAAGCACCGGAGGCCCGGCGAGGACCTGACGACCCAGCTGATGCAGCATCAGGCCCGTCTGACCGACGAGGAGGTCCTGCACCAGCTCGTCACGCTGCTGTCCGGCGGTACGGCCCCGCTGGCCGCCGCGATCGCCACCAGCACGGCCCTGTATCTGAGCGAGGACGCGCAGGCCGCGCTGCCCGTCGAGGACGCGGTCGCGCAGACGCTGTGGAACTTCGCGCCGATCGCCAACTACGCGGGCCACTACCCCACCCACGACGTCCAGTTGGGCGGCAGGATCCTCCGGGCGGGCGACCCCGTCCTGATCTCCTTCGCGGCCGCGAACACCGATCCGAAGCTGGCGCAGCACCGCGAGCAGCTCAGCGCCAAGGCCCATCTGGCGTTCGGCGCCGGTCCGCACGCGTGCCCCGCGAAGGACCCGGCGTTCATGATCGCGGTGAGCGCGGTGGAGTGTCTGCTGAACGGGCTGCCGGACTTGGAGACGCGCGTCCCGTTCAAGGACCTGCAGTGGGGTGAGGGGCCGTGGAGCCGTTCGCTGGCGTCCCTTCCCGTCCGGTTCACGCCGCGTCCGGCCGGTCCGGCCCCGGCCGAATCCGCTCGTCCGGCCGCGCCTCAGCCCACCGTTTCCGTCCCGCAGCACGCCGGGACCGCTCATTCCCGGCCAGCCGCCCAACACGCCCACCCGCGTGGCCTGTTCTCGCGTTTCCGTGCCTGGCTCGGTGGCGAGTGACGAAGGTAACCGTCACCTGACCTCCACAAGTGGATGCTTCAATCACCGCATGGGTACGTATGGCGGCTGATCTCCCAGGAAGGAGCCGCCATCGTGGTGGTGGACGCTCGCCCGTCGCACGACCGTCGTTCGGCCGTCAGCCTCTTCGCCCGTCTTCGGACGGCGGAGGGGCAGGCCGATCCTTTTCCCTACTACGCCCGGCTCAGGGCCATGGGCCCTGTCACACCCGCCCCTTGGGGCAATGTGCTCGTCACGGGTTTCGACCTGTGCGACCAGATCCTGCGCTCGCGTGACTGGCTCGAGCCGGACAAGCGCTGGCGGGACCAGCAGGGCGCGGGCACCCGCTGGAACGCTCCCTCCTCGCAGGAGATGAGCAACACGCTGCCCGCGCTCAACCCGCCCGAGCACACCCGAATACGCAGGGCAGCAGGAACGTTCGGCCGCAAGACCCTGGAGCGGATCGGACGCACGGTCGGCCAGACCACCGACCGCCTCCTGCTGTCCCTCACCGAGCAATTGCACGAGGGCACCGCCGACTTCGTCGCCACCGTGAGCGAGGAACTGCCCGTCGCCACGATCGGCGACTGGCTCGGCGTGCCCGCGGCCGACTGGCCCCGGCTGCGCGAACTCACCCACGAGCAGGTCTTCACGCAGGAACTCCTGCCCACGGCCAGCCAGTTGGCCCGCTCCGACGCGGCGACGGCCGAACTGCGCGCGTACTTCATGGACCTGGTCCGCCGGCGCCGCGAGCAGCCGGGCGACGACCCCGTGTCCCTGTGGATCCACACCTTCGACACCCTGGAACCCGACCGGGACCGGGCCGACGAGTCCGTGTACTTCCTCGCGCTCTTCGTGCTGCTGGCGGCGCTGGAGACCACGTCGACCTTACTGTCGACCATGGCCCTGCGGTTGCTGGAGCAACCGCTGCGCCGGGACCTGCTCGCCGCCGACCCCACCCTGGTGCCCGCCTTCGTCGAGGAGACGCTGCGCCACGACCCGCCCACCCATGTGATCAGTCGCGTCGCGGCCCACGACACCGTTGTCGGGGGCGTCGAGGTCGCGAAGGACGCCATGGTCCACCTCATGGTCGGCGCGGCGCACCGCGACCCGGCCCGCCACCCCGACCCGGACCGCTTCGACCCCGAGCGGGCCCGCTCCGACCACCTGGCCTTCAGCAACGGCGTCCACTACTGCCTCGGCGCCCCCCTGGCCCGGCTGGAGGCCCAGACCCTGCTCCACCACATGATCAGCCGTCTCCCCCGCCTCACGCTCGCCCGGCGCCCCACATGGGAGCCCCGGGTGGCCTTCAGGCGCCTGTCGAACCTGGACGTCGCCCTCGCATGACCGACACCCCCTCCCCCCTCACTCCCCGCGCGCTGAAGGCCGTGGCCGTCGACGAGGACGGCCCGGTCCTGCACGTACGCCTCAACCCCGAGCGGGGGGACGACACGCTCGGTGTCGCCGCCCTGGACGACCTCCTCGCCGTCCTCGACGGCCTGCACGAACGGCCCGACCTCCGCGTCCTCGTCCTGTCGTCCGACGGCACGGACTTCTGTCTGGGCGCCGACCGTACGGAGTACCAGGCGGCGCTGGCCGGCGATCCGAGCGGCGGTGAGCTGCGGCGCGTCGCGGACAAGGCCCACCGGCTCTGCCAGGCGCTGGAGACCACCCACGTCGTCACCGTCGCCCGGCTGCACGGCAAGGTCGTCGGCGCGGGACTCGCCCTCGCCTCCTACTGCGATCTGCGCGCCGCCGCCGACACCACCCGGTTCCGTATGCCCGAGGTGGGGCTGGGACTGCCGCCCGCCTGGGGCGGGGCCATGGGCCGTCTCGTCGCCGAGGCCGGGGCGGCCCGTATCCGTGAACTGATGCTCACCTGCGAGCTGTTCGACGCGGCCACCGCCGAGCGGCTCGGCCTCGTGCACCGGACCTCCCCCGCCGAATCGCTGGACCAGGTCGTCCGTTCCTGGGTGAACCCGCTCCTGCGCAGACAGCCGGAGGCGCTCGTCCTCACCAAGCGGATGCTGGCCGGCTACGCCCGCGCCGACCGCACCGCCGATGTGTCCCTGCTCGACTCGCACCTGCTCACGGCCAGGCTGACCGCCCCCGCCGCGCGCCCCTAGGTCGTTTGGATCATGCCGGGCCCGCGGGGTCCGGCCCGATCCAAACGAAAGACCCTAGCCGGAACCCGCGCCCCCGGTCCGGCCCCTCCGTCCCGGGGGCCGGACCGGGGGCGCGCGTGTGTGTCAGGCGATGACGGTCCCGAAGCGGACGTCGTACGACTCCTGCGCGTGCAGTACGCCGAGGACGCGCTCGGCCTCCTCGGTCACCTCGGTGCGCCGGGCCCGGCTCAGGTCGGTGAACGGCTCGATGACGAGGGCGTCGCCGATGACCCGCCACACCCCGGCGAGGAAGCCGTCGACCAGGAGCGGGCAGTAGAAGGTGTTCGCCTGCCAGGTGCGGCCGCGGTTCGCGGGCGGGATGAGCCGGGTGCGGTCGGCGTGGGAGAGCAGCAGGTTGTCGAACTCGGGCAGCAGGCGCGGCGGCGCCGGGGTGTCCGGGTCGGGGCGCGGGGCGTCGGGCAGGTCGAACAGCTCGACGCCGTTCTCGTCCCGGAAGGTGACCAGCCGGGGCCGCAGCCGCTCGAAGACGGGGCGCATCCGGGTGAGACCCGCCCAGGTCTGCAGGTCCTTCACGGACGCGGGCCCGAAGGCGGCCAGATAGCGCACGACGGTGTCGTCGGCGGAGGCGGCGGGCTCGGCCGGGCGCCCCAGCCAGTGCTCGATCGTCGTCAGGGACACCTGGGCGCTGCGGCCCCACTGGCCGCGCGGGGTGATCTGGACCAGCGGGAGCCGGCAGCGGGCGGCCACGGCCAGCGACTGCGGGTCGGCGTCCGGCCACTCGGCGCTCAGTGCCTCGCGCAGCTGTTTCATCGTGCGGGGCTCGTCCTCGACGAGGTCACGGGCGAGCGTGGCGAGCCGGTCCAGGTCGACGCCGACGAGGCCGTTGCGGAAGTAGCCGATCTCGCGCTCGCGGGCGGGCTGCACGAGCGGACGCAGCGTCAGGCCGTCGGCGGCGGTGTGCAGGTGGATCGTGGAGCGCATGGTGACCATGCGGACCAGCGACCGGTCGCCGAGCGGTGCGGACAGCGCCTCGGGGGTGAACCCGTCGAGGCGGGCGGCGAGCGCGTAGTACGGCGGTTTCACCTCCTGCCCCTGGAGGCCGACCAGATGCGTGACCGCCTCCGGGACGGACAGCGGCGAGCGGCGCAGCAGCAACTGCCGTGCCAGCGTGGCGCGGTTGAGGGCGCGGGTGCTCAGGACCGGGTCCGTGCCGCTCATCGTCGTCGCCGCCTTCGTCGTGGTGGAGGTCCGCCGCTTCGTCATGCTCCGCAGGGTACGGAGGATCGAGGACGGACTGTGTCCTAATGCGGGCTCGGGGCGGGCCGGGCCGAGTGGCGGTGCCGGGCTACGTCATTCGGTGGCCTTTGACCGCCTCGGCGTTATTCATATCAGCCGATTTCCTATTCATTCCACTATCCGGCTCTTGGTGCTGACCCGCCGTCACGAGGCCCTGAACACAGTCGAGGAGAGTGGAAGATGAGGACACCGCCGAGATGGCGATCCGTCCTGGCGCCCGCCGCCATGGCAGCCGCGCTCGCCGCAGCCGCCCTGGGCGGTACGGGTGCCGCCCATGCCGATGACCACGACGCGCCGTACGCCGCCACGCCGGCGCCGGCCCACGGGCCGCAGCCCGCGCACCCGGCGAAGCCGGATCACCCGGCGCAGCCGGGCCGGCCGCAGTACCCGGGCAAGCCGGACCAGCCGGTGCACCCCGCCAAGCCCGAGCAGCCGGGGCACCCAGCCAAGCCGGAACAGCCGGGGAAGCCGGAACAGCCGGTGCACCCGGCGAAGCCGGAGTACCCCGTTCACCCGGACAAGCCGCAGTACCCGGGCAAGCCCGAGCGCCCTGTCCATCCGGACAAGCCCGCACATCCGGCGAAGCCGGTCACGCCGGTCAAGCCCGAGTATCCGGCGCACCCCGCGAAGCCGGTTCACCCGGAGAAGCCCGCGCACCCGGTTACGCCGGAGAAGCCCGCGTATCCGGCCAAGCCGGTGAAGCCTGAGTACCCGGCCAAGCCTGCGCATCCGGCCACGCCCGAGAAGCCTGCCTACCCCGCGAAGCCTGCCAAGCCTGAGCAGCCGTCCAAGCCCGCGTACCCGGCCAAGCCTGCCAAGCCTGAGTACCCCGCCAAGCCTGCCTACCCGGCGAAGCCCGCGAAACCCGACCACCCGGCGAAGCCGGCGTACCCCGCCAAGCCCGCGAAGCCCGAGTACCCGAGCAAGCCCGCGAAGCCGGACTACCCGGCCAAGCCCGCCTATCCGGCGAAGCCCGCCAAGCCCGACCACCCCAGCAAGCCCGCGTACCCCGCGAAGCCCGCCAAGCCCGAGCTGCCCGCGAAGCCGGCGTACCCCGCCAAGCCCGCCAAGCCCGACCACCCGGCGAAGCCCGCCTACCCGAGCAAGCCGTCCAAGCCTGCCTACCCGGCAAAGCCGTCGAAGCCCGACCACCCCGCCAAGCCCGCATACCCGAGCAAGCCGGCCAAGCCCGCGTACCCCGCGAAGCCCGCCAAGCCGGAGCAGCCCTCCAAGCCTGCCTACCCGGCGAAGCCCGCCAAGCCCGCGCACCCGGCGAAGCCGTCGAAGCCGGAGCACCCCTCCAAGCCGGCCCACCCGAGCAAGCCCGCGAAGCCGGACCACCCCTCCAAGCCCGCCCACCCCAGCAAGCCCGTCAAGCCGGATCACCCCAGTAAGCCGGCGCACCCTTCCAAGCCCGATCACCCCTCCAAGCCCGCGAAGCCCAGCAAGGGCAAGCACTCCGGGCATGAGGACAAGGGGCACGGCGGGCACGAGGGTCACGGCGACTGATGTCCTGAGCTGTGGCTGACGGCGGCCGGGTCCGGAACTCCGGGCCCGGCCGTCCCGCGTCCGGCGCACCCCGCCCGGGGACCGGCGGATCGCGCATCTGCATCTGACGGCGACCTCACCGGACCGGCTGGCCGAGGTCACGGGACTGATGGGCCGGCACCTCGCTCAGGCGATGCGTGCCCTCACCGACGGCCAGCGGGACGCGCTCGGTTCGGCGCTCGGCGCCTTCGCCGCCCTCACCGAGCTCGCCGAGCGCCCCCAGCACTGAGCCTCCCCACCCCCGTCGCAAGGATCCGTACGCCGGCCGGGGCGCCCGCGGCGGCGGCCGAGGGCCTGGGCGGGGCGAAGGACGCGGTGGCCACGGGCGTCGCCCCGGTCACCGCCGACATGCCGGAACAGCTGCGGGCGGCCGTCGCCGAGGGCAGCCGTGCGGCGTTCATGAACGGCGTGCGCACGTCCGTGCCGGTCGCCGGGACGCTGTGTGCGGTCGGCGCGCTGGTCGCGGTGGCCGGGGTGCGCGGCACCCCGGTGGCGGACCGCCCCCGAGCACGGGTCAGGGCAGTTCCTGCTCGGCCCAGATGATCTTGCCCTCGGGTGTGTAGCGGGCGCCCCAGCGGTGCGCGAGCTGCGCCACCAGGAACAGGCCCCGGCCGCCCTCGTCCGTGCTGCGGGCGTGGCGCAGCCGGGGCGCGGTGCTGCTCGCGTCGGCGACCTCGCAGGTCAGCCGGGAGTCGTGCAGCAGCCGTAGCCGCAGGGGTGGTTCGGCGTAGCGGATGGCGTTGGTGACCAGTTCGCTGACGATGAGTTCGGTGGTCATGGCGAGGTCGTCGAGGTGCCAGGCGGCCATCTGCCGGGTGACGCGGGCCCGTACGTCGGCGACGGCGGCCGGGTCGACGGGCACGTCCCAGGAGACGACGTTCTCGGCGGCGAGGGCGTGGGTGCGGGCCAGCAGCAGGGCGATGTCGTCGGACTGCTGCCCGGGCACGAGGTCGCGCACGGCGGACGAGCACAGGGCGTCGAGGTCGAGGTCCGGCCGGGCGAGCAGGTCGCCCAGCCGGGCCATGCCGCTGTCGACGTCGACGGTCTCGCTCTCCACGAGGCCGTTGGTGTAGAGCCCGAGCAGGCTGTGCTCGGCGAGTTCGATCTCGGCGGACTCGAAGGCCAGCCCGCCGAGCCCGAGCGGCGGCCCGGCGGGCGGCTCGGGGTAGGAGACCTGTCCGTCGGGGGCCACGACGACGGGGGGCGGGTGCCCGGCGCGGGCCATCGTGCAGCGCCGGGTGACCGGGTCGTAGACGGCGTACAGGCAGGTCGCGCCGAGGAAGCCGGCCGAGCCCCGGTCGGCGGCGCCGGTCCCGTTCCCGGGCTGCTCCTCGCTGAGCCGCAGGACCAGGTCGTCGAGGTGCGCGAGGAGTTCGTCGGGCGGCAGCTCCATGTCGGCGAGGGTCTGTACGGCGGTGCGCAGCCGGCCCATGGCCGCCGCGGCGGCGATGCCGTGCCCGACGACGTCGCCGACGACGAGTCCGACGCGGGCGCCGGACAGCGGGATCACGTCGAACCAGTCGCCGCCGACGCCGTCCGTGGGGTCGGCCGGACGGTAGGCGGAGGCCACCTCGACGGCCGTGCCGCCGGTCAGGGCCTGTGGCAGCAGGCTGCGCTGGAGGGTGACGGCGGCCGTGTGCTCGCGGGTGTAGCGGCGGGCGTTGTCGACGCAGATCGCTGTGCGGTCCACCAGTTCCTGGGCGACGAGGACGTCGTCGGGCCGGAAGGAGGCGGTGTTGCGCGAGCGCAGGAACGTGACGAGGCCGAGCGCGGTGTCGCGGGCCCGCATGGGCACGCAGATCAGCGAGTGCAGCCCGTAGGCGCGCATGCTGGCCGCCCGGCGGGGCTGTTCGGCGGCCCACCGGGAGTCGAACGGGTCGAGGACCGGGATGAGGACGGGGGCGCCCTCGGTGAGGAGGTGCTCGTCGTGCGGCGGCGGGACGAAGTCGACCCGGTCGCCCACCTGCGCGGCGGCCTCCGGGCTGCCCTCGCGGACCGAGCGCAGTCCGGCCCGGCGCATCGCCGCCCCGACGAGGACCGGGCCGGCGTCGGTGAGCCAGGCACCGTGTCCCTCCGTGCTGAGCACCGGCTCCAGCAGGTCGACGGCGACGAAGTCGGCGAACGCGGGTACGGCGAAGTCGGCGAGTTCCTGTGCGGTGGAGAGCACGTCGAGGGTGGTGCCGATCCGGGTGCCGGCCTCGTTGACGAGGGTGAGCAGTCGGCGGGCGGTCCACCGCTCGGTGATGTCCAGGACCACGTAGCAGACGCCGCTGACGGTGTCGTCGGGGTCGACGAGCGGGAAGAACGACGTCGAGTAGGCCCGCTGGCGGTGCGGGTCGGCCCAGCTCCAGCCCACGTACTCGTAGTCGGTGACCGGGGACCCGGTCTCCAGGACCTTGCTCATCAGGCCCTCGATGGTCTCCGCCTCCAGGCCGGGCAGCAGGTCGCCGAGGCGGCGGCCGAGCCGCTGTCCGCGCGGGACCCCGCCGAGGCGCTCCAGGGTGTCGTTCAGCCAGACGTAGCGCAGCTGTGTGTCGAGGACGGCCATGCCGACGGGCGAGCGGGTCAGGAAGCCGTTCAGCACGGACTCGCCGACGACCCACTGCGGCGGCCGGTCGCGGGCCGAGACGAGATAGCACTCCTCGTGGCCGACGCGGAAGCCCGGGGAGACCCGTACGTCGACGTCCAGGGGGTGCCCGTCGCGGTGCCGTACCGGGAACCGGCCGCTCCAGCCCGAGCCGGACCGGCAGCGTTCGGCGACGGCGGCCGCCCGCGCCCGGTCGCCGGGTGTCGCCAGCAGGCGCAGCCCGGGGGTGCCGACGACCGCGTCCGCGGGGAGGCCGAGCAGTTCCTCGGCGGCCCGGGTCCAGGCGATGACCAGGCCGTCCCGGGAGACCACGGCGGCGGCGTCGCCGGCCGCGTCGATGGGCTCCCGCAGGGCCTCGGCCCGGGGGCTGTCCTGGTTGTCTCGCGGAGCGTCCATGGCTCCTCACGCGGTGTTCGTCGGTCCCGTCCTCATACGACCCATGTTCCTGCTTGCGTCTCCGTCGCGCACGGGAGGCCCGCCCGGTGCGCGAGACGCGCGGTGGAGGGAGCATGGAGGTGCCGGCCCGGCCGTCGCCGTGTGCGAGGGCGGCCGCGGCGGGTGAGCCCACCGGGGGTGTCACCGGGGGTGGAGGAGGCGCCGCGATGACAGCCGGATCCCTGGAGTCCGAACCGGGCGGCCACGGCGCGGAGCCGCCCCGGCCGACGGGGCTGCTGGACGTGCTCAGCGTGGCCGCGGTGGTGGTGGACGCCGAGGGGCGCATCGTCTTCTGGACCCCGCAGGCCGAGGAGCTGTTCGGCTACTCCGCCGAGGAGGCGCTCGGCACGCACGCGGCCCGGCTGTTCATCCACCCCGAGCATCTGCCGTCGGTGACGAAGCTGTTCGCGGAGGTGCTGCGGACCGGGCAGAGCTGGGCCGGCACGTTCCCGGTGCGGCACAAGGACGGCAGCACCCGGATGACGGAGTTCCGCAACATGCGGCTGCTGGACGACCTCGGGGACGTGTACGCGCTCGGCATCGCGGCGGACCACTCGCTGCTCCAGCGGGTCGAGACGGATCTGGCGCTGTGCGAGCGGCTGATCAACCAGTCCCCCATCGGGATCGCGCTCGTCGGCCCGGATCTGCGGTTCCTGCTGGTGAACCCGGCGCTGGAGCGGGTCGACAGCACCCCGGCCGGCGAGCATGTCGGCCGCCCGCTGCGGGAGACGCTGCCGCTGTCGGACATCGACACCATCGAGGCGTGTCTGCGGCAGGTGATCACCACCGGGACGCCGCTGCTGGACCAGTACCACGTGGGCCGTCCGCCGGACGAGCCCGATCAGGAGCGGGCCTGGTCGCTGTCGTTCTACCGGCTGGAGGACCCGGGCGGGCGGGTGCTGGGCGCGGCCATCTCGTTCGTCGACGTCACCGAGCGGCACCGGGCGGCCGCGGCGGCCGATCAGGCCCGGCGGCGCCTCGCGCTGATCGCGGAGGCGTCGACGCGCGTCGGCACCTCGCTCGAGGTGGAGCGGACCGCCGACGAGCTGGCGGACGTGGCCACGCCCGAGCTGGCCGACGTGGTCGCCGTGGACGTGCTGGACGCGGCGCTCGCGTGCCGCCGCAACCGCCGGCCGGAGAACGGCCCGGAGCTGTTCCGCGCCCTCGCGCTGAAGTCGGCGTATCCGAGCCCCGCGCTGCGGGCCGCCGACCCGCCGGGTGATCTCGCCGCGTACGAGGGCGACCGGCTGGTCACGCTGTGCGTGCACACGGCGCGGCCGGTGCTGGTGCGGCACGTGGGCGCGGCGGATCTGCCGCGGATCGGCCGGGACGCGCAGGCCACCGAGCTGTTGGCGCGGGCGGGGGTGCACTCGTACCTGGCGGTGCCGCTGATCGCGCACGGCGAGGTGCTGGGCGCGCTCGATCTGAAGCGGACCCGCAATCCGGTGCCGTTCGACGAGGACGACGTGGTCCTCGCCCTCGAGCTGGCCGGCCGGGCCGCCGTGGCCATCGACAACGCGCGCTGGTTCCAGAGCGTGCGCAACACGGCGCTCACCCTGCAGCGCAGCCTGCTGCCCGACCACGCGCCGCACCACACGGGTCTGGAGCTGGCCTCCCGCTACCAGCCGGCGCAGGCGACCAGCGAGGTCGGCGGCGACTGGTACGACGTGCTGCCGCTGGAGGACGACAAGACCGCCCTGGTCGTCGGGGACGTGATGGGCAACGGCATCGACGCGGCCGCCACCATGGGCCGGCTGCGCACCGCGACCTGCGCGTACGCGGACCTCGACCTCGATCCCGGCGCGGTGCTCCACCACCTGGACAAGATCACCTGCGATCTGGAGCACTACATCGTCACCTGTCTGTACGCGGTCTACGATCCGCGCACCCGGCAGTGCCAGGTCGCGAACGCCGGGCACATGCCGCCCGCGCTGTCCCGGCCCGGGGAGCCGCCGCGGCTGCTGCGGCTGCCGTCGGGCGCTCCGCTGGGGGTGGGGGGTGTGCCGTTCGAGACGACCACGGTCGAGCTGGTGCCGGGCGATCTGCTGGTCCTGTACACGGACGGGCTGGTGGAGACGCGGCACCACTCCATCGACGACCGGCTGGATGTGATGCTCGGCTTCCTGGACGAGCCGCGCCGGCCCCTGGAGGAGACCTGCGACCTGCTCCTGTACGGCCTGCGCCACCCGGACGATCACGACGACGTGGCGCTGCTGGTGGCCCGGATGGTGTGACCGCCGGGCCCGCCTTGCCCGGGGATGCGGCGGGGCGCACCCTTGTCGTATGGGTGCTCCGAGCGGTCCCACCCTCATCGGCTCCGTGCAGCGGGCCTTCCGGCTGCTGGAGGCCATGAGCGCGCACGACAACGGCGCGCCCGCCAAGCAGCTGGCGCGGGAGACCGATCTGCCGCTGGCGACCACCTACCACCTGCTGCGGACGCTGGTGCACGACGGGTATGTGCGCAAGCTCGACGACGGCGGGTTCGTGCTGGGCGACCGGCTGGGGACGCTGCGGTCGTCGGGCCGGGCGCAGACCCTGCTCAGCCGCGTGCGTCCGGCGCTCGCCGCGCTGCGGGACGAGCTGTCGAGCGCCGCCTACCTCACGTTCTACGAGGACGGGGAGATCCGGGTCGCCGAGATCGTGGACGGTCCGCGGGCGCCGCGGGTCGATCTGTGGGTCGGGTTCGAGGACGCCGGGCACGCGACGGCGCTCGGCAAGTCGGTGCTGCGGGAGCTGGACGAGGAGGCGCGCCGGGAGTACCTGTCGCGGCACCACCTGGCCGATCTGACGCCGAGGACGATCACCGACCCTCCCGAGCTGCTGCGCCGGCTGGACACCTCGCCGATCGCCCCGGCGGTCACGGACATGGAGGAGTACGCGCTCGGCACGGTCTGTGTCGCGGTGCCCGTCTACAGCGGCGGCACGCTCGGCTCGCTGGGGGTGTCGCTGCGGGCGGACGGCCGTGCGCGCCTGGAGGACGTCACCGCGCTGCTGCTGCCGACGGCGGAGCGGGTGACGCGGAGCCTGTCGCTCACTATCTGAAATCCCGTGGCTTGCCCGGATCCACCCCGGCCCGGTTTCCTAATAAATAGGACATATCAGGTTTCTGGGGTGCTTCGCCCTGGCGCACAGACGAGGACTGCGGACGGATAATGAGCCGGGCCCCTGAGAACGGACCTGACCACTGGTCGCGGCGTTGGATCGTCGCCGCGGCCGTACTGCTGATACTGATCGCCTCCGGGCTCGCGCTCGTGGACCTGCTGGGCGGTTCGAAGACGGCATGGGTGGCCCTGCTCGCCACGGTGCCGGCGCTCGCCGCCACCGTCGGCGGGCCCCGCACGGTCCTGTGCGGGGGGCTCTTCGCCGGCGTTCTCGGGGTGGCCCTCGGCCTCCATCACCATGTCCCGGGCCGTTTTCTCGGCATGACGCTGGCCGCCCTGGTGATCACCACCGCGGCGTGCGGGCTGACCAGCGCGCTGCGCGGACGCCGTGAGCGGGTTCTGGCGGCGGTGCGCTCCGTCGCGGAGGCCGCGCAGCACGCCCTGCTGCAGCCGGTGCCGTCGACGGTGGGCCCGTTCCAGGTGGCGGTGCGCTACAGCGCCGCGGCGGCGGAGGCCCGGATCGGCGGCGATCTCTACGCCCTGGTGTCCACGCCGCACGGCGTGCGGCTGATCGTCGGCGACGTCCGCGGCAAGGGGCTGCCGGCCGTGGGGACGGCGGCCCTGGTCGTCGGCGTGTTCCGGGAGGCCGCGCACGACGAGCCCGACCTGCTCGACGTGGTCGCCCGGATCGAGCGCAGCCTCGCGCGGAACCTGGGGCCGGACGACTTCGTGACCGCCGTGGTCGCCGGGTATCCGCGGACCGGGGAGCTGGAGGTGGTCAACTGCGGGCACGCGCCGCCGCTGCTGGTGCGGGACTCGGCCGTGGTCCCGGTCGAGCCGGACCGGCCGGCCCCGCCGCTCGGTCTGCGCGGCCTGTCCGGCGAGACGCCCGACCTGCATGTCCTGCCCTTCGCCGACGGCGACCAGCTGCTGCTGTACACCGACGGCGTCACCGAGGCCCGCAACCACGACCGCGAGTTCTACCCGCTGGCTGAGGGACTGGCCCGGCGCACCTGCGACGACCCGGCGGACACCGTCACCGCGCTCCACGGCGAGCTGCTGCACCACGTCGGCGGGCATCTGCACGACGACGCGGCCCTGCTCCTCCTGCGCAAGCCGGTCCCCGCCGAAGCGCCCGCGCCCGCACCCGCGGCCCCTCGGGAGGCCGGGCGCATGGGCACCTGCTTCTCCTGAGACCGAGCCCCCCTCGCCACCGCCCCGCTCCTGGCGGTGGCGACACGCATGCCCGGAGCCACGCGTGTCCGGACCGTCGACACCCCACTATGAACCGCATGTATACATGCTGTGTATAGTCCGGGCATGCCTTCACTGCCCAAGAAGATGAAGAAAACCTGGATGTGGTTGTCCGCCGCCGCCGTCGTGACGGCGGCGGCGTCGCTCGTGGCCTTCGACCAGTACGTCCGTCTGGACACCACGTCCCCCAGCACCGCGCGCGCCCAGAGCGGAGCCCACGCCCCCCTCGGCAGCGTCGACTGCCGCAAGGCCAAGTGCGTCGCGCTGACCTTCGACGCCGGGCCCAGCGAGCACTCCGCGAAGCTGCTCGACATCCTCGAGGAGGAGAAGGTCCCGGCGACCTTCTTCCTGCTCGGCAAACGGCACATCGAGAGATATCCCGAACTGGTCCGGCGGATGGCCGACGAGGGCCACGAGGTCGCCAACCACACCTGGGACCACAAGCCGCTCACCGAACTGGGAGCCGACGGGATACGCGAGGAGATAGAGCGGCCCAACAAGGAGATAGCGGCGCTCACCGGGCACCGCCCCACCCTGATGCGCCCGCCGCAGGGGCGGACGAACAACACCGTGCACGAGATCTGCCGCGAGCTCGGGATGTCCGAGGTCCTGTGGAGCGTGACGGCGAAGGACTACAGCACCGACGACTCCGCCCTCATCCGGCAGCGCGTCCTCGCGCAGACCGAGCGCGACGGGATCATCCTGCTGCACGACCTCTACGACGGCACCGTGCCGGCGGTGCCCGGGATCATCGACGGGCTGAAGAAGCGCGGCTATGTGTTCGTGACGGTCCCCCAGCTGCTCGCCCCGGGCAAGGCCGAGCCCGGCGAGGTGTACCGGTGAGCCGGGTGTGACCAGCGCCGATCGCGCGAGGGCGTTCCGTAGGATCTTCCCGTGGCCACCTTTCTCCTCCAGCGCACGGTCCCGCTCCCGCTCGACGAGGCCTGGCGCCGTCTGACGGAGTGGCCGCGCCACGGTGACGTCGTCCCGTTCACCCGCATCCGGGTCCTCACCCCCGGGCCCACCCGGGAGGGCACCCGCTTCGTCGCCCGCACCGGGCTCGGCCCGCTCGGCTTCGACGACCCGATGGACGTCACGCTGTGGGAGCCGCCCGGCGACACGGCGCCGGGGCGGTGCCGGCTGGAGAAGCGGGGCCGGGTGATGACCGGCTGGGCGGAGATCGAGGTGCGCCCGGGTCCCGGCGGCCGGACCCGGGCCGTGTGGCACGAGGAGGTGCGCGTCCGGTTCGTGCCGGGCGCGCTGGACGGTGTGGTGCGGCTGGCGGGCCGTCACTTGTTCGGACGGGCGATGAACCGGCTGCTGCGCACCCCCTGACTCGGGTCAACGTCCGTGCCGTTGCATATGGTTGGGGTCCGACCGAGGTGACGGGGGGACGATCGCATGAGCCACGCGGAAGCCGGGCCGATGGCGGCCGGCGAGGTCGAGGCGCTGGCCGTGGACGGGCTGCGCTGGCTGATCGGCACCGGGCGGGAGACGGAGGACGGCGGCCTGGGCTGGCCGGTCCGGCCGTCGGACGAGGCGATCGACCCGATGCTCTACAACGGCACGGCCGGGGTCGTCCCCGTACTCCTGGAGGCCTGGCGGCACTTCGGGGACGACGTCTACGCGGACACCGCCGTGCGGGCGGCCCGCGCCCTGGAGGGGTTCGCCGACTCATGGGAGGACGACTCCCTGTACTTCGGCCGCACCGGTATCGCGCTCGCCCTGCGGGCCGTCCACACGCAGCTGGGCGACGCCCGGGCCGGCGCCGCCGCCGCACGCGCTCTGGAGCGGGTGGCCGCGAACTTCGACGGGGAGCGCTGGGGCGAGCTGTACGAACTCATGGGCGGCAACGCGGGCATCGGCCTGGGCGCCCTCCTCGCCGGGGACGACGATCTGGCCGTACGGGCGGTCGAGCCGTACGCGCGCACGGCCGAGCCGACGGCGGCCGGGGTGCGGTGGCCCTTCCGGCCCGAGGTCGAGGGGCGGATGCACCACATCTCGCACGGCACGCTCGGCGTCGTGTACGGGCTGGCGGCGGTCGGCGGGGCGACCGGACGGTCCGATCTGCTCGAACTCGCCCTCGCCGGGGCCGCCGACGTGGTCGCGCGCGACGAGGACGGGCCCGACGGCTTTCTCGTCCCCCACTCCGACCCGCCGCACTTCCCCGACGTCACCCCGCGGTACAGCTACGGCTGGTGCCATGGCCCGGCCGGTGACGCCCAGGTGTTCCGGCTGCTGCGGGACGTGACCGGCGACCCGGTGTGGCCGGCGCTGGCCGACCGCTGCTGGGGCACCGTCACCCGCTCCGGGCTGCCGCGCCGGCTGCGCCCCGGCTTCTGGGACAACGACGGGCGCTGCTGCGGCACGGCGGGCGTCCTGGCCCTCGCCGGCGACCGGATCGCCGAGCGGGGGGACTCCCCCGCCTTCGCCCGTACGCTCGTGGCCACGCTCGGCGCGCACGCGGTACGGGACGCCGACGGCGCCCGCTGGTCCAACGTGGAGCACCGCGCCACCCCGAGCGACCTCGAACCGGAGTGCGGCTGGGCGTCGGGCAGCGCGGGCATCGTGCGTGAACTCCTGCGCCATGTAAGGATCGTGGGCGGCGGCGACCCGGCGTACGCCGTGGCCTGGCCCGACCAGCCGGTGGCCCGCGCTCAGGCCACGGACCCGATCCGGGCTGCCGCGGGCCGGGACGTGGCGTCGTGATGGATGGGCGTGTGCGCACCGGTCAGTGAGACCCCGCTGCCGCCGCGCCGGCTCGCGACGATCTCCGCCGCGATCGACAGGGCGGTCTCCTCAGGGGTGCGCGCGCCGAGGTCCAGGCCGATCGGCGAGCGCAGCCGGGCCAGTTCGAGCTCGGTGACGCCGGCCTCGCGGAGCCGTTCGTTGCGGTCCAGGTGCGTGCGGCGCGAGCCCATCGCACCGACGTAGGCGACGGGCAGGCGCAGGGCGAGGCGCAGCAGCGGTATGTCGAACTTGGCGTCGTGGGTGAGCACACACAGGACCGTGCGCGCGTCGACGTCGGTGCGCTCCAGGTACCGGTGCGGCCACTCCACGACGACCTCGTCGGCCTCCGGGAAGCGGGCCTTCGTCGCGAAGACCGGGCGGGCGTCGCACACCGTGACGCGGTAGCCGAGGAACGCCCCGACCCGGACCAGCGCGGAGGCGAAGTCGATGGCGCCGAAGACGATCATCCGGGGCGGCGGCACCGAGGACTCCACCAGCACGGTCAGCGGCTGCCCGCAGCGGGAGCCCTGTTCGCCGATCTCCAGGGTGCCGGTGCGCCCGGCGTCGAGGAAGGCGGCCGCCTCGGCCGCCACCGTGCGGTCCAGCTCGGGGTGTCCGCCGAAGCCGCCCTCGTGACCGCCGTCCGGGCGGACCAGGAGCGCGCGGCCGATCAGTTCGGCGGGCCCGGACACGATCCGGGCGACGGCCGCCGCCTCGCCGGCCGCGGCGGCGGCCAGTGCCGCCTCCACGACCGGGCGGACGACGTCCTGCGCGCGGACCGGTGTGACCAGAATGTCGATGACGCCGCCGCAGGTCAGGCCGACCGCGAAGGCGTCGTCGTCGCTGTAGCCGAAGCGCTCCAGGACGGACTCGCCGTCCCGCAGCGCCTGCCGGCACAGCTCGTACACCGCGCCCTCCACACAGCCGCCGGAGACCGAGCCGGTCGCCGTGCCCTCGGCGTCCACCGCGAGCGCGGCGCCGGGCTGACGGGGGGCGCTGCCACCGACGGCCACCACGGTGGCCACGGCGAAGTCGCGTCCCTGCCCGGCCCACCGGTGCAGTTCCTCGGCGATGTCCAGCATCTCTCGGTCTCCTTGAGACGGTCGTGTGCGGAGGGCTTGCCCGGCTAGTGGACGCCCATCCAGCTCTCGATGGGGTTCAGGGCGAAGTAGACGAGGAAGACGGCGGTCAGGCCCCACATGAAGGCGCCGATCTCGCGGGCCTTGCCCTGGGCGACGCGGATGGCCACGTACGAGATGACGCCGGCGGCGACACCGGCCGTGATGGAGTACGTGAACGGCATGATCACGACGGTGAGGAAGACGGGGATCGCGGTGGCCCGGTCGGACCAGTCGACGTGCCGGGCGTTCATCATCATCATGGCGCCGATCACGACCAGCGCGGCGGCCGCCACCTCGCCCGGCACGATCGCGGTGAGCGGGGTGAAGAACAGGCAGGCGGCGAAGAACAGGCCGGTGACCACGGAGGACAGGCCCGTGCGGGCGCCCTCCCCGACCCCGGTCGCCGACTCGACGAACACGGTCTGGCCGGAGGCGCCGGCCACCCCGCCGATCGCGCCGCCCGCGCCGTCGATGAACAGCGCCTTGGACAGGCCCGGCATCCGGCCCTTGTCGTCGGCGAGCTTGGCCTCGGTGCCGACGCCGATGATGGTGGCCATCGCGTCGAAGAACCCGGCGAGGACCAGCGTGAACACGATCATGCCGACGGTCATCGCGCCGACCTCGCCCCAGCCGCCGAACTCGACCTGGCCGAAGATCGAGAAGTCGGGCATGGACACCGCGCTGCCGTGCAGTTCGGGAGCGCCGCCCGCCCACTGCTCGGGGGCGATGACGTCGAGCGCGTTGAGGACGACGGCGAGGACGGTGCCGCCGACGATGCCGATCAGGATCGCGCCGGGGACGCCGCGGGCCTGGAGCATGAAGATGGCGAGCAAGGTGACGGCGAAGAGGAGGACGGGCCAGCCGGCCAGTTCACCGGCCGGGCCGAGGCTGAGCGGCGTCGCCTTGCCCTGGTGCACGAAGCCGGCCTTCACCAGGCCGATCAGGGCGATGAACAGGCCGATGCCCATGGTGATGGCGTGCTTGAGGGCGAGCGGGATCGCGTTCATGATCATCTCGCGGAGGCCGGTGACGACCAGCAGCATGATGACGACGCCGTACATCACGCACATGCCCATGGCCTGCGGCCAGGTCATCTGCGGGACGACCTGCGAGGCGAGCACGCCCGAGACGGAGAGGCCGGCGGCGAGGGCGAGCGGCACCTTGCCGAAGAAGCCCATCAGCAGCGTGGTGAAGGCCGCCGCGAACGCGGTCGCGGTGATGAGGGCCTTCTGCGCGAGGGTGTCCCCCGCCGCGTCCTTTCCGGACAGGATGAGCGGGTTGAGCAGGAGGATGTACGCCATCGCCATGAAGGTGGTGACGCCACCGCGCACCTCGCGCGCGACCGTGGATCCTCGGTGGGATATGTGGAAGTACCGGTCGAGCCAGGACCGGCCGGCCGGGACGCGGGTTCCTTCACCCGCGTCGTCGGCGGTGACCGTGGGCTCGAGTGACTGCTGGGTCATGTGGGCCTGCTCCCAAGGTTCATAGGGGCACCCGTGGGCCGCCGTCGGCGGTGGAGCACGGGATTTGGGGAGGTGCACGACCCGGGGGACGGCCCGAGACGAACGCGGAACTTGCTTGGCCGGCGCCGGGGGTGAGCCGTGGAGTGTGCTGTGCCCGGCGCCGGGGTGCCGTTGCGCCCACCCGTGCCGCTGGGCCCCCCAGGCCCTTGAGGCACCGGGGGAGGCACGACTGCCCGCAACTGCGCGGACGTTACGCGGTGCCCGTCAAGTGTTCGGGGCGTACCGGGGTCCGGTTCAGCTCCAGCCCCGTCGCGGCCCGGATCGCCGCGAGGACGGCCGGGGTGGACGACAGGGTGGGGGCCTCGCCGACGCCGCGCAGCCCGTACGGCGCGTGGTCGTCGGCGAGTTCGAGCACGTCGACGGGGATGGTCGGCGTGTCGAGGATCGTGGGGATCAGGTAGTCCGTGAAGGAGGGGTTCCGTACCTTCGCCGTCTTCGGGTCGACGATGATCTCCTCCATCACGGCCACGCCCAGGCCCTGGGTGGTGCCGCCCTGGATCTGGCCGACGACGGACAGCGGGTTGAGCGCCTTGCCGACGTCCTGGGCGCAGGCCAGCTCGATCACCTTCACCAGGCCGAGTTCGGTGTCGACCTCGACGACGGCCCGGTGCGCGGCGAACGAGTACTGGACGTGCCCGTTGCCCTGGCCGGTGCGCAGATCGAAGGGCTCGGTGGGGCGGTGCCGCCACTCGGCCTCGACCTCGACGCTCTCGTCCTCCAGGACGTCGACGAGGTCGGCGAGGACCTCACCGCCGTCGGTGACGACCTTGCCGCCCTCCAGGAGGAGTTCGGCGGTGGCCCAGGCCGGGTGGTACGAGCCGAACTTGCGCCGCCCGATCTCCAGCACCTTCTCGCGGACCAGCTCGCAGGAGTTCTTCACGGCGCCGCCGGTGACGTACGTCTGCCGGGAGGCGGAGGTCGAGCCGGCGGAGCCGACCTGGGTGTCGGCCGGGTGGATGGTCACCTGGGCGACGCCGAGCTCGGAGCGGGCGATCTGCGCGTGGACGGTGACGCCGCCCTGGCCGACCTCGGCCATCGCGGTGTGCACGGTGGCCACCGGCTCGCCGCCGACGACCTCCATACGGACCTTGGCCGTCGAGTAGTCGTCGAAGCCCTCGGAGAAGCCGACGTTCTTGATGCCGACCGCGTAGCCGACGCCCCGGACGACGCCCTCGCCGTGGGTGGTGTTGGACAGGCCGCCGGGCAGCTGCCGTACGTCGGCGCCCTCGCTGGACTCCCACTGGCGCTCCGGCGGCAGGGGCATCGCCTTGACGCGGCGCAGGAGTTCGGCGACCGGGGCCGGCGAGTCGACGGGCTGGCCCGTCGGCATGATCGTGCCCTGCTCCATGGCGTTGCGCTGCCGGAACTCCACCGGGTCCAGGCCGAGTTCCTTCGCCAGCTTGTCCATCTGCGCCTCGTAGGCGAAGCAGGCCTGGACCGCGCCGAAGCCCCGCATCGCGCCGCAGGGCGGGTTGTTGGTGTAGAGGGCGATGGCCTCGATGTCGACGTCGTCGACCACGTACGGGCCGATGGACAGCGAGGAGGCGTTGCCGACGACGGCCGGGGAGGCGGAGGCGTAGGCGCCGCCGTCGAGCACGATCCGGCACTTGACGTGGGTCAGCCTGCCGTCGCGGGTGGCGCCGTGCTCGTAGTACAGCTTGGCGGGGTGGCGGTGGACGTGCCCGAAGAAGGACTCGAACCGGTTGTAGACGATCTTGACGGGCTTGCCGGTGCGCAGCGCGAGCAGACAGGCATGGATCTGCATCGACAGGTCCTCGCGGCCGCCGAAGGCACCACCCACGCCGGACAGCGTCATCCGGACCTTGCTCTCGGGCAGGCCGAGGACGGGGGCCATCTGGCGGAGGTCGCTGTGCAGCCACTGGGTGGCGATGTACAGATGGACGCCGCCGTCCTCGTCGGGCACGGCGAGGCCGGACTCGGGGCCGAGGAACGCCTGGTCCTGCATGCCGAAGGTGTACTCGCCGGTGACGATCACGTCGGCGCGTCCGGCGGCGCGGGCGGCGTCGCCGCGGACGATCGGCTGCCGGTGCACGATGTTGGGGTGCGGGACGTGTCCGGCGTGGTGGTCGTCGCGGTCCTCGTGGACGAGGATCGCGTCGGGGGCGGTCGCGGACGCCTCGTCGGTGACGACCGGAAGTTCGCGGTACTCGACCTTGATCTTGGCGGCGGCGCGGCGCGCGGTCTCCGGGTGGTCGGCGGCGACGAGGGCGACCGGTTCGCCGTGGTGGCGGACCTTGCCGTGCGCGAGGACCGGGGTGTCCTGGATCTCCAGTCCGTAGTGGCGGACCTCGGTCGGCAGGTCGTCGTAGGTCATGACGGCGTACACACCGGGCAGTGCGAGGGCCTCGGAGGTGTCGATGGACACGATCTCGGCGTGCGCGACGGTGGAGCGCAGGATCTGGCCCCAGAGCATGTCCTCGTGCCACATGTCGGACGAGTAGGCGAACTCGCCGGTGACCTTGAGGGTGCCGTCGGGGCGGAGCGTGGACTCGCCGATGCCGCCCTTGGTCGGGGCGCCCTGGGTGATCTTCGTGGGGGTTCCGCTGGGGGACGCCATCGTCAGACCGCCTCTCCCTGCCGTGCGGCCGCCAGCCGGACCGCGTCCATGATCTTCTCGTAGCCGGTGCAGCGGCACAGGTTGCCCGACAGTGCCTCGCGGATGTCCGCGTCGGTCGGGTTGGGGTTGCGCTCCAGCATCTCGTCGGCGGCGACCAGCAGACCGGGGGTGCAGAATCCGCACTGGACGGCGCCGGCGTCGATGAACGCCTGCTGGATCGGGGCGAGTTCGGTGCCCTCGCCGGTCTGTGAGTCGGTGCCCTTGGCCTGCCACGTCTTGGCCTCGTCGAGCGAGGTGCCGTGGGTGTCGCCGCAGGACCGCTGCCGGGCGTGGTCCGCGAGGCCCTCGACGGTGACGACGTCGCGGCCCTCGACCTGGCCGGCGGCGACCAGGCACGAGCACACCGGCACGCCGTCCAGACGGACCGTGCAGGAGCCGCACTCGCCCTGTTCGCAGGCGTTCTTGGAGCCCGGCAGGCCGAGCCGCTCGCGCAGGACGTACAGCAGGGACTCGCCCTCCCACACGTCGTCGGCCTCCTGCGGACGTCCGTTGACAGTGAAGTTGACACGCATCAGGCGACTCCCTCCGTGGTGGCGGCGGTGCCGCGGTACGACTCCCAGGTCCAGGTCAGCGTGCGGCGGGCCATCACGCCGACCGCGTGGGGCCGGTAGCTCGCGGTGCCCCGGACGTCGTCGATCGGGTTGCAGGCGGCGGCACACAGGTCCGCGAACCGCTTGGCGACCGACGGGGTGATGATCTTGCCGTTGTCCCAGAAGCCGCCCTCCTCGAGCGCCGCGTTCAGGAACTCCTCGGCGGTCGTGGCGCGGATCGGGGTGGGCGCGGCCGAGCCGATGCCGGTCCGGACGGTCCGCGTCTCGGGGTGCAGGGCGAGACCGAAGGCGCACACGGCGATGACCATGGCGTTGCGGGTGCCGACCTTGGAGTACTGCTGGGGTCCATCGGCCTTCTTGATGTGGACGGCGCGGATCAGCTCGTCGGGCGCCAGCGCGTTGCGCTTCACGCCGGTGTAGAACGCGTCGATGGGGATACGGCGGCTGCCACGCACCGACTCGGCCTCGACCTCGGCGCCGGCGGCGAGGAGGGCCGGGTGGGCGTCACCGGCCGGGGAGGCGGTGCCGAGGTTGCCGCCGACTCCGCCGCGGTTGCGGATCTGCGGGGAGGCCACCGTGTGCGAGGCGAGGGCGAGGCCCGGCAGCTCGGCCCGCAGGTGCTCCATGATCCGCGTGTAGGGCACGGAGGCGCCAAGCCGCACGCTGTCCTCGCCGACCTCCCATTCGTAGAGGTCTCCGATCCGGTTGAGGTCGAGGAGGTACTCGGGCCGGCGGTGGTCGAAGTTGATCTCGACCATCACATCGGTGCCGCCCGCAATCGGCACAGCGGTGGGGTGCTCGGCCTTCGCGGCGAGCGCCTCCTCCCAGCTGGCGGGGCGAAGGAAGTCCATGACCGGCTCTCTTCTTCGTCTCGTGGGTCGTACGGATCGAGCCAGATCGGGTGCGGCGGGCCCGGCTCGTTCATGTGCTGTTCACGCTGATGGACGTCAGTACACAGGCCTGTGCTCCACCGGGGTCAGTCACGGAAACCATGAAGGAGTTGGCTGGCCACGATGGGCATCTTGTAGATTCGTATGAACGGAGGGCACCCGTAACCTCCCTGCTTCCCCGGGGAAACATCCGGCACGGCTCTGTGACCTGGGACACCGTCCGAAAGACGACGAGCGCGCCGCCCGTGGGGGCCGCTCGCGGCCCGTGCGCGGGCCTGCCCGGACCCCTCAAGATCCATCGTAGTTTTCGAGACAGAAGAACGGCGGCGACGAGAATGCGGCTGCGCGCACTGCTGGACACCGATGCGCTGGGCCTGAAGCTGCTCGGCGGCGAGGACGAGCTCGACCGCACCGTGCGCGGGGTCATGACCACGGATCTGAGGGACCCCAGCCGCTATCTGTCGGGCGGGGAGCTGGTGCTCACCGGGCTGGCGTGGCGGCGGGACGCCGCGGACTCCGACCCTTTCGTCCGCATCCTCGTGCAGGCCGGTGTGGCGGCCCTGGCGGCCGGCACGGCCGAGCTCGGCGACGTCCCGGAGGATCTGGTGGCGGCCTGCGCCCGGCACCGGCTGCCGCTGTTCGCGGTGCACGAGTCGGTGGCGTTCGCGACGGTCACCGAGCATGTCGTCCGGCAGGTCAGCGGGGAGCGGGCCGGGGATCTGGCGGCCGTCGTGGACCGGCACCGCCGGCTGATGACGTCGGGCCCGGCGGGCGGCGGCCCGGACGTGGTCCTCGATCTGCTCGGCTCCGACCTGGACCTGCGCGCCTGGGTGCTGTCCCCGGTGGGACGGCTGATCGCGGGCTCGAAGTCGGCCGGCCCGGCGCTGCCGCCCGACCTGTGCGCGCGGCTCGCGGCCGGGCATCTCGCGGCCGCCCGCTCGGGCCGCCGCGGCCCGCACCGGGTCACGCTCGGGAACACCGTGTACTCGCTCTTCCCGATCCGCAGCGGCGGCCGGCCGGCCGGGGACCCCCGCGAGACGGTGCTGTCCGAGTGGCTGCTGGCCGTGGAGGCGGACGCCGGGGACTGGCCCGCCGAGCGGCTGGACCTCCTCCAGGGCGTCACCCAGCTGATCGCCGTCGAGCGGGACCGCCGGGACGCCGCCCGCACGGTACGGCGCCGGCTCGCGCAGGAGGTCCTGGAGCTGGTCCAGACGGGCGCTGCGCCCGCCGAGATCGCCGCCCGGCTGCGGGTGGCGGCCCCGGTGCTGCTGCCCGGCCTCGGGGCGGCCCCGCACTGGCAGGTCGTGGTGGCCAGGGTCGAGTGGGCGGACGGCGGTATCGAGCCGGGTCCGGCCGCGCAGGCCCTGCTGGAGGAGGTCCTGGTCGATCCCCGCGCCACCGGCCCGGAGCCCTCCGACCGGATCGCGGTGGCGCACACCGGCGAGGAGGCGATCGCTCTGGTGCCGCTCCCCGCGGTCTCCGCCGAGCACGACGGCTCGGAGGCCGGGGTGCTGGCCGACGCGCTGCTGGACGCCGTGGCCGAGCCGCTCTCCGCGGGGCTGGACGACGACGGCCGGATCACGCTCGGGGTGAGCGCGGCCGTGCACTCCGCGGAGGGGCTGCGCGGCGCCCTGGAGGAGGCGCGGCACGCGCGCCGGGTCGCCGCGGCCCGGATGGGCCGGGTGTGCGCGGCCGGCCATCAGGAGCTCGCCTCGCACGTCCTGCTGCTGCCGTTCGTGCCCGACGACGTCCGGCGGGCGTTCACCGCGCGGCTGCTGGACCCGCTGCGCGACTACGACCGGCGGCACCGCGCCGAGCTGATCCCCACCCTGGAGGCGTTCCTCGACTGCGACGGCTCCTGGACCCGGTGCGCCACCCGGCTGCACCTGCACGTCAACACACTGCGCTACCGGGTCGGCCGGATCGAGCAGTTGACGGGCCGGGACCTGTCCCGGCTGGAGGACAAGCTGGACTTCTTCCTGGCATTGCGGATGAGCTGAACCGGCGCAGGGGGCGCGCGGAGATGGCACCAAGTGCCGTCCGTGTCCCACGACTTTGTGAAATCCTTCACCCACCCTCTTGGCCGGGCGCTCGTATTCGTGCTGAGATGCCGCCACCACTCAACAGCTCGATGGCGTGCTCGGGGAGGGCGAGGTGGCGTATACCGCCATGTCTGGTAACGGAACGACCGGCGGCGACGATCCACTCCAGACCGCGGTATGGCGGCTGCGCTCACGCGCGTGCTGGGCGGACGCGGCGGCCCTGCTCCAGCCGGTCACCGCACAGGCCGCGCTCCAGCGCGCGGCCCTGCTGGTGGAGCGGTGCCTGTACACCGAGCGGGGCTGGGCGGAGGCCGAGGACGCGCTCCGTACGGCCGAGGCGCTGGCCCACACCGACGACGAACGCGGCGCGGCCGCTTGTGAACGGGGGCAACTTGCGTACGCGGCGACGCTGCACTCCGTGCGCGACCGGGCCGACGAGGCGCGGGCGGCGCTGGGCCGGGCGGCGGCGCTGATCGCGCCGGGCGCGCCGGGCCGGGCCCTGCTGGACTTCCGCCGCGGTCTGCTCGCGGAGAACCTGGCGCGCTCGCCGCAGGCGGCCCGCGCCGCCTACCGCCGCGCCCACGCGGGCGCCACGGCGCACGCCGACCCGCTGCTGCTGTCGTTCACCTGGCGGCATCTGGCCGGGCTGGCGCTGCGCGACGGGGAGCTGGCCGAGGCGCGGCACGGCTTCGCCGAATCCCTGCGCATCCGCGAGGAGTTGGGCTATCTGGTGGGCACGGCCCCGGCGCTGGCGTCGCTGGCCGACACGGAGTCCGAACCGGAGGCGACCCGGCTCCGCGACGAGGCCCGCCGCCTGTTCCGCCTCCTCGGCGGCGTCCCCACCTGGCTGTCCGACCACCTGGACCCGGCACCACCGGCGGCGACGGCCTGAGGGGCCGAGGAGGGACGCGGGCAAGCCGAACCGGCACCCCGGTCGACACGGACTGCCCGGCGTGCGGCGGCTGTTCGGTGTCTGGGCGGGGGCCCTCGCGGGCGGAGCATCCGGCCCCGTGCCGTCGGCGGTGACGGCTCGGGCGGCGAAGCGGACGCGGCGGGGCGGCGCGCAGGCCGAGACCGCCCGTGCGGCGGCTCTTGCGGCTGGGCGGGCCCCTCGCGGGCGGAGCGTCCGACCCCGGCACCACCGGCGGCGGCCTGAAGGCCGCAAGGAGCAAGCCCTAATGCGCGCCGGCGAAGTGCTCGTCGACCAGCGCCCGTACGACCTCCAGGTCGCGGGCGATGAGGGCGTCCAGGAGGGCCGTGTGCTCGGACGCGTCGGCCAGCAGGTCGGCGTGACCCCGGCCGGGCGTGCGGGCCGGGCCGGTGAGCGGCCACTGGGCACGGCGGTGCAGGTCGTCGGCGATCCGCACGAGCTGGGCGTTGCCGGCCAGGGAGAGCACGGCGCGGTGGAAGGTGCGGTCGGACTCGGCGTAGGTGGCCCGGCATCCGGTGGCCGCAGCGCGCACGGTCGCCTCGGCCAGCGGGCGCATCTCGGCCCAGCGTTCGGCGGGCACCGCGTGGGCGAGCCGGAGCATGACGGGGACCTCGATGAGCGCCCGGACCTCGGCGAGTTCGGCCAGGTCCCGGGCGCCGCGCTCGACGACGCGGAACCCCCGGTTGGGGACCACCTCGACGGCGCCCTCCAGGGCGAGCTGCTGCATGGCCTCGCGGACCGGGGTCGCGGAGACGCCGAAGCGGTCGCCGAGGGCGGGTGCCGAGTAGACGGCGCCGGGCGCCAGCTCGCCGGTGACGAGCGCGGTGCGCAGGGCGTCGAGGATCTGCCCGCGCACCGAGGCGCGCTGCACGACCGGACGCGGCCCGGGGATCGGCGTCTCGCTGTGAGTGTGCTCGCCGCGCGCGGCGGGCGGTGTGCCCTGCGGGGGGACCCGGGGTTCCGGGGCGGCCGCCGCGGCCTCCTGGACGTGCGGTGTCCGCGGTGTCCCCGTCGTCGCGGAGCTTCGCGCGCCCTGCTTCACGGGTCCTCCTCCGGGACGGTCGGTACGTGGGGTATTACGGCGGCTTGTTACTCACCCGTCAAGCACCTTAGGCGCAGAACGCGACAGTTCAAACCTCGCCGATCTAGGGGTAAGGTAAGGCTTACCTTCAGTACCTCGCGGATTGGCGGCCCCGATGCCCGTGCCCTCCTCAGCTCTCGAGCACGCCTACGCCCGTCTCGCCGAGGTCCTCCCGGGGCTCGACATCACCCAGCCGGCCACCTCCGCGGCGCTGCCCCGGCACGGCGGCTGGGTCACCGCGGACGCGCTGGCGGAGGGCGGCACCGGGCTCGACGCGTTCCTCGCCTGGGACGACGCCCAGGTGCTCCGGGACTACGGGCAATCCGCGCGCCCGGACGTCGTCGCCAGCTTCGGACTGCACCGCTACGCCTGGCCGGCGTGCCTGCTGATCACCGTGCCGTGGTTCCTGCTCCGCCGCGTCCCGCGCTTCCCCGTGACACATGTCTCGTACGACCGTACGGACCCGCGCGCGCCCCTGGGCCGTCTCGCCGCGCGTCCCGTCTCCTTCGCCTGCCTGCCCGGCGATCCTGCGGCCGGGCTGCCCGGCGCGCGGGTGGTCCCCGACGAGGAGGCCCTGCGGGCCGAGGTGCGCGCGGCCGTCGCCGAGCACCTGGAGCCGGTCCTCGGCGGCTTCGGCCCCCGGATGCGGCGGCGCGGGCGCGCCCTGTGGGGCATGGCGACGGACGAGGTCGTCGAGGGCCTGTGGTACGTGGCGCATCTGTTCGGGGACGGCGAGCAGGAGCGGGCCCGGCACGAGCTGGAGCTGCTGCTGCCGGGCGCGACGAAGCCGTACGTGGGCTCGGCCGCCTTCCGTGAGCTGACCGGTCCGGACGGCGAGTCGCTGCCGACCCGTGACCGGGCGAGCTGCTGCATGTTCTACACGGTGCGCCCCGAGGACACCTGCGCGACCTGTCCGCGCACCTGCGACGCCGACCGGCTGGCCAAGCTCCTCGCGGCCTGAAACGACCGGCAGCGGCCGGGCGCCGACCGCCAACGGCCGCCTCTCGTACGGCCGTTCGAACGCGCTCGTTTCACAGGTTCCACACTTTCCGCAGGAACTTTCCACGGAACCACCCGCACGGGTAGTGTTGTTCGAACTCAACTCCCGCCCCTCAAGCGGCAGTTCGAGCAGAACGCCGCCCTGGGCATCCCCTTGCACCTCCTTGGCGGCCTCTTGCCCCGAAACCCCCTGAGGGCCGCAGGGATTGGGCCACTATGGCGGGCGTTACGCCCTATCCCAATGCAAGGGACCCCAGATGAGATTGACCGACATATCGCTGAACTGGCTGCTTCCGGGCGCCGTACTGCTCCTGGGCATGCTGGCGGCGGTGGCGGTGCTCGCTCGTGGGAAACGGTCCGGGGAGCACCTGACCGAGGACTCCTGGGAGCGCAACGAGGAGCGCCGCAGGCGCAAGGAGGCCATCTACGGCACGGCGTCCTATGTGCTGCTCTTCTGCTGTGCGGCCGTCGCCGCCGCGCTCTCCTTCAAGGGCCTGGTCGGCTTCGGTGAGCAGAACCTGGGCCTCAGCGACGGCTGGCAGTACCTGGTGCCGTTCGGTCTCGACGGTGCGGCGATGTTCTGTTCCGTGCTCGCGGTGCGCGAGGCCAGCCACGGCGACGCGGCGCTCGGCTCCCGGATACTCGTGTGGACGTTCGCGGGCGCCGCGGCCTGGTTCAACTGGGTGCACGCGCCCCGCGGCCTGAGCCACGCCGGCGCCCCGCACTTCTTCGCCGGCATGTCCCTGTCGGCGGCCGTCCTGTTCGACCGTGCCCTCAAGCAGACCCGCCGGGCCGCGCTGCGCGAGCAGGGCCTGGTGCCGCGCCCGCTGCCCCAGATCCGCATAGTGCGCTGGCTGCGGGCGCCCCGCGAGACCTACAAGGCGTGGTCGCTCATGCTGCTGGAGAACGTCCGCAGCCTGGACGAGGCGGTCGACGAGGTCCGCGAGGACAAGCGGCAGAAGGAGGCGGCCCGCCTGCGCCGCCGGGACAAGGAGCGCATGGAGCGCGCCCAGCTCAAGGCCATCAGCCGCGGTCACCGCGGGTTCATCGGCCGCGGCGGCGGCCGGCAGGGCGAGCCGCAGGCCCTGGAGCCCGCCTCGTCCCAGGTCACCGCGGAGCCTGCCATATCCTCGCCGGAACCGCTGCCCGTGCGTACTCGCCCTTCTCTTGAGCCCGTACGCACCGGTTCGGAACCGGTGACCGTCGATCTGACCGCGGAGGACGACACGATGGCGCTGCCGCGGCTGGACTCCCTGGAGCGCAAGCTCAAGGACCTGGAGCAGCAGTTCGGCTGAGCCCGTCCCAGCCACGCATCCACGGGAAGGGGCGCGACCCACGGCACGGGTCGCGCCCCTTCCCGTCGTCCGGCGTCACACGTCGACGCCGAGCTCGAACCAGACGGCCTTGCCCACGCCGTGCACGCACACGCCCCAGGCGTCCGCCAGGGACTGCACGAGCAGCAGGCCCCGGCCGCTCGTACCGGTGTCGGCGTCCGGTACGCGCATCCTGGGCCGCCGGGACGTGAAGTCCCGTACCTCCACGCGCAGTCCGTCCGGTCCCACGGTGGCGGTCAGCACCGCGTCCCGGTCGGTGTGCACGAGTGCGTTGGTGACGAGTTCGCTGGTGAGCAGTTCGGCGGTGTCGGAGCCGCCGCCCCTGCCGCACTGCCGCAGCAGTTCGCGCAGCGCCCTGCGCGCCTCCGGTACCGCCCGCAGATCGGCCCGGCCGAGTCTGCGCCTGAGCTGGGAGGTCCGTATGTGGTCCCCGGCGTCCCCGGTCCCGTCCTCCGCCGTCTTCGCCGAGGAGGCCCCGACCGCCGTGGTACCGCCTCCCCGTGCCTGCCTCTTCATGACCCCCGCCTGCGTGCCGATGTCGGTTCCCCTCCTGGCTCGAACACGTTCACGGGAACCATTCCCCGGTCGCGGTGGCGAACAGTCATGTCCCGTCGTCGACGACCAGGTGTTCGGCCATCGGCGGCCGGTCCGTACGGGTGGGTGAAAGCCGGGACACCGTGTTTCGGGCGTCCGGAGCGGCCGGTGGGCGGGGTCCGTCACCTGCCCGGCCGGGAGGACGGGGCAGGACGGGGTTTGCGACGGCATGAGGCGGGGCCGTCCTCCGGTGCGGCCAGGAGAGGGCCGTGCGGCGCCCCGGCACACGGCCCTCGCGCCGACCCGCGTACGGGCGTGCGGACCGTACGGGATCACGCGGAACGCCGACCCGGTCCTGCCGAAGTCGGCGTACCCGGTGCGGACACCCGGGTGGACGGAGGAGTCGGCGGCCCGGACCCCTCGGCGCCGACGCCCCCGTCCTCGGAAAGTGGCTGAAACGGGACGCTGTCACTCCCCCGTGGGGCCGCCCTGCCCGACCCCCGTGCGGGAGGGCGGCCCCGTGACGCGCCGGCCGTGTGGTCAGTACAGCTTGTCGACCGCGGTGGTGGTCGTCTTCTTGAACGCCTTCACCGGGGCGTCCGAGAAGTCCCCCATCTGCCCCCAGCGCACGAGGGTGACCGTGCCGCCGTCCCGGCCGACCGAGGTCAGGTTGATGTCCATCGCGCCCCACGCCGCCCGGGTGTGCACCGCGTGCACGCGGGCCCCCTCCTCCACCGGCAGGGTCCCGTACGTGCGGTACTCGGCCTCGATCTCGGGGTCGGCGCCGGCCCGCAGCGCACAGCGCCGGACCTCCCGGTCGAGGCGCCGGGCGAGCGCCTCCGCCTTGGCACTGTCACCGACCACGACGACGATCTGCTGGGCGTTGGTCTCCAGTTCGGTGCGGAAGTCGCGGTGACGGATGTCGTAGGCGAGCAGCGCCTCCCCGAAGCAGTACTCCAGCTCCACGGGCACCCCGTCGCTGACCGGGCCCGCGGTCCAGCCGGTCGGGTGCGGCGGCAGCTGGGACGCCGTCAGGAACCTGGGCGCCGCCTTCGGCGCGGCGCCGGCCGGTGCGGCGCCGGCCGGTGCGGCGGTGAGCGCGGCTCCGGCGGTCAGCCCGGCCACGGCGAGCGCGGCGAGCACACCGGTGCGGATGGTCGTGGACATGGGCGGCCCCCCGTGGATGAGTCGGTGCGTGTGACGACCGTGGTGGAAGGCCGTCACCGACGCCGTTCGGTCGTCGCGGCTCCAGGTCGGTGCGGCCCCAGAAGCATCAGCCGCCCCAGTGGGCCGCCGCAAGCGCCGGGCGCCGATCGGCGACGGTGGAACCATCCCAGCCCCGTTGACGTGCAGATAAGGGGAGTGCCTGGGATGCCGTCCCGGGACGGACTGGACCATGGGGGAACGGGTGTCGGAAGTGCGGGACGACGTCCAGGAGTTCGCGGCGCTGCTCAGACGGCTCAAGGAGCGCACCGACCGCAGCTACGGGCAGCTGGCCCGCCGCCTCGCGATGAACACCTCCACACTGCACCGCTACTGCGCCGGGGAGGCCGTACCGCTCGAGTTCGCGCCCGTGGAGCGGTTCGCGGCGCTGTGCGCGGCGACCCCGCAGGAGCGGCTGGAGCTGCACCGGCTGTGGCTCGCCGCGGTGGCGGCCCGTCAACGGCCCCGCGGCCGGCAGAGCACGAAGCCGGAGACCCCGGCGCCGGATACGCCCGACGAAGCGGAGACGACCACCGAGGCGCCGACGGAGACCGGTGAAACCCCCTCTGCGGACGCCCCCGGCACGGACGAGGCGGCCACCGACGTCACCCCGACACCCGCCCCCGCACGCAAGCACCATCCCCGCCCCCGGCGCCGGCGTCTCCTCGTGCTCACCGCCGCCGCCACCGCGCTCCTCGCCGGGGTGGGGGCCCTCGCCGCGCTGCCGGACGACCGGTCGCGCCGGCCCGACCAGGTGCGGGCGGTCGACCCGACCCGTACGACGGCCCCGGCCACGGCCCGCCCGTCGCCGCCCCGGTCCCCCTCCCCCACCGCCACGACGGCGTCCCCCTCCCCCGGCGTCTCGACGAAGTCCGCGCCGGGGAAGAAGGGCGGCGCCGAGCCGTCGGGGAAGGCCACGGGTCCGCGGCCCCCGGCGGGCGTGCCCCTGGCCTGGAGTGTGGACTCGCACGTCTGGCAGGCGGGCTGCGGCCACGACTACGTGCTCACCCGGCCCCCGGAGCAGGTGCCCCCGCCGCCCCCGGGGCAGGACGCCCGCGCGTGGGCGACCTCCCTGGGGGCCGTGCACGGGCGGCAGACCATGGTGAAGGTGACGGTGCAGGGCCGCAGTTCGACCGCCGTCGTGCTGGAGGCGCTGCGGGTCCGGATGGTGAGCCGTGCGGCGCCGATGAAGGGCACCGCGTACGCGATGGGCCACGGCTGCGGCGGGGCGCTGACGCCGCGTTACTTCGACGTCGACCTGGACAAGGACCGGCCGATCGCACGCCCCCGGAGGGGCAACGACTCCGGCACCCCGATCCCGGCGATGCGGCTGCCGTACCGGGTGTCCGCGACGGACCCGGAGGTACTGCTGATCACCGCGCAGACCGCGGACTGCGACTGCTCCTGGTACCTGGAGCTCGACTGGTCCTCGCAGGGCCGCACCGGCACCGTCCGCATCGACGACCAAGGCCGTCCGTTCCGTACGACCGGCATCGGCTCGCTGCCGCGCTATGTGTACGAGACGTCGGAGCGGGCGTGGGTGCCGTACACCTGATCAGGCCTCCCACACGGCGGCGGCCGTACGGTCGTCGGCGTACCCCTTGACCCGGACCCGGGTGTCGGCGAGGAAGTCGGCGAGGCCGGGCGGCGGGGAGCCGGACCAGCGCCGCCGGAGGTGGGCGGCGAGTTCGGGTTCGCCGCGCAGCGGGTCGGCGAGACCGCCCGTGCACAGCAGCAGGGTGTCGCCGGGGCGGGCGACGGAGGCGCGGAAGCGGAAGGGTTCGCGGGGCGGCTCGGGCGCCGGTTCGTAGGGGCTCGGGGGCGTCGGGACGCCGAGGTCCATGGTGAGCCGGTCGCCCTCGGGGGTCTCGGCGGGTGCCGAGCCGAAGCCGACGACGGGTTCGCCGGCCGCGTCGGTGACGCGCGGCTCGATGTCCTGCCATTCGCCGTCCCGCAGCCGGAACAGCCCTCCGTCGCCGGCGCCGAAGAAGACCCGGGTCCGGCACTCGGGGTCGGCGGGCAGCAGCAGACAGCGCAGGGTGGCCGCGTACTCCTCCGGGTCGACGCCCTGTTCGACGGCGCTGGCGCGGAGCCGGCCGAGGCTGCGGCCGGTGAGCCGGTGCAGCCCGGACTTCAGGTCGCCGCGCCGGCCGGCCCGCATGTCCCGGGCGAGGCGTTCATGGCTGGTGCCGACGGCCCGGCCGATCCAGTGGCACGCCTCGGCGGCGGCCCGGTGGGCCCGTGGGGTGGCGCGGGCGCCGGTGGCCATCGCGACCAGGAGCAGGGCGTGTTCACCGGTGCCGAAGCGGGCGGTGAGGAGGGAGTCGCGGCGGGGTTCGCCCCGGTAGCGGGCGGAGTCGCCGCGCAGGGACACGGCCCGCAGGGTGGCGGTGCCGTAGCGGGCGCCGTCGAGGACGGTGTCGGGGACCAGGTCGTCGAGGTCGTCCGGGTCCGCCGGTGGCAGGGCGGTCGGTTCCGGGTCGTAGGTGGGCGGGCCGGCGCCCACGTAGTCGAGGGAGCGGACGGTCCGGTCAGGGGCGGGCGGCGGCGGGGGCGGCTCCTCGTCGGCCGGTGCCCGCGGGTCCTCCACGGTGAAGCCGGGCGGGCGGGGCAGCCCTGCCGGGAACGCCGACGGCGCCCGCTCGGGGGCGTCCGCGCCGGTGCGCTGCGCCGGGACGTCCGGGCGCCGGCTCCCGTCCGGGCGCTCGCTCCCGTCCGGGCGCGGGTTCGCCTCCGGGCGCTGGTTCACGGTCCCCGCGGCCGAGGCGTACCGGTCGTCGAGCGAGTCGGGCGCCGCGGACGGGCCCGCGTCGTCGGCGTCGCCGTACAGCTGGCCCCACCAGTCGTCCTCGTGACCGGTGGGCTTGCCCCCCTGCTGGTTCATGCCCCCGATTGTCCCCCGCGGGGCCCGGATGGGAACGGGGCATCGGCAAATCCGGCCGCGCAGAGCGCCGAGAGGGACACGTCGGGTGACATGACGAACGGGCGTACGACACGCCCGGTGCCGTTGGTGGTGCCCGGGCGGCAGTGCCTGATCTGCGCGTCCTCGCGGGCTCCTGCACTCTGGTCAGATGGGAGTCTGGGACCTCGTGCTGGTGGGCCTGGTCCTCCTGCTCGGCCTGTGCGGGGTGATGGTGCCCGGGGTGCCGGGGTCCTGGCTCGTGTGGGCGGCCGTCCTGTGGTGGGCGCTCGCGGACGTCGAGCCGGTGACGTGGTGGGTGCTCGTCGGGGCGACCGTCGCGCTGTTCGTCTCCCAGGTGGTGCGCTGGGCACTGCCGCCCCGGCGCCTGCGCCCCGGCTGGGCCGACCGCCGGACGGCGGTGTACGCGGCGGCGGGCTCGTTCCTGGGGTTCCTCCTCGTCCCGGTGGTCGGTTCGGTGCCCGGGTTCCTGGGCGGCGCCTATCTGGAGGCCCGGCGCCGCCTCGGCCGGCACGGCGAGGCTCGGGCCGCGGTGCGCACCGCGATGCGCTCGGGCGGCTGGAGCGTGCTGACGGAGCTGTTCACCTGCCAGCTGATCGCGGGGGCCTGGCTGGGCGCGGTCGTCTGGGGCTGACCTACGGCAGGGTGCCCTCCAGGGTGAGCAGCCGGATCTTGCGGTCGAGTCCGCCCGCGTACCCCGTGAGGGAGCCGTCGGCGCCGATCACCCGGTGGCAGGGGCGCACGACGAGCAGCGGGTTGGCGCCGATCGCGCCGCCGACGGCCCGGACGGCGGGCCGCGACGCGCCGATGCGCGCGGCGATCTCGCCGTAGGTCGTGGTCGCCCCGTACGGGACGTCGTCGAGGGCGGCCCAGACCCGCTCGCGGAACTCGCTGCCCGGCGCGCTCAGCTCCAGGTCGAACTCCTTCAGCTCCCCGGCGAAGTAGGCGGCGAGCTGCTCCTGGGCGGCGCGGAAGGGCCCGGGGTCGTGCCGCCACTCCGCGAGGACCGTACGGCCGCCCTTCTGGCCGGGCACGGACACGGAGGTCAGGGCGCCGGTGGCGGGGTCGGCGGTGAGCAGGAGGGGACCGAGGGGGCTGTCGACCTCGGTCCAGGAGATACGGGGGGCCATGGCGGTCCTCTCGTTCGCGGTCATCGGGGGTCGGGCTCGCCCGCGGCGCGCAGATGGCGCAGCGCGTAGGAGCGCCAGGGCCGCCAGGCGTCGGGGAGTTCGGTGCCGGGCGGCGCCACGTCCGGATCCGCCAGGGCGCGGGTGCGGATCACGGCGGCGGTACGGGCGTCCAGGCCGGGCAGGTCCCGCAGGGCACGGTACGCCTCGTCCCGGTCGGCGCCCGCGTCCAGGCGCAGGACGCCGTCGGCGAGGGCGGTGGTGAGCGCGCCGAGCGCGCCGCCGGGTTCGGCGCCGGCGAGCACGGCGGGCTCGGGGAACAGATGGGTGAGGCCGCCGCTGGGCGCGTCGAGCGTCTTGCCGTACCGGCGCACCAGCTCGGCGGCCCGCCGGGGCCCGGCGAGGGCCCGTACGGCCAGTTCGCCGGGGTCGGCGGCGCCGGGCGAGCGCAGTCCGGGCCGGGCCGCCACCAGGGGTGCGAGCCGGGGGTCGGCGCCGAGCCGCGCATCGACGGCGTACGGGTCGGCGTCCAGGTCGAACAGACGGCGCAGCCGCTGTACGGCGGTGGTGAGATCGCGGAGGTCGGTGAGGTGGAGCCGTGCGTCGAGCCAGCCGCCGGGGTGGGTTGCCCCGCCCCGGCCGCTCGCCGGTGCCCGCTCGGCGACGGCGGCGACGGCACTGCCGTGGGGCAGCCGCAGGGTGCGGCGGTGGAGGCGGTCGCCGGGCGGGCCGGTGACCTCCTCGACGCCGGGCACGGCCTCCTCGGCGAGCAGGTCGAAGACCGTCGCGGCGTGGTACGGGCCCCGGTGCGCGAGCCGCAGCGGGATGCCCGCGGACGGGGCGGCCGTACGCCCGGCGGGGCGGCCGGCACGGGGTGCGTCGGCGCGCAGCTCGGTCGGGGTGCGGGCGTAGACGGCCCGGATCGTGTCGTTGAACTGGCGGACGCTGGCGAACCCGGCGGCGAACGCGACCTGCGTGATCGGCAGGCCGGTCGTCTGGAGCAGCACCCGCGCGGTGTGGGCCCGCTGGGCGCGGGCCAGCGCGACGGGCCCGGCGCCGAGCTCGGCGATGAGCTGCCGCTGCACCTGCCGGGCGCTGTAGCCGAGTCGTGCGGCGAGCCCGGCGACGCCCTCCCGGTCGACGATCCCGTCGCCGATGAGCCGCATCGCCCGCCCGGCCACGTCCGCCCGTACGTCCCAGGCGGCGGAGCCGGGCACGGCGTCCGGACGGCACCGCCGGCAGGCCCGGAAGCCCGAGCCCTGCGCGGCGGCGGCCGTCGCGAAGAACCGCACGTTCTGCCGCTTCGGCGTGACCGCCGGGCAGCTGGGGCGGCAGTAGACGCCGGTCGTCTCGACGGCGAAGAAGAACTCGCCGTCGAACCGTGCGTCGCGGCTGCGCACCGCCTCGTACCTGCTGTCCTCGTCCTTCACGCTGTCCAGTGTCCGCCCCGCCGCAGGCCGGCGCTGGCGGGAATCGGACACCGAGCAGGACGGGCCCGCGTCACCGCAGCCGGCCGCGCTTGGCCTCCATCGCGGCCCGGCCCTGCGCGCCCTTGCGCTTCCACTCCCGGCGCATCTCGGCGCGCAGCCGTGCGTCGGTCTTGGCGACGATGTACTGGTTCTCCCGCTTGAGCTTGCGGTAGCTCTCCAGCCGGCGGACGGGCAGCTCACCGGAGTCGATCGCGGCGAGGACGGCGCAGCCGGGCTCCGCCTCGTGGGCGCAGTCGTGGAATCGGCACCCCTCGGCGAGGGCCTCGATCTCGGAGAAGACCTGGCCGACGCCGGTCTCCGCGTCGTAGAGGCCGACACCGCGCAGGCCCGGGGTGTCGATGAGGACCCCGCCGCCGGGCAGCGCGAGGAGGTTGCGGGTGGTGGTCGTGTGCCGGCCCTTGCCGTCCACGTCCCGGGTGGCCCGCACCTCCATGACGTCCTCGCCGAGCAGCGCGTTGGCGAGGGTGGACTTGCCGGCGCCGGACTGCCCGAGCAGGACGCTCGTGCCGCCGCCGACGAGGGCGACGAGCACGTCGAGGCCGTCGCCGTCCACGCTGCTGACCGGGAGCACGGGCACGCCGGGTGCCGTGGTCTCCACGTCCTGCACGAGGTACGAGAGCGTCACGGCGTCCGGCACCAGGTCGGCCTTGGTGAGGACGACGACCGGCTGGGCGCCCGACTCCCAGGCCAGCGCGAGGCACCGCTCGATCCGGCCCAGGTCGAGTTCGGCGGCGAGCGACACGGCGACGATGGCGTGGTCGACGTTGGCGGCGAGGATCTGCCCCTCGGACCGCTTGGAGGAGGTGGACCGCACGAAGGCGGTGCGGCGCGGGAGATACGCCTGCACATAGCGCGGGTGGGCGCCTTCGGGGTCGACGGCCACCCAGTCGCCGGTGCACACGACCTTCATGGGGTCGTGCGGGGTGACGAAGGCGGTGTCGGCGCGGACGACGCCGTCGGCGGTGACGACGTCGCACTGGCCCCGGTCGACGCGGACGACGCGACCGGGGAGAAGTCCTTCGGCCGCGTGCGGCGCGAAGGCGTCCGCCCAGGCCTCGTCCCAGCCGTAGGGGGCGAGAGCGGTGCGGACGGAGGAGGAAGCGGCAAAGCTGGAAGTCAACGGGTGACCCTTCACAAGGGCGGCCCCGGCCGTCGCGCGTGAGAGGCGCGAGGAAGGTGGATGTCAGCCGGCGGCCACGGAGGTGGACGGGATGGTTCGCATGCGGGCAGCGCTCATCGCAATGACAGCCATCGGTCGACACCTCCTCGTCACTTCCGCCGGATGACGGCGGCCCTGGGCCGCCGCTGTGGGAACGCCGTCACTCTGCCGGGCCGCGCGCCCGCCCGTCAACCGGTTTTCAGGGCGCAGGTCCGGCCGTCGAGGGTGAGGTCGTACGCCGGGGAGTTGGCGCCCCGCCAGGAGCCGAGGAAGCCGAAGGTCAGCTTGCCGCCGGCCGCGACGGACTTGTTGTAGTCGGCCGCGGTGGCGGTGACCCGGGGGCCGTTCTGGGCGTACTCGGCGTCCCACATCTGGCCGACCCGCTGCCCGTCCCGGAACGACCAGGCGACGCGCCAGTCGTCCAGGGCGCGGTCGGTGGTGACGGTGACGATGGCCTGGAAGCCGTCGGTCCACTCGTTGACGAGGTCGTAGACCGCGGTGCAGGAGGGGGGTTCGGCCGTGGACGGCCGCGGTGTCCCGGGTCGGGCCGTCGTGGACGGGGTGCCCTGCGGTTCGGGATCGGGGTCACGGGTCGCCCGGTCCGCGCGGGGCGAAGGGCTCGCGGACGGCTTCGGCGTCTTGGAGGCCGGGCGGGTGGCGGCGGTGACCGGCAGGGAGAAGCCGGGGTCGGTGACGGGCCGGCGTGCGGAGAGGTCGCCGTCGGCCGCGCCCGTGCCGGCGGACGAGCCGCCCTGGGTCATCGACACGGCGAGGGCGAGCGCGGAGACCAGGACGGCGGTGACGAGCAGGGCGCCGCGCACCATCCGCGCCTTGTGGGCCCCGGGGCGGGCCGGGGCGTCCGGGTCCGCGCCGGGGTGGGCGGCGAGACGGGCCTCGGCGGCCCGGCGGCGGCGCTCCAGATAGGCGAGTCCGCCCCAGCCGAGGACGCCCCCGGCGAGGGCGGCGGGCAGCCCTCCGCCGTGCGGCCGCAGACAGGCGGCGGCCTCGGCGCACGGCACACAGGTCGCGAGGTGGCGGGAGAGGTCGCCGGGGATGTCGGCGGCGGGCGAGCGGTGCACGGCGTCGAGGAGGCGGGCGTAGCTGCGGCACCGCGCGTCCATCGGGGTGTCGAGATGGTTGCGCCGGCAGCGGTCCCGGAACAGGCCGCGCACCTGGGCGACCTCGTCGGAGACGGTGGCCGGGTCGAGGCCCAGGGTGCGGGCGACGACGTGCGGCGGCAGCGCCTCGACCTCGGTGAGCCACAGCAGGGCCGCGTCCGGTTCCTGCATGTCGCGCAGTCCGCGCAGCGCGACCGGCCGTCCGAGCGGGGGCCCGGTGTGGCGGGCGGCGTGCTCGGAGTTGAGCCACAGCCGGAGGTCGGGGTCGAGGCCGTCGCCCCGGCCGCTCTCCTCCCAGGCGGCCGCCGTGGTGCGCACGGCGACCAGCAGCAGGGGGATGCGGGGCAGCCGGGCGGGGCGGCGGGCGGTGCCCGGTCCCGTCCCGGCCTCGCGGGCCTCGCGCAGTCCGGCCGCGAAGGCCTCCGAGGCCAGATGGCCCGCCGACTCGGGGCCGACCGTGCACAGGTCGGCGTACGACAGCACGGCGTCCCAGCACTCGGCGAACAGGGCGGCCTCGGTGGCGTCCTGAGGGGTCGGCAGGTCGGGCATGAGTCTCCTGCATCCACATCCGAGGTCAACTCACCCCAGGGAAAGGGGAGTTGAGAGGACCCTCGCGGCAGGGCAGGAGCTTTGCACGTCTCCGTCACAACTGACAAGCGCTGTGTTCAGAGCTCATGACGGACCGTGGCGCCCCGCCCCCGCGGCCTCTTGTACGGATGCGGACCCCGTCCGGCTCACCCGTCACCCCACCTATACCGTGCTGGACTCCTCCGCGGGAAGGCTGTCCATGAAGGAACTCACGGAGAACACCGCGCGGCCGGGGCCGGGCTCGCCGTAGCCGGGGGGCGACGACAGGCCGAACTCCTCCATGGTCTGCCGGTACGCCTGGAGCAGCCGGATGTGGTACTCCAGCGGCGCGCCCTGCGGGTTGGCCTTGCCGAGCGGGGTGGTCGGCTCGGGGCACCAGGTGGTGAAGCGGGGCGTGATGCCCTTCGACATGAAGAAGCGCAGGCCCTCCGTGGTGGACGCGATCGCCTCGTCGACGGTCTTGAAGCCGAACGGCTCCGCCATCTCCACACCGGCCACGAAGTTGGGGATGACGTTGCGTGCGCCGAAGATCTCCGCGGAGTCGAGGATGCGGCGGTGCCACTCGTCCCGGCCGACGTACCGCTCCTTGCCCGGGCAGTACATCTTGAACAGGTACTCGTCCCACACCTCGTAGTTGGGGTGGTAGATCTGCACGCCGTAGTCCTTGAAGCGCTGCACGTCGTCCTTGGGCAGCGCCTGGGCGACGACCTTGCCGATCCAGCGGCCGGGGAAGCGCTCCTCGATGGCCTTGGCGTAGTGGCCGTAGAAGTCGGCCTCGTCACGGCCGGAGACGGTCTTGGTGATCGCGCCGCCGGTGAGGGTGTAGGCGGTGGACGCCTTCGCCGTGTCGTACCGGTCGATGATCTCCAGCGCCTCGAGGACCTCCTCGACGTCCTTCACCCCGGTGTAGGGCCGCCCCGCCGCCTTGTGCTGGCGCCAGTTGTGGTTGATGTCACAGTACTGGCACTCCTCCTTGGCGCCGAAGTACTGGCAGACCCGGAAGACCGTCAGGTAGATCAGGTAGCCCCACTGGATGGTGGGGGCGACCTCCATCACGGACTTCCCGTTGGACAGCTTGTGCCGGTAGTACTCCGGCATCGGCGGCACGCCCACGTCGGAGATGCGCCTGCCGTCCAGGTAGAGGCCGAGCATGCCGTGCTCGTCGGCGGCGACCCGGTAGGGGGACGCCGGGTTCACCCGGACCGACACGACGGTGCGGCGCAGGTCGTAAGGGCCGCCGGTGAGGATGATCTCCTCGGGCGGGCGCCGCAGGGCGGCCTCGCCGAGCTCGGGCAGGGTGCCGTGGTCGAACGAGAAGATGAAGTACGACTTCGGTTTGACCTCACCGCCCTCGTTGTCGCTCAGGGCGGACGGGTCGAAGGCGACCCCGCCCCGGAGCAGATCCTCCTTGAAGACGGCTTCCCGCGGAACGTGCGGGAATCGCTCCATCAGATCCTCGACCAGTGCGGTGCGGCTGCCCATCCGTAATCTCCTCCCGGCACAGGCTCTCTGCGTACGACTCCTCACGGTATGCCCCTGCCCTCGGGCGGGCCGCGCCGGGGCCCCTTCCAGCAGGTCGTGGCGTGTGCCGGGGGTCACGCCTCGCGTGCCAGCGCGGCCGGATCGACGGCGTGGGCGAGGGGTGAACGGGCGGCGAGGCGGGCGGCCTCCTCGGCGACGACGAGGCCCAGCCGGGCCGTCTCGTTGCCCTGGGAGCCCGCCCGGTGCGGAGTGAGCACCGCGTTCGGCAGGTCGTACAGCGGTGACCCGGCGGGCAGCGGCTCGGGGTCGGTGACGTCGAGGATCGCGGAGAGCCGGCCGGTGCGCAGCTCGGCGACGAGGGCGTCGTGGTCGAGGAGCGAGCCGCGCGCGGTGTTGATCAGGACGGCCCCGTCCGGCATCAGGGCGAGCTCGCGGGCGCCGATCAGATGCCGGGTCTCGGGGGTGGCGGGGGCGTGCAGGGTCACGACGTCCGAGGTGCGCAGCAGCTCGTCCAACGGCAGCAGACGGACACCGAGGGCGGCGGCCGTCTCCTCGTCGGCGTACGGGTCGGTCAGGGCCGGCACCAGGTCGAAGGGGCGCAGCAGCTCGATGACCCGGCGGCCGATGCGTGAGGCGCCGATCACCCCGACCCGGCGGCCGAGATTGCCGACGCCGGGGAGCAGCCCCCAGCCGCCGAAGGCGTCCCGCTCGGCGCGCAGCCGGTCGCGGACGGCGAAGAGGTCCTTGCCGGAGAGCAGGATCATGGCGAGCGTGTACTCGGCGACGGGCAGCGCGTTGGCGGCCGCCGCCGAGCTCACCGCGATCCCCCGGCGCCACACCTCGGGGGTGACGATCCCCTTGACGGACCCGGCCGCGTGCAGCACGGCCCGGAGCCGCGGGACGGCGTCCAGGGCGGCCGCGTCCAGCAGGGGGCCGCCCCAGCCGGTGACGAGGATCTCGGCTCGGGCCAGGGCGTCCTTCACCCGGGGGTCCGCGAAGTCCTCGGCGACGAGGGCCGCGTCGATGTCCACCGTCTCGCGCAGCCGGGCCAGCACCGGTGGCGGGAAGACCAGGGGGACGTTCTCCGCGGACAGGGCGAAAACGGCGTGCGGCCGCTGGGTCAACGCATGGCCTCCGGCTCGGTGGAATGGGCCCGGGACGTCGGTCGTGGAAAACGGTCTCTACCGTAGGCATCCGCGGATGAGAGGGTCAACGCGACAGACACGCACCGTGAAGGGCGACAGGATGACCGGGACGATCACCAACTGGGCGGGCAACATCACCTACGGCGCCGGGGAGCTGCACCGCCCGGCCTCGGTCGACGAGGTGGCCGCCCTGGTCGCCGCGAGCACCCGGGTGCGGGTGCTGGGCAGCGGGCACTCCTTCAACGAGATCGCCGAGCCCGGTCCGGACGGGGTCCTGCTGTCCATCGCGGCCCTGCCCCCGCTGGTCGACGTGGACGGCGCCGCGCGCACGGTCCGGGTCTCGGGCGGCACCCGGTACGCCGAGCTGGCGCGCGCCGTGCACGCGCACGGCCTGGCACTGCCCAACATGGCGTCGCTGCCGCACATCTCGGTGGCCGGTTCCGTCGCCACCGGCACCCATGGCTCGGGTGTCGGCAACGGCTCGCTGGGGTCGGCCGTGCGCGAGGTGGAGCTGGTCACCGCCGACGGCTCGGTGGTGCGGATCGGCCGGGACGATCCGCGGTTCGGCGGTGCCGTCACCTCGCTGGGCGCGCTCGGCGTGGTCACCGCGCTCACCCTGGACCTGGAGCCCGCCTTCGAGGTCGAGCAGCACGTCTTCACCGAGCTGCCGCTGGCCGGACTGGACACGGCGGCGTTCGAGGCGGTCATGTCGGCGGCGTACAGCGTCAGCCTGTTCACCGACTGGCGTGCCCCGGGCTTCCGGCAGGTGTGGCTCAAGCGGCGCACCGACCAGCCGCTGCCGGAGATCACGGGGGCCGCGCCCGCCACCGAGAAGCTGCACCCGGTGCCGGGGATGCCCGCGGTCAACTGCACCGAGCAGTTCGGGGTGCCGGGTCCGTGGCACGAGCGGCTGCCGCACTTCCGGGCCGAGTTCACGCCGAGCAGCGGCGCCGAGCTCCAGTCGGAGTATCTGCTGCCCCGCGACCGCGCGCTGGAGGCGCTGCACGCGGTCGACGCGATCCGGGACACGGTCGCCCCGGTCCTGCAGACCTGCGAGGTGCGCACGGTCGCCGCCGACGAACAGTGGCTCAGCCCGTCCTACGGGCGGGACACGGTGGCCCTCCACTTCACGTGGATCGAGGACACGGCGGCGGTGCTTCCGGTGGTGCGGCGGCTGGAGGCGGCGTTGGACGCCTTCGCGCCGCGGCCGCACTGGGGGAAGGTGTTCACGACGCCCGCCGGGGTGCTGCGCGACCGGTATCCGCGCCTGGACGACTTCCGGGCGCTGGCGCGTGAGCTGGACCCGAAGGGCACGTTCGCCAACGCGTTCGTGCGGGACGTCCTGGGCGGGTGAAGGGGCCGCGCGGGACTTCGTACAGCCCCTTTCCTAAGCCCTTGTCGAACGGTGGGCGCACGCCATAGCCTGACGCCGCGCCGGCGCCCGTCCGCCCGGCCCGGACGAAGGGACGGGGGCACCCCGTGAAGTGCACGTCACGCGACATCCGTACCGCGAACCGCTACGAGGTGCTGCGCCAGATCATCGCCGCGTCGCCGACCTCGCGGCAGGAGCTGGCGGCGGCCACCGGGCTGAGCCTGGCCACGGTGGCCACCCTCGTCGGCGAGCTGCTCGACCTGGGGATGATCACGGAGGTCGGCTTCGAGGACTCGGCGGGCGGCCGTCCACGGGGCCTCGTCGCCGTGCACGCGTCGGGCGGCACCCTGATCGGCGTCGACATCGCGGAGACGTACGTACGGGTGGAGCTCTTCGATCTCGCACTGAAGGTGCTGGCCCGCGCGGACGAGGAGATGCGTCCCGGGGAGAGCCGGCCCGAGCAGGTCGTCGGCCATGTCGCGGCCGCCGTCGGCTCGGTGGTCGCGCAGGCCGGGGCGGAGGCCGCGCGGGTGCTGGGCGTCGGGGTGAGCGTGCCGGGGCAGGTGGACCGGGCGACCGGTGTGTGCGAGTACGCGCCCAACTGGGACTGGCACCACGTGCCGTTGCTCGATCTGCTCGCCGAGCACATCGCCTATCCGCTGTACCTGGACAACCCGTTGCGCGCCTGCGCGGTGGCCGAGCTGTGGTTCGGGGCCGCGCGGGGCAGCGGGGACGCCGTGGTGGTCAACCTCGGCACCGGCGTGGGCGCGGGCCTGGTGCTCGGCGGCGGACTGCACCGAGGCGTGAGCAACAGCGCGGGCGAGTGGGGCCATACGACGCTCGTCCTGGACGGCCGCCCGTGCCACTGCGGCGACCACGGCTGTGTGGAGACGTATGTGGGGGCGCCCGGCATCATGCGGAACCTGCGGGAGGTGGACCCCGCGAGCCCGCTGCTGCACGACGGCGACCAGACGGCCACGATCGACGCGCTCGCCCGCGCGGTGGCCGCCGACGACCCCGTGGCCCTCGAGACGGTCCGGCGCACCGCCCGTTATCTCGGCGCCGGCATCGCCGACCTGGTGAACCTGCTCAACCCGCAGGTCGTGGTGCTCAGCAGCTGGGTGGCGGCGGCGTTCGGCGAGCCGCTGCTGCGCGCGGTGCGCGAGGCGGTGGCCCGGCACGCGCTGCGCCGGCCGCTGACCGGCACCCGGATCGTGCTGTCCCCCATCCCGACCGACCCGGTCTGTCTGGGCGCGGCCACGTTCGCCCTGGAGGGCGCCCTGCAGTCCGTGGGGCAGCGGGTCAGGAGCCGTACGGCATCGACTTCCTGACGACCCCTCAGAGGCAGTCGCGTCCGGCATCCCGAACGGCGCACAACGCTTCGCACGGACTTCGTCCAACCCCTTGCCGAAGTATTGGCCGAAGGTTAATGTCCGGCACCGCACCTTCCTCGGACCGCCTGACGCCGGGCCCCCACCGGCCACGGGCGGCGCGGAGCCGCACTCGAGACAAGGACGTCAGCATGTCGGCATCGAGCAAGGAGCAGCACCGGTCTGTACGTGGCGACCGGGGTCGCGGCGCTGCTGTTCCTCGTGCCGTTCTACGTCCTGGTCCGCAACGCGCTGTCCACGGACGCCCAGATCACCGGCGAGGACTGGACGCCGTTCCCGACCGACATCCAGTGGGGCAACGTCACCGCGCCGTTCGACGACTCGCAGGTGCCGTTCGCCGGCTCGCTGTGGAACTCCACCGTGGTCGCCGTGCTGCACACGGCGGGCGTCCTGCTGGTGTGCTCGCCGGCGGGCTACAGCCTGACGCGCATCCCGTACCGGCACGCCGACAAGGTGTTCTACGCCGTCCTGGGCACCCTCATGGCGCCGACGGCGGTGACGTTCGTCCCCAGCTTCGTGCTGGTGTCCTCGCCGGGCTGGGTGGACAGCTACCGGGGGCTCATCGTCCCGGGCCTGTTCAGCGGCTTCACCTGCTTTTGTCCTCGTACACGACCGGGCAGACGGTCGTGTTCCACCAGATCTTCATGGCGACGGCGATATCCATCCTGCCCCTGCTGTTCGTGTTCCTCTTCCTCCAGCGCTGGCTGGTGCAGGGGATCGCGCAGACCGGCATCAAGGGCTGAGCAAGGAGACTCATGTCAGTGCGCACTTCCCCCGCCCCCGGCTACGTCGAGGACGTGTCGCCCGGTACCGGAGCGCTGCCTCCGCGTGCCTGGTACGCGGACTCCGACGCGCGCTCCCTGTCCCTGAACGGCCGGTGGCGGTTGCGGGTCTCGGCGACCGCGGACGCCGAGGACGAGGCGTTCGCCGCACCGGGGTTCGACGCCGGGGACTGGGCCGAGGTCACGGTCCCCGGGCACTGGGTGCTGCAGGGCGACGGGGCGTTCGGCGCGCCGATCTACACCAACCACCTGTACCCGTTCCCGGTGGATCCCCCGCACGTCCCGACGGAGAACCCGACCGGCGACCATCTGCGGGTCTTCGACCTGCCCGGCGACTGGCCTGCGGACGGGGAGGCACTGCTGCGCTTCGACGGTGTGGAGTCCTGCGCCCGGGTCTGGCTGAACGGCACGGAGCTCGGGGAGTTCAAGGGGTCGCGGCTGCCGCACGAGTTCGCGGTCGGGGCGCTGCTGCGGCCGGCCGGGAACGTCCTCGCGGTCCGGGTCCACCAGTGGTCGGCCGGGTCGTATCTGGAGGACCAGGACCAGTGGTGGCTGCCCGGCATCTTCCGTGACGTGACTCTGCTGCACCGCCCGCCGGGCGGCGTGGGCGACTTCTTCGTGCACGCCTCCTACGACCACGTCACCGGCACGGGCACCCTGCGCGTCGACTCCGACACCGAAGGGCGCGTGTTCGTCGAGGAGTTGGGCGTCGACGTGGCGGCCGGGGAGCCGGTGACGCTCCCGGTCGAGCCGTGGACGGCGGAGACGCCCCGGCTGTACGACGGCGTCCTGGTCACGGCGGGCGAGCGCGTCCCGGTGCGCATCGGCTTCCGTACGATCGCCGTCGAGGACGGCCTGATCAAGGTGAACGGGACTCCCCTGCTGTTCAAGGGTGTCAACCGGCACGAGTGGCATCCGCGTACGGGCCGCGCCCTGGACCTCGGCACGATGCGCGAGGACGTGCTGCTGATGAAGCGGCACAACATCAACGCGGTGCGCACCTCCCACTACCCGCCGCACCCGGCCTTCCTCGACCTGTGCGACGAGTACGGGCTGTGGGTGATCGACGAGTGCGACCTGGAGACCCACGGCTTCGTCGAACAGGAGTGGCGGGACAACCCCGTCGACGACGAGCGCTGGACCCCCGCCCTGCTCGACCGCGCCGCCCGCATGGTGGAGCGGGACAAGAACCACCCGTCGGTGGTGATGTGGTCGCTCGGCAACGAGGCGGGCACCGGACGCGGACTGACCGCGATGGCCGACTGGATCCACGACCGGGACCCGTCCCGCCCGGTGCACTACGAGGGTGACATCGGCTGCCGCGACACGGACGTGTACTCGCGGATGTACCCGTCGCACGAGGAGGTGGAGCGGATCGCGCGGGGCCTGGACGGCGGCACCCGCCGCAGGCGCGAACTGCCCCTGATCCTCTGCGAGTACGCGCACGCCATGGGCAACGGCCCCGGTGGGCTGACCGAGTACCAGGAGCTGTTCGAGCGGTACGAGCGGCTCCAGGGCGGCTTCGTCTGGGAGTGGATCGACCACGGCGTCGAGCACCCGGAGCTGGGCTACGCGTACGGCGGTGACTTCGGCGAGGAGCTGCACGACGGCAACTTCGTCTGCGACGGGCTGCTCCTCCCGGACCGCACGCCGTCACCGGGCCTGATCGAGTACAAGAAGGTGATCGAGCCGGTCCGCATCGAGGCGGGCGACGCGGACGGCACCGTACGGGTGATCAACCGGTACGACTTCGCGGACGTGACCCATCTGGAGTTCTCGTTCTCCTACCAGGTGGACGGCATGCCGACGGGGGCGCACCCGCTCGCCGTGCCGCCGCTCGCCCCCGGGGAGTCGGCGGAGCTGAAGCTGCCCGAGGCCCCGGACGGCGGGGGCGAGGAGGTGCGGTGGACGGTGGAGGCGCGGCTCGCCGAGGACACGCCCTGGGCCGGACGGAACCACGAGGTGGCCTGGGCGCAGGGGACGGTGGCCCGCCGCGCCCCGGCGCCCGCGGTGACCGGTGTGCGCCCCGCCGTCGACGGCGACCGGATCGCACTGGGCCCTGCTGTCTTCGACGCCCGCACCGGCGTGCCGCGCACCCTCCTCGGTGTGCCGGTGAGCGGTCTGCGGCTGGACGTGTGGCGGGCGACGACCGACAACGACGACGGGGCGGCCTGGCAGACGGGCACCCGGTACGGACCGCTCTGGCGCGAGCTGGGCCTGCACCGGATGCGGCACCGGCTGGAGGCCGTCGAGACGGACGGTGACGCCCTGACCGTACGGACCCGGGTGGCGCCCGCCGCCCGGGAGGTGGGCCTGCGCACGGTGTACCGCTGGACCTCCGACGGCACACGGGTACGGCTGACCGTGTCGGTCGTACCGGACGGCGAGTGGCGGGTGCCGCTGCCCCGGCTCGGCGTCCGCTTCGGCCTCCCCGGGGCCACCCCCGAGGACGCCGTCTTCTGGTTCGGCGGCGGGAACGAGTCCTACCCGGACACCCGGGCGGCGTCGAAGGACCTGCTGTGGGACGCGAGCGTCCGGGAACTTCACACGCCCTACGTCCGCCCGCAGGAGAACGGCGCCCGCGCCGATGTGCGGTGGGCGGAGATCGGCGGTCTGCGGGTCGACGGCGAACCGGAGTTCTGGTTCACGGCCAGGCCCTGGACCACCGAGCAGCTGGACGCCGCCCGGCACCGCACCGACCTCGTGCCCGGGGACACGGTCTGGGTCCACCTGGACCACCGGCTGCACGGCATCGGCTCCCAGTCCTGCGGTCCGGGCCCGCTCCCCCGGTACCGGCTGTGGCCCGGGCCCGCCGAGTTCTCCTTCGTGTTCTCGGCGGCCGAGGCCGGGTGAGGCCCCGGCCCGCCGCCCCGGTCACTCGCCGCGCAGCACCTCCGCGATGGTGAGCCGGCCGGCACGGCGGGCCGGCACCAGGGCGCCGAGCACGGCGATGGCCACCCCGGCGAGGGCGAGCGCGGTGAGGGCCGGGGCCCGCCACACGTCGGTCATGTACGCGGGGAGGGTGATGTCCACGGCGTCCGCCATGCGCGGGACGACCACTTGGTAGCCCGCCACGCCCAGCGGGATGCCGAGCAGGGAGCCGACGACGCCGAGGACCGCCATCGACGTCACCGTCATCAGGGTGACCTGCGCCGGGGTCATGCCCATCGACTTCAGCGTGCCCAGATCGCGGCGCCGGTCACGGGTGTTGAGGACGACGGTGTGGAACACGCCGAGCGCGGCGACCAGCGCGAGCATCACGGTGAGGGCGGTGGCGGAGCCCACGATGGTGCGGGTGACGGTGTCCGGGCCCCGGGGCGCCGGGGTCACTCCGCTGTCGGCGTCCCGGGCGGCGCGGGCGTAGGCGTCCGGGTCGGCACCGGCGCCGAGCCTGACGTGGTACGCGATGGGCTTCTCGTCGGGTGCGAGCGCGGTGACGGCCGGCCAGCCGGAGACGACGACCCGGGCGTTGTTGCCCATGAACTCCCCGACGACCCGCACCCGCAGATCCCGGCCGCCCTTCTCCAGGGTGATCCGGTCGCCGATCCGTACGCCGTTCTGCCGCAGGAAGGCCGAGCCGGCCACGACCTCGTGGTCGCCGCGCATCCACCGGCCGCCGGTGAGCACGTCACCGAGCGGGAGGCGGTCCCCGCGGCGTCCCTCGAGGAGCACCGGGTGCGCGGAGCCCACCAGCCGTACGTCCACGGCGGAGCGGGCGGTGACCTCCGTGGCGCCCGGCAGACCGGCGAGCAGGGCGTGCAGTTCGAGGTCCGGGTGCCGGGGCGGGATCTCCCGGCCGTCGTGGTACCGGGAGGCGTACACGGTGACCTGGAAGGCGTCCCGCCCGGCGGTGCCGAACCGTTCCATCGTCGTCGCGAGGCCCGCCGCGAACGTCACCGTGGTGACCCCGAGGACCACCGCCGCCAGCGTCAGGGCGCTGCGTCCGGGCCGGGCGAACGGCAGGCCCACGCCCAGGCTGACCGGGCGCGGCAGCGCGCTGCCGGCGAGCCGCCGCTGGAGGCGCAGGGCCCGTCCGGCGCGTGGCGCGCTGCCGGCGCTGATCGCCCGTGCCGCGGGCATCCGGTGCACGCGCAACGCGGGTGCCAGCGCGGCGAGCAGACAGACCACGGGCAGGCCGAGCAGGGTGACCGCGTCGACCCGGCCCGAGACGGAGACGCTGTCGTGCAGCACACCCGCGTCGGGCCCGGTGAACACGGCCCCGAAGAAGGGCTCGGCGAGCAGGTTGCCGAGGGCCGTGCCGAGCGCGCAGCCGGCGACCGCCGGCACCGAGACCATCGTGAGGTGGACGGCGACCACCTGGCCCGGGGTGAAGCCGAGCGCCCTGAGCACGCCGATCTGCCGGAAGCCGGAGATCACCGCGCCGCTCACCACGTTGGCGACGATGAGCACGGCCACCGCCACCCCGAGGACGCCGAAGGCCGTCAGATACGGGGTGTAGGCGCGGGCCGAGCTGCTCACCTGGTGCTTGAGGGCGAGATACGACCGGGACGCGGTGAGCGCGCCGTCCGGCAATGTCTCGGTGGCGTCGGCGAGCTGGGCGCGCAGCCGGGACTCGGAGGACGCGTCCGGGAAGCGGAGCAGCAGCTGGGTGGCGGTCGGGCGCAGGGCGCCGATCTGGCCGGGCGTCACCCAGGCGTCGGCGGTCCGGCTGAGGTCGAAGGCGAACCCGACGACGGTGAGCGCGGGGCCGCCCGGCCGCACCGGGATCCGTTCGCCGAGGTCGTCCGGGGTCCAGTCGGACTGCCGGTTGAGGACGATCTCGCCGGGCCGGGTGGCCCAGCGGCCCGCCCACAGGTCCAGCCGGCCCACGGGCCCGCCCGGATCGGCTCGGCCGACGACGGTGATCTCGGTGCCGAGACCGAACTCCATGGCGTCCCGGGGCAGTTCGACGGTGGCCTGCCGGAAGGGGCCGGCCATCGCCTCGACGCCGGGGTGGCCGCCGACCCGTGCGAGCCGCTCGTCGGTGACCTTCTCCGGGTCGAGGACGGCGACCATGTGCGGGCCGCGCTGTGCGCCGAACGCCTTGTCGAAGGGGGCGGAGGCGGCGTCGAGCAGGCCGAGGGCGAACACCAGGGCCGTACTGGACGTGAGGGTGACCAGGGCGATGACGAGGGTCTGGAGCCTGCGGCGCCGTACCGCCGCGCGCGCGGCCCGCCATACGGCCCTCACGCGGACACCTCCAGGGCCTGTTCGCCGGTCACCCGGCCGTCGGCGAGTTCGATGAGGCGGCCGGCGCAGCGCCGGGCGAGCCGGGCGTCGTGGGTCACCAGGATCAGGGTCTGCCCGATCTGGTTGAGGTCGAGCAGCAGGTCCATCACCTGTTCCCCGGCCCGGCTGTCGAGGGCGCCGGTCGGCTCGTCCGCCAGCAGCAGCGCCGGGCGGTTCATCAACGCCCGGGCGACGGCGACGCGTTGGCGTTCGCCGCCGCTGAGCACGGCCGGGTAGGCGTTGCGCCGGTCGGCGACGCCGAGTTCGTCGAGGAGTTCCAGGGCGCGGCGCCGGGCCTGCCGGGCGGGGGTGCCGGTCAGCTGGGCGGCCAGCGCCACGTTGTCGAGGGCGGACAGGTCGTCGATCAGGTTGAAGAACTGGAAGATCATGCCGATCCGGTGCCGTCGGTACAGGGCGAGCTCCTTCTCGCTGGCCTCCCCCACGTTCTCCCCGTGGACGACGACGCTGCCGCCGGTGGGCCGGTCCAGACCGGCGATCATGTTGAGCAGGGTGGTCTTCCCGCACCCCGAGGGCCCCATCACGGCGACCGCCTCACCGGCCCCGATCTCCAGGGACACCCCGGCCAGCGCCGTCGTCTCCCCGTACTCCTTGTGTACGCCGTCGAGCCGTACGACGGTGTCGTGTGCGCTGTCATCGGTGACCATGGACACGACGCTACGAGCCGGGCGCCGCCGCGGACATCCCTCCCCGGATGGCATCCCGGCGTCCTCTCATCCCCGGGATGCAGGCACTGCATCGCCCGGCCGATGCGCGCGGCCCCGGCGGTCTGCCAGGGTTGTCCTCATGGGGGACTGGAACGCGGGCTGGGCCGCCGCCTCGGTGGCGTGGGCGGCCGTCGTGGTGCTGGCCGCCGCGCTGGTGCGGACGCGGCGGCGGTGGCGGGCGGCCGTCGGGGAGCGCGGCTGGCTGCTCGAACGGGAGCGGGAGAGCGCGGCACGCGCGGCCGTCGCGGCCGAACGGGACCGGATCGCACGGGAGTTGCACGACATCGTCAGTCACACGGTGAGCCTCATGGTCGTCCAGGCGGGCGCGGCCCGCGAGGTGCTCGGCACGATGCCGGACGAGGCCGCGGCGGCGCTGCGTGCCGTGGAGGACGCGGGGCGGGGCGCGATGACGGATCTGCGGCATCTGCTGGGGGTGCTCGCCCCGCCGGCGGACGGCCGGGACGAGACGGACGGGGACCCGGAGACGGGCGGGGCGTCCGTGCCGGCTCCGCAGCCCGGCCTCGACCGGCTCGGGCAGCTGGTGGACCGGGTGTCGTTCGCGGGGCTGCCCGTGGAGGTGCGCATCTCCGGCGAGCCGCGCCCGCTGCCGCCGGGCATCGACGTGACGGCGTACCGCATCGTCCAGGAGGCTCTGACGAACGCCCTCCGGCACGGCGACGGCGGCCGGGCGGAGGTCAGCGTCCGCTACGCCGACCACGCGCTGCGCGTCGAGGTGCTGAACACCGGCCCGAGCGTGCTGACCGGCGGCCCGGCCGCACGCCCGGCGGTGCCCCGCCCCCGCGAGGGCACCGGCCGCGGCCTGCTGGGTCTGCGCGAGCGGGTCGCGGTGTACGGCGGTGACCTGGACGCCCGCCGGCGTCTCGGCGGCGGCTACCGGGTCCGCGCCCGCATCCCCCTGGACCGGCCGTGACGGCGCCGGCGGACGGGCCCGGGCCCCGGGTGCTGATCGTCGACGACCAGACCCTGATCCGCACCGGTTTCCGGCTGATCCTGACGGTGCGCGGCATCGACGTCGTCGGCGAGGCCGCGGACGGCGTGGAGGCGGTGACGCTGGCCCGTGAACTCGCCCCGGACGTCGTCCTGATGGACATCCGCATGCCCACCATGGACGGCCTGGAGGCGACCCGCCGCATCCTCCGGGAGGCGCCGCACTGCCGGGTGCTCATGCTCACCACCTTCGACCTGGACCGGTACGTGTACGCGGCCCTGTCGATGGGGGCGAGCGGCTTCCTGCTGAAGGACGTGACGCCCGAGCATCTGGCGGCGGCCGTCCGGCTGGTCGGCACGGGCGACGCGCTGCTCGCGCCCGCCATCACCCGCCGTCTGGTGGAGCGCTTCGCCGCCGGGGACACCGCCGGGCCGCCGGCCGTCCCCGCCGATCTGGCCGCGCTGACCCCGCGCGAGCTGGAGGTGCTGACGCTGCTCGGCCGGGGTCTGTCCAACGCGGAGCTCGCCGCGCACCTCACGCTCAGCGAGGCGACGGTGAAGTCCCATGTGGCCCGGATCTTCGCCAAGCTGGACCTGCGGGACCGCGCCCAGGCGGTCGTCCTCGCGTACGAGACCGGCCTGGTCCGGCCGGGTGGCCCCGACGGACGGGCGTGAGGCCCCCGCCCGCACCCGGGGACTAGCATCTCCGCTTGTCGCACCGCCTCTCACCACCGAAGGACCTCCATGGCCCGCGCAGGACTGACCGCCGACCGCCTCGCCGCGGCGGCGGCCGAGCTCGCCGACGAGGTGGGGTTCGAGAACGTCAGCCTGTCGGCGCTGGCCCGCCGTTTCGGTGTGAAGGACGCGAGCCTCTACTCGCACGTCCGCAACCTCCAGGACCTGCGGACCCGGGTGGCGCTGCTGGCCGGCGGCGAGATGATCGACCGGATCGCGGCGGCCGTGGCGGGCCGCGCCGGCAAGGACGCCCTGGTCGCCTTCGCGGCGGCTTACCGGGCGTACGCGCTGGAGCACCCCGGACGGTACGCGGCGACCCAGATGGCGATCGACCAGGAGCTGATCGCCGACTCCCCCGCCCTGCGCCGCACCGCCGAGATCACCTACGGCATGCTGCGCGCCTACGGCCTCGAGGAGCCCGACCTCACGGACGCCGTCCGGCTGCTGCGGAGCACCTTCCACGGCTACTGCTCCCTGGAGTCCACCGGGGCGTTCGGCGCCCCCCGGGACGTCGAGGAGTCCTGGGACCGGGCCGTCGACGCCCTGCACGTGGCCCTCTCGCACTGGCCGCGGGGCGGGCCCGGCGGGCGGCCGCCCCAGGCGCCCCGCTGACCACTTAGAGTTCCGAACAAAAGTGGAGCCCGGCTCGCGGCGTCTGGCCCGCACGCTCGCCGCGTTGCCGGAAGCCCCTGGTAGCCCCACTACCAGGGGCTTCCGGCGCCTTGCGATCGCACGCACCAGACGCCGCGAGCTGATCGGACTCCACTTTTGTTCGGAACTCTTAGACTGGAAGCTTCGCGGAAGCCACACGCGGCCGCCACGGGGGAGGGAGCGCGTCTTGTCCCAACAGCAGTTAGGACGCGGCCCGTTGAGATCCCGTCGCCCCGGTCCCGCCCCTCCCCCCGCCGACGGTGAGGACCCGGCCGGCTCGCCGCCGGCCCGTTTCGTCGGCTGGCTCGGCGGACTCGGCGCGGCGGCCGCCGGATACGCCGTCTTCCAGGCCCTGTTCGGGGTGCTGCCGGACTCGCTGGACGGCTCCGCGGCCCGCTATCTGATCTCCGGTGTCAGTGGGCTCGGCACCTTCGTCGCCGTCTGGCTGGCGGCCGGCCTGCTGCGCGCCCGGGCCGCGGCGGGCAACCGGGGCGGCGGCGGTGACCGTCCGGGCACGGGCGCGTCCGGCCCGCTCCCGCAGGTGTTCGCCTCCGCGTACGACGCCCTCGTCGAGCAGGTGTGCGTCGTGGAGGACCCGCGGCGCGGGCGCCTCACCGGCTGGCCGCACTCCCTCGGCGAGAGCACCCCGTCCTGGCCTACGTCCGTGGGCACCGCGTACGGCCTGCACATGATGCTCGACCTGGGGATGCCCGACGGGCGGCTGAGCACCGGCGAGCTGGTGGACACGCTGTGGCGGCTGCGGCTGCCCGAGGGCGGCTGGTCGGCGCGCTCCCAGGGCTCCCAGGCACGTCCCGAGGTCACCGCGCTGGTGCTGGGCGCGCTGGCCCGCGCGGGCGTGCCGGCCGACCGGCTGGGCGCCGAGGTGGACCTCTGCACGGCCGGTTTCACCCGGGAGCTGGACCGCGCCGGCTGGGAGTCCACGCATGTGGTGACGACCGTGCTGCGCGGGCTGCTGCGGGCCGCGCCCGGCTCCCCGCTGCTCTCCCTGTTGCGCGAGGCCCTCGCGGACGGCGCGATCAGCGACGGGCGCCGGGACCATCTGCGCTGCTGGGGCTACCGGCTGCAGCCGCCGTACGGAAGGCCGTCGCCGCTGCACACCGCGCAGGCCGTGGTCGCCCTGGACCGGGCGGCACGGGTGCTGGGCGAGGACGCCGACGCCCGCGGCGAGCGGGCGCGGACCGCGCGCGAGGACGGCATCCGCTGGCTGCTGGCCTGCCCGGACGCGCCGCACGACACCTGCCCCGACCTGGAGAACCTGCACGAGGAGGTGCGCCGCCCGCGTACCGACGACCCGTCCCGGCACGAGGTGCTGGGCGTGCGGCACTTCACCGCGTCCTGGCTGGTGCGCGCGCTGCTGACGCCGGGTGCCGTGGCCGTCGCGCGGGCCGAGGGCCTGGAGGACGAGTGGCGGGTCCGGCTGGACGGGGCGCTGGCCGCGGTGTGGGCCGGGCAGCGGGGCGGGGTCTGGGTGTGGGGGCGCGGCGGCGACGGCACCGAGCTGCGCCGGCCCATGTGGATGACGTATCAGGGCCTTTCGGCGCTGCGTGCCCATGCCGTATGGATGTATCAGCCACGCGGATGAGCCGCTGCGGTACGGGAGGACGGGTGCATGGGTGGTCGGCGGGTGCGGGCGGCACGGCGGTTGCTGGCGGAGGCGCTGGACGGCGAGCTGCCCGAGCACGAACAGGCGGCGGCCGCCCGCCGGGTCGTCGGCGAACTCGGCGCGGACGGGGCCCTGTCGGCGCTCGTCGCCGAACTGGCGTCCGGCGCGGGCGATCCGGAGGGCACGGCCCGGCTCTCGTACCGGCATGTGCTGGGCTTCGACAAGCTGCTGCTGATCGACGCGGGGCCGCGGCACATGCTGCGCGCGCATGTGTGGCATCCGGACGCGGGGACGATCGGCAAGGAGGACATCCACAACCACCGTTCGCCGCTGGCCTCCTATGTGGTGCGGGGCCGGCTGGCGATGGAGCTGTACGAGGTGTCCGGCGACGGTGACGGTCTCACGGCGGCCCGCTACGAGGAGTCGCTGGCGCACGGCTCGGCGGACTGGACGCTGGCGGCGGCGGGCGAGGCGAGGCTGCGGCTGACGCACACCGGCCAGTACGCGGCGGGCAGTTCGTACGCGCTGCCCGCGCACACCCTGCACCGGGCCTGGTGCGACACGGACGAGCCGACGGTGACGCTCTTCCTGGAGACGGGGGCCGGACGGCGGCGGCACACCGACGTGTTCACGGCGGCGGGCCCGCATCCGGGCGCGGTGGCGAAGGTGCCGCTGGCGGTGCCGGAGTATCTGGCGGCGCTGGGCGAGCTGGCGGACCGCCTCAGGCCGCGCTGAAGGCCTGCCGGACGACGTCGAGGTTGTACGCGTCGACGTCGACCGTCGTCAGCTCGGCGCGGCTCAGCCAGACGGAGTCCTGGTCGGGCTCGGGCAGGGTGATCGCCGAAGTCAGCGGGCGGACCAGGAAGTTGTCCTGCCAGTTCTTGATCTCGTGGCCTCGGTAGTCGCTGAGGAAGGACGACTCGCCGACCTTGCGGACGACCTCGCCGAGCAGGCCGGTCTCCTCCTTGAGCTCCCGCAGCGCGCCGTCCTCGGGGCGCTCGCCGGGCTCCAGCTTTCCGCAGGGGACGCCCCAGACCCGGGGCAGGAACCGCTCCTTGACGCTGCGGCGGACCAGGAGGACCCGCCGGTCCTCGTCCATCACGACGGCGGCCGCCAGTCGCCTGTCGCCGGGGATGTCCATGGTCATGGTTCCTCGGTCCCTCGCCGGTGATGAGTCCAAAGGGTCTGATACCCGGGAAGGCTTCAAGGCTAACAGGGGCTCACCGCCCGCCGCCGTGTCCCGCGTCACCGCGCCGTCCCAGCTTCTCGACATCCCGGTACGAGGGGACGGTCCCGGCCGGCGGCCGTCCGGCCGCGATCGCGCCGACCGCGTCGAGCGCGGCACCCAGCGCCACCCGGTAGAGGAGGGAGCCGAGGCTGACGCGACGGACACCGAGCTCGGCGAGCCGGGGGACAGTGGGTCCGGCCGGGCTGTGCAGGACGTTCAGGGGGACGTCGAGATCCTTCACCAGGGCGGCGATCTCCCGGGCGTCGGTCAGCCCGGGCACGAACACCCCGTCGGCTCCCGCCTCCCGGTAGGCGTCGAGCCGGCGCCTCGGGTCCTCGCTCCCCTCTCCCAGCCAGTGGGTGTCGGTCCGGGCGTTGACGAAGAGCCCGGGGACGGCGGCCTTGACCGCGGCGATCTTCGCCGCGTGCCGGACGGGGTCGCCCAGCCGGTCCTCCAGGTTGACGCCGACGGCTCCGACGGCCGCGAGCTGCCGGGCGAACGCGGCCACCTCCTCGGGTTCGTCGCTGTAGCCGTCCTCCGCGTCGACGGAGAGCAGGAACGGCCCGGAGCCGAGCACGAGGGCGAGGCGCAGGGTCTCGTCACGGGTGGCGGAGGAGCCGTCGGGCAGCCCGGCGGCAGCGGCGGCCCCCAGACTCGTCGTACCGACCGCCGGGAAGCCCCGGGCGGCCAGGGCGGCGGCGGAGGCGTGGTCCCAGGCGTTGGGCAGCAGCAGGGGCGCGTCACCGTGGTGGAGCGCGGCGAACGGGGTCGTCGACGTCATACGGGGAACGCTAGGGGCGGATCCGTTCGGCCCCGGCCGAAGTGTCGACCACCGGGCAGTCCCGCGTCGGCCGGACCCGCAGCCGGCGGCCGCTGCTCCACCGGACGTCCACATCGCCGTTCCCGGACGGCCGCACGGACACCAGGTCCGCGAGCGGGACGGGGTCGGTCTCCGCCGTGAGACGGGCCAGGACGGCGAAGAGGGTGGGTCCGGCGGCCGTCACCCCGGTCGACTCGTCCTCCCCCGACAGGCCATGGACCGGCACGAGTTCGGACCGCGATCCGCCGGACGCGGCCCACCCGGTCACCCGTACCTCCGTCCCGACCGGCGCGCCCGTGACCTCGTGGATCCGCACCTCGGCCGCACCCTCCGCCAGCACCACACTGGTGACACGGACCCCGTCGCCGACCGAGTGCCGGGACGCCGCCCAGCCGTCGCCCACCCCGAGCGGCACGATGTCCGTACGGCGTGGATCGCCGCCGACGACGACGGAGTTGTCGTACGACGGTGAGGGCGCCGTGGCCGTGGAGTAGGCGAGCCGCGTGTAGTACGGGTCGTAGCGGACGTCCTCGCTGCCGTGGTTGTGCAGCCGGACCAGCCCGTCCGAACGCGTGCCCTGCAGCAGCCAGTTGGGGGCGGCGAGGGCGGTGACGGCGTCCTCGCGCTCGACGGGCGCGGGTTCCTCCACCGCCGTCCACACCGGGTGGCCGGCCGGGAGCAGCAGGCCGAGGAAGCCCTTGCTCGCCCAGTACGGGGACGCGGGCCCCGAATAGCCCTGCAGGACCGAGGGGTCGGGGCCGTGCCAGCCGAGCGTCAGCAGACCGTGTTCGTCCACCGCGCCGCGCTCCAGGAAGTACGTCAGCGCGCCGGACGCCAGCCGCCGGGTGACACCTGGCGCGAGGGGCGTGTGCCCGGTGAGCGCGCCCAGCCACAGGGGGGCCGCCGTGGCGAACCGGTAGGTCAAGGAGCGGCCCTGGCGCATCGGGGCACCGTCGCCGCCGAACAGCCGGGCGTGGTCGGCGAGATGGCGGGACAGCCGGCTGCCGTACAAGTCGAGGAGGTGGGTGTCACCGGCCAGCCAGGCGTGCAGCACCGGGTAGAGGTGCATGGCCCAGCCGTTGTAGTAGTCGAACTTGCGGCCGTCCCCGTCCGTGTACCAGCCGTCGCCGACGTACCAGTCCTCGATGCGGGCCAGGCCCCGGTCGATCGCCGTGCGGGAGGCCTCGGGCGCGTGCCCGATCTCCTGGAGGAAGCCGCCGACGGTCACCGGGAACAACTCCCAGTTGCAGGGCCAGGGTTCGGCGGTGAGCGCGTCGCCGAGCCAGGCGGCCGCGCGCTGCCGCACCGCGTCCGGCAGCCGGTCCCACAGCAGGGGCCGGGTGAGCCTCAGCGCGAGCGCGATCGACGCCGCCTCGACGAGCGGCTGCCCCCGGTCCTCGATGCGGGGCCACACCCCGGACACCCCGGCCGCGAGTCCGTCGGCGTAGCGCTCCAGAACGGTCTCGTCCCGGCGGAAGGCCGCGAGGAGCAGGGTGCGGGCGTAGCCCTCCAGGCCGTCGGAGAGGCGGCCGGACCAGCTCGGGCGGTCACCGGGCAGGTGGTAGAGGGCGCGGTCGCCGGTGGCGTACGGCTCGACGGCGGCGAGCAGGGAGTCGGCCGTCGCCTCCCAGTGGGCGCGGGTGCGGCCGGTGTAGGGGCTGAGGGCGGAGTCCCCGTCCTGCGGGACGTCGAACGACAGCGGCATGGCACTCCCGGCTCGTGGGCTGGTCGACGGTCGTACGCCGGGGGCGCTCCTTCCGACGGCGGTGAAGCACTCCCACTCCCCATCCCACCCGCACCCGCCCCTGCAGCGCCAGACCCCCTCCCGTCCCGCGTTCGACTACCGTCACGTGCATGAACGGCACGCCGACCCTCGCCGAGGCCCTCGCCACGGGCACCGTCGTACTCGACGGAGGTCTGTCCAACCAGCTCGAGGCCCAGGGCCACGATCTGAGCGACGAGCTGTGGTCGGCGCGGCTGCTCGCGGAGGAGCCCGAGGCGATCGTCGCAGCCCACCTCGCCTACTTCGAGGCGGGCGCGGACGTGGCGATCACCGCCGGCTACCAGGCGACCTTCGAGGGTTTCGCGCGGCGCGGGGTGGACCGGGAGCGGGCCGCCGGGCTGATCGCGTCGAGTGTGGAGCTGGCGCGCGAGGCGGCCCGGCGGGCGCGGGTGCGCGGGATCGGCCGGCCGCTGTGGGTGGCGGCGTCCGCCGGGCCGTACGGGGCGATGCTCGCGGACGGCTCCGAGTACCGGGGGCGGTACGGGCTGAGCGTGGCGGAGCTGGAGCGGTTCCACCGGCCCCGGCTGGAGGTCCTCGCCGGGGCCCGGCCGGACGTGCTCGCGCTGGAGACGGTCCCGGACACCGACGAGGCCGTGGCGCTGCTGCGGGCGGTGCGCGGGCTGGGCGTCCCGGCCTGGCTGTCGTACACGGTCAGCGGCGGCCGCACGCGCGCCGGGCAGCCGCTGGAGGAGGCGTTCGGGCTCGTCGCCGGCGCCGACGAGGTGATCGCGGTCGGGGTGAACTGCTGCGCCCCGGAGGACGTCGAGGGCGCGGTCGCCGTCGCGGCCCGGGTGACGGGCCTGCCGGTGGTCGCCTACCCGAACAGCGGCGAGTCCTGGAACGCGACGACCCGGGCCTGGGACGGCCGGCCCACCCTCTCCCCCGCCCTGGCCAGGCACTGGCGTGTGTCGGGCGCCCACCTGATCGGCGGCTGCTGCCGCGTGGGCCCCCCGACGATCACGGCCCTCTCCCGAACGCTGACGCCTGGGGCGTGACGTCCCGCCGCCCGCCCACGGGCCCGCGGGTGGCCGGCGACCCGCAGGCCGGCCCCTGCCGAGTCCGAGCGCACCCGGGCGGAACCCGCCCATGCCCGTGCGGGGCTGCCGGGTGCTGCGGCGAGCGGGCCCCACCCGTCGGCGCCGTCCGCCCCGGGCGGTCCTGCGACCGGCGCGCCGGTCCCCGCCCGGACGGGCGGCACGGCAACTCCACCCCTCCGGAGTCGAAGCCCCGCGAGCGTTCAGCGCGCGCATCAGCCGAAGGCACGTACCGGGCCGCCTGCACACCGCAGGCAACGTCCCCGGGCGCCGCAGCCCTCAATGCCGCCGGACCGCCCCCGGCAGGCGCAGTCGGCGGACGACCGCCCGCATCTCCGTCCCGCGCGCCGCGGTGCCGTCGGCCGGGGCGGGGGCGGGGTCCGGGGGGTGGGGTGCTGGGGTCCAGAGGGACAGTTCGGCGTCTCGAGGACCGAGGTCCGTGCGGGGGACGCCGTCGCCGAAGACGCGGACCGGGTGGGTCGGGTCCCAGGGCTGCCAGCCGGGGTCGCCGTCCGTCGCGAACCGGACCCACGCCCCGTGCATCTCGTCGGCGAGCGCCTGCGGGGCGCCCTCGCCGGCGAGTTTGCGGGACTCGGGGGCCTCCCCGGTGTCGAAGACGAAGCCCAGTTCCAGCGCGTGGCAGGAGCCCAGGTCGGGGAGGTTGGAGGGCCAGGCGAACTCGTACATGTACGACGATCCGGGGCGGGCGTCGGCCAGGCGGTGCAGGGGGCGGCGCAGCAGGTGGTCGGTGACCATCTGGCCGACCGTCTCGGCGGTGCCGGCCTCCGGGTGCAGTGCGCGGTAGCCGCGCGGGACGTCGGAGCCGACGTGGCAGCGGGCCATGGCTCCGGCGAGGGCGACCGCGCCGAGCCGGTCGACGCGCTCCAGCAGCCCGCCGGGCACCAGCCACAGCCGGTACTCGTCCCTGGTCCAGCCCATCATCAGCTCGACGCCCGCCGCGGCGCCGCCGTCGGTCAGCGCCTCCAGCGGCTCGCGGGGCACGAGGTCGCCGTCGACGACGATCCCGAAGGCCGGGCCGCCGAGCACGGGCGAGCTGAGCCGGCCCACCTCTCCCTGGGTGCGCAGCAGCAGCTCACGGTCGACGTCGGCGAACGCGGCGGCGGTCGCCGGGATCTTCAGCCGGGTCGCCATCCGGCGCACCATGCGGCGCACCTTGTCCCGTTCGCCGGCCTCGGGCGGCCCGCTCTGCAGGATGGCCCGCCGGACCAGGCCCTGGGCCGGCGGGGCGGCGAGCAGCGCGCCGATGCTGATGGCGCCGGCGGACTGGCCGAACAGTGTGATCCGGTCGGGGTCGCCGCCGAACGCGGCTATGGACGCGTGCACCCACTCCAGCGCGGCCAGCTGGTCGCGCAGTCCCGGGTTGGCGGGGGCGTCCGGGAAGTAGCCGTACCCCTCGACACCGAGCCGGTAGTTCACGGAGACCATGACGACCCCGTCACGGGCGAAGGCCCGCCCGTCGTAGACCGGCACCGCGGAGGAGCCTCGGGTGAGAGCGCCGCCGTGCAGCCACACCATGACGGGCAGCCGGGCGCCGGGGGCCGGGTCGGGCGTCCAGACATTGAGGTTGAGGCAGTCGTCGCCGGGCACGGTCGGGTCGGACAGGTAGTGGGCGAACGCCTCGGAGTACGGCGGCTTCGGAGCGGTCGGGCCGAAGGCGAGCGCGTCCCGCACGCCGTCCCACGGCTCGGGCGGCTCCGGCGGCCGGAACCGGCGGGGGCCGAAGGGCGGTGCCGCGTACGGGATGCCCCTGAACACGGCGACGCCGTCCTCGTATCTGCCCCGTACCGCGCCGTGGGGCGTGCTCACCACAGGGTCCGTCCGGAGTGCCGTCATCCGTCCTCCAGCCTCCTCCACCGCGCTCGTGCACCGTGAAGATCAGAGCACCTCATTGTGGCCGGATATTCCATCGGACGGGGGGGCGGAAGGGGCCGTTCGGCGTAGGTGGCGGGGTGGGGGCGTCGCGTTGGACCGGCCGGGTGGTCGCGGCGGCGCTCGGCACGTGTGCCCTGGTGGCGGGGGTGATCGCTGCTAGCTTCGCGAGCTGTCGAGGGGCCCGTGTGCCGCCGTGCCGAGCCGGGCCGGGGCCCGCCCCATGAGCTGAGGCGAGGGAGACGGGTATGAGCGAAGAGCCGGACGAGCCGGCGGTGGCCCCGTTCAGGCGCAGGAGTTTCCTGGCGTCGGCAGCGCTGGCGGCCGGAGCGCCGGCCGCGGTCGCCGGGACAGCGCAGACCGCGCAGGCGGCGCCCCGGGAGACGGCCGCCGCGACGGCCCGGCTCGGGTCGGTGGCCCGGCTGATGGCCGTCCCGGCGGACGGCCGCGACATCGACTGGCTGCGGTCCGCGCTGCAGGTCGCCATCGCCCTGGAGCTGGCCACGATCCCGCCCTATCTGTGCGGCTGGTGGTCGGTGCGGAACCAGCGCCACGAGGTCGCGCGGATGATCCGGCGCATCGTCGGCGACGAGATGTACCACCTGGGCATCGTGTGCAACCTGCTGGTCGCGATCGGCGGCCGGCCGCAGGTCAAGGCCGCCGCGCCGGTCTTCCCGGGGCCGCTGCCCGGCGGGGTGCGGGCGGGCGTGACCGTCTATCTGTCGGGGCTCAGCAAGGACTACGTCCGGGACGTGATGATGGCCATCGAGGCGCCCGAGGAGCCGCTGGTCCGCAGCGCGCCGGCGTCCCCCACGGTCGGCGAGTTCTACGAGGGCCTGCTGGGCGCGTTCCGGTCGGTGCGGCCGGAGCTGTCGACGCGGGGGCAGGTGTCCCAGCGCATCGACTCCGACGAGCTGCGGCCCGTGCGGACGCTGGACGACGTCGAGCACGACATCGAGGTGATCAGGGAGCAGGGCGAGGGCACGGCCGCCTCGCCGAACGACTCGTTCTCGCAGGACGCCCCCGCGCACTACTACGCGTTCGGGGAGATCTACCACGGCCGGGAGCTGCGGGAGACCGCCGAGGGCTGGCGGTACGTCGGCCCCGCGGTGCCGTTCCCTGACGTGCGTCCCATGGCGCCGGTCCCGGCAGGCGGCTGGCCCCGTGCGTCGGTGCACGTCGGAGGCACGCTGTTCCGCTTCGACGCCATGTACAGCACGGTGCTGGACTCCCTCGACGACGCCTGGGCGGGCGGTGGGCACCGCAGCCTGGGCGCCGGCATCCGCACCATGCGCGGTCTGGAGCAGCCGGCGGTGGAGCTGATGGAGACCCCACTCCCGGACGGCCGCGGCAACTACGGCCCCCAGTTCCACGCCCTCCCCCGGCCCGGCCGCTAGGGTCTTTCGTTCGGATCAGGGCGGGCCCGCCGCCCAGCCGATCCCGCCCCGCAGATGGGCGCGGAAGGCGGGGTCGTCGTACAGCTCGGCCGCGTGGCCGAGGGCCGTGTAGAAGACCCTCCCGGCACCGGGCTCACGGCACCAGGCGAGCGGATGGTCGTCGCCCATGCCGCCTCCGTCGTACGACGACTCGTCGGCGGAGGCCAGGACCCGGACGGCGCCCCGGGGGCTGCGGCGGAAGTCGTACCACTCGTCGGTGAGTTCCCACACGGGTGGCAGATGCCGGGTGGCGGGGTGGTCGTGGTCCTCGACGACCACCTTGCCGGGCTGGTACGCGGGGTGCCGGTCGAAGCGGGCGCCGAGCAGGTCGCCGTAGGCGGGCCAGCCGTACTCGGTGCAGGCGGCCGCGTGGATGCCGGCGAAGCCGCCGCCGGAGCCGATGTGGGCGAGGAGCCGTTCGCGTCCGGCGGGGGTGAGCACGTCGCCGCTGGTGGAGAGGAAGACGACGGCCGCGTAACCGTCGAGGGGGCGCTCGAGAGCCGCCGGGTCCTCGGTGTGGTCCACCGTGAAGCCGCCGAGCGTGCGCAGCGCCTCCACCCCGGCCGGGATGGACGCGTGCCGGTAGTCGGTGGTGCGGGTGAAGACGAGGAGTCGTACGGCCATGCGGTCCAGCGTAGGTGGCGGGTCCGCCCGGACCGGCTCGCTGTGAACTCCCGCCCCGCGTGGGGGTGTTCCCCCGGAACGGGGGCACTGCGTAGCCTCGGCCGGGATGAATGCCATTCCCCCGTTCCTGGATCATCTCGTGCTGGCGACGCCCGATCTCGCCGCCGCCCTCGCCGAGTTCACCCGTCGCACGGGGGTGGAGCCGGCCCCCGGCGGGGTACATGTCGGACGCGGCACCCGCAACCATCTGGTGGCGCTGGGCGGTTCGAGCTATCTGGAGATCATCGGCCCGGACCCGGAGCAGGCCGCTCCGGGGCGTCCGCGGCCCTTCGCGTCCCTGGGGCTCACCACCGCCCGCACCCTCACCTGGGCGATCGCCCCGCCCGACCTGGACGCGGCGATCGCGGCCGCGCGGGCCCAGGGGTACGACCCGGGCCCGGCGAAGCCGATGAGCAGGCGCCGGCCAGACGGCACGCTGCTGCGATGGCGGCTCACTGACGGCGAGGACGCCGACGCGTCCGGTCTGGTGCCCTTCCTGATCGACTGGGGCGACTCGCCCCATCCCACGGCCGCCGGGCTGCCCGTCACTCCGCTGCTGTCGATGTCGGGGAGCGGGCCCGCCCCGGAGGCGGTCCGGCCGCTGGTGCGCTCGCTCGGCACCGATCTCGCCCTGACGGTGGGCCCGGTCGGGCTCTCCTTCACGCTGGACACACCCAAGGGGCCGGTCACCTTCCACTGACCGCATCCGGTGTCCGTTTTCTTCAAGACGGGCCCCTCTCCCGGTTCCTACGGTGACCGCATGACTCCACGATTCGATGCCGTCGGCCTGATCGTCTCCGACATGGCCGCTTCCGTCGCCTTCTACCGGCGTCTGGGCTTCCCCTTCCCCGAGGGCGCCGAGCACGAGCCGCACGCCGAGGCCGCGCCGCCCGGCGGGGTACGGCTGCTGCTCGACACCGAGGACACGGTCCGGTCCTTCCATCCGGAGTGGCGGCCGCCGACCGGGGACGGCCGGGCCGGGCTGGCGCTGCGGTGCGACGGTCCGGCCGAGGTGGACGCGGTGTACGAGGACCTGGTGGGCGCGGGGTACGACGGCGCGCTCAAGCCGTGGGACGCCTTCTGGGGGCAGCGCTACGCCGTGGTCCGGGACCCGGACGGCAACGGCGTGGACCTGTTCGCGCCGCTACCCGCCGAGTAGTCCACCGAGGGTGAGTCCCGTCAGCTCCCTGACGTCACGGGCGAGATGGGCCTGGTCGGCATAGCCCGCGCGGGCCGCGGTGTCCGCGTAGGGCACGCCGGAGCGGGCCAGCCGCAGGGCGCGCCGGAGCCGCAGGATCCGGGCCAGGGTCTTGGGGCCGTACCCGAAGGCGGCCAGTGAGCGGCGGTGCAACCGGCGGGCTCCGAGCCCCAGTTCGTCGGCGACGGCGGCGACGGGGCGGCCCGCGCCGAGGGCGGTGACGAGGGGGCGCAGCAGCGGGTCGGACGGTCCCGCGTCGGCGGCCAGGTCCAGGGCGGCGTCCTCCAGGGCGGTCGCCGGGTCGGCCGCCGCTCCGACGCGGGCGCCGAGCCGGCGGGCCCGGGACGCGGGCCACAGGTCGGCGAGGTCGACCCGCCGGTCGCGCAGTTCGTGGGCGGGGACGCCGAGGAGGGCGGGCGCGGTCCCCGGGAAGAACCGGACTCCGCTCCAGGCACCGGCCGTGCCCTCGGTGAGCTGGGCGTGGGTGTCGGGCCCGGCGACCAGTAGCCGTCCGTCGTGCCACAGCAGGTCCATGCAGCCGTCGGGCAGGACCCGCCCGGTGTCGGACGCGTCCGGGGTGTTCGTCCAGACGACGGCCCCCGGCAGCCGGGACGCCCGCTCCTCATACACGGGTGCCGACCCGGGCCGGGGCGGGACGCCGCCGGTGCTCCTGCGGGCTCACCCCGTACACCCGTTTGAAGGCGCCGGACAGCGCGAACGGGCTGCCGTAGCCGACGCGCCGCGCGATCGCCTCCAGGGTGTCGTCGGTGTCGCGCAGCGCGTCCGCGGCGAGCGCCAGCCGCCATCCGGTGAGGTACGTCATCGGCGCCTCCCCCACCAGTTCGGTGAACCGCCGGGACAGCGCGGCCCGGGACACCCCCGTCTTCGCGGCGAGCGAGGCGACCGTCCAGGGGTGGGCGGGGTCGTCCTGGAGGAGCCGCAGCGCCCGTCCGACGACCGGGTCGGCCTGCGCCCGGTACCAGCCCGGGGCCTCGGCCTCCGGGCGGGCGAACCACGCCCGGAGCGCGGCGATGACGAGCAGGTCGAGCAGCCGGTCCAGGACGACCTCCTGGCCTGGGGCGTCACGGGCGATCTCGGTCATCAGATAGGGGGTGAGGGGGCACTCCCACACATCGGCGGTGAGGGACAGCAGGGGGGGCAGGCAGTTGAGCAGCCGTCCGCCGACCTCGCCCTCCCACGGGTAGGTGCCGATGAGCAGGACGGCCGAGCCGTCGGGCCGGTCGCCCCAGGTGCGCACGCCGAGGTCCATCGCGCCGTTGAGGGGGCGTCCGTCGGGGTACCGGCACTCGGCGCCCGGCAGGATCAGGGCCTGGGGCGGGGTGCCGGGGTCGTCGGCGCAGGTGTAGGGGTCGGGGCCGCGGGCGATCGCGAGGTCGCCGGCGCGCAGCCGGACCGGCTCGCCCGCGTCGGGCGTCACCCACGCCTCGCCGCGGACCATGACCATGACGGTGAGCGGGGCGCGGTCCTCGACGCGGACCGACCACGGCGGTTCGAAGCACGCGCGGATCATGAACGCGCCGCGCGCGCGGGGGCCGTCGAGCAGACCGGCAAGGGCGTCCATGCCGTCAGGGTAGACGCCCGCGTATGGGAGTGAGCCGTTCGGCGATGGGCGCCCGGGACACGCGGCCGTTGACTGGAGGCATGACACGCAACGAGGAGAACGCGGCTGTGACGGCCGGTGGGAACGGGACCGTGGTGGTGACCGGGGCGTCGGGGCGTACGGGAAGCAGGGTGGCCCGCGCGGCGGGTGCGGCGGGGTTCACTGTCCGGGCGGCGTCCCGGGCGCGGGGCTTCGACTGGGGTGACCGGTCGACGTGGGAGCGGACCCTTCGGGGCGCGGACGCGGCCTATCTGATGTACCCGACCGACATCGGCGACCCGGCGGCGGCCGAGGGCATCGGGGCGCTGGCGCGGGAGGCGGCCGGGCTCGGGGTGCGGCGGCTGGTGCTGCTGTCGGCGCGCGGTGAGGACCAGGCGCTGCCCGCGGAGGAGGCGCTGAAGGGGTCCGGCGCGGACTGGACGGTCGTACGGGCCTCGTGGTTCGCGCAGAACTTCAGCGAGGGGCCGCTGGTGGAGGGGCTCGCGCACGGGGAGCTGGTGTTCCCGGCCGGTGAGGTGTGTGAGCCGTTCGTCGACGTCCGGGACATCGCGGACGTGGTGACGGCGGTGCTGGCGGACGGCGACCGGTACACGGGGCGGACACTGGGGCTGACCGGGCCGCGGCTGCTGACCTGGCGGGAGGCGGTCGCGGAGATCGCGGCGGCGACGGGGCGCGCGATCACGTACACGCCGGTGCCCGCCCCGGCCTACGGGGAGGCGCTGACCGGGTTCGGGGTGCCGGCCGGGGAGGCGGCGCTGCTGGTGGAGGTCTTCGAGACCCTCCTGGACGGACGCAACGCGCACCTCACCGACGATGTGCGCGAGGTGCTCGGCCGGGGCCCGCGCGACTTCTCGGCCTTCGTGCGGGAGGCCGCGGCGGCGGGGGCCTGGCGCATCTGACCGATGGCCTTCTAGGAGCTGCCGTTCTTCTTGTGCGGCGTGTGGTGGTGCGGGTTCTTCACATGGGTGCGCAGCCGGGACGTGACGTCCTCCGGGGGGAGGAAACGGGACCAGCGTTCGGGGAACTCGGACGGCATGTCCGGGTCGTCGGGGTCCGGTTCCAGACCGGCGGCCGCGCGTGCCACGTACTCGGCGACCTGGGCCTCGCGCGCCCGCTCGTTGGCCTCGCGGGCCGCGGCGGTGGCGGCGGCCGGCCAGACCCGGTCGATCGCGGCGTTGACCGCGGCCCCGACGAGCACGGCGAACGCGGACACACCGATCCACAGCAGGACGGCGACGGCCGCGGCGAGGGAGCCGTAGATGGTGGCGCCCTCGATGGTGCTGGTGAGGTAGATGCGCAGCAGGAAGCTGCCGAGCACCCACATGGCGAGGGCGACGAGGGCGCCGGGCACGTCCTCGATCCACGGCGAGCGCACCGGCACGGACACGTGGTACAGCGTCGTCAGGAACGCGACCGACAGGACGATGACGACGGGCCAGTACAGGACCTGCACCACGGTCTCCGACCAGGGCAGGATCCGCACCACGGCGTCCGGCCCCGCCACCATCAGCGGCAGCGCCACCGAGCCGATCAGCAGCGCGGCGAGGAACAGCAGGAACGCCACCAGCCGGGTCTTGACGATGCCGCGCACCCCGTCGAGGCCGTACATGACGGTGATCGTGTCTATGAAGACGTTCACCGCGCGCGACCCCGACCACAGGGCGAACAGGAAGCCGACCGAGATGACGTCGGGGCGGCCGCCCTTCATCACGTCGTCGAGGATCGGCTGGGCGATCTGGCGCACGCCCTTGTCGGACAGGACGGTGCGGGAGGCCTCCAGGAGGTTGGTCTCCAGACTGGTGATGGTGTCGGTGCCGGTCCAGTCGTCGACGTAGCCGAGCAGGCCGATGAGGCTGAGCAGCAGCGGCGGGACGGACAGCAGCGTGAAGAACGCGGCCTCCGCCGCGAGCCCCAGGATGCGGTACTCGATGCACGAGTTGACCGTGTCCTTCAGCAGCAGCCAGGCGGTCCTGCGCTTCGAGACGTTCCGGTAGAGGGCACGCGCCCGGTGGAGACGGCCGGAGGGCTGCTCGGGGGATTCACTTGCTGGCTGCACGAACCAAAGGTATCCGCCGCACGCGGGCGCTCTCATCGGGGAGCCCGGCCCGGGCGGCGGCGGGCCGTGTCAGGGTGGGGAGTAGGGCGCCGCGGAGGGATAGGTTCACCGGCATGGCAGGCAGCACTCACAGCGTGACCAACCAGCCCCCGCCCCTGACCGGGTACGACGCCTACACGGCGGACCGGGCCCTGGTGGAGGCCGTCGAACGGCATCTGCCGCCCGCGCTGCGCGACGAGGCCGGCGGGGAGCTGTCGGCGCTGGGACGGACGTGCGGGTCGGCGCAGGTGCAGGAGTGGGGGGTGCTGGCGAACGAGAACCCGCCGCGGCTGCGCACCCACGACCGCTACGGCCACCGGATCGACGAGGTCGACTTCCATCCGTCCTGGCACCGGCTGCTGGGCAAGGGTGTCTCGGCGGGCCTGACCGCCGCGTGGACCCGGCCGGGCGGGCAGGTGCGGCGGGCGGCGGCGTTCGTCCTGTGGACGCAGGTGGACGCCGGGAACTGCTGTCCGCTGTCCATGACCCACGCGGCCGTCCCCGCGCTGCGCACCGATCCCGAGCTGGCCGCCGAGTGGGAACCGCTGCTGACGTCCATGGTCTACGACCGTGAGCTGCGGCCCGCGGCCGGCAAGGCCGGCGCGCTGTTCGGGATGGGGATGACGGAGAAGCAGGGCGGCAGCGACGTCCGCGCCAACACGACCCGGGCCGTCCCGCTCGCCGAGTCCGGCACGTACGCGCTGACCGGGCACAAGTGGTTCTGCTCGGCGCCGATGTCGGACGCGTTCCTGGTGCTGGCGCAGGCGCCCGGCGGGCTGACGTGTTTCCTGGTGCCGCGGGTGCTGCCGGACGGCGGCCGCAACGTGTTCCCGCTCCAGCGGCTCAAGGACAAGCTGGGCAACCGGTCCAACGCGTCCGCGGAGGTCGAGTTCGACGGGACGTGGGCGCGCCGGGTCGGCGAGGAGGGGCGCGGGGTGCGGACCATCATCGGGATGGTCGCGGCGACCCGGCTGGACTGTGTGCTGGGCTCGGCCGGGCTGATGCGGCAGGCGGTGGCGCAGGCCGTCCACCACTGCGCCCACCGGGAGGCGTTCGGCGCGAGGCTCGTCGACCAGCCGCTCATGCGCAACGTCCTGGCCGACCTGGCCGTCGAGTCGGAGGCGGCGACCACCCTCGCCCTGCGGCTCGCGGCGGCCTGCGACGACGACGGCGAGCAGGAGCGGGCGCTGCTGCGGATCGCGGTGCCGGCCGCCAAGTACTGGGTGACCAAGCGGTGCGCGCCGGTCGCCGTGGAGGCGGCGGAGTGCCTGGGCGGCAACGGGTACGTCGAGGAGTCCCAGCTGCCGCGGCTGGTGCGGGAGTCGCCGCTGAACTCGATCTGGGAGGGCGCGGGCAATGTGCAGGCGCTGGACGTCCTGCGGGTGCTGCGGCGCGAGCCGGCGGCGCTGGACGCGTATCTGCGGGAGGTCGGGCTTGCCCGGGGCGCCGATCACCGGCTGGACGCCGCGATCAGGTCGCTGTTGACGGAACTGGCCGATCTCGAGGGCATCGAGGCGCGTGCCCGGCGCGTGACCGAGCGGCTCGCGCTGGTGCTCCAGGGGTCGCTGCTGGTGCGTTTCGCGCCATCGGACGTCGCCGACGCGTTCTGCGCGACGCGGCTCGGCGGCGACGCGGGCGCGGCGTTCGGGACGCTGCCGCACAGCCTGGCCCGGGAGTCGCTCGTGGAGCGAGCGCGGCCGACGCCCTGACCTGTGCGGACGCGAGGCGGGGGTGGTGCTGCGCCGACACGGCACCACCCCCGCTGCCGACCCGTTCGAGGCGGCGGACGCCGCTCGGGACGGCGTCGCTCAAGTCTCGATCAGGCCAGAGCCGTCCACCAGGGTTGCAAGGGGTTGCAACTTGTTGGCGTCTGTGTGCGGACCGTGTCCTTCCATGTGCAGTGGGCGGCAGTATGAGACACACACAATGAGACGCACAGTCAGGTTGAGACCTCTTCTGCCGGGAGGACCCTTGGCGCTCTCGCCGACGGACGTGACGCAGCTGGCCGCCGTGGACTCGGCACGCGCCGCGCGCGTGCTCAGCGACGTCCGCGCCGCCACGCTCTCCGGGCGGCGCGCGCCCGTGGCGCCGCGCCCGGTGATCGAGCAGTCCTGGGAGCGGATGCTGCGCAGCGGCGTCGACCCGGACCACGACGTCCGCGCGGGCCTGCTGTCCCGCGAGGAGGTGCAGCGGCGCCGGGAGGAGACCGCGCTGCGCCATGTGCTGCCGGTGCTGCGCGAGGGCCTGCTGTCGGTGGCGGACGTCGCCCACCACATCATGGTCGTCGCCGACCACGAGGGCCGGGTGCTGTGGCGGGAGGGCAACCCCTCGGTGCTGCGCAAGGCCGACGGGCTCGGCTTCGAACTCGGCGCGGACTGGCGGGAGAGCGTCGTCGGCACCAACGGCGTCGGCACCCCGGCGGTGGTGCGCCGGCCCGTGCAGGTCTTCGCCGCCGAGCACTTCCAGCGTTCGCAGACCTCGTGGACGTGCACGGGCGCGCCCATCACCGATCCGCGGGACGGCCGGCTGATCGGCGTGGTGGACGTCAGCGGGCCGCTGGAGACGATGCACCCGGCGACGCTCGCCTGGGTCGACTCGGTGGCCAAGCTCGCCGAGGCCCGACTGCGGGAGCTGCACACCGCGTCGCTGGAGCGGCTGCGGGCGGTGGCGGCACCGGCGCTGGCCCGGCTGACCGGCCGGGCCCTGGTCGTGGACCGGGACGGCTGGACCGCGGCGGTGACCGGGATGCCGTACACGCACCGGATCGCGCTGCCCAAGTCCCCGGCGCCGGGCCGTGGATGGCTGCCGCCGCTCGGGCCGTGCACGATGGAGCCGCTGGCCGGGGGCTGGCTGCTGCGGGCCTGCGACGACCCCGGTGTGCCGGGCGCCACCCGGATCACGCTGGATCTGAGCGAGCCGCGTCGCTGGACGGTGACGGTGTCCGGCGGCGCCGGGACCTGGACGCACGAACTGAGCCCCCGGCACGCCGAGTTGCTCTGCCTGCTGGCGATGGACCGGGGCGGGCGCAGCGCGGCGGGGCTGGCCGAGGACATGTTCGGGGACGCCCGGCGCACGGTGACGGTGCGGGCCGAGATGTCGCGGGTGCGGCGCTATCTGGGGGCGCATCTGGAGCACCGGCCGTACCGATTCCGGGAGGACGCCGAGGTGGAGGTGCTGCTGCCGGGCGATCCGGGTGCGCTGCTGCCGCACTCCACGGCGCCCGGGATCGCCCGCGCGCGGGGCGCGGGGCACCGGCCGGGATGACCCGTCCATAACCTTCTTGCGCATATTTGCAGGGTCTTCGTCCGCCCGCGTGCCTTCCTGCCGTAGCATCCCTGGTACGGGCCGCCCCACCTGCTCCGTTGGTCAACGCATTGACCGATGGCCGCAGTTGGCTCGCCTCGGGAGGTTTGATGAAGCACCGCGGCAGACACCGTCGACGCAAGCAGGGCCGTGCGCTGCGGGCGTTCCTCGCCGGAACGGCCCTGGCGCTCACCGCCGCCGCCACGATGATCAGCGCCTCGCAGGCCACGGTGGGGGACGATCCCGGGGCGCTGAAGCCGCTCTCGGGGGCCGCCGGGACGGACGCGCTGCGACTGCGCGAGCAGTTGGTTCCCGAGGCCACCTTGGACACGCTCTCCTCCTCGATGGGCAAGCCGGTCGGCGTGAGCGCCGTCCTGGAGGGCGCCGAGCACGCGCTGCGCACCGCGGACGGCTGTACGGCCGGGGAGCGCACGGCACTGCCGGTCGCGCCGGCCGCCACCCGCGCGTACTGCTGGGACGCCGAGGACACCCGGTCCTGGCGGGCCGGTGCCGTGACCACCTCGGGCGACGCCGACGACGACGGCTGGTGGAACGACCACCGGGTGATCCTGTCCGGCTGGAGCCAGGACGCCGGCCGGCTGGCGCGGGTGTCGTTCGTGGACGCCACCGACATGGACCAGATGCTGTACGCCTCGGCGCTGCTCGTCGTCCCGGTGGACGGCGGACGGGACTACCGCGCGCTGACGTCCGGCCTCACCGGCATGGTCTGGTACCAGGACAAGCTGCTGGTCACCGCGGGCGACGGGCTGTACGTGTACGACCTGGACCGCGTCCAGCGCACCACGCTCGACGGCGCCGCCGTGGGCCGGGTCGGCTCGGGCTGGTCGGCGCACGGCCACCGCTTCGTGCTGCCGGCGGTCGGCTCGTACCGGCTGACCGGGCGGGACGCGCCCCTGCTCGGGTCGGTGTCGCTGGACCGCAGTACGGCCCCGGACAGCCTGGTCGCGAGCGAGCGGACGGCGGCGGACAGCGACGGGCACGCCCGACTGTGGCGGTACTCGCTCAGCAAGGACCCGGCCCGCACCGGTCTGCTGGCCACGGACGCCACCGGGACGGCCCGGGCGGTCGAGGCGTACGAGACGGAGGCGTCCGGCGTCCAGGGCGTGCTGTCCCGCCGGGCGTCCGGCGCGGACGGCGCCGGCTGGTACGTGGGCCGCGCTCCGGCCCGGACGGACCGGCACGGCAGCCTGTGGCGCCAGGACAGCGACGGCGCCGAGGCGACACGGTGCGGCGAGGAGGGCACCCCGAGGTGCTGGGGCGTGGGCGCGGGTTCCCTGTCGTACTGGGAGGCGACCGGCGAGGTCTGGTCCCAGTCGGGCCGGATCCTGTTCGCGGTGCCGCTGCGGTCGATCGACGCGGCCCTGGACTGAGAGCGACCGCCCGGCCCTGGCACAGACGGGGGCCGATCGACAGATCCGCCGTCGGGATGATTGCCTGACCGCATGCCCACCATCGCCGTGACCACCTGGTCCCTGGAACAGACCGCCCCCACCGACCTCCTCCCGGCCGCCGCGCCGGAGGGGGAAGTGCGGGTCGTCCGCGCCGAGGTCCCCTCGCCCGAGTTCAGCCGCTTCCTGTACGCGTCCGTCGGCGGCGACATCCGCTGGGTGGACCGGCTCGGCTGGAGCTACGCACGGTGGCAGGAGCAGCTGGAGCGTCCGGGTGTCGAGACCTGGGTGGCGTACGACCGCGGGACGCCGGCGGGCTATGTCGAGCTGGAGGCGCAGGACGGCGGGGTCGTGGAGATCGTCTACTTCGGCCTGATCCCGGCCTTCCGCGGGCGGCGGATCGGCGGCCATCTGCTGTCGTACGCCACCGCCCGCGCCTGGGACCTGGCCGAGCGGTGGCCGGACCTCCCGCCGACGAAGCGGGTGTGGCTGCACACGTGCAGCAAGGACGGGGAGCACGCGATGGCCAACTACCAGCGCCGGGGCTTCACGCTGTTCGACACGAAGGTCGAGGAGGAGGCCGAGGTGGCGACGCCCGGGCCGTGGCCCGGCGCGTACCCTGGCTGACCTGGCCGGAAACGGCCTGATCGGGCCATGTGACCGACGACACCCTTGTCTCACTCTACGGGACAAGGGTGTCCGCATCTCGGACGAAGCTGGACTGGTCTCAGATCGCCGTGACACGCTTCCGTCATGCCTGGAACTGGAATTGCCTTGGTGAGTCGGCGGCACGTCGACCTGGGCCGCATGTCCAGCGCCATCTGTCCGGTGCGCTGACCGCCCCTGAGCGCCCGACACCTCTCTTTTTTCACGCTTCCGTCCCGCGCGATGCCGCGCACCTCTGCCCGTGCGCCCGTATGCGCAGGTCAAAGCCGCATTCCCGCCTGTCCCGAAGGACGTATCAACCATGGCCGCCACCCCGCAGAAGCCTGCCGCCGCGACTCCGCGCCGCAAGGTGAGCCGTCACCGCGGTGAGGGTCAGTGGGCCGTGGGCCACCACACCCCGCTGAACGGCAACGAGCAGTTCAAGAAGGATGACGACGGTCTCAATGTGCGGACACGCATTGAGACGATCTACTCCAAGCGCGGCTTCGACTCCATCGACCCGAACGATCTGCGCGGCCGGATGCGCTGGTGGGGGCTGTACACCCAGCGCAAGCCCGGGATCGACGGCGGCAAGACGGCCGTCCTGGAGCCGGAGGAGCTGGACGACTCCTACTTCATGCTGCGCGTCCGCATCGACGGCGGCGCGCTGACCACGCGGCAGCTGCGGGTCATCGGCGAGGTCTCGCAGGAGTACGCGCGCGGGACCGCGGACATCACCGACCGGCAGAACGTCCAGTACCACTGGATCCGCATCGAGGACGTCCCCGCGATCTGGGAGCGGCTGGAGGGCGTGGGCCTGTCCACGGTCACGGCCTGCGGCGACACCCCGCGTGTGATGATCGGCTCGCCGGTCGCCGGCATCGCCGAGGACGAGATCATCGACGCCACCCCCGCACTGGAGGAGATGAAGCGCCGAGTCCTCAACAACCCGGCCTACTCCAACCTTCCCCGCAAGTTCAAGACGGCCATCTCGGGATCGCCGCTGCTTGACGTGGTGCACGAGATCAACGACGTCGCGTTCGTCGGCGTGGTGCACCCCGAGCACGGCCCCGGCTTCGACATCTGGGTCGGCGGAGGTCTGTCCACCAACCCCAAACTGGGTGTGCGGCTGGGCGCCTGGGTGCCGATCGACGAGGTGCCGGACGTCTACGAAGGCGTCATCTCGATCTTCCGCGACTACGGCTACCGGCGGCTGCGCACCCGCGCCCGCCTGAAGTTCCTCGTCGCCGACTGGGGCGCGGAGAAGTTCCGCCAGGTCCTGGAGGACGAGTACCTCGGCGGGCGCAAGCTGGTCGACGGGCCCGCCCCCGAGCAGCCCGTGCAGCAGTGGCGCGACCACATCGGCGTCCACCGCCAGAAGGACGGCCGCTACTACGTCGGGTTCGCCCCGCGCGTCGGACGTGTCGACGGCGCCACGCTCACCAAGATCGCCGACCTGGCCGAGGCCCATGGCTCGGGCCGGGTGCGCACCACCGTCGAGCAGAAGATGATCGTGCTCGACGTCGAGCAGGACCAGGTCGACTCGCTGGTCGAGGGCCTGGAGGCGCTCGACCTGACCGCGCGGCCGTCCACCTTCCGGCGCGGCACGATGGCCTGCACCGGCATCGAGTTCTGCAAGCTGGCCATCGTCGAGACCAAGCAGCGCGGCTCGCAGCTGATCGACGAACTGGAGCGCCGCCTGCCGGAGTTCGAGGAGCCGCTCACCATCAACCTCAACGGCTGCCCGAACGCCTGCGCCCGTATCCAGGTGGCGGACATCGGTCTCAAGGGGCAGCTGGTCCTGAATGACCGGGGCGAGCAGGTCGAGGGCTACCAGGTGCACCTCGGCGGCGCGCTCGGCCTGGAGGCCGGGTTCGGCCGCAAGGTCCGCGGGCTCAAGGTCACCTCGGAGGAGCTGCCCGACTACATCGAGCGGGTCCTCAAGCGGTTCCAGGCGGAGCGCGAGGAGGGCGAGCGGTTCGCCGCCTGGGCCGCGCGCGCCTCGGAGGAGGCCCTGTCATGAGCGAGCGGGCCGCGCCCTTCTACTGCCCCTACTGCGGCGACGAGGACCTGCGCCCGAGCGAGGAGGGCCACGGCGCCTGGGAGTGCGCCGCGTGCAACCGCGCCTTCCGGCTGAAGTTCCTCGGACTGCTCGCCCGGGGCCTTCGGCACGACGACACCGGGGGAGACGAGATATGACGGCGACTCACGAGCGCACGACGGACGAACTGCGGGCGCTCGCCGAGCAGGCGGGCCGCGACCTGGAGGACGCCTCCGCGCTGGAGATCCTCCAGTGGGCGGCCGACACGTTCGGTGAGCGGTTCTGCGTGACCTCCTCGATGGAGGACGCGGTGGTCGCCCACCTCGCCTCCCGTGCGATGCCCGGCGTGGACGTGGTGTTCCTGGACACCGGCTACCACTTCGAGGAGACCATCGGCACCCGCGACGCCGTCGAGGCCGTGATGGACGTCAACGTCATCACCCTCACCCCCCGGCAGACGGTCGCCGAGCAGGACGCCGAGTACGGCCCGAAGCTGCACGACCGCGACCCCGACCTGTGCTGCAAGCTGCGCAAGGTCGAGCCGCTGGAGCGCGGCCTCGCCGGCTACGCGGCGTGGGCGACCGGCCTGCGCCGCGACGAGTCCCCGACCCGGGCCAACACCCCGGTCGTCGGCTGGGACGAGAAGCGGCGGAAGGTCAAGGTCTCCCCCATCGCCCGCTGGACCCAGGACGACGTGGACGCCTACGTCGCCGAGCACGGCGTGCTGACCAACCCGCTGCTCATGGACGGCTACGCCTCCGTCGGCTGCGCCCCGTGCACCCGCCGGGTCCTCGCGGGCGAGGACGCGCGCGCCGGCCGCTGGGCGGGCCGCGCCAAGACCGAGTGCGGACTGCACGGATGACGACCCCCACGACTCAGGAGAACCACGTGACGACCGGAGCCACCGTCTGGCTCACGGGTCTGCCGAGCGCCGGCAAGACCACCATCGCCCATGAACTGGCCGGCCGGCTGCGGGCCGAGGGCCACCGGGTCGAGGTCCTCGACGGCGACGAGATCCGCGAGTTCATCTCGGCGGGCCTCGGCTTCAGCCGCGAGGACCGGCACACCAACGTGCAGCGCATCGGGTTCGTCGCCGAACTGCTCGCCCGCAACGGCGTCAAGACGCTCGTCCCGGTGATCGCGCCCTACGCCGACAGCCGTGAGGCGGTCCGCAAGCGCCACCAGGAGAGCGGGGCGCCGTACCTGGAGGTGCACGTGGCCACGCCGGTCGACGTGTGCTCCGTCCGCGATGTGAAGGGGCTGTACGCCAAGCAGGCCGCCGGCGAGCTGACCGGGCTCACCGGGGTCGACGACCCGTACGAGGAGCCCGAGTCGCCGGATCTGCGGATCGAGTCGCAGCACCAGACCGTGCAGGAGTCCGCGGCGTCCGTGTACGCCCTGCTCACCGAAAGGGGACTGGCATGACGACGACCGTCGCCACGCCGCAGGAGGGTACGGACAGCCCGTACGCCCTGTCGCACCTGGACGCCCTGGAGTCGGAGGCCGTCCACATCTTCCGTGAGGTCGCGGGTGAGTTCGAGCGGCCGGTGATCCTGTTCTCCGGCGGCAAGGACTCCATCGTCATGCTGCACCTGGCGCTGAAGGCGTTCGCGCCGGCGCCGGTGCCGTTCTCCCTGCTGCACGTCGACACGGGCCACAACTTCCCCGAGGTCATCGAGTACCGGGACCGCACGGTGGAGAAGCACCAGCTGCGGCTGCATGTCGCCTCGGTGCAGGACTACATCGACCGGGGGGTGCTCAAGGAGCGCCCGGACGGCACCCGCAACCCGCTGCAGACGCTGCCGCTGACGGAGAAGATCCAGGCGGAGCGGTTCGACGCGGTGTTCGGCGGCGGGCGCCGCGACGAGGAGAAGGCCCGCGCCAAGGAGCGGGTGTTCAGCCTCCGCGACGAGTTCTCCCAGTGGGACCCGCGCCGCCAGCGCCCCGAGCTGTGGAACCTGTACAACGGCCGCCACGCGCCCGGCGAGCACGTCCGCGTCTTCCCGCTGTCCAACTGGACCGAGCTGGACGTCTGGCAGTACATCGCCCGCGAGGGCATCGAGCTGCCGCAGATCTACTTCGCCCACGAGCGCGAGGTGTTCAAGCGCTCCGGGATGTGGCTGACGGCCGGCGAGTGGGGCGGCCCGAAGGACGGCGAGACCGTCGAGAAGCGGCTCGTGCGCTACCGCACCGTCGGCGACATGTCCTGCACCGGTGCCGTCGACTCCGACGCGGTCAGCCTGGAGCAGGTCATCACCGAGATCGCCGCGTCCCGGCTCACCGAGCGGGGCGCCACCCGCGCCGACGACAAGCTCTCCGAGGCCGCGATGGAAGACCGTAAGCGCGAGGGGTACTTCTAAGCATGAGCACCACGACGACCGAGGAACTCTCGGCCACCACCCTGCTGCGGTTCGCCACCGCGGGCTCCGTCGACGACGGCAAGTCCACCCTGGTCGGGCGGCTGCTGCACGACTCCAAGTCGGTGCTCGCCGACCAGCTGGAGGCCGTGGAGCGCGCCTCTCTGAGCCGTGGCCAGGACGCGCCCGACCTCGCGCTGCTCACCGACGGCCTGCGGGCCGAGCGGGAGCAGGGCATCACGATCGACGTGGCGTACCGTTACTTCGCCACGCCCCGGCGCCGGTTCATCCTGGCCGACACCCCGGGCCATGTGCAGTACACCCGCAACATGGTGACCGGCGCGTCCACCGCCGAGCTGACCGTGATCCTCGTCGACGCCCGCAACGGCGTGGTCGAGCAGACCCGCCGGCACGCGGCCATCGCCGCCCTGCTGCGCGTCCCGCACGTGGTGCTCGCCGTGAACAAGATGGACCTGGTCGACTACCAGGAGTCCGTGTTCGCAGCGATCGCCGAGGAGTTCACGGCGTACGCGCTGGAGCTGGGCGTCCCGGAGATCACCGCCATCCCGATCTCGGCGCTGGCCGGCGACAACGTGGTGGACCCGTCCGCGCACATGGACTGGTACGGCGGCCCGACCTTCCTGGAGCACCTGGAGACGGTCCCGGTCAGCCACGACCTGAGCCACTGTCACGCGCGGCTGCCCGTGCAGTACGTGATCCGGCCGCAGAGCGCGGAGCACCCCGACTACCGGGGCTACGCGGGCCAGATCGCCGCCGGTTCGTTCCGGGTCGGCGAGTCCGTGACCGTGCTGCCGTCGGGCCGTACGTCCACGATCTCCGGGATCGACCTGCTGGGCGAGCCCGTCGACGTCGCCTGGACCACCCAGTCGGTGACCGTCCTCCTTCAGGACGACATCGACGTCTCGCGCGGCGACCTGATCGTGCCGACCAAGGACGCGCCCCCGACCACGCAGGACATCGAGGCCACCGTCTGCCATGTCGCCGACGCCCCGCTGACCGTCGGCCACCGGGTGCTGCTCAAGCACGGCACCCGGACGGTCAAGGCGATCGTGAAGGACATCCCGTCCCGGCTCACGCTCTCCGACCTGTCCCTGCACCCGCACCCCGGGCAGCTCGTCGCCAACGACATCGGCCGCGTCAAGGTGCGCACCGCCGAGCCGCTGCCGGTCGACTCCTACGCCGACTCCCGCCGCACGGGCTCGTTCATCCTGATCGACCCGAGCGACGGCACCACGCTGACCGCGGGCATGGTCGGCGAGTCCTTCGCGGCCCCGGAGCCGGTCAAGGAGGAGCCCGAGGACGACGGGTGGGATTTCTGACGTGACACGTTCCGTGTCCGCCCGCCGCGCCCCGCGCCGGACGCTCGCCGTCCTGGCCGCGCTGCCGCTGCTCGCCCTCGGGGCGTGCGGCTACGGCTCGCAGGCCAAGGAGTCCACCGAGCAGGCCGTCGCGGGCGCGCCCAAGGTGGACGGCCTGGACTCGGTGCGGATCGGCTACTTCGGGAACCTGACCCACGCGACGGCCCTGGTCGGCCGGCACGAGCGCCTGTTCCAGCAGGAGCTGGGCGGCACACGGGCGGAGTACGCCACGTTCAACGCCGGTCCGTCGGAGATCGAGGCGCTGAACTCCGGTTCCGTCGACATCGGCTGGATCGGCCCCTCCCCCGCGGTCAACGGCTACATCAAGGCGCAGGGGAAGAATCTGCGGATCGTCTCCGGGTCGGCCTCGGGCGGTGTGAAGCTCGTCGTGGACCCGAAGAAGGTCAAGTCGTTGAAGGACGTCAAGGGCAGGCGGATCGCGACTCCGCAGCTCGGCAACACCCAGGACGTGGCATTCCTCAACTGGGCCTCCGAGCAGGGCTGGAAGGTCGACGCGGAGAGCGGCAAGGGCGATGTGTCCGTCGTCCGCACCGACAACAAGATCACCCCGGACGCCTACAGGTCCGGGTCGATCGACGGCGCGTGGGTGCCCGAGCCGACCGCCTCGAAGCTGGTCGCCGAGGGCGGCAAGGTGCTGCTGGACGAGTCGGACCTGTGGCCCGGCGAGAAGTTCGTGATCACGAACGTCGTCGTGTCGCAGCGCTTCCTGAAGGAGCACCCGAAGGCCGTGGAGGCCGTCCTGCGCGCCTCCGTGAAGACGAACCGGTGGATCACCGCCCACCAGGACCGGGCGAAGGCCGCGGCGAACGCGCAGCTGGAGGCCGACACCGGCAAGCCGCTGCCCGCGAACGTCCTCGACCCGGCGTGGAAGTCCCTCGCGGTCACCGACGACCCGCTGGCGTCCACGCTGCGCACCCAGGCCGGTCACGCGGTCCGGGCGGGCCTGCTCCAGCGCCCCGACCTGACCGGCATCTACGACCTGGGCCCGCTGAACAAGGTCCTCAAGGCCGAGGGCGCAGCCGCGGTCGACGACGCCGGTCTGGGCGCCGGGTAACCCCGTCCGCCGAGCAAGCCCATCTGCCGAACAGCCCCATCCGCCGAGTCAGCCCATCCATCGAGTTCCCAGGAGGTGACGACCATGGCCACCGCCCTCGCCACGGCCGCCGGCACGGACGCGTCCGTCGAGCACGCCGCGCGGATCGCGCATGTCTCGAAGTCCTTCGCCGGCCCGGCCGGGCAGCAGCTCGTCCTCGACGACATCACCCTCGACGTCGCCCCCGGCGAGTTCGTCACCCTTCTCGGAGCCTCCGGCTGCGGCAAGTCCACCCTGCTCAACCTGGTCGCCGGCCTCGACCGGCCCAGCGCGGGCACCATCAGCACCGACGGCCGCCCCGCCCTGATGTTCCAGGAACACGCCCTGTTCCCCTGGCTGACGGCGGGCAGGAACATCGAACTCGCCCTCAAGCTGCGGGGCGTGGCGAAGGCCGAGCGGCGCGAGCGCGCCGAGGAGCTGCTCGAACTGGTCCGGCTGAAGGGCGCGTACGGCAAGCGGGTGCACGAACTGTCGGGCGGTATGCGCCAGCGCGTCGCCATGGCCCGTGCCCTCGCCCAGGACAGCCGGCTGCTCCTCATGGACGAGCCGTTCGCCGCGCTGGACGCCATCACCCGGGACGTCCTGCACGACGAACTCACCCGCATCTGGCGGGAGACCGGCGTGTCCGTCCTGTTCGTGACGCACAACGTCCGCGAGGCCGTCCGGCTCGCCCAGCGGGTCGTCCTGCTGTCGTCGCGGCCCGGCCGCGTCGCCCGGGAGTGGACCGTGGGCATCCCGCAGCCCCGCCGGATCGAGGACGCCGAGGTCGCCGAACTGTCCCGGGAGATCACCGAAGAACTGCGTGGGGAGATCCGCCGCCATGGCCAGCACTGAGACGACCGCCGCCAAGGACGGCGCCGATCTCGCCGGACTCGAGGCGGGCCTGGACGCCCTGGAGACGGTGGACAGCGGCCGTACGCCGTTCCGGAAGACCCTCACCCAGAAGGTCCTGCCGCCGGTCGTCGCCGTCCTGCTGGTGCTCGCGCTCTGGCAGTTCCTGGTGTCGTCCGGGATCGCCGACGACCCGACCAAGCTGCCGCCGCCGTCCGCGGTCTGGGACGAGCTGCGCGAGGCGTGGCTGGAGGGCACCCTCCACCAGTACATCTGGACGTCGGTCTCGCGCGGTCTGCTCGGCTTCCTGCTGGCGCTCGCGATCGGCACCCCGCTCGGGCTGATCGTCGCCCGGGTGCGGTTCGTACGGGCCGCGATCGGGCCGATCCTGTCCGGGCTGCAGTCCCTGCCGTCGGTGGCCTGGGTGCCGCCGGCCGTGATCTGGCTGGGCCTGAACGACCGGATGATGTTCGCGGTGATCCTGCTGGGCGCGGTGCCGTCGATCGCCAACGGACTCGTGTCGGGGGTCGACCAGGTGCCGCCGCTGTTCCTTCGGGCCGGCCGAACCCTGGGCGCGACGGGCCTGAAGGGCACCTGGCACGTCGTGATGCCCGCCGCGCTGCCCGGCTATCTCGCCGGACTGAAGCAGGGCTGGGCGTTCTCCTGGCGCTCGCTGATGGCCGCCGAGATCATCGCCTCCTCCCCCGACCTGGGCGTGGGCCTCGGCCAGCTCCTCGAGAACGGCCGCAACACCAGCTCCATGCCCATGGTCTTCTTCGCCATCCTGCTCATCCTGGTCGTCGGCATCGCCATCGACCTGCTGATCTTCAGCCCGCTGGAGCGCCGGGTGCTGCGCGGCCGCGGTCTGCTGGCAAGGAGCTGAACTCCCGTGAACACCCAGCCGGTCCTCCTCGTCATCGCCCACGGCAGCCGTGACCCACGGCATGCCGCGACCGTGCACGCCCTCGTCCGGCAGGTGCGCGCGATACGCCCGGGGCTGCGGGTGGAGACCGGCTTCCTGGACTTCAACGTCCCGTCCGTGCAGGGCGTCCTGGAGTCGCTGGCCGCCGAGGGCGTCCGGGACGTCGTGGCGCTGCCGCTGCTGCTGACCCGCGCCTTCCATGCGAAGGCCGACATCCCGGCGGTGCTGCGGGAGGCGCCGGCCAGGCTGCGGATCCGGCAGGCGGACGTGCTCGGCCCGTCGCCGCTGCTGATCGCGGCCCTGGAGCGGCGCCTGTACGAGGCGGGCCTGACGCCCGCCGACAAGTCCTCGACCGGGGTCGTGCTGGCCTCGGCGGGGTCCACCGACCCGGAGGCGATCGCAGTGATCGCAGAAATCGCGCGGGAGTGGCGGCACACCGGTTGGTGCGCCGTGCGGCCTGCGTTCGCCTCCGCTGCCCTTCCCCGCACCGAGGACGCCGTCCGTGAGCTGCGGGACCTCGGCTGCGCCAGGGTGGCCGTGGCGCCGTACGTGCTGGCGCCGGGCCGGCTTCCGGACCGGATCGCGCGGGGCGCGGCCGGGGCGGACGTCCTCGCGGACGTGCTCGGCGCCGCGCCCGAGGTGGCGCGGCTCCTGCTGGCCCGGTACGAGGCGGCCCGCCGGCCGGTACTGACGGCGCTCGGCGCCTGAGCCCGGTCAGTCCGTGCGGGTGGCCGCCTCGTCCGCGCGTCGCACCAGCTCCGCCACGGGCATCGATCCCGGTTCCCGGCGCTCGCGCGCGAAGGTGCCGGCGAGGTGCTGGAGGAGTTCGTTCAGCGGGGTCGGGACGCCGTGCAGCCGGCCCAGGAGGGCGATCTCCCCGTTGAGGTAGTCGGACTCGATGGTGCCGGTGCCCCGGGCGAGGGACTGCCAGGAGGAGCCGCCGCCGCGCGGGACGCCGTCCAGCGGGACGAGGGTGACCTTGTCGCCGCGGACCGCCCGCTGTTCCTCGGGGGTGGCGTACGCGATCCCGGCGGCCCGCAGGACGGCCGCGCCCTCCTCCTGCACCCGCCCCAGCAGGGCGACGGCCTCCTCGCCGGCGACGGGCCCGGTGAGCGCCTCCACCGCGTTGCCGAGGTTGGCCAGCAGCTTGGCGTACTGCCAGCGGGCCACGTCGGGCACGACCGGCGCCTCGAAACGGGACTTCTCCAGGTCGGCGGCGATGAGCCGGGCGGTCTCGTCGGTGCCGTGCGGATGGCGGCCGAGATGCAGGATGCCGGTGAGGGGGGTGCCCGCCGCGGAGACGACGCCCGGTTCGACGTAGGTGCAGGGCAGCCAGACGCAGACGCCGTACACGCGCCGGAACACCCGCAGGGCGAGGCGCTGGCTCTCGACGCCGTTCTGCGCGCAGACCAGCGGCAGCCGTTCGGCGGCCGTCCCGCCGCCGGCGACCGGCGCGGGGCCCCAGGCGCGCACCGCCGCCTCGGTGTCCTGGGTCTTCACGGCGAGGACGAGGACGTCGTCGGGGCGCAGCGCGCCGAGCGCGTCCGGGCCGTCGACGACCGGTATCCGCAGGGTCGGTTCGCCCTCGGGGACCCTGAGCCGCAGTCCGCGGTCCCGTAGGGCGTCGTGGTGGGCGCCGCGCGCCACGAGGACGACGTCGTGTCCGGCCTCGGCGAGCCGTCCGCCGACCACTCCTCCGACGGCTCCGGCCCCGATGATGACGTAGCGCACGCTCATGCCTCTTCTCCGCCGTACGGCGTCCCTTGGTGGAAGTACATCTGCCAGCCCGCGTCCGTCCGCCGCCACAGGGAGCTGCGGTGGGCGCGCACGCCCTCGCGTTCGGTGTCGAAGACGAGGTGGACGACGTCGGGCGCGAGCCGGACGCCGTGGATCGGGGAGGTGACGACGTACCGGTGCGGGTCGGTGTCCAGGGGGAGGCGGGCCAGGGTCGAGGCCCGGTCCCAGCGGCTGCCGGAGGAGCCGAACTCGTGGAACTCCGGGTGCAGCAGGGCGCCGAGGAGTTCCGGGGAGCGGCGGACCTCGGGGTCCAGCAGACGCAGTTCGCCCTCGATGGCCGCCTGGACGGCGGGGTCGTGCTCAGGCACCGGTCATCTCCACGAGTTTCACGACGGTGTTCCAGTTCCGGCTGGTGGCGATCAGGCCCTTGGTGAGCCGGGGCCGCGACAGGGCCTCGGCGAGCTTGGAGCGGCCGAGTCCGTCCGGGGCGTACAGGTACACCGCCCGGTCGCCGAGCCGGAACTCCTCCGGCAGGTACGCGGCCGGGTCGACCCCGGCGTAGCGCGCGGGGTCCGCGGGCGCGGAGAGGTAGGTGACGTGGAGCTGCCTGCCCTCGAGCGTGTCCGCGGGGAACGGGCAGCCGTCGACGACGGCCTTGAGGTAGGCGTGGTCGCGGACGATGACGTCCACCGGGAAGCCGAAGTGCGCCTCGATCGCCGCCGTGATCTCCGCGGCGAGGGAGTCCTCGTCGCCGTGCCCGGCGGCGAACACGGCCTGGCCGCTCTGGAGATGGGTGCGCACACCGTCGAGTCCGAGGCCGCTCAGGAGGGTGCGCAGCTCGGCCATGGGCACCTTCCGGCTGCCGCCCACGTTGATCCCGCGCAGCAGCGCCGCGTACATCGTCGTCATCCGGACAGCCTAGGCGGACGGAGCGCGGCCGTCGTGCCCCGTGGGGGTGGGCACGACGACCGCAACCGTAAGTTACTTACCGGTCAGCACGAAGCACAAGCTCCGGTGTCCCGGTCGCCCCACTCGTCCCGGAAGCTGATCCCCGATCGGTGTCCCCGACCACCCGGGATAGATGTAAGGGGCCGCCGTCCTCCTCGGTGCGGAGGCTTCGGAGTACGAGGGGATGAGTTCCGCCCGCCGCACTTCACCGGGCAGCACGACGAGACCGTTCCGCCCGGCTCATACCGTCGAGAGACGAAAGGTGACGGCGTGGGGCCGTCGCCGCGACCACAGGGGGCAGGCCCTCATGGGGAACAGGGAGACGCGAGTGCGGGGGCTCGCCGCTCGCGCCGGCGGCTGGAGCGCCCGCCATCGATGGACCGCCGTCGGGATCTGGGTGCTGTTCGTCGTCCTGGCGATGGGCCTCGGTTCGGCGGCGGGCCGGGTCGACGTCACGGACAGCGACCAGCTGAAGGGGGAGACGCACACCGCCGCCCGGATCATCGAGGACGCCGGCATCGAGGAGCCGGCCGGTGAGACCGTCCTCATCCAGGCGAAGGGCGGTTCGCTGAAGGCCACCGACCCGGCGTTCCGCGACGCGGTCGACGCGGTCGTGAAGGCCGTGGAGGGCACCGGCGAGGTCCGGGACGTGACGTCGCCGTACGACACGAAGACCATCTCCGAGGACGGCCGCAGCGCCCTGGTGCAGTTCGACATGCGTGGGGACTCCGACACCGCCGGGGAGCGGGTCGAGCCCGTGCTGAAGGCCGTGGAGGAGGTCCAGAAGGACCACGGCTCGCTGCGGATCGAGGAGATCGGCGGCGCCAGCATGATGAAGACGTTCGACGACGCGTTCGGGGACGACTTCCAGAAGGCCGAGTACTCCGCGGTGCCGGTGGCCCTCGGCATTCTGCTCATCGCCTTCGGCGCGCTGGTGGCGGCGCTGCTGCCGGTGCTCCTCGCCATCACCGCGATCATGGCGACGATGGGCCTGATGGGCCTCGTCAGCCATGTCATGCCGATGTCCGACACCGCGAACTCCGTGATGCTGCTGGTCGGTCTGGCCGTCGGCGTGGACTACTGCCTGTTCTATCTGCGCCGTGAGCGCGAGGAGCGCGAGGCCGGCCGGGACGCGCAGACGGCCCTGCGGGTCGCCGCCGCCACCAGCGGCCGCGCGATCATCGTCTCCGGTGTCACGGTGTGCGTGGCGATGGCGGGCATGCTGTTCACCGGTCTCGCCGAGTTCGAGGCGATGGGCCTGGCCTCGCTGATGGTCGTGGCGGTCGCCATGGTCGGCTCGGTGACCGTGCTGCCGGCGCTGCTGTCGCTGCTGGGCGAGCGGGTCGAGAAGGGCAAGATCCCGTTCCTGCACCCGGAGAGCCGGCTGCGCCGCAACCGGGGCGGGGTGAAGCGGGAGAGCCGCTTCTGGACGGCCGTGCTCAAGGCCGTACTCGCCCGTCCGGCCGTCTCGGTCGTGGTGGCCGCCGGCGCGCTGCTCGCCGTCGCGGCCCCGGCGGTGGGCATGAAGACCCAGAACCTCACGCTGGACCAGGAGTTCGGCGACTCGCTGCCGATCGTGCAGACGTACAACCGGGTCAACGAGGCCTTCCCGGGCGGATCCGAGCCGGCCGAGGTCGTCGTCAAGGCGGACGACATCAACGCCCCCGAGGTGAAGTCCGCGCTCGCCGCCTTCCGTGAGCGGGCCGTCAGTTCGGGCGCCTCACGCGGCCCGGTCGACATCAAGCTGCACGACGCGCAGAACGTCGCCTTCGTCTACGTCCCACTCGTCGGCGGCTCCGACCTGGACAAGGCGGGCGAGAGCCTGGACAGGCTGCGCGACGAGGTCCGCCCGGCCACGCTCGGCGAGGTCGACGGCCTGGAGGCGCCGATCACGGGTCAGGTCGCGGGGTCGAAGGACTTCAACGACCAGCTGGCCGGAGCGGTCGTCCCGGTCTTCGCGTTCGTCGTGGTCTTCGCCTTCGGACTGATGCTGCTGTCCTTCCGGTCCCTGACGATCGCTGCCACTTCCATCGTGCTCAACCTGCTGTCGGTGGGCGCGGCGTACGGCATCCTGGTCGCCGTCTTCCAGCACGGCTGGGGCGCGTCCCTGGTGGGCGCGGAGGGCGTGGGCGCCATCATCACCTGGCTGCCGCTGTTCCTCTTCGTGATCCTGTTCGGCCTGTCGATGGACTACCACGTGTTCGTGGTCTCGAGGATCCGCGAGGCCCGGCTGCGCGGCCTGACCACGAAGGACGCGATCCAGCACGGCGTGGTCACCACGGCCGGGGTCGTCACCAGCGCCGCGGTCATCATGGTCGCCGTCTTCGCGATCTTCGGCACCCTGTCGATGCAGTCCATGAAGCAGATGGGCGTGGGCCTCGCCGCGGCGGTGCTGATCGACGCGACGATCATCCGGGGCGTCCTGCTCCCGGCGGTGATGGCACTGCTGGGCGAACGCAACTGGTACCTGCCCAAGTGGCTGCACCGCCTGCCGGACCTGACCCACGACGAGTCACCGGAGGCCGTGACGCGGACGGCGGCCCGAGACGACGAGGGCGAGCGCGTACCCGTCTGACCCGCCCGGCCATATCTCGGCACACAGGGGCCCGCCGGCTCGAAAAGAGCCGGCGGGCCCCGCCGTGTCAGGCTCGGGCGGCGGGCAGTTCGGCTTCGATCAGGTCGGCGGCGCGTCGGGTGCCGCCCTCCCGGGACATCTCGGCCTGGATCTCCTTCAGGCGGCGGGCGACCTCGGGGTCGCCCGTGAGCGCGAGGGCGGCCTCGCGCAGGGCCTCCGCGGTGGCCTCCTCGGTCGGGAGGTGCCGGGCGACACCGAGCGCCTGGAGCATGTCGGCGTTGCCGAACTGGTCCACGGCCTGCGGTACGGCGATCATCGGGGTGGCCGTGGCCAGGCCCTCCTGGCTGCCGCCCGCGCCGGCGTGCGTGACGAACAGGTCGGCCTGCCTCAGGATCGTCAACTGCGGCACCCAGTCGTGCACTTCGACGTTCGCGGGGATCTCCCCGAGCTCGGCGGGGTCGATGTGCCGGCCGATCTGGAGCACCAGGTGCCAGTCGGGCAGTCCGGCGAAGGCCCTCACGCACTCCCGGTAGAACGCCGGCTGCTTGGTGAACGCCGAGCCGAGGGAGACGAGCGCGACCTTCTCGGCGCCGGCCGGCCGCCGCCAGTCACCCTCGGCGGTGCGGTCGCCCTGGCAGGCGCCGACGAAGGAGTACACCCGCTCGTCGACCCGGTCGGCGTTGGGCTGGAGGGCACGCGGGATGAGGACGAGCGAGCGGTCGGGGCGGCCGACGAACGGGTCGGGGTGCAGACCGACGCCGTTCTCCGTCAGCCAGTTCTCGAAGCGCTGGTAGTAGGCCTGCCCGCGCTCCGTCTTCTTCGGCTCGGCCCACATCGGCTCGGCGATCTCCTCCTCGTAGCCCTCCCAGGCGACGAGGTTCGGCGACAGCGAGACGGCGGGCACGCCCCAGCGGTGGGCGAGGACGCGGGCCGGGTAGGAGGTGATGTCGTGCAGGACGAGGTCGGGCTCGTCGCCCTCGTACGCCTCGATCAGCTGCGGGAGGGCCTGGATCGCGTCGGCCAGGAACGGCTCGACGTTGTCCAGCAGGGTGCTCCCCCACGCCTCCGGGTCGGCGTCGGGGCCGGGCAGCGTGGAGTTCCAGAGCTTCGGCTCGGCACCGGTCGCGGCGACCTTCCCGGCGAAGACCGGCGGGATGGCGTAGGTGACGCGGTGCCCGCGCGCCACGAGCTCGCGGATCACCTCGAGGCTGGGGTTCACATGCCCGTGGGCGGCGATGGAGAACATGGCGATGTGTGCGGGAGCGGTCATGGGCTCGACCATAAACGAGACGATACGTCTCGTGCAACCTGAATGCATGACGCCGGCGGCTCTGTGATCCGCATTCACGAGCCCAGCACCTCGTGCAGCCTCAGCCACGTCCACGGCGGCACCTCCCCCACCAGGACGTCCCGGTCGAGCCCCGCCGCGCGGAACGCCGCGTCCACCCGCCGTCTCGGGCGGGCCCGCCGCAGCGAGGCGTGCAGGGAGCCGCCGGCCCCGGAGAAGCCGAGCTCGACCAGCTCCCGCCAGCCGGCGTCGGCGCCGGGCGCGAGCAGCGGGGTGCGGCGCCGCTCGATACGGACGATCCCGGCGTCCACCCGGGGCACGGGACGGAAGCTGCGGCGCCCGACCCGTCCGGCGAGCCGCCACTCGTGGCGGGGCCAGGTCAGCACGGTCAGCCGGGTCCAGCCGCCGTAGTCGCCGGTGCGTTTGCGGGCGTACTCCAGCTGGGTGAGCAGGGTGGCGTCGGTGAGATGCGGGGCCCGCAGACACCACGCGACGACGACGGCGGTACGCGAGAAGGGGACGTTCCCGGCGACGGAGAACGGGGTGCGCGGCGCCCTCGCGTGCAGGAAGTCCTCGCCGAGGACACGGACGTGCGGGGCGTCCGCGAAGCGCGAGCGCAGGACGGGGACGAGCCGTGGGTCGACCTCGTAGGCGAGGAGACTGCGGCAGCGCGGGGCGAGCAGCTCGGTCAACGCGCCTTTGCCCGCGCCTACTTCGAGCAGCAGCGGGACGGGGTGGCCGTGGGGCGCGGCGAGCCGGGCGAGCTGTCCGGCGGCGGCGCGATCGGCGAGGAAGTTCTGCGAGAGCGCGCGGGATACGCGACTGGGGCGGGCCATGGCCTGCGGTCCTTGTCTTCCGTGGAGAGGGAGGAGGGCAGCCGAAGGCCCTGACCGGAAGACAGGAGAGAGAAAAGGGAGGAGACAGCGGGTCCGCGCGCGATCAGCGGGCGGTGCGGCTCCCCCGGCCGGTCAGGGCTCCGGGGCCACGGCGCATCCGTACGGAGTGCGCACAGCCCCGGCCGAGACCGGTGTTCGTGATCGCGTTGTTCGCTGCCATGGACGGCACGCTAGGCAGGTGCCCCCGTCGCGCGCAAAGGGATTTACGTCAGCGCTGGTAGCGGGCGAGCACCAGGTTGCCGTCCCGTTCCAGGCGGGTCCGCAGCTCGGACAGACCGATGGCGCCGCTGTAGTACTCCTGGAAGGCCGGGGTGGCGACCTTGTCCTTGAACTCGGGGTAGCCGCGCACGGATTGCGCGGGTGCCGGGCGGAGCCGGCCGGCGAGGGCGGTGCCGGTGGCCCAGTCGTGCTCGTCGGTGTGCAGGGCCGGGTCCTTCAGGGCCTCGGTGCCGGTGGGCAGCATCCAGTCGCCGAGCGCGAGGCGCACCATGTTCTTCGGCCGCAGCACAAAGTCGATGAACTGGGCGGCCTCCCGCTGATGGGGGCTGTCCTGGGCGATGGACAGGGTCTGCGGGCTGACGCCCTGGGTGAGGCCGTCGGCGCCGGCCGGGGCGGGCAGCACCCGCCAGTCGAAGCCCTCGGGCGCCTGCTGCACGATCTGCTGCCGGTAGGAGAAGCCCAGCGGGACCATCGCGTAGCGGCCGCCGAAGAAGCCGGGCAGGGTGTCGGAGCCGCCGCTGCCCAGGGTGGACGGGGCGGCGCTGCGGTCGGTGGCGATCTGGTCGTGGACGGTGCGCGGCATCACCGCGTCGCCCTCCTCGAACCGCACGGTCACCTTGCCGTCGGCGCCCCGGTGGAAGAGCTGCCCGCCGGCCGACAGCGACAGGTTGAGGCTGACGGAGACGGGTTCCTTGAGCGGCCAGGCGACCCCGTACCGGCCGTCGCCGCTCAGCCGGTCGGTGATCTCGCGGAACTCCCGCCAGGTCCACGGGTGTTCGGGGGTGGGGATGCGCACGCCCGACTTGTCGAGCCAGGTGGCGTTGGCGATGAGCACGCGCGGTTCCTGGAGGAACGGCACGCCGTAGACGCCGTCCCCGAAGGTCGTCGTCTCCCAGCTGTGCCGCGGGATGTCCCGGGTGAGCCGTTCGGGCAGCAGGCCGGTCAGGTCGGCGAGGTAACCGCCGTAGGCGAAGTCGGCCAGGTCGTCGGAGGCGTCGTGGATGACGTCCGGTGCCTCACCGCCCTCGAAGGAGGTGAGGAGCTGGTCGTGGACGCTGTCCCAACTGCCCTGGACGTACTCGACCTTGACATCGGAGTGGGTGGCGTTCCACTCGGCCACCAGCTCCTTGTTGACCCGGACCGACTCCTCCTGCCAGGCCAGTGACTGGAAGCGCAGGGTGACGGGGCCGCCCGGGTCGGTGTCGCCGCCGCAGCCGGCGGCCAGCAGGACCAGGACGAGCACCCACAGCAGACGTCCACGCATCAGCTCTTCACCGCCCCGGTGAGCATGCCGCCCGTGATCCGGCGCTGGATGAGCGCGAACACCACCAGGGACGGCAGCGTCGCGAGGAACGCGGCGGCGGCCAGCGGTCCGAGGTCCACGACGCCCTCGGCGCCGATGAAGTGGGTGAGGACGACGGGGAGCGTCTGCTTCTCCGGGGTCTTCAGCAGCACCAGGGCGAAGAAGAACTCGTTCCACGCGGTGACGAACGCGAACAGGGCCGTCGCCACCAGACCGGGCGCGAGCAGCGGCGCGGTCACCGAGACGAGGGTGCGCAGTCGTCCGGCCCCGTCGACGGCCGCGGCCTCCTCCAGCTCGCGCGGCACCGCGCGGACGTACCCCACGAGCATCCACAGCGCGAACGGCAACGCCCACACCACATAGACCATGACCAGCCCCGTCATCGAGTCGATCAGCCGCAGGTTCTTCAGCACCAGGAACAGCGGGATGATCACCAGGACCAGCGGGAACGCCTGGCTGACGACCACCCAGCCGGTCGCGGCCCGCGCCAGCCGGGTCCGCCGGCGGGCCATGACGTACGCCATCGGGGTGGCGAGGAGCACGGCGACCACGGCGGTGCCGAGCGCGGCGGCCAGGGAGTTCAGGGCGGCGTCCAGGAGGGGCTGCTCGTCGAAGGCCTGACGGAAGTTGGCGAGCGTGGGGTCCTCGGGGATCCAGGTGGGGTGCAGACTGGCCAGTTCGCGCGGGGGCTTGAAGGCGGTGGAGACCAGCCACAGGAACGGGAAGGCCAGGAAGACGAGATAGGCGAGCAGGGCTGCGTACTGACCGGCGCGGCCGGTCCGGCTGGTCCTCATGCCGTGTCACCGCCCCGCAGCCGGCCGGCCAGGAACACCGCGAGCAGGACCGAGATCGCCGCGACCATCACACATCCCATCGCCGCCGCGTAGCCGAACTGCCCGTAGCGGAACGCCTCTTCGTAGGCGAAGAGCATCGGCAGCCGGGTGCGGCCGCCCGGGCCGCCGCTGGTCAGCACGTAGACCAGGGCGAAGGAGTTGAAGTTCCAGATCAGGTTGAGCGCGGTGATGGACAGGGCCACGGGTCTCAGCGCGGGCCAGGTGACCGTGCGGAAGCGGCGCCAGGCGCCGGCGCCGTCCACGGCGGCGGCCTCGTGCAGTTCGCGCGGGGTGTTCTGCAGTCCGGCGAGCAGGGCGACCGTGGTGGTGGGCATCCCGGCCCAGACGCCGACCACGATCACGGCGGGCAGGGCCGTGCCGAGGCCGCTCAGCCAGTCACGGCCGTCGCCGAGGCCGAGATCGCGCAGGGTCTCGTTGAGGACACCGGCGTCGGGGGCATAGACCAGCCGCCACATGACGCCGACGACGACCTCGGGCATGGCCCACGGGACGATCGCGAGGGCACGGGCCAGCCAGCGCAGCCGCAGGTCCTGGTTGAGCAGCAGGGCGAGGCCGAGGGCCAGCAGGAACTGCGGCACGGTGACGCCGACCGCCCAGACCAGGCCGATGCGGAACGACTCCCAGAACAGCGTGTCGTGCAGCAGGTCCTGGAAGTTGAGCCCGCCGATCCACCGGGCGGCCGCGGTGCGTCCGGACTGGGCGTCGGTGAAGGACAGCAGGATGCCGTAGAGCAGCGGGCCGACGCTGAGGATCAGGATGGGCAGCAGCGCGGGCAGCACCAGGAACCAGGCCCCGCGGTCCGTGACGCGCCGGTCCCGGCCGGGGCGGGGCACACGGGCGGCCGGCCTCTCGGCTTGGGTCACCGAGGTCACGGCATCAGCCCCTTCGCACGGCTCGGGCGGGCCCCGTCATGGTCGTGAAGGCGCCGTACCCCGTCAAGACCACCCGCACGCGTCCGACCTGTGGAAATGCGAGACTGAGCGCGAATGGCGGGAATGCGTCCGCCGTTAGCGAAGGCGTACGACCCCACGGAGGCGGGCGATGGACGAGGCACGGGCGCGCGAGGTACTGGCGGCGGCGGAGGTCCTGCCCGCCCCGGCCGGGGACGCGCGGCTGCTGTCCCTCGGGGAGAACGCGGTGTTCGCCGCCGGCGGCCTGGTCGTCAAGGTCGGCCGGGACGCCGAACTGCTGGAGCGGGCCCGCCGCGAGCTGCGGATCGCGCTGTGGCTGGCGGACGCCGGGGTCCCGGCCGTCCGGGCCGCCGAACCGGAGGCCCTGCTGGTGGACGGGCACCCGGTGACCGTGTGGCACCGCCTGCCGGACGCGGTACGCCCCGCCGAACCCCGTGACCTGGCCGCGCTGCTGCGGATCGTGCACGCCCTGCCCGCGCCGCCGTTCGCGCTGCCGCCCCGTGAGCTGCTGGGCGGGGTGGAGCGCTGGCTGCGGCTGGCGGGCGACGCGATCGACCCGGCGGACGCCGCGTATCTGCATGAGCGCAGGGACGGCTTCGCCGAGGCCGCGGCGCGCCTGACGCCCCGTCTGACACCGGGCCCCATCCACGGCGACGCCCTCCCCCGCAATGTGCACGCCGGCCCGGACGGACCGGTCCTGGTCGACCTGGAGACCTTCTCCGCCGATCTGCGCGAGCACGACCTGGTGGTCATGGCCCTGTCCCGGGACCGGTACGGGCTGCCCGCGGCGTCCTACGAGGAGTTCACGGACACGTACGGCTGGGACGTGCGCGAGTGGGACGGCTGCGCGGTGCTCCGCGGCGCCCGCGAGACGGCGAGCTGCGCCTGGGTGGCGCAGCACGCCCCGAGCAACCCGAAGGCGCTGGAGGAGTTCCGGCGCCGGGTGGCGTCACTGCGGGACGGGGACGAGACGGTGCGGTGGTATCCGTTCTGAGCCGCTGTGGCCCAAGGGCGGCGGCGCGCCGGGGCCCTCAGGCCCGGTCCGCCGGGATCTGGACCTCGCCCGGTACCGACCGGCCGACCACCGCCGGTCCCGGCACGGGGGGTTCGGGGTCGCGGACCGGCCAGGTGCCGTCGCCGACCGCCGCCGGGTCGCCCTTGGCGCGCAGGAAGGTCTGGAAGTCCGCCGCCCACTCGGCGTACCACTCGATCTGGCGGCGGTGCAGCTCGGCCGGGCCGACGGAGGCGATCTTGGGGTGGCGGGCGGCTATCGCGCCTGCCAGGCGGGCCGCGGCGAGGGCGTCGGCGAAGGCGTCGTGGGCGGAGTCGAGCTCCACTCCGTACTCCCGGCAGACCGCTTCGAGGTTGCGCTTGCCCCGGCGGTAGCGGTCGACCCGGCGGTCGATCGTGTACGGGTCGACGACGGGGGCCGGGTCGAGGCCGCCGAGGCGCTCGCGCAGGGACGGCAGACCGTGCCGGCGCAGCTCGGCGGAGAGCAGGCTCAGATCGAAGGCCGCGTTGTAGGCGACGACCGGGACGCCCGACTTCCAGTACGACACCAGGACGTCGGCGATGGCGTCGGCGACCTGGTCGGCGGGGCGGCCCTCGGCGGCCGCGCGTTCGTTGCTGACACCGTGGACGGCGACGGCCTCGGCGGGGATCGGGACGCCCGGGTCGGCCAGCCACTGCCGGTGGCCGAGGACCAGCCCGTCCCTGACCTCGACGACGGCGCCGGTGACGATGCGCGCCTCGCGCGGATCGGTCCCGGTCGTCTCCAGGTCGAAGCCGATCAGCAGCTCACGGTGCCACCCCATGGCGGTCCCCCTTCTTGTGGTGCGTCCCCCAGTGGTCTCCACCTTCCCATGGGCCACTGACAATCCGAGGACCGCATTCCGCTTGCCCGATGGGACACTTCGCGCCCTGCGGGACAGTTCAGGACACGGGGCGCGAATCCGCCCACATGACCTCGAACTCCTCGCGATAGGTGGGGAAGAGCCCGCCCTCCTCGACCTCGTCCGACTTCACGACCCTGCTGCCGTTGCGCAGGACCAGCACCGGCGCCTCCATGCCCCGGGTGCGCCGCAGATAGTTCTGGACGACCGCGATGCCGTCGGCGCCGTCGCCGTCCACGAGGTAGGCCGTGAAGCGGGGCGTCTCGTCGAAGACCTGGATCTCGAAGGCGCCCGGGTCCCGCAGCCGCGACCGCACCCGCCGCATGTGCAGGATGTTCATCTCCACCGCGCGGCTCAGCTCGCCCCGCTTGATGCCCAGTTCCCGCTCACGCCGCTTGACCGCGCTGGAGGCCGGGTTGAGGAACAGCAGCCGCACCCGGCAGCCCGCCTCCGCGAGCCGGACCAGCCGCCGCCCGGAGAAGTTCTGCACCAGCAGGTTCAGGCCGATGCCGATGGCGTCGAGCCGGCGCGCGCCGCCGAAGATGTCCTCGGCGGGGAACCGGCGCAGCAGCCGCACCCGGTCGGAGTGCACGGCGACGACGTCGGAGTACCGGTCGCCGACCAGGTCCTCGACGGCGTCGATCGGCAGCCGGCGGGCCGACGGCACGTCACCGCCGGTGCCGAGGGCCTCCAGGAGGCGGGCGGAGGCCCGCTCGGCCTGGTTGAGGACCGCCTCGGACAGGGCGCGGTTGCGCGAGACCACGTTCCGGGTCACCTCGAGTTCGTCCAGGGCGAGTTCGACCTCCCGACGGTCGTCGAGATAGGGCTCGAAGCACGGCCAGTGCTGCACCATCAGCTCGCGCAGCTGGGGCAGCGTGAGGAAACTGAGGACGTTGTCGTCGGCCGGGTCGAGCAGATACCCCTTGCGGCGGCTGACCTCGCGGACGGCGACCGCGCGCTGGACCCACTCCTGACCGGCCGGACCTGCGGCGGCCACCACCCAGTCGTCCCCGTGGACGGGTTCGTAGACGGGCCGCAGCACGGCGGCCACGACGGCACGCAGCCGCTGCTCGACGAGGTTCAGCCAGATGTAGGCCCGCCCGGCCCGCTGGGCGCGGGTACGGACCTCCCGCCAGGCCTCGGGGTCCCAGTCCAGCTCCGGACCGATGGACGTGGTCTCCATCGGCCGGGCCAGGGACACCGTGCCGGGCGGGACGTCTGGGGAGTTCCCCTCGTGACCCTCGTCACCAGGGGGCAACTCCAGCCCTCCCGAGCCCACCCGCGCACCGCCTTCCGCTCCCCCGAGCACTCCCCGTCCCAACGATCAAGGAAGGGTACTCCGGGAGCGGCGGGCGGTGCAGCCGGATGGACAGGTCGTTTCTCAACTGCGCGGCTGCCAGTGGCCGTTCTGCCATGCCAGCTCGTTCGGCGTGAGCGGGTTCATGGCCGTCACATCGCGCGGGACGATGGAGAATCCCTGCCAGTGGACCGGCATCGGCTGCTGGTCCTCATCGCGGGCGATGTGGTGGAAGCCGACGTTCATCCAGGTGATCGGGTGCTTGAGGGTCTGCCCGCCCACCCACTTGTCCACTGACTTGGGGTGCCCGTTGCCGCAACCGGGGTTGTGGGTCGCGAACTTCTCGCACTTGTCGTACTCGGTGACGTACAGGTCGTGCTTGGTGTAGCTGCGGCCCGGGTACTTGGTGCTGACGCCGGGGACGATCTCGTACGACCGGGCGTGGCCGTCCTTGTTCTTGCCGGTCGCGCTGACCATCCGCCACCAGCGGTACGCCTTGGCGTCGCCGGTGAGCTCCTTGGTGACCTTGGTGACACTGGTCTTGGTCCGCGGCGCGCGGTCGCCGGAGGCGGGCGCGCTCACCGTCGAGTCGTACTGCTCGACACGGTTCTTGGTGGAGCCGTCCAGGGCGAAGTCCAGGCGCCAGAAGACGTTGTGGCTGTGGCTGGTGGCCTTGGCCCGGTTCCCCTTGCCGATGGGCCAGCCGCGGCCGTCACCGGCGTCGTAGTCGTCGTACGACAGGCTGCCGGTGGCGCCGACGTTCATGGTGACCGTGCCGTCGTCCTGGAAGCGCCACTCGGTCATGTACTCGTACCAGCCGACCTGGTTGACGGTGTACACGAGCAGGTCCTGGCCCTGCGCGGCGTAGACCTTGTTCGCGGTGTCGCCCTGCATCCGGTAGGCGTGGCCCCGCGCGCGGGTCGTCGTGCACAGGCCCTTGACGTTCGGGTTCTGCGGGTCCCAGGCCTCGGGGACCTTGACGGACTTGATGGTGCCGCCCGGGCACTCGGTGGCCTTCAGCGGCATCAGCCCCTGGGCGAAGCCGAAGCCCGTCAGGTCGTCGTACTCGACGCTGCCGTCGTCGTACGGGACGTGGATCTGGCCGAGGCGGGCGCTGTTGAGGACCCGGATGGGCTTGGTCTCGCCCTTGGGCTGGTAGGAGATCTTCTCCAGGACCAGACCGGCCTTGCCGTCGTAGCGCCAGCACATGCGCCACGTGGTGCCGCCGCTGAGCTTCTTCTCTATGCGGTAGGCGGCGCTGCAGTCGGCGGCGGCCGGGGCCGCGTCGCGCGGCTGGGCGGTGGCGGTGCCCGCGCCGGTCGTGGCGCCGGCGGCCAGGGCGGCCAGGGACACGCCGACGGCGGCGGTGGTGCGGGCCCGGACCTTTCTCCTCGGGCGGGAACCGCTGGTCGAGCTGTTTGCACGCATGACGAGGTGACTCCTCTTGCAGGAGATGCGAGTACGTGGTGTCCGGGCGGGTCGGGCCCGGTGCGGTGGACGGCGCCGGCTCAGCGCGTGTCGAGCCGGGCGACCTGGCGGGCGCTGAGGTCGATCACGAAGGACCGGGCGTCGATCCAGGGCCCGTTCTTCACCTTCGGGAACAGCCGTACGCAGCGGTGCTCGCCGCACTTGTCGAGCGCGGCGGGCTGGCCGCCGGACGTGGCCCGGTACACGGCGCCGTTGAGCAGCAGCTGGTCCGGCGAGGTGAGCGCCTTGCCGGTGGCGTCCTTGTAGTCCGCCTTCATGCCCGCGCCCAGCGGATGGGCGATGAGCAGCTTCGCGGCCTCGGCGTACTCGGCCCGGCTCAGCGGCGGCTGGACGCCGTGCTCGGTGACGGTCCGCTCCACCTTGCCGGTGTCCAGGTCGACGGTCCGGGTGACGAGCGCGTCGGTCTTGTAGTCGTAGAACGTCACCTCGGCCCGGCGCGGCCCGCCCGCGCGGTCCGTCTCGCCGCCCTCTGGTTCGGCGAGCTCGACGCCGAGGCGCTGGGCGCCGCGGTCCCCGGCCACGTTCTCCCCGGCGGTACGCAGCTGCGGGCTCGCCGCGAGCTGGGCGGCACGCTCGGTCTCGTCGTCGGTCAGCGGGTCGTCGCCGACGCCCGCGTCCCCCTCGTCGGGCGCCTCCTCGACGACACCCGGCGGCACCGCGCCGGCCGCCTGGCCCGCGGCCCCCCGCTCACCGGCCGCGGTCTGCCCGGCGGTGTCTCCCGCCCGTTCGCCGGCCCCCGCCGTGCCCGGCAGGGTGATCCCGACCATCACGGCGGTCCCCGCCACCGCGATGGCCGTGCCGGCCACCACCTTCCCCAGGTGGCGGCGCACTATCTCGCGCACGTCTTCCCCCTACTCCCCCAGGTCATCGGGAGTATGTGATTGCCCCACACGTTCGGCATACGGTGTATGCACTGGTCGACCGGTAAGAGGGACGTAAGTCGGGGGTGGTTCCATCACTTTCGGGGAGACTCGACGTCAAGGCGCCCCCGACGGCGGGGTCGAGCTGAAAGAGTCGTGTCCATGCAGGTCTGGCCTGGAGAGGCATATCCGCTCGGTGCCACGTACGACGGCGCCGGGACCAATTTCGCGGTCTTCACGGAGGCCGCGGACCGAGTAGAGCTGTGTCTGCTGCACGACGACGGCTCGGAGACGGCGGTGGAACTGCGGGAGAGCGACGCCTTCGTACGCCACGCGTACGTGCCGGGCGTCATGCCGGGGCAGCGGTACGGATTCCGGGTGCACGGCCCGTACGCCCCGGAGCGGGGGCTGCGCTGCAACTCCGCCAAGCTGCTCCTCGACCCGTACGCGAAGGCGGTCAGCGGCTCGGTCCGCTGGGGCGAGGAGGTCTACGGCTACCACTTCGGTGAACCCGACCGGCGCAACGACCTCGACTCGGCGCCGCACACGATGTCGTCCGTCGTGGTGAACCCGTACTTCGACTGGGGCGACGACCGGCGCCCGCGCACCGAATACCACCACACGGTGATCTACGAGGCCCATGTGAAGGGCCTGACGATGCGCCATCCGGGGCTGCCGGAGGAGCTGCGCGGCACCTACGCGGGCCTCGCGCACCCGGCGCTGATCGAGCACCTGACCGAGCTGGGCGTGACGGCGCTGGAGCTGATGCCGGTCCACCAGTTCGTGAACGACCACCGGCTGGTCGACATGGGCCTGAACAACTACTGGGGCTACAACACGATCGGTTTCTTCGCCCCGCACAACGCGTACGCCTCCTGGGGCGACCGCGGCCAGCAGGTCCTGGAGTTCAAGTCGGCGGTGCGGGCGCTGCACGAGGCCGGTATCGAGGTCATCCTCGACGTCGTCTACAACCACACGGCCGAGGGGAACCACCTCGGGCCGACGCTGTCGTTCCGGGGCCTGGACAACCCGCAGTACTACCGGCTGACGGACGACCCCCGGTACTACATGGACACCACCGGCACCGGGAACTCACTGCTCATGCGGTCCCCGCACGTGCTGCAGCTGATCATGGACTCGCTGCGGTACTGGGTCACCGAGATGCACGTCGACGGCTTCCGCTTCGACCTCGCGGCGACGCTCGCACGCCAGTTCCATGAGGTGGACCGGCTGTCGTCGTTCTTCGACCTGGTGCAGCAGGACCCGGTGGTCTCGCAGGTGAAGCTGATCGCGGAGCCGTGGGACGTCGGCGAGGGCGGCTACCAGGTGGGCAACTTCCCGCCGCTGTGGACCGAGTGGAACGGCAAGTACCGCGACACCGTGCGGGACCTGTGGCGGGGCGAGCCGCGCACGCTCGCCGAGTTCGCCTCCCGGCTGACCGGCTCCTCCGATCTGTACCAGGACGACGGGCGCCGCCCGCTGGCCTCGATCAACTTCGTGACCTGCCATGACGGCTTCACCCTGCACGACCTGGTGTCGTACAACGACAAGCACAACGACGCCAACGGCGAGGACAACCGGGACGGCGAGAGCCACAACCGCTCCTGGAACTGCGGCGCCGAGGGAGAGACCGACGACCCGGACGTGCCGGTGCTGCGCGCCCGCCAGATGCGCAACTTCATCGCCACGCTCATGCTGTCCCAGGGTGTGCCGATGATCAGCCACGGCGACGAGTTCGCCCGCACCCAGCACGGCAACAACAACGCGTACTGCCAGGACAGCGAGCTGTCGTGGGTGCACTGGCCGCAGCCCGGCGAGGAGGCGGAGGAGGGCGCGGGCGGGAGCCTCTCGCGGGACCTGCACGCCTTCACGCGCGCGATGGTGGCGATGCGCCGCGAGCACCCCGTCTTCCGCAGGCGGCGCTTCTTCCACGGGCGGCCCGTCGAGGGCACCCACGACGACCTGTCGGACATCGCCTGGTTCACCCCGGAGGGCAAGGAGATGACCCAGCGGGACTGGGACCGGGCGCAGGCGTCGGCGCTGACGGTGTTCCTCAACGGCAACGCCATCTCCGAGCCCGGACCGCGCGGGGAGCGGATCGCCGACGACTCGTTCCTGCTGATGTTCAACGCCTCGCCGAAGACGCTGGACTTCGTCGTGCCGGTCGACCACGGCCGGCAGTGGCAGGTGGTCGTGGACACGGCCCGCCCGGACGGGGTGCCACCGGGTACGGGGCCGAAGGTGCAGGCCGGGGAGCGGCTGACGCTGGTGGACCGCAGTCTGACGGTGCTGCAGCGGCCGGTGTAGACGCGGCGCGGGCGCGGTCCGAGGTGGCCGGGGCGCGCCCGCGCGTGGCTCCACGTGGCGGCGGGCGATGACACGAAGGGCGGCCAGAGGGGTACGTAGCTCTGCATGACACCTGAAGCCCCCGAACCGATGGTGCCGACCGCCACCTACCGGCTGCAGCTGCAGCCCTCGTTCCCGTTCGCGGCCGCCGCCGAGGCCGTGCCGTATCTGGCCTCGCTCGGCGTCTCGCATCTGCACCTGTCCCCCGTCCTGGAGGCGGTTCCGGGGTCGGGGCACGGCTACGACGTCGTGGACCACGCGCGCGTGCGCGAGGAGCTGGGCGGGGAGGACGGGCTGCGCACCCTGTCGCGCACCGCCCGTGAGCACCGCCTGGGCCTGGTGCTGGACATCGTGCCGAACCACATGGCGATGGCGCCGCGCCACAACCGCGCCCTGTGGGAGGTGCTGCGCGAGGGCTCCGTGTCCCGGTTCGCGCGCTGGTTCGACATCGACTGGGAGGCGCAGGACGGCCGGATTCTGCTCCCGGTGCTCGGCGGCCCGCTCGGTCGGGTGCTGGACGACCTGGTGGTGGACGGTGACGTCCTGCGGTACCACGACCATGTGTTCCCGCTGCGCGAGGGCACCGGGGACCTGCCGCTGCCCCGGCTGCTCGACGCCCAGTGGTACCGGCTGGCGTGGTGGCGGCTGGCCCGGACCGAGCTGAACTACCGGCGGTTCTTCTCCATCTCGGAGCTGATCGGGGTGCGGGTCGAGGACCCGGAGGTGTTCGAGGCCACCCACGCCAAGATCCTCCAGCTGCTGCACGAGGGGGTGGTGGACGGGCTGCGCGTCGACCACCCCGACGGTCTCGCCGACCCCGACGGCTATCTGCGGCGGCTGCACGAGGCGACGGGCGGGCGCTGGACCGTGGTCGAGAAGATCCTCTCGGACGGGGAGCATCTGCCGGCCGCCTGGCCGGTCGCCGGCACCACCGGCTACGACGCCCTGCGGCACATCGACGGCCTCTTCACCGATCCGGCCGGGTACGGGGAACTCCTGGGCTCGTACCGGCGGTTCGCGGCGCCGCAGACCGACCGGGGCGGCGACTGGGACGCCACGGTGCGGCGGGCCGGGTACAAGGTGCTCACCCATGAGCTGGCCGCGGAGGTCGACCGGCTGACGCGGGTGGCGCACCGGGTCTGCGACACCTCGCCGGACCCCGCGCTGCGCGACCGGGCGCCCTGGGCGCTGCGCACGGCCCTCCAGGAGCTGCTGGTGCGGATGGACGTCTACCGGCCCTACGCCTCGACCGACGCCTCCCTCGTGGTCACCGAGGAGGCCGCCGCCGAGGCCCGGCTGGCGTTCGCGGTGCCCGAGGAGGCGGGTGCCGTGGACGTCGTACGCGACCTGGTGCTCGGGCGGGCCGGGGACGGGCCGGGCGCGGTGGAGTTCCGGACGCGGTTCGCGCAGACGTCGTCGGCGTTGCGGGCCAAGTCGGTGGAGGACACCGCTTTCTACCGGCATGTGGCGCTGCTGTCGGCGACCGAGGTGGGCGGCGACCCGGGCAGCCCCTCCGTCTCGCCGGACCGGTTCCACGCGTACTGCGCGCGCGTGCAGCGTGACTGGCCGCTGACCGGGACGGTGGTGTCCACGCACGACACCAAGCGCAGCGCCGACGTGCGGGCCGCGCTGGCCGTGCTCACCGAGTGCCCGCGGGACTGGGCGGACCTCGTGGCGGAGGTGACCCAAGACGGCACGGGTGTCCCGGACGCGCAGCTGGCGTGGGCGGCCTGGCAGACGGTGTTCGGGCTGGGCGAGGCGGACGTCGAGCGGGTGCGGGGGGCGCTGCTCAAGCATGTGCGGGAGGCGGGCCTGTTCACCAGCTGGACGGAGCAGGAGCCGCCGTACGAGGAGGCGGTGGCCGCGTTCGTGGCCGCGGGGCCCTGCGGGGTGCCGGGCGAGCGGGTGACGGCGTTCCGGCACGCCCTGGAGCCGTACATCCGGGCCAATGTGCTCGGGGTCGCGCTGACGCAGCTCACCATGCCGGGGGTGCCGGACGTCTACCAGGGCACCGAGGGCGAGTACCGGGCGCTGGTGGACCCGGACAACCGCCGGGTTGTGGCGTTCCCGCCCGAGGACGCCGGCGACAAGGGCGTGGTGACGGCGGCGGCGCTGCGGCTGCGCCGGCGGCGCCCCGAGGTCTTCGGTGACGCGGCCTCGTACGAGCCGCTGGCCGCCGAGGGACCGGCCTCCGAGCACTGTGTGGCCTTCGTGCGCTCCGGCGAGGTGCTCACCGCCGTCACCCGGCTGTCGCTCCGGCTGGCGCGGGACGGCGGCTGGCGGGACACCAAGCTGGCGCTGCCGCCGGGCCGCTGGGTCGACGTGCTGGACGGGGAGCGGGAGTTCACCGGGCAGGTGCGGGTGGAGCAGCTGTTCGAGCGACTGCCGGTGGCGTTGCTGGAGCGTGCCGGGGAGTGAGGGGCGGGGTGCCTCCGGGCGCCCCCGCCGGGCTCCCCGTGTGCTCCTTGACAGCTCAACGAGTCCGTGGGGTACTGCGAAGGGCGACGCCGGGCGGACGGTGACGGGGGTGAGTTCCCTGACGGAGCTGCGCTACCCCACTCCTGCCGAGTTGCTGCGGTCGGCCCGCGCGCTGGCCGCCCACCGCCCCGGACTGTGCGTGGTCCGGCAGGTGGGCGTCTCACGCGGGGGCAGACCCCTGCACCTGCTGTCGGTCGGCCACGCGGCGCGGGCCGTCCTGGTGGTCGCGGGCGCCCACGCCAACGAGCCCTCCGGCGGCCCTGCGCTGCTCGCGGTCGCCGAACGGGTTCTGCTGGAACGTGACTTGCGCTCGAACGTCTCCTGGCACTTCCTGCTGTGCGCGGACCCCGACGGGGCGAGCCTGCATGTCACACCGGCCCCGCGCAGCCTGTACGACTACCACCGCGGGTTCTTCCGGCCCGCCGCCCCGGAACAGCCCGAGTGGGCTCCGGCGACGCTGCCGCCCGGCCGGCTGCCGCCCGAGACCCGGGCGCTGACCGGGGTCATCGACGAGCTGCGCCCCTATCTCCAGGTGACCTTGCACGGCACCGACCTCGGCGGCAGCTGGGTGCAGCTGACCCGGGACGTCCCCGGGCTCGCCGAGCCGTTCGCGAAGTCGGCGGCGCAGCTGCACATCCCGGTGGAGACCGGCGCGTCGGACGCGGTGGGCTGGCCGGCGTCCGGACCGGGCGTGCACGTCATGCCGGAGCCGGGCGCGCGGGCGGCGTATCCGAGCATGCCGGACGACGCACGCAGCAGCACCTGGTTCCATGTGCACCGCTACGGCGGGCTGACCGCGGTGGTCGAGGTGCCGATGTGGGCCAGCGACCTGGTGGACGACCCGGCCCCGCATCCCGCCCCGGACCGGGCGATGCGCCGGCTGGCGGATCGGCTGCTGCGGGACGCCCTGGAGGTGGAACGGGTCCTGGCGCAGGCGCGGCCCCGGCTGGCCGGCGCCGACGGGCCGCTGCTGCGCGCGGCGCAGTGGGCACTGGAACTGGTGCCGGGGCTGGCCGCCGACTGGACCCGCACGCCGCCCGCCGACGGCACGATGGCGTACATCGGCAGCGTGGACGCCTTCGGCCGCCGGCTGCCGCTCCGGGCGGCGGCCATGCTGCTCCGGGTCCTGCGCGAGATCGACGCCCGGGGCCCGGGCGCCCAGCGCCTGGACCACCTGGTGTCCACCTGGAGCGACGCCTTCGCCACCCGCTTCCGCGCCCGCTGGGTCCCCCTTGAACACCAGATCGAACACCAATCCCGCACGATTTTGGCAGCAGCGCATTACGCCCGCGACGGGGCGGGGGGCGGCTGAACCACAGGCCACGCGCGCGCCGGGACGGCGTGAACACCGGCTACGCGCGCGTGCCGCGCGGGACCTCCGGTCAGTCCTCCACCGCGAAGACCGCCCCCGTCCGGGACGTCATTCCGCAGCTGTTCGCGAACGTCTCCCGGTAGTCGATCGGGTGGCCGTTCCATTCGCCTCGGGCTCGGGCCGTGACCGGGGCGTAGACCATGGGGCAGTAGGTGCCGTGCTGTTCGAGGCGCTGGATGTCGCCGTCCACCGCGTCCAGTTGGGCGCAGGCCTCGGCCGCCTTGGTGTGGCCCTGGGGCGGGTCGCAGGTCAGGAGCCTGCCGGGCTGTTCGCCGCTGCGGGCGTCGCCGTGGGTGACGGTGACGTAGAGCCAGTTGCCGGAGTCCGCCTGCCGGGCCGTCGCATGGGGCGCGGCGGCGCCGAGGGCCAGGGCGGCGGCGGCCGCGAGCAGGCCGCCTCGTGCGAGTGTGGTGCGTCGGGTCATTCCCGATGCATCGGCACGGTGGCCCCGGCGTTCCAGCCCGACTCACCCGAACGGGATCGCGCGGACGCGTGGCGGTGGGCGAGTTCGAACGCGGCGAGCACCACCCGGGACTGGTACTCGACCTGCCGGGCGACCGGGATCCAGCGGGCCCCGCAGCCGTCGCGGTAGTCGTCGCACCAGGTGTCCAGCCACCGTTCCAGCTCGGGCAGGACGCCCGCCGGGTCGTGGCCGGCCCCGGTGACGAGCTGGTGCAGCAGTCCGGCGGTGCGCAGGGCGAGGCGCCGGCCGGCGATGCGCAGGGCCGCCAGATGGGCGGTGCTGAGCAGCGGCAGCGGGTGCGTGCCGACGGGGTCGGGGACGTCGGGGTCCCAGGTGTCGGCGAGGCCCGGGCAGACCAGTAAATAGTCGTCGACCGGGGCGAGCAGCCGGGCGGTCTCGGGGCCGGCCGGCAGATGCGGGCGCAGGCGTTCCAGGAGCCGTTCCAGGACCAGGGTGTCGTCGCGCAGGGTGTGGCTCACCCTGCGCAAAACCGTTTCCTCGTCGGTGGGCGGGGCGCCGTCCTCCACCCCCGCCACCCCCCACATGGGGGCCTCGACGACGGCCGTGACGGTGCCGTGCCGGTGCGGGTGGAACCAGGTCGACTCCACGGCCGCCTCGGTGATGGCGGCGGCCAGATCGCCGCGCCGGGGCTGCGGGATCCGGTAGACGGCGGGGCCCAGCTCCGGCCAGTACAGGGTGTCGTACGGGCCGAGCTCGCGCGGGATGCCGAGGCGGGCGGCGCTGTGCGCGACGCGCTGGGCGAGTCCGGGCAGATCGTGGGTCAGCTCGACGAAGCCGCCGCCTACGTCGACGCCGTGCAGGGAGCACTGCAGGAAGGGCCGCAGCTCGTCCTGGAGCGCGAGCAGGGCGCGGGTCTCGGGGAGCGTCGCGGCGTCGGCGCCGTCGGGCAGCCACTCGGGCTGCTCCAGGAAGCCGGGCCGGAAGAACCGCCGGAAGTAGTCGCCGAGCGCGTACGGCCCCCGCAGCCAGCCCTCGTTGCGGCGCAGGCCGTCGGGGTCGAGGCAGAGCAGCAGGTTCCAGGTGGCGTCGGCGCCCTCGTGCAGCCGGGGGTCGGCCAGCACCCGTTCGGCGAGCCGCAGCACGGTGGCGCCGCCCACCGGCTCGTTGGCGTGCGGTCCGGCCACGACGAGGGCCTGGCGGCGGCCGTGGCCGACGGACAGCAGCCACAGGGGCGTACCGGCCCGTGAGGTCCCGACCCGGCGCAACCGCGCCTGCCGGGGATGGCTGGCGACGAGTGAGGCCGCTCGCGCCCCGAGCTCGTCGACGGTCGGATAACGCAGGAGGGGCGGCAGGGCACACCTCCACGAATGTGGTGCCGTCGGTTCACCTGGTGTGCATGGTGTACGCACAGTCAGTCACGACTTGGAAGGTACGTCAACACCGCGCGGAGCAAAGGGACTTGAGTCACGCGCACCGGCCGGGAAGCACCGCCGGGGCGGTCCGGGTCAGTGCGCGGCGAGGCGGAACTCCATCCGCCCGAAGGAGATCTGGTCGCCCTCCCGGACGACGACGGCGCCGATGACCCGGCGGCCGTTGACCGTGGTGCCGTTGGTGGAGCCGAGGTCGCGCAGGACCCACAGGCCGGCCTGGTGGCTCAGTTCGGCGTGCACCCGGGACACCGTCTCGTGGGTGAGCCGCAGCCCGTTGGCCGGGTCGCGGCCTATCCGCAGCGGATGCCCGGTCGCGGGGTGCGGCAGCAGCAGCTTGGGCAGCCGCTCGGCCTGCCAGGCCCGGCGCAGCCGTACGGTGAAGCCGGAGACCGCCTCGACGGTGCCGAACACGATCCGGGACACCCTGCCCTGCGTGGGCAGGTCCGCGGTGAGCGCGAGGAGTTCGTCGGAGCGGCGGGCGGCGAGGGCAAGCTCCATGCGCCGGACGAACGTGTCGTGCGACAGCCGGCCCATGGCGACGCCGTCACGGAGGACCTTCAGCGCCTTGTCGCGCTCCGCGTCGGACAGCCGCGCGGGGTACGTGTGGAACTCGAAGGACGACGTCACGGTGCCGATTGTCGGTCAGCGGACCCCGGCTGTCCAGAAAACGGGGAAACGGCCCGGCGCGCGCGAAAGGGTGGATCCCGCAGCGGATCGATCTCCGGTGGAGCACCATGGACGGGCTACGTCACCGTGAGCAGACGAAGGGGAACCGTCCGTGCAGTTCGAGGTGTGGGCACCACAGGCCGACCGGGTCACGCTCCATTGCGACGGCGCCGCAAACGCGTTGGAGCGGGATCCGGAGCGTGCGGGATGGTGGCGGGGGGAGGCGGAGGCGCGGGACGGCACCCGGTACGGCTTCGCGCTGGACGACGGGCCGGTGCTGCCCGATCCGCGCTCACGGCGCCAGCCGGACGGACCGGACGGGCTGAGCGCCGTCGTCGACCACGCGCGGTACGACTGGCGCACCGAGTGGGCGGGCCGGCCGCTGCCGGGCGCGGTCCTGTACGAGCTGCACGTGGGCACGTACACGCGCGAGGGCACCCTGGACGCCGCCGCCGACCGGCTCGGGCACCTCGCGGAACTGGGCGTCACGCATGTGGAGTTGATGCCGCTCACCCCCTTCCCCGGCACGCACGGCTGGGGGTACGAGGGGGTCTCGCTGTGGGCGGTGCACGAGCCGTACGGCGGACCCGAGGCGCTGAAACGCTTCGCCGACCGGGCGCACTCCCTGGGGCTCGGCGTGGTGCTGGACGTCGTCCACAACCACTTCGGCCCGTCCGGCAACCATCTGCCCGCCTTCGGCCCGTATCTGACGGACCGGCACCAGACCCCCTGGGGCGCCGCCGTCAACCTCGACGCGCCCGGCTCGGACGAGGTGCGCGACTACCTGGTCGGCAGCGCGCTGGCCTGGCTGCGGGACTACCGGCTGGACGGGCTGCGCCTGGACGCCGTGCACGCGCTCGTCGACACGCGCGCGATCCACTTCCTGGAGGAGCTGTCGACGGCCGTCGACGCCCTCGCCGCCGACCTGGGCCGCCCGCTGTCGCTGATCGCCGAGACCGACCTGAACGACCCGCGGCTGATCACCCCGCGCACGGACGGCGGCCTCGGGCTGCACGCGCAGTGGAACGACGACTTCCACCACGCCCTGCACACCGCGCTGACCAGCGAGTCCCAGGGCTACTACGCCGACTTCGCGCGGGCCCCCCTCGCGGCCCTGGCCAAGACCCTGACCGGCGGCTACTTCCACGACGGCACCTACTCCAGCTTCCGGGGCCGCAGCCACGGACGCCCGCTGGACCGTACGAAGGTGGGCGGGCACCGCCTGCTGGGCTACAGCCAGACGCACGACCAGGTCGGCAACCGCGCCCAGGGCGACCGGCTCGCCGCCTCCCTCTCCCCCGGCCTGCTGGCCTGCGCGGCCACGCTGACCCTGACGGCGCCGTTCACACCGATGCTGTTCCAGGGCGAGGAGTGGGCCGCGGGCACCCCCTGGCAGTTCTTCACCGACCACACCGACCCGGAGCTCGCCGAGGCCGTACGGCGGGGCCGGCGGCGGGAGTTCGCGGCGCACGGCTGGGCCGAGGAGGACGTCCCGGACCCGCAGGACCCGGCGACCCGGGAGCGCTCCTGCCTGGACTGGTCCGAGCCCGGCCGCGAGCCGCACGCGCGCGTGCTCGCCTGGTACCGGCGGCTCATCGCCCTGCGCCACGAGCAGCCCGACCTCACCGACCCGGACCTCGCCGACACCAAGGTCGCCTTCGACGAGCGGGCGCGCTGGATCGCCTTCCGGCGCGGGGACGTCCGGGTGGCCGTGAACCTCTCCGAGAGCCCGGCGGCGATCCCGCTGGGGCCGCGCAAGGCGGAGGTCCTGGCGGCGTGGGAGCCGGTGGAGTCACCGGGCGCGGACGGGGTGCTGCAGGTGCCCGGCGAGTCGGCGGTGGTCCTGCTGCAGTCCTGAGCGCGGGGCCGTCAGGGCTCGGGGTCGACGTCCGTCACGCGCTCCAGCAGGATCGCCTCCCAGGCGTTGCGCAGCCAGCTGCGCAGCACGGGCAGCGGGGTGGTGCCCCGCCCGTCCAGCCGGGCCGCCAGCCGCACGATCGCGTCGCACCGGGCCAGCCAGAGGCCCCGCAGGCAGATCCGGGCGCCGTAGCCGGCGAGGGTGGCGGCCCGGACGGCGGCCGGTGAGCCGACGGCGAGCGCGAGCCCGGCGATGTCCTCGGCGGGGTCGCCGACGACGCTGCCGTCCCAGCCGAGGACACCGCGCACCCGGCCGTCGGCGCTGACGACGAGATGGTCGCCGGTGAGGGCGTGGTGGACGAGGACGGCGGCGCTCGGCTGCGCCCCGAGCTGCACGGCCGCGGGCCGGGTCAGCTGCCGCAGGCGCTCCGCGTCGAACTCGTCCGCGGCGGCCAGCCGGGCGGCGGCCTCCTCCGCGGTGCGGCGCAGGGTCTCCAGCGAGCGCGGGGCCGTACGCGGCACGCCGAGCGTCTCGGCCTGCCGTACCGGGATCTCGTGCAGCCCGGTGAGCAGCCCGGACAGGTCGGCCTCGCCGATCGCGGACACCTTGTTCTCGGTGCCGGGAGCGCCGGGCATCCGGGTGTCGAGGGTGTACGTCAGACCGGGCGCCCACTCGCCGTGGGCGACGCTCGTCGGCACGGCGACGGGGACGTGCGGGCGGACCAGCTCGCGCAGCCGCAGCTCGCGGCGCTGACGGACGGCGGCCTCCCGGTCGGGGGCGAGCCGCAGCACATGGCGGCTCCCGACCAGCCAGGTGGTGGGGTCGGCGCCCGGGGAGGCGGGCCGGATCTCGGGGCCGGCCGCGTCGCCGGTGCCCTCCTTGAGCAGGGAACGGACCAGCCGGCGGACGGTGTCCGCGGTGGGTGTCGGTGCCTGGGTCATGGTCGCGCCGTTGTCGCTCGGGGGTGGACGGGGGCTCCTTGCTCCGGCGCGGGCCGCCGGTCAGTCGACCAGCACCATCTCCCGGGTGGTGTCGTTCAGGCGCCGGGCGCCGTCCTCGGTGACGGTGACGATGTCCTCGATGCGCACGCCGAACCGGCCGGGCAGATAGACGCCCGGCTCGACGGAGAAGCACATGCCGGGCACCAGGGGCTGCTCCTCGCCCTCGATCATGTACGGCGGCTCGTGGGTGGTGACGCCGATGCCGTGCCCGGTGCGGTGGATGAAGTGCTCGCCGTAGCCGGCCGCCGCGATGACCGCGCGGGCGGCCCGGTCGACGTCCTGGCAGGCCGCGCCCGGCCGGACGGCCCGGTACCCGGCCTCCTGGGCGGCGCGCACCAGGTCGTGGACGCGGCGCTCCTCGTCGGTGGGCGGTCCGACGTGGACCGTGCGGGAGGTGTCGGAGCCGTAGCCGTCCTTGAGGCCGCCGAAGTCGAGGACGACCATGTCGCCCCGCTCGATGACCCGGTCGCCGGCCTCGTGGTGCGGGTCGGCGCCGTTCGGGCCCGAGGCGACGATGGTGAAGTCGACCTGGGAGTGCCCGAAGCGCCGCAGCAGCTCTGCGAGGTCGGTGGCCACCTCGGACTCCCGGCGCCCGCCGAAGGGGACCGTCCGGATCTCCTCGAACGCCGCGTCGGCGGCGGCGCCCGCGGCGGCCAGCAGCTCCAGCTCGGCCTTGTCCTTGACGGCCCGCAGCATCGGCAGGGCGTCGGTGAGGGAGGCGTACGAGGTGCCGGGCAGGGTCCGCTGGAGGGCGAGCAGATGCATCGCCCAGGCGTTGTCGCTGATGCCGAACCGGCCGCCCGTGTCGAGCAGGGCGGCGGTCGCGGCGTACGGGTCCTGGCCGTCCGTCCAGTCGCGCAGGGTCATGACGGGCGCGCCGGTGGCCTTCGCGGCGTCCGCGGCCTCCAGGGCGGGGACGACGAGGACGGGCCCGTGGTCCTCGGTCAGGACCAGCAGGGTGAGCCGCTCGGTGTCGGCGGGCGGGGAGTACCCGGTGAGCCACACCATGTCGGGTCCGGGCGCCACCAGCAGCCCGGCGAGGCCCGCGTCACCGGCGGCCCGCACGGCACGCTCCATCCGGGCCCGGTAGTCGTCGGCGCTGAAGGGCGCGGGTGCGGTACCGCTCATCCGGGCCTCCCTGGGCGCGTGAAAGGACTACGGGCAGCATCCTGCCCGCCGGACGACACGGGCGCGAGCCGGTCACGCAAACCCGGGCTCCGCCGTGCGGGTGGTCATGTGGTGACGCCCGGGGTCGCCCTCAGGTACTGGCGGGTGCCGTCGGCGTGGCGGACCGTCAGGGTGACGGGGCGGCCGGGGCGGGTGCGGGAGACGGCCCGGGCGAGGTCGGCGGCGTCGTCGACGCGGGTCCTCCCGACGGCGAGGACGACGTCCCCGCGGACCAGTCCGGCCGTGTAGCCGGGGCCGGGGACATGGACGGCGACGACCAGGGCACCCGGCCCGCGTGTGTCGACGGCCTCCACCCCGAGCGTCGCGCCGGTGCCGTCCGGCACGGGCGCCGGGGAGGCGGGCCGTGTGCCGGCGGGGCTCGGCGTGCTGGGGCTCGGGGCGGCCTGGCGCTGGAGCGCGGCGAGTTCCCGCATGCCGATCACGGTGGTGCCGAGTGTGCCGAGCCCGACGCCCGCGAGGACGAGGACCAGGGCCGCGAGGACCCCGGCGGCGAGGTTCGCCAGGCGCCGTCCGCGCCGGCGGGGCGCGGCGTGCGGGCGCCGTGCGCCCCCGTCCGCCCGGTCCTTGTCGGCGGGCCCCTGACCTGGCATGGGCTTGGGTCGCAACGCAGTCTGTTCCATCGGATCGCCTCCGGCAGGTGACTACCCTGCGCACCGGCGCACGACGAGCCACGATCGAGTGAGACTGACTGCCCCCACCGGGGCCGGGCACGAGGAGGGACAGTGACGACCGAGCGCGTCTGGATGCGGCGGGCCGTCGCGCTGGCCACGGAGAGCGTGGCGGAGGGCGGCGGCCGTTCGGGGCGCTGGTCGTCCGGGACGGCGAGGTGGTCGCCGCCGGCACCAACCGTGTCATCGCCGCCCTCGACCCGACCGCGCACGCCGAGGTGCGCGCGCTGCGGGCCGCGTGCGCGGAGCTGAAGAGCGTCTCGCTGGAGCGCTGTTGGCTGATCGTGTCGTGCGAGCCGTGCCCGATGTGCCTGACGGCGGCCCTGTGGGCGCGTGTGGAGCGGGTCGTGTACGGCGCCGACCGGCATGACGCCGCCGCGGCCGGGTTCGACGACGCGGCCCTGCACGAGCTGTTCGCCCGGCGGGACGACGTGGAGTGGCCGCTGTCGGTCGAGCGGCTGGACCTGCCGCACAGCACCGAGCCGTTCGACGCGTGGCGGGCCGCGCCCGACCGCGAGGAGTACTGAGCCGATGACGCCCCTGCACCGTGCGACACGGGGCAGGGGCGTCCGGGTCAGCCGAGGGCGGGCACCGCGGGCGGCCGGTCCGGCAGGAAGCCGTGGGCCCGGCGGGCCAGGTAGTCGGCCTTGTACCGGTCGACCTCGCGGTGCCAGTTGAGGATGCCCGCCATCCAGTTCTGCAGGTCGCTCACGTACGTGGCCATCGCGTCCCGCGCCTCCTCCGAGAGTTGGAAGTCGTCGTACACGACGGGCAGTTCATGTGCGACGACGTGCTCGAACTGCCGCATCCGCTGGGTCATCAGATCGTGGACGACGCCGAGCGCGGCGGGGTAGTCGCAGCCGAAGAAGTTCTGCACGACCAGGATGAGGTTGTGCACCTCGCCCTCGTACTGGATCTCCTTCTGGTACGAGAAGACGTCGTTGATGAGGCAGCCGTAGTCCATGGCCGCGTTCTCCAGGGAGCGCACCGGGCCGCTGCGGTACACCTCCGGGGGCACCGAGGGGCCGTGGCCCATACGGCACATCGCCATGGTGAGGTCGGAGCCGAAGGTGGACCGGCGCATCTCCAGATAGTCCACCGGGTCCGGGACGCGGTTGAGGAACTGGTTGTGCAGCTCCCACAGCCAGCTCTCGGTCATGGAGTTCACCGCGTCCTTGAAGGTGCGCCGCTGCTCGGGCGTCATCGGCGCCGTCGTACGGGTCCACAGGTCGATCAGCGCGCGTTCCATGGCGTTGGACGGGACGAGCGGGACCTCCCCGCCGTCGACGGGCATGCAGGCGGACAGGCGCTCGGTGGTGAGCTTGGCGGCGGCCAGGTCGCGGCGGTGGCCGAAGACGAGCGGGTAGTAGTCGTCGCCGTAGGTGCCCCAGGCGAGCCAGTGCGCGCTGAGGTCGAGGGCTTCCTCGGTGGCGTCGGGGTCCAGGCCCGCCGAGCACAGGGCGAGGTCGGCGGCCTTGAGCCGGTCCTCGTCCCAGACGCCCTCCTGGAGGATGCCCATCCGGTGGGACCAGTCCACGAGCCGCTGCCGGGCGCCCGGCAGATGCGGGCTCAGCTCCACCTGGAAGGGCATGTGGAAGTCGGGGATCAGGGACGGTCCGACCTGCTGGTACGGCACATGGGTGTGGGCGCGCAGCCGTTCGGTGCCGGATGAGGCGAGCAGGGCGCCGATGTCGGCGGCGGAGGTGCCGGGGCCGGTGAGCCCGTGCCAGGGCCTGCTGGTGCGGGCGCGCTCGTTCATGTACCGGCTGGAGCGCAGATGCCATTCGTGGCCGCCGGACTGCCAGTCCTGCAGGCCCTGGGTGTAGGCGGCGACGGCGGCGATCTCGTCCGGGGTCAGGCCCTTCTCCAGAGCGAGGGCCGGGACTTCGGTCAGCGCGGTGTGCTCGAACTGGTGGAGCCGGGAGGTGAGGACGTCGTTCACCATGTCGGCCGCCTCCTGGGTGGTGCAGCCGAAGAAGGTCTCCAGGACCAGGACGCCGTTGGAGAGCTCGCCCTCGTCCTCGACCTCGCGCTGGTAGGAGAACAGGTCGTTGCGCAGGTGCACGGCGTCGGAGAAGGTCTCCATCAGCACCCGCATCGGCCGGGAGCCGGCGACGGCGGCGGGCACCTCGGCCTGCGCGTACTCCACCAGACCGGCGGACCAGGGGGCGCCGCCGACCTTGCGGCGCATCTCGATGTACTCGACGGGGTTGGCGATCCGCCCCTCGTTGATGTTGGACAGCTCCCACATCGACTCGTTGAGCAGATGCTCGGTGGCGACGGCGAAGCGGCGGCGCCAGTCGGCGGACATCGCCGGGACGGTGCGCTTCCACAGGTCGGCGAGCCCGGCCTCCACCGGGTTCTCCGGCTCGGGCATCGGGGTGGCCGGATCCATCGGCATGAACAGCGCGAGCCGGTCGAGGTGGGCCTTGCCGGCGGCGCGGTCCTGGGTGCGCTTGTACATGTCCAGGAAGTGGTCGTCGAAGAAGAAGACCCACACGTACCAGTCGGTGATCAGGGACAGCGCGGGTCCGTCGCACTCGGGGTGGGTGTAGGCGCAGAGCAGGCCGTAGTCGTGCGCGTCGAGGTCGGACTGCTCCCAGATCCCGGAGCCCTCCAGCATGTCCATCTCGCGCGCCCACGCCGTCGAGTGGGCGCGGGCCTCGTCGACGTGCGGGTTGAGCCGCGCGGGATACGGCATGTAGAAGTGCGGGAGTTCGAAGGGCTGCTGCGTCATGGCCCGGCCCTACCCACCCCCTTCGGCGGGCATCCTCCGGGCCGCACATGATCACACCATCGCGTGAAACAGGGGCGAAGAAGGGCTTTCCGGGCGGGCGTTGTGGCCCTCCGGGGTCAGGGCCGCACCTGGATCAGGGCGTGGGTCCCGGCGGTCCGCCACTTCCGGCCCTCGGCGGCCACCAGCGCCGCCTCCGTGTCCGCGTCCAGACCGGTGACGACGTCGGACTTCAGGGTCCGCAGGGCCGCGACCGGTCCGGGGAAGTGGGCGGTCACCTCGGTGAACGGGGTGGCCGGCGGCCAGCGCCGGTCCCCCACGAGCCGCCGGTAGTTGAGGTCGCCCTTGAGGATCGTCAAGGTCGCCGAGGCCAGCTCCTCGCGGAGGTCGGGGGGCATGTCGGCGTACGGCAGCGGGGCGCAGGAGAAGGGGTGGGCCCGCACGGTCAGACGGCCGTCGGTGAGCGCCGCCCACAGGACGCGCCCGTGCTCGCCGGCGGCGCCCGGTGCGGCGACCAGCCGGCGCAGGGCGTCCAGGACGTCGGCGTGCGTGGCGTCGGAGACGTAGTACGGGTGCGGCTTGACGTGCAGCAGGACGCGGGCGGCGCGCCCCTCGGTGAGGAGCCGGGCGATGAGCAGCAGGTCGGGGACGAGTTCGCGTCCCGCGTTGTCGGCGATCAGGCACAGGGTGGCCGTACCGGTGGGCGGGAGCAGCGACCAGAGGACGTCGCTGTCGTCGGCGACCAGGGGCGGGGTGCCGACGGTGGCCGTGCCGCCCGTGGCCCCGAGCCGGAAGCTGAGGTCGGCGCGGTTGCCCCACAGGGAGCCGTGCAGGAGCGCCTGGTCCTGTTCGGCGGCGGGACGGCCGGTGAGGGCGTCGAGGGCGGCCAGTTCCTCGTCGGTCTCCGGGGAGTCGAGCTCGGCCGTCTTGGAGGGGCGGAAGGGGTCGACGCCCTGCCAGGGGCCGGGGGCGAAGTAGCCGACGGCGTCGAGGAGCCGGCGGTAGAAGTAGCTCTCGGACCACAGCCACGGCACGTCGAACCAGGACCGTCCGGTGTGGTCGCCGGCGCCCCACGCGGCCCAGCGGTCCCGGTCGTGGGCGTCGGCGGGCAGCGGCTCGATGACGCCGTCGAGGCAGTTCGCGAGCAGGGCGTCCAGCGCGCGGCGCTGCTCGGGGCCGTAGGGGGACGCGTCGCGTACCTGGCGGATGATCGCGGGATGCCGTTCGGCGAGGACGCCGTGCGGGAAGGAGCCCGGCTCGTCGGCGAGGAGGACGGGCGGGAGCGGGGCGTCGGACCGTTCGGGCATGCGCCTCACCGTACCGCCCGGGTCATACGGCTCTGAGCTCCCGTTCCAGCTGTGTCGCCAGGGTGAGGTAGCGGGCGCGGCGCGGCACCGGGACCAGGCCGCGGATCATCAGGTGCCACATCTCGGCCACGCGGCGCGGCTGGCGGGCGACGCTCTCCGTGGAGCGGCCGACGACACGGGTGCCGACGAAGAAGCAGACCAGGGCGTGGGCGGCGGCCTGGGCGTCGACGTCCGGGTGGAGGTCGGACTCCTGAGCGGCGGACACGAGCCGGCGGGTGGTGATGTCGAGCAGCTCGGTGAACGGGTGCCGCAGGGGCGGGCGGATCACCACTCCCCCGGTGGTCAGGCGCAGTCCGGCGCGCGGGATGGGGCCCTCGACGGACAGCCGGGTGATGCCGAACGTCGTGCGTATCAGGGCTTCCAGGGAGGAGTAGCCGCGTCCCTCCATCTCGGCGGCGACCTGGCGGGACGCCCGCGACTGGAGCTCCATGATGGCCTGCGCGAGATCCTCCTTCGCCGCGAAGTGGAAGTACAGGGCCCCCTTGGTGACTTGGGCCTGTTCGACGATGTCGCTCAGACTGGTGGATTCATAGCCATGACGGTCGAACAGTTCGGCGGCGGCCGTGAGGATCGTGGTGCGGGTCTGTTCGGCGCGTAGCTGCCTCGCCATCGGGGGGACACTCCTGAAGGGGGCGGAAAAGAACGGGACATGCCGTTTGTTTCTTACTCCCTGCACACGATATCTCAGCGCTCCTCGGTCCCCACCCCACACTCGAATACCGTGGAATCTTTCTGACGGGCCGTGATGCGGATCCGTGCGCCGTCCGGGCCGGTCTGCCGGGTGCTCTCCATCCAGGTGGGCAGGTCGAGTTCGGCGTACCGGTGGAAGACGCAGTCGAAGGAGACGGGGGTGCGGCCGTGGCTCGCGGGGTCGGCGGCCAGGACCTGGCAGGCGGCTTCGAGCAGGAGCATCCCGGGGACGTGATCGAGGGGATGATCGAAGAAAACAGCATGACCGGTATCGACCCGCAGCCGCCAGCGGCCGGGCGCGGCGGCCGGCGCCAGGACGACGTCGGCCGCCGAGGCACGGCCCACCACGGCGGGCGGCAGACCGGCAGGTGCGGGCAACGCCGAGACGTCGGCCGCCGAACGGCCGCCGCGCAGCCGCCGGTAGACGGCCTCACTGGTCCAGCTCGCCGCGACCCGCGCGGTGGCGACGCTCGTCCCGCCGAGCAGCGCGTCGGCCTCGTAGCGGAATCCGGCGGGGCGGCCGCCGCGGCGGGTGACGTCGGTGACGGCGAGCCGCAGCAGGGGCTCGGCGGGCGAGGGGCCCACGGCGAGGAGGCCGGGCCGGACGGTCATCGCCAACTCGTGAAGTACGAAACGGTGTCCCAGGGGGACGTCGTAGGCGGTGTGGGCGAGCAGGGTGCCGGCCTGGCGGACGGTCTCGGCGACGAGCAGCGGCTGGTAGACGGAGCGGTCGGGCGAGACCAGCAGTTGATGGGTGCGCGGCCACTCGGCGAAGACGTCGAATCGGTCGGCGCCGGTGGCGACCGCCCCGGTCAGAAACGTTTCGGCTACCGAGGCGCGATGCACGAGCTGGCGGGGTACCGTGGCCGTCAATCCGTTGGGCGCCGTGGGCAGTCCGGCGAGCGGGGTCGTGGCGAGTGGCCGCGAAGGTGGCATGTCCCCTCCTTGGGTCCCCCGACGTGTGCCCGTACGTGCGCTGAACAGGCGGCGAGGTGCCCGTGCCGCGAGCGTTAGAGTACGAGGCGACCGGTTTGTTTTCAATGCGGCCGCGGGTCGCTCGCCCGTGCCCCACCGCTCCGGCGCACACGGGGCGCACCGGCCGACTCGGGCTGACGAAGGGGCTGTTATGGCGAGGCAGGAGCGCGCCATCAGAACGCGGCAGGTGATCCTGGAGGCGGCCGGGGCCGTCTTCGACGAGCACGGGTACGCGGCCACGACCATCTCGATGGTCCTGGAGCGCGCCGCGGTGACCAAGGGCGCCCTGTACTTCCACTTCCCCTCCAAGGAGTCGCTCGCCCAGGCCGTGCTGGACGAGCAGATCTCGTTCGGCGCGGTGCCGCCGCACCCCTGCAAGCTGCAGGAAGTCGTCGACATGACCTTCGTGTTCGGGCAGCGCCTGCTGCACAACTCCCTGCTGAAGGGGAGCGTGCGGCTCGCCGTGGACCAGAGCGCGCCGTCCGGCGTGGACCACTCGGGGGCGTTCCGACAGTGGGCGGACCTGCTGGTCCGGGTGATGGAACAGGCGTCGGAGCAGGGCGAGTTGCTGCCGACCGTACGGCCGCGGCAGACGGTGGAGCTGCTGGTCGGCTCGTTCGCCGGCATCCAGCTGATGTCGAGGGCGCTGACCGACCGGGAGGATCTGGCCGAGCGGATCTCGCAGTTGTGGGGACATCTGCTGCCGGGCATCGCGGTGCCGGGCCTGCTGACCGGGATCGACCGGGAGCCCGACCGGGGGCTGCGGGTGCTCGCCGCCCTCGACTCAGAAGCCCCGGCGGACGCGACGGCCGCGGGCGTGGGCCACGCCTGACACGGACCGTGATCGGTTCGGACCGGAGTGACGGTTTCCGAGCAAGGGGGCCGGCGGCGGGGAAGGACGGCGGGCCGGCCGATGCCCCATCCGCATCGACCGGCCCGCCCGCTCATGGCGTCCCTGGTGGGACGTCGGCTCAGAAGGTCAGGCTCCAGCTGTTGATCCGGCCGGTGTCCTGCGCGGCCGTGTCACGGACCCGCAGCTTCCAGGTGCCGTCGGCGGTCTCGGTGGAGGCGTTCACCGTGTAGGTGGCCCGGACGTCGTCCGCGGAGTCGGAGCCGCTCGAGGACTTCAGCCGGTACGTCGAACCGTCCGGGGCGACCAGGTCGACGACCAGGTCACCGCGGTAGGTGTGGGTGATGTCCACGTCGACCTTCAGGGCCGCGGGGGCGTTGCCGCCACGGCCGGACACGGTGATCGGGGACTCGACCGCGGAACCGGCGTCCGGGATGGACAGCGCGGAGGTGCTGGTGAAGGTGGTGCCCCCCGTGGAGCCGCCGCTCACCGCCTGCACCGTCTTCGTCGCGTCCGCGAGGCCCGCGCCGCAGCCGCCGGAGCAGGTGCCGGGCAGCGTCCGGGCGTTGGTCTTGATCGCGGACTCGATCTGCGCCGGGGTCAGGGACGCGTTCGCCGACTTCATCAGGGCGGCGAGGCCCGCGATGTGCGGGGCGGCCATGCTGGTGCCCTGGTAGTAGGCGTAGTTCTCGCCGGACGGACCCTGGGCACCGGAGTTCAGCGTGGACAGGATGCCGTCCGCGGTCACCGAGTTGGTCTCTCCGCCGGGCGCCGCGATGTCGACGACGGTGCCGTAGTTGGAGTAGTAGGAGCGGTTGCCCTGCCGGTCGGCGGCGGCGACGCTGATGACGTTGGCGCACGAGGCCGGCGAGTAGTTCGCGGCGTTGGCGTTGCTGTTGCCCGCGGCGACGACGACCGTGGTGCCCCGGCTCACGGCGGCGTTGATCGCGCTCTGGGTCGCGGTGGTGCACGAACCGCCGCCGCCCAGGCTCATGTTGATGACCTTGGCGACGTTGGCGTTGGCCGGGACACCGGAGACGGTGCCGCCGGACGCCCAGGTGATCGCGTCGATGATGTCGGAGTCGTAGCCGCCGCACTTGCCGAGGACGCGCAGCGGGGAGACCTTCGCGCCGTGGGCGATGCCCGCGACGCCCTTGCTGTTGCCGGTGACGGCGGCGATCGTGCCGGCGACGTGCGTGCCGTGCCAGGAGGAGCCGTACGCAGGGTCGCCCGACTGGCACTCGTTCGCGGCGGTCCAGTCGCCCGGGTCGGCCGGGTTGCTGTCGCGGCCGTTGCCGTCGTTGGCGACGGTGGCGTCGGAGATGAAGTCGTAGCCGGCGACGATGTTCGCGGCGAGGTCGGAGTGGCTGACGTAGCCGGTGTCGATGACGGCGACGGTCACACCGGTGCCGGTGGCGACGTCCCAGGCGCCCGGCACCCGCATGCCGGCGGTGGTCTCGAAGAGGTCCCACTGCTTGGCGTACTCGGTGTCGTTCGGGGTGGCCTGCGGCTTGTTCAGCCGGTCCGGTACGACGTAGGCGACCTGCGGGTCGGCCTGGTAGGCGGCGACGACGTCGCCGACGTCCTTGGTGGTGACGTCGTCGCCGAGGTCGACGAGGGCGGCGCCGGAACCGAGGCGGCGCGCGAAGCCGAGGTCCTCGCCGGCCTTCTTGCCCTTGGCGGCGGCGTCGGCCTTGGCGGCCTTGTCGCTCTTCGCCTCGGCGGCACCGGACTCGTAGCCGACGATCAGGCGCTCGGCCGGGGTGCCGGGGGCGGCCTCGGTCCGGGCCGTGGGGACGGCCGAGGAGGCGGGGGGAGCGGGTTCCTGGGCGACGGCGACCGTGGTGGCGCCCGCGAGGAGGGTCGCGGAGACCGCGGCGACGGATATCAGCTTGCGTCTGAGGGATGCGGAGGTGCGCAAGGGAGTGCCTTTCGTGGCCGGCCGTACTCCGGGCAGCGCGGAGCGGCGGTCGAATCGCTTCGTCGTCGAAGCGGCGGGGGGTACGCAGGAAGGCGTGGATGGGGGACGCGACCGAGGCGCGGGTGGGGGTGGTGCGACGTGCGTGGGGGTCGTGCGACGTGCGGTGGGGGCGGTGCGACGTGCTGAGCGTGGCGGCCGGCCTGGCGCGAGCTGGGACCCGTTCGGGGTTACCTGTGGGTCAGCTGTGGTGGAACGATAGGCAAAGAGAAGGTCATCGGAATACAGGGGAAACCCTCGACCCGGCCGGAAACCCACCCTCGATGTCCGGTACCGGACCGGTAATGGCGGGCTTTGCCCCGGGTCGTCGCGCACTGAACGCGCCGGTCCCCGATCCCGTACTGGACAGGGACCGTTCCCGTCGGCCGAGGAGTCGTTCCGGATGTCCCGGATGCCCTGGAAGAGTTCGCAGCGTGTCGCCGCCCTGACGGCCGCCGTCGCCGTGCCGTCGCTGCTCACGGTGTGGGCGGCCGGGCCCGCCGCGGCGCACGGGGCGCCGACGGATCCGGTCAGCCGGGTGTACGCCTGCTCCCCCGAGGGCGGTGCCGCGTCCCGGTCGGCGGCGTGCCGGGCGGCGGTCGCGGCGAACGGCGCGCCCTTCACGGCCTGGGACAACCTGCGGATCGCGAACGTGAACGGGCGGGACAGGCAGGTCCTGCCGGACGGCGGGCTGTGCAGCGGCGGACTGTCCCCCTACCGGGGCCTCGACCTCGCGCGCTCCGACTGGCCGTCGACCCGGCTCTCCCCCGGCGCCACCCTGACGATGCGGTACGCCTCGACGATCCCGCACACCGGCACGTTCCAGCTCTATCTCACCAAGCCCGGCTACGACCCGGCGAAGCCCCTGAAGTGGTCCGATCTGCCGGACCGGCCCTTCGCGGAGGTCAAGGACCCGGCGCTGACGAACGGCGCGTACCGGATGACGGTGCGGTTGCCCTCGGACCGGTCGGGCCGGCATGTGCTGTACACGGTGTGGCGCAACACCAGTACGCCGGACACCTATTACTCGTGCTCGGACGTGGTGTTCCCGGCCGAGGAGAAGGGAGGCGCGGCGGCTACGCCCAGCAGCAGCGCGAAGCCGAGTGCGAAGCCCACGAAGAAGGCGCCGGCCACCAGGTCGCCCACGCCCTCCGCCTCCGAGGCGGCCGGGAAGACCGCCTCCGCGGCCCCGCGCGCGCAGGGCGCCGACACCCCCGCCGCCGCTCCGGTGGCGTCCACCGGCACATCCGGTACGGGGGCCTCGGCGCCCCTGCTCGCGGGCGGCGCCGCCGCGGTGCTGGTGCTCACCGGGGGCGCCGCGCTGGCCCTGCGGCTGCGCCGGAGGTGAACTCCCGCGTGCGGGGCGTCAGTTGACGTAGACCACCTCGCCGTCACCGGTCACCGGGGCGTACTTGGCGCTGAAGTAGCCGTTGGCGAAGCACAGGGACGAGCCGGACACCTTGCTGAACTGCTGCCGCTCGAAGGCGATGGTGTGGTCGTCGTTGCTCGCCGTGCCGGTGAGTCCCGGGGCCTGGTAGACGCAGTTGACGCTGCCCAGCAGGGTGCGCAGCACGACGGTGGTACGCACGGTGGAGCCGGCGGGCGGGGTGACCGTGACCGTGCCGTCCGAGGAGACGGTGGAGTCGTACGGCAGGTTGTTGACCGTGATGCTGGTGACGCCGAGGACGCCGATCACGTTGGTGGTGCAGCTGGCGGCGTCGAAGGTGTGCGCGGTGACGGATTCCGTGGCGGTGCCGGGCGCGGCCGGGTTGCCGGTCACGGCGGCGGTGAACCGGGACGACGTACAGGTCAGACCGCTGGTGCCGGTGGCGCTCGAGTAGAAGGTCGCGGTGCTGCCGGCGGCCAGCGGGGCGGTGAGGACGTCACCGGCGGCGACCGCGGCACCGCCGGGGGAACCGACGGTGAGCACCGCGCCGTCGGCCGCGGAGGCGGGGACGGCCAGCGGGAGGGTGAGCGCGGCGACGGCGCCGGCCAGGGTCGTGAGGGTACGGGTGCGCATGCGGGTGTACCTCGACTTTCGTAGGGGAGCCCTGGGCGGTTCAGGTCGCCCAGGGAGTCGGGGAGCCCTGTGGGGGGCTGTGGGGGGTGACGCGGACCGTGCGGTGTGCGCCGCCGCCGGTGCCTGGCGCCTTCTCCGTACCAGGGACCGGCGGCGGCCCGGCACGGCCGAGGGGGGGTGCGGCCGTGACGGTGCGCGGGGAAGACCACGCGCGTGTGCGGCATGTGAAGGAGATGCGGTCCGGGAGCGCGGGCAGGGGCCACGCGGCGGGGATCCGGCGCCACGGATCCAGGGGAACCTGCGAGAGTTGTAGACCTGAGGGAACGTCAACGTCAAGCGTACGTACGGGAGTTGTTGCTTCGACTCACTCCCCGTGCGGCCCTCTGGGGCGGGCGGCACATCATCGACACCGTTTTTCCACAACTGCCTTGACCCTCGGGTGTAACCACCGGTAACTTCCGGCTTTGGCTACCGCGGAGTACGTGAAAGCCCTTGCATCCGCCGGGAGATGACGAGGAGACGTGCGCCGCGGGCGCTGTCCGCGCCAGGACAACGTGCCGCTGATGCCCTACCCGTGTCCTTCGCACCTGGGAGCAGTCATGGCCTCGTCCTCCGACGTCACCGCGTCCGCCGGTGACACCCCCGAGCCGCCGGAAAGCGGTTCCGCCCGCCGCGGGCGCGTCCGGGCCCGCCGGGCCGCCGTGATGGCGGTGCCGGCCACCCTGGTCGCCGCCGGCCTCGCGGTGCTCACCGCCGAGGGCGCGCTGGGTGTGCAGTTCGCCATCTCCGGCATGCCGTTCACGGTCACCGCGACGGAGCTGAACGGCACCGGCTTCGCGCAGTTCGGCGGCCTCGACGAGATGGCGCCGGGCAGCCCCAACGAGGGCGACACCGGCGGCCAGGTCCTCGTCGTCACCTCCGCCATCAAGAACGCCACCCTGACCAAGCTGTGCCAGAGCGTCGACCTCGGCGGCACCAACCTGCTGATCACCGCGGGCAGCGGCGCCGACAAGGTCACCGCCAGCGATCTGACGACCGACTCCACCGAGCTGTCCGGCGACGCGGCGTTCAACAACATCGAGATCGGCAACGACGCGAGCACCCTGACCAAGGGCGGGGCCAAGGGGCCCATCGGCGTCTTCAGCCAGCAGGCCGACACCGTGCGGATCGCGAACCTGCGGCAGACCAACTACGCCACCACCGCCGGGGTGTTCAAACTGCCCGGGCTGAAGCTGCGGTTCAGCGGCTCGGGGTGCTGATGGACGGGCGAGCGGGCGCGCGGGCCGCCTTCCGCCGGTGGCGGTACGGCCGGCCCTTCTGGGGCGGGCTGCTGCTGGCCCTCGGCGGGGCCTGGATCCTGCTGACGATGAAGGCCTCGCTGAAGGTCGTCCTGCACATCGGCATGCAGGGGCTGGCCGGGTATCTGCTGCCCGGGCTGATGGTGCTGCTGGGCCTGCTCACCCTGTTCAACCCCACCCAGCGGCTCTTCTACTCGATCACCGGTGTCCTGGTGTCGCTGGGGACCTGGCTCACCTCCAACCTCGGCGGCTTCCTGGTCGGTCTGCTCCTCGGTGTGATCGGAAGCTGTCTGGTGTTCGGATGGCTGCCGGACCAGGAGCCGCGGCGGAGCCGGCGGGAGCGCCGGCGCACCGCCGTCGAGGCGGGCTGAGCGGCACGGACACGCCCGGGCGGCCGCGGACCCGGGCGGGTCCGCGACGGGCGATTCATCACGATGTGGCCGCGACGGCTCACCCCCAGTGGTGACGCACTTGACTACCGGTGGCCACACGCGATTGGCTCCGCCCCAGCGGGAGTTCAGCAGGCCGGCGGACCCCAGCCGTGCGACGTCGGCCGTGCTCCCGTCCGTTCCTCCTGCTCGGCCGCACAGCGAGGTGCCGCACCCTCATGTACACCCCACGCCCGTCGTCCGCCTCCGCTCGGGTCGCGATATGGACGGCCGCCGTCTGTCTGGTACTGGCCGGCTGCTCCGGCACCGGGACGGACGACGGGAAGGGCACGGACGCGGCCGGCGGCTCCTCCGGGCCGAGGATCGCCCTGATCACCCACGGCGGTGAGGGCGACGCCTTCTGGGACCTGGTGCGCAAGGGCGCCGAGGCGGCCGCCGCGAAGGACGGCGTGGCCCTGACGTACGCCAGTGACGCCGATCCCGCCGGGCAGGCCGCCCTGATGCGGGACATGGTCCGCCAGGGGGTCGACGGTATCGCGGTGACCCTCGCGAAACCGGGCGCGATGGCGCGGGCCGTCGCCGAGGCGCGGTCGGCCGGCATCCCGGTCGTCGGCCTCAACTCCGGTATCGACTCCTGGCGTTCGGCCGGGCTGCTCGGGTTCTTCGGCCAGGACGAGAGCGTCGCGGGCCGCGCCGTCGGCGACCGGCTCGACGAACTGAAGGCACGGCACGCGCTGTGCGTCGTCCACGAGCGCGGCAACGTCTCCCTGGAGGCCCGCTGCGCCGGCCTGAAGAAGGCGTTCGGCGGCGACAGCGAGAACCTCTACGTGGACGGCACCGATCCGGACGCCGTCACCGCGGCCGTCGCGGCCCGGCTCGGCCAGGACCCGACCATCGACGAGGTCGTCACCAACGGCGCCCAGTTCGCGCTGGCCGCCGTCCGCTCGGTGCGTGACTCGGGCAGCACGGCGCATGTCGCGACCTTCGACCTCAACGAGGACCTGGTCGAGGCGGTGCGGTCCGGGGACGTGCGGTTCGCCGTGGACCAGCAGCCCTATCTGCAGGGCTATCTGGCCGTCGACGCGCTGTGGCTGTACCGGACCAACGGCAACACCCTCGGCGGCGGGGAGAAACCGGTGCTCACCGGTCCGGCCTTCGTCACCAGGAAGAACGTGGCCGCCGTCGCCCGGTTCGCCGGCGCCGGTACCCGCTGAACAGTTCGCGCGGTGGTGCCGAAGTTTCGGCACGCGTGACCCGGACGGTCACTTGTGCGGATAGCATCCTGCGCACCCCCCGCGCCGTACCGGCCGCGCCGTCACCCCCGGCGCCGGTCCCCCGTACGACCCCCTCCCCCGCGCTGCCCACCTCCGCCCTCCGCTGAACGCCCAAGGACGACGATGTCTCCACGGACAGGTCCCCGGCGCCGCCTCGGCTCCATCCGCCTCTCCCTGATCCTGCTGGCCCTGGTGCCCGGTGTGACGCTCGCCGCCGTGTGGAGCGTGACGACGGTCCGGATGTTCTCCGAGGGGATGCGGCTGCGGGCGCAGACCGAGCTGAGCGAGTCGACCGGAGCCATGGGCACCGAGGCCACCCTCGCCCTGCAGCGGGAGCGCAGCTACTCGGCGGTGTGGCTGGCCTCGCGCGCGCAGGGCGACCGGGAGGCGCTGGAGGGCCAGCGCGTCCGTACGGACGAGGCCGTCGCCGAACTCCTCGACCGGTCCGACGACATCAAGCGGGCACCCGACCGGATCAAGGAACGGCTGTACTCGGTCGTCGCGTCGGCGGGCAGCCTGGAGTACTACCGGGCCCAGGTGGACCGCCCCAGCGACATCACGCCCGCGCAGGCGCTGGGCCAGTACACGTCGGTCATCGACGACCAGATCCATGTCTTCCGGGAGCTGTCCCAGGTCGACGACGGCGATCTGACCTCGCAGGCCGGTCCGCTGGTCTCGCTGGAGCACGCGGCGGAGTTGATGTCCCAGGAGGACACGCTGCTGACCCTGGCCGGCCCCTCGGGGCGGATGGACGCGAAGACCTGGACCGAGTTCGGGAAGCTGGTCGGCACCCGCCGCTGGCTCGTCACCGACCAGATCCTCCCGTCGCTGACCGGCACCGCGAAGGAGCGCACCGAGCGGATCCTGCGCAGCCCGCAGTGGCGCGCCCTGGAGTCCGTCGAGGACCGGGTGCTGGCGGCCCGCCCCACCGGGGACGGTGAGGTCCCGATCCCGGACGTGCGGGAGGAGTGGCGGACCGCGCTGCTCCAGGTGTCCGACGCGTACACGGGGCTGATCCGCGGGCAGACGTCGGCCCTCCTCGACCGCAGCGCCGACGAGGCGCGCGGGCTGCTGGTCACCGCCGCGCTGCTGAGCGCGGGCGGCCTGGTGGCGGTGCTGCTCTGTCTCGGGGTGTCCTGGCGGATCACCCGCTCGCTGTCGCGGCGGCTGCGCGGACTGCGGGAGGCCACCCTCGCCCTCGCCGAGGAGCGGCTGCCCGACGTGGTGGCCCGGCTGGAGCGCGGCGAGAAGGTCGACGTGGAGCGCGCGACGCCGCCGCTCGACTACGGCCGCGACGAACTCGGCGAGGTGGCCCAGGCGTTCAACACCGCGCAGCGCACCGCCGTGCACACCGCTGTCGAACTCGCCGACACCCGGCGCGGGTTCCAGAAGGTCATCCTGGGCATCGCCCGGCAGAGCCAGAACCTGGTCAACCTCCAGCTGACCGAACTCGACGCGCTGGAGCGCACGCACGAGGACCCCGAGGTGCTCAAGGGGTTGTACGCCCTGGACTCCACGGCCAGCCAGCTGCGCCGCTACCAGGAGAACCTGGTGGTCATCAGCGGCGCGCGGCCCGGCCGCAGCTGGAGCGAGCCGGTCGCCCTGATCGACATCCTGCGCAGTGCCGTCGGCGAGGTCGCCGAGTACCGGCGGGTGGAGGTGCACACCGACGACGAGGAGGTGCACATCGCGCCGCCCGCGGTCGCGGACGTCATCCATCTGCTGGCCGAGCTGATCGAGAACGCCACGCTGTACTCGCCGGCGCCCGCCCCGGTCGCGGTGCGCGCCGCCATGGTGGCGAAGGGGCTGGCCGTGGAGGTCGAGGACCGCGGTCTTGGCCTGTCCGAGGAGGACTACGCCGCGTTCAACGCGCAGTTGGCCGAGGCACCGAAGTTCGACGTGGTGGCGCTGGCCGACGATCTGCGGCTCGGCATGTTCGTGATCGCCCGGCTGGCCCGGCGGCACGGGATCACGGTCACCCTGCGCCCGTCGCCGTACGGCGGAACCACCGCGATCGTGCTCGTCCCGCACGAGGTCGTCGTACGGGACGTGCCGGACCCGGACCTCGACAAGGACCTCGGCGATCAGGCGCCCGAGCCGCACGAGGACGCTCCCGTCCCCGAGGTCCCCGCGGCCCGCGCCCCGGCACCGGAGGAGGCGCTGACGCCGCTGCCGCGCCGGGTGCGGCGGGCGGCCCCGGCCGGTGAGCCGCGCCCCGAGGCCCCGCCCGCCGAAGAGGACGCCCCCGCCGACGACTTCACGGCCGAGCGGGCCGCCTCCTCCCTCGGCGGCTTCCAGCGCGGCACGCTCCGGGCCCGATCCGAGGACGGCGCCGAGCCCGCCGACGAACGCCCCACCGATCCGCCGGACCGCGACCGCGCACCGTCCGGCGCCTGCCCCTCCCCCACGCCCGCCACTCCGTCCGACCGCTCATGAAGGACTCCGCCATGACACGCTCCACCCCCGCCACCGACACCCAGCTCGACCAGTTGCTCACCGGACTGGTGGAGCGGGTCGCCGGCGTCAACCACGCCGTCGTGCTCTCCGAGGACGGTCTGGTGGTGAGCAAGTCGACGGGGTTCCTGCGTGACGACGCCGAGCGGCTGGCGGCGACCGCGTCCGGTCTGATGAGTCTCAGCAAGGGCGTCAGCATGGACTTCCGGGGCGGTCCCGTGCGTCAGGCGCTGATCGAGATGGCGCACAGCTATCTCATCCTGACCACCGCCGGTCCCGGCGCCCATCTGGTCGTGCTGACCAACCAGGGCGCCGACGTCGGCGTGGTGGCGTACCAGATGAACATGCTGGTGAAGAAGATCGGGGAGCACCTGTCGGCGGCGCCGCGGGCGCACGTCGGCCCGGGTGCGTGAGGTGGGCCCAGACGATACGGCGGGCCGGCTGGTGCGTCCCTTCACCCTGACGGGCGGCCGGACCCGGCCCAGCCGGACCGACTTCACCCTGATCACCAGGGTGACGGCGGTGGATCCGCCGCCGGAGCGGGCGCCGCGTCCGCAGCCGGAGCAGTCGCGGATCCTGCGGCGCTGTGCCCGGCCGGTGGCCGTCGCGGAGCTCGCGGCCCGGCTCGACCTGCCGGTGAGCGTTGTCGCGATCATGCTGTGCGATCTGCTGGAGGCCGGTCTGATCACCGTGCACCGCCCGCGCCCGGTGACGCCGGGGACGGCCGAGCCGGGGCTGCTGCGGAAGGTGCGGGACGGCCTCGACCGGCTCTGATCCGGTGGGACGGCCCGCGCGAAGGCGGAAGGGCTCAGACGCGGACGCGCCGGTGACGGTGGTGGTCCGTCACCGGCGCGCCGGTTGCCTCGTCAGATCAGGCCGGCCGACTTCAGCCACTCCTTGGCGACGTCGAGCGGGTCCTTGTTCTCCAGCTGGACCTGGGAGTCCAGGTCGAGGAGCGTCTTGGTGTCCAGCTTGGCGGAGACGGCGTTGAGCGCCGCGACCCCCTCGGCGGACAGGCCGCTCTTGTGGACGAGCGGGGTGACGTTGGCGAAGCCGAAGAGGTTCTTCGGGTCCTTCAGGACGACGAAGCCCTCCTTGGTGATGGTGGGGTCCGTGGTGAAGATGTCCGCGGCCTGCACGGTGTTCTTCGTCAGGGCGGCCTGGGTGAGCGGGCCGCCCGCGTCCAGCGCCTTGAAGGACTTGAACTTCAGGCCGTACTCGGACTCCAGGCCCTTCAGGCCCTGGTGCCGGGTCTGGAACTCGGGCGAGCCGCCGATCAGCAGGTCGGGCGCCGCCTCCTTGAGGTCCGCGAGCGTGGAGTCGGCCGTCAGGTCGTACTTCTTCGCCGTCTCGGCGTTGACGCTGACGGAGTCCTTGTCCTCGGCCGGGGAGGACTCCAGCAGGGTGAGCTTGGGGTCCAGCTTCTTCTTCACCGCGGCGTTGACGGCCTCGGCGGACTCCTGCGGCGCCTTCGCGTCGAGGTAGGCCAGCAGCGAGCCGTTGTACTCGGGGAGGACCGTGACGGAACCGTTCTTCAGCAGGCCGTACGTGGTCTCGCGGCTGCCGATGTTGGGCTTGTAACTGACCTTGATGCCCTTGGCCTTGAGGGCCTCGCCGTAGATGTCGGCGATCAGGACGCTCTCGGCGAAGTTGTTCGAGCCGACGACGACGGTGCCGCCGCTCGCCTTGTCCTCGGCGAGGGGGTCGGACTTGTCGTCGGAGGAGGAACATCCCGTCAGCAGCGCCGCGGCGGCCGCGAGCGCGAGGGCGGCCGCGCCGGGATGGTTCCTGAGGGAGCTGCTGCGCTGGGCGGTGAAAGTCACGATTCCCGTTCCGGTTCGGTGGGGTTGGGAGAGCCTTTCCACTGATCCAATCCAGCGGGTTCTCGGTCAGTCAAGGGGCCCCAGGTCACCGATTGGCCTCAAAGTGTGCGATGTGTCGGGGAGTTGTCGAGGGTGTGAAGGCCGGACGACTGGCGTGCTCGGGTGGTGTAACGGAATCTTGACGTACAGTTCCGGTCACAGCACCGAAGGGACGGTACTGTCCCGCACAGAACCGATCGGAAGTCAGCAACAGCGGTCACGTGAGGCACACGCACCCATGCGGCGCCCACGAAGGAGGAATCCCGGTGTCCACGAGCGAGGCAGGCGGACCCCGCCCCCGCCGGATGCGCGGTCACCCCGACCGCTGGCCCTTCCGGCACAAGCTGAACCTCCTGGTCGGTGTGCCGCTCACGGTCGTCGCCGCGCTTCTCGCCTATCTCATCGCCGAGCAGACCGCCCAGTCCCGCGAGGCGGCCAACGCCGCCCGGCTGGTCCGCGAGAGCGTGGAGGTCGCGAAGCTCGTCGACCGGCTGGCCGCCGAGCACCAGCAGGCGGTGCTGCTCTCCGTACGGCACGAGGCCGCCGGGGGCGGCGACCCCTCGGCGGACGCCTACCGCGCCGCCCAGGACCGGGTGGACACCCAGGTCAAGCAGGTGCGCGAGGCGTTCGGCGACCGGCTGCCGGAGACCGAGGCGCAGGCCCTGAAGAACGTCGAGGGCCTCGCCGGGCTGCGGGACACCATCGAGGACGGGTACCTCCCGGCCAACAACATCGACCCCGCCTACACCCACGCCTCGGGGCAGCTGATCGACGGCCTCGCCCTGGACCGCAACCCCGAACTCGCCACCACCTTCACCGGCAACCTGCTGGACTCGCTGCTGCGGTCGGCCGCCGCGCACAGCGAGTTCGAGACGGCCGTGTTCTCCGCGTCGACCGGAGACTCCAACGCGCTCATCGAAGTCATCAGCGCGATCGGCGCCTACGACGAGTACACGCACCAGGCCGAGCGGTTCACCCGCTTCGCCACCGGGGCGCAGGCCGACACGTTCGCCGGGATCCGGTACACCACCGCGCAGTCCACCATCAGCCGGCAGTACGCCGAGCTCCAGATCGACCCCGGCGCGGCGCAGGCCGGCTCCCCCGCCGAGGTCCGCGAGTCCCTCGACAAGGCCCTCGAATCCTACGGCGCCTACCGCGACCAGGCGAAGACCCGGCTGTCGATCACGACCTCGCTGATCGACCAGATCGCCGACCGGGCGGAGAACGCGTCCGAGACGGCCGCGTGGCGTGCGCTGCTGCTCCTCGGGGCGGCGCTGCTCGGCTTCGCCCTGTGGCTGGTCCTGGCCGTGCTGGTACGGCGTTCGGTGGTACGGCCCGTGGTGGCGCTCACGGGCGCCGCGCGGCAGGTCGCCGAGGTGGCCCGGCGCGAGCTGGCCCGGGTCGCCGACGACGACGCCGAGGACGAGGGGCCGCCCCGGCTGCGCGAGATGCCGGTCACCGCGCGCGACGAGATCGGTGAGCTCGCCGAGACCTTCAACGACGTGCAGACCACGGCGGCGGCGCTGCTGGAGCGGCAGGTGCTCAGCCGGCGCAACGTCGCCGAGATGTTCGGCAACGTCGGCCGCCGCGTCAGCAACCTGACGTCTCGTCAGCTCTCGCTGATCGACGCGGTGGAGCGCGGCGAGACCGACCCCGCGCTGCTGGAACGCCTGTACTCCATCGACCACATCGCGGTCCGCCTGCGGCGCAACGCCGACAGCCTGATGCTGCTCGCCGGCATCCACGAGGCCGCGCTGGACACCGGTCCCACCTCGCTCACCAACGTCGTCCGGGCCGCGCTCGGTCAGATCGAGGGCTTCCAGCGGGTGGAGCTGCGGGCCCGCTCCGAGGCCGTCCTGGAGCCGGAGGTCATCGGCGACCTCACGCTGATGGTGGCCGAACTGCTGGAGAACGCCGTGTCGTTCTCGCCGGCGGACAGCCCCGTCGAGGTGACGGTGGCGACGGACGGCGACGACGCGGTGATCGTGGTCAGCGACCACGGCCTCGGCATGACCGCCGAGCGCCTGGCGGAGGAGAACGCCCGGCTGGTCCGCCGTGAACGGCTCGACCTGGTGCCGACGAAGGTGCTCGGCCTGTTCGTCGTCGGCACGCTCGCGCGCCGCTGGGGGATCGCCGTCACCCTGTCCCGTACGCCGGGCGGCGGTGTCACGGCCGAGGTGACGATCCCCTCGGCCCGTCTGGTCACCGGCAGCACGACGGCGACGACCTCCACCCCGGCGCTCACGGCCCTGGCCGGCAGCAAGCGGCCGGACCCGGAGCCGTCGGGCACCACCGCCACCGGCCCGGTGCCCGCGGACGCCGTACCGGCGGACCCGGACGGCTCCGGCCCCCTCCCCCGCCGCGCCAAGCGCCCCGCGACCACGGCGGACGCCTCCACCCCGGCGCCCACCGTGCCCGCGCCCCGCTCCGGCGACGACCCCGCCCCCGTCTCCGCCCCGTCCTCCGGCCGTCCGCTGCGGCGGCGGGTCCGGGGCGCGACCCTGCGCACGGCGGGGCAGGGCGACGAGCGGGCGGCCGTGGTGCCGGACCGACCCCGGATCGTCGACGCCGACGCCGTACGCGACGAACTCGACGCGTTCGAGGCGGCCGTGGAGCGCGCGCACCGCGAGAGCGGGGCCGTCCCGGTCCCGGCCCCGAACTCCCCGACCCAGAACGAGAACGACCCCCCGGAAGGAGCGGAGCAGTGAGCACGTCGACAGGTGGCACCCCGGCAGGAGGCGCGGACGCCTCGCCAGCCGAACTGGCGGCTGCCGCAGCCGACTTCACCTGGCTGCTGAATCGCTTCGCCACCGAGACGGCCGGTGTCGTGGACGCCATCGCCGTCTCCTCGGACGGGCTGCTGATCGCCGTGTCGGAGCTGCGCCAGCAGGCCGACTCCGAGCGGCTCGCGGCGATCGTCTCCGGGATCACCAGCCTGGCCGCGGGCGCGTCCGGCAACTACGGCCTCGGGGCGCTCAACAAGGTCATCATCGACCTGGACGGCGGCCATGTGCTGGTCTCCGCGATCGGCAGCGGCGCCGTCCTCGGCGTGGTCACCGACAAGGAGGCCAAGCTGGGCAACATCGCCTACGAGATGACGGTGTTCGCCAATCGGGCCGGAGCCGCGCTGAGCCCCCAGCTCGTCCTGGAGCTCAAGAACAGCGTCGGTGCGGCCTCGGCCCGCTGACCGGGCCGGAAGGAGCGGACACCCCATGGCGGACGACATCCCACCGCCGGAGCCGAGCGGCCCGGAACCGGTCGGGCAGGCGTCCGCCGTGCGGCCGTTCCTGCTCACCGCCGGCCGGGTCGCGGACACCACCGGCGGCCGGGCGATGCCCGTCGAGACCCAGGTGGTCGCCACCGCCGAGGGGCTGGACGCGCTCGACCGGCTCGCCTTCGAGCGGCGCGACATCGTCGCCGTGTGCCGGCTGCCGCAGTCCCTCGCGGAGATCGCGGCCCGGCTGCGGCTGCATCTGAACGTGGTGCGGGTCCTCGCCGAGGACCTGCGCGACGAGGGCCGGCTGACGGTGCACGTGCCCGACTCCGGCGTCGTCCACGACGCCTCCGTCCTGCGCAGGGTCATCGAGGGCCTGCGCGCCATCCCCGACGCACGAGGGGTCCTCAGTGACAGCGACTGAAACGGCCGCCGGCGCCCCGGCCGGACCGGCGACGGCACGGCCGCCGCTGCCGGTCAAGATGGTGATCGCGGGCGGCTTCGGCGTGGGCAAGACCACCGCCGTGGGGGCGATATCCGAGATCGAGCCGCTGACCACGGAGGCGGCCATCACGGAGGTCGCGGCAGGCGTCGACGACCTCACGCACACCCCGCGGAAGTCCACGACGACGGTCGCGATGGACTTCGGCTGCATCACCATCGACCCGACGCTGAAGCTCTATCTGTTCGGCACGCCCGGGCAGGAGCGGTTCGGCTTCATGTGGGACGACCTGGTCGAGGGCGCGGTCGGCGCCCTCGTCATCGTCGACACCCGGCGGCTCGACGACTGCTTCGCCGCCGTCGACTACTTCGAGCACAAGGGCATCCCGTTCGCGGTGGCCGTCAACGCCTTCGACGGCCGGGTCGAGCACACCCTGGACGAGGTCCGCTGGGCGCTCGACGTCAGCGAGGGCGTGCCCGTGGTCGTCTTCGACGCCCGCGAGACCGGCTCGGTGCGCGACGCCCTGCTCGTGGTCATGGAAGTGGCCCTGGCGCGTACGGAGGGCTGACGGCGGCGCCGGGGCGGCCCGGCACCGCCGTACCGTCAGGTGGGCCTGCGTACGCCCCGGGAGACCGCGAGCCGGCCCACCGCCCAGAACACCAGCAGCGTGACCACCGCGAGCCCGGCCACCAGCGTGGCGCCGCCCACGACCTTCTCGTAGTCCCGCTGGTAGAGGCCGTCGACGATGTACCGGCCGAGGCCGCCGAAGCTGACGTACGCGGCGATCGTGGCCGTCGAGACGATCTGGATGGCCGCGGAGCGCAGCCCGCTGAGGATCAGCGGGAGCGCGGTGGGCAGTTCGACCCGGAACAGCACCTGGGCCTCGCCCATGCCCATGCCGCGCGCCGCGTCCACGGGCGCCGGGTCCAGGGAGCGCATCGCCTCGTTGGTGGTGACCAGGATGGGCGGCACGGCGAGCACCACCAGCGGGATCATCACGGGGGCCATGCCGAGGCCCAGCAGGATGAACATCAGCACCATCAGGCCGAAGCTGGGCAGCGCCCGGCCGGACGTGGCGATGAGGGCGAGCACGTTGCCGCCGCGCCCGGTGTGCCCGGTGAGCAGGCCGACGGGGAGCCCGATGGCGGCGGCGATGCCGAGCGCCATCAGCGTGTACTGGACGTGCTCGGCGAGCCGGACGGGGATGCCGTCGTAGCCCTGCCAGTGGGCGCCGTCGCTGAAGAACGCGTCGGCGAAGTTGAGGATGTTCACCGGGCGGCTCCCTTCGCGACGAGGGTGCGGGCGCCCCGGCCGCCGCCGCGCGGCATCCAGGGCGTCACCCACACCCGCAGCACGATCAGCAGGGCGTCCACGAGGATGGCGAGGACGGCGGTCGAGATGACGGACAGCCAGACCAGCCGGGGCTGGTTGTACTTCAGTCCGGCGTCGAGCATGTTGCCGAGGGCGCCCTCGTTGCCGATGAGCATGCCGACGCTGACCAGGGAGATGCTGGAGACGGCCGCCACCCGCAGCCCGGCGAGGATGGCGGGCGCCGCGATGGGCAACTGCACCTGGAGATAGCGGCGTACGGGCCCGAGGCCCATGGCGGTGGCGGCGGCCAGCGTCTCCTGCGGGACCGAGCGCACCCCGTCCACGATGGCCGGGACCAGGACGACCAGGCTGTAGACGGCCAGCGGGATCATCACCGTGAGCTCGCTCAGCCCGGTGTAGTCGATGAGGACGACGAAGAACGCCAGCGACGGGATGGCGTACAGGACGGTCGTCACCCACAGCACCGGCGGGTAGAGCCAGCGGTAGCGGACGCACAGCTGGGCGAGCGGCAGCGCCAGGACCAGCCCGGCGAGCACCGGCAGCAGCGCCTCGCGCAGATGCAGCCCGACCAGGCCGAGGAAGCTGTGCTCCAGATAGCTCGGCATGTCGAAGAGGTCGCTCACGGGGCGACCTTCTCGGCCGTGCCGGCGGCGGCGCGGCCGGCGTGGGCACCGCGGATGGCCTCGCCGATGGAGGTCTGGGAGACGACCCCGGTGGCCCGTCCGTCGCCGTCCACGGCGACGGCCCAACCGGTGGGCGAGAGCACCGCGCAGTCCAGGGCGGCCCGCAGCGAGTCGGTGCCGGCGGTGAACGGCCGTCCGTGGGACAGGAGTCCGTCGGTGGCGATGGACCCGGCCGTGAGCTCGTCGGGCTCGCCCCAGCCGACCGGGCGGCCGTCGGTGTCGACGACGAGGAGGTAGGGGGCGCCCGCGCGGCCCGCGGCGGCGATCTGCTCGGCGGAGGCGTCGACGGCGACGATCGGCCCGGTGAGCAGGTCGAGGCCGGCCGAGGAGAAGAAGGAGAGCCGGCGGATGCCGCGGTCGGCGCCGAGGAAGTCCTCGACGAACGCGTCGGCGGGGTCGGTGAGCAGTTCGGCGGGCGGGGCGAACTGGGCCAGATGACCGCCGGTGCGCATCACGGCGACCATGGTGCCGAGCTTGACGGCCTCGTCGATGTCGTGGGTGACGAAGACGATGGTCTTGCCCAGCTCCTCCTGGATGCGCAGGAGTTCGTCCTGCAGCCCCTTGCGGACCACGGGGTCGACGGCCGAGAACGGCTCGTCCATCAGCAGGACCGGCGGGTCCGCGGCGAGCGCGCGGGCCACGCCGACGCGCTGCTGCTGGCCGCCGGAGAGCTGGTACGGGTAGCGCTTGGCGAGGGCGCCGTCGAGGCCGACCCGCTCCATCAACTCCCGGGCCCGGGCACGGGACTTCTCCTTGCCCCAGCCGAGCAGCCGGGGCACGGTCGCGATGTTGTCGAGGATGGTGCGGTGCTGGAAGAGGCCCGCGTTCTGGATGACGTACCCCATCGACCGGCGCAGGGTGTTGACGGGCTGCTGCTGGATGTCCACGCCGTCGAGGAGGATGGTGCCCTCGCTGGGCTCGACCATCCGGTTGATCATCCGCAGGGTGGTCGTCTTCCCGCAGCCGGACGGCCCCACGAGGACGGTGATCGCGCGGTCGGGTATCTCCAGCGACAGCCGGTCGACCGCCACCGTGCCGTCCGGGTATCGCTTGGTGACTGCATCTATCCGTATCAAAACGCCGAATACCCTTCGGGTCTGGCAGGTTTCGCCCGCGTGTGACCCACGGGCCCGGGCCGATGGCCGAGTCTAGACGCCTTGTGTTGCGGGACCTTTGCGCTGGTCCGGTATCGCGTGGGCGCGCAGCGCGGCGAAGGACCGGCCGTCCACCGTCCACTGTCCGGCGGGCCGCCAGCCGGTGTGTGCCGCGTGCCGCAGCAGGGCGGGGGTGCCGAGGCGGGCCCAGGGGAAGAGGGGACCGTCGGCGCCCCGGGCGTCGGTGACATGGACCTGGACGCGCTCGTCGAGGTCGAGGCCGGGCACGGTCTCGGCGAGCAACAGGCCGCCGGGGCGCACGAGTCGGGCCAGGCGCGCGAGGAGGGCCGCCGGGTCGCCGCCGATGCCGATGTTGCCGTCGATGAGCAGGGCGGTGCCCCAACGTCCCTCGCCGGGCAGCGGATCGAAGACGGAGCGGCGCAGCGCCGGTCCGCCGAGCCGCGCGGTGCGCGCGACGGCGGCCTCGCTGACGTCGATGCCGAGGACCGTACGGCCCTGCCGGGCCAGGGCGGCGACGAGCCGTCCGGGGCCGCAGCCGACGTCGAGCACGGCGCCCTCGCAGCGCCGCAGCACCTCGCGGTCGACCGCGTCGGCGTCGGCGCACCAGCGCTCCACGTCCAGCGGCAGCAGCCAGCCGTCGGCCCGCCGCAGGAACAGCGGCCCGCGGCCCCGGCCGAGGGCCCGCGCGTACGGGTCGGCGGACCAAGGGGCGCCGGGGTCGGCGGGCGGCGCGGCGGGGCGGACCGGGGCAGTGGGGTCGGCGGGCGGCGCGGCGGGGCGGACCGGGGCAGTGGGGTCGGCGGGCGGCGCGGCGGGGCGGACCGGGGCAGTGGGGTCGGCGGGCGGCGCGGCGGGGCGGACCGGGGCAGTGGGGTCGGCGGGCGCCGCGGCGGGGCGGACCGGGGCAGTGGGGTCGGCGGGCGCTGCGGCAGCGCGAACCGACGCGGCGGCGTCGACGGATGGCACGGCTGGGCGGACCGGGGCGACTGGACCGGCGGGTGACGCGGTGAGGCGGGCCGGGGCGACTGGACCGGCGGGCGGCGCGGCAGCGCGAACCGGCGCGGCGACGTCGACGGGCGGCGCGGCGTCGACGGGTGGCACGGCGGGGCGGACCGGGGCGACTGGACCGGCGGGTGGCGCGACGGGATCGGCGGGCGGCGCGACGGGATCGGCGGGCGGCGCGACCGGGCGGGCCTGGGCGACGGGACCGGCGGGCGGCGCGGCAGCGCGAACCGGCGCGGCGGCGTCGACGGGCGGCGCGGCGTCGACGGGTGGCACGGCGGGGCGGACCGGGGCGACTGGACCGGCGGGTGGCGCGGTGAGGCGGGCCGGGGCGACGGGACCGGCGGGCGGCGCGGCAGCGCGAACCGACGCGGCGGCGGCCTCCCTTACCCCGCTCATCGGCGGACCGCCGGGGTGAGCCGGGTCAGGGCCGCCGCGAACCGTCCGCCGGGGGCGTCGGCGGCGACCAGGCCGGCGTCGTGCGCGGTGTCGACGTCCCGCAGGGCCGGCAGGTCCCGCACCCGTAGGCCCGCGAGCCGGGCGCGCTGGGCGGCGCCGGTGTACGGCTGTGACATGGGGACGCCCCGCAGCCGGTCCGGGTCGGGTTCGGCCAGGCCGAGCGCCCAGAAGCCGCCGTCCCGCGCCCGCCCGAAGTACGCGTCGCAGTCCGCCCAGTCGACGGTGAGCAGTTCGGGGGTCACCTGCGGGGTGTCCATGCCGATGAGCAGGGCGGGGCCGTCGCAGGCGGCGAACGCGGCGGCGAGCCGTTCGTCGAGTCCGCCGGTGCTCTGCGGTACGACGTCGAAGCCGGGCGGCAGCCAGGGACCCGGGGTGCCGTCGAGGACCAGGACGCGGCGCCGGGCGGGGGTGCGGGCGACGGTGTCGAGGGTGTCCGCGAGGGCCGCCTCGGCGAGCGTGGCGGCCTGTTCGGGTGTGAAGGGCGGGGTGAGCCGGGTCTTGACCCGGCCGGGGCGCGGCTCCTTGGCGATGACGAGGAGGGTGGTCATGGGCGGGCCCCCTCCCGGATGCCGGGTCCGGCGGGTTCCTCGGCCAGCACCCGGCTCATGTCGCGCACCGCGTGCCAGGTGCCGCGCCAGGTCCCGGTGACCTTGGAGGCGCCGGCGCGCGGCCGGTAGGGCACGTCGTCCTCGGTGACGCGCCAGCCGGCGTCGGCGGCCCGCACCACCATCTGCAGGGGGTAGCCGCTGCGCCGGTCCGTCAGGTCCAGGGCGAGCAGTTCCTCGCGGCGGGCCGCGCGCAGCGGCCCGAGGTCGTGCAGGCGCAGCCCGGTGCGGCGGCGCAGCAGCCGGGTGAGGGCGAGGTTGGCGGCGCGGGCGTGCGGCGGCCAGGCGCCGCGCCGCTCGGGCCGGCGCCGGCCGAGGACCAGGTCGGCCTCGCCGGCCGCGACCCGGCGGACGAACGGCACCAGGTCGCCGGGGTCCAGGGAGGCGTCGCAGTCGCAGAAGCAGACGATGTCGGCGGTGGCGGCGGTGAGGCCCGCGTGGCAGGCGGCGCCGAAGCCGCGCCGCGACTCGTGGACGACGGTGGCGCCGAGGCTCGCCGCGAGGTCCGCGGAGCCGTCGGTGGAGCCGTTGTCCACGACGAGCGCCCGCCAGCCGGGCGGGACGCGTTCCAGGACCCAGGGCAGCGCCTCGGCCTCGTCGAGGCAGGGCAGTACGACGTCGACGGGTGCCGGGTCCCCGGGGGTGGCTCGGGGTGAGGAGATCGTCACGGCTTTCACCCTACGAGCGCGATCCGGACATATCGGGCCACGGCTCCTTACGGAAAGCTGACGTCGGGGCCCGGACGGCGCCTCCGCGCGCGCGGAGGGTGCGAGGCTGGCCGTATGACGCAGCAAGAAGCGAGCGGTGGGGCCGGGGCGCGGGTCCTCGTCGTGGACGACGACCCCACCGTGGCCGAGATCGTCTCCGGATACCTGGACCGCGCGGGATACCTGGTGGACCGGGCGGGCGACGGGCCCGCCGCCCTCGCCGCGGCCGCCGCGCGCCGCCCGGACCTCGTCGTCCTCGACCTGATGCTGCCCGGCATGGACGGCCTGGAGGTGTGCCGGCGGATGCGCGGGCAGGGCCCCGTGCCGGTGATCATGCTCACCGCGCGCGGTGACGAGGACGACCGCATCCTCGGCCTGGAGGTCGGTGCCGACGACTACGTCACCAAGCCGTTCAGCCCGCGTGAACTGGTGCTGCGCGTCGAGTCGGTGCTGCGCCGCAGCCGCCCCGCGCAGCCCTCGGCGATCCTGCGCGCCGGGGGTCTGACGGTGGACCCGGCGGCCCGCCGCGCGACCAAGGCCGGCGCCGAACTCGCGCTGACCATCCGGGAGTTCGACCTGCTCACGTTCTTCCTGCGGCACCAGGGCCGGGTGTTCGGGCGGGAGGACCTGATGCGCGAGGTGTGGGGCTGGGACTTCGGCGACCTGTCGACCGTCACCGTCCATGTGCGGCGGCTACGCGGCAAGGTCGAGGACGACCCGGCCCGGCCCCGGCTGATCCAGACCGTGTGGGGCGTCGGCTACCGCTTCGACGCCGACGGCATCGCCCCCGCCGAGGAGGGCTGACCGTGCGCGACACGCTGCTCATCGCCCTGTTCGCGTTCCTGGGCGCCGCCGCGGCGGGAGTCCTGGGCGCCTGTGTGCTGCTGCTGATCCGGCGCCGCTCCCTGATCGCGCACCTCACCGTGGTCGCGGGCGTCGGCGTCACCGCGATGCTGGCGGGCACGCTCGCCGTGGCACAGGCCATGTTCCTGTCGGGGCACGATCTGAGCGTCGTCACGACCGTCGTCGCGATGGCCGCCGTGGTCTCCCTTGCGACCGCGCTGCTGCTGGGCCGCTGGGTCGCCGCCCGCAGCCACGCGCTGGCGCTCGCCGCCCGCTCCTTCGGCGACGGCGGGGCGTTCACCTCCCCGGACGGGCCCGCCACCGCCGAACTCGCCGCGCTGCGCCGGGAACTGGAGGCGACCAGCGCCCGGCTCGCGGAGTCGAGGGAGCGGGAGCGCGCGCTGGAGTCCTCGCGCCGTGAACTGGTCGCCTGGATCTCGCACGATCTGCGCACCCCGCTGGCCGGGCTGCGCGCGATGGCGGAGGCCCTGGAGGACGGGGTGGCCGCCGACCCGGACCGGTATCTGAAGCAGATCCGGATGGAGGTCGAACGCCTCGACGGCATGGTCGGCGACCTGTTCGAACTGTCCCGGATCCACGCCGGCACGCTGAAGCTGTCGTTCGCCCGGCTGTCCCTGTACGACCTGGTGGGCGACGCCCTCTCGGGCGCGGACGCGCTGGCCCGTGAGCACGGCGTCCGGCTGGTCGGCGGCCGGGTGGAGGCGCTGCCGGTGCATGTGGACGGCCGGGAGATGAGCCGGGTGCTGGGCAATCTGCTGGTCAACGCCATCCGCCGGACCCCGGCGGACGGCACGGTCGCGATCGCCGCCGAACGCTCCCCCGACGGCGTGGTGCTGTCCGTCACCGACGGCTGCGGCGGTATCCCGGACGAGGACCTGCCGCGGGTCTTCGACACGGGCTGGCGCGGGACGCACGCCCGGACGCCCCCGGCCGGCGCCGGGCTCGGACTCGCCATCGTGCGCGGCATCGTGGAGGCGCACGAGGGCCGGGCGACGGTCCGCAACGTGCCCGGCGGCTGCCGGTTCGAGGTGGTGCTGCCCGCCGCCGCTTCCTGAACGCGGGCAGCACCACCGGTCATAGAAGGGTGGTCACCCGTCGGCGAACTCCGTCATCCCCTCGGCGAAGGACACCTGGGGCTTCCAGCCCAGTTCGGCACGGAGCCGGGAGGAGTCGGCCGTGATGTGCCGGACGTCGCCCAGACGGTACTCCCCCGTCACCACGGGCGGGGGGCCTCCGTGGGCGGCCGCGAGCGCCTCGGCCATCTCGCCGACGGTGTGCGGCTCACCGCTCCCGGTGTTGTACGCGGTCAGCGCGCCCGGCGGAAGGCCTCCGCCGCTCGCCTCCAGCGCGGCCACGTTCGCGGCGGCCACATCGCGCACATGGACGAAGTCCCGCCGCTGGCGCCCGTCCTCGAAGACCCGGGGTGCCTCCCCGCGCGCGAGGGCGGAGCGGAAGAACGACGCGACCCCGGCGTACGGGGTGTCGCGGGGCATGCCGGGGCCGTAGACGTTGTGGTAGCGCAGCGACACCGCGGTGCCGTCGCTCGCGCGCGCCCAGGCGGCGGCCAGATGCTCCTGGGCGAGCTTGGTCGTCGCGTACACGTTGCGCGGGTCGGCCGGCGCGCCCTCCCCCACCAGTCCGGGGGTGAGGTCGGCGCCGCAGACCGGGCAGGGCGGCTCGAACCGGCCCGCGTCCAGGGCGGCGACGGTACGCGGGCCCGGCCGGACGGCGCCGTGCCGGGCACAGGTGTAGCGGCCCTCGCCGTACACGACCATCGACCCGGCCAGCACCAGCCGTTGTACCCGCGACTCCGCCATCGCCGTCAGCAGCACGGCCGTGCCGAGGTCGTTGCGGGAGACGTACTCGGGGGCGTCCGCGAAGCCGGTGCCGAGGCCGACCATGGCCGCCTGGTGGCAGACCGCGTCGACGCCGGCGAGGGCGAGCCGTACGCCGTCGGGGTCGCGGACGTCCGCCGCGGGATCGGTGCGGACGTCGTGCACGACGGGTTCGTGCCCGTGTGCGGCGAGCGCCCGGACGATGTGGGATCCGATGAATCCGGCGCCGCCGGTGACCAGTACACGCATGCGTTCACGCTAGGGCGCCGAGGCCGCCCGGGGCCGTCGCGCGGCCCTCATGTCACGGGTTCGTAAGGGCGGACGCGGTCAGCGGGAGCGTCACCGTGAAGCGGGTCTCCCCCGGCCCGCCGGTGACGGTGATCCGGCCGCCGTGGGCGGCGACGAGGGACCGGGCGACGGCGAGGCCGAGTCCGCTGCCGCCGCGGTCACGGCTGCGGGCCTTGTCGACGCGGTAGAAGCGGTCGAAGACGCGTTCGCGGTCGGCGGGCGGTATGCCGGGCCCGGCGTCGGTGACGGCGACCCGGGCGGAGTTGTCCGCGACGGACACGGCGAGCGACACCGGGGTGCCGGGCGGGGTGTGCACGGCCGCGTTGGTGAGGAGGTTGTCCAGCACCTGGCGGATGCGCTGCGGGTCGAGGCGCAGCGGCACTGAGGCGGGGCCGGGGACGACGGTCAGCGGATGGCCGGGGCGGGTGGCCCGGAACGCGTCCGCCGCCTGCTCCGCCAGCTCCACCAGGTCCGCCTCGACCGGACGCAGCGGCGCCTCCACGTCGGCGGCGTCGAGCCGGGCGAGCAGCAGCAGATCGTCGAGGAGGACGCCCATCCGGGCCGCCTCGGCGCGCAGCCGGGCGAGGTGCCGCTCGCGTTCCCCGGGCACGTTGGCGGCGGCGTACTGGAAGAGGTCGGCGTAGCCGCGCACCGACATCAGCGGGGTGCGCAGTTCGTGCGAGGCGTCGGCGACGAAGCGGCGCAGCCGCTGCTCGGCCTCGGCCCGGACGGCAAGCGAGTCGTCGATGTGCTCCAGCATGGTGTTGAAGGCGGTGCGCAGCTCCTCCACCTCGGCTCCGCCGCCACGCCGGTCGTGCCGCACGGGGAGCCGCGCGGAGTCGGTCAGGTCGTGCGAGGTGATGTCCCGCGCGGTGTGCGCCATGTCGCCCAGGGGCTTCAGGCCGCGCCGCAGCATGCCCCGGCCGAGGGCCACGAGGGCGACCAGCGCCAGCCCGAAGGTGACCGCCTGGAGGGTGACGAGCCGGCCGACGGTGTCCTCGATGCCGTCCAGGGGCGCGGCGCTGACCAGGACGACGCCGGGCTCCACCTCGCAGGCCCGCAGCCGGTACTCGCCGGCGCCCCGCAGATGCGCGGTGCGCAGCACCTCCCGGTGCGCGCCGGCCTGGGTGCGGGCCAGCGCGGTGAAGTCGCCGACGTCGTCGGGGAGATCGGCGGGGTCCTCCGGGGTGCGCAGCACGGCCTTGCCGTCCGTCACGTCGTACACGGCGTAGAACCAGCTGTAGTACTTCTTGCCGCTGAGCGTGCCGTGGTCGGCGACGGACTTGGACTGGGCGATCTGCCCCTGCGCGAGCTGCGTGTCGAGCTGCGCGGCCAGATAGTCCCGCATGTACGTGGTCAGCGCGGTGCCGACCACCGCGAACACCGTCAGTGACAGCACCGCCAGGCCGAGCGCCAGCCGGGTGCCGAGGCGCATCGCGCGGTACGCCCGGCGCAGCCGCCCGATCACCCCGACGCCTCCCGGACGACGTAGCCGAAGCCGCGCACGGTGTGGATCAGCGGGGCGCCGGTGTCGTCGAGCTTGCGGCGCAGCCTGCTGACGACGAGCTCGACGACGTTGGAGCGGCCGCCGAAGCCGTACTCCCAGACGTGGTCGAGGATCTGGGCCTTGGTGAGCACGGTCGGCGACCTGCGCATCAGATAGCGCAGCACCTCGTACTCGGTCGGGGTGAGCGTGAGCAGCCGGTCGCCGCGCCGGACCTCGCGGGTGTCCTCGTCCATCGTCAGGTCGGCGACCCGCAGCACGGAGCGCGGGAAGCCGGGGCCGGCGCTGCGCCGCAGCACCGTGCGCAGCCGGGCCATCAACTCCTCGACGGCGAACGGCTTGACCAGGTAGTCGTCGCCGCCGCGGGTGAGCCCGGCGACCCGGTCGGCGACGCCGTCACGGGCGGTCAGGAACACCACCGGCACCATGCGCCCGGTGGCGCGCAGCCGGTCCAGCACCCCGAAGCCGTCGACGTCGGGCAGCATCAGATCGAGCACCACGATGTCCGGGTGGAACGCGGCGGCCCGCCGCAGCGCCTCCTCACCGGAGTTCGCGGTGACCGCCTCCCAGCCCTCGTAGCGGGCGACCGTCGCGACGAGGTCGGCGATGGGCGGATCGTCGTCCACGACGAGCAGGCGTACGTTCTCCACCCGTTCATACTGCGGCACCGGCTGCGGTGTGCCGAGGGGCGGGTGCGGTGCGGGGCCATATCGACAGGTGCCCGACAGCTTTCAGGGGTTGCGCTGCCTGCGGCGGCGCAGCGCGTACACCGCCGCGGACCCCGCGCACAGCGCGGCCGTGATCAGGAGCCAGCGGGCCAGGAAGCCGTCCGGGGAGAGGCCGGTGGCGCGGGCGTAGCGGTCCGCGACCCGGCCGGTGATCAGCGGGAACCACACCAGCAGAAGCAGCAGCGACAGCGCGGCCGGCACCCGGACGTACATGTTCTTGGCGCGGTGCCCCGACCGTTCCATGCCCCGTACCAGCGCCCGGTCCGCCGCTCCGTACAGCGGCACCAGGGCGAGGTCGTGGAGGACGGCCGCGCCCACGAACCACAGTGCGACCGCGAACGGGTCCGACTCCAGCAGCCGCACCCCCGCGTAGGCCGTGAGCGCGAAGGAGCAGGCCAGGAGGAGCAGCTGGAGGGGGCTGCCGAGGGGCGGGCGTCGCATCACAGGTCCTGGAAGGTCAGCCGCGCCACCCACTTGGTGTTCAGCACACCGGGTGCGGCGGGCACGACGACCCGGGCGGGATACCCGTGGTCGGGGGTGAGATCGGCACCGTTGACGGCGAGGGCGAGCAGGCTGAACGGGTCGGCGACCTGGTGGGAGCGCAGCGCGGCCCGCCGGAAGGCGCCGCGCCGCTGCAGGGACTCCACGAGGACGTCGGGCGGGGCCGCCTCGTCGCCGACGAGCGCCGCGAGGTCCCGCAGCCGGACCCCGCGCCACCACTGGTCGGACGTGGACCAGCCCTCCACGCAGGCGATGGGCAGGGCCGCGTGGTGCTGCGGCAGGGCGAGCAGGTCCGCGCGGGAGAGGCGGACGGTGCGTCCGGCGCGGCCCACCACGACGAGCCGCCACACCTCCTCGGAGGTCTCGGCGGCGCGGATCCCGGCGTAGCGGGCCGTCTTGTTGATCTGGAAGCCGGCCGGGCCGCTGCCGGGTTCGGCGCCGCCGTGCGGGGCGAGCAGCGCGGTCCGGCGCAGCGCCCCGTCGAAGTTCTGGCCCACGGTGGTGGCGAACAGCAGCAGGGAGCCGCCTCCGACGAACGCGAGGGCGCCGCGCCGCGAGACGGTCGGCTCGGTGGGCTCGGGCGCCACCAGGCCGCTGGACTCCTCCCGCAGCCGCCGCAGTCCGCGCCGGGCCGCGGGCGCCTTGAGCGCGACGTGGGTGACGAAGGCGGCGAAGAAGACCCACGCCCCGTAGAAGTGCAGCGGGTAGAAGGAGCCCGGGAAGACGTAGTCCAGCTGGATGTTGAGCACGCCCGTCACGAACTCGAACAGCGCCCCGCCGACCAGGAACAGCAGCGAGAGGCGCTCCAGCGCGTGCGCGACGGACCGGGCGGGCGGCAGCCGGAACAGCAGGGGGACGACCGACCACAGCTTGGCCAGCAGGACGGGGATCAGGGCGATGCCGAGGGTGACATGGACGCCCTGGGTGAGCCGGTACAGCCAGCGCGGGCCGGTCGGCCAGGGGAAGAGGTAGAAGCCGAGGACGCCCTTGCCGGGGGTCTTGTCGTTCACCGGCGACAGGTTCGGGTCGTAGGCGGCGTAGGACAGCAGCCCGGTCACGAACAGCAGCGTGATCCCGCCGAGCAGGACGACGCCGAGCACCGAGGTCAGCCAGGGCCCGCGCAGCGGGCTGCGCCAGAAGGAGGGGTCGAACGGGGACCGTGCCATGAGCCGACCGTAGGCCGCCGGGAGCCCGCGCCGTCCGAGGCGAACCATGACGGATCGCTGACGTCTCCGCTTGTCACACGGGGGGCGGACGCCGGGCGGCCTAGCGTGCTGACGTGACCCGTGATCTGCTGCCCGAGACCCGCCCGGCCGCCCGCCCCGACGGCCGTCGTGCGCTGCGCCGCGACCTGTACGCGGTCGCCGCCGCCGTGCTGCTGTTCGCCGTGGCCGCCGTGGTGGGCACCGTCGTCGAGCACCGCGACGGCACCCTGCACGTCGACTGGCCGCCGGTCCTCGCGACCTGGCATCCGCACGCCGGTCCCGGCACCCCGGCCGCGCTGCTGGTCGCGGTGGCCGTGGTGGCGTACGGGCCGGTCGTGGCCGCCCGTCTGCCGTGGCGCCGGCTGCTGATGGCGGTGTGGGGGGCGGGTATGGCCTGGACCTGGTCGCTGGCGCTGGTCGACGGCTGGCAGCGGGGCGTCGCCGGGCGGCTGGCGACACGCCACGAGTACCTCCGGGCCGTCGACCGGTTCCAGGATATTCCGGCGACCTTGCGGGACTTCACCGGGCACATCCTGCTCGGCACACCGGACCACTGGCCCGCGCATGTCGCCGGGCACCCCCCGGCGGCCACCCTCACCTTCGTGTTCCTGGACCGGGCCGGACTGGGCGGCGGCGCCTGGGCGGCCGTCTGGTGCATCACGCTCGGGACGACGGCGGCGATCGCCGTCCTCGTCGCCGTCCGCGCGCTCGCCTCCGAGCGGCACGCCCGCCGCGCCGCGCCGTTCCTGGTGCTGGCGCCGGGCGCGGTGTGGCTGGGCACGTCGGCCGACGCCTGGTTCGCGGCGGTCGCGGCGTGGGCGCTGGCGTTCCTGGCGCTGGCGGTGACGGGGCACCGGCCCCGGGCGACGGGTCTGGCCTGCGGTCTGCTGTCCGGGCTCGCCGTGTATCTGTCGTACGGCCTGACGCTGCTCGTGGTGATCGGCGCGGGTGTGCTGCTGCTCGGGTCCGCGCGGCTGCGGCCGCTGCCCTTCGTCCTGGCGGGGTTCGCCGTGGTGCCGCTGGTGTTCACGGCTTTCGGCTTCTCCTGGTGGGAGGCGTACGACGTGCTCGTCACCCGCTACCACCAGGGCGTCGGCGGCGAACGGCCGCAGGTGTACTGGGTGTGGGCCAACCTGGCCTGCCAGGTGCTGGTGGTGGGGCTCGCGACGGTGGCGGGCCTGCGGCGGACCGCGTCCGTGCCCCTGCTGCGGGGGCGTACGGCCGACGGGCGGCTCGGGGTGCTCGTACTGGCCGCGCTCGCCGCGATCCTGGTCGCCGATCTGTCCGGGATGAGCAAGGCGGAGACGGAGCGGATCTGGCTGCCGTTCACCGTGTGGCTGCTGCCCGCGACGGCGTTCCTGACCGGGGTCCGCGGCTGGCTGGCGGCCCAGGCGGGAGTGGCCCTGCTCGTGAACCATCTGCTGCTGACGGGCTGGTGAGCCGCGTGCGCCCCCTTGCGGGTGTGTCTTTCCAGGGGCCGTGTGACGTACGCCGCACAGCGGATCGTAAGTTTTTCCCGCAGCGGTGATTGTTCTGGCCGTCCCGTCCGTACCAATGGGGGTACGAGCCGTTCACGTCTGGAGGCACGATGCCCGTCTCGCGCCGCATGGTTGGCACCGTCTTTGTGGGAGGCGCCCTGGTCCTGACCCTCTCCGCCCTGGCCTACCCCGCCATGCTGGGAGTGGAGACCACGTCCGTCAGCCAGGACCGGGTCATCGCCAACACGCAGTGGGGGCCGCTGACCGAGGCGGACCGCGACTTCGTGGTCAAGGTGCGGGCGGCGGGGCTCTGGGAGCACCCGCTCGGCATGATGGCGATGCAGCGGGGCACCACGGCGGCGATGAAGGAGGCCGGCAAGCACCTGGTGGTCGGTCACGCCCGCCTCGACCTGGCCTGCCGCAAGGCCGCCACGCAGCTCAACATCACGCTGCCGAACCAGGCGAGCCCGCAGCAGCAGCAGTTCGTCGCGACGGTGGACTCCAAGACAGGCAAGGAGTTCGACTCGACCGGCGTGGCGATCATGCGGGTGACGCACGGTCAGATCTTCCCGGTCATCGCGAAGATCCGGGCGAACACGCAGAACACCATGGTGCGTCAGCTGGCCGACCTCGCGAACGACACCGTGCTCGACCACATCACGGTGCTGGAGAAGACGGGGCTGGTCAACTTCGACCAGAACAACTTCCAGCAGACCACTCCGCCGAAGCTCCCCAAGGACCAGCTGACCCCGCCCGCGCCGCAGCCGGGCGCGCCGGTCCTCACGCTCGCCATCCCCAAGGGCCTGGAGAACCTGGACACCACGTCCCCCAAGGCGCTGCCCAGCGCGGACGTCAAGTGAGCCGGTGCCCCCGGCGGGTCCGGGGGCACCGTCGCTCGGCTCAGCCGGTCTTCCAGCGCGGCGGTGTGTCCAGCCGCGCCCACTCGGCGTCCCACTGCTCCAGCCGCCGCCGCTCCATCGCCAGCCGCACCACCCAGCCGGCGCCCAGCACCAGGCCGGCCGCGCCCGAGCCGGCGAGCAGACCGCCGGAGACCGCGTGCAGCGTCGTCTCGGCCCCGGACAGCGGCTCGTTGGCCACGGCGCCGTGCCGGTCGGTCCACACCTGGACCTTGCTGCCGGCCTTCGTCTTCGGCGGGACCCGCGCCTCGTCGGTGTGCGGGGTGCCGTCCGGGTCGGTCCAGCGGACGGTGGCCCACACCAGATGGTCGGTGGTGACGCGCGCGGGCCCCGGTTCCTCGGCGTCCCGCACCAGGACGGCGGTCACCCGGCGGCTCTCTGAGCGGATGCGTTCGGCGGAGCCGACGACCGCGTCCGCCGCCGCGAGACCGGCGAAGAGACCGCCGATCAGTGCGAACAGCCAGGCGCACAGCATCACCCACGCCTCGACGACGTCGCTGCGCCGCTTCAGCGGGTTGCGCCGCCACCTCCAACACCGGACCTTCGTGCACTCGGACACCGCCATGCCGACACCCCCTTGAGCACCGACAGCACCCCTCCAGTGTGCGCCCATTCACCGGCCGCCGCACGCACCCGGAGGCACCTCGCGGGCCCCGGATCCCGGCCTGCGCACGGGGTCAGCTCGCGGTGCGGCGGATGCGTCCGGCGTACCGCTTCTCCAGCTCCAGGTTGCCCTCGTAGCCGCCCGGCACATTGGCCGAGACGTACACCGGCGGGCGCTCCCCGGCGGCGAGGAGCAGCGCGGACGCCTCGGCGACGGCCATCTGCACGAGCAGTACGCCGGTGAGCGTCGACAGGGCGCAGACGGCACCGCCACCGGGCAGCTCCAGCAGGGCGTCGCCGCGGGGGGCCGCGTTGTCGAGGACGACGTCGGCGATGTCGGCGAGCTTGCGGCCGCTCGCGTGCCCTGCGGGTACGGCCCGGGTGTGGGCGAGGGAGGTGAGGGCGAGGAGGGCGTGCCCGCGCTCCTTGGCGTGCAGGGCCATCTCCACGACGACGTTGTTGACGCCGGAGTTGGAGATCACCACGAACAGGTCCTGGGGGCGCGGCGCGGCCAGCTCGTAGAGGCGGGCGGCGACCCCCGCCCGGCGCTCGAGCAGCGGGTCGTCGAGGACGCTCGGGGGTTCGCCGCCGTACAGGACGAGGTCGGCGATGCTCAGCCGGTTCGTGGGCACCAGTCCCCCGGCCCGCCCGGCGATCTCCAGGACGACGGCCTGGGAGTGCCCGGTCCCGAAGGCCTGCACGACCCCGTCGCCCCGGACACACCCGGCGATCAGCTCGGCGGCACGGGCCACGTCCTTCCGCACGGCCGCGGACCCGGTGACCCGGTCGAGGACGGCCCTGCTCTCGTGCACGAAACGCTCGGCGCTCACGGACGCGTCGGACATGACCCCTCCCGCGATGAATGAATCCACCATCTGTCGGACCACGACTGAATGACTGAACCGAACGCTACCGCCGACTGCTACCTTCGGGCCATGCCCCCGACGGATGTGACCGCTCTGATCCGTGCCGAACTGCCCCGCCTGACCGGGTCGCTGAGGAAGGTCGGCGAGCTGGTCCTCGCCGACCCCGAGGCGGTCACCCGGTGCTCGGCGGCCGAGCTGGGCCGCCGCACCGGCACCTCGCAGGCGACGGTGACCCGGTTCTGCCGGGCGCTCGGGCTCGACTCGTACCAGCACCTGCTGATGGAGCTGGCCGCCGAGCGCGGACGGGGCGCGGCGGGCACGGACTGGGGGACGGCCGAGATCGGCCCGGACATCTCCCCCGACGACAGCCTGGAGAAGGTCGTACGGGTCGTGGGGGCCGCCGATCTGCGGGCGGTCCGGCAGACCGTCGACGGCATGGACCTCGACGCGCTGGAGCGCGCCGCCCGGGCGACGGCGCGGGCCCGCCGGATCGACGTCTACGGCGTGGGCGGCAGCGGTGCCGTGGCCCGCGAGACGGAGATGCGGCTGTTCCGGATCGGCTGCGCGGTGCGCGGCTGGACGGAGGTGCACGCGGCGGCCACCTCCGCCGCCCTGCTCACCCCGGCGGACGTGGCCATCGGCATCTCGCACTCGGGGGCGACCCGGGAGGTGCTGGAACCCTTCGAACTGGCCCGGGAGCGCGGCGCCACGACGATCGCGCTCACCTCCGACCCCCGCTCACCGCTCGCGAAGGCGGCCGACGTCCGCCTCGTCTCGGCGACCTCGGAGACGAGCTTCCGCAGCGGCGGCATCGGCGCCCGCCACTCGGCCCTGGTCCTCATCGACTGCCTGTACGTCCGCGTCGCCCAACTCTCCTACGACCGAGCGAGCGCCTCCCTGACCCTGACCAGCCACATCGCCCCAACGCACCGAGTCCCCAACCGCCGCACCCGCTGATCCGGCGGGGGCCCAGGAGGTGTCCGGGCACCTCACACCGCCAGCCGCGCCAGCGTCACCGCCCCCCGGCAGCCGTCGGTCACCAGGTCCGGGGCGAGGCCCAGCGGACGCAGGCGCGCGACCAGCGGGGCCGCCAGGGGGCCCTCGGGGCCGAGGAGGCCGCCCGTGGCCACGATCCGTTCCCCGGCCCGCGGGTCCAGCGCGCGTACGAGGTCCACCAGATGGCCGGCCGCCGCCGCCAGGATCTCCGACGCCACCGCGTCCCCCTCCTCGGCGGCCCCCGCCACCAGCGGTGCGAGTTCGGCGAGCCGCACGGGATGCCGGTCCATCACCGCGGGCAGCAGGCGTATCCGGTACGACTCGCGGCGCTCCCGAGGCCAGTCCGCGGGGTCGTGCGGGGACGGCGGCAGGACGTCTCGCGGGAGTCCGAAGGCGTGCCCGGCCATCCCGGCGAGGGCCGTCCGCCCGCCCCGCCCGTCCGCCATCCGCAGGGCCGCCCGTACCGCCTCGCGGCCGAGCCAGAAACCGGCGCCGTCGTCGCCCAGCAGCCAGCCGTCGCCGCCCGCGGTGGCCGCGCAGACGCGGTCCGTGATGCGTACGGCGACGGCTCCCGTACCGGCGATGAGGGCGATCCCGTCGGCCGGGCCGCCGGGCGCGGAGGCGAGGGCGGCCTCCCCGTCGCTGTATATCTCGACCACCGCTCCCGTGATGCCGAGCCGGTCCAGCGCGGCGGTGAGGGCGGCCCGCGCCCGCAGTTGGCCGGGTTCGTCCGGCGCCAGCCGGGAGGCGCCGGCGAAGCCGCCCGCGACGGCCACCACCCGGTCGCGCAGCTCGGGCGGCACGGCTCCGGCCAGGGCGTCGGCGAGATGCCCGGCGAGTTCCGGCTCGGGCACGGTCAGCGCGTTCCCGGGGCCGCCGCCGCCCTCCCCGAGGGGCGCGCCACCGGCCAGGGGCGCCAGGACGGCACGGGTGCGGGTGCCCCCGGCGTCCACACCGGCGACGTAGAGAGTCTCTCGCCGGTTCATGTCGTCGGTCATGGCCGACCATGGTGGTTGACCCATTCACGCGGGACAAGGCATCTGCGAAGTGCTACTGGTCTGCGAACCGCAGCACCGCGACCGTGATGTTGTCCGGGCCGCCCGCCTCGATCGCGGCCCGCCACAGCTCGAAGGCGGCCCGGCCGTCCTCGTGTTCCCGCAGGATCCCCTCGACCGTGTCCACCGGCACCGGGTCCGTCAGGCCGTCCGAGCACACGACGTACCGGGTGCCGGGCTCGAGGGGCTCGGTGCTGATGTGGGGGTCGACCTGGCGGAAGGTGCGTGAGCCGCCCAGACACTGGGTGACCAGGGACGTCGTACGGCCGGGCGGGTGGGGCGGGTTGTCGTCGACGCTGACCTGGCGCAGGCCGTCGCCGTCGACGGCGAGGACCTGGCTGTCGCCCACGTTGAACACCAGCACGGCGTCCTCGCGCACCACCACACCGGCGACCGTCGTGCCCATGGCCGTCAGCTCGGTCGGCTCGTCGCCCCCGGCGGCCTGGTACACGGCGCGGTTGCAGGCGTTCAGGGCGTCGCGGACGGCGACCTCGCTGTCGAGGGCGGGTCCGAGCATCGCGATCCGGCGTGCCACCAGCGAGCTGGCGAGGTCGCCGCCGGGGTGTCCGCCGAGCCCGTCCGCGACGGCCACGGCGACCGGGGTGCCGAGCGGGAAGACCAGGGTCTGCGGGCTCTCGGTCACCGTGGCGCACAGCGTCCACGGCCCGACGGCCAGACTGTCCTCGTTGCGTTCGCGCAGCAGCCCGGGATGGGTGATCGCGCTCACCGCGACGTACGGCATGCGGTGTCACCGCCTTCCGTACCGGGCGTACCGCCGACCAGGGGCCTGCTACGAGTCTAGGAAGGTCGGCGTCCACCCTGCCAGCGCGGCCGGGGTCCGGCCCCGGCCGCGTGGCGCGCGCGTCAGCCCTCGGCGGGCGTCAGCCGCAGGGAGATGCTGTTGATGCAGTACCGCTGGTCGGTCGGGGTCGGATACCCCTCGCCCTCGAACACGTGCCCGAGGTGGGACCCGCACCGGGCGCATCGCACCTCGGTGCGCACCATCCCGTGCGAGCGGTCCTCGATCAGCTCCACCGCGTCGGTGTCCTTCGGGTCGTAGAAGGACGGCCAGCCGCAGTGCGACTCGAACTTGGTGGTGGACGTGAACAGTTCGGCCCCGCAGGCGCGACAGGAGTAGACGCCCTCGGTCCTGGTGTCGGTGTACTCACCGGTGAAGGCGGGTTCCGTCCCGGCCTGGCGCAGCACGGCGTACTCGGCCGGGCTCAGTTCCGCGCGCCACTCCTCGTCCGGCTTCTCTACGTCGTACGACATGGGTGTGTGCCCCTCACTTCGACAGGCGGTCCAGGATGAGCGGGCCGAGGTCGGTGACATCGCCCGCGCCCATGGTGAGAACGAGATCACCGGGCTTCGTCATTCCCGCGACCAGCGAGGGCACCTCGCTCTCGTCGTGGACCGGGGTCACGTCGGCGCCCGCCGCCCGGGCGGCGTCGACGACCAGCTCGCTGGTGATGCCCGGGATCGGGTCCTCGCGGGCCGGGTAGATGTCCAGGACCAGCGAGGCGTCGGCGAGGGCGAGGGCCTCGCCCATCTCCTTGCCGAGCTCCTGGGTGCGGGAGAAGAGGTGGGGCTGGTAGACGACGACGATCCGCCCGTCCCCGGCGGCGGACCGCATGGCCTGGAGGTCGGCCGTCATCTCGGTCGGGTGGTGCGCGTACGAGTCGATGACCTGGGCGCCCGCGGCCTCGCCCTTGAGCTGGAGCCGCCGCTTCACACCGGTGTACGCGGCGATCGCGGGGGCCAGCTCGGCGGCCGGGACGCCCAGCGCCGCGCCCGCCGCGAGCGCTGCGACGGCGTTCAGGGCGTAGTGGCGGCCGGGCACGGAGACCGTGAAGGTGAGCTCCTGCCCGTCCAGCAGGACGGTGACCTCGCTCTTGAGCCCCTGCGGCACCACGGACAGGACCCGGACGTCGGCGTCCTGCGCCTCGCCGTACGTCACGACGCGCGGCCCGCGCCCGGCGACCCGGCGGGTCAGCTCCCGCGCGCCGTCCTGGTCGGCGGAGATCACCAGGGTGCCGCCCTCGGTGATGCGGTCGGCGAACGTCACGAAGGAGTCGTAGATCTCCTCCATCGACGCGTAGTTGGCGTGGTGGTCGAGCTCGACGTTGAGGACGATGGCGACGTCGGGGGCGTACTTGTGGAAGCTGCGGTCCGATTCGTCCGCCTCGGCGACGAAGATGTCGCCGTCGCCGTGGAGCGCGTTGGAGCCGGGGACGTCCAGGTCGCCGCCGATGGCGTACGACGGGCGCAGGCCCAGCTCGCCGAGGGAGACGGCCAGCATGGACGTGGTGGTCGTCTTGCCGTGCGTGCCGGCGACGGCGATCGGGCGCAGCCCGTCCATCAGCGCGGCGAGCGCGTCGGAGCGGTGCACGACCGGGACACCCAGCTCGGCGGCGCGGGCCAGCTCGGGGTTGTCCTTGCGGATCGCCGACGACACCACGACGCAGCTGGCGTCGTCGGCGAGGTGACCCGCGGCGTGCCCGATGTGCACGGTGACGCCGAGCGCCCGCAGCGCCTCTGCGGTCGCGGACTCCTTGGCGTCGCTGCCGGCCACCGCGGCCCCGCGCTGCGCGAGGATCTTCGCGATGCCCGACATGCCGGCCCCGCCGATGCCGATGAAGTGCGGTCGGTCCATGGCGGGGGGAAGGCCGGGTGCCATGCGTGTCTCCCAGGAGTGCGATACGACGGTGAGGCCCCAGCCTATTAGCAGGCGCCGGGCCCACCGCCCAGGGGCGCTCCCGGCGTCCGCGAAGGGGTGCCGCTACGCCTTGCTGTGCGAGAACAGCTTCAGCACCGGCACGCCCACCTTGTGCCGGGCCCGCGAGGCCCAGTCCCGGTGGAAGAACTCCTCCACGTAGTGCGGGTCGGTCAGCACGATGACCTCGTCCGCCCCGACCTCGGCCACCACGTCCTTGAGCGCGTCCAGCGGATGGTCCTCCAGCAGGCGCCCCTCCGCCCGCGCCCCCGCCGTGCGCAGCGCGGTGAGCGAGACCTCCAGGGCCCGCTCGCCCACGCTGAGCGCCTCCTCGCCCTCGGGGGTCTCGCCCTCGCGCACCGCCTCGTCCAGCTCTCCGAGCGCGATGTCGTCGATGGCGCGCAGCAGCCGGTCGGCCTGCTCGCCGCGCGGCTGGAGCAGCACGTGGAAGAAGACCTCCTCGTCGCCGTGCAACGTGGTGACGAACTCCACGTCGGCGGACGTCAGGGCCTTCTCGATCATCAAAACGCTTGTGAACACGGGCGCCCCTTCTGCGGAAACCATCCTGCCCCGTGCGGACACGGGGGGTGCGAGATGTAGTCTGCCCGGCCGAAGCCAAGCGGAACGGTCTATTCCGCCGTTTCCCGGCCCAGCAACCAGAGAACCCCGCTCGGGCCGGGACTAACCCCGAGGCCGCCGGTACCGGCTGAACAGGAAGCCGTCCTCCTCCAGCAGGGACACCAGCTCGAACCGCTGCGGTACGGCCATCGCGGGCCCCCCGGCGATGCGCTGGGCGTCCCCGGCGGTCAGCATCGGCGAGATCGTCAGGCACAGCTCGTCCAGCACCCCGGCCGCCACCAGCTGCCCCAGCAGCCGAGGACCACCCTCGGTCAGCAGCCGGGTGTGGCCGAGCCCGGCGAGGGCCGGCACGGCACGGGCCGGGTCGACACCGGCGCCGTCACCGGCGACCACCACCCGGGCGCCCGCCCTCTCCGCCTCCGCGACCCGGTCGGCGGGGGCGGCGGCGCCGGTCAGCACCAGCGTCGGCACGAGCGGCGAGGTGAACAGCGGCAGCGAGAAGTCCAGGTCGAGGCCGGCGCTGATCACGGCGATGGCGGGGGCGGGTCCCTGCCCGGCGGCGGCCCGCGCCTCCGCGAACTCCGCCCGCGCGCGGGCCGGCCGGTACCCCTCCTGGCGGACCGTTTCCGCACCGACGACCACGACGTCCGCGAGGGCCCGCAGGGTGCCGAAGATCCGCATGTCGGCCGCGCACGAGATGGGCTGGGACCGTCCGTCGTGCTGGGCGGCCCCGTCCAGCGTGGACACCATGTTCCCGCGCAGCCACGGCGCCCCCGCGCCGGAGCCGCCGTCCGGGTAGGCGTAGGCGGCGGCGAGCTCGTCCAGGCTCCACTCGCGCCCGGCCGCTGCCCCCTCCCCGGAGGCCGTGGGCGTCGTCTCTTCGGTCACAGGGAACAGGCGTCGCATGGCAAGGAGTGTGGCACGGCACGGGGCGCGGTCCGGCGCCGTGACCCACGAGTCCCCAGGTCACCGCCCCGCCCGCCGGGGGGTTCGCGCGCGTCACCGGTGCCCGGGCGCCGTCCGGGCGGGCGCCGGGGCCCGCCCGGCAGGGCCTACCATGGTGAACCGTGTCGTCCTCCTCCGCCGCGCCCCAGCCGAGCCCGATAGCCGAAGCGAGCCCGCTCTCCCTGTGCGCCCGCGAGCCGCGCGTACCGGCGGACCGGCTGGTCGCCGAGATGGTGCCGCCGCCGCGGTTCGACTCGGTCCGCTTCGGCACGTACATCCCGGACCCGGGGCAGCCCAGCCAGAGCGAGGCGGTCCAGGTCCTGGAGTCCTTCGCGGCCGGTCTCGGCGGGGCCCACGCGAGCGGCAGCGGGAAGCCCCGGCGCGGACTGCTCGGCTTCGGCCGGGCGAAGGCGCCCAAGGCCCCGGCGGGACCGCGCGGCGTCTACCTCGACGGCGGCTACGGGGTCGGCAAGACCCATCTGCTCGCCTCCCTGTGGCACGCCACCCCGGCCGAGCCGTCCCTGAAGGCGTTCGGCACCTTCGTGGAGCTGACGAACCTGGTCGGCGCCCTCGGCTTCCAGCAGACCGTGCAGACACTCTCCGGCCACCGTCTGCTGTGCATCGACGAGTTCGAGCTGGACGACCCGGGCGACACCGTCCTCGTCTCCACCCTGCTCGGCAAGCTGGTCGACGCGGGCGTCGCGCTCGCCGCCACCTCCAACACCCTGCCCGGCAAGCTCGGCGAGGGCCGCTTCGCGGCGGCCGACTTCCTGCGGGAGATCCAGGGCCTGTCGGCGCACTTCCGCGCGCTGCGCATCGACGGCGAGGACTACCGCCACCGCGGTCTGCCCGAGGCGCCGGCGCCGTTCTCGGACGACCAGGTGACCCGGGCGGCGTACGCCACCGAGGGCGCCTCCCTCGACGACTTCCCGCGGCTGCTGGACCATCTGGCCCGGGTCCACCCGAGCCGCTACGGCGCCCTGACGGACGATCTGAAGGCGGTGTGCCTCACTGGGGTGGAGCCGGTCCCGGACCAGTCCACCGCCCTGCGGCTCGTGGTCCTCGCCGACCGGCTCTACGACCGTGAGGTCCCGGTGCTGGCCTCGGGGCTGCCCTTCGACCGGCTGTTCAGCGAGGAGATGCTGAACGGCGGGTACCGCAAGAAGTACTTCCGGGCCATCTCCCGGCTGACGGCCCTGGCCCGCGACGCGCGGGGGCTCGTGACCGGCTGACGGCCGCCGTCGGCGCAATCCCCCGGCGCACAGCCGGAGTTCAGGCCATTACACCGTCCCCTTTCAGGCGCTCCGCGGCATACGGCGTCAGGTTGAGCCTGCAAACAGCCTCGCCGGGTTACCTTTTTTCTTGACCAACGGTTGACCAGCCGTTGGCCGGTGCATGAGGTGCGGACGGGCCGGAAGGGGGCGCATGTTCCGAGGTGAGACGACCCGGATCAGGCTCCCCCTTCCCGCCTCCGGCCGGCCCGCTCCCCATCTCCCCGCCTCCGCCGCCCTCTTCGCATCCGCACATACGGTCCGTGAAGCAAAGGCCATGGCTCACCCCGGGGACGAACTTCCCGGGGCGGTTCGGACGGCGGCCTCCCTCCCCCCACCACCGGACTCCCCGCCGGACCCCCCACCTCTGTCACGCACACCCCGACGCGCCGGCAGCGGCGCGCCAGGAGGAGTCACCACACATGCAGCCCCTCATCGACAACGCCCGTATGTTCGGACAGCGCCCTGAGGAGTTCGCCCCGCTGGCCGCAGGACAGTCCCCCCAGGTCCTCTTCATCACCTGCTCCGACTCCCGGGTCGTACCGGCCCTGATCACGGGCGCCCGCCCCGGCGAGCTCTTCGAGCTGCGCACCGCGGGCAACATCGTCCCCCCGTACGGCTCCGGGCAGCCCACCGGCGAGGCCGCCACCATCGAGTACGCCGTGGAGGTCCTCGGCGTCCGTGACGTCGTGGTCTGCGGCCACTCCCACTGCGGAGCGGTGGGCGCGCTGGTGCGCGGCGACGACCTGGACGCCGTACCGGCCGTGCGCGACTGGCTGGCGCACGCGGCGCCGCCCCCGGCGGGCGTCCCCGAGGACCCGGAGGTCGCCGAGGGCGTCCAGGCCCATGTGCTGGCGCAGGTGCTGCGGCTGCGCTCGTACCCGTGCGTCGCGCGCCGGCTGGCGGCGGGCGGGCTCACCGTGCACGCCTGGTACTACGAGGTGCATCGTGGGACCGTGCGGGTCCACGACCCGGCGACCGACGCCTTCGAGGCGCTGTGACCGCCGCGCGCGCCGCGTTCCCCCACATACGGCAGGACCTCGCCGCCTCCCTGGTGGTGTTCCTGGTCGCGCTGCCGCTCTGCGTCGGTGTGGCCGTCGCCTCCGGGGTCCCCGCCGAACTGGGGCTCGTCACCGGCATCGTGGGCGGTGTCGTCACCGGTCTGCTGCGCGGCAGCAGCCTGCAGGTCTCCGGTCCGGCCGCCGGACTGACCGTGCTGGTCCTGGAGGCGGTGCGTGAGTTCGGGCTGCCGGCCCTCGGCGTCCTGGTGCTCGCCACCGGCCTGCTCCAGATCCTGATGGGCGCCCTGCGGCTGGGCCGCTGGTTCCGGGCGATCTCGGTGTCGGTCGTCGAGGGCATGCTGGCCGGCATCGGGCTGGTGCTGATCGCGGGGCAGCTCTACTCGGTCGCGGACGCCGAGGCGCCCGCCTCGGGCACCGAGCGGATGGCCGGGCTGCCCGGCACCCTCGTCCGGGCCGCCGGGGACACGGAGACGCTGGCCGCGCTGGGGCTGGGCGCCGGCACGGTCGTGGTCCTGGTGCTGTGGCCCCGGCTGCCGCGCCGGGTGCGCGCGCTGCCCGGTCCGCTCGCGGCGGTCGCGCTGGCGACGGCGGCCGCGGCCGCCTTCTCGCTGCCGGTCGCCACCGTCGAGGTCGAGGGTCTGCTGGACGCCGTCCGGCCGCCCGGCGCGGACGCCCTCGGCCTGCTGGCCGACCCGGCGCTCTACGCCACGATCGTCGCCTTCACGCTGATCGCCTCCGCCGAGTCGCTGTTCAGCGCGGCGGCCGTGGACCGGCTGCACGACGGCCCGCGCACCCGGTACGACCAGGAACTGATGGCGCAGGGCACGGGCAACGCCGTCTGCGGTCTGCTGGGCGCCCTGCCGATGACGGCGGTCATCGTGCGCAGCGCCGCCAATGTGCGGGCGGGCGCGAAGACCAGGGCCGCACGTGTCCTGCACGGCGTCTGGCTGCTGGTGTTCGCGGCCCTGCTGCCCGCCGCGCTGGGTCTGCTGCCGCTGCCCGCGCTGGCCGGCGTCCTGCTGCACGCGGGCTGGAAGCTGATCCCGTTCCGGGGGCTTCTCACGCTGTGGCGGGGCGAGCGGGGCGAGGCGCTGATCCTCGTGGCCACGGCGGTGTCGATCGTCGTGCTGAACATGTTCGAGGGGGTGCTGATCGGTCTCGGCCTGTCGGTGGCCAAGGCCGCCTGGGGGGCCTCGCACGTCCGGCTGGAGGTCCTGGACCTGGGCGCCGGGCCGATCCGGGCGCGGCTGTCGGGCAACGCGACCTTCCTGCGGCTGCCGAAGATCCTCGACAGCCTGGAGGCCCTGCCGCAGGACCGCCCGGTGGAGCTCGACCTGTCGGGCCTGCACCACCTCGACCACGCCTGCCGTACGGCCCTGGAGAACTGGGCCGAGCGGCACAGCGCGGCCGGCATCGCGCCCGTACGTCTCACCGCCCGCTGATGGCCCCGGACCGGTGGGCGGGCATATCGTTGCAGACACATGCGCAACGGACCTCTCCGCGAGGAGGGCGACATGGTCGAGGAACTGCTGGGCGCCGCCGCCGGCGTGGCGGCCGCCGGAGTGGTGTACGTGGCCGCCGCGGCACGGGTGATCAAGCAGTACGAGCGCGGGGTGGTGCTGCGGCTCGGGCGGCTCGCCGGGGAGGTGCGGCCGCCCGGGTTCACGATGATCGTCCCGGTCGTGGACCGGCTGCACAAGGTCAACATGCAGATCGTGACGCTGCCCGTGCCGGGTCAGGAGGGCATCACCCGGGACAATGTGACGGTGCGGGTGGACGCGGTCGTGTACTTCAAGGTGGTCGACGCCGCGAGCGCCCTGATCAAGGTCGAGGACTACAAGTACGCGGTCTCGCAGATGGCGCAGACGTCGCTGCGCTCGATCATCGGCAAGAGCGACCTGGACGATCTGCTCTCCAACCGCGAGAAGCTCAACCAAGGCCTGGAGCTGATGATCGACAGCCCGGCGATCGGCTGGGGCGTGCAGGTGGACCGCGTCGAGATCAAGGACGTGTCGCTGCCGGAGTCGATGAAGCGCTCCATGGCCCGCCAGGCCGAGGCGGACCGTGAGCGGCGGGCCCGGATCATCAACGCGGACGCCGAGCTTCAGGCCTCCCGCAAACTGGCCGACGCCGCCCGGCAGATGGCCGAGACCCCCTCCGCGCTCCAGCTGCGGCTGCTGCAGACGGTGATGGCGGTGGCCGCCGAGAAGAACTCCACGCTCGTCCTGCCGATCCCGGTGGAGCTGCTGCGCTTCCTGGAGCGCGGCGACGACCACGCGGAGCGGCAGACGCCGGCGGCGCCCCGGCCCGCCGAGAGCCCGGCCGAGCACCCGGCCGAGCGCCCGGTCGAGCGCCCGGTCGAGCGCCCGGCGGACGAGCCGCCGAAGGCCGTGGAGCCGCCGCCCGAGCGTGAGGTCGAACGGACGATCGACGACATCATCGAGGACGCGCAAGGCAAGTGACACGTGCTACGCGCGTGGTTCCCGCGAGTCCCGCCAGGTGATAGACACAGCGGGGTCACAGATCCTGTCCGCCAGCAGGAAGGTTGTCCCCCCATGTCCACAACCGCGTCCGCACCCGGCGGCTCCGGCTCGACCCGGCGTCAGCTCCTTGCCCGCACCGGCGCGTTGGGCGTCTCCATCGCCTTCGCCGGCGATGTCACCGAACTCTTCACGGGCACCGCCGCCGCGCGGAACATGGGCCACTCCGGCTACGGCCCACTGATCCCCGACCCGAACGGCCTGCTCGACCTGCCAAAAGGTTTCTCCTACCGCGTGCTCTCCCGTGAGGGCGACGAACTCCGCTCCGGTGAGGGCAAGGTCCCCTCCCACCACGACGGCATGGCCGCCTTCGCCGGCCACTCCGGCCGAGTCCACCTGGTCCGCAACCACGAGAACCGCGCGAACGCGGCCATCGGCGTCCCCACCGTCAAGGGCCTGACGTACGACCCGGAGGGCAAGGGCGGCTGTACGGCGCTGACCCTGGACCGGCGCAACCACGTGCTCTCCGAGCGGGTCGGCATCGCCGGCACCGCGGTCAACTGCGCGGGTGGCCCCACACCTTGGGGCACCTGGCTGACCTGCGAAGAGACCGAGGACAAGGCCGGCACCAACGGGTACACCAAGGACCACGGCTTCATCTTCGAGGTCGACCCCGACAACCCGCACCGCACGGGCGCGGTCCCGCTGACCGCCATGGGCCGCTTCCAGCACGAGGCCGTCGCGATCGACCCCCAGCGCGGGGTCGTCTACGAGACCGAGGACGCCTTCGACCGGCCGTTCGGCCTTTTCTACCGCTTCCTGCCCGAGCGGCCGAAGGGCGGGCTCGGCTCGCTGCGGGCCGGCGGGCGACTGCAGGCCATGCGGGTGCCGGGCGTGCCGGACCTGTCCACGATCCAGGAGACGGGCACCAGTTTCGACCGGATCGAGTGGGTGGACGTGCCCGATCCGCTCGCCGCCGAGACCCCGATCCGCTTCCAGGACTTCGGCCCGAAGGGCATCACCCACGCCCAGAAGCTGGAGGGCTGCTACTGGGGCGGGCGGTCGGTGTACTTCGTCTCGTCCTTCGCCCGCCGCTCGGACGGCTCGGCGGCCGACCACTACGGCCAGATCTGGCGCTACGACCCCTCGGAGCGCCGGCTCACCCTGGTGATCGTCTTCGGCCCCGACACGGACGTGCAGCTGCCCGGCGAGTCCCCGGACAACATCTGCCTCGCCCCCAGCGGCGGCCTGATGGTGTGCGAGGACGGCAACGGCGCCCAGCACGTCTTCGGTGTGACCCGGCGCGGGGAGGTGTACGCGATGGCGCGCAACGCCCAGAACATCAACACCCCGGAGGACCCGGAGTGGGGCGAGTTCGCCGGCGTCGCCTTCTCCCCCGACGGCGACACGATGTACGTCAACTGCTACGACCCCGGGACCACGTTCGCGGTCACGGGGCCCTGGCGCCGCTGACCCGGCAGCACCGACCCGGCCGGTCGGCGGGGGCTCCCCCGCCGACCGGCCGGGTGACTCCGGCCCGGCACCCCCGCCGGCAGACCGGAATGTCCATCTGATCCTCATATCGTCGTGCGGTGATCACTCGCGTACGGCATCTCGCCGCCGTCTGCGCCCTCGGCACGGCGCTCACCGCACTCGCCGCGTGCTCGGCACCGGACCCGGTCCGTGCCCCGCGCGCGACCCCCCGTTCCGCCGTCGCCTCCGCCTCCCCCGCGGCCGGGCCGCCGACCCTCGCCCCCGGTCCTACGGGCCTGACCCCGGTCTTCGAGCACGGGCGGCGCACCGGCGACCGGACCGTCGCCCTCACCTTCGACGCCGACATGACCGCCGACCAGGGCCCGCGCGCGGCACGCGGCGAGCGGTTCGACAACCCCGGGCTGATCGCGGCCCTGCGGGAGCTGAGGGTGCCTTCCACCGTGTTCATGACGGGCCGGTGGGCCGAGCAGTATCCGCGGCAGGCCCGCTCCCTCGGCCGGGACCCGCTCTTCGAGATCGCCAACCACTCCTACAGCCACTACGCCTTCACCGAGGACTGCTACGGCCTGCCGACCGTGGACGAGGAGCGGATGCGGGCCGACGTGGAGCGGGCCTACGCGGCCTTCCGCGCGGCCGGCGTCCAGGACGCGATGCCGTACTTCCGCTTCCCCGGCGGCTGCCACGACACCCGGGCGCTGAAGGCGCTCGTCCCCGCCGGTGTCACGGCCGTGCAGTGGGACGTGGTGAGCGGGGACGCGTTCGCGACGGACGCCCGCGCGGTCGCCCGGGATGTCCTGGCCGGGGTGCGGCCCGGCTCCGTGGTCGTCCTGCACTGCACTCTGAGCGCGGCCCCGACGACCGAGCGCGTGGTGCGCCAGGTGGTGCCGGAGCTGCGCCGCGAGGGCTACCGGCTGGTGAAGGTGTCCGAGCTGATCGGCGCCTCGGGCGGACGGCGCTGACCGTTCTACGCTGGAGGCATGAGCGAGGACTACTGCACCATCGCCGACGCGGTGAAGCCGCCGAAGGCCGACGGGCCGCCGTACGCGGAGTGCGTGCTGTGCCGGGAGCCGACGGAGTACCCGGAGTCGCACAAGGGCATCACGCTCTGCCCGGTCTGCGAGTGGCAGGAGGCGCAGCGCACGGCCTGCTCCGGCTGACCGCGTCGCCGGCCCGCGCGCCGGGCTTGGCAGACTGGGGCGTGTGAACAGTGAGCCCACGCCCGCCGGTGACAGCCCCTTCCGCTCCGCGTCCGAGGCGCGCGACAGCGCCCCGCAGTTCGTCCTGCCCCTGGTCGTACGGATCGAGCGGTCCGCGCCCCCGGCCCGCACCGACGCGCTGGAGACCTCGGCGCGCGCCGTCCTGGTGATCCTCAGCGACGAGCGCTCCGTCGGCGAGGGCGAGTGGGCGCAGGCCGTGCGGGACTGGCAGGACGCACGGATCCGCAAGGTCGTACGGCGGGCCCGGGGCGCCGAGTGGCGGCGCGCCCAGGAGCTGCCCGGCATCACCGTCACCGGCAAGTCCGCCGAGGTACGGGTCTTCCCGCCGGTCCCGCTGGACGGCTGGCCCAAGGAGCTGGCGAAGCTCCAGGTGTCCGGCACCGACCTCGACGACCCGGAGCCGCCCGTGGCCGCCGGGCCCGGTGAGCCGGTGCTGTGGCTGAACCCGGACCTCGACATGTCGGCCGGCAAGGCGATGGCGCAGACCGGGCACGCGGCGCAGCTCGCCTGGTGGGAGCTGCCGGACGCGGACCGGGACGCCTGGCGCGCGGCGGGCTTCCCGCTGGCCGTGCGGACCGCCGACCCGGCGGGCTGGCGGGCCCTCACCGAGTCCGGTCTGCCGCTGGTGCGGGACGCGGGGTTCACGGAGATCGCGCCGGGCTCCTGCACCGTCGTCGCCGACCATCCGGCCCTGCGCCGCGCGCCGGGGGCCTGAACGCACCGGCCGTCCCGCACGTACGAACCGGGGGGCGCGGCCAACCTCAAATGTTGCTCTGAAGCCGGCGCCCCGAGGGTTCGGGCGGGTCCGCGCGGGGCCATACCCCCGTCACGCGGGGCCCGTCGGGGAGGCGGACGGCGGGGCAGGCACGAGGTGGAGGTGGGGACGATGGTGCGGCTGGGGACCGGGATCGGGTGGCGTCCGGAGATCGCGGACGCCGTGGAGCGCATGCCGGGTGTCGACTGGGTCGAGGCGGTCGCCGAGAACGTCTGCCCCGGACACCTCCCGGAGTCCCTGCTGCGGCTGCGGGAGCGCGGGGTGACCGTGGTCCCGCACGGCGTCTCGCTGGGCCTGGGCGGCGCGGAGCGTCCCGACGAGGGACGGCTGACCGCGCTCGCCGAGCGGGCGGAGGCGCTGGGCTCGCCCCTGGTCACCGAGCACATCGCGTTCGTCCGGGCGGGCGGCGCGCTGACCGCGTCCCCGCGTCTGGAGGCGGGGCACCTCCTGCCGGTGCCCCGCACCCGGGACGCCCTCGACGTGCTGTGCGAGAACGTACGGATCGCGCAGGACGCGCTGCCCGTGCCGCTCGCCGTGGAGAACATCGCGGCCCTGTTCTCCTGGCCGGGCGAGGAGATGACGGAGGGCCAGTTCCTGTACGAGCTGGCCGACCGCACCGGCGTACGGCTGCTCATCGACGTGGCCAACCTGCACACCAACCACGTCAACCGGGGCGAGGACCCCGCCAAGGCGCTCGCCGAACTGCCGCTGGAGGCCCTGGCGTACGTGCATGTGGCGGGCGGCTTCGAGCGGGACGGCGTCTGGCACGACAGCCACGCGCACCCGGTGCCCCGGCCGGTCCTCGACATCCTGACGGACCTCGCGTCCCGGGTGTCCCCGCCGGGGGTGCTGCTGGAGCGCGACGAGAACTTCCCCGCGCCCGAGGAGCTGGAGCGCGAGCTGGACACCATCCGGGAGGCGCTGACGACGGGCGGGGCCGAGCGGACGGAGGCCCTCCCTCAGCCCGGACGGGCGGTGACGCCCCCCGAGCCCGTACGGACGGAGGACCGCCCCGAGCCCGTACGGACGGAGGCCCGCGCGGTCCCCGAGGCGCCCGCGCCGGTCCGGGAGCGGCTGGCCCTGGAGCAGACGGCCCTGCTGTCCGCGCTCGTCGCGGGGACCCCGGCGCCGGAGGGCTTCGACCGGGTACGGCTCGGGGTGCAGGCGCGGGCGCTGGCCGCGAAGCGGGCGGACGTGGTGGCCAAGGTGGCGCCGGAACTGCCGGTGATCCTCGGGGAGGGGTACCGGCCCGCGTTCCTCGCGTACGCGCAGCGGCACCCCATGACCGGTGGCTACCGGCAGGACGCTCTGGACTTCGCCGGCCGTCTGCTCGCCGAGGAGCGGCCCGCGGAAGCCGGCGCCCGGGCGGAGCTGCGGGAGTGGTGGCAGGAGCGCTCGGGTCCGAAGCCGCACTCCCGGCGGCCGGGCGTGCGGCTGGCGCGGGCCACCCGCCGGGTGCTGCTCCGCCGCTGACCTTGTCCGATCGACCCCGCTATGCCCTGATTGCAACTGTGGGGTGCGCGACGGCGGTTGGCGTGGACTCGAAGTAATATGCCCATCCCATCCCCGAAGCGCACTGACGTGCGGTGCCGCAACAGGAGGCACCTCATGCGACCGCGACCTCCCCTCAAAGGCCGAGGCGTCCTCAGCGGCACCGGACTCATCGTCACGGGCCTGGTGGCCACCCTCGCGGCGATGGTCTTCCCGATCTGGTCGTACGCCGACCGGTCGGGCACCGGACTCGCCGTGCTCAACGCCCAGTCCGTCACGACCGGCTACGGACCGCTCTCCGCCCTCGACCGCGACTTCGTCACGAAGGTCCGCCTCGCGGGCCTGTGGGAACTGCCCGCCGGCCGGCTGGCCGAGCAGAAGGGCACCACCGACGCCGTACGGACCGCGGGGCGGCACCTCGTCGAAGGGCACACGTCCCTGGACGACCGGGTGCGCGACGTCGCCGCCAAGCTGAGTCTTCAGCTGCCCGACGAGCCGACCGGGCAGCAGCGCGCGTGGCTGGAGACGCTGGGCGCGGCCGAAGGGACCGAGTTCGACGCGCGGTTCGCCAACATCCTGCGGCTGGCGCACGGCAAGGTGTTCACGGTCGTCGCCGAGGTGCGGGCCGGCACCCGCAACTCCCTGGTCCGCAAGCTGGCCGACGACGCCAACACCACGGTCCTGGACCACATCAGGGTCCTGGAGGCCACCGGTCACGTCGACTACGAGGCGCTGGCCCGGGATCTCGTCGCCGACAGCACGCCTCCGCTGAACCCCTCCCCGGCACCGCCCGGCCCGGTCGCCGACGCCGCCCCGGTGGAGCCGGTGAACCCGGACGCGTCACCGACGTACTCCCTTCCGCCGGCGGCCAGCAGCCCGCGACCGCGGACAACCGGCACTCCCTAAGGGCTGTCCCCGATCCGGAACGTCACATCCCTGCAAATCCGTGTCCGGATGGTGAACAAACCATGGCGCCGAGCCCGTCATCTGGCATAGAAAAACGGCATGTTCTGGGTCCTCCTCCTGCTGCTGGCCTGGGCCGTCGCCGGCACGGCCTGCACCCGGCTGTGCCTCGCCGCCGTGCACGCCGCCGCCACGGACGTGAACGGCGCACCGGCCGAGGGGCGGCACGACCTGACCCTGTACGAGGCGGCGTTCCTGTCCGGCGGCCCCCGCCGGGTCGCCGATCTGACCCTCGTCTCCATGGCCAGGCAGCGGCGGCTGCTGCTCGCGCACACCGGGTGGGCGACGGTCGTCGATCCGCGCGGCCGGGACGAGATGGAGCGTTCGGTGCTCGGGGCCATCGGGCCCGAGGGCCAGTCGCGGATAGCGCCGGTGCGGGACGCGGCGGCCGCCGCAGACGCCGTCGGCAGCCTCGCCGACCGGCTGGTCGGCGCGGGCCTCGCCGTGCCCGACGGTCCGCGCCGCGACATCACGGCGGCGATCCGTCAGGTCCGGTTCGCCGCCGCCGTCGTGCCGGTGCTCGGCGTCGTCGCGCTGCTGACCCCCGGCCGCTCGGACATGCCGGGGCAGCTGGTCGCACTCTGGTTCGCGCTCCCCCTGATCCTCAGCCTCAGCTGCCTGGCCATCGCCCGCGTCGAGATCTCCCCGTACGCCCAGTGGGCCTCCCCCGCCGGGCAGCGCCTGCTCAACTCCCTGACCCGGCGCTCCCGGGGCTCGGACGACCGCACGTTCCTCACCGCCGTCGCCGTACGCGGGGTGCGGGCCGTCGGCGAGCCGGAGCTGCGGGCCGCCTTCGCGCACCGCGATCCGGAGCGCGGGCCGGACCGGCACCGCGACGGCACGTCCGGGCTCGCGTGACGCATAGGGGGCATTGACGCCGACACCGGCGGGCGGTGCTTTACTTCCTCAACCGGCGAACGAAATATCCCTTCTGTTGCTGCCGTGCACCGAAGGGATACGCGATGCGAGCTGCCGCCCTCTACTCGGCCGCGGGGGCACTGCTCCTGACGACCCTGTCCGCCGCACCGGCAGGAGCCACCGGGGCCGCCCCCGGCTGGAGCGAGAGACACGGCACAGCGGTCGCCGCCCTGCGCGCCGAGACCGCCGGCATCGACTTCGGCCGCTGCCCCAAGAGCCAGGGCCTCCCGGAGAACGTGAAGTGCGGGACGGTCTCCGTCCCCCTCGACTACGCGCGCCCGTACGGCAGACAGATCAAGCTCACCGTCAGCCGGGTGCCCGCCACCCATAGGGACCCCGGCAACAGCAAGCACCGCGTGCCGCGCAAGGGCGCCATCGTCTACAACCCGGGCGGCCCGGGCGCCTCGGGGCTGCACTTCCCGCTGATCGGGGTGCTGCCCGCGTGGAAGCGGCTGGCGGCCGCGTACGACCTCGTGGGCTACGCCCCGCGCGGGGTCGGGCCGTCCGCGCCGCTGTCCTGCCAGGACCCCAAGCAGTCCCTGAAGGCGCCGACCCTCGCGCCGGTCCACCCCTCCGAGGCGTACAAGAAGGAGCGGATCGCCCGCGCCGAGGCGTACGCGCGCGGCTGCGCCCGGCGCGCGGGCAGCGCCCTGCGCCACTACAACTCCCTGAACAACGCCCGCGACCTGGACGTCCTGCGCGCCGCGCTGGGCGAGCCGAAGCTGACGTTCATGGGGGCGTCGTACGGGACCTACTTCGGGGCGCTGTACGCGCACCTCTTCCCCACCCATGTGCGGCGCATGGTGTTCGACTCGGCGGTGAACCCGGACCCGGCGCAGATCTGGTACCAGAACAACCTCGCCCAGTCGGTGGCGTTCGAGAGCCGCTGGGCGGACTTCCGGGAGTGGGTGGCCGAGCACCACTCCGTCTACGGTCTCGGCCGCACCGCCGAGGCCGTGCAGCGCGGCTACGACAAGGCGCGGGCGCGGCTGGCCGCGAAGCCGGCCGGCGGGCGGGTCGGACCGGGGCAGCTGCAGGAGGCGTTCCTGCAGGCCGGGTACTACGACGACTACTGGCCCTCGCGCGCGCAGGCGCTGTCGGCGTATCTGAAGGGCGACTCCAAGCCGCTGGTGGAGCTGGCGTCACCGGTGACCGAGGCGGCGGCCGAGGAGGAGAACACGAACGCCGTCTACACGGCCGTGGAGTGCAACGACGCGCCCTGGCCGACGGACTGGAGGGTCTGGGACCGGGACAACACGCGGCTCGCGCGGGTGGCGCCCTTCGAGACCTGGGACAACGCCTGGATGAACCTGCCGTGCGCGTTCTGGAAGGCGCCCCGGCAGCAGCCCGTGGACGTGCGGACCGGGCCGGGCGAGCTGCCGCCGGTGCTGATCCTGGCGGCGGAGCGGGACGCGGCCACTCCGTACGACGGGGCGCTGGAGATGCACCGCCGGCTGGCCGGCTCGGTGCTGGTGACCGAGCGGAACGCGGGGACGCACGGCATCGCGTACGGCCCCAACAAGTGTGTCAACGCGCATGTCGACGCCTATCTCCTCGAGGGACGGCTCCCGGGACGCCGGGCGTCCTGCGAGGGACGTCCGCAGCCCGAGCCGCAGCGCGCGGAGGACCGTAAGGCCAAGCGGCCCGCGGCGACGAAGCCGGGCGAGCGGCCGCGCGCCGCCGGCTGAGCGGACACCGCAGGACGCGAACGCGCACGAAGGCCCGGGGCGATCCCCCGGGCCTTCGGCCGTCAGGCGTCAGGCCAGTCCGGCGACCAGGTCCGCCACCGACTTGCGGCGGCCGGTGTAGAACGGGACCTCCTCGCGGACGTGCCGCCGCGCCTCCGAGCCGCGCAGATGACGCATGAGGTCGACGATGCGGTACAGCTCGTCGGCCTCGAAGGCGAGGATCCACTCGTAGTCGCCGAGGGAGAACGAGGCGACCGTGTTGGCGCGGACGTCCGGGTAGCCGCGGGCCATCTTGCCGTGGTCGGCGAGCATCCGGCGGCGGTCCTCGTCGGGCAGCAGGTACCAGTCGTAGGAGCGCACGAACGGGTACACGCTGACGTAGTCGCGGGGCGTCTCGTCGGCGAGGAACGCCGGGATGTGCGAGCGGTTGAACTCGGCGGGGCGATGCAGCGCCATGTTCGACCAGACGGGCTCCAGGGCGCGGCCCAGCCTGGTGCGGCGGAAGAGGTTGTACGCCTCCTGCAGCTGGTCGCTGGTCTCCGCGTGCCACCAGATCATGACGTCGGCGTCGGCGCGCAGACCGGAGACGTCGTAGGTGCCGCGGACGGTCACGTCCTTGGCGGCGAGCTGGTCGAACAGCTCCTGGACCTCGTCGGCGTAGCCCGTGCGGTCCTCGGGGAGCACGTCCTTCAGCTTGAAGACCGACCAGAGGGTGTAGCGGATGACCTCGTTGAGGTCCTTGGCCAGCTTGCCCTTGTTCGGGATCCTGCCGGTCTCGGTGGTGGAGGCTTCGTCACTCATGTCCCTCATTCTCCTGCTCCTCCGTGCAGACTCTGCACCGGGTGGGCGGTGAGCCGCTGCACACCGCCGAGGTCTCCGGCCAGCTGGTCGACGGCGGCGTAGGCGCTCGCGATACAGGCCGGGATGCCCACGCCGTCGTACGGGGCGCCGCACACGGCCAGGCCGGGGAGTTCGGCGACGCGCGCGCGGACGCGGGCCACGCGCGCGTGGTGGCCGACGGGGTACTGGGGCAGTCCGCCGGTCCAGCGGGTGACGCGGGTCTCCAGAGGTGTGGCGTCCAGGCCCGTGGCCTCGGCTAGGTCGCGCCGGGAGACCTCCACGAGGTCGGCGTCGTCGCGGGTGAGGATCTCCGTCTCGCCATGCCGTCCGACGGAGGTCCGCAGCACCGTCACGTCCGGGTCCTCGTCGGCGATCCAGCCCCATTTGCGGGAGGCGAACGTGGACGCCTTGATGGTGCGGCCGTCGACCGGCGGGACCAGGAAGCCGCTGCCGTCGGGCAGGGCGGCGGTGTCGGCGCGCCGGTAGGCGAGGGTGATGAGGGCCATGGAGGCGTACTCGACGGTGTCGAGCTCGGCGGCGGCCGCGGGCGCCTCGGCCCGCAGCAGGGCGGCGGCGGCCGGGGCGGGCACGGCGACGACGACGGCGTCGGCGCGCAGCACCCGGTCGCCGGTGACGACGCGCCAGCCGGTGGGGCCCTCGCGGCGCAGCTCGGTGACGGGCGCGCCGGTGACGATCTCGCCGCCGCGCGCGCGGACGGACGCGGCGACGGCGAGCGGCAGTCGCCCGATGCCGCCCTCGATGCCCATGAACACCGGTCCGCTCTGCGGCCGGGCGGCGGTCCCGGCCTGGATCTCGCGCACGGCCTCGGTGAGCGAGTCGTGGGTGCGGGCGGCCTGGTAGAGCTGGGGGACGGCGGAGCGCAGCGAGAGGCGGTAGGCGTCGCCCGCGTACACGCCGCCCAGCAGGGGCTCGACCAGGCGGTCGACGACCTCGCGGCCCACGCGGGCGGCGACGTATGCGCCGACGGCGACGTCGTCGCCGACCTCGGTGCGGGGCAGGTCGGCGTCGCGCTCGATCCGGGCCAGGCCCTCCGGCGTGAGCAGTCCTGACAGGGCGGCGGCGGTGCCGGGGACGCCCATGACATGGCCCTTGGGCATGGGGCGCAGGGCGCCGCGCGTCCAGATCGAGGCGCTCGCGGTGGCGGGCGGCTGGAGCCGGTCGGCGAGGCCCACCTCGCGGGCGAGGGCGACGGCCTCGGGGCGGCGGGCGAGCATCGACTCGGCGCCGAGGTCCACGCGCACCCCGGCGATCCGGCCGGGCAGCAGCTTGCCGCCGACGCGGTCGGACGCCTCCAGCACGGTGACGTCACGGCCGCCGGCCAGCAGCCGGTGGGCGGCCGCGAGCCCGGCGATGCCGCCGCCGATGACGACGACCCGGCCACCGGGCCCGGTGCGGTGTTCCTCGTGCTCTGGGGTGTGCTCGCGCATGATCCCACTCTCTCAAACGGCACCGACAGCGCCGCCAGGGCCGTACGGCCCCTTCACGCCGGGACCGGTGTGCCCGGGCCGAGTCCCGACCGTGACCTCTTCGGGACCGTTCGCCGCCAACGTTCCGGCGGGCCCGGGCGTCGAAGAGGCGTCAGTCGTCCACGACGAGCCCTCGGGGGTACCCACCATGCGCACACGGCGTTCCACACGATCCGTCCAGGCCCTCGCCGGCCTCCTGCTGGCCGGCGCGCTCGCGCTCACCGGGTGCAGCGGCGCCGGCGACGACGGTGTCTCCTCCGACTCCGCGGCGGGCGGCGAGGCCGCCCAGTCGGACGCCAAGGGCGTCGCCCCGGACGGCGTCACCGACTCCGGGTCGGGCGGCGGGGCCCGCAAGCAGCCGACGACGGCACCCAAGACCGCCCCGACGCACATCATCCGCACCGCCTCGCTGACCGTGCGGGTCAAGGACGTGCCCGAGGCGCTCGACAAGGCCCGCACCACGGTGGAGAACGCGGGCGGCTACGTCGGGAACGAGACCACCACACGCGGCGGCGACGGTCATGAACGCACGCGCGTGGTCCTGCGGGTGCCGGTCGACCGGTACGCCGAGGTCCTCGACGAGCTGGAGGGCGCGGGCAAGCTCGTCGAGCGCAGCGCCAAGGCGCAGGACGTCACCGACCAGGTCGTCGACGTGCAGAGCCGCATCACCTCGCAGCGGGCCAGCGTGGCCCGGATCCGGGAGCTGATGGACCGGGCGACCAAGCTCAGCGACGTGGTGACGCTGGAGGGCGAGCTGAGCAGCCGCCAGGCCGACCTGGAGGCGCTGCTCGCCCAGCAGGCGTCCCTGAAGGACCGCACCAGCCTCGCCACCATCACCCTGTCCCTGGCGGAGACCCCGGTGAAGAAGGCGGCCCCGAAGGACGACGACCCGGGCTTCCTGGACGCCCTCGCGGGCGGCTGGGACGCGTTCGTGACGATGCTGCGCTGGCTGGCCGTGGTGTTCGGGGCCGTGCTGCCGTTCCTGGTGGCGGCGGCGCTGCTCGTGCTGCTGTGGGTGAAGCTCCCGCGGCGCTCCCGCCGGACCGTGCGGCCCGCGGCGGAGGACCCGATGGCCGCGGTCGGCCCGGTGCCGACGGCCCGTCCGGCGCCGGACGCCACGCGCGCGGGCGACGGCCAGGGTGGCGAGCGGCACTGAAATGCCCGGCCCCCGTAGCGTGTTCGCATGGACATGAGCGCTGCGCGGGGTGTGCGGGAACGACTGGTCGTGATCGGCGGCGACGCCGCGGGGATGTCCGCGGCGTCGCAGGCACGCCGGCTGAGGGACGCCGGGGAGCTGGAGATCGTGGCCTTCGAACGCGGCCACTTCACCTCCTACTCGGCCTGCGGCATCCCGTACTGGGTGGGCGGTGACGTCGCCGGCCCCGAGCGACTGATCGCGCGAACCGCCGAGGAGCACCGCGCGCGGGACATCGATCTGCGGCTGCGGACCGAGGTCACGGAGATCGACGTGGCCGGGCGGCGGGTGCGCGCGCGTGACCTCGACTCGGGCGACGAGTCCTGGACGTCGTACGACAAGCTCGTGATCGCGACCGGGGCGCGGCCGATCCGGCCCGACATGCCGGGCGTCGACGCGCCCGGCGTGCACGGTGTGCAGACCCTGGACGACGGCCAGGCCCTGCTCGACACGCTCGCGCGCACCAAGGCCCGGCGCGCGGTGGTGGTCGGCGCCGGGTACATCGGCGTGGAGATGGCCGAGGCGCTGATCAACCGCGGCTACGAGGTGACGGTCGTCAACCGGGGCAGCGAGCCCATGTCGACGCTGGACCCGGACATGGGCCGCCTGGTCCACGAGGCCATGGAGGGCCTCGGCATCACCATGGTGGACGACGCCGAGGTCACCAAGATCCTGACCGGGGACGACGGTCACGTCCGTGCCGTGGCCACCGAGGACGCCGAGTACCCGGCGGACGTGGTCGTCCTGGGCATCGGCGTCCGCCCGGAGACCACGCTGGCGCGCGCGGCGGGCCTGCCGCTGGGCGAGCACGGCGGACTGCTCACCGACCGCGCCATGCGCGTGCGCGGCCACACGGACGTCTACGCCGGCGGCGACTGCGTCGAAGTCCTCGACCTGGTCTCCGGCCAGGAGCGGCACGTCCCGCTGGGCACCCACGCCAACAAGCACGGGCAGGTCATCGGCGCCAACGTGGGCGGCGGATACGCCACGTTCCCCGGGGTGGTCGGCACGGCCGTCAGCAAGGTGTGCGACCTGGAGATCGCCCGCACCGGCCTGCGCGAGAAGGACGCGCGCAGGGCGGGCCTGCGGTACGTCACCGCCACCATCGAGTCCACGAGCCGTGCCGGGTACTACCCGGGCGCCTCCCCCATGACGGTCAAGATGCTCGCCGAACTCCGCACGGGACGGCTGCTCGGTGTGCAGATCGTCGGCCGCGAGGGCGCGGGCAAGCGGGTCGACATCGCGGCGGTCGCGCTGACGGCCGGGATGACGGTGGAGCAGATGACGTCACTGGACCTGGGGTACGCGCCGCCGTTCTCCCCGGTGTGGGACCCGGTCCTGGTGGCGGCCCGCAAGGCGTCGAAGGCGGTGCACGGCGTCTCCTGAGGCACCGGCGGGCCGGCGGCTCAGGCGCTGCCGTTGATCCTCTCGATGGCCTGGCGCGCCTGCTCGGCCGGCGGTCGCGAGGGCAGCGAGGACACCGACGCGCTGCTCGGCATGGCGGCGGGCTGCTCCCCCGCGGGCTTGGCGTGCGCGGCGGCGGGCCGTGTGGACCGCAGCCGGTGGCTGACCGCCTCGTCCAGCGTCACCGGCCGCTGCATCTGCGTCGCGAGCCGCCCGGCGTCCTGGCCCAGCCGGGCCACGTCCTCCCACGGCAGCCGCAACACCACGGCGATCTCGGCCTCGCCGTCGGGCAGTGCGTGGATCGGAGGGGTCACTCGGTCGCTCATCGCCTGTTCCTCACGTCGTCCCCACGGCCCGCCTTCCCCGTGCCGCGGGCGGTTGCCGAGACATACGCGGCCGGACACGCCGGTGTTCACCGATTCGACGGACCGATCGGGGGCACATATGTGTCGTGGTCATCCCCGTCCATGACGTGAACCCCGTGAGCCGCACCCCCCATGTGACCTACGCGCTGATCATCGCGAACGTCCTGGTGTTCCTGTTCATGCCCGGAGGCGGAGGTTCCGTGGCCGGGGAGAGCAGTCTGGCGCAGCTGTGTCATCTGCACGCGTTCCTCGACCAGTACGCGGCCGTACCGCGGGAGCTGATCCACGGTCAGCTGCCCGGCGTGGTTCCCACGGGCGCTGTCGGCGTCGGTCCCGACGGCCCGGGCTGTGTGTTCGGCCCGCCCGACTACGACAAGTCCCCGGTGCTGTCGGTGTTCACCGCGCTGTTCCTGCACGGCGGTTGGCTGCATCTGCTGGGCAACATGCTGTTCCTGCTGATCTTCGGCAACAACATCGAGGACCGCATGGGCCATGTGCGGTTCCTGCTCTTCTACGTCGTCTGCGGCTATGTGGCCTCGTACGGCTTCGCGCTGCTGAACGACGAGTCGACGGAACCCCTGATCGGCGCGTCCGGGGCGATCGCGGGGGTGCTGGGCGCCTATCTGGTGCTGTACCCGAGGGCCCGGGTCTGGGTCCTCGTGCCGTTCCTGATCTTCCTGCCGCTGCGGCTGCCGGCATGGCTGGTGCTCGGCTTCTGGTTCGTGCTCCAGGCCGTCTACTCGAACGGCGACGGCGTCTCGGACGCGGGCACCGTGGCGTACGCGGCGCACATCGTGGGCTTCCTGGCCGGCATGGCGATCGCCTGGCCGCTGCGCGCGGGGACGCCCCAGCCGCCGGAGCCGCGCGGCCTGCTGTTCGGCAGACGGGCGCGGCCCGGGTGGTAAGGCGGGGTCAGCCGGCCGTGCGGGTGTGGACGTACTCCACGAGGCGGGTCAGCGCGTCCGGGTCGGTGGACGGCATCACGCCGTGCCCGAGGTTGAAGACGTGCCCCTCCAGGCCGACGGCGGCGTCGAGGACCTCACGGGTCTTCGTCTCCACGGCCTCGCGGCCGGCGAACAGTACGGTCGGGTCGAGGTTGCCCTGGAGGGCCTTGCCCGGGCCGACCCGGCGGGCGGCCTCGTCGAGCGGGACGCGCCAGTCGACGCCGACGACGTCCGCGCCGGCCTCGCCCATGAGGCCCAGCAGTTCACCGGTGCCGACGCCGAAGTGGATGCGCGGGACGCCGTATCCGGCGACCGCGTCGAAGACCTTCGCGGAGGCGGGCAGCACCGAGCGCCGGTAGTCGGCCGGGGCGAGCGCTCCCGCCCAGGAGTCGAAGAGCTGCACGGCGGAGGCGCCGGCCTCGATCTGCACCTTGAGGAACGCGGCCGTGATCTCCGCGAGCCGGTCCAGGAGGTCGGCCCAGAGCTCCGGGTCGCCGTACATCATCGCCTTGGCGTTCTCGTACGTGCGCGACGGGCCGCCCTCGACGAGGTAGCTCGCGAGGGTGAACGGAGCGCCGGCGAACCCGATGAGCGGGGTGGCGCCGAGCTCGGCGGTCAGCAGCCCGATGGCCTCGGTGACGTAGGAGACGTCCTCGGGGGTGAGGTCGCGCAGCCGGGCCAGGTCGGCGCGGGTGCGCAGGGGCTGCTCCACGACGGGGCCGACGCCGGGCTTGATGTCGAGGTCGATGCCGATGGCCTTGAGCGGGACGACGATGTCGCTGAAGTAGATCGCCGCGTCGACGCCGTGCCGGCGCACGGGCTGCAGGGTGATCTCGGCGACCAGGTCGGGGCGCATGCACGAGTCGAGCATCCCGATGCCCTCGCGGACCTTGCGGTACTCCGGCAGTGAGCGCCCGGCCTGCCGCATGAACCACACCGGCGTGTGCGGCACCGGCTCGCGCCGGCACGCCTTCAGGAAGGCGGAGTCGTACGGGGCGGAAGGCGGCGTCTGGTTGGCACTCACGGGCCCAAGTCTCGCACGGCCGGGGAGGGCCGGGCGCCGGGGTCGCCGTGTTGTCCTGGTGTCCCTCCCTGCACGAAGCCCCTGTTCCCCTTAATCTTCCCGGCATGGCTGCGGCTCAGGGAAGACTGTCGGACGGCACTGGCGGAGCGGATGACGCGAAGGGCGGCGAAGAGGCGGACCGGAATGCGCGCAGTACGGCCCCGCCGGCCTTCCGCGCCGCGGTGGAGGCGCTGCGCGGCAGCCGGCTGCGCCCGCAGATCGAGGTGGAGCAGACCAAGGCGCCCCAGCGGCTCGCCCCGTACGCGTACGCGCTGGAGGCGACCGTCGTCGACGGCGACCAGGACCTGGCCGACGGCCGGCTCGTGCTGCTGCACGACCCGGACGGGCACGACGCCTGGCGGGGCGCCTTCCGGCTGGTGACGCTGGTGCGGGCGGAGCTGGAGCCGGAGATGGCCGCCGATCCGCTGCTGCCGGAGGTCTGCTGGTCCTGGCTGACCGGCGCGCTCCAGGCCCGCGGGCTGTCGTACGGGGAGCCGAGCGGCACGGTGACCCGGGCGAGCTCCCACTACTTCGGGGGTCTGTCGGAGCGGCCCGCGGCCTCGCAGATCGAGATCCGGGCCTCGTGGACCCCGCGGGAGGGCCTGGGCGGCGTCCCGGACACCGCGGCCCATCTCACCTCGTGGTGCGATCTGCTGGCGCAGGTCGCGGGGCTGCCGCCGGCGGGCCCGGGCGACGCCTCGGTGGTGACGCTGCCGCAGCGCCGCGACCCGCAGGCACGCTGATCCGGGGCGGACCCAGCGGTCCACCCCGCGCGTCACTTTGTCGACACGGCCACTTTCGGTCAGGAACTTGACCGCGATCGAACCGGAATCGATCTCGAACGATCGACCACCTGTCCGAATTGCCCCAATTGTTACTCACTAAATCGTGATCTTTCCCTAAAGGGCCAGAGGTTTGGTGCCGAAGACGACTGTGACCTTGAAAGCCGTCCCCGCACCCCAGGAGGCCCGGTGTCCGTTCTCCTCGAGCAGCCCGCAAGCCTGGTCGCCTACCGCCCGAACAAGCCGACCGCCATGGTGGTCGTGGCCGATCCCCGCGTCCGCTCCACCGTCACCCGCCACCTCTGGGCGCTCGGAGTGCGCGACGTCATCGAAGCCTCGTCCGTCGCGGAGGCTCGTCCCCGCATCGGCAACCCCCGCGACATCTGCGTCGCCGACGTCCACCTCCCCGACGGCTCCGGCCTCACCCTGCTGTCCGAGACCCGCGCCGCCGGCTGGCCCAACGGCCTCGCCCTCTCCGCCGCCGACGACATCGGCGCCGTCCGCAACGCCCTCGCGGGAGGTGTGAAGGGCTACGTCGTCACCGGCACCCGCACCAACGTCGGGCTCCCCACCCGCCCCGGTGCCGCCCCCATCGGCTCCGCCGCCGCCCGTATGCACCGCCGCCACCCGGGTGCCCCGAGCCACCCGGGCGGCTACCGCGAACTGTCCGGCCGTGAGGTCGAGGTCCTGCGGCTGGTGGCGGAGGGCCAGTCGAACAAGGCCATCGGCGTCTCGATGGGCCTGTCCGCCCTGACCGTCAAGAGCCACCTCGCCCGCATCGCCCGCAAGCTCGGCACCGGCGACCGCGCCGGGATGGTCGCCGTGGCCCTGCGGACCGGCATCATCCACTGAGCCCGCCCGACCCGCCGTCCCACCGACCCACCCGCCCGTCCGCCGAGGTGGACGGCCCCCTCCCCCGTCCCCCGTCCCCACCTTCGTCGTAACCCGCTCCGTCACCGCACTGACTGGTTTACGACCCTCCGGCGCCTGCCGACGGAACGTTCCGTCGGCAGGCGCCGTCCATCCACGGATACCCTTGACAGGTGACCGACGCCCAAGAGACCGCAGCAGACACTTCACTGCGAACCACCGGAGGCGGCCCTCCGGACGACGGCGGATCCTCCGCCGCGAAGGCGCCGATCCCTCTGCTCGAGCCCCGTGAGGGCATTCCGCCGGTGATCGCCGACGAAGCGGCGCTCGCCGAGGTGATCGCCGCCTTCGCCGCCGGCTCCGGGCCCGTCGCCGTCGACGCCGAGCGCGCGTCCGGCTACCGCTACGGCCAGCGCGCCTATCTCGTGCAGCTGCGCCGCGCGGGCGCGGGCACCGCGCTGATCGACCCCGTCGCCTGCCCCGATCTCTCCGGTCTCGGCGCGGCCCTCGCGGACACCGAGTGGGTGCTGCACGCGGCCACCCAGGATCTGCCGTGCCTGCGGGAGATAGGCATGGTGCCGACCCGGCTGTTCGACACCGAGCTCGCCGGGCGGCTCGCCGGATTCCCGCGCGTGGGCCTCGGCGCCATGGTCGAGAGCGTCCTCGGCTTCGTCCTGGAGAAGGGGCACTCGGCCGTCGACTGGTCGACCCGGCCGCTGCCCGAGCCCTGGCTGCGGTACGCGTCGCTCGACGTCGAACTGCTCGTTGACCTGCGGGACGCCCTGGAGAAGGAGCTGGACCGGCAGGGCAAGCTGGAGTGGGCGCTGCAGGAGTTCGACGCGATCGCGTCGGCGCCGCCCGCCGAGCCGCGCAAGGACCCCTGGCGGCGGACGTCCGGGATGCACAAGGTGCGCCGGCGCCGGCAGCTGGCCGTGGTGCGGGAGCTGTGGCAGACCCGGGACCGGATCGCGCAGCGACGCGACGTGTCGCCGGGCAAGGTGCTGTCGGACGCGGCGATCGTGGAGGCCGCGCTGTCCATGCCGGCGAACGCGCACGCGCTGGCGGCGCTGAGCGGGTTCGGGCACCGGATGGGCCGGCGGCAGCTGGAGCAGTGGCAGTCCGCGGTCGACCGGGCCAAGGAGCTGAGCGAGGCGCAGCTTCCCGCGCCGGGCCAGCCCGTGACCGGTCCCCCGCCGCCGCGGGCCTGGGCGGACAAGGACCCGGCGGCCGCCGCCCGCCTCGCGACGGCGCGCGCCGCGGTGTCGGCGCTGGCCGAGCGGCTGAGCATGCCCCAGGAGAACCTGATCACGCCGGACACGGTGCGGAGGGTGTGCTGGGAGCCGCCGGAGTCGGTGAGCGCCGATTCGGTGGCGCGGGCGCTGTCCGGGCACGGGGCCCGGCCGTGGCAGGTCGAGCTGGTCACGCCGGTGCTGGTCGCCGCGCTGTCGGCCTGAGGCGGACTCCTTCAGGGAGGCGTGGCGGCCGGGAGGTACGGCGAGATCACGCCAAGATCTACGGATGCGGCCGGAGTGCGGGCCGGGCCGGCGGTGTGACCTTCGCCGCTCCCCACGCCAGGACTGTGCAGCTACGTTACTCATAAGTAGCATGAGTCCTGAGCGCGCGCTCAGCGTGTCGCGCAGCAGTAGTGCCATCCCGCACCCTGGAGGAGAGCCATCGTGCCTCGTACCGTCAGGGACGTCGTCTTCGTCGACGGCGTCCGCACCCCGTTCGGCAAGGCGGGCCCGAAGGGCATCTACCACGAGACCCGCGCCGACGACCTCGTCGTGAAGGCGATCCGGGAGCTGCTGCGCCGCAACCCGGACCTGGACCCCAAGAAGATCGACGAGGTCGCCATCGCCGCGACCACGCAGATCGGCGACCAGGGCCTGACCATCGGCCGCACGGCCGGCATCCTCGCGGGCCTGCCGCAGTCCGTGCCGGGTTACTCCATCGACCGTATGTGCGCCGGCGCCCTGACCGCCGTCACCACGGTCGCCGGTTCGGTCGCCTTCGGCGCGTACGACATCGCCATCGCCGGTGGTGTCGAGCACATGGGCCGCCACCCGATGGGTGAGGGCGTGGACCCCAACCCGCGCTTCGTCAGCGAGAAGCTGGTCGACGAGTCCGCCCTGTTCATGGGCATGACCGCCGAGAACCTGCACGACCGCTACCCGACGATCACCAAGCAGCGCGCCGACGAGTACGCCGTGCGCTCCCAGGAGAAGGCCGCCAAGGCGTACGCCGACGGCAAGATCCAGGCCGACCTGGTGCCGATCTCGGTGCGCCGCACCAACCCCGAGGCCGGCGAGACCGGCTGGGGTCTGGTCACCGCCGACGAGCCGATGCGCCCGGGCACCACCCTGGAGAACCTCTCCGGTCTGAAGACCCCCTTCCGCGTGCACGGCCGGGTCACCGCGGGCAACGCGGCCGGTCTGAACGACGGCGCCACCGCCTCCCTCATCGCCTCCGAGGACTTCGCCCGCGAGAACAACCTCCCGGTGAAGATGCGCCTCGTCTCCTACTCCTTCGCGGGTGTGGAGCCGGAGGTCATGGGCTACGGCCCGATCCCGGCCACCGAGAAGGCCCTCGCACAGGCGAGCCTGTCCATCGACGACATCGGCCTGTTCGAGATCAACGAGGCCTTCGCCGTCCAGGTCCTCGCGTTCCTGGAGCACTACGGCATCGCCGACGACGACGCGCGCGTCAACCAGTACGGCGGCGCCATCGCCTTCGGTCACCCGCTGGCCTCCTCCGGCGTCCGTCTGATGACGCAGCTGGCCCGCCAGTTCGAGGAGCAGCCGGAGGTCCGCTACGGCCTCACCACGATGTGCGTCGGCTTCGGCATGGGCGCCACCGTGATCTGGGAGAACCCGCACCACAAGGACGCCGGAGGCAACAAGTGAGCACCACCGCTGAGCTCCTGAAGGGCGCGGCCGAGCTGTTCCCGGACGAGGTCGTCACGAGCGCGCACGTACGCCACCTCGACCTGCCGTTCGGCGCCGGGCGCTTCGCCCTGATCACGCTGGACAACGGCTTCGACCACACGAAGCCGACCACGTTCGGCCCGCAGTCGCTGGCGAACCTCGACAAGGCCATCGACCAGGTCGAGGCCGAGGCCGCCGCCGGTGACATCGTCGGCGTCGGCATCACCGGCAAGCCGTTCATCTTCGCCGTCGGCGCCGACCTCAAGGGCGTCGAGCTGCTGAAGGAGCACAAGGACGCGCTGGCCATCGGCAAGGGCGGCCACGAGGTCTTCAAGCGCCTCTCCGGTCTCGCCGTGCCGACCTTCGCGTACTACAACGGCGCCGCGATGGGCGGTGGCGTCGAGGTCGGTCTGCACTGCGCGTACCGCACCGTCTCGAAGGCGCTGCCGGCGTTCTCGCTGCCCGAGGTCTTCCTCGGTCTGGTCCCCGGCTGGGGCGGCTGCACGATCCTGCCGAACCTGATCGGCGCGGAGAAGGCCGTCCAGGTCATCATCGAGAACAGCCTCAACCAGAACAAGCAGCTCAAGGGGCAGCAGGTCTTCGACCTGGGCATCGCCGACGCCCTCTTCGAGGGCGCGGACTTCCTGGAGCAGTCGCTGATCTGGACCGCCCAGGTACTCAAGGGCGACATCGAGGTCGAGCGCCCGGTGATCGACCGCGGTGAGGCCTGGGACCAGGCCGTCGCCAAGGGCCGCTTCATCGCCGACTCCAAGGTGCACGGCGCCGCCCCGGCCGCCTACCGCGCCCTCGACATCATCGCCGCCGCCAAGAACGGCGACCTGCAGCAGGGTTACGACGCCGAGGACAAGGCGCTCGCCGACCTGATCATGGGTGGCGAACTGCGCGCCGGCATCTACGCGTTCAACCTGGTGCAGAAGCGCGGCAAGCGTCCCGCCGGCGCCCCGGACAAGAACCTGGCCCGCCCGGTCACCAAGGTCGGTGTCGTCGGCGCCGGTCTGATGGCCTCCCAGCTCGCGCTGCTCTTCCTGCGCCGCCTCGAGGTGCCGGTCGTGCTGACCGACATCGACCAGGAGCGCGTCGACAAGGGTGTGGGCTACGTCCACGCCGAGATCGACAAGCTGCTCGGCAAGGGCCGGATCAACCAGGACAAGGCCAACCGCCTCAAGGCGCTGGTGTCCGGTGTGCTGGACAAGGCCGAGGGCTTCGCGGACGCCGACTTCGTCATCGAGGCCGTGTTCGAGGAGATCGGTGTCAAGCAGCAGGTGTTCGCGGAGGTCGAGGCGGTCGCCCCGGCGCACGCCATCTTCGCGACCAACACCTCGTCCCTCTCCGTCTCGGAGATGGCGTCGAAGCTGAAGCACCCCGAGCGGGTCGTCGGCTTCCACTTCTTCAACCCGGTCGCGGTGCTGCCGCTGCTGGAGATCGTCCGCGGCGAGAAGACGGACGACGCCTCGCTGGCCACGGCGTTCGCCGTCGCCAAGAAGCTGAAGAAGACCGCGGTCCTGACGAAGGACGCCCCGGCGTTCGTCGTGAACCGCATCCTCACCCGCTTCATGGGCGAGATCCAGAACGTCATCGACGAGGGCACCCCGGTCGAGGTCGCCGAGAAGGCCGTCGAGCCGCTCGGTCTGCCGATGTCCCCGCTGGTGCTCCTGGAGCTGGTCGGCCCCGCGATCGGTCTGCATGTCTCGGAGACCCTCAACCGGGCCTTCCCGGACCGCTTCACGGTCTCCCCGAACCTCGCGGCCGTCGTCAAGGCGGGCAAGCGCGGCTTCTACGTCTACGACTCCGGCAAGCCGGAGCTGGACCCGGAGGTCGCCGCGCTGCTGAAGCAGGGCGACACCGTGCTGACCGAGGAGCAGGTCCGCGACCGGGTCCTGGACGCGGTCGCCCAGGAGATCGGCATCATGCTCGACGAGGGCGTCGTCGCCGAGGCCCAGGACATCGACCTGTGCCTGATCACCGGCGCCGGCTGGCCCTTCCACCTGGGCGGCATCACGCCGTACCTGGACCGCGAGGGTGTCTCCGAGCGTGTGAACGGCAAGCGGTTCCTGGCGCCGGGCGTGGCCTCCGTCCCCGCGTAGCCGCTCCGCTGTGACACCGGTGCCCCGCACGCCTGTTGGTGTGCGGGGCACCGGCGTCCTGTCAGGGGCGTGGGGAACTGCGCGAGCGACCACAGACCACCGGCAGTCGCCGGCCAGGAGTCGGCCCCCGCCCATGAGGCGCCTCAGACCTCCCGCCAAGCCTCCAGGGCCAGCCCGGGTTCGTCCTTGCGACGGGTGAGCAGAAGGTGGCCGGTCGACGGTGACAGGGTCGCCGCGACGATCCGCTCCTCCTCGTCCAGGGCCAGCGCCACCACCGCGTCGGACGGCAGCTGCGGCCCCGACTCGGTCCACCAGGCCCCCGCGGACTCCTGCTCCGTCGGATACGCGGCGAAGGCCACCCGGCCGCTCGCCGAGCGCTGGGCGAGCACCGTGCAGTCGTGGCCGTCGAGTCGGCAGCGGACCGCGGACACCGGTCCCGGCCCGGCGGACGGCAGGAGCGTGACCGGTTTGGCGCCCGGACGCCAGGCGCACAGATCGCCGGAGTCCTCGGCGTAGAACAGCGTGGTGTGCTCGGCCGAGGTGGCCAGGGCGTACAGCGTGCCCGGCCGGACGGAGGTCTCCAGCGCCTCCTGGAGGACCGGGACGGCGCCCGGCTCCTCCTGCCGCCAGTGCAGCAGGGCGCCCGGGACGGCCGCGAACAGCTCGACCAGCCCGGACTCCCCCGCCACGGCGGCCAGTTGCTCATGGACGTCCCGGCCCTTGAGATCCCGCCAGGGCTCCCAGCCGCCGGTCTGCTTCTGGGCGCGCAGGCCGACACCGCCCGCCGTGTTGCAGACGAAGACATGGGCGCGGCCCTGCGCGTCGACGGTGACGGCGGGCAGGCCCGTACGGTCGCCGCTGCCGTCCGGGTGGCCGACGGGGACCCAGTCCAGCGCGGCCAGCCGGGGCCTGAAGTGTGTGGAGTGCACGAGGCCCGACTCGCCCGGCTTGGTGGGGCGCCAGGCGGCGAGGTGCGTATAGGCGTCGGCGCCGTATCCGAAGGCGGGGCCGGGGCGGAGCTTCTGCTCCCCACCGATCCGGCGCGCGGGCCCCCAGGGGCCACCGGGAGCCTGCTCCGCCCGGCACAGCACGGCCTCGTCGGTCGGCAGATAGACGCTGAGGCGGCCGTCGCGGCCGCGGATGAGCCAGTCGCCGTTCACCGTTTCACCCTATGCGGGTACCGCACGGCGGAACGCGCCGCCCCCGGGCAAGCTGGACCACGGCACCATCCGTAGCGAGACAGGAAGTCGACGCAATGACCGACAAGTTCACCGTGAGCGTCCTGGGCACCGGCATCATGGGCGCCGCGATGGCCCGCAACCTCGTGAAGGCCGGGCACACCGTCCGCGTCTGGAACCGCACCCGGGCCAAGGCCGAGCCGCTGGCCGCCGACGGCGCCCTGGTGACCGGCACCCCCGCCGAGGCGGTCCGGGACGCCGACGTCGTGCTGACCATGCTGTACGACGGCCCCGCGACCCTGGAGGTCATGCGGGAGGCCGCGCCGGGCCTGCGCGACGGGGCGGTGTGGGTGCAGTCGACGACCGCCGGTCTCGAGGGCATCGCCGAGCTGGCCGGCTTCGCGCGCGAGCACGGCCTCGTCCTCTACGACGCCCCGGTGCTCGGCACCCGGCAGCCCGCCGAGGCCGGCACGCTCACCGTGCTGGCGGCGGGCCCGGCCGAGAGCCGGCCGGTGGTGCAGACCGTGTTCGACGCCGTGGGCTCCCGGACCGTGTGGACCGGTGAGGACGGCGCGGCCGGTACCGCCACCCGGCTGAAGCTGGTCGCCAACAGCTGGGTGCTCGCGGTGACGAACGCCGCCGGTGAGGTGCTGGCCCTGTCCAAGGCGCTCGGCGTGGACCCGCGGCGGTTCTTCGAGGTGATCGACGGCGGTCCGCTCGACATGGGGTACCTGCGCGCCAAGGCGGGGCTGGTCCTGGACGGCGACCTGTCCCCGGCCGCCTTCGCGGTCCGTACCGCGGCGAAGGACGCGCGGCTCATCGTGGAGGCGGGCGAGCGCCACGGCGCCCGGCTGGACGTGGCCGCGGCGAGCGCGGAGCGGTTCGCACGGGCGGAGGCGCAGGGCCACGGGGACGAGGACATGGCGGCGGCGTACTTCGCGAGCTTTCCCGAGACTCCCTAGCGCTTCCTCGAGACCCCCTGGCGAAGAGCCGCGTGCGACCCTTGGCGGTATGGACGAGGACGACTCCCTGCTGCTGGTCATCGATGCCGCGAACGTCGTCGGGTCGGTGCCCGACGGCTGGTGGCGGGACCGCCGGGGGGCCACGGAGCGGCTGCGGGACCGGCTGACGAAGGCGGACGGGGTGCCGGGGCACGACGGTCCCGTGGAGGTCGTCCTGGTGGTGGAGGGTGCCGCCCGGGGCGTGGAGAGCGTCCCGGGGGTGCGGGTGGAGTCCGCCCCGGCAGCGGCGACGACCACATCGTCGCGCTGGTGGAGCGGGCGGCCGGGCGGCCCGTGCTGGTGGTGACCGCCGACCGGGAACTGCGGCAACGGGTGCGGAGGTTGGGCGCCGACGTGACGGGGCCGCGTACCGTGTTGCCGTAACCGGCCTGCCGTACGCGGCCCCGGCGGGCACCGCCTGCCACCTCACGTCCGCCTGCTGCTTCACCTCCGCCTTCTACTACACCTCCGCGGGTTCCTCCTCACCGCGGGCGAGACGGCTGTGGGTGCGGCCGTAGAGGAAGTACACGGCGAAGCCCACGGCCATCCAGATGGCGAAGCGGACCCAGGTCTCGGCGGGCAGGTTGATCATCAGCCACAGCGAGGCGCACACCGACAGGATCGGCAGGACCGGCACCCACGGGGTGCGGAAGGACCGGTGCAGGTCGGGGCGGGTCTTACGGAGGATGATCACGCCGATCGCGACGACCACGAACGCGAACAGCGTGCCGATGTTCACCAGCGCCGCCAGCTCGGTCAGCGGGGTGAAGCCGGCGAGGACGGCGATGAGCACACCGAGCAGGATCGTCGGGCGGTGCGGGGTCTTGAAGCGCGGGTGGACGCGCGAGAAGAACCGGGGCAGCAGTCCGTCGCGGCTCATGGCGAAGAAGACACGGGTCTGGCCGAGCAGCAGGATCATGCAGACCGTCGTCAGGCCGACCGCGGCGCCGAAGCTGATGAAGCCCGCGTACCAGGGGTGCCCGGTGTCCTTGAACGCGTCGGCGAGGGGGGCGTCCACGGAGAGCCTGGTGTAGTGCTGCATGCCCGTGACGACGATCGACACGAGGACGTACAGCGTGGTGCAGATGATGAGGGAGCCGAGGATGCCGCGCGGCATGTCACGCTGCGGGTTCTTGGTCTCCTCGGCGGCCGTCGCCACGACGTCGAAGCCGATGAAGGCGAAGAAGACGACGGAGGCGGCGGTGAAGATGCCCATGACGCCGAAGTTCGACGGCGCCCAGCCGAACATGAGCTGGATCAGGGGCGAGTCGAGACTGGCTCCGGCCTCCACGGTCTGGCTCTTCGGGATGAACGGGTCGTAGTTGTCACCCTTGATCAGGAACGCCCCGGCGATGATCACCGTCAGCACGACGGCCAGCTTGATGGCCACGACCAGGGACGTGATCCGTGCCGACAGCTTCATGCCGAGGACGAGGATGAAGGTCAGGACGAGGACGAGCGCGGCGGCCAGGATGTCGAAGCCGAAGGCGTCGGCCCCCTCCCGGCTGCCGAGCGCCGCCGGCATCTCCCAGCCCGCGTTGTCCATCAGGGACTGGATGTAGCCCGACCAGCCGACGGCCACCACCGCCGTGCCGAGCGCGAACTCCAGCACCAGGTCCCAGCCGATGATCCAGGCGGGCAGCTCCCCGAGGGAGGCGTACGAGAAGGTGTACGCCGAACCGGCGACGGGGAGCGTGGAAGCGAACTCGGCATAGCACAGGGCGGCCAGCGCGCAGGCGATGCCGGAGACGACGAACGCCAGGGCCACGGCGGGCCCGGCGTTGTCCTTGGCGACGGTTCCGGTGAGCACGAAGATGCCGGTACCGATGATGACGCCGACGCCGAAGACGGTCAGGTCGAGCGCTGACAACGACTTCTTGAGCGCGTGCTCGGGCTCCTCGGTGTCGCGGATGGACTGCTCGACTCTCTTCGTCCGGAAGAGTGTGCTGCTCACGGTCTTACCTCCCACGCTTGTCGTCCCCGACATGATCGAGAGGGGGCGTGGTACGCCTGCCCCGGCGCGGGTGATTTCACACAGATGGGCCGGTTTCACCACCCGTGTCGGCGGCGAAACCGGCCCGTTCGGCCCTGTGAGGATCCGTCAGTCGCGCGCGGATTCCACGGCGTCGGCCTCGGCGGCGGTGCGGTCGAACCGGCCGTCGAGCTTGGAGACCAGACCGGTGACCTGACGGGCGATGTCGGGGGCGGTCAGACCGATCTCCGTCATCACCTCGGCGCGTGAGGCGTGGTCCAGGAAGCGCGGCGGGATGCCGAAGTCGCGCAGCGGGACGTCGACGCCCGCGTCGCGCAGGGCCTGGGCGACGGCCGAGCCGACACCGCCGACGCGGCTGTTGTCCTCGACGGTGACGACCACGCGGTGGCGCTCGGCGAGCGGGGCCATGGCCTCGTCGACGGGCTTGACCCAGCGCGGGTCGACGACGGTGGTGGAGATGCCCTGCTTGTCGAGCAGACCGGCGATCTCCAGGCACATGGGGGCCAGGGCGCCCACGGAGACCAGCAGGACGTCCGGGCGGTCGGTGCCGGGCTCGCGCAGCACGTCCATGCCGCCCACGCGTCCCACGGCGGGGACGGCGGGGCCGACGGCGCCCTTGGAGAACCGGACGACCGTCGGGGCGTCCTCGACCTGGACGGCCTCGCGCAGCTGGGCGCGCACCTGGTCGGCGTCGCGCGGGGCGGCGAGCCTCAGGCCGGGGACGACCTGGAGGATCGACATGTCCCACATGCCGTTGTGGGAGGCGCCGTCGGTGCCGGTGACGCCGGCGCGGTCGAGCACGAACGTGACCCCGCACTTGTGCAGGGCGACGTCCATGAGGACCTGGTCGAAGGCGCGGTTGAGGAAGGTGGCGTACACGGCGAAGACGGGGTGCACTCCCCCGGTCGCCAGGCCCGCCGCGGAGACCGCGCCGTGCTGCTCGGCGATGCCGACGTCGTAGACCCGCTCGGGGAACCGCTTGGCGAACTTGTCGAGGCCGACCGGCTGGAGCATGGCGGCGGTGATGGCGACGATGTCGTCGCGCTCCTCGCCGAGCTTCACCATCTCCTCGCCGAACACGGACGTCCAGTCGGCGCCGGAGGAGGCGATCGGCAGCCCGGTGTCGGGGTGGATCTTGCCGACGGCGTGGAAGCGGTCCGCCTCGTCCTGGAGGGCGGGCTGGTAGCCGCGGCCCTTCTCGGTGAGGCAGTGCACGATGACCGGGCCGCCGAAGCGCTTGGCGCGCGCGAGGGCGGACTCCAGGGCCTCGATGTCGTGGCCGTCGATCGGGCCGACGTACTTCAGGCCCAGGTCCTCGAACATGCCCTGCGGGGCGATGAAGTCCTTCAGGCCCTTCTTGGCGCCGTGCAGGGTCTCGTAGAGGGGCCTGCCGACGACCGGGGTGCGGTCGAGGATCTCCTTGGTGCGGGTCAGGAAGCGCTCGTAGCCGTCGGTCGTGCGCAGCGTCGCCAGATGGTTGGCGAGGCCGCCGATGGTGGGCGCGTACGAGCGCTCGTTGTCGTTGACGACGATGACGAGGGGGCGGTCCTTGGCCTCGGCGATGTTGTTCAGCGCCTCCCAGGCCATACCGCCGGTCAGGGCGCCGTCACCGATGACCGCGACGACGTGGCTGTCGTCACGCCCGCGCAACTGGTTGGCCTTGGCGAGGCCGTCGGCCCAGCCGAGGACGGTCGAGGCGTGCGAGTTCTCGATGACGTCGTGCTCGGACTCGGCCTGCGAGGGGTAGCCGGACAGGCCGCCCTTCATCTTCAGCCGGCTGAAGTCCTGGCGGCCGGTGAGCAGCTTGTGCACATAGGACTGGTGACCGGTGTCCCAGAGGACCTTGTCCTTCGGCGACTCGAACACCCGGTGCAGGGCGATGGTCAGCTCCACCACACCGAGGTTGGGGCCGAGGTGGCCGCCGGTCTTGGAAACCGCCTCGACGAGGAAGGTCCGGATCTCCTCTGCCAGCTGGGCCAGCTGCTCAGGGGTGAGCCGGTCCAGATCGCGCGGTCCCGTGATGCGGGTCAGCAGCGGCACCCGTGCCTCCTTGCTGTAGAGCTGTCGAGCTGTTGCCGGGCTTGTCGAGTCTAATGTTCCGCTCCGGCGGAAGGTTCCCGGCCCAGGAGTCGTACGTCACGCGATCGGCTCTGCCGGTGTCACGGCATGCCGAAGGGGGCGCGGGGAACTGCGCGACCGGTCACTACGGACCGGCACACGCCAGTTCACCCGCGCCCCCTGGGCGCTACCGCGCTACGCGCTACTGCGTTACGCCCGCCCGGCGGTCTTCTGCGTCTTGCGGGTGATCGAGTCGATCACGACCGTGGTGAGCAGAACACCGGCGGTGATCATGTACTTCACCGGCTCGGCGATGGACTCCAGCTGGAGGCCGTACTGGATCGAGACGATGACCAGGACACCCAGCAGGGCGTTCCAGGTGCGGCCGCGACCACCGAAGAGGGACGTACCACCGATGACGGCCGCCGCGATGGCGTTCATCAGCAGGTCGCCGGTACCGGCGCTCTGGTTGGCGGAGGCGATCTTGGAGGCCAGGAAGAGGCCGCCGATCGCGGCGAAGCCGCCGGAGATCGCGAACACCGAGATACGCACCGCGGTCACGTTGATGCCGGCGCGGCGCGAGGCCTCGACGCTGCCACCGAGGGCGAAGATCTTGCGGCCGTACGACGTGCGGCGGAGCAGGAAGTCCGTGCCGACCAGGAACACCAGGAAGATGACCGTGGCCAGCGGCAGGCCCTTGTACTGGTTGTACATGAACGCCGCGGCGAAGGAGACGACGCCCAGCAGGGCGGTCCGCATGATCGTGTCGCTCAGCGGGCGGAACGGGATGCCCGCGGCCTCGCGGCGGCGGTTGCCCAGGAAGGAGCTGAGGAAGAACAGCGCCGTCACGACGGCCGCCAGACCGTAGGCCGCCGCCACGTCCGAGAAGAAGTACGTGGTGAGCTTGCCGATGAGGCCGTCGCTGTCGAGGTTGATCGTGCCGTTCTCGCCCAGCGTCTGGAGCATGAAGCCGAGCCAGAAGAGCAGACCGGCCAGGGTCACGGCGAAGGCGGGGGCGCCCAGCACCGCGAAGAAGAAGCCGTGCGCCGCGCCGATGGCGGCACCGCAGACGACCGCGAAGATCACGGCGGCCCACTCGGGCCAGCCCTGGTTCACCGCGAGGACGGCGGCGATGGCGCTGGAGGCACCGCTGACGGAGCCGACGGACAGGTCGATCTCGCCGAGCAGCAGCACGAAGACGATGCCGACGGAGATCATGCCGGTGCCGACCATCGTGACGGTGATGTCGTTGATGTTCTGCGCCGACAGGAACGCGGAGTTCAGGCTCTGGAAGATGATGCAGATGGCGACCAGGCCGAGGATGACCGGCAGGGAGCCGAGCTCACCGGCCTTGATCTTGCGCCGGAACTCGCCGATGTAGCCGGCCAGACCCTGCTCCTGCACGAGCAGACGGGGGTCGACCGCGGTCACCGCGGCGGCGGCGGCCTCCGGGTTGACGACCTCGTGCTCGTCCTTGGGCGCGGTGGAGGTGTTGTCGGTGCTCACTTGGAAACCTCCCCGGTCGTGCGCGCCGCACGGCGGGTCACGGCGTTGTCGGTGGCGCCGGTGATGGCGGAGATGATCTCCTCCTGCGAGGTCGTCTTGACCTCGAAGACGCCGTTGTTCTTGCCGAGCCGCAGCACGGCGACCTTGTCCGCCACGGCCTTGACGTCGGCCATGTTGTGGCTGATGAGGATGACGGCGTGGCCGCGCTCGCGGAGCCGCTCGACCAGGTCGAGGACCTGGGCGGTCTGCTCGACACCGAGGGCCGCGGTGGGCTCGTCGAGGATGACCAGCTTGGGCTCGCCGAGCATGGAGCGGGCGATGGCCACGGTCTGGCGCTGACCGCCGGAGAGCGAGGCGATCGGGATGCGCACGCTGGGGATGCGGATCGAGAGGGTCTGGAGCAGCTCGCGGGAGCGGCGCTCCATCTCGACCTCGTCCAGGATGCCGCGCTTCTTCAGCTCGCGGCCCAGGAAGAGGTTGCCTACGACGTCGATGTTGTCGCACAGCGCGAGGTCCTGGTACACCGTCGCGATGCCGAGGGCCTGGGCGTCGTGCGGCCGGTTGATCGACACGGCCTTGCCTTCCCATTCGATGACGCCTTCATCGATGGGGTGCACGCCGGCGATCGTCTTGACCAGCGTGGACTTTCCGGCGCCGTTGTCGCCCACCAGGGCGACCACTTCACCGGCGTGGACCTCAAGCTCTACGTCGGTGAGCGCCTGAACGGCACCGAACCGCTTGGAGACCCCGCGCAACGCCAGCACGGGCGTAGCGGACACGTGAACCATCTCCTTCGCCGCCTGACCCGGCGGAAGGGTTGTGCAGAGAGAGTTGGGGGGATCCGTCCGGCGCCCCGCGCCGAGCTTGCGGGGCTGAATGATGCGCGGGGCGCCGGAGGAGTCGTGAGCAGTCATGCCCCGTGCGGGAGTCCTTGGGCGAACTCCCGCACCCGCGTGGGGACTCGACTAGCCGATCTTGAGCTCGGTGCAGGCGGCCTTGTACTTGCCGGTGCAGATCTCGTCGGCGGTGTAGACGCCGTCCTTGATGACGGTGTCGTTGACGTTGTCCTTCGTCAGCGAGGTGACCGGGACGAGGACCGACGGGACGCCCTTGGCGCTGTCGCTGTCGACCTTGTCCTTGGCGATCGAGTCGAGGGACTTGCCCTGGGCGAGCGCGACGGCCATCTCGGCGGCGGCGCTTGCCTCGGGGGCGTACGGCTTGTAGACGCTCATGAACTGCTCACCGGCGATGATGCGCTGCACGGCGGCGAGTTCGGCGTCCTGGCCGGTGACCGGGACGTCGATGCCGGCGGCCTTCAGGGCGGTGATGATGCCGCCCGCCATGCCGTCGTTGGCGGAGTAGACGCCGACGATCTTCTTCTTGCCGAGGGCCGAGATCGCCGCCTCCATGTTGGCGTTGGCGTTCTCCGGCTTCCACTCCTTGGTGTCGTACTCCTTGCCGACCTCGACCTTGCCGTCGAGGGCCTCGTGGGCGCCCTTCTTGAACATGGCGGCGTTCGGGTCGGTGACGGAGCCGTTCATCATGACGATCTGGCCGTCCTTGGCCTTGTCGCCAAGGGCCTCGAGGAGGGCCGCGCCCTGGGTCTTGCCGACCTCGACGTTGTCGAAGGAGGTGTAGGCGCTGATCGGGCCCTCGGCCAGGCGGTCGTACGCGACGACCTTGATGCCGGCGTCCACGGCCTTCTGGACCGAGTTCTTGATCGCCTTGGCGTCGACGGCGTCCAGGATGAGGACGTCCACCTTGTTGGTGATCATGGTGTCGACCTGCTGCGCCTGCAGGTTCGCGTCCTGCTTGGCGTTGTTGTAGTCGACGGTGGCCTTGCCGTTCGTCAGCTCCTTGATCTTCTCTTCGATCAGCGGGCGGTCGAACTTCTCGTAGCGCGCGGTCTGGTTCTCGGGGAGCAGCAGACCGACCTTGATGTCGTCGCCCTTCTTGGCGGACGAAGCGGTGGAGTCCTTGCCGCCGCCGGCTTCCTCGGCGCTGCCACAGGCAGCCAGCGAGACGGCCATCGCACCAGCGGCGATGGCAACAGCGGCGCGACGCATACGCGTGTTCACTTCAGAAACCTCCCTGACGAGGCCGCGACGTTGCGGCCGAGGTGGCTGGAAGTCAACTCGGCCACACGTGCGACGTCAAGAAGTAAATCCTTAACGGGTTGGCAACGGTGCCATCCGTTCTCTAAGTGAAGGCGGGGGCAGCCGCGTGCAAAGTGCTGTCCAAAAGGGTCGAATCACCCATCTCGCTGAGCGCGAGGGCGAGCGCGCCGAGCACCTCGGCGCGGCCTCCAAGGGCCCCTGGAAGCACGCTGAGTTGGCGGGCGGCGCTGGGGATGGCGTAGCGCCCCACGGACTCTCTGATGGGCCCCAGGACCAGCTCACCGGCCTCCGCGAGGTCGCCCCCGAGGACCACCCGGCTCGGGTTCAGGAGGTTGCAGAGCTGGGCGACGCCGCTGCCGATGTGCCGGCCCACGTCGGCGACCACCCGGCGGCAGCCCGGATCGCCGTCCCTGGCGAGGCGGACGACGCCCTCCATGGTCAGATCCGTGCCATGGCTGGACTGCAGCAGCGGCAGCACGTAGCGCGCGGCCGCGAACGTCTCCAGGCAGCCGCGGTTGCCGCAGCGGCAGACCGGGCCGGACTCGTCGAGCGTGATGTGCCCGATCTCCCCGGCGGTGCCGCCGGGCCCCCGGTAGATCTTCCCGTCGATCACGAGGCCGGCGCCGACGCCGGACGCGACCTTGATGTACGCCAGGTCCCGCACGCCCCGCCCGCTGCCCCAGACCAGCTCGCCCAGGGCGCCCAGGTTGGCGTCGTTGTCCACGTACACGGGCACGCCGAGCCGCTCGCGCAGCTCCTCGGCGGGCTTGGTGCCGGACCAGCCCGGAAGGATGGCCGTCGAGCCCAGGGTGCCGGACTCGACGTCGATGGGCCCGGGCACGCCGAGGCCCACCCCGGCGACCTTGGAGCGGTCGACGCCGGTCGCCGCGATCAGCCGGTTGACCAGCTCCTCGGCGCGGTCGAAGCCCTGCGAGGAGGAGGCGTCCACGTCCAGCGGCTCGGACTCCTCGGCCAGCACCTGGTGGGCGAGGTTGCCCACCGCCACCCGCAGGTGGGCATGGCCGAAGTCGACGCCGATGACGATGCCGGCGTCCCCGCTCAGCGAGACGCTGCGGGCCCGGCGTCCGCCCGCCGACGTGGGCGTGACCTCGACCGTTCCGCCGTCCTTCAGCTCCCGGACGATATTGGAGACCGTCGCCGCGGACAGACCCGTGGTCCTCGCGATCTCGGCCTGGGTGAGTGATCCGGCCAGCCGAACGGCCCGGACCACCCGTTCCAGGTTGGCTCGGTGCAGCGACGACTGAGACCCCGGAGTCTCCATTGACTCTCACCCTCATCCCTTGCCCGGCCACCTTGGGGTGACGGGGCCTCGTACAAGTTATGAACTCCAAAGTCCGCTGAATCGCCCGGTGACGTCAAGACCTTGACAGAAATCGGTTCCTGGCCGTGTCCGGCCGACTACCGGACGTGCGTCGCAGGGGTCCGGCCCCGGAGAGCTGTCTCTCCGGGGCCGGACCCCTGCGTACAACGGGTGGAGCGGCGGTGGGCGTCAGCGGAAGGTGCCCTGGGACACCGACCCGGCGATCCGCCGCTGGAAGACGCAGTACACGATCAGTACGGGCACCACCGTGATCACGATCGCCGCGAACAGCGCGCCGTAGTCGATGTCGTAGACCTGCGAGGACGCGTAGGCGGCCATGCCCTGGGTGAGGACCCACATGTCCTGGTCGGTGTTGAGCGCCACCGGCAGCAGGAACTGGTTCCACAGACCCAGGAAGTTGAAGATCGCCACCGCCGCCATACCCGGACGGGCCATCGGCAGCATCACCTGGAAGAACGCCCGCCAGTCCCCGGCACCGTCGATCAGCGCCGCCTCGTACACGTCGTGCGGCAGCGACCGGAAGAACGAATAGAGGAAGAACATCGTGAACGGCAGCGCGAACGCGACATAGGTGAGGATCAGCCCGGCACGCGTGTTCAGCAGCCCGAAGTTCTGCAGCTGGAAGAAGAGCGGAACGATCGCCAGGAACACCGGGAACGTCAGTCCGGCGAGCATGACGTAGTAGATCAGCCGGCGGCCGGGGAATTCGAACCGGGCGAGAATGTAGGCGCACATCGCGCCCAGCAGCATCACCAGGATCAGCGCCGAGACCACGACGATCACGGAATTCAGGAAATACCTTCCGATGTTCGCGTCGGTCCACGCGTTCGCGTAGTTCTCGAACCGCCAGTCGTCCGGCAGCGAGAACGGCGACGAAAGGATCTCGCCGGTCGATTTGAACGACGACATCAGCACCCACAGCATGGGCACGATCACGATCACGGACCACACGATCAGCAGGGCGTGCGAGACCGCCGCGAATCTGCGGTCGCTGCTCGCGGCGACGCGCGTCAGCTTCCGGTCCCTCGCCGGTTCACGTTCACCGGCCGTCTTCGGGTCGGCGGTGATGACGCTCACCCGGCACCTCCCTCGGCTGCGGCACGCCGAGCCTTGGACCCGGGTGTCTTCTTCTTGCTCTCGCCCTCGCCGCCGCCCGTGAGGCGGTTGACGAGGAACACCAGCGCCGCGAACACCAGGGTGACGACGGCGAGGACGACGCCCATCGCGGTCGCGTAGCCGAACTGCTGCTTGGCGAAAGCGACGTTGAACAGACGCTGGCTGATCGTCAGGGTCGAGTTGTCCGGGCCGCCGTTCGGCACCATCGCCTGGACGTAGACGAACGCGTCGAGGGCGGCGATGCCCAGGTAGATGTACGCCGTCTGCACGCTGTCCCGGATCGCCGGCAGGGTGATCGAGAACGTGGTGCGCAGCCGGCCGGCCCCGTCGATCCTCGCCGCCTCGTACAGCTCGGCGGGGACGCCCTTGATCGCGGCGATGAAGAGCACCGCGTAGAAGCCGACGAGCCCCCAGACGATCACGAACATCACGGACGGCATCGCCGTCGCCTGCTCGCCCAGCCACGCGAACGTGTCGAACCGGTCGAGGCCGAGGCCCGTGAGGACGCCGTTGAGCAGGCCGGCGTTCGGGTCGTACATCTGCGCCCAGATCAGACCGACGATGATCGCCGGCACGACGTAGGGGAAGAACGAGACGATCCGGTAGAACGACGCCCCCCGGATCCCCCGCACGGGGCCCTTGCTGGGCCCGCCCAGGGTGATGGCCACGGCGACCCCGAGGGCGAGCGTCAGGGTGACCAGCGGCACGAAGGCCGCGAGGAGTGCGACGTTGCGCAGCGCCTTCAGGAAGATGTCGTCCTCGAACATCTTCCTGAAGTTGTCGAAGCCGACGAAGTTGTAGTCCGGGCTGAAGCCACGCCAGTCGGTCATCCCCCAGAAGATCGCCTGGCAGAACGGGATCAGGACGAAGATCACGAAGATGGCCAGCGGGAGACCGAGGAACGCGAGGAAGAACGTCACCCGGTCGAACGTGAGCTTGCGGCGCCATGGCCGCCCGCCGCGAGCGGCCGCCGGCTCGGGCCGGCGGCTCGCGGTCTCGGCTTTGAGGATCGTGTCCTTCATCGGGTGCTAGCTGACCTTGACCTTGTCGACGGAGTCGTCCTCGCGGACCTTGTCGGAGATCCTCTGGAGGGCCGAGGTCAGCCCCTTGGCGTCGAGGTCACCGGCGAGGAACGAGTTGAACGGCACCAGCTGGTCGGTGTTCATCCCGTAGGTCTCGACGAACATGTAGTTGAAGATGTTGGTGCCCGCGGCCTCCAGCATCTTCGTCTGCGAGACGAGGGCCGTCGATCCGTATCCGTCGGCGGGGACGGTGCCCTTGACGATCGTCGGGGCCAGCTTCGTCTTGGAGAAGTTGGCGGCCGCCTTCTCCGACAGCATCGCCCGCAGCACCTCCTTGGCGCCGGCCGGGTTCTTGCCCTGCCGGGGCACGATGAACGGCTCGCCGGCGGCCGCGCGGAGCGACTCCCAGGGCAGCGCCGGCTTGTCGGTGAGCGTCATCGACGGGAAGCCGGTCATCTGGAAGTCAGCCTTCGTGGCCTTCTTCATCTCGTTCTCGATCCAGCCGCCGGAGGGGTAGAGCAGCGCCTTCTGGTCGTTGCTCCAGATCGCCTGCGCCTTCTGGAACTGGGTGCCGGAGCCGCCGGGGACGAACATCTTCTGCTTGACCATGGTCTCCATGACCTTGATCACGCCCTGGACGGCCGGGTGCGACCAACAGCCCTTCTCCAGGTTCTCCAGGGCCAGCCGGACCTCGTCGCCGCCCTCCTTGATCGCCGAGTCGATCAGGAGCGTGCGGTAGTAGGTCGCCGCCTCCTTGCCGTGGACGAAGAGGTACTTGCCCTTCTTCTTCGCCTGCTGGCCGAGGTCGAGCGCCTCGTCCCAGGTCTTCGGCGGGGTCCAGCCGTTCGCCTCGAAGAGCGTCTTCGAGTACCAGACGCCGTACACGGTCATCACGTAGTTGAGCGCGACGAACTTGTCCTTGAACGTGCCGGGGGCCTTGACGCCGGGGTAGACGATGTCGGCGATCTTCTTGCCCTCGTAGGTGTTGGCCTCGAAGAGGTCGTCGAGCTCCTCCAGCTGGTCGAGGATGCCGAGGAAGCCGATCTGGTCCTCACCGGAGTTGTCGATGAGGTCCGGCGGGTTGCCGCCGACGAAGCGGGGCTGGAGCTGGGGGGCGATGTCGACGACCGGGTCGACCTTGACCTTGAGGCCCTTGACCTGGCCGCCGAGCACCTGGTTGGTGTAGTCGACGTAGTCGGTGCCGTAGCCGCCGTCGAAGATGGCCGCCTCGACCGTGGAGTTCGCGGCGACACCGAACGGGTTGGTGGCGCTCTTCTCGCCCTTCGGGCCGCCGCCGCCTTCGCTGTCCTTGCTGGAGGGGGAGCTGCACGCGACCGCGAACGAGCCCACGGCCGCGGTGGCGATGGCCCCGCGCAGGAGTGTCCGCCTGTCAAGAGAGCCGGCACGAATGGTCATCTCTGCATCCTCACTGATCGGTTGGCTTTGTACGGGTGTGCTGCGTGTGCGCCCGCCGTGGCCGGACCGGTCTCGCGCCGGCCGCACGGAGGGCGTTGTCGTCGTCTCGGAGCCGCGGTGCGACGCCGATGATCAGCTGAGCGATGCCGGCACGACAGTCGCCGGGGCCGGAGCGGCGGTCGCAATCCGCCTGATCAGATCGCAATGGCCTACGCCGGAAGTGGATCCCATGCTCAAGTCCTCGCCTTCTCCAGGACTCAGGCGGTGAACCGGATCCTTCCCGGCACCGCGATCGGGTCAAGCTGGGGTCGTGCAGGAAGTGCGGAATCGTGCGAAGTGCCGACAGGTATAGTCCACTTCCCGCCAGCGGAGCAAGATCGAATGCAAGGTTCACCGGTGGTCTTTTCCGAGTTGAGACCTCACGGAAATATGCGGGGCCTGTGCGACGCTTGCCGGAAAAATTCACGCCATAAGCCCCGAACGGCACACTCAACACCCTTGACAATGCGCGGCACTTGAGCCACTACTGTTCCTTGCGCAGCGAATTTGACAACGTTGTCCCGCGCGCAGGGAGGGTACCTGGTGAAGCAGCAGAGAGCTCGGCACAGATGGGGTACGGCGGTCGTGTCGGCGACCGCCTTCGCTTTGACCGTGGGCTCGCAGGGTGCGGCGGTGGCCCTGCCCCAGGCGCCGGCGGCCGCCGACCGGGAGTTCACGTCCTCGTTCGAGGCGGACGACCCGGCACCCGACTGGCTCAATACCGTCGACACCGGTCCCGGGGGCGCCAAACGCGCGTCCGGGGTGGACGGCGGGTACAGCAGCGGCATCCCGGGCAATGTGACCGACCATGTCACGGACGTACGGGCGAACGGGGAGAACTCGGGCGCCGGTGAGGTGAAGGAGAACCTCGCCGACGGGGAGCCCGGCAGCAAGTGGCTGGTCTTCGAGGCCACCGGCTGGGTGGAGTTCGACCTCGACAAGCCGGCGCGGATCACCAAGTACGCGCTCACGTCGGCGAACGACTTCGCGGAGCGCGACCCGCGGGACTGGACCCTCAAGGGCTCCTCCGACGGCAAGGAATGGAAGACCGTCGACACCCGCTCGGACCAGACCTTCGCCGAGCGGTTCCAGACCAAGACGTACGACCTCGCCGAGCCGGCCGAGTACCGGCACTTCCGGCTGGAGATCACCAAGAACAACGGGGCCTCCGGGGTGCTGCAGCTGGCCGACGTCCAGTTCTCCACGGGCGGCGACGACGGACCGGTGCCGCAGGACATGCTGTCCCTCGTGGACCGCGGCCCGAGCGGCTCGCCGACCGCCAAGGCGGGCGCCGGCTTCACCGGCAAGCGGGCCCTGCGCTACGCGGGCCGCCACACGGCCGACGGGCGCGGCCACTCGTACAACAAGGTCTACGACGTCGACGTGGCCGTCGGCCGGGACACCCAGCTGTCCTACAAGGTCTTCCCCTCGATGGCGGACGGCGACCGCGACTACGACGCCACGAACGTCTCCGTCGACCTGGCCTTCACCGACGGCACCTACCTCAGCGACCTCGGCGCCGCCGACCAGCACGGCTTCCCCCTCACGCCGCGCGGGCAGGGCGCCGCCAAGGTGCTGTACGTCAACCAGTGGAACAACGTCGTCTCCCGGATCGGCTCGGTCGCCCGCGGCAAGACCGTCGACCGCATCCTGGTGGCGTACGACTCCCCCAAGGGGCCGGCGAAGTTCCGGGGCTGGCTGGACGACGTCACGCTGAAGGAGGCCGCGCCCGAGAAGCCGAAGGCGCATCCGTCCGACTACGCGCTCACCACCCGAGGCACCCTGTCCAGCGGTGGTTTCTCGCGCGGCAACAACTTCCCGGCGACCGCCGTGCCGCACGGGTTCAACTTCTGGACCCCGGTGACCAACGCGGGCTCGCTGAGCTGGCTGTACGACTACGCCCGCGCCAACAACGCGGACAACCTGCCGACGATCCAGGCGTTCAGCGCCAGCCACGAGCCGAGCCCCTGGATGGGCGACCGGCAGACGTTCCAGGTGATGCCGTCGGCCGCCTCCGGCACCCCCGAGACCGGACGCTCGGCGCGCGCGCTCGCCTTCAAGCACGAGAACGAGACCGCGCGGCCGTACTACTACGGGGTGCGGTTCGAGAACGGGCTGAAGGCGGAGATGGCGCCGACGGACCACGCGGCGGTGCTGCGCTTCACCTACCCCGGTGACGACGCGAGCGTCCTGTTCGACAACGTGACCGACCAGGCGGGGCTGACCCTCGACAAGGAGAACGGCGTCGTCACCGGCTACTCGGACGTGAAGTCCGGGCTGTCGACGGGCGCGACCCGCCTCTTCGTCTACGGCACCTTCGACAAGCCGGTGACCGACGGCGCCTCCAGCGGTGTGAAGGGCCATCTGCGCTTCGACGCCGGGGACGACCGCACGGTGACCCTGCGGCTCGCCACGTCCCTGATCAGCGTCGACCAGGCCAAGGACAATCTGCGCCAGGAGGTCGACGGCGCCTCGTTCGACGCCGTGAAGGCCCGCGCGCAGCGGCAGTGGGACAAGCTGCTCGGCAAGGTAGCCGTCGAGGGCGCGACGCCGGACCAGCTGACCACGCTGTACTCCAGCCTGTACCGGCTGTACCTGTACCCGAACTCCGGCTTCGAGAAGGTCGGGGGCAAGTACCAGTATGCCTCGCCGTTCTCGAAGATGCCGAACCCGGACACCCCGACGCACACCGGCGCGAAGATCGTCGACGGCAAGGTGTACGTCAACAACGGCTTCTGGGACACCTACCGCACCACCTGGCCGGCGTACTCGCTGCTCACACCGGGGCAGGCGGGCGAGATGGTCGACGGCTTCGTGCAGCAGTACAAGGACGGCGGCTGGACCTCCCGCTGGTCCTCGCCGGGCTACGCGGACCTGATGACGGGCACCTCCTCTGACGTGGCGTTCGCGGACGCGTACGTCAAGGGCGTCGGCTTCGACGGGAAGTCGGCGTACGACGCGGCCGTGAAGAACGCGACCGTCGTGCCCCCGTCGTCCGGTGTGGGCCGCAAGGGCATGACGACGTCGCCCTTCCTCGGCTACACCAGCAGCGAGACGCACGAGGGCCTGTCGTGGGCGCTGGAGGGCTACCTCAACGACTACGGCATCGCGAAGATGGGCCAGGCGCTCTACAAGAAGACGGGCGACAAGCGGTACAAGGAGGAGTCCGCGTACTTCCTGAACCGCGCGCAGGACTACGTCAACCTCTTCGACGCCAAGGCCGGCTTCTTCCAGGGCCGTGACGCCAAGGGCGACTGGCGGGTCGAGTCCTCGAAGTACGACCCGCGCGTATGGGGCTACGACTACACCGAGACCAACGGCTGGGGCTACGCGTTCACCGCGCCCCAGGACAGCCGCGGCCTCGCGAACCTGTACGGCGGCCGCAGCGGTCTCGCCGACAAGCTGGACACGTACTTCTCCACCCCGGAGACGGCCTCGCCCGACTTCGTCGGCTCCTACGGCGGCGTCATCCACGAGATGACCGAGGCGCGGGACGTCCGGATGGGCATGTACGGGCACTCCAACCAGGTCGCCCACCATGTGAACTACATGTACAACGCTGCGGGCCAGCCCTGGAAGACGCAGAAGAACGTGCGCGAGGTGCTGTCGCGGCTGTACGTCGGCAGCGAGATCGGGCAGGGCTACCACGGCGACGAGGACAACGGCGAGCAGTCGGCCTGGTACCTGTTCTCCGCGCTGGGCTTCTACCCGCTGGTGATGGGCAGCGGCGAGTACGCCATCGGATCGCCCCTGTTCACAAAGGCGACGGTCCAGCTGGAGAACGGCCGCAAGCTGGTCGTGAAGGCGCCGAAGAACAGCGCCCGCAACGTCTACGTCCAGGGCCTGAAGGTCAACGGCGTGCCGTGGAAGTCGACGTCGCTCCCCCACTCGCTGATCGCGAAGGGCGGGGTCCTGGAGTTCGACATGGGGTCGAAGCCGTCCTCGTGGGGCACCGGCAAGAACGCGGCGCCCGTCTCCATCACCCAGGACGACAAGGTGCCCACGCCCCGCGCCGACCTGGTGAAGGGCGAGGGCGCGCTGTTCGACAACACGTCCGCCACGCAGGCCGCCGTCACCTCGGTGGACCTTCCGGTGGCCGAGGCCGGCAAGGCCGTGCAGTACACCCTGACGTCGCCGTCGGACCACACGAAGGCACCGGCCGGGTGGAAGCTCCAGGCGTCGAAGGACGGCACCACGTGGAAGACCCTGGACGAACGCGCCGGGGAGACCTTCACCTGGGACCGCCAGACCCGCGCCTTCTCGGTGAAGTCGCCGGGCACGTACGCGAAGTACCGCCTGGTCCTCACCGGTGAGGCCACCCTCGCGGAGGTCGAACTGCTCGGCTGAGCAAGACTTTCCGGGAACACACGCGGGGTGTCGGTCCGACCGGACCGGCACCCCGCACCCGTATTCCTGCTGACACATCGTGATCGCCGTGCCTATGATGCGCGCGATGAAGAACTTCTCCCTCTGTGGATTGGAGGAATCGTCCGCGCAAGGTGAGTGCTGATGGCACCTCACTTCGCGCCCGCGATTCCGACCCGCCTGTCGATGTGGCAGCGCGTACGCGAGTACGCCGTGCCACCGTCCATGATCGAGACCGCGACCGCGCGGCGTCTCGCCGGTGACTGGGCCGGGGCCTGTGCCGCCGCCCGCGTCGACGCCGACCTCGATCTGCGTGCCGTGCGTACGCGTCACGGCACCGATCTCGCCTCCCGGCTCCGCGCTGACCTGCGCCGGCTCGCACCGGATCTGCTGCGCTGGCACATGCCCCGGATCGCTCCCGACGGGCGACTCCGCCCCGGCCTCACGCTCTCCCTGGCCCGCTATCCGGGCGGACTGCGTCTCGTGGTCCGTACGCCGCCGGCCCGCGCGGACGCCGGACAGCGGATGTCGCTGTCGCTGTGGGAGGAGTCCGGCGGCGGGCCCTCCTGGGGGCATCCGCACCCGCACCCGCACCCCGATCGGCGGTTCCGGCTCGATCTGCATCGGCATCTGTGGGACGCCGGGCTGAGTGGGGAGCTGGGGTGGCGCTGCGGGGTGGACGAGGACTCCCCTTCCGCCTTCGCGAGGGAGCGCTGGGCCGCCGAGGCCGAACTGCTGCTGCGGGCCGAGGGGTTGGGCCCGCGCGGGGCGTTCACCGTACGGCTGGGTGCGCGCAGTCGCGAGGTGCTCGAACTCGTCGCGCCCGACGACGGCCATGTCCCCACCGTCCGTCCGATCGTGCTACCCGCACAGGAGGTCGCCGCGCTTCCGGTGCTGCCGGAGGCGGCGGTCCGGGTCCTGCCGGATCTGGAGCTGTTGCGGGCCGGGCTGATCTCGGCCGACCGGCTGCATCCGCTGGTCGCCGCGGCGCTGCCGGTGTCCGGTCGGGCGAGCCTGCCGGTGTCCGGTCGGGCGAGCCTGCCGGTTCCGGAGACCGGCGACCCGTACCGGGTGGAGTGCCGCGGCGAGGTGCACCGGATCGCGCTGCGCGACGGGGTGCTGACCGCCGTCGATCACGACCCGGCCGAGGTGCGCCGGGAGGAACTGCTCGTCGCGCTCGGCGGGCCCGCGCTGCCCTGTCTGCGGGCGATCGACGCCGTGCACCGCAGCCCCGAGCAGTTGCCGGCGGTGCGGGAGCGGCTGCGTCACGGTGATGTCGCCGGGGCGCTGGCCGTCGTCGAGGGGCTACTCGGCCCCGGTGCCGTGCTGCGGGAGGGGCCGCTCCGGGAGGAACTGGAGACGGCCGCCGCCCGGCGCGTGGAGCACGGGTTGTTCCGCTCGGGGCTCGTGCCCGTAGCCCCCGCCTCCGCCGACACCGACGCGGGCGCGCGCCGCGTAGGCCGGCGTACACCCCCGCATGCGCGCCCCAAGCGCGGCAAGAACTCCCGGCCCCGCACCGGACTCTTCTACTGACTTCTCCGGCCCGTACGGCTGCCCCCGAACCTTCGACACCCCTGGTGATGCCCATGACTTCCGCTGCCCTGCTGCCCACCGTCGACTCCCAACTCACCCTGGCCGACGACCTCCTGACGCTGCTCAGGACCACCACCACCGAGCCCCGTCCCGACGAGCAGCTCGAAGCGCTCACCCTCGCGGTCGCGGCCGATCTGCCGGTCCTGCTCTGGGGCGAACCGGGCATCGGCAAGACCGCGGCCCTGACCCAGCTCGCCGCCTCCCTCGACCTTCCGCTGACCACCGTGATCGCCAGCGTCCACGAGCCCACCGACTTCTCCGGACTGCCCATCGTGGGCGACGACCCGGCGGTGCGCGGGGTGCCGATGGCTCCGCCGCAGTGGGCCGTGGAGCTGGTGCGGGCCGGGCGGGGCCTGCTCTTCCTGGACGAGCTGTCCACCGCGACCCCTGCCGTGCAGGCCGCGCTGCTGCGGGTCGTCCTGGAGCGCAAGGTCGGCGCCCTCCAACTGCCGCCCGGTGTACGGATCGTCGCCGCCGCCAACCCGCGCGCCTCGGCGGCCGACGGGTGGGAGCTGAGCCCGCCGCTGGCCAACCGGTTCGTGCACCTGTACTGGGTGCACGACAAGGACGTCGTGGTACGCGGTCTCGGCGGGGTCTGGCCCCGTGCCGAGCTGCCGCACCTGGACCCCGGGCGGCTGGCGGAGGCGGTGGCCCTCGCCCGGCGTGCCGTCTGCGGTTTCCTGGAGGCCCGGCCGACGCTGATCCACCGGCTGCCGAACAGCGAGACGCGGCGCGGCGGGGCCTGGCCCTCGCCCCGCAGCTGGGAGGCGGCGCTGACCCTGCTGGCCTTCGGCACGGCGGCCGGGGTGTCCCGGGACGTGCTGGCGCTGCTGGTGCGGGGCGCGGTGGGCGACGGTGCGGGCCTCGAACTCCTCGCCCACCTCGACCGGATGGACCTGCCGGACCCCGAACTGCTGCTCGCCGACCCGGCCAACGCCGAACTGCCCGAGCGCGGTGACCTCCGTCAGGCCGCGCTGGAGGCGGTGGTGGCCGCCGTCGGAGCCCGCCCGGAGCGCCGGCGCTGGGAGGCCGGCTGGGCGGTACTGGTCCGCGCCCTGGAGACCGGCGCGCCGGACCTCCTGGTGGCCCCGGCGAAGGCCCTGGCCGCGGTACGACGGGACGACTGGGAGGTCCCGGAGGCGGTGGAGCGACTGGCAGCGATCGTCGGCCTGTCGGAGCGGGCGGAACGGTCGGTGGCGGGGGCGAAGGCGCCGCGGGTGGGTCGGTGACGGGGGGTGTGGGCGCCACAGGGGCGCCGGGGGCGGGCTTGTGGGCGCCCCGGATGCGCCGATGACCGGGAACGCCGGCACCACAGGTACGCCGAAGACCGGGAACACGGACGCCGCCACTGCACCGGGGACGAGAAACCCGAGCACCTCAGGCCCACCGAAGACCGGGAACACGGACGCCGCCACTGCACCGGGGACGAGGAACCCGAGCGCCACAGGCGCGCCGGCGACCGGAACCGTAAGCACCGCAAGCACGCCGATGACGAGGATCGCGGGCGTCGGGCGGGCGCCGAAGGCCGCCGCCCCGCCGCCCGTCCCCCGGCCGATGGCTCCGCCTCCGCCGCCGCGCCCCGTACGGGTCACCGTGCCCGCGGTCCCGGCCGGGCGGCGTGCACCGGACAACCCGCCCGGGCTGCCGCTCGACATGGAGAAGTTGCTGGCCGCGCGGTTGCACGCGGTGGAGGTGCGGCCGTATCTCGCCGTCGCGCTCTTCGCGCTGCACGTCGTCGAGGACTCCTCCGTGCCGACGATGGCCGTCGACGCGCACTGGCGCTGCTACGTCTCCCCCGGCTTCGTGGCCCGCACCCCGGTCGAGGAGCTGGCTGGTGTCTGGGTGCATGAGGTCTCCCATCTGCTCCGGGACCACCACGACCGCGGCCTGCGCTACGCGCGCGAGAACGAGGAGTTCGGACCGGGCGAGCGCCTGCGCCGGAACATCGCCGCCGACTTCGAGATCAACGACGACATCTACGGCGACGGCCTGCCCCAGCCGGCCGGGGTGGTGCTGCCGTCGCTGCTGGGGCTGCCCGACGGGTTGCTGATGGAGGAGTATCTGCGGACGTCCTCGATGACCGGGCTCGCCGCGGACCTGGCCTGGCTGGACTGCGGGGCGGCGCCGGCGGGGAGCGGCGGCCGTGGGAGCTGGGGCCCGAGGGGGCGGACGGGCTGACCCGGCAGCAGCGGGACGCGGTGCGCTTCCGGGTCGCCGAGGGCATCAAGGGCCGGCCGGGCGACGCCCCGGAGGGCTGGCGGCGCTGGGCGGACGAGGCGTTCCATCCGCCACAGCCGTGGCGGCAGTTGCTGGGCGCCGCAGTGCGGTCGGCGGCCGGGGCGCCGGGGGCGGGCGAGAACCACAGCTACCGGCGGCCGTCCCGCCGCTCGACCGCCGTCCCCGGGGTGGTGCTGCCGAGCCTGCGCCGCACTCCCCCACGGGTGTGCGTGGTGATCGACACCTCGGGTTCGGTGAGCGACGCCGAGCTGGGCGGCGCGCTGCTGGAGGTGGCGGCGATCGCGCGGGCCGTGGGAGGGCGGCGCGATCTGGTCTCGGTGATCTCCTGCGACGCGGCGGCCGGGATCGCGGTGCCGATCTGCCGCGCCGAGGCGATGGAGCTGATCGGCGGCGGGGGCACGGATCTGCGCTCCGGTTTCGAGCGGGCGCTGCGCTCCCGGCCCCGGCCGGACGTGATCGTCGCGCTGACCGACGGCCAGACGCCCTGGCCGTCCGCGCAGCCGCCGTGCCGTACGGTCGTCGGGCTGTTCCCGCGGCCGGTCCGCGCCGTGGACGAGGACGACCCGCACTACGTGCCGGACGCCCCGCCGTCCTGGGCCCGGGTCGTCACCATCGGCTGAAGGCACGTGCGCGGCACGGCGGAGGGCCGCGCCCCCGTCTCCGGGAACGCGGCCCTCGAACTGCCGTGCGGTACCGCTGACTTGCGGAGCTGACCGCTTACTTGCGGATCAGGTTGCGCAGCACGTACTGCATGATGCCGCCGTTGCGGTAGTAGTCCGCCTCACCGGGGGTGTCGATGCGGACGACCGCGTCGAACTCGACACCGGTGTCGGTGGTGACCTTGACCGTGCGCGGCGTGGTGCCGTTGTTCAGCTCCTCGACGCCGGTGAAGGAGAAGGTCTCCTCGCCGGTGAGGCCCAGGGTCGCGGCGGTCTGGCCCTCGGGGAACTGCAGCGGCAGGACGCCCATGCCGATGAGGTTGGAGCGGTGGATGCGCTCGTAGCTCTCGGCGATGACGGCCTTGACGCCGAGCAGCGCGGTGCCCTTGGCGGCCCAGTCGCGGGACGAGCCGGAGCCGTACTCCTTGCCCGCCAGGACGACCAGCGGGATGCCCTGCTCGATGTAGTTGCGCGAGGCGTCGTAGATGAACGACACCGGCGCGTCGGGCTGGGTGAAGTCGCGGGTGTAGCCGCCCTCGGTGCCCGGCGCGATCTGGTTGCGCAGGCGGATGTTGGCGAACGTACCGCGGATCATGACCTCGTGGTTGCCGCGGCGGGAGCCGTAGCTGTTGAAGTCGCGGCGCTCGACGCCGTGCTCCGTGAGGTACTTGCCGGCCGGGGTGTCGGCCTTGATGGCGCCGGCCGGGGAGATGTGGTCGGTGGTGACCGAGTCGCCCAGCTTGGCGAGCACGCGGGCACCGGTGATGTCGGTGACCGGGGCGGGCTCCATCTGCATGCCCTCGAAGTAGGGGGGCTTGCGGACGTAGGTGGACTCCGGGTCCCACTCGAAGGTGTCGCCGGTCGGGATCGACAGGGCCTGCCACTGGGCGTCGCCGGCGAAGACGTCGCTGTAGGACTTGGAGAACATGTCCTCGCCGATGGCGTTGGCGACGACGTCGTTGACCTCGGCCTCGGAGGGCCAGATGTCCTTCAGGTAGACCGGGTTGCCGTCCTGGTCGACGCCCAGGGCCTCCTTGGTGATGTCCACCTTCATGGAGCCCGCGAGGGCGTACGCGACGACCAGCGGCGGAGACGCCAGGTAGTTCATCTTGACGTCGGGGTTGATCCGGCCCTCGAAGTTGCGGTTGCCGGAGAGCACCGAGGTCACGGCCAGGTCGTGCTCGTTGACGGCCTTGGAGACCTCCTCCGGCAGCGGGCCGGAGTTGCCGATGCAGGTGGTGCAGCCGTAGCCGACCAGGTTGAAGCCGACCTTGTCGAGGTACGGGGTGAGGCCCGCCTTGTCGAAGTAGTCGGTGACGACCTTCGAGCCCGGGGCCAGGGTGGTCTTGACCCACGGCTTGCGGGTCAGGCCCTTCTCCACGGCCTTCTTCGCGACGAGCGCGGCGGCGACCATGACGTACGGGTTGGAGGTGTTGGTGCAGGAGGTGATGGCCGCGACCGTCACCGCACCGTGGTCCAGCTCGTAGGTGGTGCCGTCGGGGGCGGTCACCGGAACCGGGTTCGACGGGGCGCCGTTCGGGGCGACGGCCGGGGAGTCGGAGGCCGGGAAGGACTCCTTGCCCGCCTCGTCCACGACGTCGACGTAGTTGAGGACGTCCTGCTTGAACTGCTCGGCGGCGTTCGCGAGGACGATGCGGTCCTGCGGGCGCTTCGGGCCGGCGATGGAGGGGACGACCGTGGAGAGGTCGAGCTCCAGCTTCTCGGAGAAGTCCGGCTCGGCCTTCGGGTCCAGCCAGAGGCCCTGCTCCTTGGCGTAGGCCTCGACGAGCGCCAGCTGCTGCTCGGAGCGGCCGGTCAGCTTCAGGTAGTTGATGGTCTCGGCGTCGATCGGGAAGATCGCGGCGGTGGAGCCGAACTCCGGCGACATGTTGCCGATGGTGGCGCGGTTGGCGAGGCTCGTGGCCGCCACACCCTCGCCGTAGAACTCGACGAACTTGCCGACGACGCCGTGCTTGCGGAGCATCTCGGTGATGGTCAGCACGAGGTCGGTGGCGGTGGTGCCCGGGGTGAGCTCACCGGTCAGCTTGAAGCCGACGACGCGCGGGATCAGCATGGAGACCGGCTGGCCGAGCATGGCGGCCTCGGCCTCGATGCCGCCGACGCCCCAGCCGAGCACACCGAGGCCGTTGACCATGGTGGTGTGCGAGTCGGTGCCGACAAGGGTGTCGGGGTACGCCTGGCCGCCCCGGACCATGACCGTACGCGCCAGGTGCTCGATGTTCACCTGGTGGACGATGCCGGTGCCCGGCGGGACGACCTTGAAGTCGTCGAACGCGGTCTGGCCCCAGCGCAGGAACTGGTAGCGCTCCTTGTTGCGGCCGTACTCCAGCTCGACGTTCTGCTTGAAGGCGTCCGACGTGCCGAACTTGTCGGCGATGACGGAGTGGTCGATGACCATCTCGGCCGGCGAGAGCGGGTTGACCTTCGACGGGTCGCCACCGAGGGCCTTGACGGCCTCACGCATGGTCGCGAGGTCCACGACACAGGGCACGCCGGTGAAGTCCTGCATGATCACGCGGGCCGGCGTGAACTGGATCTCCTGCGACGGCTGGGCCTGGGAGTCCCAGCCGCCCAGGGCGCGGATGTGGTCGGCGGTGATGTTCGCGCCGTCCTCGGTGCGGAGGAGGTTCTCCAGCAGCACCTTCAGGCTGTAAGGGAGGCGCGCGGAGCCCTCGACCTTGTCCAGCCGGAAGATCTCGTACGACTCGTCGCCCACCTGCAGCGTGCTGCGGGCGTCGAAGCTGTTCGCCGACACGACAGTCTCCTTCATTGATGTGCGCGTACCACCACGATCCTGCCGCGACGGCATACCGGCCGATCCGCTAAGGTAAGGCTAAGTTAGGTAACCCTTACCGTGAGATCGGTCGCGCCGTACGGCTGCGGTGCACCTCGGCAGATATCTCGATGTCGAGATAACTCTAGTACATGAGGCCGGGATGGTCATGCCCGGGGCGCGGCGAGCCCCGCGCTCCGGGTCGCGCAGGCCCGCATTGCATGACCATGCGAGATGATGCATACTCTTCCTATGTCCAAGGTCCTCACCTCCCTGCCCACCGGCGAGCGGGTCGGCATCGCCTTCTCCGGCGGTCTCGACACCTCGGTAGCGGTCGCGTGGATGCGCGACAAGGGCGCCGTCCCGTGCACCTACACCGCCGACATCGGCCAGTACGACGAGCCCGACATCGCGTCGGTGCCCGGCCGCGCCAAGACCTACGGCGCCGAGGTCGCGCGCCTGGTCGACTGCCGCGCCGCCCTCGTCGAGGAAGGGCTGGCCGCGCTCACCTGCGGCGCGTTCCACATCCGCTCCGGCGGGCGCGCGTACTTCAACACGACGCCGCTGGGCCGTGCCGTCACCGGCACCCTGCTGGTGCGGGCGATGCTGGAGGACGACGTCCAGATCTGGGGCGACGGCTCGACCTACAAGGGCAACGACATCGAGCGGTTCTACCGCTACGGCCTGCTGGCCAACCCGCATCTGCGGATCTACAAGCCCTGGCTGGACGCGGACTTCGTGACGGAGCTCGGCGGCCGCAAGGAGATGTCGGAGTGGCTGGTCGCCCACGGCCTGCCGTACCGGGACGCCACCGAGAAGGCGTACTCCACCGACGCCAACATCTGGGGCGCCACCCACGAGGCCAAGACCCTGGAGCACCTGGACACCGGCATCGAGACGGTCGAGCCCATCATGGGCGTCCGCTTCTGGGACCCGTCGGTCGAGATCGCCACCGAGGACGTGACGATCGGCTTCGAGCAGGGCCGCCCGGTCACCATCAACGGCAAGGAGTTCGCCTCCGCCGTCGACCTGGTGATGGAGGCCAACGCCATCGGCGGCCGGCACGGCCTGGGCATGTCCGACCAGATCGAGAACCGGATCATCGAGGCCAAGAGCCGCGGCATCTACGAGGCGCCGGGCATGGCCCTGCTGCACGCCGCGTACGAGCGCCTGGTCAACGCGATCCACAACGAGGACACCCTCGCCCAATACCACACCGAGGGCCGGCGCCTCGGCCGGCTGATGTACGAGGGCCGCTGGCTGGACCCGCAGGCGCTGATGATCCGCGAGTCGCTCCAGCGCTGGGTCGGCGCCGCGATCACCGGCGAGGTGACGCTGCGGCTGCGGCGCGGCGAGGACTACTCGATCCTCGACACGACGGGCCCGGCGTTCAGCTACCACCCGGACAAGCTCTCCATGGAGCGCACCGAGGACTCGGCGTTCGGCCCGGTCGACCGGATCGGCCAGCTCACCATGCGCAACCTCGACATCGCCGACTCCCGCGCCAAGCTGGAGCAGTACGCCGGCCTGGGCCTGATCGGCACCGGCAGCCCCACCATCGGCGCCTCCCAGGCCGCCGCGACCGGCCTGATCGGCACCATGCCGGAGCTGCCCGAGGGCGGCGCCGAGGCCATCGCCTCGCGCGGCGAGGTGTCCGAGGAGGACGCGCTGCTGGACCGCGCCGCGATGGAGTCCGGCACGGACTGACGGCGGCACGACCGGAGGACGGACCTCGAAGGGGCCCGGTACGACGCAGGACGCGTCGTACCGGGCCCCTTCGCTTGCGCTCGACTCGGCATGCCTCAGTGCGCGAAGCCGGGGTAAGCGGGTGAACACCTGACCGACTGGAGACCGACTGGAAAGGGAGGCGCGCATGCCCCTCACGTTCCGCAAGAGCTTCCGGATCCTTCCCGGCGTGACGCTCAACATCAACCGCCGTTCCTGGTCCATCACCACGGGTGGCAAGAACGGCCCGCGGCACACCCGCAGCAGCACCGGACGTCGTACGACATCGATGGATTTGCCCGGACCTTTCGGATGGCGGCGCACCCGTACCACCAGGGGGCGTTGACAGCCCGTCACCCGAATGGACCCCCCTGGGATGTGCCATCTCATATGTGAGATAGCCTCAGCCTCATGGCAGACGACTACCTCGTACGCATCGGCAGGCTCATCCGTGACGCCCGGCAACACCGTGGCTGGACACAGACGCAGCTCGCCGAGGCGCTCGGTACCTCCCAGAGCGCCGTCAATCGCATCGAGCGCGGCAACCAGAACATCAGCCTTGAGATGATCGCCCGTATCGGCGAGGCCCTGGACAGCGAGATCGTGTCCCTGGGATACGCCGGGCCGATGCATCTCCGGGTCGTCGGCGGACGCCGGCTGTCGGGTGCCATCGACGTCAAGACGAGCAAGAACGCGTGTGTGGCGCTGCTGTGCGCCTCTCTGCTCAACAAGGGGCGCACAGTTCTGCGCCGGGTCGCCCGGATCGAGGAGGTCTACCGCCTCCTCGAGGTGCTCAACTCCATCGGGGTGCGCACCCGTTGGATCAACGGCGGGGTCGACCTGGAGATCGTGCCGCCCGCCGAGCTGGACATGGGCGCCATCGACGCCGAGGCCGCGGTGCGCACCCGGTCGATCATCATGTTCCTCGGCCCGCTGCTGCACCGGATGAACCACTTCAAGCTGCCCTACGCCGGCGGCTGCGACCTCGGCACGCGCACCATCGAGCCGCACATGATCGCGCTGCGCCGCTTCGGCCTGGACGTGGCGGCGACCGAGGGCCAGTACCACGCCATGGTCGACCGGTCCGTACGGCCCGACCGGCCCATCGTGCTGACCGAGCGCGGCGACACCGTGACGGAGAACGCGCTGCTGGCCGCGGCGCGGCACGACGGCGTCACCGTCATCCGCAACGCCTCCTCCAACTACATGGTCCAGGACCTGTGTTTCTTCCTGGAGGCGCTCGGCGTCCGGGTCGAGGGCATCGGCACCACGACCCTGACCGTGCACGGCGTGCCCACCATCGACGTCGACGTCGACTACTCCCCCTCCGAGGACCCGGTGGAGGCGATGAGCCTGCTGGCCGCCGCCGTCGTCACCGAGTCCGAACTGACGGTGCGCCGGGTGCCGATCGAGTTCCTGGAGATCGAGCTCGCGGTCCTGGAGGAGATGGGCCTCGACCACGACCGCACCCCCGAGTACTTCGCCGACAACGGCCGCACCCGGCTGATCGACCTGACGGTCCGTCCCTCCAAGCTGGAGGCGCCGATCGACAAGATCCACCCGATGCCGTTCCCCGGCCTGAACATCGACAACGTGCCGTTCTTCGCGGCCATCGCGGCGGTCGCCTCCGGCAAGACCCTGATCCACGACTGGGTCTACGACAACCGCGCCATCTACCTGACCGACCTCAACCGCCTCGGCGGCCGCCTCCAGCTCCTGGACCCGCACCGCGTCCTGGTGGAGGGCCCGACCCGCTGGCGCGCCGCCGAGATGATGTGCCCCCCGGCCCTGCGCCCCGCAGTGGTCGTCCTCCTGGCGATGATGGCGGCGGACGGCACGTCGGTGCTCCGCAACGTGTATGTCATCAACCGCGGTTACGAGGATCTGGCGGAACGGCTGAACTCGATCGGGGCACAGATCGAGATCTTCCGGGACATCTGAGAGCTCTCAGAACACCGGTGCCACCAGATCGAGGAAGCGGAGCAGGAAGAGACCGGCGATGAGCACGGATCCGGTCACGACGAGGAGCAGCCAGAAGTAGGGGTGCTCCCAGACGCCACCGTCGGGACGCTCTTCGTGCGCTTCGGCGATCGAGCCCTCCACGGGAGGTGTCTCGGTCGGCCTGTTGAGTGGTTCGGTCACGTTGCTCACCGCTTTCCTCTCGTGGGCGGGCGCCATTCGGGCGTCCGCCCGTCGCCAGTGCCCTCGGGACTCTGCGTGGCGGGCAGCAGGTGCCGCTCCCACCCTGGGTCCGGGAGGGCGGCGGCCGCCTCGCGTTCGCGTGCCGCCTGCTTCGGATGCCGGCGCTGCCAGTACGGGTTGTCGTGGGACAGCTTGCTGGACACCCGCCCGTACATCCCGAACGTGGCGATGATCAACCCCATGACGAAGCTGAAGATCACGTTCGTCATGCCGAAGTCGAGGATGTTTGCGGGACGGTCCAGTACGAAGATGTGCGCGAAACCGCTCAGCACGAAGAGCGCGCCGACCGTCATGTTGAGGGTCGAGGCGAAGTTGCCGCCGATCACCGCGCCGGCGAGCAGCGCGAGACCGACGACGGCGGAGATGGTGCTGAGGGCGACGTTGGTGGTCATGCCGGCGATCGTGTCGCCGGCCGTGTCGAACGGACTCAGTGCGTCGGCGTAGCCGAGTCCCGCGAAGACCAGCAGGACGAGGCCGCAGAAGCCTGCGCCGTAGCGGTAGACGGTGGCCAGATGGTGATCGACAGGCAGTTCGTCCTTGAGCTTCATACCCGTATTTCGGCTCATATGTCGGCTTTGGATGCGGTGAGGGCGCTGTCCTGATCGCCGCGTGATGAACGCAAGGAGAAAGTGGTCGCTCCGGCGCATCCACGGCACCACCCGGCGGCGAAGCCCTTGTGAGACTCCCCCCGCACACATGAGCAACCCAAAGGAATGATCCTCATGACCTCCCGGACCTCCATCGCCGTCGCCGCTTCGGCCGGGGCCTGCGCTCTGGCCTTCGGCGTGACCGCACCCGCCGCCATGGCTGCTCCGCAACAGGGGCAGGACACGGGCATGGTGTCCGTCTTCCACGGCATCCCCGGCATGACGGTCGACGTCTACGCCAACGGCGACAAGCTGCTCAGCGACTTCAAGCCCGGCACGGTGACCGATCCGCAGTCCCTCGAGGCGGGGACCTACGACATCGAGATCTTCGAAGCCGGTCAGGACCCCGACGGCACCCCCGCCCTGGCGGAGCAGGTGAAGGTGTCCGAAGGCGGCAATGCCACGGTCGCGGCACACCTCTCCTCCGACGGCAAGCCACAGTTGACGGCATTCGCCAACGACGCCTCGAAGGTGGACGCGGGCAAGGCACGCCTGACCGTTCGCCATGTCGCGGCCGCGCCCGCCGTCGACGTACGAGCCGGAGGACAGCCCGTCTTCACCGACCTGACCAACCCGAACCAGGACAGCGCGGCGGTCGACGCGGGCACCGTGAACGCCGACGTCGTTCTGGCCGGCACCGACACGGTGGCCATCGGTCCGGCCGACCTCGACCTCAAGGAGGGCACGAGCAACATCGTCTACGCCTGGGGCAGCGCCGAGGACAAGAACCTGGCGCTGGCCACCCAGACGCTCAGCGGCATGGAGACGATGCCCAACGCGGCGCATGCCGGCGTCAGCGGTGCCGCCGTCACGCCGAACTCCTCCGACCAGTGGCTCGCCTGGGCAGCGGCGGCCGGAGCGATCACCCTGACGGGCGTCATGGTGGCCCGCCGGGTCGCCGGCCGACGTGGCTGACACCGCGCGACGGCTGACCGGACTGGCGACGGCGGCTGCCGCTGTGGCAGCCGTCCTCGCCGTTTCGGGTGGGCCGTCGGAGCCCGCACCCGCACCTCCCGACTTCGGGTCCGCGCCCGCGCGGCAGCAAGCGGTGACGGCCCCGACGCCCAGCGGTACCGAGTCACTGCCCGGCACCGCAGCAGCCGAGCCGCCCGAGCGCGTCCGACTTCGCGACGTGGGCCTCGACGCCCGCGTACAGCCGGTCGGTGTGACCGAGCGGGGAGACATGACCGTCCCCGACGACCCCTCCGTGGCCGGGTGGTACCGCTACGGCCCGGCGCCCGGCAGCCCCGAGGGGTCGGCCGTGCTCGTCGGGCACGTGGACAGTGAGACGGGCGCCCTCGGCGAATTCGCCGCGCTCTACGACGTACGGCGCGGCGATCGCGTCGAGGTCCGGCGAGCGAAGGCCGGGCCGATCGTCTACCGCGTCGTCTCGCGCGTCACCGTGCCCAAGGACGAGTTGCCGCCCTCGGCGTTCCGCCGAACGGGCGATCCCGTCCTGACGCTGATCACCTGTGCACCGCCCTTCGAGCCCGAGCGCGGCGGCTACCTGGCCAACCTCGTCGTCACGGCGGAGCCGGTGCGTGAGTGACAGCGTCGCCTCACGCGCGAAGGGCTCGTGTTGGGGCACGTCGTGTCGTGTCCGCGCTGCCGCAGTGAACTGGCGAAGCTGATCCGTGTGGTGGATGCCGCACACGGCGCGCAGGCGTCGGACCTGCCGACCCCGTCGGTTGCGGGTCGACTACAGGACCGGCAGCGGCAGTTCGGCTGTTTCGCTCAGCTGGGCCCAGACCGTTTTGCCGCGGCGGGCGTGGCGGGTGCCCCATTGTTCGGCGAGTTGGGCGACCAGGAGGAGGCCGCGGCCGCCCTCGTCGAAGACGCGGGCGCGGCGCAGGTGCGGGGTGGTGCTGCTGGCGTCGGAGACCTCGAGGAGCAGGGCCCGGTCGTGGATGAGGCGCAGGCTGATCGGGGGGCGGCCGTAGCGGATGGCGTTGGTGACCAGTTCGCTGACGACCAGTTCGGCGATGAAGTCCATGTCGCCGAGGCCCCAGGCGGCGAGTTGGCGTGAGACCTCTCCGCGTACGCGGCCGACCTCCGCGGGGTCGGGTTCCAGGTCCCAGGTGGCGACGCGGTCGGCGCCGAGGGCGCGGGTGCGGGCGAGGAGCAGGGCGATGTCGTCGTCCGGCTTCGTGGAGGGGAGGAGGGCCTCGAGGACCGTGTCGCAGGCCGCGTCCAGGCTGGGGGCCGGGCGGGCCAGGACTTCGCGCAGGGCCGCGAGTCCGCCCTCCACGTCGTGGGCGCGGGCCTCGATCAGACCGTCGGTGTAGAGGGCGATGAGGCTGCCCTCCGGCAGGTCGACCTCTACGGTCTCGAAGGGCAGGCCACCGAGGCCCAGCGGCGGGCCGGGCGGCAGGTCGAGCAGTTCCGCCCTGCCCTCGCGCACCACCACCGCCGGGGGCACATGACCGGCCCGGGCCAGGGTGCAGCGGCGCGAGATCGGGTCGTAGACGGCGTACAGGCAGGTGGCGCCGATGTCGCCGTCGCCCGGGCCGTCCTGGTCTCCGGACTCCTCGGCCGACAGCCGCAGCACGACGTCGTCCAAGTGGGTGAGGAGTTCGTCGGGCGGCAGGTCGATGTCGGCCAGGGTGCGTACGGCGGTCCGCAGCCGGCCCATCGTGGCGGCGGCCCGGATGCCGTGGCCGACCACGTCTCCGACCACGAGCGCCACCCGGGCTCCGGACAGCGGGATGACGTCGTACCAGTCGCCGCCCACCCCGGCGTCCGAGCCGGCCGGGAGGTAGCGGTAGGCGACGTCCACCGCGGACTGCAGGGGCGCGTTGCGCGGGAGGAGGCTGCGCTGGAGGGTGAGCGCGGTGGCCCGGGCGTGGGTGTAGCGGCGGGCGTTGTCGACGGCGACGGCGGCCCGGGCGGCGATCTCCTCGGCGAGGAGGAGGTCCTCGTCGTCGTAGCGGGCGGGTGTCTCGCAGCGGTGGAACTCGGCGAGACCCAGCGTGGTGCCCCGGGCGCGCAGCGGCACCACCAGGGTCGAGTGGATGCTGCTCGGGTCCTCGGAGCGGTCGTTCTGGTGCCGGGAGGGCTGCCCGGTGGTCAGGGCCTGCTCGGTGGGCGACCCGTCGTGGCAGTGGTGGATCTCCTGCGGGCGGACGGCCGGCTCCGGTCCGGTGGCGTCCGCCGGGCCCTGGGCCATCCGGCGCAGCACGTACGGCGTCTCCACGGCGGCGTCCTCCCCGCGCAGCAGCGGGTCGAGGAGGTCGACGGTGACGAAGTCGGCGAAGCGTTCGGCGGCGAGGTCGGCCAGTTCCTGCGCGGTGCGGTCGATGTCGAGGGTGGTGCCGATGCGCATGCTCGCCTCGTTCACCATCCTCGACCGCCAGCGCAACCGGCGGTCCCGCTCCTCCTGGAACGCCTCCACGCCCTGTTCGCTGACCCGGTCCACATAGGTGGTCGACATCGCGGTCAGCGCGCGGGCCGCCGCGCTGACCTGCTCGGCGTCGCCGCCCAGCCGGGGCAGCTCCTCCAGCAGGCGGTCGTTGACGATGCCCTGGGCCAGGCGGAACGCCCGCAGGACGGTGCTCAGGGGCGTGCCGTGCCGGGCCAGTCCCAGGGAGCGGGCGGTGTCGGCGGCGGGCAGCTCGATCTGGCCCGCTTCGATCTCGCCCTCGAGGCCGCCGAGGGCGGCGGCGATGTGGTCGGTGACGTTCTGGGAGACGACGCGGGCGATGTCGGGGGCGTCGTAGAGGGCCGGCAGTTCGCGCCGCAGGCACTCCTCCACCTCGGCGGAGAGCTCGTCGGCTCGCCGCCTGAGCTCCTGTGCCGCTCGCGCGAGAAGATGGCCGGCCGAGGAATCCACACTGACGACGGTACGCCGCTCGGGACGCCGTCTCAGACCGGGGGTGGCGGGCGGGTGGTCCGGTCGCCGGACCGGGCGCCGTCCGATCGGCCCCTACGGGCCCCTGAGGAGGGCTGGGCTCCCCCGCGTCCTCGCCCCGCGCCGCCCGCGCCGCGCCCCGGGATCGGCGGGGCGCAGCGCGGTGGGCCCCGCGGGCGTGGGGCGGGGGGCGGGCGTGGCGGGCGGCCGTCGGGCCTCGCTGGAGTCGCGGGCGGCCGTCAGTCCTTCACGAGGGCCGCGGGCGCCCGTCAGTCCTTCACGAGGGTCGCGTTCTTCTTCAGCTTCGCGTGGAAGTACGGCAGAGGCAGCCCGCCCAGCACGTCCACGGGGCGCAGCTCGACGAGGGTGGCCTCGACGTCCGCCTTGCCGGCCTCGAGCGTGGACGGGGTGGGGGTGCCCTCGTTCACCCAGCGGTGCTTCTTGCCGTCGCACTCGGCAAGGGTGCCGCCGATGGCGTGGCGGGTGTCGGACTTCCGCCGGGCCACGGAGGCGCTGACGAAGACGGGACCCTCGGCGTCGGCGCAGCGGTAGGTGCCGGACACGGTGACGGTGCCGTCGGAGGCCAGGCGGATCTTCTTGTCGACGGTCACGGACTCCTTGACCTCGGTGGTGGAATCGGTGTCGGCGGCGGGGGCCGAGGGCGCGGCGGCCAGCAGGAGCAGGACGGCGCCGACGGTGGCGGCGAGCGCGGGGCGCAGGGGCATGGGATGACCTCCCGGTGGGCGGAGTGGGGCGCTCCACTCGTACCCGGCGGGTGGGTCCGAAGACGTGATCGTCACCCCTTCGGTGGCGAGTCCGCCCGGACCGTCGCGGGGCGGTCAGGGGGTTGTCCGCGGGCTGTCACGGTTCGCGACGGGCCGTTCCGGCGCGGGCGCGACGGGAGCATGGTCGAACCACACGGACGGCCCCCACGGCTCGTCCGGTCCATGTGGAGGTGCGCCATGTGTTCTCACCGGTCCTCGTGCCCGTCCGTCCAAGCCGACACCGCACATGTGGTCGTGGCACACGTGCCTGCCGCACACGTGGTTGCGGCACACCCCGAGCAGGGCTGGAGCCTGCTGTGCGACGGCTCGATCGTGTTCGACGACAGCGGTGTGCTGCTGCCCGACGGCAGTGTGGTGGCGCCCCACCGGCTGCAGGCCGCCCGCCTGGCGCAGGCGGCGTGAGCCGACGGACCGGCGCGGTCCGGAGCAACGGGGACGGCAACGGCAACGGCAACGGCAACGGCAACGGCAACGGTGCCTACGGCAGTACCGCGAACCCGTCCAGTTCCACCACCGCCCGCTCGTCCCACAGCCGGACGACCTCGACGACCGCCATCGCCGGGTAGTCGCGTCCGGCCAGGCGCCGCCAGACGCGGCCCAGTTCGGCGGCCCGGTCGCGGTAGTCCGCCACGTCGGTCGCGTAGACGGTGACGCGGGCGAGGTCGGCCGGGGTGCCCCCGGCCGCCGCGAGTGCCGTCAGCAGGTTGCCGAGCGCCCGCTCGAACTGCTCGGGCAGGGTCTCCCCGGTCACCTTCCCATCGGTGTCCAGCGCGGTCTGGCCGGCCAGGAACACGACCCGTGACCCGGTGGCGACGACCGCGTGCGAGAAGCCCGTGGGCGGGGACAGGTCGGGCGGGTTGACGCGTTCGGCGGTCACTGGGCGGCCTCCCTGGTCGCGTAGAGCTCCTTGGCGATGATGCCGCGCTGCACCTCACTGGCGCCCTCGTAGATACGCGGGGCGCGCACCTCGCGGTAGAGGTGTTCGAGCAGATGGCCGCGGCGCAACGCGCGGGCGCCGTGCAGTTGGACGGCCTGGTCGACGACGTACTGCGCGGTCTCGGTGGCGAGGAGTTTCGCCATCGCCGCGCGCTTGGGGACGTCCGTCGCGCCCTCGTCGTACGCCGTCGCCGCCGCGTACACCATGAGGCGGGCCGCCTCGGTGCGCAGTGCCATCTCGGCGACCTGGTGGGCGACGGTCTGGAGGTCCTTCAACTTGCCGCCGAACGCGTCCCGTTCGGCGGTGTGGGCGAGCGTGGCGTCGAGGGCGGCCTGGGCCATGCCGACGGCGAAGGCGCCGACGCTGGGCCGGAAGAGGTTGAGGGTGCCCATGGCGACCCGGAAGCCGCGGTCGATCTCGCCGAGCACGTCGTCCGCGCTGACGGGCACGGCGTCGAAGCGCAGGGCGCCGATGGGGTGCGGGGACAGCATGTCGAGGCCGGTCCCGGTGAGGCCGGGACGGTCGGCGGGGACCAGGAAGGCGGTCACGCCGCGCGCGCCCGCGCCGGGGATGGTGCGAGCGAAGACGGTGTAGAAGTCGGCCTCGGGGGCGTTGGAGATCCAGCACTTCTCACCGGTGAGCCGCCAGCGGGCGCCACCGTCGGGCTCGGCGACCGGTTCGGACGCCCCCGCCTCCGCCCGGAGTTCCAGTGCCGCCGCGTCGGACCCGGCCGCCGGCTCACTCAGTGCGAAGGCGGCGATCGCCGTGCCGTCGGCCACCCGGGGCAGCCAGCGCTCCCGCTGGGCGGGGGTGCCGTGGGCGTATACGGGGTGGGCGCCCAGGCCCTGGAGGGCGAGCGCGGTCTCGGCCTCGGTGCAGGCGTAGGCGAGGGACTCCCGCATCAGGCACAGGTCGACGGCTCCGGAGGTGAACAGCCGCTCCAGCAGCCCGAGTTGTCCGAGTTCGGCGACGAGTGCGCGGTTGACGTGCCCGGGTTCGCCTTTCTCCGCGAGGGGGCGCAGTCGTTCGGCGGCGACGGCGCGCAGCTCGGCGCACCAGGCGGTCTGCGGTGGATCGAGTGAGAATGCGGGCATTGCCGACCTCCTGCGGGCCGCCCCGGCGGGCCCTTCTCGGCGGGCCCCGGCGATCCCTCTCGACGGGCCTCTCGACGATATCGCGCCCCATTGACTGCCGTCACCAACACGATACGCTCCCCATGCGAGCCCACACGAAGCCCACGAGGCAAGGGGGCGAAACCGCCATGGCCGGTCTGCACCGCTCCGCGCACGTCGACACCTTCGCGCGGGACCATCTGCCGCCGCCCGACCAGTGGCCGGAGCTGCTGTTCGAGCTGCCGGGACTGCACTACCCCGAGCGGCTCAACGCCGCCGCCGAACTGCTGGACGGCCCCGACGGCGACCGGCCCGTCTTCCACACCCCGGCCGGCGCGTCCTGGACGTACGACGTGCTGCGGGCCCGCGTCGACCGGCTCGCCCATGTGCTCACCGGTGAACTCGGGGTCGTCCCCGGCAACCGGGTGCTGCTGCGCGGCCCCACCACGCCCTGGCTCGCCGCGTGCTGGCTGGCGGTGCTGAAGGCGGGCGCGGTCGCCGTCACCGTGCTGGCCCAGCAGCGGCCGCACGAGCTGCGGACCATGTGCGAGATCGCCGAGGTCCGGCACGCGCTGTGCGACGTCCGGGCGGTCGACGACCTCGCCAAGGCCGAGGTGCCGGGGCTGCGCATCACGACGTACGGCGGTGACGGCCCGGACGACCTGCTGCGGCGGCCGGCGCCGGACACGCCGTACCCGGCCGCCGACACCGCCGCCGACGACGTCGCGCTCATCGCCTTCACCTCGGGGACCACCGGCCGGCCCAAGGGCTGTATGCACTTCCACCGGGATGTGCTGGCGATCGCCGACACCTTCTCGGAGCATGTGCTGCGGCCTCATGAGGACGACGTGTTCGCGGGCAGTCCCCCGCTCGGGTTCACCTTCGGCCTCGGCGGGCTCGTCGTCTTCCCGATGCGAGCGGGCGCCAGCGCCCTGCTGCTGGAACAGGCCGGGCCCAAGCAGCTGTTGCCGGCGATCGCCGGGCACCGGGTGTCCGTACTGTTCACCGCGCCGACCGCGTACCGGGCGATGCTCGACGCGCTCGACGGGCACGACGTCTCCTCGCTGCGGCGCTGTGTCTCCGCGGGCGAGAACCTGCCCGCGGCCACCTGGCGGGCCTGGCACGAGCGGACCGGGCTGCGCGTCGTCAACGGCATCGGCGCCACCGAGCTGCTGCACATCTTCATCTCGGCGGCCGACGACGCGATCCGGCCCGGGACGACCGGGGTCGCCGTGCCCGGCTGGCAGGCGCGGGTCGTGGACGCCGAGGGCCGGGAGGTGCCGGACGGGGAGCCCGGGCTGCTGGCCGTGCGCGGGCCGGTGGGCTGCCGCTATCTCGGCGACCCCCGTCAGCGCGAGTACGTGCGGCACGGCTGGAACATCACGGGCGACACCTATGTCCGCGACGCCGACGGCTACTTCCGGTACGTCGCGCGCGCCGACGACATGATCATCTCGGCCGGGTACAACATCGCGGGACCCGAGGTCGAGGAGGCCCTGCTGCGCCACCCGGACGTGCTGGAGACGGCCGTCGTGGGGCGCGCCGACGAGGCACGCGGCCAGATCGTGGTGGCGTACGCCGTGCTCCGGGACGGGGCGCGCCGGGACGCGGAGGCGCTGCGCGCGTTCGTCAAGGCCGAGCTGGCGCCGTACAAGTGCCCGCGGGAGATCGTCTTCCTGGACGCGCTGCCGCGCACCGCGACCGGCAAGCTCCAGCGGTTCCGGCTGCGCGATGCGGACGACCCGCCCGGCGACCGGCAGTGATCCGCACGACCTAAGATGATCAACGTGTCCGACCAGCATGCACCACGGTCTCTCATCGTCACGCTCTACGGCGCCTACGGCCGCCATATGCCCGGCCCGGTACCGGTGGCCGAGCTGATCAGACTGCTGGCGGCGGTGGGCGTGGACGCCCCCTCGGTCCGCTCGTCGGTGTCCCGGCTGAAGCGGCGCGGCCTGCTGCTCCCGGCCCGTACGGACCGGGGCGCGGCGGGGTACGAACTGTCGCCGGAGGCCCGCCAGTTGCTCGACGACGGCGACCGCCGGATCTACGCCACGGCGCCGCCCGAGGACGAGGGCTGGGTGCTCGCGGTGTTCTCGGTGCCGGAGTCGGAGCGGCAGAAGCGGCATGTGCTGCGCTCGCGGCTGGCCGGGCTGGGCTTCGGCACGGCGGCGCCGGGTGTGTGGATCGCCCCGGCCCGGCTGCACGAGGAGGCCCGGCACAGCCTTCAGCGGCTGCGGCTGGACGCGTACGTGGACTTCTTCCGGGGTGAGCACCTCGGTTTCACCCCGACCGCCGAGGCCGTCGCGCGCTGGTGGGACCTGGCCGCGATCGCCAAGGAGCACGAGGCGTTCCTCGACCGGCACGCGCGCGTGCTGCGCGCCTGGGAGCAGCGGGCGGACACCGACCCGGAGGAGGCGTACCGCGACTATCTGCTCGCCCTGGACTCCTGGCGGCATCTGCCGTACACCGATCCGGGGCTGCCCGCGCGGCTGCTGCCGCCGGACTGGCCGGGCGCGCGCTCGGCCGCCGTCTTCCGCGGGCTGCACGAGCGGCTGCGGGACGCGGGGGCCGTGTTCGCCGGTCTGTGAAGTCGCCGGGGTATCAACTACCCAGTGTGAGGCGGGGCTTCGGGGCGTCGGTGCGGCCGGTCTGGGGGCGGCGGCTGCCCGCCCGGTAGGGGGCCGGCCAGACGGCGCCCGGGCCGTCGTAGCCCTGTTCGGCCGCCGCGTGCAGGGTCCAGTGCGGGTCGTACAGGTGGGGCCGGGCGAGGGCGCACAGGTCGGTGCGGCCCGCGAGGATCAGCGAGTTGACGTCGTCCCAGGACGAGATGGCGCCGACGGCGATCACCGGGCGGCCGGTGGCGTGCCGGATCCGGTCGGCGTACGGCGTCTGGTACGACCGTCCGAACTCGGGGCGTTCGTCGGCGACGACCTGTCCGGTGGAGACGTCGATGGCGTCGGCGCCGTGCTCGGCGAAGGCGCGGGCGATGTCCACGGCGTCCTCGGCGCTCGTGCCGCCCTCGGCCCAGTCGGTGGCGGAGATCCGGACGGTCATGGGGCGTTCCGCGGGCCAGACGGCGCGTACGGCGTCGAAGACCTCCAGCGGGAAGCGCAGCCGCCGCTCCAGGGAGCCGCCGTAGGCGTCGGTGCGGTGGTTCGTCAGCGGGGAGAGGAAGCCGGAGAGCAGATAGCCGTGCGCGCAGTGCAGTTCGAGGAGGTCGAAGCCGGCACGGGCGGCCCGCCAGGCGGCGGACGTGAACTGCTCGCGGATGTCGGTGAGCTGGGAGCGGGTGAGCTCGCGCGGGGTCTGGGAGTCCGGGCGGTACGGGATCGGGGAGGCGGCGGCGAGCGGCCAGTTCCCCTCCTCCAGCGGCTCGTCGATGCCCTCCCACATGAGCTTGGTCGAGCCCTTGCGGCCGCTGTGGCCGAGCTGGACGCCGATGGCGGTGCCGGGCGCCTGGGTGTGCACGAACCGCACGACGCGTTTCCACGCCTCGGCCTGTTGCCCGGTGTAGAGGCCCGCGCAGCCGGGGGTGATACGGCCCTCGGGGCTGACGCACACCATCTCGGTCATCACCAGTCCGGCGCCGCCGAGGGCGCGGGCGCCGAGGTGGACGAGGTGGAAGTCGCCGGGGACGCCGTCGGTGGCGGAGTACATGTCCATCGGGGAGACCACGACCCGGTTGCGCAGGGTCAGTCCGCGCAGCCGGAACGGCGTGAACATGGGGGGTGTGCCGGGCGGGCAGCCGAAGTCGCGTTCCACGGCCTCGGTGAAGGAGGCGTCGCGCAGCCGCAGATTGTCGTGGGTGACACGGCGGCTGCGGGTGAGCAGGTTGAACGCGAACTGGCGGGGCGGCTGGTCGAGATAGAGGCCGATGTTCTCGAACCATTCGAGGCTGGCCCGGGCGGCGCGCTGCGTCGAGGCGACCACCGGCTTGCGCTCGGCCTCGTAGGCGGCGAGCGCGCTCGCCACGTCCGGCTGTTCGGTGAGGCAGGCGGCGAGCGCGAGGGCGTCCTCGACGGCGAGCTTGGTGCCGGAGCCGATGGAGAAGTGGGCGGTGTGGGCGGCGTCCCCGAGGAGGACGACGTTGCCGTGCGACCAGTGCTCGTTGACGACCGTACGGAAGGTGGTCCAGGCCGACTTGTTGGCCTTCAGCGGGCGTCCGCCGAGCGCGTCGGCGAAGATCTTGGCGCAGCGCGCGACGGACTCCTGCTCGTCGAGTTCGTCGAACCCGGCGGCCCGCCACACCTCTTCGCGCATCTCGACGATGACGGTGGAGGCGCCGCATCGATGCTGGGGCCCGGAGGGCTTCGTCGAGGGGTGGTGGTCGGGTGACGGGCGGGAATAGGGGTAGCCGTGCAGTTGCATCACGCCGTGCTCGGTCCCCGCGATCTCGAAGCGGAAGGCGTCGAAGGCGAAATCGGCGGCGAGCCAGATGTAGCGGCAGCGGTGCGTGGCCACATGGGGGCGGAACACATGGCTGTAGGTGTCGCGGGTGGTGCTGTGCACACCGTCGGCGGCGACGACGAGGTCGTGCTCGGCGGCCAGCCGGTCCACGTCCGGGGCCTCGGAGCGGAAGCGGAGGTCCACGCCGAGCTCGCGGCACCGCTCGTGCAGGATCTGCAGCAGCCGCTTCCTGCCGAGCGCGGCGAAACCGTGTCCGCCGGAGGTCTGGCGGGTGCCGGCGTGCACGATGTCGATGTCGTCCCAGCGGACGAAGTGCCGCTGCAGCGCGGCGTACACGACGGGGTCGGCGTGCTCGATGCCGCCGAGGGTCTCGTCGGAGAGGACGACGCCGAAGCCGAAGGTGTCGTCGGGGGCGTTGCGCTCCCAGACGGTCACCGAGCGGGCCGGGTCGAGGCGCTTGAGGAGCGCGGCGGCGTAGAGGCCGCCGGGGCCGCCGCCGACGACGGCGACACGCTGGGCGCTGTCCGGCACGGTCACCGCCCCCGCCACTTGGGGGGCCGCTTCTCGGTGAAGGCGGCGTGGAACTCGGCGTAGTCCTCGCCGTTCATGAGGAGGGCCTGGGTGGAGGCGTCCATCTCGACGGCCGCGGCGAGCGGCATGTCCAGTTCGGCCGTCAGGAGCGCCTTGGTCTGGGCGTACGCGAGGGCGGGGCCGTCGGCCAGGCGGCGGGCCAGGGCCTGGGCGGCCTCGTCGGCCCGCCCCTCCTCGGTCAGTTCGCTGATCAGGCCGATCCGCTCGGCCTCGGGGGCGCGCACGGTGTCGCCGAGCATCAGCAGCCGGGTGGCGTGGCCGAGGCCGACGACGCGGGGCAGCAGGTAGGCGGCGCCCATGTCGCCGCCGGAGAGGCCGACCCGGGTGAACAGGAACGCGAAGCGGGCGGTGGGGTCGGCGACCCGGAAGTCGGCGGCCAGCGCGAGGACGGCGCCGGCGCCGGCGGCCACCCCGTGCAGGGCCGCGATCACCGGGAACGGGCACTCCCGTACGGCCCGCACGACCTGGCCGGTCATCCGGTTGAAGTCGAGGAGCTGGGCGGTGTCCATGGACAGGGTCGCGCCGATGATGTCGTCGACGTCGCCGCCGGAGCAGAAGCCGCGGCCCTCGCCGGCCAGCACGAGGGCGCGCACGGCCCGCTCCCGGGACAGTTCGGCGAGCAGGTCGCGCAGGTCGGCGTAGGCGCCGAAGGTGAGCGCGTTGAGCTTGTCGGGGCGGGCCAGGGTGACGGTGGCGACTCCGTCGGCGTGCTCGACCCGCAGATGCTCCCAGTCGGGGGTGCGGGCGGCGGAGCCGGTGAAGGGACTCATGACGTGCGGCCTCCCCAGGGCGGACGGCGGGCACTGCCTCGGTGAGCTCACCCCTTCGAGCTCTTCCCCGAAGTTATCACCCGTCTCTGACTGTCGTCACGACCGCGCGATAGACCGATGTGCGCGAGATCGCGAATCGGGCTGTGACCTGCGGCTGTCACATCCGTCACGACTAGTCGACGCGCGTGTAACGAGAGGACGTGCCGGGCGAGGGCGGGCGCCGGGCTGGGTATGCCGCTCCTCAGCCGGGGCCGACCGCCCCGGGCGGTGCCCGCCGGACGCTCGCCGGGGCGGCCCCGTACCATTCATACGGTTGAAAGCAGGACAGCCTGCTCATGAACGGACTCGCCTTGCACGATCGCTCCTCGTCCGCCGCCTCCTGGCGCGTCGCGCTGCCGCACACCGCCGCGGCCGTGCCGGTCGCGCGCGCCCTGGTCCGTACGGCGCTGGCCGAGCAGGAGCACGCCGCGGACAGCGACACCGCGGAGCTGCTCACGGCGGAGCTGGTCGCGAACGCCATCGAGCACACGGCCGGGGACAGCCCGATAGAGCTGGTGGTGGACCTGCTGCCGTCGGGCTGCCAGGTCGAGGTGCACGATCCGAGCCCGGCACCGCCCGGCCATCTGACCCGGCCCGTCGTGGAGGCCCCCGACCCGTGGCAGGAGCACGGCCGCGGCCTGCTGCTGATCCGGGCGCTCAGCTCGTCCTGCGGCCACCGCCCGACGGCGTCCGGCAAGGCGGTCTGGTTCCGCCTCCCGATCGTCCCCGCCCAGCGCCGCCCTCACTAGGGGATGTCAGACCCTCTCTAGGAAGCGCTCAGCCCAGCGTCGCCACCAGGACCGCCTTGATCGTGTGCAGACGGTTCTCCGCCTCGTCGAAGACCACCGAGTGCTCCGACTCGAAGACCTCGTCGGTGACCTCCAGGGACGTGAGGCCGTGCGTCTCGAAGATCTCCTGGCCGACCTTCGTGCCGAGGTCGTGGAAGGCCGGCAGGCAGTGCAGGAACTTCACGTCCGGGTTGCCGGTGGCCCGCAGCACGTCCATGGTCACCGCGTACGGCCCGAGGGCGGCGATGCGCTCGCTCCAGACCTCCTTCGGCTCGCCCATCGACACCCAGACGTCGGTGGCGACGAAGTCGGCGCCGAGGACGCCCTCCTCGATCTTCTCGGTGAGGGTGACACGGGCGCCGCTGACGGCGGCCAGCTCCTGGGCCTTCTCGACGACGGACGCGGCGGGCCAGTACGCCTGCGGGGCGACGATCCGGACGTCCATGCCCAGCAGGGCGCCGGTGATCAGGTAGGAGTTGCCCATGTTGAAGCGGGCGTCGCCCAGGTAGGCGAAGGCGATGCCGGTGACGGGCTTGGCGGAGTGCTCGGTCATGGTGAGCACGTCGGCCAGCATCTGGGTGGGGTGCCAGTCGTCGGTGAGGCCGTTGAAGACGGGCACGCCCGCGAAGGCGGCCAGCTCCTCGACCTTGGCCTGGCTGTCCCCCCGGTACTCGATCCCGTCGTACATCCGCCCGAGGACCCGCGCGGTGTCCTTCACGGACTCCTTGTGGCCGATCTGGGAGCCGGTCGGGTCCAGATAGGTCGTGGAGGCGCCCTGGTCGGCGGCCGCGACCTCGAAGGCGCAGCGGGTGCGCGTCGACGTCTTCTCGAAGATCAGCGCGATGTTCCGGCCGCGCAGGTGCTGCGTCTCTTCCCCTGCCTTCTTGGCCGCCTTCAGCTCGGCGGCCAGCTCGACGAGCCCGAGGAACTCCTGACCGGTGAAGTCGAGCTCCTTGAGGAAGTGGCGGCCGGCGAGGGCGGTCGGGACAGTCGCCATGGGGCGCTCCAGGGATGCGGGAAACAAAGACGGTGGAAGTATATACGAACTTCAGAATTTATATACAGCCCCCGTTCCTCGCGGCCGTCACGACCGTCCCACCCACCTGCCCATCCTGCCTGTCCCGCCTAGACGGCGTCCCGCTCGATCGGGCAGCTCATACAGCGCGGTCCACCCCTCCCCCGCCCCAGTTCGCTGCCCGGGATCTCTATGACCTCGATGCCCTGCTTGCGCAGATGGGTGTTGGTGGTCGCGTTCCGTTCGTAGGCGACGACGACGCCCGGCTCGACGGCCAGCACGTTGCAGCCGTCGTCCCACTGCTCCCGCTCGGCCGAGTGGACGTCCTGGGTGGCGGTCAGCACCCGGATCTCGCTGAGGCCGAGGGCGGCGGCGATCGCACGGTGCATGTGCTCCGGCGGATGGTCGGTGACCTTCAGCTCCTTGTCGCCGGCGCCCGGTTCGATCGTGTACGAGCGCAGCATGCCGAGCCCGGCGTACTGGGTGAAGACGTCGCCGTCGACCATGGTCATCACGGTGTCGAGGTGCATCAGGGCGCGCCGCTTCGGCATGTCGAGGGCGACGATCGTCTGCGCCGACCCGGCGGCGAACAGCTTGTGCGCGAGCATCTCGACGGCCTGCGGGGTGGTGCGCTCGCTCATGCCGATGAGGACCGCGCCGCTGCCGATGACCAGGACGTCCCCGCCCTCGATGGTGGACGGGTAGTCGGCCTGCCCCTCGGACCAGACGCGGAAGTCCTCGTCGCGGAAGAGCGGGTGGTGCCGGTAGATCGCCTCGAAGTGGACGGTCTCGCGCTGCCGCGCGGGCCAGCGCATCGCATTGACGGAGACGCCGTCGTAGATCCAGGCGGAGGTGTCGCGGGTGAACAGGTGGTTGGGCAGCGGGGCGAGGAGGAAGTCGTCGAGCTCCATGACGTGGAAGCGCACGGAGGTCGGTTCGGCGTGCGCGTCCAGGAACTCGCGCTTGGTCATACCGCCGACCAGCGCCTCCGCCAGTTCGGGGGCGGGCAGCCCCTCGAAGGCCGCGCGGAGGTGGTCGGTGGCGAGGACCCCGTACTCCTTCTCGTCGAAGACCCGGTCCAGGACGAGCCGCCGGGCCTCCGGGATCTCCAGGACCTCGGTGAGCAGGTCGCCGAACAGGTGGACCTCGACCCCGCGGTCGCGCAGCACGTCCGCGAACCCGTCGTGCTCGGCGCGCGCCCGGCGCACCCACAGCACGTCGTCGAAGAGCAGGGCGTCCTTGTTGCTGGGGGTGAGCCTTTTGAGCTCGAGATCGGGCCGGTGCAGGATGACGCGGCGCAGCCGCCCGGCCTCGGAGTCGACATGCAGTCCCATGCCTTCATCCTGACCAAAGGGCGCCCCGTTCACCCCCTCCTTGTCGACGACTTCTTTTCGTCCCCTTGACGACAAGGGGCCTCTCTCGTTATCGTCTTCATGACGAGAAAGAGGGGGCAGGCTCCATGGCCGACATCACCCGGCGCCTCGGCTGGCGCCATCTGCGCGGTGCGCCCACCGCGCACGTCCGCCACCACCGCGGCGGAAAGCTGCTGCACGACGGCCCGGGCCTGAGCTTCTGGTACCGGGCGCTGACCGCCGCGCTCTCCGAGGTCCCGGTCGACGACCGGGAGCTGGCGATGACGTTCCACGCCCGCACCGCGGACTTCCAGGACGTGGCCGTGCAGGCGACCGTCACCTACCGGATCAGCGACCCGGCGACGGCCGCGGCCCGCCTGGACTTCTCCATCGACCCGGACACGGGCGTCTGGCGGGGCGCCCCGCTGGAGCAGCTCGGCACGCTCCTGACCGAGACGGCCCAGCAGCACGCGCTGGACGTCCTGGCCCGTACGCCGCTGGCGGCGGCCCTCGCCGACGGCGTCACCGCCGTACGGGAGCGGATCGCGGCCGGGCTGGCCGGCGAGCCCCGCCTGCCGGGCACCGGCATCGAGGTCGTCGCCGTACGCGTGGTCGCCCTGCGTCCCGAACCGGAGGTGGAGCGGGCGCTGCGCACCCCGGCCCGTGAGCAGATCCAGCAGGAAGCCGACCGGGCGACGTACGAGCGGCGGGCGGTGGCCGTCGAGCGGGAGCGCGCGATCGCCGAGAACGAGCTGGCCAGCCAGATCGAACTCGCGCGCCGCGAGGAGCAGTTGGTCGACCAGCGCGGCACCAACGCACGCCGCGAGGCCGAGGAGGGCGCCGCCGCGGACGCCGTGCGCGCCGAGGCGGAGGCGGCCCGGACGGTACGGCTCGCGGAGGCGGAGGCCACCCGGTCCGTGCGGCTGGCACGGGCCGAGGCCGAGGGGGCGCGCGAGGTCGGCGAGGCGCGGGCGCAGGCCCAGGCGGCCTGGCTGCGGGTGCACGCCGACGTCGACGTGGCGACGCTGCACGCGCTGACCGGGACCCGGCTGGCGGAGAACCTGCCGCGGATCGACAGCGTGACCGTGACGCCGGATCTGCTGACCGGGCTGCTCAGCCGGCTGGGAGCGCGGGAGTGAGCCTCGCGCCCCGGGTGGTGCTCGTCCACCGCACCACCGAGTACGAGGAGCTGGTGGCCCGGCACGGCACGCACGGCCAGGCCGCCTTCTTCCTCTCCTCCCGCGGCCGGGACATCGAGGAGATCGCGGACCGGCACCACCGCACCCGCCGGGCGCTGGCCGAGGTGGCGGCGGCGATCCCGCTGACCTGGCGGCAGGCCCGCGTGGAGCGCGCCGATCTGGACCGCTTCCTGTTCGCGCCGGAGGACGTGGTGGTCGTCGTCGGGCAGGACGGGCTCGTCGCGAACGTCGCCAAGTACCTCGCCGGGCAGCCGGTGCTGGGCATCGACACCGACCCGGGCCGCAACCCCGGTGTACTGGTGCGGCACCGCCCGAGCGACGCGGCGGCCCTGCTGGCGGCCACGCAGGCCCGCACGGCCCGCTGCGACGAGCTGACCATGGTCGAGGCCGTCACCGACGACACCCAGCGCCTGGTGGCGCTGAACGAGATCTATCTGGGCGCCGCCGGACACCAGACGGCCCGCTACCGCCTGGGCCTGGAGGGCGACGGGGGTGTCGTCGAGGCCCAGGCCTCGTCCGGGGTGATCGTCGGGACCGGCACGGGGGCGACCGGCTGGCTGCGGTCGGTGTGGCAGGAGCGGGGAGGGCGGCACGCGCTGCCCTCCCCCACGGAGGAGCGCCTGCTGTGGTTCGTCCGGGAGGCCTGGCCGTCCCCCGCCACCGGGACGTCCCTGGTGGCGGGGGAACTGGCGGCGGCGGGGCGGCTCGCCCTCACCGTCGAGTCCGAGCGGCTGGTCGCGTTCGGGGACGGCATGGAGTCGGACGCCCTGGAGCTGACGTGGGGCCAGACGGTCCGGGTCGGAGTGTGCCCGGACCGTCTGCGCCTCGCCGGCTGAGGCTCACAGCCTCGGGTCGACCGGCTCCGACTCCAGCGCCAGCACGCCGAACACGGCCTCGTGCACCCGCCACAGCGGCTCGCCCCCGGCCAGCCGGTCGAGGGCCTCCACGCCGAGCGCGAACTCGCGCAGGGCGAGGGAGCGCTTGTGGTTCAGGAACCGCTTGCGCAGCCGCTCCAGGTTCTCCGGGCGCGTGTACTCCGGGCCGTAGATGATCCGCAGGTACTCGCGTCCCCGGCACTTGATGCCGGGCTGCACCAGCCGGCCCCGCTCGTCGCGCACGACCGCGCCGAGCGGCTTGACGACCATGCCCTCGCCGCCGCGGCCGGTCATCTCCAGCCACCAGTCGACGCCCGCCCGGACCGACTCCGGGTCACCGGTGTCGACGTACAGGCGCCGGGTGGTCCGCAGCAGGCCGCTGCCGTCGTGCTCCACGAGCCGGTCCAGGAGCGCGAGCTGCTCGTCGTGCGGGAGCGCGGCGAGGCTGCGGCCCTGGACGGCGAGGAGCTGGAACGGCGCGAGCCGTACGCCGTCCAGGCCGTCCGTCGTCCAGCAGTAGCGGCGGTACGCCTCGGTGAACGCGGCCGCGTCCGAGGCCCGCTCCCGCTGGCGCGCCAGCAGTCCGGAGACGTCGACGCCCCGCCCGGCGGCGCTCTCCAGTGCCGCGAGGGCACCGGGGAACACCGCGCCGGCCGCGGCGCCGACCGCCGCGTACTGGGAGCGCAGCAGCCCGGCGGCCTTCAGCGACCACGGCATCAGCTCGGCGTCGAGCAGCAGCCAGTCGGTGTCCAGCTCGGTCCACAGGCCGGCCTCGCCGGCGGCCGTGCGGATCCGCTCCAGGATCGTCTCCGTCACCGCCGGGTCGTCGAAGAACGGGCGGCCCGTACGGGTGTACAGCGAGCCGGTCGGGCCGTCGACGCCGAAGTGACGGCGTGCCGCCTCCGCGTCCCGGCACACCAGGGCCACCGCGCGCGAGCCCATGTGCTTCTCCTCGCACACGACCCGCTCGACGCCGTCCGCCGCGTACTGGGCGAACGCCTCCGCCGGGTGCTCGAGGTAGCCGTCGACCGCCGAGGTCGCCGTGGGCGCCATCGTCGGCGGCAGGTAGGGCAGCAGCCGGGGGTCGACGGCGAAGCGGCTCATGACCTCCAGGGCCGCCGCCGCGTTCTCCTCGCGGATCGCGACCCGCCCGTGGTGCCGGGTCTCCACGACCCGGCGCCCGTGCACGTCCGCCAGGTCCAGCGGCCGGCCGTCCTGGCCGCCGGGTGCCTCCGTGCGCAGCGGCCGGGCCGGCTCGTACCAGACCTGCTCGGCGGGCACGTCGACCAGTTCCCGCTCGGGCCAGCGCAGCGCGGTCAGCTTGCCGCCGAAGACGGCACCGGTGTCCAGGCAGATGGTGTTGTTCAGCCAGGTGGCCTCGGGGACCGGGGTGTGGCCGTACACGACGGCCGCGCGGCCCCGGTAGTCCTCCGCCCACGGGTAGCGCACCGGCAGCCCGAACTCGTCGGTCTCGCCGGTGGTGTCGCCGTACAGCGCGTGCGAGCGGACCCGGCCCGACGTACGGCCGTGGTACTTCTCCGGCAGACCGGCGTGGCAGACGACCAGCCGGCCGCCGTCGAGGACGTAGTGGCTGACGAGTCCGTCGATGAACTCCCGCACCTCGGCGCGGAACTCCTCGCTCTCGCCCTCCATCTGCTCGATGGTCTCCGCGAGTCCGTGCGTGTGCTGGACCTTGCGGCCCTTGAGGTGGCGTCCGTACTTGTTCTCGTGGTTGCCGGGCACGCACAGCGCGTCGCCCGACTTGACCATGGCCATCACGCGTCGCAGCACCCCCGGGCTGTCCGGGCCGCGGTCGACGAGGTCGCCGACGAAGACGGCGGTACGGCCCTCCGGGTGCACGCCGTCGACATAGCCCAGCTTGCCCAGCAGCGCCTCCAGTTCGGACGCGCAGCCGTGGACGTCGCCGATGACGTCGAACGGGCCGGTGAGGTGCGTGAGGTCGTTGAAGCGCTTCTCGGTGACGACGGTGGCGCGCTCGACCTCCTCGGCGCCGCGCAGGACGTGCACCTTGCGGAAGCCCTCGCGCTCCAGGTGCCGCAGGGAGCGGCGCAGTTCGCGGATGTGCCGCTGGATGACGCGGCGCGGCATGTCGGCGCGGTCCGTGCGGGCCGCGTTGCGCTCGGCGCACACCTCCTCGGGCACGTCGAGCACGACGGCTATGGGCAGCACGTCGTACCGCTTGGCCAGCTCGACGAGCTGCCGCCGGGCGTCCTGCTGCACGCTGGTGGCGTCGACGACAGTACGGCGGCCGGCCGCCAGGCGCTTGCCCGCGATGTAGTGCAGGACGTCGAAGGCGTCCCGGCTGGCGCTCTGGTCGTTCTCGTCGTCGGCGACCAGGCCCCGGCAGAAGTCGGAGGAGATCACCTCGGTCGGCTTGAAGTGCCTGCGGGCGAACGTCGACTTGCCGGAGCCGGAGGCGCCGACGAGGACGACGAGGGAGAGGTCGGTGACGGGCAGGACCCGCCCCTGCGTGGTCTCGGTCATGCGGCCTTCGCCTCCTTCTCCCCGGTCACGTCACGTGCGAACACGGCCATCTGCGTCGGCGGCCCCACCTCGGGGTCGTCGGGTCCCACGGGCACGAACTGAACGCCGTAGCCGTGCCGTTCGGCGACGGCTCCGGCCCAGGCGCGGAACTCCTCGCGCGTCCACTCGAACCGGTGGTCGCCGTGCCGGACGTGCCCGGCGGGCAGGCTCTCCCAGCGGACGTTGTACTCGACGTTCGGGGTGGTCACGAGGACGGTGCGGGGGCGGGCCGACCCGAACACCGCGTACTCCAGGGCGGGCAGCCGGGGCGGGTCGACATGCTCGACGACCTCGCTGAGCACGGCGGCGTCGTACCCCTTGAGCCGGCTGTCGGTGTAGGCGAGCGAGCCCTGCAGCAGCTTCACGCGCGCGGCCTGCCGCTCCCCCATCCGGTCCAGCTTCAGCCGCCGACCGGCGATGGTGAGCGCCCGCACGGACACGTCGAGGCCGACGATCTCGGTGAACGCCGGGTCCTTGAGCAGCGCCTGCACCAGCTGGCCCTGCCCGCACCCCAGGTCGAGCACGCGCGCGGCACCGGACGCCCGCAGCGCGGTCAGGATGGCGTCGCGGCGCTGCACGGCGAGCGGGGCCGGCTTCTCCTCGGTCTCGGTCTCGTCGGCGACCGCGTTGTCGATGTCCTCGACCTCGCTGTCGTCGCTCTCGGCGAGCCGCACCAGTTCCAGCCGCTCCAGCGCCTCCCGGGTCAGCGACCAGCGGCGGGACAGATAACGGCTGGTGATCAGCTTCTGCTCGGGGTGGTCCGGCAGCCAGCCCTCACCGGCGCGCAGCAGCTTGTCGACCTCGTCGGGGGCGACCCAGTAGTGCTTGGCGTCGTCGAGGACCGGGAGCAGCACGTACAGGTGCCGCAGGGCCTGGGCGAGGGTCAGCGTGTCCGCCTCCAGGACGAGCCGGACGTAGCGCGAGTCGCCCCACTCGGGGAACCGCTCGTCGAGCGGTACGGGCTCGGCGGTGACGTCCCAGCCGAGCGGCTCGAACAGCCGCCCGACGAGCGCGGCGCCGCCCCGGGCGGGCAGCGACGGCACCTCGACGCGCAGCGGCAGCGGCCGGTCGGGCAGCTCCGGGCGGGCGTGGCACACCCCGCGCATCGCACTGGAGAACACCGAGCTCAGCGCCACGGCGAGCAGCGAGGAGGCCGCGTACGGGCGGTCGTTGACGTACTGGGCGAGCGCCGCGTCGGGGGCGCCGCCCCGCCCCTTGCCCTTGCCGCGCCGGACCAGCGCCACCGCGTCGACCTCCAGCAGCAGCGCCGCGGTGCAGCGCTCGGCGTCCGCCTCGGGGTAGAGGACGTGGGCCGTGCCGAAGGAGGTGGAGAACGCCTGCGACTTCCCGGGATGCTTGTGCAGCAGATAGCCGAGATCGGTGGCCGGGCGCTCCGGGGTGCCGGTGGTGGTGAGGGTCAGGAACACGGTGGATGACCTTGACGTAGTGGTCTGAACTGCGGTTCCGCACACCGTATCGAGCGCCCGCCGGCGGCACCCGGGAATTTCGGGCGCACGACGACGCCCCGGGGACGGGTCCCCGGGGCGTGCGCGCGTGATCTGTGACAGCTGCTGCGTGACCTACGACAGCTGCGACTGGACCTCGGCGGAGATCAGCTCCAGGTGGTCCAGGTCGTGCAGGTCGAGCATCTGGAGGTAGATCCGCTGCGAGCCGGCCTCCTGGTAGCGGCCGATCTTCTCGACGACCTCGGCGGGGGAACCGGCCAGCCCGTTCTCCTTCAGCTCGTCGACCTCGCGGCCGATGGCGGCGGCGCGGCGGGCGACCTCCTGGTCGTCCTTGCCGACGCAGACGACGAGGGCGTTGGAGTAGACGAGGTCCTCGGGGCGGCAGCCGGCCTCCCGGACGGCGTCCCGGACCCGGCCGAACTGCCTCGCGGAATCATCAATCCCGGCAAAAGGCATATTGAACTCATCAGCGAACTTACCGGCCAGACGCGGCGTACGGGTGGCGCCGTGGCCTCCGATGAGCACCGGGATGCGGTCCTGGGCCGGCTTGGGCAGGGCGGGCGAGTCGCTGAGCGTGTAGTACTTCCCCTGGAAGTCGAAGGTCTCGCCGACCTTGGTCTCCCACAGCCCCGTGACGATGGCGAGCTGCTCCTCCAGGCGTCCGAACTTCTCCTTCGGGAACGGGATGCCGTACGCCTTGTGCTCGTCCTCGAACCAGCCCGCGCCCAGGCCGAGTTCGACGCGGCCGCCGGACATCTGGTCGACCTGGGCGACCTGGATGGCGAGCACGCCGGGCAGCCGGAAGGTGGCGGCGGTCATCAGGGTGCCGAGGCGGATGCGCCGGGTCTCACGGGCGAGACCGGCCAGGGTGATCCAGGCGTCGGTGGGGCCGGGCAGCCCGTCCACGTCGCCCATCTTCAGATAGTGGTCGGAGCGGAAGAAGGCGTCGAAGCCGAGGTCCTCGGTGGCCTTCGCCACGGTCAGCAGCGTCTCGTAGGTGGCCCCCTGCTGGGGCTCGGTGAAGATGCGAAGATCCATGCCTCCATCCTGCACGCCCGGACGCGCATCGGCCGCCCGGCAGTCCGGCTGTCGGGGGTCCGGGGTGCCGTGGCCGGCCACGGGCGGGTGAATTCGGCCGCCGCCCTTGACGGCCGCCGCCCGGCCGGTGACCGGCGCCGACGGTGATCGTTTGCCCGGTCGGAGCCGGATCGCCCGGCTTCCGCACCGGCCTGTCACCGCCGGGGTGTCACCAGGTCGGCCCACTGCCGTTGGGGGGGGCCGCGGGCCGGAGGAGGCCGTCATGTCCGAGGAGTTCGACCCACCGGTGGGTGGCGGGGGGACCGGCCGGCCGAAGGGCCTGCTGGAGCAGATGGAGGAACTGATGGCGGCCCTGAACGCCGATCTGTCGGCCCTGGACGCCGACCTCCAGTCGACCGGGGGCGTACGGGGTGCGCCGCCGGCGGCGGAGGGCGGAACCGCCTGACAGAGCCTCCCGGGCACGGGGGTGTCAGCCCGCCTCCCGTTCCGCGAGCACCTCGTCGCGGTCCGCGAGTCTGCGGAGCATCTCCAGAACCCGGTCGCGGGACTCGTCCGCGGCGTCGATCGCCTCCATGCAGCGCCAGTACGTCGTCTCGTCGTCGGCCGAACTGGCCACGCCGACCAGTGCGATGCCGGCCTCGCCGAGCAGGCTCCCCAGGTTCATCAGGGCCTGCCGCGCGTCGCCCAGCTCGGTGAGCTGGGCGGCGCGTAAGGCGCCCTCCGCGAGCTCCGGGGCCTCCAGGACCCCGCACCCGCGACCCGCGAGCTCGGTCAACCCGATGGCCTCCCCGCGCAGTTCGGGTGGTCCGTAGACGGCGAGGCGGCTGCCGATCGCCTGGGCGAGCGCCTGCGCCTGCCACACCTCGGTCATGATGTCCGGCGCGCCGCCGCTTCCCGCCAGCGCTCGCCTGCTGTTCATGATCAGCCGCACCGCGTCCATCCGCAGTCCCCGTCCGTCTGGACGCGCTGCCCACACGTCCACCTGAACTCCGAACTCCCTTGTCCACTACCCAGAGTGAAGGGCGTTGAGACGAAAAGCCAGAGGAAGGCGGAAATCTGCGGACAACTTTTCGGATACGGGCCGTCGAATCGCCACGGAGAGTGAAAGTGGAACTAATCCCTCACTGGGCGCCAGGGAGCTCACTGGGGCGCGGGGAACCTCCGCTCGTTGCGGTCGATCTTCGCGTCCAGCGCAGCGAGCGGGTCGATCCCGAGCACCTCGCAGAACTGGAGCAGATACGCCAGGACGTCCGCGACCTCGTCCCGCACCCGGGCGGCCGTACCGTCGTCGTCCATGACCCGGGCGGACTCCTCCGGGGTCAACCACTGGAAGATCTCCAGCAGTTCGGAGGCCTCCACGCTGAGCGCGGAGGCGAGGTTCTTCGGCGTGTGGTACGGCTGCCAGGCGCGCGCGGCGGCGAACTCGGCCAGTCTGCGCTGGAGGCGGGCCACATCGAGGGGTTCGGTCACGGCTCCAGGTGTACCACCGTCACACCGGGCGTCTCCGCCGGCCCCGAGGGGTCGCTGACCGACCCGACGAGCCGGATGTGGCCCCGCTCGCCCATGCGGGCCGCCAGACCGACCAACTCCGCGCGCTGCACGGGGTCCAGGCCCCGGTCGAGGCCGTCCGCGAGGACGCTCAGGGTCTGCAGGGCGGCGGGCACCTCGCGCACCGGGTCGACCTCCAGGACGCCGGGCCCGGTCAGCAGCACCAGGGACAGGGCGAGATAGCGCAGTTCCCCGTGGCCGAGCCGACCGAGCGCGGTGCGGACGCCGTCGCCGCGGTCGAGGAAGCCGCGGACCGTGCCGTCCGCCAGAAGTTCGGCGACGACGTCCGTCACCGGTCCGGCGCATCCGGCACGGGTGGCGGCGACGAACTGGGCGTGCCGCCGTGTGCACTCGGAGCGGGTGCGCCACAGCACGTCGGCGAGGTTGTCGCAGCTCCCGAGCAGCCGGCCGGAGCCGACCGGGACCGGGGCCCGCATCCGCCCGGGCCGGGGGTCGCAGGCGAACACCGACCGCAGGGCCACCACCATCTGCTCGGCGGCGGCGAGGACCCGCCGCTGGCCGTCCGTCCGCCCGGACACCCGCAGCGGCAGCAGCGCGGTGCCGAGCCGGTCGTCGGGGAGCGGCGCCCGGGTCACCGGCGTCTGACCGGCCGTGTGCCAGGCGGCCTGCACATGGCGCCGGCCGGGGTCGCGCAGGGCCGTCTCCAGCAGCACGACGCCGTCCGCGCGCAACCTCTCCCCGACGATCCGCAGTTCGGGTTCCGCCTGCACCGCCACGTCGAGCCGCACCGGGCCCTCGGGGCCGTCGGCGGTGCAGCCGATACGGAAGCCGCGCCGCCGCTGGGCGTCCGGGCGGGCCCGTTCCGGAACGCAGGCCGCGGGGTCGGGGAACGCCTCGTCGACGGTGCGGCCCCCGGCGAGCCGGGCCAGTGCCTCGTACGCCCGCAGCGCGGTCGTCTTCCCGGAGCCGCTGGGGCCCACGAGGAAGGTGCACGGGCCGAGCGGGAAGACGGCCCTGCGGTGCCCGGCGAACGCGGACAGCCGCAGCTCGACGACCTGGGGGCGGGGCGCGTCCGGTGGACCATCGGCGGGGCGCTCCCCGGCGGCCGGAGCCGGCACCGGACCGGACGGGCTTGCGGGGACCTCCCTCGCCACCGGTCCGGAGGGGCGTACGGAGGCCGGGACCCCCGCGCGCCGGCCCTGGGGCGGTACGGACACGGCACCGGAGACAGAGGAAAGGCCCATGTCGGGGACGGTAGGGCCGGTGTCCTCAGGCGAACCGTTCCACCCTCACGGGCTTCCTACGAACGGGGTACGGCGGCGGAGTGCGCTCCCCGGCGCCCGGGCGCGCGGAAGAGGTGACGGTCACGCCACCGCCCGCTCTCACGCGCCGGGGACGCCCGCCGTCTGCATCAGTCCGCTCACCTCGGTGCCCGGCGGGGTCAGCAGGAACACGTTCCGGTCGACGCGGTGCATACCGCTGCCCAACCCGAAGACCACACCGGTGCTGAAGTCGAGCACCCTCTTGGCGACCTCGTTCTCGGCGCCGGTGAGATCCAGCAGCACCGGGATGCCCGCCATCAGCGTCTCCGCGACCTCGCGGGCGTCCCCGAAGACGTTGACCCGCAGGACGACGAAGCGCCGGCGCGGTTCGGTCTCCGCCTCCGGCATCGCACGGTGGTCCACCGCCGACGGCCAGGCGTCGCGCCCCCGCAGCGGCACGACCTGGGCGAGCCCCTCCCACTGTTCATCGGTGACGTCGTAGCTGTTCACCGGCTCACCCCGACCTGAATCGCCCTCAATGCCTGCACCAGCCAATTCTTACGCCAAGTCACCCGTTCGGCCCAACACCGACACGGCCGGCGACCGAAACGACCGGGCCTCACGGACCGGGTACCCGGGTTGTCCGGGCCGTTGTCCGGTCCGGGTGCGACCCGGCCGGACGGGTGACAGACTGATGTCTCGAGCCGGGCAGTCCGTGGTGGAGCGCCCGGGAACGGGCGGGAAAGTCCGGCAAGCACATGACTGACCCGGCTACGCCCCCTGCCGCAGGCTCGTACGTGTCGGACGTGTGGACGGCGGTGGGCTGTGCGAGCGAGCGACGAGACGGACGTGGTTCCCCCGGCATCGGGAGGGCCCGCCGGGCAGAGGGTCGTGGTCGTGGGCGGCAGTTCGGGCATCGGTCTGGAGACCGCCCGTCAGGTCCGGGCGGCCGGCGGTGACGTGATCCTGACGGCCCGCGATCCCGGGCGTCTGGAGCGCGCGGCCGAGGAACTGGACGCGCTGAGCACGGCCGCGTTCGACGCCATGGACGCCGACCGTCTGGAGGGGTTCCTGCGGGGCCTGCCCGGACAGGTCGACCACGTCCTGGTGACGGCGGGCAGTCCGTCGTACACACCGCTCGCCGAGCTCGATCTGAGCGCCGGTGGACGGGACTTCGGCGGGCGGCTGGCGATGCTGCTCGCGGCCGGGCGGGCCTGCCGGGACAAGGTCAGGCCCGGCGGCTCGCTGCTGTTCATCGGCGGTACCGGGGCCCGGCGCCCCGCACCCGGCATGGCGGTGATCGGCGCGCTCACCGCGGCCCTGCCCGCGCTGGCCGCGAACCTCGCCGTGGAACTCGCCCCGGTGCGGGTGAACCTCCTCGCCGCGGGCTTCGTGGACACGCCCCTGTCCGCCTCCCTCCTGGGCGACCGACTGGAGGAACGCCGCGAGGAGTTGCGCCGGACCCTGCCGATCGGCCGGGTCGTCGGCCCGGCGGACGTCGCCGCCCTCGCGCTGCACATCATGGCCAACGGCGCCCTCACCGGCGCCACCTACGACATCGACGGCGGCCAGCAACTCGTCGCGCGCTGAGCGCCCGGCGTACGGCCGGACGCCTGTCTCCCCGCCGCCCCCACTCCGAGACGGGAGCCTCACAACCATGGACATGAAACTGGAGATCGTCGTGGTGCCGGTGTCCGACGTCGACCGGGCGAAGGACTTCTACACGGGACTGGGCTGGAGGCTCGACGCGGACGTCGCCACGGACGACTCGTTCCGGGTGGTGCAGGTGACCCCTCCGGGCTCACCGGCGTCGGTCATCTTCGGCACGTCCGTGACCGAACAGGCACCCGGCACGGCACGCGGCCTGCACCTCGTGGTCGACGACATCGAGGCGGCCCACTCCGAGCTGAAGCGGAACGGCGCCGACCCGAGCGAGGTCTTCCACGACGCGGGCGGTGTCTTCCACCACGGCGGCACCGACGCGCGGGTGCCGGGCCCCGACCCGAAGCGGACCAGCTACGGCTCCTTCCTGTCGTTCAGCGACCCGGACGGGAACGGGTACGTGCTCCAGGAGATCACCACCCGGCTCCCGGGCCGCCTCGACCCCGCGACCACGACGTACTCCTCGGCCGGGGACCTGGCGAGCGCCCTGCGCCGGGCCGCCGCCGCGCACAGCGAGCACGAGGCGCGCACCGGCGCGGAGGACCCCGACTGGCCGGACTGGTACGCCCGGTACATGGTCGCCGAGCAGGCGGGCACGGAGCTGCCGGAGTAGAGGGGCGCCTCAGAGACGTTCGTCGAGCAGCTTGGTGAAGGCCGCGGCGACGCGGGCGACCGCGTGGTCGTCGTCGTGGGCCAGCCGGCGCAGCACCTCGCGTCCGGTGGTCCCCGGCAGTTCGACCAGTGCCTGTGTGAGCCGGATCCGGGTCGCCGAGTCGGCGCCGGGGGCGTCGAGTTCGCCGGTCAGCGCGGTCAGGACGCGGTCTGCGGTCGCCGGGTCCCCGGACAGCGTGCCGAGTGCCTCCGCGGCGTCGACGTCGTTGACGCCCTCGGCCACCAGGGCGACGAGCACCGGCACGGCCGCGGTCACGCCCCGCCGGCCCAGCGCGAGAGCGGCGGGCCCGCGGACGGTCGGGTCCGGGTCCGTGAGCGCGTCCTGCAGCGCGGCGGTCGCGGCGGGGACCTCGGCCAGTTCGGCGAGAGCGAGCGTCGCACGGCGCCGGACTGCGGCGTCCTCGTAGCGCATGCCGGCGGCCAGGGCCGTCACCCCGGCCGTCGCCGCCGCGTCGTCGGCCCGGGCGAGCCCCCAGCGCAGGGCGCCGGACACGACCGGGTCGGACTCGGTCAGGACGGCCTTGGCCAGCAGGTCGGCCGGGACCGGTTCGTCGTCCCGCCGGGTCAGCACGGTCTGCTGGCGGCGCGCGGCACTGGGCGAGTCGAGGCCCTGCATGAGCGCCACGACGCGCAGGACGTCCTGCCAGTCGGTCGGCGCCGACGCGTCGATCGCGCGGAGCCGTTCGAGCAGTTCCCGTTCGCGTTCCAGCCGCTCCCGCGTCCATCGGATGAGGTCGCCGACCAGGGCGGCCGGGGTGAAGGCCGGATCCTCCAGGGCCTGCCCGATCTGGTGCAGGGAGAGACCGAGGGAGCGCAGGCTCTCCACATGGAAGATCCGTCGGACGTCCTCGGCGGAGTACTCGCGGTAGCCGCCGACGGTCCGGCCCGTCGGCCGCACCAGACCGAGGGCGTCGTAGTGGCGGAGCATCCGGGCACTCACCCCGGAGCGCCGGGCCACCTCACCGATCAGCACGGTCCGGCCCCCTGGGCGGCGGGCGGGACTTCGGGGGCACGGCTCAGGGCGACGATCCGTCGGGCCTCGTCCACCGCCGCGTCGAAGCCGGCCTCCGGACGCTCCCTGAGCACCTCGGTGGCGGCGGCGTGCGTGGCCACCGCGGGGTCGGGGTCGGCGGCGGCCCGCTCCAGGGCGGTCCGGGTCGCCTCGCCGAGGTCGACGAGCGCCCTGCTCAGACTGAGCCGTACGGCACGGTCGCCGCGGCCGAGCTGCCGGACGAGTTCCCCGGCCAGGTCGGCCCGGGTGGCCTCGTCCTCGGGCGCGAGGGCGACCATGACCCGCCAGGCGGTCCGGGCCACCTCGTCGTCGGCGTCGTGCAGCAGGGAACGCGGGATCGAGGCCCACACGCTCCTGTCGCCGATCTTGGAGAGGGTGTGCAGGGCCTGACTCCGGGCCTGGGCGCGGGGGGCGCCCAGCTCCCGCCGTACGCGGGCCAGGGTCGGCTCGGACGGGAGCCGGGTCAGGGCCCAGGACAGCATGTCCCGTACGAAGAAGTCCGGTTCGACCGCGCAGCGTTCCACGAGGGTGTCCAGCAGTCCGGGGTCGGCGGACGTGCCGGCCGCCAGGGCCGCCTTGAGCCGGATCGAGGGCTCCTCGGCGCTCAGGGCACCGGTCAGGCGGGCGTTGTGCGGGGTCGTTTCTGTCGGGTCGATCGGGACCACCTCCTGCACCCAGGGGACACCTTGTCACCGTGTCAAGGTCAAGGCACCCGGTCCGGGCCGGGTCGGAGGGGGTGGGGGATTCCGCGCGCGGGGGCCGGTGCTTCTGCCGGATGCCGCCGCCGGGAGGGCGGTGGCCGGCTCGCGGTCGCGGGGCTCCCGACAGTGGAGCGGCCCTTCGCGCCGCCCCGCTCCCGTCCGTTCCTCGACGCCGGGCGGCGCCTCACGTCGTACGCCGGTCCGCGGCGACCGTACCCGGAGAGAGCGTTGACCACGTCCCGTTCCACCGCCCCCTCGGACACGACGCCGTCCCCCACGTCCGGTCCCCCGGCCCGTCCGGCCGGGCGCCTCGGCGTCGTCGCGCTCGCCTGCGCGGGTGTCCTCGTCGCCGGTGCGCCGCTGTCCTTGTGCGCCTCGTCCGTGCGGCTTCCGTGGTGCAAGACGTCTGTGGCGGACGGGGCGGTGCCACACTGGGAGGCGTGACGGAGACGGACCGGCAGCTCGACCGGCGCCTGGAGCGGGCCATCATCGGCCTGCTGGAGCGCCGCGCGGCCACGTCCTCGATCTGCCCGTCCGACGCGGCGCGCGAGGTCCACGACGGGGACGGCGAGGGCTGGCGCGCGTTGATGGAACCGGCCCGGCGGGCGGCCTGGCGTCTGGTGGCGGCGGGCAAGGTCGAGGTGACCCAGGGCGGCCGCCCGGTGAAGGAGAGCGAGGTGCGGGGACCTCTCCGCATCCGCCGCGCGGGTTGGTGAACCCCACCCCCCCTCTCCCCAAAGCGCTTCTGAATTTTTCCGGCAGTCGGCCACCTTTGGCCATGAATCACCACCCCGCCGTCTATCCGCGTAGACGAACACCCTCCACACTGGAGCCGCACTCGCACGAGCACGGCCGTCGTGCGCCGCACGGCGGTACTTCCGGCATGCCCCCACTCGGGCAACGCCCATGCATGGAGGACGAGTTGTTCGCTGAGAGACGGCTCCGCGCGGCACTGACCGCGCTCGCGCTGAGCGGCCTGGCCCTGACCACCCTTCAGGGAACCGCGGGGGCGGCCGACGCCCCCACCACACCGGCCCCCGCCAAGAGTTCACCCGTCGCCGGGATCGAGGACACGACGGCGCGCGCGTTCGCCCGTACGCTCGCCGAGCCCGCCTGGCGCAAACAGGTCGCGGCGGCGACGCTGGCCGGCGAGGACGTGGACCTGCTGGCCCTGACGGCGACGTCCCGGACGTCGTCCGTGAGGGGCTTCCGCGGCACCCTCGCCGGCGCCGAGACGGATGTCGCCCGCGTGAAGGGGCTCGGCAAGGAGGCGCCGCACCTGCTGCGGGTGAGCCTCGCCGGCCGGCCGGCGAGCGCGGCCGACCTCGCCCGGACCGCCCCGCTGGTCGCGTCGGCGCCGTCCGAGGACGCCGAGGTCGTCGTGGCCTACGACAGCGCGGGCAGGGCGCACGAGCTGGACGCGGCCAAGGCACCGGACCGGCCCGTCTACGTCGTCGGCGTCGACGGGCAGACGGCGCTGGAGGCCGGCCTGAAGGTCATCGGCAAGGAGCTGGCCGCCCGGGGCCTGTCCAGCCCGGCCATCAACACGTCAGCGTCCGCCTCCGGCTTCTGGACGACCCGGATCAAGTCGATCAGCGTGGCGGACGTCAAGGAGCCGTGGTTCAAGGGCGACGCCGAGATGTTCGGCCTGGTCACCGGCTTCGGCACGGACGGGAAGGTCCGCGTCGACACGGTCACGATGCCGTACATCGACGACGAGGGCACGACCTACTCCCCGGGCCAGATCCTGGTCAACTGGTCGAACTACAAGTACAACCTGGCCGATGTCGTGTTGATGGAGGACGACGGGGACACCAACTACTCGTCGCTGGCCAAGGCACTCGCCGCGGTCCTGCTGACGATCACCGACCAAGGGGCGTACATCCCGCTGGTCGACGCGATCATCGACGCGATGCCCACGTCCTGGTGGACCGACGACCCGGACTACGTCGACGCGTTCTACACCCTGGCCCGCGAGTCCACCGGCACCCGCACGGGCGCCTCGGCGAACGCGCGGATGACGGTGGAGCAGTACTTCGTGTCCGAGCTCTGACCCCTGGAGCGCCACCCGGCCCTGCCGGGGCCGGGTGGCGGCATTCCCCGTGGGCGGGCCAGGACAGCGGTCGGTCCCGCCGGCCCAGGACCGCCTCGCCGAGGTGCGTCAGACGGTGCAGGGTCCGCCGGACACATGCGGCGCGGGGCGGGATCGCGGACGGTCAGGCCGCGCGTTCCAGGGTGTAGTGGCGCCTCAACTCCTCGACGTGCGCGAGGACGGCCGGGTCGGCGGCGGCGCGCGCGATGTCGGTCATCGTCCGCCACACGAAGTTCTCGCCGCCGTCGGAACGGAAGTGCCGTTTGATGACGATGCTGAAGACCTCGTTGACCGTCTCCGGCGTGAGGATGTCGGCGAGGCGCATCAGGCCGGCGTGCTCGGCGTCGGTGAGCGGCGGGCGCTTCACCGTACGGTCGTCGGGGATCCCGGCATCGGGTCCCGCGCCCCGGACCGTGGTCAGCGGCTTGGAGGACGGCACATCCACGAAGTCGAACATCAGGTGCACGCGCTCCTGGGAGGAGAGCACCGCCACCGAGTGGATCTCCGAGGCGTCGAGGAACCACACCTCGCCCCGGCGCATGCGGTAGACGGTGTCCCCCTCGTTGAAGAAGCAGTCCTCGTTGGTGACGAGAGGGATGTGCATACGGTGGGCGTTGCGGGTCTCGTCGGCGAGGTCGGACAGTTCGAGCAGGTCACGGTGCGGGATGATCACGCTGTTCTGCACCTTGGCCAGGCGCACGAAGTTGAGCCGGTCCAGGTCGGCGACATCCTCGATCAGTTTCCGGAGGTAGGGCAGGCGGTCGGCGAACGGGGTGAAGGCGGCGGGCCGTTCATGGTCGTAGTGAGTGACCACACCGTCACCGGGGTCTCCACCCCGGGCCCAGAGCATGCAGCTCTTCCAGGCACCGCCGAAGACGTAGTCGCTGTACGCCTCCGACCACGTCAGGGAATCGCTCACTTCCAGGTCCTCGGTGAGCCGGGCGTCGTCAAGGGGGGTGTCCCCCACGTAGTGGGTGCGCATCGGATCAAGCAGTCCTTCTGTGTCGGAACCGGTTGTCTCCTGGGACGACGGTCGGGTCTTCCCCGTCGGCCCGGTCAGGCGCCGCGGTGCCCGTCGAGGTCCTCGGCGACCTTCTCCAGCACGTCCTCACTGCCCTGGAACGGCTCGTCGGGCCGGGGCCACTGCACGACGAGGTCGGTGATGCCGGCCTCGGCGAAACGGCCCGCCGCGTCGAAGAACGCCGCAGGAGAGTCGAGGACGCCGCCGACGGTGGGGCCGGCGACGAGCAGCCGGGAGAGGGTGGACGGGTCGCGGCCGACCTCCCCGCAGGCCTTCTCCAGTTCCTCCACCTGCCGGCGCAGGACGGGCAGGGCCTCTTCGTAGGGTGCGTCGGCGAACCGGTTGGGCTCGCCGGTGGTGACCCAGTACGAGCCGTGCCGGGCTGCCACACGCATGCCGCGCGGCCCGGACGCGGCGACCGCGAAGGGGACTCGGGGCTGCTGCCGGCACAGAGGCTGGGAGTGCACTTCGTCGGCGAGGTAGTAGCGGCCGTCGAACGTCGTCACCGGCTGCGTCAGGAGCCGGTCGGTCAGCTCGACGTACTCGGCGAACCGCTCGGTGCGCTCGCGTCGGCTCCAGGAGGTGCGGCGGGTCATGCGCGAGTCGAATCCCTCGGCGCCTGCGCCGAGGCCGAGAATGATGCGGCCGTCGGAGATGTCCTCGAGAGCGGTGACATCCTTGGCGAGGTGAACCGGGTGGCGCAGGTTGGGCGAGGCGACCAGCACGCCGAGGCCGATGCGCTCGGTCGCCGCGGCTGCGGCGGTCAGCGTCGGGACCATGGGGAACCACTCCTTGGCGCGGAACGCCCGCCAGTTGAGGTGGTCGTAGGTCCAGGCGTGGTCGAACCCCATCTCCTCGGCCCGGAGCCATTTGTGGCGCGCCGTGCGCCAGCGGTCCTCAGGGACGATCATGATGCCGAATCTCATCGGTCCCCCTCGTCGGGCAGGCCCGGGTCGATGTTGAAGTTGAAGCGGAAGAGGTTCTGAGGGTCCAGGCGCCGTTTGAGATCGACGAGGCGCCGCCACCGCCGGCCGTAGGCCGCGCGGACACCCTCGCTGCCCTCGTCGTTGAGGAAGTTGACGTACTGGCCGACCGCGTGGGGCGCCATGGCGTCGCTGAAGTCCCGCACCCAGCCGACGTGCCGGTCCCGGTCGCCGCGGCCGGGCTCCCACGCGCCGAACATGTTGATGTTGTGGCCGGCGTGGCGGGGGCCGAAGGCGGTGCCGTCGTCCGGCACCCGGCCGATCGCCCCGCCGAGGTGGTAGATCGGCACGGCCGACAGCGGCGAGGTGATCCGCGACGCGTGCTCGACGACGGTGTCGATGACCTGGTCGTCGAGCGTCCCGAAGTCCACCGATCGCCAGTAGTACTCCTTGCCCGGCGGTGAGGTGCGGTCGACCGTCCGCTGCAGGTCCACGTACGGCATCGGCGCGACCGAGTCGAGCAGCGCGGACCCGAACGCGCGCAGCGGACGCAGAAACCTCTCACCTTCCTCCGGGTCGGCGCCGGACCAGCACACGTTCAGGGCCACGACCGGCGAGCCGTGCAGGTGCTCGGGAACGGCGGGCACCGGCGGGCACAGCCGGAGGTTGAGGATCGTGCCGAGTTCGTCGGGGGCGTCGGCTATGAGGTCGCGGTAGCGGGTGAGGAATCGCGGCGCGACGTCGAGCGGGTGGATGATCATGCCGCCGAGGACGGTCGGGCCGACCTCGTGCAGGCGGAAGCCGAACCGCACCACGACCCCGAAGTTGCCGCCGCCGCCGCGCAGGCCCCACAGCAGCTCCGGGTCGGTGGTCTCGTCGACCCGCAGGAGACCGCCGTCGGCCGTGACCACGTCGGCTTCCACCAGGTTGTCCACGGTGAGCCCGCAGCGGCGCATGAGGTGGCCGATACCGCCCCCGAGGGCGAGTCCGCCGACGCCGGTCTCGCTGACGATGCCGCCCGTGGTCGCCAGTCCGTGCGCCTGGCCGGCCCCGTCGACGTCCTGCCACAGCGCTCCGCCCTGCACATGCGCCAGCCGGCGGTCGATGTCGATCTCGACGGAGCGCATCCCGCGCAGGTCGACGACCAGACCGCCGTCGCAGGTGCCGTGGCCGGCGACGCTGTGGCCGCCGCCGCGCACCGCGACGGGCAGTCCCCGCTCGGCGGCGAAGACGACGGCGGCCCGCACGTCCGTCACGTCGGCGCAGCGTGCGATCAGCAGGGGGCGCCGGTCGATGTCGGCGTTCCAGACCCGGCGGGCCTCGTCGTAGCCCGGGTCGGCGGGGGTGATGAGATCGCCGTGCAGGGCGCCGGCGAGTTTGTCCGTGTCGCCGGTCGTCAGGGTGTCCAAAGCCGTCGTCCCTCCGGTCCTAGTCCCGCGCTGACGGGATCGTCGTCCTGCGGATCGTCGCGGCCACGTCCCGCAGCGTGTCGTGCATGAGCCGGGCCGCGTCGGGTTCGACCCCCAGGGCCGCCCGGCACTCGTCACGCAGCCGGAAGGTGAGCAGCGAGTGGCCGCCCAGCTCGACGAACGTGTCCAGCACGCTGATGGAGGACCGGCCGAGAACCCGGTGGTAGATGCGGACCAGCGCCGCTTCGAGTTCGTCGGCGGGCGGCTCGACCGGCCGCTCCCGCTCGGTGAGTTCCTGCCAGATCTTGATCAGTTCACCCTGGTCGATCTTGCCGTTGACCGTCGCCGGCAGGTAGTCGACCGGCACCACGCGGTCCGGGCGCATCTGCGCGGGCAGCACCTCTGCGGCGTGGGCCAGCACGGCCGCCGGGTCCAAGTCCGCGGCGGAGTCCTGGCCGGCGGGCACGACGAAGGCGAGCAGGCGCAGCGGCTGCCCATGGGCGAGCACCGCGCAGTCGGCGACGGCGGGGTGCGCGGCGAGCACCGACTCGACCTCGCCCGGCTCGATGCGCAGACCACGGATCTTGACCTGCCGGTCGATGCGGCCGAGGTGCTCCAGCGCGCCGTCCGGCCGCTGGCGGACGAGGTCTCCGGTGCGGTACATCCGCGAGCCGGGCGGACCGTAGGGGTCCGCGACGAACCGCTCCGAGGTCTGGGCGGCCTGCCCCCAGTAGCCGTCGGCGAGTCCGATCCGCCCGCTGATGTACGCCTCGCCGGGCGTGCCGACGGGGACGAGGTCGAGGTTGGAGTCGAGGACGGTCACCCGGAAGTTGTCGGCGGGCTGGCCCACGGGGACGGTTCCATCGACCGAGCCCACGTCGACGATGTTGTCGGTGACCGGCCCGGCCTCGGTCGGGCCGAAGGCGTTGACGAGTTCGCTGCCGGGCAGGACGGCGGAGAATGACTCGGGGATGCGGGGGCTCATCGGTTCGCCTCCGCACACCACCCACTTCAGCGCCTTCGGCGCGGCCTCGGCCAGTTCCTCCAGGTAGGCCGTCATCATCGTCGGCACCAGGAAGACCAGCGACACGTCGTGGTCGCGGGTGAGCCGGGCCAGGTGGCGCGGGTCCCGTTCACCGCCGGGACGGCAGATCACGAGCCGTGCGCCGTGATAGAGCGGCCAGAAGACTTCCCAGATGGAGATGTCGAACCCCGGTGACGCCTTGAACAGCGCCGTCTCGCCCGGCTGGTAGGGGTACTGCCGTTGCATCCAGAAGATGTTGGCGAGGGTGGCCTCGGTCCGTGACACGACGCCCTTGGGCCGCCCGGTGGTTCCCGAGGTGTACAGGATGTGCACCAGTCCGGGGCCGGCGTCGACGTCGGGGTTCGTCACCGGGTGCCCGGCGCCCGGCTGTTCCGTGTCCACGTCGTGGATCTGCCAGGCCCCGTCGGGCAGATGGCCGCGGCAGGCCGGGTCGGTGAGCACCAGCAGGGGGTCGGCGTCGTCGAGGATGAGGGCGATGCGCTGGTCCGGCAGATCCGCGTCGAGGGGCACGTAGGTGGCGCCGGTCTTGACCGCCGCGTACACCGCGACGACCTGGGGTATACTGCGGCGCAGGCAGATCCCGATCCGGGCGCCCGGGCCGGCGCCGAGTGCCCGCAGATGGTGGGCCAGCCGGTTCGCCCGCTCGTTGAGTTCCCGGTAGCTGACCGTGGTGCCGTCCTCGTCCTGGAGGGCGACGGCGTCCGGGGTGCGTGCGGCCTGCTCCTCGAAGGGGCCGGCCATCGTGCGATATCGGATCACCGGCTCCCGGTACGGGTTGAGGCCGTGAAGGATCCGTTCGCGTTCCTCCGGCCCCACCAGAGGATGGCTGAGCATCGGGGCGTCCGGGTCGTCCGTCAGGCCGGTGAGCAGCCTGCAGAAGGCGTGTGCCCAGGCCTGCGGGGTGGGCACGTCGGACGCGTCGGTCAGGGACTCGACGTACAGGTTCCGGCCGGTCGCGCCGATCAGCAGACTCACGGCGACCGGGGGTTCCTCACCGTGTTCCGCTGCGAGCGGTGCCTCGGCCCGGGCGGCCTGCCGCAAGGCCTCGCGGAAGCTCGTCTCCGCGTCCGGCGTACCGGGGCCGGGCACGACCGCCTCGGCCTCCTGCCGGGTGACCCGGACCCGGCAGTCCGTTCCGGGATGGGGCAGCCGGGCGGCGAGGACCCCCGCGCACAGGGACAGCGCGGTGAACTCGTCGACGCCGGCCGCCTCGGCGAGGGAGCGCAGGCCGTCCAGCGCGTCCGCCGGCAGGGCGATCGGCCCGATGCAGTCGGCCCTGTCGAGCAGCCCCTTCACGACGCGGTCCCTTCCAGGAGTACGCAGGCGTAGAAACCCGGCGCGAGGGACTGTGCGAGGTACGTCTGCCCGGCGCGGACGCCGACGCGCTCGTGGTGATCGGCCAGGTTGATCATCCAGTCGGCGTTGCCGCAGTGCCCGTAGGCGGCGAGTGTCTCGGTGAAGTGCAGCCGGTCCGGCGGCAGTCCGACCGAGGAGGCGTTGAACAGCGTCAGCGGCTTGTACAGGTTGGCGGCGAACACCCGTGTCAGCTGCCCCCGTTGCCGTCGGCCCGCGCGCAGGGCGGCGGCCAGCGCGCGGTCGGCGACGGTCTTGCGGGACGCGAACGTGTCCTGGCCGCGCAGTCCGTCCGGGTCCACCTTGACGGCGGACGAGACGAGCCGTACCAGTCCGGGCTCGTGCCGGGTGAGCGTGCAGGCGACGGCGGCGTCCCCGAACAGGGCGTAGGGGCGCACCCGGTCACGGTCGTCCGGCACGAAGTCCAGAGCGACCATGACCACATGGGTGACGTCCGGATCCGCGAACAGGTCCCGCGCGTGCCGCAGTGCCGTGAGCGAGCTGCAGCACCGCTGGTAGGACACCAGATGCGGCACACAGTCGTCCAGGCCGCAGGCGAGCAGCACCTGTTCGGCGAAGTCGGACGGCAGCAGGGCGAGCGTCGGGTCACTGGTGGCGAGGACGAGGTGACCGACGTCCGCGGGCCGTGCCCCCGAGCCGCTCATGCTGCGGCGCACGGCATCGACGACATGGTCGAGCACCGGCCGGTTCATCTTCCGGTAGGTGCCGCAGCCCATGTCGCCGAAGTCCGTGCCGAACGACGCGGTCTGCCACAGGGCGTCGAAGCCCGGGATGTTCTCCGGCTTGTTCTCCAGGTCGCCGAAGACACACGCGAACGACCCGATGCCGATGTTTTCGAGATCCGAGATCATGGTTCCTTCGATCGGCCGTGCGGACGGGAACTGCCGACGCCGGGCTCCGCGACAGCGGGGTCAGGTCCGGGGCGCCACCGCCGCGCTCGCGTCGATCTCGCGGAGCACGGAGAGGATGCCCTCGACGTCGCCCAGCCGGGAGACCCATTCCGGCTGCATGGTCACCGAGTTGCCCGTGTACTCCTCGATGTAGTTCACGAGGATCAGGACCATGTTGAGCGAGCTGATGCCCAGATCGGCGCGGGTCGTCGCGCCGGCCACCTGCTCGTAGGTGAGGTCGGCGGTCATGGGCTGCTTGGCGAGGAAGTCGGCGAACTTGCGCCGGTAGTCGTCGGTGGTCATCAGTCCACCTTCGGGAACGGGAACCCGTTCAGGTTCTCGGTGTGGATGCGGTTGTGTCCCCACCGGTCCTCGCCGGAGACCAGGACGCTGCCGTGGTAGTCGAGGCTGATGGCGTCACCGAACCCGCTGAGGCTGTCGATGTGCTCGTAGACCCGCACCGACGGCGAGACGTACCGGGTGGCGAGGCCGAGCCGCTTGGTGTCGCTGACGTTCGGCAGAGACCCGTGGATGCACTTCGCCAGGAAGATCACGAACTGCCCGGGCTTCATGGGCATGGTGACGATCTCACCGGCGTCCGGGTCCCAGTCGGCGTCGAGCTTCAGCTCCGAGTAGTCGTAGCCGAAGAAGTCGTGGGACTTGCTCTCCACGTTCCGCGACATGGGCTTGGTCTCGTCGTAGTACCACTTCTTGTGACTGCCGGGGATGAAGCGGAGGCAGCCGTGCTCCTCGTCCGCCTCGGAGAACGCCGTCCACACCGTCAGCTCCTGGGTGGCGGCGGTGCTCTCCTCGGTGTAGCGCAGCGAGGGGTAGGCGACCGACTCCGACTCGAAGACCGTGAAGGCCTCGACCTGGTGCCAGCCCGTGCCGGCCTCGCCCGGCTGCTTCTCGAAGATGTTGGTCTTCCAGCAGATGATGTCGTCGCCCATCAGGCTGCGCAGCTTGTGCACGACCGTGGGGTGGGCGATGTGCCGGGAGAGGGTGTCGCAGTCCAGATGGCGGTCGTAGTTGATGATGGTCGACTCGTGCGGCTTGTTGCGCGAGGTCACCATCTCGATCATGGCCTGGTTCCAGTGAAGCCGGGCCTCGTCCTCCGAGTAGAGGTCGAACGGCCCGATGAAACCGTTCTCCTGGAAGGACTTCACCTGCTCGGGCGTCAGTCCTTGAGCCGCCGTTTTGCTGATGCCTTCAGCCACCATGTCTTCCTTTCGCCGAAGGTGCCCACGGGTTTGAGCCACCTGAAATGAGGGAGGAACGGGGCCGATCAGGCTCACCATATGGGGGCCCGAGCGGCGCGTCTTGTCACCGGAACCAGGGTCCGGGGGGTGCGGGTCAAGGGTGCGCGGTGCCGGCGGTGGCCCGCCGCCAGTCGTCGTAGAGCCCCGCGTACACGCCGTCAGCCGCGAGCAGTCGGTCGTGCGGACCACGCTCCACCAGCCGCCCGTCCTGGAGGACCATGACCTCGTCGGCCCGTTGCGCCACCGCCAGCCGGTGCGCCACGGTCACCGAGGTGCGTCCCGCGGTCAGCCGGCGCAGCGCCTCGATGAGCGTCAGCTCGATCTCGGGGTCCACCGCCGAGGTCGCCTCGTCGAGGATCAGGCACGCCGGGTCGGCCACGTGGGCACGGGCCAGGGCGACCAGTTGCCGCTCCCCCGCCGACAGGCTCTCCCCGCGCTGTCCGACCGGGGTGTCGAGGCCGAGCGGCAGGCCGGCGAGGAACGTCTCGGCGCCGAGCTCGCGGAAGGCCAGCTCGATCTCGCCACGGGTGGCGGACGGGCGGCCGTACCGTACGTTCTCCTCGATCGTGGTGTCGAAGAGGAACGGCTCCTGGGGTACCACTACAAGACGTGAGCGCAGTGAGTCCGTGGCGATCTCGCGGACGTCCACACCGCCGATCAGTATGCGGCCGCTGTCGGGGTCGGCGAGCCGCGCGATCAGTTTCGTCAGCGTCGTCTTGCCGGAGCCGGTGGCGCCCACCAGGACGATCTGACGGCCGGCCGGCACCTCGAACGACACGTCGTCCAGGGTGGCGTCGCCGCCCGGATAACTGAACCTCACGTTCTCGACCACCACGCCGGGCGGCCCGGGCGGCAGCCGATGGCCGTCGACCGGCTCGGGGACGTCCTCGGCGATGTCGAGCAGCGCCAGCACACGCCGCCAGCCGGCGACCGCGTTCTGGGTGAAGTCGATGACCTGGGTGAACTCCGTGATCGGCGCCAGGAACAGCGTCACCAGCAGGATGAACGCGACCAGTTCACCGGCGCTGTGTCCGGCCGACGGCCCGATCGCGAGCCCCACCGCGACGACGGCGACCACGATGACCACGGCGAACAGGTCGGCCAGCGAGAACAGCACTCCGCCGAGCACTCCGGCGCGGGCCTTGGAGTCCCGCCACCGGTGGATGGTGTCCGAGGTCCGGCGCAGACTCGGCTCCTCCACGCCGTACGCCCGGATGACGGCGGCCCCCTGGATCGTCTCGGAGATGACGGTCAGCAGATCGGCGACGCGCACGCGGACGGCGGTGTGCGCGGGTCCGAGGCGGGTGACGACCATCCGCACCAGAAGCAGCAGGGGCACGGTCAGCACCACCGTGACCAGCGTCAGCCAGATGTCGTAGTAGGCCATGCCGGCGACGGCGGCCAGCATGATGGCACCGTTCACCAGCCAGGCGATGCCGCCCCACTGGAGGAACATGCTGAGGGTCTCGACGTCGGAGGTGACCCGGGACACCAGCTTCCCGCGCGCCTCCGCGGAGTGGTACGCCACACTCAGCCGGTGCACATGGGTGAATGCCTGGACCCGCAGGTCGTACAGTGCGCGTTCGCTGGCGATCGCGAGCCGCGCGAGACCCGCCCAGTTGACGACGGCGGTCAGCACCACCACGAGCCCCGCGAGCACGCTGAGAACCATCAGCCGACGACCGCTGATGTGTCCGGAGACCAGTCCGCGGTCGATCACCTGCTGGATCAGTACCGGGACGGCGAGCCGGCCGGCCCCGCCGAGCAGGGCGAGGACGACGGTCACCGCCAGGCCCCGGCGGATCGCGGGAACGGCCGCGAGCCCGCGCCGGATCACGGCGGTCGTCGACCCGGTGACGCTCTCCGGGTCCGCCGGGTCCGCCTGGGCGGCCGGCGCCGCCGGGCCCACCGGCTCGGGCGTGGTCATGTCTGCACCTGCTCTCGCTCGTACGCGCGGATCAGCCGGTCGTAGCCGTCGAGCCGCAGCAGGTCGGCGTGCGGTCCGACGCCGGCGACCCGGCCCTGGTCGAGGTAGACGACGGCGTCGGCGAGGGCCAGGGTCGCGGCACTGGTGGTGACAACGATCGTCGTGGTCGACGTGAGGCCGTCGGCGAGGCCGCTCATGATCTCCTGCCGGGTCGTGGCGTCGACGGCGGAGGTCGCCTCGTCGAGCAGGAGCAGGCGGGGCCGGCGGGCCAGGGCCCGGGCGAGTGCGATGCGCTGGCGTTCGCCGCCGGACAGGGTGACGCCCCGCTCCCCGACGAGTGTGTCCGGTCCCTCGGGCCTGCCGTCCACGAGACCGGTCGCCCGGGCCAGGCGCAGCGCCTCGTGCAGGCGGGGATCGTCGGCGGCGCGAGCACCGTCGAAGTCGAGCAGGACGTTCTCGGCCAGCGACGCGGCGAACAGGAACGGCTCCTGGAAGGCGGCGGCGACGGCCCTCGCCCGGTCGGCTGCGCTGATCCGGGACAGATCGGCACCGTTGACCAGCACGGTGCCGTCCGGCACCGGCAGCAGGCCGGCCAGCGCCAGCAGCAGCGTCGTCTTCCCCGAGCCGGTGCCGCCGGTGACGGCGACCGTGACGCCGGGCGGCACATGGAAGCTCACGTCGGACAGCGCGGTGGAGCCGCCCTGATAGCTGTAGGACAGGCCGCTGACCCGCACGTCGAGCGGGCCGTCGGGCAGCGGTTCGGGCTCCGACGTGGCCGCGGGCAGCGGCTCGTCGAGCACGGACCGGACGCGGGCGTAGCCGGCCAGCATGCGCGGTACGTCACCGAGCACGTTGCCGATGGTGCGCACCGGCACGACCAGCATCGCGAACACGTTGACGAAGCTGACGAGGGTGCCGACCGTGATGTCCCCGCTGTTCACACGCAGCGCGCCGACGACGACCATGGCCAGGGAGGTCGCCGACGGGATCGATTCGATCAGTGAGTCCAGCAGCCAGTCCCGGAGGGCCAGTCTGATCTTCGCGTCGCGCAGTGCGGCCGCCTCCGTGGCGAACCGCTCCCGCTCGACACCCTCCCGGCCGAGCGTCTTGACGAGGGCCGCGCCGTCGAAGCTTTCGTGGGCGACCTCCGTCACCCGGCCCAGGCGCTCCTGGACCGCCCGCGCGGGCGCCTCCACCTGTTTCTGGTAGACGGAGTTGACCAGCAGCAGTGCGGGGACCATCGCCCCGCCGACCAGGGCGAGCACCGGGTCGACGGCGGTCGCCCAGCCCGCGGTGACCAGGAACAGCACGAACATGCCGAGCACGTCGGGCAGCCGGGCCGGGAGTTCCGCGGCGGCCTCCGCGTCGGTCGTCACGTGCGCCAGCTTCTGGCCGGTCGGGTGGGCCTGATGGAACGTCATGGGCAGCCGGTGGTAGTGCCGGACGACCGCCTCGCGCAGGGTGGCGTCGAAGCGCGCCCGGGTCACCACGAGGGTCCAGCGCCGCAGCAACCCCGCGGCGCCCTGCACCACTCCGATCGCGGCGACCGCCAGCAGCACCGCGACGATCGTGCCGACCGCGATCCGGCCGTCCTCGAACCGCGGGATCACCACATGGTTGACCAGTTCACCCAGTGCCACCGACCAGGCGACCAGACTCGTGCCGTACAGCAGCGAGCCGACGAGCCCCCAGATGACCGGGCCGGGGTGGGCGCGGAGGGCGTCGAGCAGCAGCGCCCCCGCTCGCCGGACCTGGGGGAATCGCCTGGCCGTCGTCCGTTCTGCCATCGTGCCTTTCCTGTCGCTCACCGGCCCCGTGCCGCGCCACACCGCTCCCGGTCCCTCCCGGTGAGGGATCTCAGAGGTAGGACCGCAGCTCCCCGCGCCGGCGTACGTCCGTGGTGGCGCAGTGGAACGAGCCGCCGAAGCTGTTGAAGGCGCGGAACGGGCAGGGGACCGGCGTGATGTCCCAGCTCTCGGCCAGTTCCTGCATGGGCCGGTCCTCGGCCTCGACCAGCATGTGCGTCTCGTCCAGCATCAGGACGTTCATGTTGATCCACTTGCTGGTCATGTACAGCGGGTGCCCGTCGGGTATGACGGGGCTCGGCGCCCGGCGGACCTCCCAGTCCTTGAACTGGCTCGGCACCTCGGGCACCCGGTCGGGGTGGACGAGCAGCTTGCCGGGCGCGAGCGGCATCAGGCTCGCGTCGATGTGCATCGGGTGGTCGTCCGCGAGTTCCACCACGTGGACCTGGTAGTCGTCACCGATCAGCCGGCGCACCCAGTCGATGCCCATCATGTTGGTGACGTGGCTGCGCTGCGCGAAGATGTCCCGGCCGCACCGGATGAAGTCGGCCGCGTCGAAGGTCGGTTCGAACTCGGTGATCACCGAGCGGAACGGCTCGCCCTCGGGCTGGTCGGTCCAGTCCTCGACGTACAGTTCGTCGCTCAGTTCGGGGCGCGGGGCGGCGGACCAGCGGGCGCCCGCGCGGAAGTACTCCTTGAGCAGCGGGCGGTAGGCGGAGCTGGCGAAGTACCGGGACCGCCAGGCCATGGGGGCCTCGATGATGTGCTCGCCGACGACCAGCAGGAGGTCGCGCGGCATCGCGTCGTACAGGCCGGTGCTGGTCCAGCCGGGCGCTCCGAAGGACCGTCCGTGGTCGCGCGGGTCGGGCCTGCGCACCCGTACGCCGTGGTTCTTGAGGATCTCGACGAGCTGGTCCAGCTCGTCGCGGGCCGCGGCGACCTCGTCCGCGGGGAAGGGCTGCCCGGCCCGCTCGCGGAACACTTCGCGTTGCCGCGGTGAGAGAGGCGCGGCCGTCACGGCGTCATAGGGCGGGAAGTGCGCGCCGTCGACGGTCCCGACGATGACTTCCTCCAGCGGGTCCCACTCGTTGTAGGCGCGGACCGGCGACCCGGTCCCCTGCGCTGACTCAGACACGGTTCGTCCTCCGCTCGTCGGTGTACAGGGTGCCGCCGGACCACACGTACGAAGTGCCGGCCCACTCGGTGGCCGTGGCGACGTCGGGGAAGAACCCGTGTCCCGCCAGGTTGGCGCTCGTGTTGCACAGCAGCGGGATGCCGCTGAGACGGTGGTACTCCTCGAGCACGCGGCCGACCCGGGTGTGCGGTGTGTCGGGACGGACGGTCTGCAGCCGGGCCGTCCCGTCGAGATGCAGCACCGCCGGCACCCGCTGCGCCCAGCCGTCCCGCAGCCGGTGGTCGAAGAGCATGTACGGATCGGCTCCGCCGGGCGAGAAGACCTCGGAGGCCGCCGACTCCAGGCAGATCGGCGCGACCGGCCGGTACGGCTCACGGTGCTTGATGCGGTTCAGCTCGTCCTTCATGGCCGGTGACACCGCGGCGGCGAGGATGCTGCGGTTGCCGAGCGCCCGCGGGCCCAGTTCGGCCCGTCCGTCGACCACGACGACCGGCTCACCCGTGGTGTGCAGCAGCGCGGCCAGTTGCGCCTCGTCGCAGTCCTGCGCCGACCAGCCCGCGGCGGGACGGCTCGGGGTGAGGGCCGGACCGCTGTACACGTCCCACTCCAGCACCGGGTCGCCGCCGTCGTGCAGCACCTCGCACAGGGCGGTGCCGAGGGCGGCCCCCGAGTCGTTGGTGAACGGCGGGACCCAGACGCCGGTGAACAGCCCGCTGGAGCGGATCATGCTGTTCCACTTGATGTTGAGGGCACACCCCCCGGCGAGGCAGATCGGCAGCGGCGCGGGCAGCTCGAGCCGGGCCACGGCGTCGGTGAGCGCGGCGACCAGTGTGCGGCCGATGAACTCCTGGAAGGAGGCGATGAGATCGGCGCTGGAGTGCGCGGGGAACAGTGCGGCGCAGCGCTCGGCGAGCCGTGTGCCGGCCTCCGGTCCCAGCGAGTCGAGGCCCAGGTCGGCGACGAGCTTGTCGAGCGCGGCCAGCACGTCGTCGTCGGCCGCGCCGAGGCCCGCGTACGCCATCGCCTTGCCCGCGGTGCCGAGGTGGTGCTCGACGACCCGGACCTCACTGAGCCCGTCCAGCGGCTTGCGGAACGGCTCCAGGGCCATGCAGAAGTACGTGAACGCGTCGCCGACCAGCCCGAACAGCGGCCCCTGGTAGTCGCCGGTCACCTGTTGCCCCGGGCGCAGCACGTACAGGCGGGGCAGCGTGCCGCCGTCCCAGACGAGTCCCAGCGCCGTCTGCCCGGCGTACGGGCCGGTGCAGTAGCTCGCGTAGAGGTGATGGGTCGCGTGCGGGTAGCTGCTGTAGCCCCCGGCCAGCGGGCTGCCCGCGATACCGTCGAAGGTGAACCTCGGGGGCGGGGCGGGGGTGAACGGGTCGGCGACGTAGGGCGCGGTGGCGACGCTGACCGGCCTTCCCGCCGACAGGGTGTCGATCCGCGGCGGCCCGTCGTCCTCCGACCACCATCCGTCGACGACGAACCGGTCCACATCGGCCACGTCGAGCCCGTGGTCGGCCAGGACGGCGGTGATCCGGTCGAGGTCGCCGAGCGCGCTGTAGCGCCGGCCGTTGCCGAGCTTCTCCATCTCGGCGCTGAAGACGAGGCGCTGCCCGTCGAGGACGGCGACGGCGCCGTCGTGGGAGACCTTGACGCCGCAGACGATCATCGGGCGTTCCCGCTCATGGCCGCGCGGAGACTGGCGGGCCGCATGTCGGTCCACAGTTCGCCGATCCGGGCCAGGCACGCCTCGCGGGCGGCCGGTTCACCGACCGTCGTCCACCCGGCCGGCACCTCGCGGTCGGAACGCCAGATCGAGTACTGCTCCTCTCCGTTGCGCACGATCACATACGTCTCGCCGGTCGTCTCGTCGGTGTCGCTCATGACTGCCCCTCGGTCTCGGTCCGGACGGTGCGCTGCTCCCCGCCCGCGTGGACGCGGCCGGACAGGCTTTCGATCTCGATCTCGATGCCGACCCTGGCGCCGGGCGGGTCGACGGGACCGGCGGGTTCGACTCGGGCCAGGTGGGCGGTGATCCGGTCCCCCTCGCTCACCGGCCGGAGGTGTCCACGCACGTCGACGGAGACGGGCAGGCCGGGCGCGGCCGGGTCCGGGGCGAAGACGGCGAGCACCTTGGCGCCTTCGGCGTACGGCGCGGGGTCGGCGCGGTCCAGGACGCCGAACAGGACGCCGTGCCGGCCGCGGGTCCGGTCCAGCGTCAGCGGCAACCGGGTCACGACCGGGAAGTCGTCGGTCCCGGCACCGACCAGAGTGGCGGTCCCACACCGCTGGACCCGTGCGACGAGCGCCTCCGCGTCGTCCCCTTCGGCCGGGAACGCCCGCGACATCGAGCCGCCGTCCTTCACGATCGCCGTGATGATCTGCTTGGACCTGAACGGCAGCAGAGACAGCAGTGTCTCGCCGAGTCCGTGGGTCGCCTCCGCGAGCCCCTGGAGGTACAGCCCGCAGGTCAGCTCTTCGCTGGTGCGTGCCCGGTGGTCCTGGGTGACCACGGGCCGGCCGTCCTCACCGAGGTCGAGGTGGGGCAGGACGTCGCGGTAGATCTCCGTGTCGAGTTCCCGCCGGTACCCGGTGGCCAGTACGAGGGCGTCCGTGCGCAGTTCGTGGGCCCCCGCGCCGAAGCGGCTGTGCACGCCCACGCGCACGCCCGTGCCGTCTTGGTCGGCCCAGGTCAGACGGGATCCGTCGTGGATGACGAGCCTGGGGCGCCCGCGTACCTCGTCCGCGTAGACGAGCCGGTACAGGTCGTCGAGGAAACCGGCCTCCACCACGCCGTAGTTGGTGTTGCGCAGACGGGCGGCGTAGTCGCGCCGGTTCTCCTCGCTGCGGAAGTAGAACCGGTCGGCGTTGGCCTCGAAGAACTGCTCGTTGGCGAACGGGTTGTTGTCGGTGGCGCTCAAGGAGTACCCGGGCAGCACCAGGTGGACGCGGGCGTTGCGGTAGTGCTCCAGCAGGTACCGGGTGATCTCCCCGGCGCTCTGCCCGTCCCCCGCCACCGCGAACTCCCAGTCCCGGTCGTGGTCGGTGAAGGTGCCGGGGAAGCGGGACAGGAAGGCGCTGGAGTGCAGTATGGCGCGCCCGGTCGACACGCCGACGGGCACGACGGGCCGGCCACCGAGGGCGTGCACCACGTTACGGGCGTGGAACTCGACGACCTCGTCGGTGGTGGTGTCGGTGGCGGTCACCCGCCACAGCGACAGACTGCCGTCGTCGGCCCGCACCGGTGACACCGAGGTCACCGCCGAGCGGTAGCGGACGACGTCGGCGAACTGCCCGCCGACCCAGCGCAGGTAGTCCTGGAACTCCAGCCGGGTCGGCCGGAACTCGGAGAGGTTCACGAACTTCTCCAGCCGCCCCTTCGCCTTCTGGTACGAGAGGAACGTGAAGGGGCTGGCCAGGTTGCGCAGGGACACCAGGTCCTTGAGGAACGAGATCTGCATCCGGGCGCCTTCGATGAGCATGCCCTCGTGCCAGCGGACCTCCGGCGAGCGCTCCAGGAACAGGCAGCTGCGGTCGGGGGCGATCTCCTGTGCGGCGATGGCCAGCGCGATGTTCGACGGTCCGAAGCCCAGACCGATCAGGTCGTACGGGTCGTCCCTGGTGCCGAGTTCCTTCACGTACCGCTCCTTCCTCGACGGCTCGCCGGCCGGCTCGTGCGGGCGGCGCGCCCCGTGTCCAGAAAGCCGACCAGGGCCGGCACCGGGGAGACCACACGTCCGGCCTCCTCGAACTGCTCCTGGTACTCCTGGGCGACCTCGGGCAGCCGGCTCCAGTGCGTCGCGGGCCGCAGGTGGTGCTCCTGGTGGTAGCCGTCGTTGAAGGTCAGCAGGTTGTACAGCCGGCCGTAGTGGCTCACCGAGTTGGCGTACCGGCTCTCGGGCTCCGCGCCGAAGTGCCGGTAGTAGTTCTGGATGTTGACCAGGGTGAACGCGAGGGCCACCGAGGGCAGGTAGCACAGCAGGGTCCACTGCCAGGACAGGACCGCGAGCAGCGCCGTGAAGGCGAGGAGCCCGAGCCGGTCCCATCGGATCTGCCTCAGCTCGGCGGCGCGGCGCTCGGGGTGGCGGGCGGCCAGGCTCAGCAGGGTGGTCTCGCGGCGGCCGACTGCGCAGCCGCGGCCGAGCATCACCCAGGTCAGAGCCCACTCCTGGGCGGAACCGGCGAGTCCTCGCACCAGGTACCACCAGAGGCGGGCGTGCTCCCCCTCGCGGCCGTAGCGGAAGGTGGAGGTGATGTCGGCGGTGGTCCCGTCGCGTTTGCGGTCGTTGTTGTAGCGGTGGTGGTTGCGTACATGCGTGAGGTGGTAGGCCTGCACGGACTGTGCGATGTTCGCCGAACTGATCGCCGACAGCAGGCTGTTGAGGCGGTTGTCGGTGAACCAGGGCTGATGGACGAACAGATGCGTCACCACGATGATCGAGTACGTCATCATGGCCGTGACCAGTGCCGCGGACGCGAGCCGGGGCCACAGGGCGTCCGGGGTCAGCGCGGCGAGCACGATCGTGCCGGTGAACTGCGTCAGAGTGATGGCGAGCAGAATCGCGTCAGCCGGGCTGTTGCGCCAGAACCGTCGCGCCTTGGCATCGACCATTTCACCAGCACCTTTCGTACGCATGGCGGACCGCCCGGTGATTCGGCGCAGCGGTGATTCCCGGCGCCCGTGCGGGAGCGCCGCAGAGCGCCGTATCAGGTGTCGGAATCGGGAAAGGGCGCCCTGGATGACGGAGCCCGGGATTCAACGACGACGCTATCCGCGGGCATGACTGTCAACGATGTGCCGCAGTGGCCGGCGGTGGCGCCACCGGCGTCCAACTGTTCCCTTTCGGCATTTGGAATGCGAAGAGGGAACGCGGGGACGGGGAGAGCACAGCGGGCGCGGGCACGCCGAAGCGGCGCGGGTGGCCGAGCCCCGCGCCGCTTCCGTCGTCTCTCGGGTACCGGCCGAGCCCTGCCAGGACCCGGCCCGCGTCCCGCTCCTCGTCAGCCGGCCAGCATGAAGATCAGCTCGGTGACGGTGGCCTGGCGGCCGGGAGCGAAGGAGTCCTCGCTCCCGACGCGCACGAAGCCGTTGCGCTCCAGCACCCGCACGGAGCCGGTGTTGTCCTCCACGACCCGGGCGTGGAGCGGCCGGTGCTTCACCTCTTCGAGCAGCCCCGCGACGGCCGCGGTGGCGACTCCCTTGCCCCACCAGTCCTTGCGGATCCAGTAGGTGAGTTCGATGTCGCCCTCCATCGGGAACGTGGCGACGCTCCCGACGACCTCACCGCCCACCTCCACGACGCGGTTGACGATCTCCTCGTCGGCAAGGATCTTGCGGTACTTCTGCTCGAAGGCGGCGGCGTCGCGCGCGGCTCCGGCGTCGGTGAAGGCGGCCAGCCACTGGGCGTCCTCGTCGAGCTGGATCTCGAAGAGGACGGGGATGTCGTCCTCGGTCAGCGGCCGCAGCGAGATGTCCCTGGCCCCGTTCTCGGTCATCACGCCTCCGCGTGTAAGCAACGACGGTCGTTCCCCCATCAGAATCGCGCCGAGGCTAACACGTGTGCACGCACGTCGGGGCGGGATCTCCAGGAGCCGGCCAGGAGCCCTTTTACGGGACACGCAGCGCCGCCGGGGGGGCATTAGGTTGCGGGCAGGGTTTCCGGCCGGAGGGCCACCTGCTGGCGAATGGAGGTCGTCCTTTGGTGCGGCAGACCGAGCTGTTGACGCCTCAGCTGTCCGACTATCTCGATTTCCTGGACCGCGGGGAGATGCGGTACCTCCCGTATCTGATGTATTTCAACCGCCCGAACTTCCGGTCCGCGGCGATCAACACGGACCGGCTCGGATTCCGGATCTCGCACGGCCCGGACGGCACCGGCTCCGTCGGCGGCGAACGGCTCGAGGGACCCGTACGGCTGCTCGTCGGTGGGTCCGTCTCCCTGGGATACGGCGCCACGAGTGACGCGACGACCATCGCCTCCCGGTTGTGGACGAAACACGCTTCGAGCCGCCCCTGGTTCACCTTCGGCGCGCCGTACCTCAACTCCACCCAGGAGCTGCTGCTGTTCATGCTGCACCGGCACCTGCTGCCGCCGGTCGACGAGATCGTCGTGATCAGCGGCTTCAACACCCTGGTCATGGGGCAGTTGACCGGTGCGGACGTCGGTGTGCAGGAGCCGTTCTTCTTCTGCAACGAGTACTTCGAGAAGATGCAGGAACTCCGTGCGCGCCACGCCGACACCGCCAAGCCCCGGCGCTGGAGGGCCGGGCCCCGGCCCGCGTCGCAGTCCGTAGCGCCGGCGCCGGGCCGCCCGACGACTGCGGGCCTGATCCGGACGGCCGTCGACGTGACCATGCGCAACCTCGACAGCTGGCTCGTCATGGCCTCCGCGACGGGCGCCCGGGTCAGCTTCGCCCTCCAGCCGCTCGCCACCTGGGTACGCGAGACACCGGCACCTCAGGAGAAGGTTCTGTTCGACGAGTTCGACACGGTCTCCGACTACGGGACGTGGGAGGAACGCTACGGCGACGTCGGCAGCATGGAGACGGGAGCGGCCTACGCCGCCGCGCTCGGCGAGGCCTGTGCGCGCAAGGGCATCCCGTTCGTGGACACGCCCTCCCGGCTCGCCGCGACGGCCGACCCGTCGGACTGGCTCTTCGTCGACCGCGGCCACTACACCGACGACGGCAACGACCTCGTGGCCCAGGTATTGGCGGACGACCTCGGACTGATGTGAGGCCCCGCCCCGAAGCGAACTGAGGTGATTTCTCCATGGCTTTCCTGCGGTCGCTGATCGCCAGGCTGTTCGGCCGTCGCAAGAAGAAGGCGAAGGGCGATGCCTCCATCTACCCCATGTTCTGACCGGGCGGAGCACGACGGGATCGCGACCCTGTCGGTCCGGACGGTGTTCGCGCGGGCCTGTGAACCCGAGGACACCCCGCTCGCCGACGCCCTGTGCTCCGCACTCTCCGGTGAACTGGACGACGCCGGCCACGCCGACGCGCTGGGCGACGGCCCCGCGGCGGTCACGGCGTGGGCCGACACCGAACGGGCCCGGATCACGCGTCTGTTCGCCGACGCCCGGCGCGAGGGCTGCGAGGACGTCCTGGTGCGCCGGGCGGTACTCGCCTGCGCGCCGCTGGCCCTGGTCGCGGGAGCCTGGCTCCAATGGCTGAGCGAACCCGGCAACGCGGAGGAGCCCGTCACCCTGCGCCTGCTCGCACAGTTCGCGTCCGATGTCGGCGCAGGGCATCCGGGCGCGTCCCGCGGCGACGCACACCTGGCTCTGATGCGGCACGTCCGGGTCGCAACGCACGCGCGGCCGGCCGCCGCGCTGGCACGTGACCGCCGTGTCACGGACACCTCCTTCCATCTGCCGGCTCTCGCACTGACGATGAGCCGCCGCCCCGGCCGGTACCGGGGAGAGATCATCGGCCTCGACCTGTGCCTGCGGGCCGCCGGGCTGCCGCCCCCGCTCGCGGGCGTGCGGGACCTCTTCCCGGAGGCGGCGGACTGGGTCGCGCTGGACCCCGGCCGGGCCCGAACACCGGCGCGGCACCCGACCGTCGACGACGCACGGGAGATCGTGGCCGCGTTCACCGGTGCGACCGGCCCGGCCGGCACGGCCGCGGTCGAGCGGGGCTTCGCGTGGGCGTTCGCCGCCCTGCGCCGCTGGAGCGAGGAGGCGTACCGGGAACTGGACGCCGCCCGTGACCCGGCCTTCGAGATGGCCGAGCTGATGCGCGCGCGGGCCCGCGAGGCGTCGGCGTACCACGACCGGTTCGTGCTGCGCGGACGTCCGCTCAAGGAATGGCTCACCGAGGCACGCGCCGACCCGGAACCGTTCCTTGCGGCGCTCGCCGGCAGTCGCCTGGTGCGGCCGGGCCGGTCCGGGGCGAGCCGCCTCACCGGCGAACTGGTGTCGGAGAACGGCCGGATGTTCCGGGTCTTCCCCGACGAGGACCTGGCCGTGATCAGGCGCTGGATCGACGCGCTGCCGGCGGAGCCGGCCGAGAGCGCGCGGCCCCGGTCCGCCGCGTACCGGCCCCCCTCGGTCGCGCTGCGTACGTCGCCCGCCGCGCAGGACGAGGACGGCGGCGCCCCGGCCGGTCCCCGGGAGGCGTACCCGCTTCTGCTGCGCCGCGCGCTCGCACCGGCCACCCGGCGCTATGCCCTGCGCTACGTCGAGGGGTGGCTGGCGCGCTCCCGGTACGGCATGGACAGGGCGGACCCGCCGCTGCCGGCGGTGCGCCCGGCGGACGGTCTGCGCCCCTGGCTGCTCGACCAGCACGACCTGCACAACGCCGAGTTCCAGGAGGGCACGGACGCGCCCCTGCCGGACCGTGCCGCCCTCATCGACTCGACGCTGCAACTCGCCCCGCTCACCCTCATCGACGGCGCCTGGCTCGCCGGCCACACCGACTACCAGCTCGCCGCCACCGAGCGTGGACAGTTCCTGTTCGCCACCTACTGGGACGAGTTGGGGAACGGCGAGGCCGAGTTGAACCATCCGCTGATCTACCGTGCGGTGCTGCGGGAGATGGGTATCGACCTGCCGCCGACCCGTTCGCCGGAGTTCGCCGCCTGGCCGGCCTTCCGGGACCGGTCGTTCGAACTGCCGGTGTACTGGCTGGCGATAGGGCGCTTTCCGCGCACGTACGAACCGGAGATCCTAGGCCTGAATCTGGCCATGGAACTCTCCGGAGTCGGCGGCAGCTACCGCCGCGCCCGGCAGGCGCTCGCGCACCACGGCTTCAGCACGATGTTCGTGGACGTCCACAACACCATCGACAACGTCGCGACCGGGCACTCCGCGTGGGCGGCCGACGCCGTCGACAGCTATCTCACTGAGCTGCCGACGACGGCTCGCGCCGACGCGTGGGACCGGATCCGGACCGGTTACCGCTCCCTGAACCCGCCTTCCGGATTCCGGGCCCGCCAAGCGGCTCGTCGCGCTCGAGTGGAGGCCTCCGCCCATGTCTGATCTGGTTCTCGGCATCTCCGCCTACTACCACGACAGCGCCGCCGCGCTGGTCTCCGACGGGCGGCCCGTGGCGGCCGCCCAGGAGGAGCGCTTCACACGCCGCCGCCACGATTCCGGCTTCCCGGCCAACGCGGTCGCGTACTGCCTGGAGGAGGCCGGCGTCACGCTGGCCGATGTGTCGGCGGTCGCCTACTACGAGGATCCGGCGCTCAAGTTCCGCCGGGTCCTCGCGACCTACCTGGGGGCGGTCCCGTACGGGCTCGCCTCGTTCCGCGACACGCTGCCCGGCTGGTGGTCGTGGAAGCGGCGGGCCGACGACGTGGTCCGCCGCGAGCTGCGGGAGCTGGACCGGGGCCCGGTGCCGCCCGTCGAGTGCCGCCGCCACCACGAGTCGCACGCCGCGTCGGCGTTCCTCGCGAGCCCGTACGAGTCGGCCGCCGTGCTGTGCATCGACGGCGTCGGCGAGTGGGCGACCACGACGCTCTGGCACGGGCGCGGCACCCGCCTCGAGCCGCTGGCGGAGATCCGCTTCCCGCACTCGCTCGGCCTGCTGTACTCGGCCTTCACGTACTTCTGCGGGTTCAAGGTGGACTCCGGGGAGTACAAGCTGATGGGACTCGCGCCCTACGGCGAGCCCCGGTACGCCGGCCTGATCCGGGAGCGGCTCATCGACGTCAAGCCGGACGGGTCGTTCCGGCTGAACATGCGCTACTTCGAGTTCCTCGGCGGCCAGGTGATGACCGGCCGCGGGTTCGAGAGGCTTTTCGGCGGGCCGCGCCGCGAGCCCGAGGGTGAGCTGACCCGCCGTGAGTTCGACCTGGCCGCCTCGGTGCAGCAGGTGACGGAGGAGGTCGTCCTCAGGCTCGCGCGAACGGCACGGGAGCTGACGGGCGAGTCACGGCTGTGCATGGCGGGCGGCGTGGCGCTGAACTGTGTGGCGAACGGGAAGATCGTCGCCGGCTCGCTGTTCGACGAGGTGTGGGTGCAGCCGGCGGCCGGTGACGCCGGAGGGGCACTCGGCGCGGCGCTCGCGGTCGCGGTGGACCGGGGCGCGGGCCGGCCCCATGTGGCGGCCGGCCACGACGCGATGTCCGGCGCGCTTCTCGGTCCCTCCTACGACGACGACGGCATCGCGGCGTATCTGACCTCGGCCGGCATTCCTCACCATCGGATGGACGAGGACGAACTGACCGCCGAGGTCGCCCGGTCGATCGCCGCCGGAATGGTCGTGGGCTGGTTCCAGGGCCGGATGGAGTTCGGTCCGCGGGCGCTCGGGTCGCGGTCGATCCTGGGCGACGCCCGCGACCCGCGGACCCAGTCGGTGATGAACCTGAAGATCAAGTTCCGGGAGTCGTTCCGGCCGTTCGCACCGTCCGTGCGGGCCGAGGACGCCAAGGACTTCTTCGATCTGCCGCAGGAGAGCCCGTACATGCTCGTCGTCGCGCCGGTCGCGCAGGCGGCACGCCTGACCGCCGAGGCGGATCCCGGTCTGACGGGCATCGACCTGCTCAAGGTGGTCCGGTCGGTGATACCCGCCGTCACCCACGTCGACCACTCGGCGCGGGTGCAGACCGTGGGCCCCCGGGACAACCCGGGCTATCACCGGCTGCTGACGGCCGTCGAACGGGAGACGGGCAGCAGTGTCGTGGTGAACACGTCCTTCAACGTGCGGGGTGAACCGATCGTGAACACGCCCCAGGAGGCGTACACCTGCTTCATGCGCACGGACATCGACGTGCTGGCGCTGGGCGGGTTCCTGCTGCGCAAGTCCGAACAGCCCGAGTGGCGCGAGGACGTGGACTGGCGTGCCGAGGTCCCTCTCGACTGACCGGTCAGTACCCCCGCCCCGAACGGAAGGGTTTTCCGATGCGCAACGTCCTGCTGACCGTCGTGTACGTCCTGTTCGTCGTCCCCGTGGGCCTGGTGCTGCGCGTCCTGCGCGACCCGATGCGCCGTTCGTGGTCACGGCGTCGGGCGAGCTACTGGCACAAGCCCCTCACACGGGGCTGAAGACGACCTGTTCGGCGAGGGCGCGCTCGATGGCGCGCACGGCGGTGAGAACGTCCTCGGGCCGCTCGGTCAGGCCCTCCACCACGCCGAGCGTGCCCAGACTGCCCAGCCGCCAGTCGACGCGGTCGCCGGCCTCCGCCGTGAGGACGACCGAGAGGACGTCCGCGCGTTCGGTGAGGCCGGCGATCTCGCCCCAGGAGGTCAGCCGCAGGTCTCCGACCGGCGGCAGGATCTGGTAGCAGTAGGCGGCTGCGAGGGGCTCTCCGAGGGACGCCGAGGGCTTGCGGCCGGTGGCCACCTCGAACGCCAGCCGGACCGCCTCCAGGCCGTACGACCGGTGCAGGAGGGTGGCGACGTACCCGCCGAGGCGGGCGTTCACCTCGATCACCACGGGCCCTTCGGCGGTCAGCTTCAGCTCGACGTCCGCCCATCCGTCCTCGATGCCGAGGGCGTGGCAGGCCACCGCGCTGATGCGGTGGGCCTCCGCCTCCACGTCCGCGGGCAGCAGGCCGGGCATGAGGAAGCCCTGCTCCCGGAAGGGTTCCAGCAGTGGCAGCCGGGAGTTGAGGATCTGGCACACGACCGTGCCCCGCCAGAGCAGCACTTCGACCGACACGTAGTCGCCGAGGCCGGGGCCGGCCACCGAGGGGGAGCCCACCAGCATCTCCTCGATCACGAACCGGTCGGCGCCGCCGTAGGCGAAGGCGTGCGAGGCGTGCCGCAGAGCGTCGTCCGGACCGTCGAGGCGGTAGGTCTGGCGGCTGGCAGCGCCCCTGACGGGTTTGAGCACCGCCGGGGTGCCCACCTCGGCGAGCGCCCGCGCGGCCTCCCGCGGTCCCGTCAGCAGCCGGAAGCGCGGTACGCGCAGGCCGGCTTCGCGCAGCCGTTGCCGCTGGAGGTGCTTGTTAGTGGCGGCGTCCACCGTGTCCTGCGTGTGATAGCGCAGTCCGAGCCGCCGGGCCAGCCGTGCCGCGAGCGGCAGGTCCTGGTCGGAGAAGGCGACGATCCCGGCCGGGCCCCGGGCGGCGAGCTCCGCTGCGCCGGCCGCCTCGTCGGTCACGTCGACGACCTCGCCGACGACCCCCAGCAGGTCGACCAGCCCGTGCGGCGCCGCGTCGACCGGTACGGCGAACAGCAGGTCGAACCCGTCGGCGTCGGCGGCCAGTTCGAGCGGCGAGGCGGAGCCGGACGTATAGACGACGATCACCGGCTCGCTCATGCGGCGGCCCGCAGCGTGTCGCCGTGCTCGCGATGCGCGGGCAGGGACCGGTAGATCTCCCCCAGTCCGCCGAGCGCCCCGCCGAGGCGCGGCAGCGCCGCGTACACCGGGTCGCGCCGGAGGATCGCGTCGACCTCCCGCAGCCGCCACATGGGCGTGCGGGGGAAGAGGTGGTGGACCAGGTGGAAGCCCTCGCCGTCGATCTCCCCGAGCAGGAAGCGGGTGCCCCAGCCGTAGACCCGGTTCCAGGACATGTAGATGTCGACGCGGGGCGCGGTCTCGATCAGCGGGAAGTGCTCCATCAGCTCGGCGACCGCGCCGATCCACACCTGGGTGGTGACCAGCGGGACGAACCAGAGCAACACCAGCCACAGCCACCAGCCGCCGATCACCGCCCACGCGATCACGGCCGCCAGCAGCACGACCCGCAGGACCCGTTCGGCCGGGCGCTCCCCCGCCGCCACGATGCGGTGCCGCAGCAGGTACAGCACGTACGAGGCGGTCGCCTTGGGGGTGACGATCCGGTACAGGTACCGGCGCAGCGCCCTGCGGTTGAGGTCGTCCCCGCACAGCGCGTTGTCCTGGTACTGCCGGTAGTCGGGGTCGCGGTCGGGGTCGCCCAGACGCCCGTGGTGCTCGCCGAGGTGTGAGGCACGGTAACCGGTGAAGCTCTGCAGCACGGGATAGCCGCCGAGGGCCGCCCCGATGACACTGCCGATCCTGTGGTCGGCCATGAACACCCGGTGGGTCGCCATGTGCAGCATCCCGGCGATGCCGCGCTGCCGCCCGCCGATGAAGAACACCGCCACGAGGTACACGGGCAGCGCCAGCCACCAGGGGGTGTGCCGCCACGACAGCACCGAGGCGGCGCACCAGAAGGCGATCCACGCCCAGTGCATGAGGGCCTCGAGCGGGCCGTGCCAGTTGTCCGGTCTGGACACGGCCCGGACAGCGGCCACGATGTCCGGCGCGAAGCGGTACCGCTCGGCTACATCAGAATCGGCCACGAGTCCGTCTCCTCACTCAGCGATGTCCAACTGGTGCCTCTCCCCAGTCAGACATCCGCCCGACGATGTCGGCAACCAGCTCGGCCTCCTGGGCCCGGAGGTAGAAGTGATCGCCCTCGAAGACCCGCCACACGGCACGTCCCGAGGTCAGTTCCCCCCAGGCGGCCAGCTCAGCGGGCACGTCGTCGGCGTCGCCGCGTCCGCCGTAGGCGGCGATCGGGGCGCGCAGCCGCACCGGATCGGCACGGTGGTAGGTCATCGACGCCCGTACGTCGGCGAGCAGCGCGGGCAGCACCAGCTCGCGCAGTTCCGGGTGGTCGAACACGGCCGGATCGGTCCATCCGGACACGCGGGCCTCACGTTCGACGGTGGCGTCGTCGAGCGTCTCCTCGGGCGGTGCGGAGCGATGGGGGGCGTACTGGCCGGAGACGAAGAGGCCGGCCGGACCCTGGCCGGCCCCGGCCTCCAGACGGATCGCGAGCTCGTAGGCGACGAGGCTGCCCATGCTGTGCCCGAACAGGAACAGCGGCCGGTCGGTGTAGGGCGCGAGGGCCGGGGCCACCGCGTCGGCGATCTCCACGACCGAGTTCATCAGCGGCTCCGCCAGGCGGTCGTGGCGGCCGGGGTACTGCACGCCGATCAGCTCGACCCCCGTCGGCAGCCGGGGGGTCCAGGGGGCGTACGAGCTGGCTGAGCCGCCGGCGTGCGGAAGACAGACCAGCCGGGCGGACGGGTCCCGGCGCGGCCGGGGCCGACGCAGCCAGCGCGCGGACGCGCCGGTGGTGTCCGATGTCGTGGGTGTGGTCATCGTGGGACTCCCGTCGGTCGCGCCTCTGAGGCCAGAATCCGGGTGTGCTTCTTTGCGAGGGATGTATCTGGGACGGACTTGCGATGGATAGTGCCCCGGCCGACGCGCCCGTCGCGATCGGCGGGCGCCTCGACCCGGCCACCGTCCTCGGTGGCTACCGGCACGGCCTCTTCCCGATGCACGCGGCGACGCCCGCGCACATCGAGGTGAATCACGCCCTGTACGAGGAATTCGTCGACGCCGGGGCCACCATGGTGCTCGACTCACCCCTGCCCGATCCGTACGAGCTGGTCTGGTGGTCGCCCGACCCGCGTCCCGTCATCCCGTACGGCGGGCTGACCAAGCCGCGCAGCCTCATGAGGCTGTTGCGCAACCGGCTGGCGTGGACGACCACCGCGAACCAGGACTTCGCCCGGGTGCTCGCCGAGTGCCGCCGGGACCGCACCCCCGAGTGGCTGACCACCGAGCTGTGCGCCTGCATGGTGACCCTGCACGAGCAGGGGTGGGCGCACAGCGTCGAGGTGTGGGAGGACGAGGAGCTGGTGGGGGGTGCCATCGGCATCGGAACAGGCGAGGTGTTCGTCCTGGACACCTGCTTCCACCGGCGTGACAACGCCTCGAAGGTGGCACTGCTCGACATGGAACACCGGCTCAGGGGCGCGGGCGTGACGATGCTGGACGTCGAGTGGGACAGCGAGCGCAGCCGGCGGCTGGGTGCGCGGCCGCTGCCGCGCCGGACGTTCCTGGCGGCGCTCGCCGGGAGCGGTGACCGCGTGCCGCTGGCCGGCGGCACCCAGCCGGCGCGGCGGCTGGGATTCCTCCGTACGTCCGGCGCGGCGGCCGCTGCCCCCTAAACAAGTGAGTCCCGCGCGTCCGGCCCGGTGTCCAGGATGACCGAAGACCGTGTGTCTTCGTTCGACCATCGAGGCCGTGACAAGAAACGGAGTTGAGCCAGTGCCGGTCAACACCTCCAGAAGCTCACTCGACGCCGGGTCCGCCACCGGTGCGCAGCCGTGCACGCCGGCGCTCTCGGACCCTGAAGACGCTGTCGTACCACTGCCCCTGTCGGCCATCCGCGAAGGTGACTCGCCTCGATCGGCGGGGGTGGACATGGCACACGCGAGAGCGATGGCGGACGTGGAGGCGGAGCTGCCGCCCATCGTGGTGCACCGTGCGACGATGCGTGTCATCGACGGGATGCACCGGCTCACCGCCGCCCGGCTGCGCGGCGACCACGAGATCCAGGCGCGGCTGTTCGACGGGGACGACCACGAGGCCTTTCTCCTCGCCGTCCGGCTGAACGTCTCGCACGGCATGCCGCTGACGCTCGCCGACCGGCGAGCCGCCGCGATGCGCATCATCCGCAGTCATCCGCAGTTGTCCGACCGGTCGATCGCGTTCACCTCCGGGCTCGCGGCGAAGACCGTCGGCTCGTTGCGTCGTGGGATGGACAGCCCTCAGGTCGAGGCGCGCATCGGCCGGGACGGCCGGGTGCGGCCGATCAACGGCGCGGCGGGCCGGCGGGCCGCCGCGCAGCTGATCGCGGAGCATCCGGACGCGACCTTGCGCCGCATCGCCCAGGAGGCCGGCATCTCGGTGGAGACGGCGCGCAGCGTGCGCGCGCGGCTGCGGGCCGGCGAGGACCCGGTGCTGGACCGGCGCACCCGTCCGGACCGGGGTGACCGGGGGGCGGAGCGGCAGATGACGGTGAAGCTGCCGGAGGCCGACCCGTCGGCGGAGCTGCGTTCGCTGCTGGACACCATCCAGCGTGATCCGTCGCTGCGCTACACCGAGTCGGGCCGGATGCTGCTGCGTTGGCTCGGCCCCCGGGTGCTGGTGCCCGACGAGATACCGCTGTCGCTCAGTCACATCCCGCCGCACTCCCGGCTCAACCTCGGGTCGCTGGCACGGTCCTGCGCGGCGGCGTGGATCCAGCTGGCGATGGGACTGGAGGACGAGTACGGCAACACCGCCGCGGGCGGCATGTCCGGCTGAGGGCGCGGCACACGCGCGGGGGCCGGTGTCCACGAGACACCGGCCCCTCACCGTGCGCGGGCGGTCGTGACGGCCCGCGCGGGGCCTACGGGCCGGTCACGCCTCTTCCGGCTCGTTCAGGCGGGCGACGAGGCCCGCCACGGTCGGCGCCTCGAAGAGCGTGCGCAACGGGACCGTGCGTCCGAGGGCGTCCGCGATCCTGTTGACGATCGCGACGGCCAGCAGCGAGTGGCCGCCCAGCTCGAAGAAGTTGTCCCGCACGCCGATCCTCGGCACTCCGAGCACCTCGGTCCAGATGGCGGCGATCCGCTCCTCCAGCGGTGTGCCGGGGGGTTCGTACACGCTGGTCCCGGCCCACTCCGTCGCATCGTCCGGCCGCGGCAGCAGGGCCCGGCTCAGCTTCCCGCTCGGCGTGTACGGCAGTTTCTCCAGGGTCTGGTAGACCGGCGGGACCATGTAGTCGGGCAGTCGGTCGGCGAGGAAGGCGCGCAGGTCGGCGGCGGCCGGCGGGCGGTCCGGCTCGGGCACCACGTACGCGACCAGCCGGCGGTCCCCGTCGCCGTGGCGGTGGGCGGCCACGGCGCACTCCAGCACCTGGGGGTGGCCGGCGAGGACGCTCTCGATCTCGGCGACCTCGACACGGAATCCGCGGATCTTCACCTGGTCGTCGAACCGGCCGACGAACTCCAGCTGCCCGGCGGCGTTCCAGCGGACCTGATCACCGGTGCGGTACATCCGGGCGCCGTCGCCGAACGGGTCGGGCAGGAACCGCTCCGCCGTGAGCTCGGGCCGGCCCAGGTAGCCGCGCGCGAGTGCGGCGCCGCCGACGAACAGTTCACCGGTCACCCCGGGTGGCACCGGCCGCAGGCCGGAGTCGAGCACATAGGCCCGTACGTTGTCGAAGGGCCGTCCGATCGGGGGCAGGGCCGGCCATCGCGCGGGGTCGTCGCCGAGCCGGTGGGAGGTGGCCAGGTGGACCTCGATCGGCCCGTACTGGTTGAACAGGGCGCACTCGGGCAGCCGGGTGAAGAACTCCCGGATCGCCGGCGTCGTCTGCAGCTGCTCGCCTGCGGTGAGCACCGCCCTGAGGGAACGGGGGAACCGATCCAGGCGCACGGCGAGTTCGGCCATGCCCCGCAGCGCGACGAAGGGCATGAAGACCCGTTCGACTCGCTCGGTGTCGATGACGTCGAGCAGCCGCTCGAAGTCGTGCCGGACCTCTTCCTCCACCAGGACGAGGGTGTCGCCCGCGGCCAGCGTGGTCAGCATCTCCTGGTAGAAGATGTCGAAGCTGAGTGCCGCCCACTGGAGGGTGCGCCCACGCCCGCCCGGGCCCTGGCGCTGCTGCCAGCGCACCTGGTTCAGCAGGGCCCGGTGGGACATGGCGACGCCCTTGGGGCGGCCTGTGGACCCGGACGTGTACAGCACCCAGGCGATGTGGGCGGGGTCGACCGGATTCCCGGGGCCGGTGGCCGCGCTCCCGGGGCCGACCTCCAGCTCCGGTGCGTCACCGTCCGCGCCGGGTTCGCCGCCGGGCGGGCGGATCAGCAGGCGCAGCCGCGCGTCCTCGGCGATGAGCCGCCGCCGTGCGGCGGGGTACGTCGGGTCGATGGGGACGCAGGCGCCACCCGCCTTGAGTACGGCGAGGTTGGCGACCAGGACGTCGAGCGAGCGGGGCAGGGCGATGCCGACCCGTTCGTCGGGGCCCACACCGCGCTCTCGCAGGAGGTGGGCCAACGCGTTGGCTCGTTCGTTCAGTTGTCGATACGTCAGTTGCCGCTCACCGAAGACCGCGGCGACGGCGTCCGGGGCCGCGGCGGCCTGCCGCTCGACCATCTGGTGCAGGCAGAGGTCCTCGTGCGTGGCGAGGGGGCCGTTCCAGTCCTCCAGGACCTCCTGCCACTGCGCGTCGGACATCAGAGGCAGGTCGTCGATCGCCATGTCCGGGGTACGGGCCACCGCGCCGAGCAGGGTGACCAGATAGCCGGCCAGGCGCCGCACGGTCGCCCGCTCGAAAAGGGCCGTCCGGTACTCGAGGCCGACGCTCAGCCGTCCGCTCTCCTCGTCGTTGGCGAAGAGGGTGAGGTCGAACATCGCCTTGCGCTCGTCGGGTTCGATCGGGGTGACGGTCAGCCCGTCGAGCAGGTCGAACGGTTCGGCTCGCAGGTAGGTGAAGAGGACCTGGAAGAGGGGCTGCACCGACAGGTCGCGTTGCGGACGGAGTTCGGCCACCAGGCGGTCGAACGGCGCGTGGCGGTGTTCGTAGGCCTCCAGGAGCCTCGGGCGCAGACGGCCGAGCAGTTCGGTGAAGGTGGGCCGTCCGGCGAGGTCGGCCCGGAGGACGACGGGGTTGACGAAGTGGCCGATGTTCGCCTCGACGTCCGGGCGCTCCCGTCCGTCGAGGATCATCCCCACGCTGACATCGTTCTGCCCGCTCCAGCGGTACAGCAGGGTGTGGAACGCAGCCAGCAGCACCATGAAGAGGGTGGCGCCCTCCCGGCTCGCCAGCCGGCGCAGTCCGTCGGCCACGTCGGCGGGGACGGGCACCTCGACGGTGTCGCCGTCGAGTTCGGCGGTGGCCGGGCGGGGCCGGTCGGTGGGCAGGTCGAAGGTGTGCGGGGCGTCGGCCAGGCGCCGTGTCCAGTAGTCCATGTGCCGCTGTGTCCCGGCGCCGTCCCGCTGGTGCTGCCACAGGGCGTAGTCGGCGTACTGGAGAGGCAGTTCGGGCAGTCCGGCGTCCGTTCCGGTGCGGTGGGCGCGGTAGAGGGCACGCAGTTCCCGATAGAGGTTGGCGTGCGAAGGCCCGTCGAGGACGAGGTGGTACGAGCGGAAGACCAGGATGTGCTCGGCCGGCGAGAGACGGATCAGCTCGGTGAGGAAGTTCTGTGCGACGGAGATGTCGAACCGGTGCTCGGCGTAGAGCCGCTTGCGTCCCTCCAGCCACGTCCGCTGCTCGGGCTCGGGCAGATCGGACACGTCGAGGAAGGTGAAGCGGGGGTCGCCGGGCGGGTCCACGACCTGGACGCCGATCCCGTCGCGGGCGGGGAACGCCGTCCGCAGGATCTCGTGCCGGCGCATGATGTCTGCGATGGCGGAGCGCAGCGCCGCAACGTCCAGGTCGCCGGTGATGCGGTGCAGCGCCGTCTGGTTGTAGGCCGCGCCGAGCAGACCCATCTGCTCCAGGAACCACATCCCCTTCTGCTGGTCCGAGAGCGGGACGGCGTCGGGCCGGGTGGCCGGGGGCGGGGGCTGTTCGCCGAGCATCGTGGCGATCACCTCGTCGCGCCGCTCCCGGAGCACGGCGAGGTGTTCCTTGTCGAGCGCACCGGCCGGCCGGTAGCGCAACCGGCCGTTCTGGAGCCAGAGCTGTACACCGGCCGCGCGCAGTTCTGCCAGGAAGTCGGAGATCGCGATCACGTGCTGCCCCTTCTCGGCCGGACCGTCAACGAGTGCTGAGCGGGCGCAGGTCGGTCCAGTGCCGCGCGACGTGGTCGAGGCACGCCTGGCGGCTGTCCTCGCCGTGGACGAGGCGCCAGCCGGGCGGCACGGGCAGGCGGCTCGGCCACAGGGAGTGCTGTTCCTCGTCGTTGACGAGGACCAGGAATCGGCCTTCCGGATCGTCGAAGGGGTTCATCTCGACTCCTCACTCAGCAGGGGGGCGGACGCTCCGACCGAGCCGGCCGCATGGTCGGCCTCGGCGTGTCCGCGGGGGTGGACGAAGGGCAGCAGCAGTCCGGCCATCGCCGTGGTGATCAGCGCCATCAGGACCAGGAGGGCGTACAGGCGCTGGTCGAGCAGGCCGGTCTGGAGGCCGATGGCCAGGACCACGAGTTCGGTCAGGCCTCGGGTGTTGACGAGCAGGGCCAGGGCGGTGCTGGGCCGCCGGGCCACGCGGGCGAGCCGGGCGGCCGTATAGGTGCCCGCCATCTTGCCGCCGATCGCGACCAGCAGGATCATCAGCAGCAGGCCGAACTCCCGTGCGTCCAGGCCCGACAGGTCCACCGCGAATCCGGCCACCACGAAGAAGGGCGGCAGAAGCACGGTGCGGTCGACGCGCTCGACCCAGGGCAGCACCCGCTCGCGCAGGTCGGCGGCGCCCGCCCGGGGCATCACCGCGCCGAGCAGGAACGCGCCGAAGATCTCGTGCAATCCCATCCAGGAGGTCGCGGCCGACGACAGCCACAGGGCACCGGCGAGTGCCGCGGTCAGCCCGGCGGCCGACGCGACCCGGGCCGCTCCCCCGCGCCGGCGTGCGGACGGGCGGCGTCCGGCGAGCCGGGCCAACGCCGGGCGCACCACTCCGAGGAGCAGGGCGACGTACGGCACGACGAGCAGCATCCGCAGCGGCAGGGCGTCGCCGTGGGACAGGGCGACCAGCACCGAGAGCACGGACCAGGCCACGACATCCCCGACGGCCGCGACGGCCAGCGCCAGACCGCCGATGGGCGTGGCGATGAGCTTCCGGTCCGTCAGGATGCGGGCCAGCACGGGGAAGGCGGTGACCGACATGGCCGTGCCGACGAACAGGCAGAACAGCACCGCCTCCCGTCCGGACCGGTCGCCGACGAGGCCGACCGCGAAGAGTGTGCCCAGGATGAAGGGCACGACGACGGAGCCGACGGACAGCGAGAGCACGATCCGGCTCCGCCCGCCCGACGGGCTGTCGGCGAGGTGCAGTCCCACCAGGAACATGAAGACGCAGACGCCGACCTGGGCGAGCGTCGAGAGGGCCGGGCGGATGTCGTCCGGGAACAGGGTGCGGGTCAGCGCCCCGTCGAAGAGGGTCGGCCCGAGCAGGATGCCGCCGGCGATCTCGCCGATCACCTGAGGCTGACCGAACCGCCGGCACAGCAGACCGAGGGCCCGGGCGACAGCGGTCGTCACCACCAGTGCGAGGAGCAGTTCCGCAACCGTGCCGACAGCCACCGGTCCGTCCCTTCGCTCGGCCTTCGTGTGAGCGACAGTAGGCAGGACACGGACGGTGGCGCAGTCACGTGAACCGGCGACAGTCCCCGAGATCGCCCGGGACCTGAGCCCTGTTCCGGGGCCGGGCATCGCGCGTACTCCCGGAGAAACGCGAGGGGTGAAGCTGGCGATCCTACGGTCGCCCCGAAGAGGGGGTCCATGTCCCCGATTGGGGCGACGCGCGTACCGGTCCGAAGGATCTGATAATCGCAAGCAGCCGTCGATCACGGCACCTTGTTCGATAAGTTGGACCTTCCGGAGGCCGGTCTTGGGCGGGACCTAGCTCCGCCCTTGCTGGCTGGACGATGGAGAACACCATCCAGGTATCTACGGGGGAACATTGCTTCGCGTTGACGCGCTGATCAGCAGCCCGGTCTATCTCGTCGGCCTCATCCAGATCCTTTCCAGCGAGGGAATCAGAATCGTCTCCACCCGCAGGTCCTCGACCGAGCAGATCTCCTGGCTCGCCGACGCGGCCTTAATCGACGAGGACGCCCTCGACGGGGCCGACGGGCTGGACGACATCGCCGAAGCCGCGCGCACGACCGCTGTTCTCGTCCTCCTCAACAGCTGGTCCCTGCCGGCGGAGGAGTACCTGCGGGCGGGAGCCATCGGCGTGATCCACAAGAGTCAGTCGGGCGAGAGCCTGGTGTCCGCCCTGCGTACGGTGACCGCGGGTGATCAGGTGCTGCCCGAGGGGCACGCCGCGAACTGCCCGTCCGAGCGCCCCGACCCGCTCACTCTGAACCTGTCGGCCCGTGAGGAGCAGGTGCTCGGCCAGATCTCCCGGGGTCTGACCCACGGCCAGATCGCGACCAGGCTCGGCATCAGCCCGCACACCGTCGACACATACGTCAAACGTATCCGCGCCAAGCTCGGCGTCGGCAACAAGGCCGAGCTCACCCGCGTCGCGCTGCTCAGTCAGCTGGCGAGGCCGGTCGCCTGACCGCCGACCGAGACGATCGCCCCGGAGGCAGCGTGCACCCCCACATCCACACGCCCGACCCACCGACCCTGGCGGCCCTGCATGCCGTCGAGCGCCGCAGGCAGCGCGCTCTCGTCGACGCCGATCTGGCCACGCTGGACGAGATCTTCGACGACACCCTCGTGCACACGCACGCGCACGGCATCACGCACACCAAGGCGCAGCTTCTCGCGCACACGGCCGACCGGCGCCCCTACCTCGGGATCAGCCGGGGCGAGCTGCTCGTCCGGCTGGTCGGTGATGTGGCGGTCGTGACCGGACCGCTGACCAACCGGCTGCGCACACCGGACGGCGGCGAGCGCACGCTCACGGGCGTCGCGACCCAGATCCTGCATCGCCGCGACGGTGACGACTGGCGGTTCATCAGCTTCCAGATGACCCCCTGCACCGAGCAGAAGTGACGATTCATCTCCCGCGTTCCCGACGGCAGGCCCACTCAGGAGGTACGCATGACCGACACCGGTACGGCTCCCGGTGACCACCCGCCGGACCGAGGCCATCTGCCACCCGTCACGTACGGGGTGCGGCTCGTGGGCAGAACCGGGGTCACCAACCCGTCCGGTGCGGGCCTGGAGCGGCACATCTGCGACCTCGCCGCACACGGGGACCGCGCCTTCCTGACGGCCTACCGCGAGCCGACGTGCGAGCGCACCGGCGCCTACGTCGTCGACATCTCCGACCCGCGGGCGCCCGGCGAGATCCCGGGCGCCTTCATGGAGACGACGCGGGGCAACTACGTGGGTGAGGGCCCGGGCGTCATCGAGATGGACAACGAGCACTTCAGCGGCGTGCTGTTCATCCACGGCAACGAGATCTACGCGCAGGCCCACGCCCCGGACCCGACCGGACCTCGCCAGCGCGGAGGCATCAACATCTGGGACATCACCGACCCGGAGAACGCGCGGCTGCTGACCGCTCACGCCGGCGACTACACGGAGGTCGACGGCTCCCCGCTCGACCAGGCCGTCGAGGTGTACTACGTCTTCCCGTGGACGAACGACCTCACGGGGCGCACATACGTCGCCCTGGTCACCGTGAAGGTCACCACGGACATCTGCATCATGGACATCACCGACCCGCGCGAGCCCCGGGTGGTCAACCTTCTCGACCTGAGGGTGCCGCCCTTCGGCGTGGCGCAGGAGTCCCCGCCGGGGCTCGACTCGGTGTTCGCCCACGCCGTCGAGGTGCGGCGCAGGGGGGACCGCTACATCATGGGCGCGACCTACTGGGACGGCGGCTACGTGCTGCTCGACGTGACCGACCCGACTCCGGGCAACGTGTCGATGATCGCCCAGTCCGTGTACGCCGACGTCGACGAGGAGCGCGCCAAGCAGGGAGAGCGGGTTCCGCCGGAGGGCAACGCCGAGCACTGCGCGCTCTCGCCCGACACCCGTTTCCTGGTGGGTGCCGACGAGAACTACGAGGCGGTGCGCCTGGTCGGCAGGATCACCTCGGGGCCGGGCGCCGGCCTGGAGTTCAGCGCCGCGTGGAGCCCGGACACCGCGCCGGTCGACGACGTGCACGGCATCTCGGGCACCCCGGTCTTCGTCGGCAGCGGGTGTCCGGGCACGGTTCCGGCCGGGCGCGGAATCGCCCTCATGGAGCGGGAGGCCTCCCTGCTGACGGCCGGATCGAACCCGGGGTGCTCGTTCCAGGAGAAGCTGGACGCGATCGCCGCGGCCGGCTACTCGGCGGGCATCGTCTTCAACCGTCAGGGGCCGGACGCGCTCCACCAGTACCCGACGTCGGCCAAGGGCCCCATCCCGCTGATCTTCGTCAACCGGCTGACCGGCCTGCGGCTGCTCGGCGTCACCGACGTGACCGAGGAGACCGCCGGTTCGACGGCGACGCCGGTGGAACCGGACGTCCCCTCGATCGACCTGCGGCCGGTGTTCAACGGGTGGGGCTACCTGCGGCTGTTCAGGACGGACGTCCCGGCCGACGGGCCCGCCGTGCTCGAACAGATCGACACGTACGCCATCCCCGAGTCGCAGGACCCGAAGTACGCGACCGGGTTCGGCGATCTGTCGGCCTCGCACGTCGCGATCGATCCGGACCGGCCCCTGGTGTACGCCACCTTCTACTCCGGCGGGCTGCGCGTACTGAGCTACGGCGACGACGGCCTGCGTGAGGTCGGCTCCTACTGCGAGCCCGGCGTCGACTTCCTGGGAGTCGTGGTCCACAAGATCGGCGGGAAGACCCACGTCCTGGTCACCGACCGGAACTACGGGCTCTACGTCTTCGAGGTATGACCACGGCACGAGGGGGCGGGTCCCGGCGGGGACCCGCCCCCTCGTGTGCGGAGCGCGCGGACGCGGGGTCTACGGCCAGGCGAGGCAGAAGGGGTGGCCGGCCGGATCGGTGTAGACCCGGAACCCCGTGCGGGCGTCGGGATCGTCGGCCGACTTCACCAGTTTTCCGCCCAGTTCGAGCACCTTGGCGTGGGCTGCTTCAAGATCGTCCAGATAGAAGTCGAGATGGACCTGTTGCGAAGAGGCGTCATCCGGCCACACCGGCGGCACGTGATGTGGCGCGAATTGAACGGCCAAATGCCAGTCACCGTCGACCCAGATATTGTGCCAGGTGTCCTTCGCCTCGACCGTGCCCTCGAGAAGTCCCGCCCAAAAAGCGCTTTCTGCGTCAAGATCCGCCGTCTCGAAAACGATGGTTCGACGTCTGAATTCCACGAGCCACTCCCTTTTCCGGCCGAGCGATGATCGAGCGGACATCATTCTGGCTTCCCTGTCCCGTGAATTGCAGCCGTCCCGGTGCCCCACATTCTGGGGAGCCCCACGGGCGGGCACGGCCCGCGTGATCTCCGGGACGCCGGACGCGGCGGGCCGTTAGGGTCGGCCCATGTCCAGCCCTGGAGACGTACCCGCCGGCATCCTGGACCGGCTCCGCCCCCTCTGCCGAGCCCTGCCCGAGTCGTACGAGGAACCGGCCTGGATCGGCGTGCGCTGGCGGATCCGCGCCCGCACCTTCGCGCACGTCTACAGCCCGGACACGGAGCGCTACCCGATCTACGCCCCGTACGCCGGCCCTGACGAGGGTCCGGTCGTGATGACGTTCCGGGTTCCCGTCGACGATCTGCTCGGACTCACCTCGGAAGGGTTCCCGTACTTCCGGGCGGACTGGGGGCACAACGTGGTCGTCGCCGTGCTCGACGAGCGCACCGACTGGACCGAGGTGGCCGAACTCGTCACCGACAGCTACCGGTTGATGGCGCCCAAGTTCCTCGCGGCACGCCTGCCCCCGCTCGTCTGACCCGCGGCGCTGCGCCGTGTCCCAGGTTCACGGGGCACAGCGCGCCTTCCCTTTCGGCCAGGAGTTCCTAGGATCCGATCATGCCTCGACTCCTCGTGCGTACCTTCGCGTCCATCGTGGTGCTGGGCCTGACCGCGGTCCCCGGCACCGTCGCCCCCGAGGCGTCCGCTGCGCCCCGCGCGCCCCATGTCCGCGGGGCGAGCCCGGTGCCGTTCTACTCGTACGAGGACGCGGTGCGGGAGAGCGTGTGGGTGACCACGCCGCTGGACAACGACGAGGACGGCGTGCCCGACAAGGTCGCCGTGGACGTGGTGCGCCCCCGGACCGGCGGTCTGCGGGTTCCGGTCATCATGCAGGCGTCGCCGTTCTACAGCTGCTGCGGCCGCGGCCCGGAGAAGCAGGTCAAGAAGTACGACGCGGACGGCACGATCGTCAGTCAACCTCTGTTCTACGACAACTACTTCGTGCCGCGCGGATACGCCGTGATCGCCGTGGACATGGCCGGGACTGGACGGTCGACGGGGTGTACGGACACCGACGGGCGTGAGGACACGCTCGGCACCAAGGCCGTGATCGACTGGCTCAACGGCCGGGCGGAGGCGTTCCACGCCGACGGGTCACCGGCCGACGCGACGGCCTGGACGGACGGACAGGTGGGGATGGTCGGCCGGTCGGCGGACGGAACGGTCACCAACGAGGTGGCCGCCACCGGTGTCGAGGGTCTGAAGACCGTCGTGCCGATCTCGGCCACCTCCAGCGGCTACGACTACACGCGGCACAACGGCGTGGTGGTCGCGCCGGACTCCAACGAGGAGCTGTTCCACATGGTCAGCTCCCGGCCCGCCGAGGCCTGTGAGCAGGTCCTGCGCTCGCTCGACATCGGCAGCGACGACGCGACCGGCGACTACAACGCCTACTGGGCCGAGCGCGATGTGCGCCCCCACGCCTCCAAGGTGCGGGCCTCGGTGTTCCTGGTGCACGGGCTCAACGACGGCAATGTGATGACGGATCACTTCGCCCTGTGGTGGAACGGGCTGAAGGTCCCCCGCAAGCTCTGGCTCACCCAGGCGGGGCATGTCGACCCCTTCGACTACCGGCGGGCCGAGTGGGTGCCCACGCTGCACCGGTGGTTCGACTTCTACCTGCAGGGGCTGCCCAACGGCATCGACCGGGAACCACCGGTGAGCAGGGAGACTTCGCCGGGCACCTGGGTCGACGGGCCTTCCTGGCCGGCTCCGGGGACGCGCGAGGTCGAGGTCTCGCTCGGTGACGGCGACGGCGCCACCGGCACCCTCGGCGGCCCCTCGGGCGCGGGCGAGCGCGTGTGGACGGACGACCCCGACCTCTTCGAGGACGCGGCGACGGCGGACCCGAACCGCCCTGTCGCCGGCCGCGCCGTCTTCCTGTCCGCGCCGCTGTCCCGCGACATGCGGCTGTCGGGGCGCCCGTCCGTGACCCTGCGGGTGAAGGTGGACCGGCCGACGACCGAACTGACCGCCCGGCTCGTGGACTACGGAACCGCCGCGCGCGTCAACACGGTGTATCCCGCCGAGGGGGTGCGCACCCTGGACACCCGCTCGTGCTGGGGCGGCTCCACACGGGCCGACAGCGCCTGCTACCTCGACAGTGCGCAGGACGTGGTGACCAGCGACCGGGGCATTCTCACGCGGGGCTGGCAGGACGCCGCGCACCGGGTCTCACTGCGCTTCCGGGTGCCGCTGCGGCCGGAACGCTGGTACACGATCACGGTGCCGATGCAGGCCACCGACCAGATCGTCCGTACGGGGCACGTGCTGGGGCTGATCCTGCAGCAGAGCGACCTGGAGTACACGACCCCCGCGACCACCGGAGCCACCGTCCGCCTCGACCTGAGCGGCAGTTCGCTGAGCCTGCCCATGGTGGGGGACGCACGCCTGCCGCGACCCGGGGCGAAGGCACCCCGGGTCGGGACGAGCGACAGCACCGACCGCCGGGACACCCCGCACCGGATCCGGACGGCTCCCTGACGGAACGGCGTCCCCGGGGCAGCCCGCGCAGTGGCGCGAGGGTGCCCCGGGTCCGGCGTGCCCTGACCCGGGCGGCGTCACGTCTGGTCATTCCCCCACCCTCGATGTCCGGGTCTAGCCTGCTGAAGCACTGCTCCAGACATTGTCTGACCGCGCATTCGACACAGTTGGACACGGTGGCGCCGCCCCGTTCCCCCCCCCCCCCCCCCGCGCGATCCACGCTCTTTCGGATACGGAGGCAGGCGATCCATGACCCATCCATGCGTACACCGGCTGATCGAGGCTCAGGCGGCACGGACACCGGATGCGCCCGCAGTCGTGTCCCGTGACGGAGTGCTCAGCTACGCGGGACTCGACGAGCGGGCCACGCGGCTGGCCGGCCTGCTCACCGTGCGCGGGGTCCGCCCGGAGATACGGGTCGGGCTCGCCGTCGAGCAGTCGGAGCGCTGGCTCGTCACGCTGCTCGCCCTGTGGAAGGCCGGCGGGGTCTACGTTCCGCTCGACGGCGCGCTGCCCACAGGTCCCGCGGCCGCGATGCTCTCCGACGCGGGCGTGGAGCTGCTGCTGCACTCCGGGGACGGTCCCGTCCCGGCCGCGTCCGGCGTCGCGGTCGTGGAACTGACCGATCTCGACGGCGCGGAGCCCGCCGCCTCGGCTGAGCCGGCGATGCGGCCGGACAACCTCGCCTACTGCATGTTCACCTCGGGTTCCACCGGAAGGCCGAAGCCCGTCGGGGTCCCGCACTCCGCGCTGGCGTCCCACGCCACCGCGATCCGCTCCGAACTGGACCTGCGGCCGGAGGACCGCGTCCTGCAGTTCACCTCGATGGTCATCGACGCGTCCCTCGAGGAGGTCCTGCCGGTCTGGCTCGCGGGTGGCGCCGTCGTGCTGCCGGACGGGCCGAGGCCGACGAGTGTCGAGCTGACCGCCCTGATCGAGAAGCGCGGTGTGACGGTGGCGAGCCTACCGACCGCGTACTGGCACCAGTGGACGGACGACCTGCGGGACGGCGTCGTGACGCTCCCCGCGTCCCTGCGTACGGTCTTCGTCGGCGGTGACAAGATCCGGATGGACAAGTTCACCGCGTGGGCGGAGGCCGTCGGCTCTCACCCGGTGCGCTTCGTCGCCGACTACGGCCCCACCGAGACCACGATCAGCTGCACCACGTACTGGCCCGACCCGGACGACCTGCCCGACGGTGTCTCGGCCATGCCCATCGGACGGCCCCTGCCCGGAGTGAGCGTACGTCTGCTCGACGAGAACCTGGAGCCGGTGACCGGCGAGGAGCCGGGGGACGTCTGGATCGCCGGCGCCGGCCTGGCCCGCGGCTACCTCGGTGCGCCCGCCGCCACGGCCGACCGTTTCCGGCCGGACCCTTTCGGGCCGCCCGGCACCCGGATGTACCGGACCGGTGACCGGGCCGCGCGCCTGCCCGACGGGAACCTCCAGTTCCTCGGCCGGTCCGACCGCCAGGTGAAGATCCGCGGATACCGGATCGAGCCCGGACAGGTGGAGAACGCGCTGCGGGCGTGCCCCGGGGTTCGGGACGCCTTCGTGGTGCCGGCCGACGACCCGGTCGCCGGGGCCCGGCTGATCGCCTATGTGGAGACGGACCCCGTGCCGGGCTCCCGGGACGCCCTGCGCACCGAACTGGCGGGCCGGCTTCCGGCCGTGATGGTGCCGGGCACCCTGGTGCTCCTGGACCGCCTCCCGCGCTCACCGCTGAGCGGCAAGGTCGTCCCGGCCGAACTGCCCCCCGCTCCGGCGGACTCCGCGGCGGAACCCGGCCCCGCGTCCGGGACGGCCCAGGAGGAGCTCGTCGCCGGCCTGGTCGCCGACGTCCTCGGGCGGGCTCCGGGCGCCGACGAGGACTTCTTCGCGGCGGGCGGCGACTCCTTGCGCGGACTGCAGCTCCTCAGCCGTATCGCACACGCCACCGGGGCGGCGCTCACCTTCGAGCAACTGCGCTCGGCGCCGACCGTGGCGGCGCTCGCGGCGCTGGTGGGCGAGGAGCGGGGGCACGCGTCGGGCACGGGGGCCGTCACCCAGGCCGGGGAGCACGGCGAGTGGCGGCCGGCGTCCCGCGGCCAGGCGGCGCTGTGGTATCTGGACAAGCTCCACCAGGGCGCGGCCTCCTACTCCGTCCCGCTCGGCTACTGGATCTCCGGTCCGCTCGACGTGGACCGCATGGACGCCGCGCTGACCGAGCTGAGCACACGTCATGAGGCCCTGCGGACGGTGCTGGTGGAGAGCGAGGGGCGGGTCCTGGCCCGGTTGCTGCCGCCGGCGCCGGTCCGTACCCGAGTGACGGAGGTGCCCGACCGCGCCACCGCGACGCGTCGGGCGGAGTCGGACGCTGCCCGGCCGTTCGACCTGTCCGCCGGACCACTGCTGCGTTCCTCCTGCTACCGCGTCGACGACGAGCGCCACCTGTGGCTGCTCAACGTGCACCACAGCGCCTTCGACGCCTGGTCCCTCGGTGTGTTCTGGCGCGAGTTCGCCGCGCTGTACGAAGGGCGCCGGCTGCCGGAGCCCACCGTCCGGTACGCCGACTACGTGGCCTGGCAGGAGAACTGGCTGGCGTCCGAGGAGGCGGCCGAACAGCGACGGTACTGGTCGCGACGACTGTCGGGTGACGCCCCGCCGGTGGAGCCGGGGCGGCCGACCGGGGCGCCCGGCCCCTCGGGGTTCTCCCTGCCGCTGCGCCTCGGCGGGGCGGGTCCGGTGCGGGTGGAGGACGTGGCCCGGGCCTGCGGGTCGACCCCGTTCGGTGTGCTGCTCGCCGCCTTCTTCGCCACGCTGCACCGGATGACCGGCGGCGCCGAGGACATCGTGGTCGGCGTCCCGATGGCGGGCCGGAACCGAGCGGGCACCGAGGATCTGATCGGGTACCTGGTGAACACCGTGCCCGTCCGCATGGGCTTCACGCCCGGGATGAGTTTCCGAGACCTCGTGGAGCGCACCGACACGGCGCTCACGGAGGCGTTGTCACGCCAGGAACTGCCGTTCTCGGAGATGACCGGCGGCATCACCCAGGGCGGTGACGGCGCCGAGAACCCCGTCTTCCAGTCCATGTTCGTCCTCCAGTCCACCCCGGTGGACGACGGCGGTGTGATCGACGGTCTGGAGGTCACCGAGCACCTCGTCCACTCGGGCACCGCCAAGATGCCGCTGACCTGCACGCTGCGGCTCGACGGCGAGGGGGTCACCGGTGAGGTCGAGTACGCGGCACGCCGCTTCGACCGGCCGTCCGCCGAACGCTGGCAGGACGCCCTGGTGACGCTGCTGGAGTCGGCGCTCGCCCAGCCGTCGACGCGGCTGGCCGAACTGCCCCTGCTGCCACCCGCCGCCGCCACCGCGCAGCTCACCACGATCAACGCCGACCACGAGGAGCGCGGCGCCGCCGCCACCCTGCTGCACGACGGGTTCCGCGCACAGGTGGCCCGAGACCCGTCCGCCGTGGCCGTGCTGGCCGGCGACCGGGCCGTCGGCTACGCCGAACTGGACGCCAGGTCACGGGCGGTGGCGGCCGCTCTGCGAGCCGTCGGCGCCGGTCCGGAGTCGCTGGTGGGCATCTGCGTGGACCGCTCCGTCGAGTCGGTCGCCGCCGTGCTCGGTGTGCTGCGCGCGGGGGCCGGGTTCGTGCCGCTGGACGCCGGCTTCCCCGCCGAGCGGCTGCGATGGATCGCCGAGGACTGCGCGATGGCCGCGGTCGTCGCCTCGCGGGTGCCGGCCGGACTGGAGGGCGTGCCCGTGGTCGATCCGGCCACAGCCGGGCGGGCGAGCGGGGAGGAGCCCGTGCTCCACCCGCGGAACACGGCGTTCGTCTACTACACGTCCGGGTCGACGGGCCGGCCCAAGGGCGTGGTCATCGACCACGGCTGTGCGGCGTCGCGGGTGGAGTGGATCGCACGGCACTACGCGCTCGGGCCCGGCCACCGGGTGGTGCACAAGACTCCGCTGATCTTCGACGTGGCGATCTGGGAGGTCTTCGCGACGCTCGGGGCCGGTGCGACGATCGTGGCCGCCGAGGCCGGCACCGAGACGGACGTACCGTATCTGGCCGGGCTGCTGGCCGCTCCGGACACCGTCGTCGCCCACTTCGTGCCCTCGATGCTGGACATGTACCTGGCCACGGTCTCCGCGACCAAGTACCCCTCTCTCGACCGTGTGCAGACGTCCGGCGAGGCCGTGCCCGCCGCGTTGCTGCGCCGCTTCGCCGCCCACTTCGACGTCCCGCTGGACAACGCGTACGGCCAGACGGAGACGTCGGAGGTCGCGCTGTGGAGCGGTCGGGAGCAGCCGGACGGCGACCGTGTCCCGATGGGCCGGGCCGTCAACGGCTACCGGCTGTTCGTGCTCGACGAGGCCCTGCGGCCGGTGCCTCCGGGTGTGGTCGGCGAGTTGCACGTCGCGGGCGTGGACGGTCTGGCGCGGGGCTACCTCGGCACGCCCGGCCTGACCGCCGAGCGGTTCGTCCCTCACCCCTGGCCGGTGACGCCCGGCGAGCGCCTGTACCGCACCGGCGACCTGGCGGTCCGGGACGAGGACGGTCTGCTGCACTACGCCGGACGGGCCGACGGCCAGGCCAAGGTGCGGGGCGTACGGGTGGAGCCGGGCGAGATCGAGGAGGTCCTGCGGGCCCACCCGGCGGTCGAGCAGGCGGCCGTGGCCATCCGCGAGGACCGGGCCGGTGGCAAGGAGATCGTCGCCTATCTGGTGGGGCCGGACACCGACGTGCCCGACGTGGCGGAGCACGCGGCGGACTATCTGTCCAGCTATCTCCTGCCGACGGCGTACGTGAAGCTGGCCGCGCTGCCGCTCACCCCGTCCGGGAAGGTCGACCGGCAGGCACTGCCCGCACCGACCGCACAGGACCGTGCGGCCCGGGCCGGCGTCTCGGAGGCGACCTCGCTGATCGAGTCGCAGCTCGCCGAGGTCTGGTGCGACCTGCTGGGCGTCGAACAGGTCGGCAGGCGCCAGAACTTCTTCGAGGCGGGCGGCAGTTCGCTGTCGGCCCTGCAGATGCTGCACCGGGTCAAGACCCGCTTCCGGGTGGCGGTCACCGTACGGCAGTTCTTCGGCGACCCGACGATCGCGGGAGTGGCCGAGCACGTGGAGAAGGCGCTGGTCGCCGAGTTGGCCGCGCTGTCCGACGAACCCGCCGCGCAGCGCGGCGACCAGGAGGAGTGAGTCGATGACCACACTGGACGCGGAGAAGCAGCGGTTGCTCCTGCGCTTACTGCGCGAGCGCGGCGACGAGCACGGCGGTCCGCACATCCCGCCGGTCCCGCACGGCACCCCGGTGCCCCTCAATCCACCCCAGGCACGGATCTGGTTCTCCTGCCGCCAGTACCCGGACACCAGCGAGTACAGCCTGCCGGAACTGCGGACCGTCGACCGGGCACTGGACCTGCCGACACTGCGTGCGGTCGCCGCGGAACTGATGGACCGTCACCACGCTCTGCGTGTGCACATGTTCGAACAGGACGGTGTGCCCATGCAGCAGGACGACGGCCCTATCGAGCCGCCGGTGACGTGGCACGACCTGCGCGACCTGCCCGCCGACGAGGCACGGGCGCGTGCCACGGCCGCCGGCCACGAGGCCGCCAGGCGCCCGTTCGCCCTCGACGGCCCCTGCTTCTTCCAGATCATCGGGTTCGCGCTGCCGGGCGACCGGACGATGCTGGCGCTCAACTTCCACCACATCGTCATAGACGGGCTGTCCCGTGCGATGGTCGTCGCCGAGTTGGACGCCCTGCTCGCCGGCCGGCCCCTGGGACCCGCCCCGTCCGTCGGCTTCCTCGACTATGTGGCCTGGGAGCTGGAGCAGAGCGACGAAGCGGCGGTCGCGCGCGATCTGGCGTACTGGACCGGCAAGCTCGCCGGGGACCTGCCGGTCCTGGACCTGCCGAAGGACCGCCCCCGGCCGGCCACGTCGAAGCGGACCGGCGGCACGGTGCCGCTCACGGTCCCGGCTCAGGTGCTGTCCCGCCTGCGGCGGCTGGCGGCGGACGAAGGCGTCACCCTGTTCGTCGTCGTCATGGCCGCGTACAAGGTGTTCCTCGCCCGCATGAGCGGGCAGCGCGACGTCATCGTCGGCGCACCGCTCGCCGGTCGGGACCACGAGGTCGCCGAGTCCATCGTGGGGTGCTTCGTGAAGTCGGCGCCGCTGCGGACCGACCTGAGCGGGGATCCCACGTTCCGCGAGGTCGTCCGTCAGGTCCACGAGACCGTCCTGGAGGCCCACGACCACCAGGCGGTGCCCTTCGACCGGGTGGTGGCGGAACTGGCTCTGCCGCGGCTTCCAGGCGTGCAGGCGGTGTTCCAGACCATGGTGAACGTGCAGTCGACCGGCGCGGCCGACAGTGCCGACCTCGGCACCGAGCTGGACACGAACGCCGCGATGTGGGACCTGGCCGTCAGCCTGTTCACCGATCAGGAGGAGATGAGCGGCGTCCTGGTGTATGACGCCGCTCTGTTCGACACGTCGACCGCGTCACGCTTCGCCGCCCATCTGGAGACGCTGCTGGCCGAGGGCGCCGAGCACCCCGACGCGCGGGCGTTCGAACTGCCGTTGCTGGCCCGGTCCGAGCGCGAGAGCGTCCTGCGCGCGTCGGCGGCATCCGGCGGGCCGGACATACGTCACCGGTCGATGGCCGAGCCCTTCGAGGAGCAGGCCCGCTCCACCCCGGACGCCGTGGCCGTGCGCGCCGGCGAGGAGGCCGTCACCTACGCGCAGGTGGACGCTCGCGCCGACCTGCTGGCGTCCGTGCTGCACCACGAGGGGGTCCGCTCCGGCGACCTGGTGGCACTGTGCCTGGGCCACGGCACCGACGAGATCGTGGCCCGGATCGCCGCGGCCAAGCTCCACGCCCCCTACACGGCGGTCGAGCCGGAGCTCTTGGCGGAGGCGGAGCCCAGGGTGGTGGTCACCGACGGGACGACGGCGGACCAGGTGACTCCGGGGCCGTGGCGAGTGGTCTCTCTCGCGGACGCCGGGCAGTGGGCCGTGACGGATCTCGGCGAGCGCCCGGTCGCGGACGGCGCCCCCGATCTGCTACGGCTGGTCCGCTCCCCCGGCCTGCCCGGGCCGGTCGCCCAGCCGGTCTCGATGGCGCTCGCCGATGTCGAGGAGCTGCGGCAGCACCACCCCCTGGACGCCGGAGAGGTGGTCCTCGTGGACTCCCCCGAGCGGGCGTGGTGGCCGCTGTCGGCCGGCGCAACGGTCATGCTCTGCCCACCCCTGGTGCACAAGCGCCCCCGGCCCGTCGAGGCGTACGTCCCCGTCGGCGACGTCACCACCGTCTGGACGACGCCGTCGGTGCCGTCCGCCGCTCCGGGCGCGGCGCCGCGACGGGTCCTGTGCGACGGCGAGCCGGTGACCGTCGCCGGGATCCCGGGCGAGGTCGTCGCCCGCCGCGAGCGGCCGGAGACCGGCGCGGTGACCCAGGGGGGCCGCCACGCCCTGTACGTGCTGGACGAGTCGCTGGAACCCGTTCCTGTCGGCGTGGTCGGGGAGCTGTACGTCGGCGGCGGGGACGGGTTCCTGGCGCGCGGATACCACGGGCGGCCGGCGGCGACAGCGGAACGGTTCGTCGCCGACCCTTTCGGCGTGCCCGGCGCCCGTATGGTGCGCACCGGCGAACTCGCCCGGCGCCGGGAGAACGGTGTGGTGGAACAGCTCGGCCCGGCCGGCCGGCAGATCGGTGTGCACGGCATGCGCGTCGAACGGGCCCTGGTCGAGTCGGCCTTGGCCGACCAGGGCGGCGTGGCGCTGTGTGCGGTCACCGCGACCGCGCGGGGCGCGCTCGCCGCGTTCGTCGTGCCCACGGGCGACCGTGAGCTCTCGGCCCGGCGGCTCACCGAGGGCGCCGCGCGGCGACTGCCCGACTACCTGGTGCCGGGCAGCGTCACCGTGGTGGAGGCGATCCCCCGCACGGACGACGGGGGCATCGACGTCGACGCGCTACTCGCCCTGCGGACCGAGGAGCCGCTCGCCGAGGAGGAGGAGTTCACCGCCCCGGCGAACGAACTGGAGGCCCGGCTCGCCACGATCTACGCCCGGCTGCTGCGCCGGGACGCCGTGAGTGTCACCGACAGCTTCTTCGACCTGGGCGGCCACTCCCTGCTGGTGTTCAAGCTGATCGAGGAGTGCGGCGGTGAGTTCGGTGTGCAGCCGTCCGTCCAGGACGTCTTCACGAACCCCAAGATCCGTGATCTGGCGGCGACGCTGAGCGCGGCGCGATCGGCCCCGGTGCCCCGGGACAACCTGGTCGGCCTGGCCGAGAGCCCCGGCGCACCGCTGATGGTGTTCGTGCACGCGGCCGGCGGCTCCGTGCTGCCGTTCTACGAGGTGGCGCAGCGGCTGCGGGGCGAGTTCTCGGTGTACGCGCTCCAGTCGCTGGCGGACGACCCTGCGGCGACCGTCGAGGAGATGGCCGCGCGGTACGTGTCCGCCGTCGACGCGGTGCGCGGTGTCGCCCCCGTCGTCCTGGCCGGCTGGTCGATGGGCGGCTGTGTGGCCGTCGAGATGGCCCGGATCTGGCTGCAGCGCGGGGAGCCGGCCGCGGCGACGCTGCTGCTCGACACCTGGGCGCCGCCCTCGTTCATGTCCTCGGAACGGGAGGCCGCCCAGGTGCGGCAGGCGTGCCTGTCGCTGGACGTGTTGCGGCTGGAGGGCGCGGACGAGGGCGCCTCCGGGGCACTGGCCGAGCTGACGGACATGGTCGAGCGCAACCGGGCCGCGTTCCTCGACTACTGGCCGGAGTTCTTCCCGGCCGAGGTGGATCTGCTGCGCGCAGGCGACCCGCTGCCCGCGGGTGCGCCCACGTTCCCGGCGGGCTACATGGACGACGACCGCGGTTGGCGCGCTTTCGTCGCCGGGCTGGAGACCACCGAGGTCGAAGGCGGCCACCTGAGCCTGTTCGACACCGAGCACGTGGACGACCTGACGGCGGCCATCCAGAGCGCCGTCGGCCGTCGGCTCGGCTACGAGGAGATCTGAGACCCGGCTCCCGCCCGCAGCTCGGGGTACATCGAGCCGTCGTACGCGGCGGCGACCTGTTTCATCGGCTCGGCGGCGATGTCACCGGGCTGGTACGTCCACCAGTTCACGAGGACCGTCAGCCGTTCCCGGTGTTCGGGAGCGGCCGGCGACTCCGGGGGCAGGCCGACGTCCACGCGACTGCCCACGGCGTGCCACAGATGACCCGGGAACGTGACGTAGAGGTTCTCGGCCGGCAGCACGAACTCCCGGTCAGGGGCGTCCGGTGCGGGCTCACCCCCGAAGACGAGCAGCGGCCCGTCCGCCACGTCGTTCAGGTACATGACGCTGGACAGCGTCGGGGACACCAGCTCCCCCGTGCCCGGGTCCTCCCCGATGTCCCGGTGCAGACCGAACTCGAAGTTCGAGGCGTACGGCGACGTGAGCCGCCCGAGCCACCACTCGACTCCTACGGCCGCCTCCCGCACCTGCGCGGGAATGTGGTGCACCAGGTGATCGCGCACCGCCGTCTCGACCAGGTTGCGCGGCGGAGTCTCGAGCGCGTACCAGAAGGTGTAGTGGTAGGGGCTGCGGCCGCCGAGCCGGTCGGGTCGGGTGGCCATCGCGACGGCCGAACGCAGCTGGTCCAGCGTCTCGTCGGGGAGCGCCTGCGCGGTGTGAGCGATGAGTGCCATGCGTCGCACGTTACGAGGCGGCCCACGCTGCGGTCGATCAGCCCGGACCCCTATCCCTGATCGGTCAGAACGGGCAGACCCCGCGGGCGCCGTCCGCCGTCGCACCGGCCGGCGCGACCTCGGCCGTCCGTCCCATCCCGGCCTCGCGCATCAGGTGGGCGAGGGCACGGCCGGCACCGCTCTCATCGGCCTCATAGCGCCGGATCACCGACTCCTGCACGTCGGCCGGCTTCTCCTGGCTGAACTTGAAGAGGCCCTCCACCTCCTCGACGCGGAGCCGGAACGCTCCGACTCCCGGCAGGAGCCGTCGGAAGTAGCCGACCGAGGACGTCTGGTCCCAGCCGGCGCCGAAGCGCTCCTCGAGGCGTTGGGCGGTCCAGCGGACGACCTGGAGCGTCTCCTCCGGATCGTCGATCAGCCGCAGCTTCCCGCACACGTGGACGGCCGCGAAGTTCCATGTCGGAGCGGACGGGCCGTCCGGATAGACCGCCGGGGTGACGAACCCGCCCGGCCCGTCGAACATCAGCCGGGCGTAGCCGCCGTCGGTGAGCGCCTTCCAGTGCGGGTTGGCGCGGTTGAGATGCCCGTACAGCTCCGTGCCGGCGAGCGGGCCGGTCCGGGGCTCGCCGGGCGCGACGAGGGCGGGCAGCCGCGACGCCCACGGCACCGTGGGGCCGTTGGTGGTGAGCGTCGCCAACGGATGGCCGTCGATGATCCGGCGGTGCCAGTTCTCGTCCTGGATCCGGTAATGGCTGGGCACGAACATGGAAACCGCCTCAGACGATCGGAGTCAACGGCACACCGCGTACGCCTGGCGGCCGCGCGGGCCGGCTGAGGCCCGCAGGAAACCGGTGGCCGGGTCGACACCGGCGGAACAGACCTTGCCGAGCGTGGAGCGCGGCACCACGTCCAGCCGGTGGCCCCTGCGTTCCAGCTCCGCCAGCACCTCGGCGTCGAACGAGCCCTCCACGACGACCACACCGGGCCGCGACAGACGCGGCGCGAACGACTGGGCGAAGTGGTCGATGTGCCAGGCGGGGAGTTCGGCTGCCGCCTGCGGCTCGAGGCCGAACACGGCGACGGCGAGGAACGCGTGGAGCGTCCACTGGTCCTGCTGGTCGCCGCCAGGGGTGCCGAAGGCGAGGAACGGGGCGCCGTCGCGCAGCACGATGGTGGGGCTCAGGGTGGTGCGGGGACGCCGTCCAGGGGCCAGCGAGTTGGGATGCCCCTCGCTGAGCCAGGCCGTCTGGCCGCGGGTGCCGAGCGCGAAGCCGAGGCCGGGGATCACCGGTGAGCTCTTGAGCCAACCCCCGCTCGGCACGGCGACGACCAGGTTTCCCCAGGCGTCGGCGACCGCGACCGTGCAGGTGTTCCCGGCGCCGGCCCGGGGCCCGGCCGGGGTGACGGTGGGCAGGCCGCTGCGCAAGTGGGCCACCCACTCCGGCTCGTCGACGCCCGGCTCCTGCGGATCCGGCTGCGGGATCCACGGCTGGGCGCCTCCCGGCCGGCCCGGTTGCGGGTCGAGGTCGGCCTCCTCGCCGATGAGTGCGCGCCGCCGCGCGTTGTATCCGGGTGCCAGCAGTTCGTCCAGCGGCACCGGGGTGTGGTCCGGGTCGCCGTACCACGCCTCCCGGTCGGCGAAGGCGAGCTTGGCCGCCTCCGCGACGGTGTGGACGTACGCGCCGCTGCCGAGACCCATGCCACGCAGGTCGCAGCCTTCCAGCAGCGCCAACTGCTGGAGGAAGACCGGGCCCTGGGACCAGGGGCCGGGCTTGTGGACGGTGAAGTCGCCGTACGGCAGTACGCACGCCTCCTCGACGGACGGCTGCCAGGTGGCCAGGTCGTCGCCGGTCAGCAGGCCGCGGTGCGAGCTGCCGGTCGAGTCGAACACGTCGGCCGTGCGGGCGAAGCGGTCGATGGCCTCGGCGACGAAGCCCTGGTAGAAGGCGGTGTGCGCGGCCTCGATCTGCGCCTCGCGGTCGGCCGACGTCCCCTTCGCCTCACGCACGATCCGGCGGTAGGTGTCGGCCAGCACCTCGTTGCGCATCCGCGTCCCCGGCGCGGGCGCCGCACCGCCGGGCAGGTAGACGCGGGCGGACTCGCTCCAGTGGGTGCGGAAGAGTCCGGACATGGCGTCGATGGTCGTCGCGGCGGCGGGCAGCAGCGGATAACCGCGCGAGGCGTAGCCGATGGCCGGTTCGAGGACCGACTCCAGCGGCATCGTGCCGTATTCGCCGAGCAGGCGCATCCATGCCCCGAAGGCGCCGGGCACGGTAGCCGGGAGCAGACCGCCGGCGGGTATCTGCTTGACGCCCCGGGCGGCGAACGCGTCGATGGTGGCCGCCTGCGGCATCGGCCCCTGTCCGCAGATGACACGGACCGTGTCGCTCGCGCGGGAGTAGACGGCGATGACGACGTCGCCGCCCGGTCCGTTGGAGTGCGGTTCGACGATCTGGAGGGCGAACCCGGCGGCTGCCGCCGCGTCGAAGGCGTTGCCACCGCGTTCCAGGACGCCCATGCCGACGGCGGACGCGAGCCAGTGCGTCGCGGCGACGCCGCCGAGGGTTCCGGTCAGCTCCGGTCGCAGAACGGTCATCGGCTCACTCCTCCGCCATGCCCGGACGTGGGGCGTGCAGCAGCTGGGACGGCAGGTCGCACGCCTGCTGGGCGACCCCGTGCAGGATGTCGACCAGCCCGTTCTCGCACTTGATCACTTCGGCCGTCCGCAGCTCGGCGGGCCGGACGGTGTCGTCGGCCGCGTACAAACCGTTCGCGGCGACGTCCTGGGCGATGGCCACGAGCCGGCGCAGGAGCTGGGCCACGACCTCGTGCCGCGTGACCGGGGCGCGCAGCGTCGTGAAGTACGCGTCGTAGATGAGCCCGGCGGGCCGGTGGCCGGGGCCACGGACGGCCGCCTCGCGCAGCAGGGACCGACCGTTGGCGACGAGCCGTGCGGCGACGCCGTCATGGACGAGGTGCAGCAGACTGATGGAGTCGTGCAGTTCACCGGCGTCCGCGTCGACCGTGCCCGGCAGCCGACGGCGACGGAACAGGTCGCGGATGGGCCAGTAGTCCGGCGCCCAGGCGCCGCTGAAGGCGCGGTGCCGCCTTCGCATGCTCGGCCGGATCAGGGCGTTGTAGAGGTCGGGCGGGCAGGATCCGGTGTACAGCAGCATCGCTGAGTAGCCGTCCACGTAACGGCTGATCAGGGGCAGCGCCTCGGCCACCGGACGCCGCTCCTCGGCGAGGTCGTCGACGAGCTGGGCGATCAGACGCCACACGATGAAGCACACCTGATGACCGGTCAGCCAGCGGAACCAGAACAGCTCCTCCGGCGACTCGCACGGTTCGACCTCGGGGATGAGCAGTCCCCGCTGGCCGAGAGCGGCCAGATGCCGGCAGCTTCCGGCGTAGTCCACCGCGGGACCGTCGTCGGCCGGGCCGTCGGGTTCACCCACGCCCGGCAGGACGAGCGGCTCGGTGGCATAGGCGAAGCCGCCGAAGTCCCAGCGGCCCACGGACGGCAAGTCACACAACGCGCCGCTGCCGGAGGCTTTCATGACTGGCCGTCCGGTACGTAGGTGAACTCGAACTCCAGCCCGTTGACGTCGTACGCGTAGAAGCTCTGCACACCGTCGGCGTCGACGACGATGTCGGTCGGGGGCTCGTCGAGCGCGAACGTGTAGCGGCCGGAGCCGTGCAGTTCGATCCAGCGCTCCCGCAGCCGGACAAGGTCCTCGGGAGCGTCCAGGCTGAAGCAGAAATGCTGGAACTGCACGGCGCTCTCGGACGGATCACAGTTCCGGCCGGGCCGGTCGAAGAGGTGGATCCGGACGTCACCGAGAACCATCTCGGTCAGCTCGCGGATGCCCGGCAGGCGACTGCGGGTCAGATCCGAGAACCGGTCGAGCGCCCAGGCCTGCCGGCAGCCGAGGAAGTCCTCGTACCAGCGGACGCTGTTCGCGAGGTCGGTCGTCTGCACTCCGACGTGATGAAACCGCGGTCTTGGAGATCGGACGTGGGCCGCCACGGTGACGGCCGATGGCGTCTCGTTCATGTCTCATCACTCCAGCGGAGGGAAGCACAACCGGACACTGCTGTCGCCCAGTCATGATGGCCGCCGCCGCGGATTCGGAGACTTCCCCGCTTTATGGGACAGCTACCTGGGGCGACGCCTTCGCCGTACCCGGAGTGCATGTGCCACCGTGGGCGGGGGACCTCGCGACCCAGATGGCAGCGGGAACCGGATCACTCCGCCGGCAGCTCGTCCCAGCCCCTCATCGTTTCTCCAGACGACCACGGTGAAGTGTTCATCGTCCGGCCGTGGCAGCGCACGCGTCGTCGACGGCGGCTCCTCGGTCGGCCTCCCGGAGACGGCGATCTGCACATCGTCTGCATGTACGACGCGTATGGCTCGCAACCGTCCCGTCGGCCCCGGCCGCTACACGCTCGCCGGACCGGTCCGCGCGTACGCCCGCACCGTGCCGGACGGCGGACCGCGCCACCGTCTCGCCGGTCCGAGCCCGTTCGCCCTCCCGTACGGCGAGCGACCGAGGACCAGGCCCGCCCAGCTCCGGTACCGGTGTGCCGCCACGGAGTGCGGTGCGAAGTGCTGTGGGGGGGCGCGGGTGGCACCCGCATCCGCCCGGGAAATCCGAGAAGAGTGCGGGTCACGTCCCCTTCGCCGCAGGCTCCAGAATCGCCACGCACTCCACGTGATGCGTCATCGGGAACAGGTCGAACACCCGCAGCGACCGCACCCGGTACCCCCCGTCCCGGAAGTACGCCAGGTCCCGGGCCAGGGCCGCCGGGTCGCAGGCCACGTAGGCGATGCGGCGGGCGGACAGGGACGACAGGTGTGCGACCGTCCTGCGGCCCGCGCCCGCGCGCGGGGGGTCCAGGACGATCAGGTCGACCTCGGTGATGCCCGTGCGCGGCAGGACCGATTCGACCTTGCCCTGCTCGATGCGGACCCGTTCGAAGTCGGCCAGGTTGTGGCGGGCGTCCTCCACCGCGCGCTTGCCGGACTCGATGCCGAGGACCGCGCCCTTGTCGCCGAGGCGGTCGGCGAGGGCGCCCGCGAAGAGGCCCACGCCGCAGTACAGGTCCAGGGCCATGTCGCCCTTGCGGGGCAGCAGGCCCTGCATGACGGCCGTCACCAGGGTGTCCGCGGCCTTCGGGTGGACCTGCCAGAAGCCGCCGCTGCCGACGCGGTAGGTACGGCCGTCGGCGCGCTCGCGGACGAAGGGGCGGCCGTGCACCCGGTGCGTGCCGCCGTCCTTCTCGCCGACGCGCATGACGGAGACCGGGCGGTCGAGCTCGACGATCGGGAGGCGCGCCCCCGGCCGCGGCGTCAGGATGACCTGGCGGTCCTGGGAACCGGTCGCCGCGATCGCCTCCACCGACGCCATGCCGGACCAGTCCCGCTTCTCGACGCCCAGCTCGCTGACGCCCTCGGCGGCGATCATGCAGTGGTCGATCCGCTCCACGTCGTGCGAGCGGTGCCGGCGCAGACCGGCGTGCCCGTCCGCGTCGACGGCGTACTGCACGCGGGTACGCCACTGCGGCACCTGCCCGGCGGGCAGCTTGTCGCCCTCGGCCGGCATCACGGTGCCGTCCCAGCCGACGTCCTCGGGGGACAGTCCCGCGAGCCGCTGCAACTGCTCCACGACGACCTCGCCCTTGAGGCGGCGCTGCGCTCCGGGCTTGGCGTGCTGCCAGTCGCAGCCGCCGCAGCGGCCGGGCCCGGCGAACGGGCAGGGCGCCTCGATACGGTCCTTGGAGGCGGACAGGATCTCCACGGCGTCCGCGCGCAGGAAGCGGTCGCCCTCCTCGCCCTCGGTCACCCGGGCCACGACGCGCTCGCCGGGCAGGGTGTGCCGGACGAACAGCACCTGGCCGGCGTCGGTGCGGGCGATGCAGTGCCCGCCGTGGGCGACGGGGCCGATCTCGACCTCGTACTCCTCCCCCACCAGCGACCTCACCGGCGACTTCTTCTCTTCTGCCTGCATGGTGGGGTGACTCCAGATCGAAAGGGGTTGGGGAGGGGGGTTCAGGGGGGCCGGGGCGCACGGGTTTCCGCGGTCGGCCCGACACCAGCCCACCAGTCTACGTGCGCCCGCGCACTCTCTTGCCGGGCCCGGTCACTTCCGGGTCTCGGGCTCCTTCGGCCGCTCCTGCGCCGGCCCCCGCCGTACCGAACCCGGCGCGTTCCACTCCCCGCGCTTACGGGCCCGCAGCTTCGCGGCCTCGGAGGACTCGAGCTGGTACGGGACCGAGGTCACCATGACGCCGGGGGTGAACAGCAGCCGCCCCTTCAGGCGCAGCGCGCTCTGGTTGTGGAGCAGGTGCTCGTACCAGTGGCCGACGACGTACTCGGGGATGATCACCGACACCGCGTCGCGCGGGGACTCCTTGCGGAGGCTCTTGACGTACTCGATGATCGGGCGCGTGATCTCGCGGTAGGGCGAGTCGAGGACCTTCAGCGGTACGTCGATGCCGCGCCGCTCCCACTCCTCGCGCAGCGCCTTGGTCTCGGCCGGGTCGACGTTGACGCTGAGCGCCTCCAGGGTGTCCGAGCGCAGCAGCTTGGCGTAGGCCAGGGCGCGCAGCGCGGGACGGTGGAGCTTGGAGACCAGGACGACCGAGTGCACCCGGGAGGGCCGTGCGCTGTCGTCGCTGGGGCCCTCGGGGGCGGCGAGCTCCGCGGAGACGCGGTCGTAGTGGCGACGGATCGCGGTCATCGTGCCGTAGAAGATGACCATGCCGAGCAGGGCCACCCAGGCGCCGTGGGTGAACTTGGTGACGAGGACGACGATCAGGACGAGGCCGGTGAAGAAGGCGCCGAAGGTGTTGATCGCACGGGAGCGGATCATGTGACGCCGCTTGGCCTGGTCCCGCTCGGTGGCCAGCAGCCGGTTCCAGTGCCGGACCATGCCGATCTGGCTGAGCGTGAACGACACGAACACGCCGACGATGTAGAGCTGGATCAGCCTGGTGGAGTCGGCGCCGTAGATCCAGACGAGGAGAGCGGCGGCGCCGGCGAGCAGCACGATGCCGTTGGAGAAGGCGAGCCGGTCGCCGCGGGTGTGCAGCTGGCGGGGCAGATAGCGGTCCTGGGCGAGGATCGAGCCGAGCACCGGGAAGCCGTTGTAGGCGGTGTTGGCGGCCAGGAACAGCACGAGGGCGGTGGCCGCGGCGAGCACGACGAAGAAGAAGGTGTCCTTGCCGAAGACGGCCTCGGCGACCTGGGTGATGACCGGGTTCTGGACATAGCCGGAGCCGACGGCGACGCCGTCCTTGATCAGGTCGACGGCCGGGTTCTCGGCCATGCGGACCTTGGTGGCCATGGCGAGCCCGATGATGCCGCAGAACATGGTGACGGCGAGCAGGCCCATCAGGGCCAGCGTGGTCGCGGCGTTCCTCGACTTGGGCTTGCGGAAGGCCGGGACGCCGTTGGAGATCGCCTCGACGCCGGTGAGCGCGGCGCATCCGGAGGAGAAGGCGCGCAGCAGCAGGAAGACGAGCGCGAAGCCCGCGAGTCCCTGGTGCTCGGGCTTGATCTCGAGCGTCGCGGTGGGCGCCCGCATGGTGTCGCCGAGGACGATCCCGCGGAACGCGCCCCACGCGATCATGATGAAGACGCCCGCGACGAACACGTACGTCGGGATGGCGAACAGCCCGCCGGACTCCTTGACGCCCCGCAGGTTCATCACGGTGAGCAGCAGGATCACACCGACCGCGCACTCGACCTTGTGCTCGACGACGAACGGGATCGCGGAGCCGAGGTTCTCGATGCCGGAGGAGATGGACACGGCCACGGTCAGGACGTAGTCGACGAGCAGGGCGCTCGCGACCGTGAGCCCGGCCTTGGGGCCGAGGTTGGTGGTGGCGACCTCGTAGTCGCCGCCGCCGCTCGGATAGGCGTGCACGTTCTGCCGGTAGGAGGCGACCACCGTGAACATCAGCACGACGACCGCGGCGGCGATCCAGGGGCTGAAGTGGTAGGCCGACACGCCCGCGATGGAGAGGACCAGCAACACCTCGCCGGGCGCGTACGCCACCGAGGACAGCGGGTCGGAAGCGAACACGGGCAGGGCGATGCGCTTCGGCAGGAGGGTCTCCCCGAGCCGGTCGCTGCGCAGGGCACGCCCGATGAGGATCCGCTTGGGCAGGTCGGTCAGTTTGGACACAACAGAGAATCGTATGCCCCCGGTCAGCCGCGGAGCACATCCGGGGGAACATGACGCGCGGGGCCGGGCACCCGCCCTGCCGGGGCACGGTGACCTCCGTCCCGCGCCACCGCCCGGAGCGGCGGGATCCGGACGTTACCTTGGACCTGGGCGCGGAGCGTGCAGGCGGGCGGGGCCGCGGCGCGGTTGCGTCGGGCCCACGATGCGAACCGCGGGGGATCATCGGCGGGAAACCCCGGCATGATGTTGCCCAGCGGTCTGCGACCGGACCGCGCCTGTTGCCCGGCGATTCGAGAGAAGAGATATGAGCGCCACGTTCACGCAAGTCGGACGCCTATCGAGGAGTGCGGGGTAGGGCCGTGCACATCGTCATCATGGGTTGCGGAAGGGTGGGCTCGGCTCTGGCCCAGACCCTGGAGCAGCAAGGGCACACGGTCGCAGTGATCGACCAGGACCCCACCGCGTTCCGCCGGCTGGGGCCGGGCTTCGGGGGCCGGCGCGTCACCGGCGTCGGCTTCGACCAGGACACGCTGCGCGAGGCGGGCATCGAGGAGGCGGGCGCGTTCGCGGCCGTCTCCAGCGGCGACAACTCCAACATCATCTCGGCCCGGGTGGCCCGCGAGATGTTCGGCGTGGAGAACGTCGCGGCCCGGATCTACGACCCGCGTCGCGCCGAGGTCTACCAGCGTCTCGGCATCCCGACCGTGGCGACGGTCCGCTGGACGGCGGACCAGATGCTGCGCCGGCTGCTGCCCTCGGGCGCGGAGCCGCTGTGGCGCGACCCCACGGGCGGGGTGCAGCTCGCCGAGGTGCATACGTCCCCGGAGTGGGTGGGCCACAAGATCAGCCGGCTCCAGGAGGAGACGGGCGTGCGGGTGGCGTTCCTGACCCGGCTCGGTGAGGCGGTCCTGCCCAGCTCGCAGACGGTGTTGCAGGACGGCGACCTGGTGCACGTCATGATGCGCACCGACGAGGTCGACAAGGTCGAGGCGGCGTTCGCCAAGGGTCCCGAAGAGGAGGGCGGTCACTGATGAGGGTCGCCATTGCCGGTGCCGGTGCGGTGGGCCGTTCCATCGCGGGCGAACTGCTGGAGAACGGCCACGAGGTCCTGCTCGTCGACAAGGCGCCGACCGCCATCTCGGTCGAGCGCGTCCCGCAGGCGGAGTGGCTGCTGGCCGACGCCTGCGAGATCACGTCGCTGGACGAGGCGGCGCTGCAGCGCTGCAACGTGGTGATCGCCGCGACGGGCGACGACAAGGTGAACCTGGTCGTCTCCCTGCTGGCGAAGACGGAGTACGGCGTCCCGCGCGTCGTCGCCCGGGTGAACAACCCGAAGAACGAGTGGCTGTTCAACGAGGCCTGGGGCGTGGACGTGGCCGTCTCCACCCCGCGCCTGATGTCGGCCCTGGTCGAGGAGGCGGTGAGCGTCGGCGACCTGGTCCGGCTGCTGCGCTTCAGCCACGGCGACGCCAACCTCGTGGAGCTGACGCTGCCGGAGGAGTCGGCCCTGGCCGGCACCCAGGTCGGCGATGTGGAGTGGCCGCAGGACACGTCCCTGGTCACGATCATCCGCGGCACCCGGGTGCTCACCCCGTCCCGGGAGGACTCCCTGGAGGCCGGCGACGAGCTGCTCTTCGTGGCCGCGCAGGCCCGTGAGGAGCAGTTGGAGGACCTGCTGTCGGTCCGCCGTCAGGACGCGGGCTGACCGCGGCCCCGCTCACGACGACGGAGGGCGCCCCGCGATGTGCGGGGCGCCCTCCGTCGTAGTGGAAGCGGCTAGACGTCGCGGCGGTGCCGACCGCCGGTCGTCGTCTCCCCGGTCCCGGCGGTCCCGGCGCTCTCGGGGGCCGTCCCCGCCCGGCGCTCCTCCTCGGCCCTCTCGGCAGCCTCCATCTCCGCGAAGACGTCGATCGGCGCGGGGGCCTTCGCAAGGAACACCCAGGTCAGCCAGACGGCCAGCAGGAACGGCGGGATCTTGAGGGCGACCAGCACCCAGCCCAGCTGGGTGGTGTCGGCCCACCAGTACAGCGGGAAGAGGATCGCGCACTTGGCGAGCAGGATCAGACCCCAGGCGTAGCTGGCCTTGGAGTACGCCTTCTTGCGGCCGGGGTTGCGGGTGCGCCAGGAGAGGTTCTCCTTGAACACCGGTCCGAGGATCAGCCCGATCAGGGGGACACCGCACAGCGTGGTGATGATGTACGCGAGGGCGAGGCCCAGCGTGTAGATCATGCCGGGCAGATAGAAGTCCTTGGCGTTGCCGGTCATCATCGCGAAGACGACACCGAAGGCCACGCCGAAGACACCGCTGAAGGCGTGCTTGACGGTGTCCCGGGTCGCCAGGCGGACCACCACGAGCACGACGGACACCGCGAGGGCCGCGAGCGCCGACATGTGCAGGTTCTTGTTGATCGTGTAGATCGTGACGAAGAGCAGGCCCGGCACGACCGTCTCGATCATGCCGCGCAAGCCGCCGAAGGCCTCGAACAGCGCGGCCTCCGTCACCGCGCGGGAGTCGTGCCCGGCGTCTGCGGTGGTGTCTTCGGTCGGCTTGTCGAGCGACGTCACCGGCTACTCCCGTCCGAGGGGTCTCAGTTCGTATTTCGGGTTGAACAGCACCCGGCGGCCCCGGCTCATGGCGATCCTGCCGGATGCGATCAGCTTGCGTCCGGGCTCTATGCCGACTATGGAGCGCCTGCCGAGCCACACCACGTCGAGCGCGGCGGTGCCGTCGAACAGTTCGGCCTCCAGGGCCGGGACTCCGGCGCGCGGCCGCAGGGTGACCGTGCGCAAGGTACCAGTAACCGTCACTATCTGCCGGTCCCGGCAGTCACCGATCTTGATACAGCCGGCGGTCTCGGCGTCCTCACGCAGCTCCTCGGACTCCAGGTCCTCCTGCGACGAGGAGAGCCGGTCGAGCATGCGCCGGAACCGGCCCACCGCCTTTTCCGAACGAGGAACAGCAGTCATGTCTTGAAGCGTACCGGGCCTCACTTCTCGAACCGATAGCCCATCCCCGGCTCGGTGACGAAGTGCTTGGGGTGCGAGGGGTCCGCCTCGAGCTTTCTGCGCAGCTGGGCCATGTAGACCCGCAGATAGTTGGTCTCCGTCCCGTACGACGGCCCCCAGACCTCCCGCAGCAGCTGTTTCTGGCCGACGAGCTTTCCGGTGTTGCGGACCAGCACCTCCAGCAGATGCCATTCGGTGGGAGTGAGCCGTACGTCACGCCCGCCGCGGTGGACCTTCTTCGCGGCGAGGTCGACGGTGAACTCGTCGGTCTCCACGATCACCTCGCCCTCGCCGGCCCCGGTGGGCTCGGCCCGGCGGACGGCGGCCCGCAGCCGGGCCAGCAGCTCGTCCATGCCGAACGGCTTGGTGACGTAGTCGTCGGCGCCCGCGTCCAGCGCCTCGACCTTCTCGTCGGAGGAGTGCCGGGCGGAGAGCACCAGGATGGGCACCCGGGTCCAGCCGCGCAGTCCGCGGATGACCTCGACGCCGTCCATGTCGGGCAGGCCCAGGTCGAGGACGACGACGTCGGGGTGGCGGGCGGCGGCGAGGTCGAGGGCGGTGGCCCCGTCGTGGGCGGCGTCGACCTCGTAGTGGCGGGCCTTGAGGTTGATCACGAGGGCGCGCACGAGCTGCGGCTCGTCGTCCACCACGAGCACCCGGGTCATGTGGTCTGCCTTTCGGGTCGTACGTCTGATCCGGCGGGGCCGGGCTGTGCTCCGGCGGCCCGCAGCGTCAGCACCATGGTGAGTCCGCCGCCGGGGGTGTCCTCGGCGCCGAGCGTGCCGTTCATCGCCTCCGCGAAGCCGCGGGCGACCGCGAGGCCGAGTCCGACGCCGGCGCCGCGCGGAGCGTCGCCGTACCGCTGGAAGGGCTCGAAGATGCGCTCCTTGGCGGCGTCCGGGACTCCGGGGCCCCGGTCGACCACCCGGACCTCGACCCGGTCGGCGAGGGCGCTGGCGGCCACCAGGACCCGGCTGTCGCGGGGGCTGTACTTGACGGCGTTCTCGACGAGGTTGGCCACCGACCGCTCCAGCAGTCCGGGGTCGACGGCGACCATGGGGAGCGTCTCCGGGATGTCGAGGTCGACGCTGCCCTCGGGCACCCCGCCCAGCGCCGCCGGCACCACCTCGTCGAGGTCGATCTCCCTGATCAGCGGGGTGACGGTGCCGGTCTGGAGCCGGGACATGTCCAGCAGGTTCCCCACGAGGTGGTCGAGCCGGTCGGCGCCCTCCTCGATGCCGGCCAGCAGCTCGGCCTCGTCCTCGGGCGACCAGGCCACGTCGTCGGAGCGCAGCGAGGACACCGCCGCCTTGATGCCGGCGAGCGGGGTGCGCAGATCGTGGCTGACGGCGGCGAGGAGCGCGGTGCGGATGCGGTTGCCCTCAGCGAGTTCCCCGGCCCGGTCGGCCTCGTGCCGGAGCCGGCGGCGGTCCAGGGCTACGGCTGACTGCGCGGCGAAGGCGGCCAGGACGCGCCGGTCCTCGGCGGGCAGCACCCGGCCGGTCAGGGCGAGCGCCATGTGGTCGCCGACGGGGACGTCGACGTCGGCGTCCTCGGGGCGGGCCGGGGCCGGTCCCACGCCGACGTGGCCCGCGCAGGTCCAGGGGGCGAGGTCGTCCGTGCGTTCGAGCAGGGCCGCGGACTCCATGCCGAAGGTCTCCCGGACCCGTTCCAGCAGGTCCTCGGGCCCGGTCTCGCCGCGCAGCACGCCGCCCGCGAGGAACGACAGGATCTCGGACTCCGCGCGCAGCCGGGCCGCCTGGTGGGTGCGGCGGGCGGCGAGGTCGACCACGGAGGCGACCGCGACGGCGACGCACACGAAGACCAGGAGGGCGAGCAGGTTCCTGGGGTCGGCGATCGAGACGCGGTGCAGCGGCGGGGTGAAGAACCAGTTGAGCAGCAGGGAGCCGAGGGCCGCGGAGGCGAGGGCCGGGGCGAGCCCGCCGACGAGTGCCGCCGCCACGGTCAGCGTGAGGAACAGCAGCATGTCGTTGGCGAGGCCGAGTCCGGCGCCGGCGTGCGACAGCAGCAGGGTGAGCAGCGCCGGCCCGCCGACCGCGATCAGCCAGCCCCACAGGATGCGCCAGCGGCCCAGGCGAGCGCCCCGGGCTGCGGGCAGTCCACGGCCCTTGGCGACCTCGTCGTGCGTGACGATGTGCACGTCGAGGTCGGGTCCCGAGTCCCGGGCGACCGTGGCGCCGACGCCGGGTCCGAGGACGTACTGCCAGGTTCTGCGGCGGGACGAGCCGAGGACTATCTGGGTGGCGTTGGCGCCGCGCGCGAAGGCCAGGAGGGCCGCGGGGACGTCGTCGCCGACGACGTGGTGGAAGGTCCCGCCGAGGTCCTCGACGAGGGTGCGCTGGACGGCCAGCTCCTGCGGGGAGGCGGAGGTGAGGCCGTCGCTGCGGGCGATGTAGACGGCCAGGACCTCGCCGCCCGCGCCCTTCTCCGCCAGCCGCACCGCGCGCCGGATCAGCGTCCGCCCCTCGGGGCCGCCGGTCAGCCCGACCACGATCCGCTCCCGGGAGCCCCAGATCGCGGACACGTGGTGCTCGGCGCGGTACTGCTGGAGGTGGGCGTCGACGCGGTCGGCGACCCAGAGCAGGGCGAGTTCGCGCAGCGCGGTGAGGTTGCCGGGCCGGAAGTAGTGGGACAGGGCGGCGTCGACCTTGTCGGGCCGGTAGATGTTGCCGTGCGCCATCCGCCGCCGCAGCGCCTCGGGCGACATGTCGACGAGTTCGATCTGGTCGGCGCGGCGCACCACCTCGTCGGGCACGGTCTCCCGCTGCCGTACGCCGGTGATGGACTCGACGACGTCGCCCAGTGACTCCAGGTGCTGGATGTTGACGGTCGAGACGACGTCGATGCCGGCGGCGAGGAGTTCCTCGACGTCCTGCCAGCGCTTGGCGTTGCGGGAGCCGGGGACGTTGGTGTGGGCGAGTTCGTCGACGAGGGCGACTTGTGGGCGGCGGGCGAGGACGGCGTCGACGTCCATCTCCGTGAAGGTGCCGCCCCGGTGCTCCAGCCGCCGGCGCTCCACCTGCTCCAGGCCGTGCAGCAGGGCCTCGGTGCGGGGCCGGCCGTGGTGCTCGACGAAGGCGACCACACAGTCCGTGCCCCGCTCGGCGCGGCGGTGCGCCTCGGCGAGCATGGCGTACGTCTTGCCGACGCCCGGTGCCGCACCGAGGTGGATCCGAAGCCTGCCGCGTCCCATGGCGTCGACATTACGACGCGGGACCGCGACAAATGGGGCGGGGTGAGACGGCGGCGGCGTCCTTGACGCAACCCTGACGCCACCGCCGCCACCCGTGGGGGGTGGTCAGGCCGGGTTGTCGCCGTGGGTGAGGGTCTCCCAGGCGACGAAGAGGTTGTTGGTGCCGGAGGGCCGGTTGCGCGCGTTCAGCGCGGCGGTGTTGGTCATGGCGTGGCCGAGCCGGTTGGCCAGGGCGTTGTGCCCGACCTCGGTGACGGGTCCGAGGCCGAGATGGAGCGATCCCCCGCACAGCCAGCCGGGCACGGCCGCCCCGAGTTCGTACTTGGCCTGGAAGCCGAGCGCGTGCCGCAGCCGCTCGCCGACGTCGGTGCCGTACAGGTCCTGGCCCTGGATACGGCTGGTCTCGGCGATGTGGGAGATCGCCGAGATGCCGTAGCCGGTGTGGGTGAGGTCGCGGCAGGTCTCCTGGGTGAGGCCGGTGACGAAGGTGCCCTGCCCCTGCCAGTAGTTGACGATCTTGTCGCGGGTGTTCAGGTTCTGGCTGGGCACCGTCTTCGGCAGGTCGCCGTCGGAGGCGAGGTAGACGTAGGCGGCGGTGCGGGTGCGGAACTTCGCCATGGCCTGGTCGTAGGAGGCCTTGTCCTCCAGGAAGACGGAGATGCCGACGGCGGCCTCCATCATCGACAGCTCCCGGTTCCCGTTGGAGTTGGAGCCGTTGATGATCTCGGGCAGGTAGACGGTGCGCAGCATGGTGGCGAACCGCCCGGAGTTCGCCCAGCCGCCGCCGTACGTGTACTTGATGATCTCGGCGGCCTTGGGCCAGGAGGAGCCGGCCCAGCCGGTCTGCAGGGGCGCGTTGCTGTTGGTGTGGTCCCTGATCACGGCCGACCATGCGTCCATGAGCTCGATGGCCTTGCGGGCGTGCCGTTCGTCGCGGGTGACGTACCAGGCGAGGGCCTGGGTGTAGGCGGCGATGGCGTCCTCGCGCTCGTCGGTGCAGCCGTTGTTGGGGTTCGAGTACGAGCCGCACTCGACGACGGCACGGGGCTTGGGGGCGCGGTTCAGATCGGCGTACTTGCTCGCCATCATCCGGTCGAAGGCGCCCTTCCAGGGCTGGGCGCCGGAGTTGACCTTGGAGCGGGCGAAGTCCAGTTGGGCCTGGGAGACGGTGACTCCGGGGTGGGCGAAGGCGGCGGGGGCGGCTTCGGCGGGCCGGGCGAGGGCGGTGGCGAGCAGGGCCGCGGCGACGGTGAGGAGGGCGGTTCTGCGCATACGTGGGGGGCCTTCCGTTCTCGTATGTGAACGTGAAGCGCCTTTATGAACAGGGGCGCTGGGCCGAGACGGTAGGTACGGACCAATGAGCCGTCAAGGGTTCACGCACGAGAAAGGGCCGTACCCCGACGGGGTACGGCCCTCGATGTGCTGTGGCTCAGCGGACCTCGGTGATCTCCGGTCCGCGCTGGAGCTGACCCATGCCGCCGGAGAAGCGCGAACCGGCCTCCTCCTGCTGGACCCCTTCGGGGACCATCTGGGCGTCGTCGGGCAGCTTGAGGACGATCGGGTCGCGCGGGGCCATCGGGCCCTCGCCACGGACCACGACCGTGTCCCGGAAGATCTGCTCGAGCAGGCCGGCCGCCTGCGGCTGCACCGCACCCTGACCCGAGATCACCCCGCGCAGGAACCAGCGGGGGCCGTCCACGCCGACGAACCGCACGACCTGGAAACCACCCGTGCCGTCCGGCAGCTGCACCGGCACCTGGGCCCGCAGCTCCCAGCCGAGCGGGCCCTCGACCTCGTCGACGATGCCACCCTGCTGGGTGATGCCCGAGCCGATCTCCTCGCGCACCTCACCCCAGATGCCCTCGCGCTTGGGGGCGGCGAAGGCCTGCAGCTGAATGGCGCTGTCGCGCAGCACGACGGTCGCCGCGACGATGGCGTCGCCCGCGACCTCCACCCGCAGCTCCATGCCGTCGACGCCCGGTACGAACATGCCGCCCAGGTCCACCCGGCCCTCGCCGGGGTCCCTTACCTCGGAGCTGTCCCACGGCCCGTCGGGGCGCGGTCCCGGCTCGAGCCGTACGCGCTCGCGCGTGCCGTCGTCGTCCGCCTCAGTGTCGATGTCGACGACCTGCTCGGGCTCGCCGGCCGCGTCCTCGGCGGCACCCTTCTTCTTGCGACGTCCGAACACGTCACTGTCCTTCCCGGTCGGATACGACCGAAGCGTATCGATTCCCACCCGTAGCGCCGCCAACGGCGGCCCCATCGCCTGTATCGCTTGTGGCGCTTTCGCCGCCCACCTCGGCATGACCGCCGGTGGACCCGAAGCCCCCCTCGGCCCGTGCCGAATCGGGAAGCTCCGCCACCTCCTGGAAGCGAACCCTCTCGACCTGCTGGACAACCAGTTGGGCAATCCGGTCGAAGCGCTCGAACCGCACGGACTCGCGCGGGTCGAGATTCACCACGATCACCTTGATCTCCCCACGGTACCCGGCATCAACCGTCCCCGGGGCATTCACGAGGGCGACACCGAGGCGGGCGGCCAGCCCGGATCGGGGGTGCACGAACGCCGCGTAGCCCTCGGGCAGGGCGATGGACACCCCGGTGGGCAGCACGGCCCGCTCCCCCGGCTTCAGCTCGCGGCTCTCGGTGGTCCGCAGGTCGGCCCCCGCGTCCCCGGGGTGCGCATACGCCGGAAGCGGTACGTCCGGATCGACGCGCCGGAGGAGGACGTCCAGGGGCGCCCGGCTCACGGGTTCACCTCGAAGGCACGGGCCCGGCGCACCTGGTCCGGGTCGTTCATCGCGGCCTGGATCTCCTCCGGGCGCCCGTTGTCGATGAAGTGGTCGACCTTGACCTCGATGAAGAGGGCGTCGGCGCGGACCGCCACGGGGCCGTCGGGCCCGCCGATCCGCCCGGTGGCGGTGGAGTAGATCTTGCGGCCCGCGACCGCCGTCACCTCCGCCTCCAGGTGCAGGACCGTGCCGACCGGGACCGGCCGTACGAAGTCGGTCTCCAGGCGTCCGGTGACGGCGATCGTGCGCAGCAGCCAGTTCAGCGAGCCGAGGGTCTCGTCGAGGGCGGTCGCGAGGACGCCGCCGTGCGCGAGGCCGGGCGCGCCCTGGTGGGCGGGCTGCACGGTGAACTCGGCGGTGATGCTGACGCCGTCCCCCGCCCGTGCCTCCAGGTGCAGTCCGTGGGGCTGCTCGCCGCCGCAGCCGAAACACTCGCCGTAGTGCGCGCCCAGGAGCTCGCCGGGCACGGGAGCCTCCGGGTGCCGTACGGGTTTCACGGCGTCGGCCGGAGGCTGAAGAGCTGGGGAAGTACCTCTCACAGCCGCAGACCTTACCCGCGCGTCGGCCGTGCCCCGACACCGTGCCAAGCTTGGATCCATGCAGCTCTCCGCCACCCCGTACGAAGAACGCCTCACCGCCCCGCGCTCGTGGTGGCTGGTCTCGTTCCTGGTGGGGCTCTCGCTGGCCCTGATCCTGCTGCCGTTCGGCACCCTGCCGATGCTCGTCGGCCTGGTCGGCGGCACCGCCGCGGCGGCGGTCGCCGCCAGTTCCTACGGCTCGGTCCGCATCCGTGTGGTGGGCGACTCGCTGGTCGCCGGCGACGCGCGCATCCCGCTGACGGCGCTGGGCGAGGCCGAGGTCCTGGACGCCGAGGAGGCGCGCGCCTGGCGGACGCACAAGGCCGACACCCGCGCCTTCCTGCTGCTGCGCTCCTACATCCCGACCGCCCTGCGGGTCGAGGTCACCGACCCCGAGGACCCGACGCCGTACCTGTACCTGTCGACGCGGGAGCCGGAGCGGCTGGCGGAGGCGATCCACTCGGCCAAGGCCGGCGCGTAAGGGATCACGCCGCGGCGTCTCAGGCGCCGCCGTCCAGGCCCGTGTGGCCGTGTTCGGGCAGGATCTCGTCCAGGTCGAGGGGCTGCTCGGGCCGCTCCAGCGGGGGCAGCTTCTCCAGCTCCTCCCAGGGCACCCGCACCTTGCGCAGGTCGGCGCGGATGCGCGCCGCGAGTTTTCTGGTGTCCCGGCGGTTCATGAAGGCACCCACGGCGGCGCCGACCATGAACGGCATCAGGTTCGGCAGGTTGCGCACCATGCGCTTCATGATCTGCTGGCGCAGTTCGCGTTTCATCTGCCCGCCCAGCGCCGCGTTGATCGTCACGGGCTTGAGGGGGTCGATGCCGCGTTCCTCGGTCCACGAGGAGAGATACGCGGTGCTGCGCTCGCGGAGGTTGCCGGGCGGGCGTACGCCGTAGACCTCGTGCAGTTCGGCGATGAGCTTCAGCTCGATCGCGGCAACGCCGGTGATCTCGGCGGCCAGTTCGGTCGGCATCGCGGGCGGTACGGGCAGCATCGCCGCGGCACCGACGCCCGCCCCGACCGTGGAGCTGGCGTTCGCGGCGCCCGCCACGAGCTTGTCCGCGATCTGCTCGGGCCCGAGGCCCGGGAACTGGCGGCGCAGCGTCGCGAGGTCGCGTACGGGGATACGCGGGGCGAAATCGATGATGCGGTCGGCGAGGTACCCGAGGCCGGCTCTGGCGCGGCTGCCGCCCTTGCGGACGCCCTGTGCGGCCCTTGCGCGCACCGCTGCGGCCCGTCGCCGGGTCGCGGGAGCCCGCACCGGGGCGGGCACAGCCACGTCGGACGCCGAATCGAGCGAGGCTCCCTGGTCGGGTGAGCCCCGCTCGTCGTCACGCGCGCCGTGCGGACCGTCGGACGGCCCGGGGTCCGCTCCCCGTAGGAAGCGGCGCTTCCGAGGAGGGGTCGAGCCGGTCATGCCCGACCCGTCCTCAGTCGCAGTCGCGGCAGATCGGCTGGCCGTTCTTCTCGCGGGCCAGCTGGCTGCGGTGGTGCACCAGGAAGCAGCTCATGCAGGTGAACTCGTCCTGCTGCTTGGGCAGCACCCGGACGGCCAGCTCCTCGTTCGAGAGGTCCGCGCCGGGCAGCTCGAGGCCTTCTGCGGCCTCGAACTCGTCGACGTCCACTGCGGAGGTCGACTTGTCGTTACGCCTGGCCTTGAGCTCTTCAAGGCTGTCCGAGTCGACGTCGTCGTCGGTCTTGCGTGGGGTGTCGTAATCCGTTGCCATGTCGCTCTCCCCCTCTGGGTGTCTGCGGTGTCTCCAGCGCACGTAACGCGTGAGAGGCCGGACTTGTGCCCGACCCGAGGCGGAGATTTTGCCTCACATCAAGGTCTGTTACTCAATCGACACCCAACCGGACTCCTCAAGAGTGATCGGCTTGGATGGCGAACGGGACCGTACACGGTCCGAATGCCGCAGTTCAAAGGCATCTCACCGTGTACTTCCCGTGATCAGGACCCCCGAAAACCCGGATTTTCCCGGCTTTCCGACCGGTCACATGATCACGGACAGTAGATGGCTGGAAAATCGCCCTTGTGATCGATCACACACGAGTTCCCTTCCACAGCGTTGTGAAAATTCCGCGCAAAGCGAACAAGTGCGTGGAGTGGCGTGTGTCGGGCCACATGCTCTCAGACCGGGAACGTCACCCGCATCACGAGACCACCTCCCTCGCGCGGCTCGGCCGCGATATGGCCGCCGTGCGCCCGGGCCACGGACCGCACGATGGACAGTCCGAGGCCCACGCCCTTGTCGCTGCCGGTGCGCTCGGTGCGCAGCCGCCGGAAGGGCTCGAAGAGATTGTCGATCTCGTACGCCGGCACCACCGGCCCGGTGTTCGTCACGTCGAGCACCGCCTGCCCGTGCTCCACATCGGTGGTGACCTCCACCCAGCCGCCCTCCGGCACGTTGTACCGGACGGCGTTCTGCACGAGGTTCAGCGCGATCCGCTCCAGCAGTACGCCGTTGCCCTGTATGACCGCGGGTTTGCGCTCGCCGCGGATCGTCACGCCCTTGGCGTCGGCCTCTGTGTGCACCTGGTCGACGGCCTGCTCGGCCACCTCCGCGAGGTCCACGGGCTTGCGCTCGATGATCTGGTTCTCGCTGCGGGCGAGCAGCAGCAGGCCCTCCACGAGCTGTTCGCTGCGCTCGTTGGTGGCCAGCAGCGTCTTGCCGAGCTGCTGGAGCTCCACGGGGGCGCCCGGGTCCGAGAGGTGGACCTCCAGGAGGGTCCGGTTGATGGCGAGCGGGGTGCGCAGCTCGTGCGAGGCGTTGCCGACGAAGCGCTGCTGGGCCGTGAAGGCCCGCTGGAGCCGCTCCAGCATCTCGTCGAAGGTGTCGGCGAGCTCCTTGAGCTCGTCGTCCGGGCCGTCCAGCTCGATCCGGCGGGACAGGTCCGAGCCGGCCACCGCGCGCGCGGTGCGGGTGATCCGGCCGAGGGGCGACAGCACCCGGCCGGCCATGGCGTAGCCGAACGCGAAGGCGATCACGGCGAGGCCGAGCAGGGCCAGCAGGGAGCGGCTGAGGAGGTTGTCCAGGGCGGCCTTGCGCTCGTGGTCCATGCACGCGTTGATCGCGTCGTTGAACTCGGCGAGGGACAGATCGCTGGTGGCGATCCCCGGGCAGTTGTTGCTGGTGACCTTGAGGCTCTGGAACTGGACGATCTTGAACAGCGGTTCGTTGCCGGTGCGCAGCGCCTGGGCGGCCAGCAGATAGATGATCGACAGCAGCAGGATGCCGGCGATCAGGAACATGCCGCCGTAGAGCAGGGTGAGCCGTATGCGGATCGTCGGGCGCAGCCAGGGGAAGGGCTGGTCCGGCTTGCGCGGGTCCCAGGTCGGCTTGGGGGGCGTGGCGGGCGGTGCGGGTGTCGCTGCCATCGCCGGTCAGATCCGGTAGCCGGAGCCGGGCACGGTGACGATCACCGGCGGCTCACCGAGTTTGCGGCGCAGGGTCATGACGGTCACCCGCACGACGTTCGTGAACGGGTCGGTGTTCTCGTCCCACGCCTTCTCCAGCAGTTGCTCGGCGGAGACGACGGCTCCCTCGCTGCGCATCAGGACCTCCAGGACGGCGAACTCCTTCGGCGCGAGCTGCACCTCCTTGCCGTCGCGGAAGACCTCGCGGCGGTTGGGGTCCAGCTTGATGCCGGCGCGCTCCAGGACGGGCGGCAGCGGCACGCTGGTACGGCGACCGAGGGCACGGACGCGCGCGATCAGCTCGCTGAAGGCGAAGGGCTTGGGAAGGTAGTCGTCGGCGCCGATCTCCAGGCCCTCGACGCGGTCGCTGACGTCGCCGGAGGCCGTCAGCATCAGCACGCGCGTGGGCATGCCGAGTTCGACGATCTTGCGGCAGACGTCGTCGCCGTGCACCAGGGGGAGGTCGCGGTCGAGGACGACCACGTCGTAGTCGTTGACGCCGATGCGCTCCAGGGCGGCCGCACCGTCGTACACGACGTCGACGGCCATGGCCTCCCGGCGCAGTCCGGTGGCCACCGCATCGGCGAGCAGCTGCTCGTCCTCGACGACGAGTACGCGCACGTCGCTTGTCCTTCCTGTGTCCACCCGCGTAGCGCGCTGTGCGCGCGGGCAGGGGGTCGGGTCCGTAGGCCTCCATCCTGCCCTTTTCGGCCATAAGTCGGCGGTAAGACGGGTGAGGGGGGCCGGGGCGGGCGGGAAACCCCAGGCGAAGGGCGCCGGCGCGGGAATGCCGGAATTTACGCGCGGGTTGAGGTTTCCGAGGAAGACGGCAGGGGGAGGACGGCATGTACACCCCGCGATCACGCTCTGCTTGTGCCGCACCACGTGCGGTACGGGATGATCCGCTTCCGCAGAGTGGTGGTGGGTGTCCGGCACCGTCGCCGCCCGGCTCGGGCAGCGCTGGGCATCTACTGGAGACGTGATCGCCCCTTCCGACGGCACACCCCCGTGCCACCGACCCACCGACCCAGGACGAGGGGGCGCAGCATGGACGCTTTCACCGCAGGACTTCTGCAGCGCATAAAGGCGACCGAGTCCGACCTGACGCGGGCTCGTGACGAGGGCGACGACTTCCTCGTCGAGGTCGAGCAGGGCGAGCTCGACGACCTGCGCCGCCTCGCGGCCGAGCACGGCGTCGAGGTCGGCGCGACCGCCGTCTGACCGCTTGCGCTGAACACGAGGCCCCCGGTGAATCCAGCACCGGGGCCCTCGCGCGTGCGGTCGGCCGCTCAGGGGCGTGTTCGACACACGCCCTCAGTCGTGCCAGGCGCCGAAGTCCTCCAGGAGCCGCTGGAGGGGCTCGAAGACTCCGGGGGTGGCGGCCACCGTCAGATCGCGTGAGGGGCGCTCACCGGGGCGGCCACCGGTCACCGCGCCCGCCTCCCGGGCGATGAGGTCGCCCGCCGCGACGTCCCAGGCGTTCAGGCCGCGCTCGTAGTAGCCGTCCAGGCGGCCCGCCGCGAGGTCGCACAGGTCGATCGCGGCCGAGCCGGAGCGCCGGATGTCCCGCAGCAGCGGGATCAGCCGCCGGGCCACCTCGGCCTGGTGGGTGCGGACCTCGCTCACGTAGTTGAAGCCGGTCGACACCAGGGCCTGGTCGAGCGGTGCCGTGGGACGGCAGGTGAGCCGGCGCTCGCCCTCCCACGGGCCGGTCGCCCAGGCACCTCCGCCGCGCACGGCGTAGTAGGTCTCGCCGCGCATCGGCGCCGCGACCACCCCGGCCACCGTCTCCCCGTCCCGCTCGGCGGCGATGGACACCGACCAGGTGGGCAGGCCGTAGAGGTAGTTGACCGTGCCGTCCAGGGGGTCGATCACCCAGCGGACGCCGCTGGTGCCCTCGGTGGCGGCGCCCTCCTCGCCGAGGAAGCCGTCCTGCGGGCGCCGGCCGGAGATCACGTCGGTGATCAGCTTCTCCGCCGCGATGTCCATCTCGGTGACCACGTCGATCGGGCTGGACTTGGTCGCCGCGACGGCGAGGTCGGCCGGGCGCCCGTCGCGCAGCAGGTCACCGGCGCGGCGGGCGGCCTCGCGGGCCAGGGTGAGCAGGTCCGAGGGCTGGGCGTCGGTCACGGGGCTCCTCATGCGTAGGGGCTGTCGGCACCGGCCGCCGCGGGCCGGGGTGTGCGGGCCGGGCAGCAGCCGACCGGGCACACCTGGTGGCTGGGGCCGAGGCTGCCGAGGGCGCAGGGCCTGACCTCCTCGGCGCGCTCGACGGCTGCCCGCTCCAGGACGAGGTCGCGCACGGCGGCGGCGAAGCGCGGGTCGTCGCCGACGGTGGCCGAGCGCCGCATCGGCAGCCCCAGCTCCTCGGCCTTCGCCTTGGCCTCGGTGTCGAGGTCGTACAGGACCTCCATGTGGTCGGAGACGAAGCCGATGGGGGCGATCACGACCGCGGGGACACCGGCCGCGTGCCGCTCCTCCAGGTGGTCGCAGATGTCGGGCTCCAGCCACGGGATGTGCGGGGCGCCGGAGCGCGACTGGTAGACGAGCTGCCAGGGGTGGTCGCGGCCGGTGCGCTCGCGGACCGCCTCGGCGATCGTGCGGGCGACGTCCAGGTGCTGGGTGACGTACGCGCCGCCGTCGCCGTGGGCCTCGACCGGGCCGGAGGTGTCGGCCGCGGAGAGCGGGATCGAGTGGGTCGAGAAGGCGATGTGGGCGCCCGCGCGGGCGTCCTCGGGGAGGCCGGCGAGGGACGCGAGGACGCCGTCGATCATGGGCTCGAGGAAGCCGGGGTGGTTGAAGTAGTGCCGCAGCTTGTCGATCCGCGGGAGCTCCAGGCCCTCGGCCTCCAGCGCGGCCAGCGCGTCGGCGAGGTTCTCGCGGTACTGGCGGCAGCCCGAGTAGGAGGCGTAGGCGCTGGTGGCGAGGACCAGGATCCGGCGGTGGCCGTCGGCGACCATCTCGCGCAGGGTGTCCGTCAGATACGGGGCCCAGTTGCGGTTGCCCCAGTAGACGGGCAGATCCAGTCCGTGGTCGGCGAAGTCCTTGCGCAGGGCGTCCAGCAGGGCGCGGTTCTGCGCGTTGATGGGGCTGACGCCGCCGAACCGGAAGTAGTGCTCGCCGACCTCCTTCAGACGTTCCTTGGGGATGCCGCGGCCGCGGGTGACGTTCTCCAGGAAGGGGATCACGTCGTCCGGGCCCTCGGGGCCGCCGAAGGAGAGCAGGAGCAGGGCGTCGTAGGGGCTGGCATCACGCACGTCTGGCATGGGTCGATCCTGTCATCCGGTACCGACAGCGGGGCAGCCGACCGGGTGCCCTGATCAGCCGGACGAGTACGTTAGGGTCACCTAACTCGCACGTTCTCCGGACGTCCGTACAGCGTGTCGAGCCTCTTCCGTCCGCCGAGCCGCCGCCGTCCGCTGCTCCCGCCCGCCCGGAGTCCGCCGTGCCGAGCCCCTATCGCGCGCTGTTCGCCGCTCCCGGCAGCAAGCGCTTCACCGCCGCGGGCCTGCTCGGGCGGATGCCGCTGTCGATGATGGGCATCGGCGTGGTGACCATGGTGTCCCAGCTGACCGGCCGGTACGGGCTGGCGGGCGCCCTGGCGGCGACCATCGCGCTCTCCACCGCCGTGGCCGGGCCCCAGGTCTCCCGGCTGGTCGACCGGTACGGGCAGCGGCGGGTGCTGCGTCCGGCCACGCTGGTCTCGCTGCTCGCCGCCGCCCTGCTGCTGCTCGCGGCGCACTACGCCTGGCCGGACCCGGTGCTGTTCGCCGCGTGCGTGGGCATCGGCTGTGTGCCCAGCGTCGGCGCGATGGTCCGGGCCCGCTGGGCGGCGCTGTACCGGGGGACGCCGCAGCTGCACACCGCGTACTCGTTCGAGTCGGTGATCGACGAGGTGTGCTTCATCTTCGGGCCGATCATCTCCATCGGGCTGTCCACGGCGTGGTTCCCGGAGGCCGGGCCGCTGCTGGCCTGCTGCTTCCTGGCCGTCGGCGTCCTCTGGCTGACCGCGCAGCGGGCCACCGAACCCGCGCCGCACCCGCGCGAGCGCCAGGGCGGGCGCACCGCCCTCGCCGCGCCGGGGCTGCAGGTCCTCGTGGCCACCTTTGTGGCGACGGGCGCCGTCTTCGGCGCCGTCGACGTGGTCACCGTCGCCTTCGCCGACGAGCAGGGGCACAAGGGCGCCGCGAGCGTGGTCCTCGCGCTGTACGCGGCCGGCTCCTGCGGGGCCGGCCTCGTCTTCGGGCTGCTGCGCTTCACGGGGGCGCCCGAACCTCGCTGGCTGCTGGGCATATGCGCGATGGCCGTGAGTATGATCCCCCTCCTACTGGTCGGGAACCTGCCGTTTCTGGCCGTGGCGCTGTTCGTCGCCGGCATGGCCGTCGCTCCCACGATGATCACCACCATGTCGCTGATCGAGCAGCACGTACCACGCGCGCAACTGACCGAGGGCATGACCTGGGTGAGCACCGGGCTGGCGGTCGGGGTCGCGCTCGGCTCGTCCGTGGCCGGCTGGGTGATCGACGCCGCCGGAGCGGACGCCGGGTACGTGGTCCCGGCGGTGTCCGGGGCGGCCGCGGTCGCGGTCGGTTTCCTGGGGTACCGCCGGCTCAGCAGGCCGGCGCCGCGTCGGGGAGGCACCGTTGGTCAGCACGGCGAGCGCGAAGAACGGCACGTGGCGTAACTGGGGCGGCAATGTGGCGGCGCGGCCCGCGCGGGAGGTCGAACCGGCGTCCGTGGAGGAGCTGTCGCGGGCGATACGCCGGGCCGCCGAGGACGGCCTGAAGGTCAAGGCGGTCGGCAGCGGCCACTCCTTCACCTCCATAGCGGCCACCGACGGCGTGCTGATACGTCCGCACCTGCTGACCGGCATCCGCCGCATCGACCGCGAGGCCATGACGGTCACCGTCGAGGCCGGCACCCCGCTCAAGCGGCTCAACATGGCGCTGGCGCGCGAGGGTCTGTCCCTCACCAACATGGGCGACATCATGGAGCAGACGGTCTCCGGCGCCACCAGCACCGGCACCCATGGCACCGGCCGCGAGTCCGGTTCGATCGCCGCCCAGATCAAAGGACTGGAACTGGTCACGGCCGACGGCTCGGTCCTGACCTGCTCCGCGACGGAGAACCCGGACGTCTTCGCGGCGGCCCGGATCGGCCTCGGCGCGCTCGGCGTCGTCACCGCGATCACGTTCGCCGTGGAGCCGGTCTTCCTGCTCCAGGCGCGCGAGGAGCCCATGCCGTTCGACCGGGTGCTCGCCGAGTTCGACGAACTGTGGGCCGAGAACGAGCACTTCGAGTTCTACTGGTTCCCCCACACGGGCAACACCAACACCAAGCGCAACAACCGCAGCGCGGGCCCCGAGCAACCGGTGTCCCGGCTGAAGGGCTGGTTCGAGGACGAGTTCCTCTCCAACGGCGTCTTCCAGGCGGCCCAGTGGGCGGGCCGCGCGGTGCCCGCCACGATCCCCGCGATCGCCCGGATCTCCAGCACGGCCCTGTCGGCACGGACGTACACGGACATCCCCTACAAGGTCTTCACATCGCCGCGCCGGGTGCGCTTCGTGGAGATGGAGTACGCCGTCCCGCGCGCGGCCGTCGTGGAGACCCTGCGCGAACTGAAGGCCATGGTCGACGGCTCGGGGATGCGGATCAGCTTCCCCGTCGAGGTGCGCACGGCGCCGGCCGACGACATCACGCTGTCCACCGCGTCCGGCCGCGACAGCGCGTATGTGGCGGTGCACATGGCCAAGGGCACGCCGTACCAGCGGTACTTCACCGCAGCCGAGCGGATCTTCACCGCGCACGAGGGGCGCCCGCACTGGGGCAAGGTGCACACCCGGGACGCCGAGTACTTCGCGAAGGTCTACCCGCGCTTCGGCGAGTTCATCGCGCTGCGCGACCGCCTGGACCCCGGCCGCCTCTTTCAGAACGACTACCTGCGGCGGGTGTTGGGTACCTGACCCTGGTGCGACAGTACGGCCGAAAGCCATTCGCTCCGTTTCTGCGCATTGCGTGAAGTACGCCACGCGCCAGATCCACGAACCGCTCAACGGACGGCCGATCCGGGCTTCTTGCCAGAACTTGGACGGCGTGCCAATCCACGCACGTGGCCCAAATGGAGTACTGTTGCGAGCCCTGGGTCCGGTCTCCCGCCTGGGCGTCCGTGACCTTCAAGGACCGCCGGGAGGGGGCTAGTTGCACAGGGTGACGGAGTTGGTCACTTAGCGTTGCGAATAGGTAACCGTGCCATAACGGCGATCCAGGGCCCTGGCCCGACACGCCGGGCAACTCGGCAAGGTTGTGGCAGGCTGCACCCGGGCAGGCCACACTCGACTAGCGGAAGCAGCGACGCACGTGACGTCGGCAGGCACCACCCGGGAGGTCCCCATGCCCGAACTGCGTGTCGTGGCCGTCTCCAATGACGGCACACGGCTGGTGCTGAAGGCTGCCGACGCGACGGAGTACACCCTTCCGATCGACGAACGCCTGCGCGCCGCCGTGCGCGGCGACCGTCCCCGCCTCGGCCAGATCGAGATCGAGGTGGAGAGCCATCTCCGCCCCCGCGACATCCAGGCGCGTATACGAGCCGGTGCGACCGCGGAAGAGGTCGCCCAGCTCGCCGGCATCCCCGTCGACCGCGTACGGCGCTTCGAGGGCCCCGTGCTCGCCGAGCGCGCCTTCATGGCCGAGCGCGCCCGCAAGACCCCCGTCCGCCGCCCCGGTGAGAACGCCGCCGGTCCGCAGCTCGGCGAGGCCGTCCAGGAGCGCCTGCTGCTGCGCGGCGCCGACAAGGACACCGTGCAGTGGGACTCCTGGCGCCGCGACGACGGCACCTGGGAAGTGCTGCTGGTCTACCTGGTGGCGGGCGAACCGCACTCGGCGAGCTGGACGTACGACCCGCCCCGGCGGCTCGTCCAGGCCGTCGACGACGAGGCGCGCTCGCTGATCGGCGAGTCCGACGACCTCTCCGCGCCCGAGCCGAGCTTCCCGTTCGTGCCGCGTATCGCCCGGCTGCCGCGTGAGCGCGCGGAGCGCTCGATGGACCGCGCGTTGGACCGTGCGCTGGAGCGGCCGAGCCTGCCCGCGCAGGCGTCCGAGCCGGCCGAGGAGATGACGGAGGAACGGGACTCGCTGACCAGCCTGCTGGAGGCGGTGCCGAGCTTCCGCGGCGACCTGGTGGTCCCGGAGCGGCCCACCGAGCCCGACCCGGAGGAGCCGGTGGTCGAGCCGGCCGCCGAGGAGCCCCCGGCGCCCGCCGCGTCGGCCGGGTCCGCGTACGCGGACGTCCTCATGCCGCGCTCCGTCGGCAGCCACCGTGACCGTCTCATCGGGGCCACGGACCGTCAGGCCGAGGCGGACGGCGTCCGTCCCGGTCGTCGGGCCGCCGTGCCCAGCTGGGACGAGATCGTGTTCGGCACCCGGAGGAAGAAGCAGGAGTAGCGGGCGCGTACTCGTGTCTCGCTGAGCGTTCGGGAAGGGCCGCGTCGGACGGACGCGGCCCTTTCCCATGCCACTGCTGGGGGGGGCAGGCCTTCCCCCTTGCCGCTACTGGGGGTCCGGGCCCACGGCCACCGGGCGGGCCGGGTCCGACGACCACTCCGACCACGAACCGACGTACAGGGCCGCCGGGACACCTGCCACGGCGAGAGCCAGCGCCTCATGGGCCGCCGACACGCCCGAGCCGCAGTACACGCCGACATCCGTGCCCTCGACCGCGCCCAGCTCCTTGAAGCGGGCGGCGAGTTCACCGGCGGGCAGGAAGCGGCCGTCCGGGCCCACGTTCTCGTTCGTCGGCGCGGACACGGCACCCGGGATGTGCCCGCCGACCGGGTCGATCGGCTCGACCTCGCCGCGGTACCGCTCCCCCGCCCGCGCGTCCAGCAGCACACCCGACCGCGCGAGGGCCGCCGCGCCGTCGGCGTCGAGCAGTCCGGTCGGCGACGGCACCGGCTCGAAGTCGCCCTCCGCCGGGGCCGGTACGGCCTTCTCCAGCGGCCCCTGCCAGGCCGGCAACCCGCCGTCGAGGACCCGCACATCGGGGTGTCCGGTCCAGCGCAGCAGCCACCAGGCGCGGGCCGCCGCCCAGCCCTGCCCGCCGTCGTACACGACGACGGGACGCGCCGCCGACACGCCCGCCCGTCGCATCGCCCGGCCGAAATCGGCCAGGTCGGGCAGCGGGTGACGGCCGCGCGGGCCGGGCGCGGAGGCCAACTCCCGGTCCAGGTCGACGTAGACCGCGCCGGGGATGTGTCCGGCCACGTACTCCGCCCGGCCGTCGAACGGCGGTTCGCCGTTCGCCGTGGCGAGCGTCAACTGCCAGCGGACGTCCAGCAGCACCGGCGGGGCGTCTCCCGCCAGCACAGTGGCCAGATCGGATGCGGTGATGATGGCGTTCATGGCCCCATCCTCGCGCACAGGGTGGCCGTGACGGCTCACGCCGGTTAATCTGCCCGCCGGACAGGCCCGATCACGAGGCGTACGGGATCGGGCACATGCTGTACAGCCGATCGACATCCGTCGGCCATCGCACGGCACGGATGGTACAGCGCACACCGGGCACCCTCCGGCCGCCGTGCGGCGGCGCGCCCGCGACACGCGCGGCCACGGTGGTGCGAGCATCGGCTCGGGGGTCCGGACAGCGGAAGCGACACGGCCTGCGCCAGCGGCCGAGGAGAGAGTGACGATGACCGAGGCACGGGGGTCGGCCGGCCCGAACGGCGCGACGCACGCCCGGCACGCGCCCGGCACGCCCTGCTGGGTGAGCCTGATGGCACACGCACCGGACGCCACCCAGGAGTTCTACGGAGCGCTGTTCGGCTGGGAGTTCCAGCCCGGCCCTCAGCAACTCGGACCGTATCTGCGGGCGCTGCTCGACGGGCGCGAGGTGGCCGGTATCGGCCAGTTGCCGCCCGACCGTGATCTGCCGATCGCCTGGACGCCCTACCTCGCCTCGCCCGACGTCGACGCGACCGCCGAGACGGTACGGCTGTGCGGCGGCACGGTGGGTGTGGGGCCGCTGGACGCCGGTGAGGCCGGCCGCATGGCGATCTGCTCCGACCCCGCCGGGGCCGTCTTCGGCGTCTGGCAGACCGCCGCGCACCTCGGCACGGCCGTCTCCGGCGTCCCCGGCACCCCCGCCTGGAACGAACTGCGGACCTACGAGTCCGAGAACATCGCCAAGTTCTACGCCACCGTGTTCGGTTACGAGGAGGAGCCGGCCGGTGCCGACGCCCCCGACCATGTCACCCTGCTCGTCGACGGCCGCCCGGTCGCGGACATCCACGGCGACGGTGCCGCGCTTGCCCGGGACCGGGGCGCGCACTGGCTGACGTACTTCACCGTGCCGGACACCGACGCCGCCGTGGACCGGGTCGTCGGGCTCGGAGGAAGGTCGTTGGTCGCGCCCCATGACACCGCGCACGGCCGGGTCGCCACGGTGACCGATCCGGAGGGGGCGCGGTTCGCGGTGGTGGGGGAGGCGAGTTGACGGCTTTCGGCGGGGGCCGTTGAACCGGGCCTCTTTCAGCGGGGGTTGTGAAGCGGGCGTCGAGGCGGTGGCGGGACTGGACCGCCAGGGCCGCCGCCATGAGGAGGGCGGGCAGGAGTGTGAAGCCGAGCAGGATGGCGGTGTGCGCGCCGCCGGACCGGGTGACCTCCTCGCCGGCCCGCGCGGCCGCGTAGCCGCCGAGGGCGAGGGCCGCCGAGCAGAGGTGGGGACCGGCCGCCGCGCCCGTCGCCTCCGTCACGGTCCACACGCCGCTGTAGGCGCCGGTACGTCCGATCTCGTCGCCGTCGGCCGCGCGGACCGTGTCCGGGACCATCGAGAACGGGAAGAGCTGAAGTCCCGCGAAGCACACGCCGGGTACGAGCGCGCACAGCACTTGGACGACGAGCCCGGCCGCCTTGCCCGACCCTGCGGCTCGCAGCATCCCCCGTACGCACATCCACTGCGTCGGCCCGGCCCCGGAGGGCATCACCCGCCGCCCGGCCCCGGCGACCCAGCCGAACGGTTCCCCGTCCCGGGCCCACGAACTGCCCACGGGACACGACTGCATGATCCCCACGCCGAAGGAACTCGGCGACCCGCTGCTGAACCTCAGCGGCTGAGCGCTCAGGTACCCGGCCTGTCGGTGGAGGACGACTCCTTGTCGGACTCAGCGGGCTGCTGGGTGAAGAAGGACAGGTGCCAGGCGCCGTCCTCCCGTATCACCGTGAAGCTGTCCCGCAGGGGGCGACCCGCCTTGTCCTCGGCTTCGAGGCGGGCCGAGCCGGTGTCCGGGCCCATGTCGAGGTCGACCCGCACGCCCTCGATCCGCCATCCGCGTCCGCCCCGGTTCGCGAGGATCCGTTCGGCCTCCCGCCTGGACCACGTCTCGTCCGCCACGCCCCCGACGTCGATCAGCCGGGCGACGCTGCGGGAGTTCAGGGCGTCGACGTACGCCACGACGGCGGCGCGAGCCCCGTCTGCCGATGCCGAGGAACTGGATGACGCGGGCTGGTCGTCGCCGGACGCGCAGCCGGGCAGCAAGGCCAGTGCGGCCACCGCCGTCAGGACGGTCGGCAGACGCCGGCCGGCGCTCATGTCGCCGTCACCGGCAGGACGTCCGGTGACAGGGCCGCCGCGCGGGCCGTCGCCGCTGTCATGCGGCGGCGGTGGTGGCGGCGGCACAGGACCTCGTAGCCGATGGCGTCGGACTGGTTGACGTCGCCGACGACGACCTGGGCGCCTTCGACGACCATCTCGCCGCCGATCGTGCGGGCGTTGTGCGTGGCGCGGGCGCCGCACCAGCACAGGGCCTCGACCTGGAGGACCTCGACGCGGTCGGCCAGTTCCACCAGGCGCTGGGAGCCGGGGAAGAGCTTGGTGCGGAAGTCGGTCGTGATGCCGAAGGCGAAGACGTCGAGGCCCAGGTCGTCGACGACGCGGGCGAGTTGGTCTATCTGCTCCGGGGCGAGGAACTGCGCCTCGTCGGCGATGACGTAGTCGGCGCGGCCGCCCCGGGAGAGGTGGTCGACGACATAGGCGTACAGGTCGGCGCCGTCCTCGACCTCCACCGCGTCGGTGACCAGGCCGAGCCGGGAGGACAGCTTGCCCTCGCCCGCGCGGTCGTCACGCGTGAAGATGATGCCGGCCAGGCCCTGTGCCGAACGGTTGTGCTCGATCTGGAGAGCCAGCGTCGACTTCCCGCAGTCCATGGTTCCGGAGAAGAACACCAGCTCGGGCATGTGGGGTCGAGCGCCTTTCGGTGAGGGAGCCATCAAGGGGTGCGGGGCTTCAGGAGCGTACTTCGAGCAACGGGACCAGCTGCTCGGCGGGGGTCATCGAGCCGTGGTTGCCGACCATCGCCGACTCCTTGGGCTCCCGTTCGGACGCGATGATCAGGACGTCGTCCCGCGCGGCCGCGATCACGTCGCCGAGGCGGCCGTGGACCCGCTCGTCGATCTTCGGGCCGAACCAGCCCGCCTCGATCGCCTCGTCCCGCGACGCCACCCAGAACTGCTCCCCCAGCACCTCGCGCCAGCAGGTCAGGACGTCCTGCGCGGCGCCGGGCACCGCGTAGACGTGCCGCGCCCGGCCCTCGCCGCCCAGCAGGGCGACCCCGGCCCGCAGCTCCCAGTCCGCGTCGAAGTCGATGCGGTGGTCCTCGTCGAAGGGCACGTCGATCATGCCGTGGTCGGCGGTGACGTAGAGCGCGGTGCGCGGCGGGAGCTGTTCGGCCAGGCGCTGGACGAGCCGGTCGACGTACATGAGCTGGCCGCGCCAGGTGTCGGAGTCGACGCCGTAGCGGTGTCCGGCGCCGTCGAGCTCGGCGTAGTACGTGTAGACCAGCGAGCGGTCGCCCGCCGCCAGCTGCTCGGCGGCCAGGTCGACACGGTCCTCGCCGGTCAGGCGCCCGAGGAAGCTGCCGCCGCTGAGGGCGACCTTGGTGAGCGGGGTGTTCTGGAAGGTGGGGGACGAGACCTGCGCGGCGTGCACGCCCGCGCGGTGCGCCAGCTCGAAGACGGTGGGGTACGGCTGCCAGATCTGCGGCGGGGTCCAGGGGTTCCAGCGGAGCTGGTTCATCAGCTCGCCGGTGTCGGGGTTGCGCACGGTGTAGCCGGGCAGGCCGTGCGCGCCGGGCGGCTTGCCGGTGCCGACGGAGGCGAGCGACGTCGCCGTGGTCGCCGGGAAGCCCGCGGTGATGGGGTTCCCGCTGCCGCCGCGGGAACCGGCGAGGAGCGACGCCATGAACGGCGCCTCGTCGGGGTGCGCCCGCAGCTGCTCCCAGCCGAGCCCGTCGATCAGGAACACGCAGTTGCGGTCGGCGGCGGACAGCTCGGTGATCGCGGCCGTCATGTCCGGTACGCCCATGCCCGCGGCCAGCGTGGGCAGCAGGTCGGCGAGGGATCCGCCGCCGTACTGGGGGACGGGGGCGGAGGCGACGGCGAGGGGTTCCGGGTGGGCGTCCCAGGCGGCGGTGTGGACCATCAGCGGGCGACGTCCGCGGTCGCCTCGGAGAGCGACTGGGCGAAGAGAAGGGCCTGGCGGACGGTCTCCGGACCGTCACCGGCCTCGCTGACCCGCAGGCTGAGGTCGTCCGCCGTCGAGCTGCCCGTGTAGCCGTGGTCGGCCTCGCAGTTGGGGTCGCCGCAGGCGGCGGGCTCCAGGTCGATCCGGGAGACGGCGCCCCAGCCGATGGTGAGGACGATCTCACGGGGCAGGGTGCCCGGCGTGTACTGCTCCGGGTTGGCGACGACACGGCTGACGACGACCGACGAGATCCGGCCGAGCTTGACCGACTCGGTGGACGTCGTGGCGTACGGCGTCGGAGAGGTGCTGTCGGCGGCCTGCTCGTCGGTGTGGCTGACGATGAAGCGGTTGTGCGTGAGGACGAGCACGGTCACATGCCGGCGCACCTCGTTCTGGTCGAACGTCGTCTCCTGGTGGACCAGGTACGACCGGATGGGCTCGCCGCCCACGGCGGCCTCCACCGCCTCGGCCACGAGGGCCGGGTAGTAGCCGCTGCGCTCGATCGCCGCACGCAGCCCCTGGGTCGTCGTACTGGTCTTGGCCATGACGCCATCCTACGGGGGTGCACTGACTGCGAGGCACCGGTCAAGGGTCTCAGTAGGCGGGCAGGGTCCGCGGCCCGAGGTCGTCGCGGGCGGGCGGCGGCGCCAGCCGCACGGAGGCGCCGAGCACGCTGAGGCCGTGCCCGGCGACGACCACCGGTTCGAGGGTGACGGCGACGACCTCGGGGTGGTCGTGGACCAGCCGCGACACCCGCAGCAGCAGCTCCTCCAGGGCCGGGGTGTCGACGGGCGCGGAGCCCCGCCAGCCGAACAGCAGCGGGGCGGTCCGGATGGCGCGGACCAGCGAGGCGGCGTCGCGGTCGGTGACCGGGACCAGGCGGTGCGCCATGTCCCCGAGCAGCTGGGAGGCGGCACCGGCGAGCCCGAAGGACAGCACAGCACCGGCCGCCGGGTCGATCACCGCGCGTACGACGGTGTCGACGCCGCGTGGTGCCATGCGCTGCACGACCGGCCTGAGCTCCTCCGGCTTGCCGAACAGCTCGGCCAACTCGGTGTACGCCCGACGCAGTTGCTCCTCGTCCGCGAGGTCGAGCCGGACGCCGCCGAGGTCGGCGCGGTGCCGCAGATGGGGCGCGGTGGCCTTGAGGGCGACGGGGTAGCCGAGCGTCTCGGCGGCCTCCACGGCGGCGTCGGCGGTGGGGGCGTGCAGCGCGCGGTGCACCTGGACGCCGTAGGTGCCGAGCAGCTCGCAGGTGTCGTCGGTGCCGAGCGTGAGGCCCTGGCCGCGGGCGAGCAGCCGGTCGATGAGCCGGGCGGCGCCCTTCTCGTCGATGTCGTCGTACTCGGGGACGCGGCCGGGTTCCGCGGCCTCGCGTCGCCACTGGGCGTACTTGACGGCTTCGCCGAGCGCGCGGACGGCCCGTTCGGCGGCCGGGTAGGCGGGGATGAGACGGGGTGCGGCGTCACCCTCGCCGTCCGGTCCGGGCTGCGGGTCGGCCGGGAAGTCGAGGGGGCGGACGGGGTGAGGGCGGGGCAGGGTGCCGCGGGCGGTGGCGTCGGTCCGAGGTGCGGTGCTGGCGGCGGCCGACAGGGCCTCGGCCAGTCCGCCCAGCTCGACGTGCACGACCAGGACCGGCTTGCCCGGCACCCGTTCTGCCGCCGACCGCAGGGCTTCGGCGAGCTCGGCGTCCCGGGTCGAGGCGTCGCCGATCCCCGGGATCGCGGTGACCACGACGGCGTCACAGGTGTCGTCGGCGAGCGCGTGGGACAGGGCGGTGTGGAAGTCGGCGGCGGACGCCGCGGTCGTCAGGTCGAGCGGCGGCAGGGGGCGCAGCCCCTCCGCGAGGCAGGCGTCGTACGTGAGCAGGCCGAGCGACTCGGAGTTGCCGAGGATCGCCACCCGGGGGCCGGCCGGCAGCGGCTGGCGGGCGAGCAGCAGTCCCGCGTCGACCAGCTCGGTGATGGTGTCGACGCGGATCACACCGGCCTGGCGCAGCAGCGCGGACACGGTGGCGTGCGGCAGCCGTGTGACGCGGACGGTGTGGCCCTGCGGGGCGGCGCCGCCGTGCCGGGCGCCCTGGACCACGACGAGCGGCTTGGCCGCCGCCGTGCGCCGGGCGAGGCGGGTGAACTTGCGGGGGTTGCCGATGGACTCCAGGTACATGAGGGCGACATCGGTGTCGGGGTCGTCGTACCAGTACTGGAGGACGTCGTTGCCGCTGACGTCGGCGCGGTTGCCGGAGGAGACGAACGTGGACACGCCGGTGACCCCGGTGACGCCGCCGCCGCGGCGGTGCAGCCGGGAGAGCAGCGCGATGCCGATGGCGCCGGACTGGGCGAACAGCCCGATCCGGCCGGGGCGGGGCATCTCGGGGGCGAGGGAGGCGTTCAGCCGGACCTGGTCGGAGGTGTTGATGACGCCGAAGGCGTTGGGGCCGATGATCCGCATGCCGTAGCTGCGCGCCTGCCGTACGAGGGCGCGCTGCCGCTCGCGTCCGTCGGGCCCGCTCTCGGCGTATCCGGCGGAGAGGACGACCAGTCCCTGGACGCCGTGCTCACCGCACTCGGCGACGACGTCGGGCACGTGCTCGGCGGGGACGGCGACGACCGCGAGGTCGACCTGCTCCTCGATCTCCCGCACGGACCGGTGCGCGGGTACTCCGTCGATCTCCTCGAGGTCCTTCGGGAACGCCCTGTTCACCGCGTACACCCGGCCGGTGAACCCGGCGTCCGTGATGTTGCCGAGGACGCCGCGGCCGACGCCGCCCGGGGTGCGCCCGACGCCCACGACGGCGACCGAGCCGGGCACGAGGAGGCGCTGCACCGATCGGGCGTCGGCGCGCTGCTCGCGCGCGTACTGCACGGCGAGCGAGCGGTCGGTGGGCTCCAGGTCGAACTCCAGACGGACGACGCCGTCCTCGAAGCTGCGCTTCTGGGTGTACCCGGCGTCCGTGAACACCTTGATCATCTTGTTGTTGGCGGGCAGCACCTCGGCGGCGAACCGGCGTATGCCGCGCTCCCGGGCGACCGCCGCGATGTGCTCGAGCAGGGCGGAGGCGACGCCGCGCCCCTGGTGGGCGTCCTGGACGAGGAAGGCGACCTCGGCCTCGTCGGCGGGGGCGGACGCGGGCGTCCCGTCGGCGCCGATCCGGTCGTACCGCACGGTGGCGATGAACTCGCCGCCGACGGTGGCCGCGAGTCCCACCCGGTCCACGAAGTCGTGGTGCGTGAAGCGGTGGACGTCCTTGGCGGACAGGCGTGGGTAGGGCGCGAAGAAGCGGTAGTACTTCGACTCGTCCGACACCTGCTCGTAGAAGCTGACCAGGCGCTCGGCGTCGTCGACGGTGATGGGACGGATGCGGGCGGTGCCGCCGTCGCGCAGCACCACGTCGGCTTCCCAGTGGGCGGGGTACACGTGCCGGTCCGAGGCGCTCTGCATGGGGCCAGGTTACGGCTCGCGTACGACACCGGCGCGAGGCAGGCTGGTCCCGACGTCCCGCGGGCCGGGGCCGGGATCCGGCGGCCGTCGAGGCAGGGGCGCCCGGGCCGTTCCGCCGGGCCCCCCTCGTGTGGGAAACTGGTCTAGACAACCCTGAACCACGAAGGGCAGCAACACATGGCTGAGCGCCGCGTCAACGTCGGCTGGGCCGAGGGTCTCCACGCCCGCCCCGCCTCCATCTTCGTCCGGGCCGCCACGGCCACGGGAGTCCCGGTGACCATCGCCAAGGCCGACGGCAACCCCGTCAACGCGGCCTCGATGCTGGCCGTCCTGGGCCTGGGCGCCCAGGGTGGCGAGGAGATCGTCCTGGCCTCCGACGCCGAGGGCGCGGACGCCGCCCTCGACCGTCTGGCCAAGCTGGTCGCCGAGGGCCTCGACGAACTGCCCGCGACGGTCTGAGGGGTCCGGGCGGGTATCCCGCACGGAACCAGGAAGCCGCGTCCGCCTGACCGGCGGGCGCGGCTTGGTCTTTCCCACCGCATTACCGCCCGGAGCGCATGGAATCTCACGGCGGCGGGCTCCATAATTACCCGAGCACCCGAAAAAGGGCAGCGGGAATTCACCGCCCCGAAATTGCTCTTCTTTGTATACGGTGCCGGTGTTAATTCCGCAGGCTCGGCATGTTTACGGCATGTTGCGAATTCCTCACACGCTCCGTGCGGTCGCCGCCCGAGCCGAAGCGCAGCCGGTGCGCGGACAGCCCGCGCTCGGTGTGCAGGGTGGTGAGCGCGCGGGCGCGTTCGCCGTCGCCGCGCGCCACCGCGTCCACGATCGCGCCGTGCTCGGCCCAGATCTCCGCGGGGTCGGCGGACGCCTGCACGGTGTACATCCAGGCGATCTTGTGCCGCAGCTGGGTCAGCGTCGAGGTCAGCGCGGTACTGCCGGACGCCTGGGCCAGCGTCTCGTGGAACCAGCCGCCCAGCGAGCGCAGATCCTCGCTGTTGCCGCCCCTGGCCCGCTCCTGCCCCAGCCTGACCAGCCCGCGCAGCACCTTGAGGTGGGCCTCGGTGCGCCGCTGGGCGGCCCGGGCGGCGCCGAGGGGTTCCAGCAGGGTGCGCATCTCCAGCACGTCCGCGGCCTCCTGCTCGGTCGGCTCCGCCACGCACGCGCCCGCGTGCCGGCGGGTCACCACGAAGCCCTCCGCCTCCAGGGTGCGCAGTGCCTCGCGCACGGGGACACGGGAGACGCCGTAGCGGCGGGCGAGGACTTCCTCCGTGAGACGGCCGCCGCGCTCCAGGACACCGGCGACGATGTCGTCCCGGATCGCGGTGCACACCGAGTGCGCCGGAATACGCATGCCGACCTCCGCCTTAATCCCCGTGAAACGTCGACGAATGACGTGTGTTCAGCGACTCTATGGCAAGGAGCGTCAATTTCCGACGGCAGGCCGGAATCCATGGATATTTTTTGGACAGTCATTGTCCAGAAAGACCGAAAGCCCCGGCTCGGGAGCCGGGGCTGCGGTAAGGCGGTCGGAGACGCCGGAGGTCTCAGATGTCGACGCCGTGCGAGCGGAGGTAGGCGACGGGGTCGATGTCGGAGCCGTACTCGGCGGTGGTGCGCGCCTCGAAGTGCAGATGCGCCCCGGTGACGTTGCCGGTGGCGCCGGACAGGCCGATCTGCTGGCCGGGGGTCACGGTCTGGCCGACCGAGACGCCGATGGACGACAGGTGGCCGTACTGGGTGTAGGTGCCGTCGTTCATCTTGATCACGACGTTGTTGCCGTAGGCGCCGCCCCAGCCGGCCTCCACGACGGTGCCGGCGCCGACCGCGTGCACGGAGGTGCCGCTCGCGGCGTGGAAGTCGATACCGGTGTGGCTGCCGGAGGACCAGACGGCCCCGCCGGACTGGTACGAGGTGGACACGTACGACCCGGCGATCGGGGATACGTAGGAGAGCAGGCGCTTGCGCTCGGCCTCCCGGGCGGCGCGCTCCTTGGCCTCGCGCTCCTCCTTGGCCTTCTCGGCGGCCAGGTGGCGCGCGGCCTCCTCGGCGGCCTGCTTACGGGCCGCGGCCTCGGCGGCGGCCCGCTCCTGGGCGGCGGCCTGCGCGTCGATCTGGAGGGCGATCGTGTCCTCGACGGCGACGACCGGGATGAGGCCGGTCTGCTCCGCGGCGGGCTCGGCGGCCAGCGCCGGGGCCGCGAGGGTGCCCACGACGCCGGTGGCGGTGAGGGCGGCGACACCGGCCGCGCGGGCCGTGGTGCGCTCGAACCGGCCGGGCTTGCGGTGCTTCCCGGAGGGGCGGTTCTTCCCCGAGGCGCAGCTGAACGCCATGTGGTGGCTGATCCTTTCCTTCCCTCTCGCCTACCGGGTTAGCTGACGGGTTCGGAGCAGGAAGGTCTCCTACGGGCCCCCTCGCGGCTGCGCGGGCGTCCGATTCACCCCAGGGACTGCGATGGGTCCCCGGCTCCCCTGGCTCGCGCCGTACGGGGACTCGGCGATGACTGTCCGGTGCCGCGGACGCGGCGCACTGCTGGACGAACAGCCCGGAAGACGCTAAGCGGGGCGGCTTTCAATTCCCAAACGGATCGGGGCTTTTGTAGTGCATCCCACAGGGCAGACAGGCAACCTCCGCATCAATTCGGGCATAAGGGAGCCCCGGTGACACAGCCGTCACCGGGGCTCGCCTCGCGCGCCGGTCCGTCGCGGGGCCGGCGAATCCTCTACTCGGCCGTCACGACGGTGACTTCACCGATGCCGAGGGCCTCCACGGGCTCCCGGATCGCCGAGGCGTCCCCGACGAGGACCGTGACGAGGCGGTCCGCCGGGAAGGCGCTGACGACCGCGGCCGTGGCCTCGACGGTGCCGGTGGCGGCGAGCTGCTGGTACAGCTTCGCCTGGTAGTCGTCGGGCAGATGCTGCTCGACCTGGTCGGCCAGGGTGCCCGCCACGGCGGCGGCCGTCTCGTACTTCAGCGGCGCCACCCCGACGAGGTTCTGCACGGCGAAGTCCCGCTCGGCGTCGGTGAGTCCCTCGGCGGCGATCCCGCGCAGGACGGTCCACAGGTCGTCCAGGGCGGGGCCGGTGTTGGGGGTGTCGACGGAGCCGGTGATGGCGAGCATCGAGGCGCCGGTGCCGTCCGGCGCCGAGCGCAGGACCTGGCCGAACGCGCGCACGCCGTACGTGTAGCCCTTCTCCTCGCGCAGGACCTTGTCCAGGCGGGAGGTGAGGGTGCCGCCGAGGCAGTACGTGCCGAGCACCTGCGCCGGCCATACGCGGTCGTGCCGGTCGGGTCCGATCCGGCCGATCAGCAGCTGCGTCTGGACGGCGCCGGGGCGGTCCACGATGACGACCCGCCCGGTGTCGTCCGCGGTGACCGGCGGGACGGGCCGCGGCTCGGCCTGCGAACCGGTCCAGGCGCCCAGGCTGTCGCCCAGCAGGGCGTCCAGGTCGACGCCGGTCAGGTCGCCGACGACCACGACGGTGGAGGTGGCGGGGCGGACATGCCGCTCGAAGAAGGCGCGTACGGCCGCGGAGTCGATGCCGGCGACGGTCTCCTCGGTGCCCTGGCGCGGGCGCGACATGCGCGAGGACGCCGGGAACAGCTGCCGGGACAGCTCCTTGGCCGCCCGGCGCGACGGGTTCGCCAGCTCGTGCGGGATCTCGTCGAGGCGGTTGCGCACCAGGCGCTCCACCTCGGCGTCGGCGAACAGCGGCGCCCTGAGCGCGTCGGCGAGCAGGTCCAGCGCCTTCGGGAGCCGGGAGACCGGCACCTCCAGGCTGACGCGCACGCCCGGGTGGTCGGCGTAGGCGTCGAGGGTGGCGCCGCAGCGCTCCAGCTCGGCGGCGTACTCCTCGGCGGTGTGCTTGTCGGTGCCCTCGGACAGGGCCCGCGCCATGATCGTCGCGATACCGTCGAGGCCCTTGGGCTCGGCGTCGAGCGGGGTGTCGAGGAGGACCTCGACCGCGACGACCTGCTGGCCGGGGCGGTGGCAGCGCAGCACCGTCAGACCGTTGTCCAGCGTGCCGCGCTCGGGGGCCGGGAACGCCCAGGGGCGGGGCGCGCCGGCCTGGGGCTGCGGGTGGAACTCCATGCTGGCGAGCTCGGTCACTGCGCCGACTCCTCGTTCTCGTCGGTGGTCTCGTCGGCCTCGGTGGCGGTCGGCTCGTACACGAGCACCGCGCGGTTGTCGGGGCGCAGCCGGGCCTGGGCGACCGCCTGCACCTCCTCGGCGGTGACCTCGAGGACGCGCCCGACGGCGGTGAAGGCGAGCTGCGGGTCGCCGAACAGGACGGCGTACCGGCACAGTTCGTCGGCGCGGCCGGCGCAGGTGCCGAGCCGGTCCAGCCACTCGCGCTCCAGCTGGGCCTGCGCGCGCTCCATCTCCTCGGCGGTGGGCCCCTCCGCGGCAAAGCGGGCGAGCTCCTCGTCGACGGCCGCCTCGATCACGGGCACCTCGACGTCGCCGGAGGTCTTCACGTCCAGCCAGCCCAGGGAGGGCGCGCCGGCCAGGCGGAGCAGGCCGAAGCCGGCCGCGACGGCCGTACGGTCGCGCCGCACCAGCCGGTTGTAGAGCCGGGAGGACTCGCCGCCGCCGAGAACGGTGAGCGCCAGGTCGGCGGCGTCGCACTCGCGCGTGCCGTCACTCGGCAGCCGGTAGGCGGCCATCATCGCCCGCGCCGGGACGTTCTCCTCGACGACCTCGCGCAGCTCCTTGCCGATCACGTCGGGCAGCGAGCCGTCGCGCGGGGCGGGCTTGCCGTCGTGGGCCGGGATGGAGCCGAAGTACTTCTCGACCCAGGCGAGCGTCTGCTCGGGGTCGATGTCGCCGACGATCGACAGCACGGCGTTGTTCGGCGCGTAGTAGGTGCGGAAGAACGCGCGCGCGTCCTCCAGGCTCGCCGCGTCCAGGTCGGCCATCGAGCCGATCGGCGTGTGGTGGTAGGGGTGCCCGTCGGGGTACGACATCGCGGTCAGGCGCTCGAACGCGGTGCCGTACGGGACGTTGTCGTAGCGCTGGCGGCGCTCGTTCTTCACGACGTCCCGCTGGTTCTCCAGGCCCTCCTCGTCGAGCGCGACCAGGAGGCTGCCCATGCGGTCGGCCTCCAGCCACAGCGCGAGCTCCAGCTGGTGGGCGGGCATGGTCTCGAAGTAGTTGGTGCGCTCGAAGCTGGTGGTGCCGTTCGGCGAGCCGCCCGCGCCCTGGACGAGCTCGAAGTGACCCGTGCCCTTCACGCTGTTCGAGCCCTGGAACATCAGGTGCTCGAAGAGGTGGGCGAGTCCGGTACGGCCCTTGACCTCGTGGCGGGAGCCGACGTCGTACCAGAGGCAGACCGCGGCGACCGGTGCGAGGTGGTCCTCGGAGAGCACCACGCGCAGGCCGTTGGCCAGGCGGTGCTCTGTCGCGGTGAGGCCGCCGGATTGTGCCTCCGGTGTGGCCGTGTGACCCATGGGCAAGATGTCCTTCCGGTCGCGTGCGCTGCGTTGTGTCGAGCGGATCCTGCTCAGCTCCTGCCACTGTATGCAGCGTGCGAAGGCTCGGCGAAGTTCCCGGATGGAACGTTGTGCCGGTCAGGCGGGGGCCGCGGCCTCCTTCGTTGCCCGGATGGACCCGCCGGGCCCCTCGGCCGGGCCTCACCGGGCCGGTACGTCGGAGCCGGGCGGTCCGGGACCCGGGCCGACGCCCGGTGGCTCGACCTGGCATGCTTCCCGTCGATCACCCCTGAGGGTGAACGGTCGCGCGGCACCGGCTTGCCGCCGGCGCCGTGCGCGGTCCCTAGGGGGTGTCTTGTCGATCAGGCCGGGTCAGCTCCCGGTGTCTGGTGCCGTGCATCGCAAGGCGGAGGAGGGAGCCGATGCGGCGCATCGGGGACCGACGACAACGCGGCGAGGCGCGGTGCCAGGCGCCGGGAGCCCGGCCTGATCGGCAAAGCACCTCCTGGCGGGCCGGCCGGTGCCGCCTGCGCCACCGCGGTCGCGGGAGGAGACCGGCGTCGGCGACACTCGTTCCTCGCCGGGCGGGAGCCCAACATCGGGTCCTGGTCGGTGGTTGTCAGTGCCGCGGTCCACAATGGTCCGCGTCAGACCCGTCACACGCTTGCGCCACAGCACACAGAAGGAGCCGGCAGCGATGGCCCGCCGCAGCACGAAGACCCCGCCGCCCGACGACTCGTTCGAGGAGCGGATCCTCGACATCGACGTCGTCGACGAGATGCAGGGCTCCTTCCTCGAGTACGCCTACTCGGTCATCTACTCGCGTGCCCTGCCGGACGCCCGCGACGGCCTGAAGCCGGTGCACCGGCGCATCGTCTACCAGATGAACGAGATGGGCCTGCGCCCCGACCGCGGCTATGTGAAGTGCGCCCGTGTCGTCGGCGAGGTCATGGGCAAGCTGCACCCGCACGGCGACGCGTCGATCTACGACGCCCTGGTGCGCATGGCCCAGCCCTTCTCGATGCGTGTGCCGCTGGTGGACGGCCACGGCAACTTCGGCTCGCTGGGCAACGACGACCCGCCGGCCGCCATGCGGTACACCGAGTGCCGGCAGGCGCAGGCGACGAGCCTGATGACGGAGTCCATCGACGAGGACACGGTCGACTTCGCCCCGAACTACGACGGCCAGGAGCAGGAGCCGGTCGCCCTGCCGGCCGCCTTCCCGAACCTCCTGGTCAACGGCGCGTCCGGCATCGCCGTCGGCATGGCCACGAACATGCCGCCGCACAACCTCTCCGAGGTCATCGCCGCCGCCCGGCATCTGATCCGCCACCCCAACGCGGATCTCGACACCCTGATGAGGCACGTCCCCGGCCCCGACCTGCCCACCGGCGGCCGGATCGTCGGCCTCTCCGGCATCCGGGACGCCTACGAGACGGGCCGCGGCACCTTCAAGATCCGCGCCACGGTCGAGATCGAGACGGTCACCGCCCGCCGCAAGGGCCTGGTCGTCACCGAGCTGCCCTTCACGGTCGGCCCCGAGAAGGTCATCGCCAAGATCAAGGACCTGGTCGGCTCGAAGAAGCTCCAGGGCATCGCCGACGTCAAGGACCTCACCGACCGCGAGCACGGACTGCGCCTGGTCATCGAGATCAAGAACGGCTTCGTGCCCGAGGCCGTCCTGGAGCAGCTGTACAAGCTGACGCCGATGGAGGAGTCCTTCGGCATCAACAATGTGGCGCTGGTCGACGGGCAGCCGCTCACCCTGGGCCTGAAGGAGCTGCTGGAGGTCTACCTCGACCACCGCTTCGAGGTCGTACGGCGCCGCAGCGAGTTCCGGCGCGGCAAGCGGCGGGACCGGCTGCACCTGGTCGAGGGCCTGCTCACGGCGCTCATCGACATCGACGAGGTCATCCGTCTGATCCGCTCCAGCGAGAACAGCGCGCAGGCGAAGGAGCGTCTGATCGGTCGCTTCTCGCTGTCCGACGTGCAGACGCAGTACATTCTCGACACCCCCCTGCGCCGTCTCACCAAGTTCGACCGCATCGAGCTGGAGGCGGAGAAGGAGCGGCTGGGCCAGGAGATCGACGAGCTGACCCGGATCCTGGAGTCGGACGCGGAGCTGCGCAAGCTGGTCTCGGCCGAACTGGCGGCGGTGGCGAAGAAGTTCGGCACCGAGCGGCGTACGGTCCTGCTGGAGTCGGCCGGCACCCAGGTGTCCGCCGTGCCGCTGCAGGTCGCGGACGACCCGTGCCGGGTGCTGCTGTCCTCGACGGGGCTGCTGGCCCGTACGGCGAACGGCGACCCGTTCGCGGACGACGGCGACGCCAAGCGGTCCAAGCACGACGTGATCGTCTCGGCGGTGCCGGCCACGGCCCGCGGCGAGGTCGGCGCGGTGACGTCGACGGGCCGGCTGCTGCGGATCAGCGTGGTCGACCTGCCGCAGCTCCCGGAGACCGCGACGCGGCCCAACCTCGCGGGCGGCGCCCCGCTGACGGAGTTCCTCTCCCTGACGGAGGGCGAGCGGGTGGTCTGCCTGACGACGCTCGACGAGTCCTCCCCCGGCCTGGCGCTCGGCACCGAGCAGGGCGTCGTCAAGCGGGTGGTCCCCGACTATCCGTCCAACAAGGAGGAGCTGGAGGTCATCACCCTGAAGGAGGGTGACCGGATCGTCGGCGCGGTCGAGCTGCGCACCGGCGAGGAGGACCTCGTGTTCATCACGGACGACGCCCAGCTGCTGCGCTACCAGGCCTCCCTGGTGCGCCCGCAGGGCCGTCCGGCGGGCGGTGTGACCGGTATCAAGCTGGCGGAGGGCGCGAAGGTCATCTCGTTCACGGCGGTGGACCCGGCGTCCGACGCGGTGGTGTTCACGGTCGCCGGTTCGCGCGGCACCCTGGACGACTCGGTGCAGACGACGGCGAAGATGACGCCGTTCGACCAGTACCCGCGCAAGGGCCGCGCCACAGGTGGTGTGCGCTGCCAGCGGTTCCTGAAGGGCGAGGACTGCCTCTCCCTGGCCTGGGCGGGTCCCGCCCCGGCGCGGGCCGCCCAGAAGAACGGCACACCGGCCGAACTGCCCGAGATGGACCCGCGCCGCGACGGCTCGGGTGTCTCCCTGCCGAAGACGGTAGCGGTGGTGGCAGGACCGTTCTGATCCTCGAGGGGAGGCCGCGTCAGGCGGCCTCCTCCGGTTCCCGCACATAGCGAAGGACGCCCCACATGCCGTGCTCGTCCGCGGTGTGCGGGGCGTCGCTCGTACAGGCCCGCAGGTCCTTCTCCAGGGCGGCCGCGTCGATGCCGGAGCCGATGAGGACGAGCTGCGTACGACGGACCTCGTCGCCGGGCCACGGCTCCGGGTAGAAGCGCAGGAACGGCCCCACGGCGTGCACGGCGTAGCGGTTCACCGTGTCGTACGCCCCGAAGTCCACGTAGCCCTTGATCCGGTACAGCCCGTCGGGCCGCCCGTCGAGAAACCCGATGACCCGCCGCGGATCGAGCGGAACGTCGGAGGCGAAGGACAGGCTGTCGTACTGGGTATGCAGATGCCCCTCATGATCGCCACGGTCCTGATCCCGATCCCGATCGTGCAGATCGTCGAAGGACAGCTGCCCGACGCGCTCCTGGCTGGGCCGGCAGTCGAAGAGGAACCCGGGGTCGATCCGGCCGTAGGTGGCGGGGACGACGGCGGCGTGGTCCGTCAGCCCGCGGACCGTCCCGAGCACGCGCTCGGCGTCGGCGGCCCGGTCCAGCTTGTTGACGACGACGAGGTCGGCGAGGGCGAGATGCCGGTCGATCTCGGGGTGCCGGGCGCGGGTGGCGTCGAACTCGGCGGCGTCGACGACCTCGACGAGGCCGCCGTACACGATGCCGGGATGCTCGCTGGCGAGCAGCATCCGGACGAGTTCCTGCGGCTCGGCGAGCCCGCTGGCCTCGATGACGATGACGTCGATCCCGGCGTCCGGCCGGGCGAGCCGCTCCAGATAGGCGTCCAGCTCGCTGGAGTCGACGGCACAGCAGAGGCAGCCGTTGCCCAGGGACACGGTGGAGTCGCCGAGCGCGCCGGCGACGGCGAGCGCGTCGATCTCGATGGCGCCGAAGTCGTTGACGATCGCGCCGATACGGGTGCCTCCGCTGCGGTGGAGGAGGTGGTTGAGCAGAGTCGTCTTGCCGGAACCGAGGAATCCGGCAAGGACGACGACCGGAATCTGCTGCGGACCCTTGCTCGGTTGACGCACCGTGCGACCTCTCTCACGCCGACGGGTGCACCGGCTCGTGGCCCGGCGCACGTACGAGGATTGAATGCCGGACCAGGATACGAGTGGGAAGAATCGCCGCGAAGTGAACGATTGTTAGCAGCACTTGCCGGGCAGACGTCTGGCATGGCGCTGGAGTGTGCGACCCTCGCTTCCCTCTGTGCGCCTCCTCTCCGCCTCCCCGCCGATCAGAGCCGCTCGGCACTCTGGGAGACGGCAAGCGCCGCCCACCGCTCGCCGGTCCCCTCCAGTCGACCCACATCCCGACGACCGGCGGACGGCCGCCGCCTGATTCGGGGGTTGACATGGCCACACGGAAACGTTCCACAAGGAGGCTGGGTGCCGCAGCGGTCGCGGTCATGGCTGCCGCCGCCACCGCGACACTGGCAGCACGCCGCAGCCTCGAAGCGGAGAAGCTGCAGTTGAGGCGCCTGGAACTCGAGGAACTGACCTCACGCCGCCGGGCACTGGCCCACCAGCAGCGCATGCACTGGGAACTGCTGTCCCGGGCGATCGACGATCCGTCGCTGGCCGCGGTGATCGACACGTACGCTCCGGATACGCCTGCGGCCAAGCGTCGCCAGTACTTCTATGCCAACGCCTGGTACGTCAACCTGTACCACCTCTATCGGGTGGGTCTCATCGACTTGGAGGAGTTCCACGGGCACGCCCGGGAACTGATGCACAACCCCCTGATGCGGGAGTACTGGGAGGCGTCGAAGGCGTTGCGCGCGACTCTCGCGGACTCCTCCGACGAGGCCGAGCTCGGCCGTATCGTCGACCAATTGGTCACGGACTTGGACGAAGCTGACACGGACGAGTGGTGGGTGGTCGGCGACCCCCCGACCATTCCTAGGGACGACAGCTGAGGCACCGTATGCCAACGGGGTCAACTCGTCGCTACGACTCGGGTTCTTTGTGAGTCAGACGTCGGTCAGACGTCAGGAATCCCAGTAACGTTCTGCCGTCCACTAACCCTCCGTAGTGATCGGAAGTAACTTGAAGATCAAGCGCCGCACTGGTGTGCCTCCAAGTGCCCGTGGGAGTGCCTCGGGAGGCAACTGCCCGGATGTGTTCGAGCTGACCGACGGGAACTTTGCCGTGATCGGCACCGAGGCCACTGAGGCGCTTGAGCGAGAACTTCCCGCCGACGCCTCACGTGCCGACTACGAGCGCATCGTGATCGTGAGCAGAGAGACGCTGATCCGCGCCAAGGCCGACATCCCCGACGCCTGAGACCACGCGAGCAGGCGTCAGCCAGGCTCGTCCACCGAAGCCGCACCCGACCGCGCGCCACCGCTGAGCGACCCGGGTCCACCCACTCGCGAGCAGACCGGCACCCCGTGACTGCTCGATCCGCGCCCGATGAGGCCTGGAGCCAGAACGGCACCAGGCCACACGTATGTCCGGGCACTTGCCCTGCTGGGCGCTCACGCCGCCGACGGCACCGCCACCGGTGCCCCCGGCCCCACGTACCGGGCCGACGGCCGGATGATTTTCGAGTCCTCCGCCTGTTCCAGGACGTTGGCACTCCAGCCGACGACCCGGGCCGCCGCGAAGGTCGGGGTGAACATCTCGCGGGGCAGGCCGCACAGTTCCATGACCACGCCCGCGTAGAACTCGACGTTCGTGTGCAGTTCACGGCCCGGCTTCAGTTCCGCCAGGATCGCCTCCACGCGCCGTTCGACCTCCACGGCGAAGTCGACGCGCGGCCCGCCGAAGGACTCGGCGATCTCCCGGAGCATCCGGGACCGAGGGTCCTCGGTCCGGTAGACCGGGTGCCCGAAGCCCATGATGCGGTCACCGGCGAGGACGCGTTCACGGATCCAGGAATCGATGCGATCCGGGGTGCCGATCGCGTCCAGCGTGTCCAGCGCCCGGCTGGGAGCACCCCCGTGCAGCGGTCCGGACAGCGCGCCCACCGCGCCCACCAGGCAGGCCGCCACATCCGCCCCCGTGGAGGCGATGACCCGCGCCGTAAAGGTTGACGCATTGAACCCATGGTCAATGGTGGAGATCAAGTATTGCTCGACCGCCCGCGCCCGCCGCGCCTCCGGCTCCACCCCCGTCACCATGTACAGATAGTTCGCCGCGTAGGAGAGGTCGTCCCGCGGCTCCACGGGGTCGAGCCCCTCCCCCAGCCGGTACAGCGCGGCCAGCAGCGTGGGTACGGCCGCCGCGGCGACCAGCGTGTCCCGGCGGCGCCGCTCCGCGTCGATGTCGTACACCGGCCGGAACCCCTTCGCCGCCCCCAGCAGGGACAACGCGCTGCGCAGACCGGCCGGCGGACCGGAGCGTCCGCTGGCCGCGGCGATCGCCGGCAGGACGGCCCGCACCTCATCGGGCAGCCGCCTCAGCGCGGCGGTCTCGGCGGCGAACGCGGCGGCCCGTGCGGCGTCCGGCAGTTCCCCGTGGACGAGGAGGTGCCAGACGTCCTCGAAGGGCAGGGTCCGCGCCAGTTCGACGGCCGAGTACTGGCGGTAGTGATAGAAGCCCTCACGCCCCCGGACGTCCCCGACCTCGGTGTCGGTCACGACGACCCCCGCGAGCCCGCGCGGCACGTCGACGAGTGTGGCTGCTGACCTGTTGACGGACATGGTTACCTCCCTGGACTTGATTCGACTGTCCATGCTTGACTGATTCTCTGTCAATATTGATTCGATCAATACATCAGTCCATGTACCGACCCGCTGGATACGGTGACCCCATGCGCGATCAAGAACCCGGCCCGGAGGGCAGGCGGCTGACCACCCGCGAGGCCGCCGAGCTGCTCGGCGTGAAGCCGGAGACCGTGTACGCATACGTCAGCCGCGGGCACCTCAGCAGCCGCCGCGCGCCCGGCGGCCGGGGCAGCACCTTCGACGCCCGGGAGGTCGAGACGCTCGCCCGCCGCAACAGACGGGAGAGCACGCCCGGTTCGGGTTCCGGCGCCGAGCTGTCGGTACGGACGGCCCTCACCCTCATCGAGGGCGACCGCTACTACTTCCGGGGCGTGGACGCGACCGAGCTGGCCGCACGGCACTCCTACGAGGAGGTCGCCGAGTGGCTGTGGACGGGCAGTCTGCGCCCCGGCGTCACCTTCACCGCGCCCGCCGCCTCCGTCGCCGCCGCCCGTCGCGCCGCAGGCGCCCTGCCCGAGCACGCCGGTCCCGTCGACCGCCTGCGGGTAGCGGCGGTCGCCGCCGCGGCCGCCGACCCGCTGCGCTTCGACCTGGCCGAGACGTCCGTGCTCGCCACCGCGCGCACCCTGATCCCGACGCTCGTCGCCGCCCTCGGCCCCGCCGACCCCACGGACCGCGACGAGGGCCCGCTCGCCCGCCGCCTGTGGGGACGGCTCAGCGGACGCCCCGCCGACGAGAAGACGCTGCGGGTGCTGGACACGGCGCTCGCCCTGCTCGTCGATCACGACCTGGCCGCCTCCACCCTCGCCGTACGCGTCGCAGCGTCGGCCCGCGCGCACGCCTACGCGGCCGTCTCGGCGGGTCTGGGCGTGCTCGAGGGCCCCCTGCACGGCGCGGCCAGCGGACTGGCGCACAAGCTGATCGTGGAGGTGCTCGACCGGGGCGACGCCGGCCCCGTCATCGCCGAGGAACTCCGGGCGGGCCGCCGCATCCCGGGGCTCGGCCACCGGCTCTACACCGGCGAGGACGCCCGCGCGCGTCTGCTGTTCACCCTGCTGCGGGAGCTGCCGCAGTGCGAGCCCGCCCTCGCCGCCGCCCACGACATCGTCGCGACGGCCGCCCGCCACACCCCGCTGCACGCCAACGTCGACCTGGCGCTCGCCGTGTTCACCGCGTCGTTCACGATGCCCGCGACGGCAGGCGAGACGATCTTCGCGGTGGGCCGTACGGCGGGCTGGATCGCCCACGCCCTGGAGGAGTACGGCGAACGCCCGCTGCGAATGCGGCCGTCGGGGATCTACGTCGGCTCCACGCCTCCCCAGCCGCTGCCGCGCCCCCTGCCCGAGTAGCCCGCGAAGCCGCTGCCAGCACCGTGTCGTAAGGGGCTGAAGAGCCGGTCGGGGCGGCTCAGGTTAGGCTCACCTCTGTGAGTACGTGCACGAGCGTCTCGCAGGACCTCGACGAGCCCGTCGCGGGGACCGCGGCGACCGCGACGACCTGGCTGCTGCTGGAGCAGCCCGGGCCGTGGGGTGCCAAGGCGCTCACCCAGAGCCATCTCGATCCCACGCTGGGCCGCGCGCTGGAAGCCGCCGCGCAGGGCACGGGCGTGCGCGTCGCGCTGATCCGCCGACCCGGCCGGCACGCCGACTACAAACGCCCGTCCGAGCGCCGGGTCTACGCCGCCCACACCGTGCCGGGCGGCGTATGGCTGCGCACCGCCACGGTCCGGGACCCGCGACAGCTGCTCGACCTGGATCTCGCCGCCCTCGGCCGGGGCGAGCACCACACCTTCGACGAGGTGCTGGGAGGCGAGGCCCACACCGGTGGTCCCCTCGCGCTCGTGTGCACCAACGGCAAGCGCGACCGCTGCTGCGCCCTGCTCGGCCGGCCTCTCGCCGCCGAACTGGCCGCCTCCGGCGTGGACGGCGTCTGGGAGGTCACGCATCTGGGTGGCCACCGTTTCTCACCGACGCTGCTGGTGCTGCCGTACGGCTATGCCTACGGGCGCGCCGAGGCGGATGTCGTGCGGAGGGTGCTGGACGGGGTCCGGGAGGGCCGGATCGTCGGCGAGAGCTGCCGGGGGAACTCCGCGTGGGAACGGCCCGGCCAGGCCGCCGAGCTCGCGGTGCGCAGGACGACGGGTGAGACCGCCGCCGAGGCGCTGAGCGTCGTACGGACGGACGGTGCCGCTCCGCGGTGGGAGGTGACCGTGGCCCATGTGGACGGGCGGCGCTGGCGCGTCGACGTGGCCCAGGGTGCCGCGCAGCCGCCGCGCCCCGAGAAGTGCGGCACCTCGGTGCTGGGCTCGCCCGCGCGCATGGACGTCGTCGCCGTACGGGAGCTCAGGGCGACGGCCACGGCCCTCGCCGGCTGACCCTGCGGGCGGATGCCCGGCGTGCCGTACGCGTACGAGCCAAGCGGAGACGTCCCGTACGAGATCCCCGCCACATCCCCCTACGGCCCGCCCCGCACCCCCGCGTACGGTCGGGGCATGAGCCCCACCTCCCTCGTCCGCCGGCTGCGCCTGCGCCTGGGTCTGCCCCGGCGCATGTTCGCGCAGGTGTTGCTGATGCAGGTGGCGATCGCGGCGGGCGTGGCGGTGCTGGCGACCGGCCTGTTCCTGGCGCCGCTCAGCGACCAGCTGGACGACCAGGCGATGCGCCGCGCGCTGTCCATCGCCCAGACCACGGCGGCCCAGCCCCGGATCGCCACCGACCTGACGACGACCCCGGCGACGGCAGGCGGTCCGGTGCAGCGGGAGGCGGAGCGGATCCGCGCGGCGACCCGGGCCGAGTACGTCGTCGTGATGGACCGGCGGGGCGTGCGCTGGTCCCACCCGACGGCGAGCGAGATCGGCCGGCTCGTCTCGACCGACCCGGGGCGCGCGCTGGCCGGGCACGAGGTCATGCAGATCGACGACGGCACCCTGGGCCGCACCGCGCGCGGCAAGGTGCCGTTGCGCGACGAGGAGGGCCGGATCGTCGGCGCGGTCTCGGTCGGTATCGCGTACGACAGTGTGCGGGCGAGGCTGCTGCACGCGATCCCGGGGTTGTTCGCGTACGCGGGCGGCGCTCTGGCGGTCGGGGCGCTGGCCGCCTGGCTGATCTCCCGGCGGCTTCAGCGGCAGACCCGTGACCTGGCCTTCTCCGACATCTCGGCGCTGCTGGCGGAGCGCGAGGCGATGCTGCACGGCATCCGGGAAGGCGTCGTCGCGCTGGACCGCACAGGACGTATCCGCCTCCTCAACGACGAGGCCCGGCGGCTGCTCGGCCTCGGCGACGAGGCCGTCGGCCGCTCCCTCGACGAGGCGCTCGGCACCGGCCGTACCGCCGATGTGCTGGCCGGGCGGGTCACCGGCACCGATCTGCTCACGGTGCGTGGACAGCGCGTCCTGGTCGCCAACCGCATGCCCACCGACGACGGCGGTGCCGTGGCCACCCTGCGCGACCGCACGGAGCTGGAGCAGCTCGGCCGGGAGCTCGACTCGACACGCGGCCTGATCGACGCCCTGCGCGCCCAGGACCACGAGCACGCCAACCGGATGCACACCCTCCTGGGCCTGCTGGAGCTGGAGATGTACGACGACGCCGTGGAGTTCGTCGGGGAGGTCGTCGGCGACCACCGGGCCACCTCGGAGGAAGTCGCCGAGAAGATCCAGGACCCGCTGCTCGCCGCACTGCTGGTCGGCAAGGCCACCGTGGCGGCCGAGCGGGGCGTCGCGCTGCGCCTGTCGGAGCGCACGGGGCTTCCGGACCGCCTGGTCGACCCGCAGGGGCTGGTGACCGTCGTGGGGAACCTCGTGGACAACGCCCTGGACGCCGTCGCCGCCACCCCGCACGCGCGCGTGGAGGTCGAACTGCGCGCCGAGGGCCGTGCGGTGACCCTCGTCGTCCGGGACACCGGGCCGGGAATCCCGGTGGAACAGCGTGAGTTGATCTTCACCGAGGGCTGGTCCACCAAACAGCGCCCTGCGCACCGTGAGCGCGGGATCGGGCTGTCGCTCGTACGGCGTCTGACCGAACGGCAGGGCGGCACGGCCCGTGTGGACGAGGCGGCGGGCGGCGGCGCCGAGTTCACGGTGGTCCTGCCCGAGGCGCTGACCGAGCCGGCGCCCGCCCCTGCGGAGCCCGTTGCCGCGCACACCGTCGCCGAGGAGGAGTCGCGATGATCGAGGTCCTGGTCGTGGACGACGACACGCGCGTGGCGCGGGTCAACGCCGCGTACGTCGAGAAGGTGCCGGGCTTCCGTGTGGCCGGCGAGGCGCACACGGCGGCCGAGGCCCTGCGGCAGGTGACGGAGCTGCCGCGGCTGGACCTGGTGCTCATGGACCACTATCTGCCCGACGACACGGGTCTCGCGGTGGTCGGGGAGATGCGGCGGCTCGGCCACCAGACCGACGTGATCATGGTGACGGCCGCGCGTGACGTGTCGACCGTGCAGGCGGCGATGCGGCTCGGCGCGCTCCAGTACTTGGTGAAGCCGTTCGCCTTCGCGGGGCTGCGCGCCAAGCTGGAGGCGTACGCGGAGCTGCGCCGCACCCTCGACTGCGGCGGCGAGGCGGAACAGGCCGAGGTGGACCGGATCTTCGGCGCCCTGTCCGCGCCGTCGGAGCCGAACCTGCCCAAGGGCCACTCCCCCACCACCGCCGAGGCGGTGCGCCGGGCCCTGATGAACGCCTCGGGGCCGCTGTCGGCCCAGGAGATCGCCGAGCGGACGGGCGTGAGCCGGCAGACCGCACAGCGCTATCTCAAGCTTCTGGAGCGGACCGGGCGGGCCCGCCTCACCCTCAAGTACGGGGACGCGGGCCGCCCTGAGCACCGGTATGTGTGGGCGACCCGCGCCTGAGGCACGGCTCGTGGGGGCGGGGGAAGGAACCGTGCCGCCCTTTCATACGGACGCCGGCGGCCGAAGCGTCACCGGTGCGCGGTGATTCCCCCGGGGCTATGGCCTTTCGCTTGGATCATCCCGGCGTCGCGGGGTCCGGCACGCGCATCTGCGGCGTTGTCGTCGGTTGCCGACTCCCCCACGCTCGGCTTCGCTCGCGCGGGAGGGGCCCCCATCGCGTCGCCGCCCTCCTCCGCCTTGCAACTGCACGCACCAGACACCGCTCGGGCACGTCACCATGTCCCGTCGGCCACAGCCGGGCTGATCCAAATGAAAAGCCCTAGACAGCGCCCGCCCCGGTCAGCGAGCGCACCTCCGTCTCGGCGTGCTTGGCCTCGTCGGGCGCCTCGGCCGAGGTGACCGTGCCCAGCCAGCCCGCGACGAAGCCCAGCGGGATCGAGACGATGCCGGGGTTGTCCAGCGGGAAGAACTGGAAGTCGACGCCCGGGAACAGCGACTGCGGGCCGCCCGACACCACGGGTGACAGGACGACCAGCACGACGGACGGGATCAGGCCGCCGTACACGGACCAGACGGCGCCCCGGGTGGTGAAGTCGCGCCAGAACAGGGAGTACAGCAGCACGGGCAGGTTTGCCGAGGCGGCGACGGCGAAGGCGAGGCCCACGAGGAAGGCGACGTTCAGGTCGCGGGCCAGCAGTCCCAGGCCGATCGCGACGACTCCGATGCCGACGGCGGCGAAGCGCGCCACCGTCACCTCGCTGCGGGCCTTGCCGCCGCGCCGGCGCCGCAGGGACGCGTACAGGTCGTGGGCGACCGAGGCCGACGAGGCGAGCGTGATGCCGGCGACGACGGCCAGGATCGTGGCGAAGGCGACCGCCGCCACGACCGCGAAGAGCACGGTGCCCGCGGTGGAGCCCGCGCCGCCGCCGAGGTCGAGCGCGAGGAGCGGTACGGCCGTGTTGCCCGCGGCGTTCGAGGCGCGCACCTCCGCGGTCCCCACGATCGCGGCCGCGCCGAACCCCAGGACGATGGTCATCAGGTAGAAGCCGCCGATGAGGCCGATCGCCCAGACCACCGAGCGGCGGGCGGCGCGCGCGGTGGGCACGGTGTAGAAGCGGGACAGGATGTGCGGCAGACCGGCGGTGCCGAGGACGAGTGCGAGGCCGAGGCTGATGAAGTCGAACCGGGACGTCCAGTCACCGCCGTAGCGAAGCCCGGGCGCCAGGAACGCCCGTCCATGGCCGCTGTGCTCGGCCGCGCTCAGCAGCAGCCGGTCGATGTCGCCGTGGAAACGCAGCAGGACGAGCACCGTCAACGCGATGGTGCCGCCGAGCAGCAGGACCGATTTGACGATCTGGATCCAGGTCGTGGCCCGCATCCCTCCGAACGACACGTAGATGACCATGAGCGCGCCGACGCCGATGACGGTCCAGGCCTGGGCCGCCCCGCCGTCACCTCCGAGCAGCAGCGCGACCAGGGTGCCCGCCCCCACCATCTGCGCCACCAGATACAGAACGGACACGGTGACCGAGGAAGTTCCCACCGCGATCCGGACGGGGCGTTCCCGCATCCGCGCGGCGACGACGTCGGCGAGGGTGAACCGCCCGCAGTTGCGGACCAGTTCCGCGACGAGGAAGAGCACGACCAGCCAGGCCACGAGGAAGCCCACCGAGTACAGCATGCCGTCGTAGCCGAACAGGGCGATCAGCCCGGAGATGCCGAGGAAGGACGCGGCCGACATGTAGTCGCCCGCGATGGCAAAACCATTCTCCATGGGCGAGAAGAGACGGCCCCCGGCATAGAACTCCTCCGCGGAACCATGGCGATTGCGGCCCGCCCAGGTCGTGATCGCCAGCGTGACCGCGACGAACACGCTGAACAGCACCAGAGCCAGGCTGCGTTGATCCTCCGTCATGCCACGCCCCCCTTGGTGCCCCGCGTCAGCTCCTGGGTGTCCCAGCGCAGTTCGAGCGCGGCCCGGTCCCTGCGCAGGCGCGCGTGACGGGTGTAGGCCCAGGTGAGCATGAAGGTGGTGAGGAACTGCCCGAGTCCCGCGAGCATCGCGACGTTCACGGCGCCCGCCACCGTCCGGGCCATCAGCCCGGGCGCGGTGACGGCGGTGACGACATAGGCGACGTACCAGGTCAGGAACGCGGCGGCGGTCGGCAGCGCGAACCTCCGGTAGCGGCTGCGCACTTCCTGGAAGGCGGCGCTCCGCTGCACCTCGAGGTACACGTCGGCGGCGGCCGGCGGGGCGGTGTCAGGGGCCACCGTGACGTCCGACTCGCCCCATCCGGAGGCGAGGGCGTCGTACCAGGGATCGTCGTACCGCGGGGGCCTGGCGTCGCGGGGACGACCGTCGCTTGAGCACATGCCCAAGCATGGACAGAACGGAAAGACCGTCGACCGGGCTTCTCAGGCCGTTTCACCCCATCAGGTGATTCAGCAGGCAAAGCGGCATACCGGTCAGGCGCGACAAGAGACGCGTCCAGCGCGTTCGATGCAGGAAGGGCCCCGGAACGGCAGAACCGGCCGGGGCCCACGCCCCGACCGGTCCTCCGTACGTTCGGTCTCGTCCTAGGTGTCGATGCGCGAGCGGTCCAGCGTCGCGGCCGAGCTGGAGATGAACTCCTTGCGCGGCGCCACGTCGTTGCCCATGAGCAGGTCGAAGACCCGCTCCGCGGCCTCGAGGTCGGTGAGGCTGATCCGCCGCAGGGTGCGGTGGCGCGGGTCCATGGTCGTCTCCGCCAGCTGGTCGGCGTCCATCTCACCGAGACCCTTGTAGCGCTGGATGGAGTCCTTGTACCGCACGCCCTTGCTCTCGAACTCCATGAGCTTGTCGCGCAGCTCGCGGTCCGAGTACGTGTACACGTACTTGTCCTGGCCCTTCTTGGGCTGGACGAGCTCGATCCGGTGCAGCGGGGGCACCGCGGCGAACACCCGGCCCGCCTCGATCATCGGGCGCATGTACCGCTGGAACAGCGTCAGCAGCAGGGTGCGGATGTGGGAGCCGTCGACATCGGCGTCGGTCATCATGATGATCTTGCCGTAGCGCGCCGCGTCGATGTCGAAGGTGCGGCCCGACCCCGCCCCTATGACCTGGATGATCGCTCCGCACTCGGCGTTCTTGAGCATGTCGGTCACGGACGACTTCTGGACGTTGAGGATCTTGCCGCGGATGGGCAGCAGCGCCTGGAACTCGGAGTTCCGGGCGAGCTTGGCGGTGCCCAGCGCGGAGTCTCCCTCGACGATGAAGAGCTCGCTGCGGTCGACGTCGTCGCTGCGGCAGTCGGCCAGCTTGGCGGGCAGCGAGGAGGACTCCAGGGCCGTCTTGCGGCGCTGCGCGTCCTTGTGCTGGCGGGCCGCGATCCGGGTGCGGGCGGCGGCGAGGGTCTTCTCCAGGACCGAGCGCGCCTGTGCCGCCGCGTCCCGCTTGGCGGACGTCAGGAACGCCTTGAGCTCCTTGGCGATCACGCCGTTCACGATGCGGCGGGCCGCCGAGGTGCCGAGGACCTCCTTGGTCTGCCCCTCGAACTGCGGCTCGGCGAGGCGGACGGTGACGACGGCGGTCAGACCCTCCAGGGCGTCGTCCTTGACGATGTCGTCCTCGGCGACGCGAAGCATCTTCTTGGCGCGCAGCACCTCGTTCATGGTGCTGGTCACGGCGGTCTCGAAGCCCGCGACATGGGTGCCGCCCTTGGGGGTGGCGATGATGTTCACGAACGACTTCAGGGTCGTGTCGTAGCCGGTGCCCCAGCGCAGGGCGACGTCGACGCCCAGCTCGCGGGTGACCTGGGTCGGGGTCATCTGGCCGTGCTCGTCCAGGACCGGGACGGTCTCCCTGAAGGTGCCCTGCCCGGTGAAGCGGAGGACGTCGCAGACCGGCTTGTCGGTGGCCAGGTACTCGCAGAACTCGCTGATGCCGCCATCGAAGCGGAAGGACTCCTCGCCCTTGCTCCCGCCGGCGCCGAGGCCGACCTCGTCCCGGACGACGATGGTCAGGCCGGGCACCAGGAAGGCGGTCTGGCGGGCGCGCTGGTGCAGCGTCTCCAGGTCGAGCTTGGCGTCCTTGAGGAAGATCTGCCGGTCGGCCCAGTAGCGCACACGCGTGCCCTCACGCGCCTTCGGGATCTTCTTCGTCTTGCGCAGACCGCTCTTGGCCTCGAACTTCGCCGCCGGGCCGTCTCCGGCGAAGACGCCGGGGACCCCGCGCCGGAAGCTGATCGCGTGGGTGTGGCCGCCGCGGTCGACCTCGACGTCGAGACGGGCGGACAGGGCGTTCACCACGGAGGCGCCCACACCGTGCAGACCGCCGGAGGCGGCGTAGGAGCCGCCGCCGAACTTTCCGCCGGCGTGCAGCTTGGTCATGACGACCTCGACGCCGGAGAGGCCGGTCTTGGGCTCGACGTCGACCGGAATGCCCCGGCCGTTGTCGCGGACCTCGACGGAGCCGTCGTCGTGCAGGATCACCTCGATGTGGTCGCAGTAGCCGCCGAGGGCCTCGTCCACGGAGTTGTCGATGATCTCCCACAGGCAGTGCATGAGACCGCGGCTGTCGGTCGACCCGATGTACATGCCGGGGCGTTTGCGCACGGCTTCGAGGCCCTCGAGGACGAGCAGGTGCCGCGCGGTGTAGTTGGAACCGTCCCGGTCTGCTCCTGCCAGCAGCGCTGTGGACGGCACGGACGTATCGGCGGTCACGCGGTTCGCTCCTCGCTGAATTTCACTGGGCGCCCTAGTGGGTACGGGCTTGGCTTCGGTTGCCGCTCAGAGGGTACCGAGGCCTGGTAGAGCCGTTGTAACGCCACCCTCGTCGGAAGTCACCCTAGTCCAGACTCGTATGGATGTTCGATCCCTCGGAGGAGTGAAGCACATATCACGTTCCCTTCGGGGCATGAACCATTTAGGCTCCGGGCACGTCCTCATGAACAAACCGGCAACCGGCCGGGGAGGACCGACCATGACCAAGAGCGCGAAACCGTAAGCACGACAGCACGCAATACGGCACATTCGCCGCCACACCGGCAGCAGCCCACCACCCCCGAAAAATTTCTCTCTGGGAGAAGCCACGAGCGGGAACGTTTTGGGGCTGGTTGGATGTTGACCCTGGTACGACAGCTCGTCGAGCTAGAGAAGAGGCGACGTGACTACTGTTCTGACCCCCGCGAGCCCCCTGACGGCCGCTGACCGCTGCGACCGTTGCGGCGCCCAGGCGTACGTGCGCGTCGTCCTGCTCAGCGGCGGAGAGCTGCTCTTCTGCGCCCACCACGGTCGCAAGTTCGAGCCGGAACTCAAGAAGATCGCCGCTGAGATACAGGATGAGACGGAGCGGCTGACGACCGTTCCCGCGACGGCGACCGAAGACGAGCGCTGACACCTCGCATCACGACGAGCCAGCACCGGCACAGGCCGGTAGACGGGCGGTCCCCCCTGAGACCACAGGGGGGACCGCCCGCACTCGTCTCAGGGGCGCTCAGCCGCTCCCCGCGCCCTCCCGCACAGCGGACCGCCATCCCGCGATCCGGATGATGTCGGACACCCGGGTGTAGACACCGGGGCTTCCCGCACGTCCGCAGCCATTGCCCCAGGACACCAGTCCGATCAGCTTCCCCTGCGCGACCAGGGGCCCTCCGCTGTCTCCCTGACAGGCGTCCCGGCCGCCCTGGCGCTCCCCCGCGCACACCATGCTGTCGCCCAGATACCGGCCCTCACCACCGCCCGGATACGCCTCCTCGCACAGCGCGTCCGGCAGCACCCGCACCTGCGCGGCCCGCAGCCCCCGCGGATAATCCCCCGCACCCGTGACATCGCCCCAGCCGTAGACCAGCGCCCGGGTGCCCGGCGCATAGGCCGGGTCGCCCGCGCCCGCCATCCCGATGACCGCCGAGGCGGGCAGGGCCTCGGCCAGCGAGAGCACGGCGAAGTCCCCGTCGTTGGTGTCGCCGTCGTAGTCCGGGTTCACCCAAGCACCGCTGACGGGGACCTCACGGCCGCGCGACGACGTCAGATCGGTGCGCCCCGCGATCACGCTGAGGTCGCTCACCTGGTCCGGCGTGGACCCCAGGACCTCCGGACTGAGGCAGTGGGCGGCCGTGAGCACCGTGGAGCGCCCCACGACGGCACCCACGCAGAACTGCCCCGCCCGGGTACCCCCGAACCGGTCACGACTGGACACCGCCACGGTCCAGGGACTCTGCGACACATCGACGGGGAACCCGCCCACGACGACTCGGTCGGCGGCCGCCGGCGCGGCCGTGACCAGCGGTATGGCGGCCGCCGCAGCCGCCAGAACCAGCGGCCGGGCCAGCGCCCGGACATAGGTACGACGCATGACGCTCCTCACTCTCGGGTGGTCATGGCACACCCAGAGTGATTCAGCGGCCCCGACCCCGCACCCGCGCACACACGAAGGCCCGGCACCCACGAGGGGTACCGGGCCTTTCGCGTGCTGTCGGTGCGGCCTAGTCGAGGTAGTCGCGCAGGACCTGCGAGCGCGACGGGTGGCGCAGCTTCGACATCGTCTTCGACTCGATCTGGCGGATGCGCTCACGCGTCACGCCGTAGACCTTGCCGATCTCGTCGAGGGTCTTCGGCTGACCGTCGGTGAGACCGAAGCGCATGGAGACCACGCCGGCCTCGCGCTCGGACAGGGTGTCGAGCACGGAGTGCAGCTGCTCCTGCAGAAGCGTGAAGCTGACCGCGTCGGCCGGGACGACGGCCTCGGAGTCCTCGATGAGGTCACCGAACTCGCTGTCGCCGTCCTCGCCCAGCGGGGTGTGCAGGGAGATGGGCTCGCGGCCGTACTTCTGGACCTCGATGACCTTCTCGGGGGTCATGTCGAGTTCCTTGGCCAGCTCCTCCGGGGTGGGCTCGCGGCCCAGGTCCTGGAGCATCTGGCGCTGCACGCGCGCGAGCTTGTTGATGACCTCGACCATGTGCACCGGGATACGGATGGTGCGGGCCTGGTCGGCCATGGCGCGGGTGATCGCCTGACGGATCCACCAGGTGGCGTACGTGGAGAACTTGTAGCCCTTGGTGTAGTCGAACTTCTCGACCGCGCGGATCAGACCGAGGTTGCCCTCCTGGATCAGGTCCAGGAAGAGCATGCCGCGGCCGGTGTAGCGCTTGGCCAGGGAGACCACGAGGCGGAGGTTGGCCTCCAGCAGGTGGTTCTTGGCGCGGCGGCCGTCCTCGGCGATGATCTCCAGCTCGCGCTTGAGCTTGGGGGCGAGCTTGTCGGCGTTCGCCAGCTTGTCCTCGGCGAACAGACCGGCCTCGATGCGCTTGGCGAGCTCGACCTCCTGCTCGGCGTTGAGCAGCGGGACCTTGCCGATCTGCTTGAGGTAGTCCTTGACCGGGTCGGCGGTGGCACCGGCGGCCGCGACCTGCTGCGCGGGCGCGTCGTCCTCGTCCTCGTCGGACAGGACGAAACCGGCGCTCTCGGTGCCCTCGGGCTCGTCGCCCTTGGGGGCGTCCTCGAGGACCTCTTCCTCGACGAGCTCGGCGTCGTCCTTCTTGCCGGAGGTCTTCTTGGCCGCCGTCTTCTTCGCGGCGGCGGTCGTCTTCTTCGCGGCAGCCTTCTTGGCCGTCGTCTTCTTGGCCGCAGCCTTCTTCGCGGGGGCGGCCTCGTCCTCGACGGCGGGTTCCGCGGAGGGCGCCGCGGGCGTGGCGGTCGCGGTGGCCTTCTTGGCGGTCACCGTCTTCGCCGCGACCGTCTTGGTGGCGGTGCGCTTGGCCGGACTCTTCGCTGCGACGCTCTTTCGGGTGCGCTTGGGCTCCGCGGCACTGACCATCAGCGTCACACCCTCTTCCTCGAGGATCTGGTTGAGGCTGCGCAGTACGTTCTTCCACTGAGTGGCCGGAATCTGGTCAGCTTCGAAGGCCCGACGCACATCGTCGCCGGCGATCTGCCCCTCAGCCTTTCCCCGCTCGATGAGAGCCATGACAGAGACGGACTCGGCGATCTCCGGCGGGAGCGTACGGGATGTGCTGGCCGACACGAACAACCTCTCGGAACGTTGGAAAGCGGCTTCCGGCCCCGTCCGGTGCGGACAGGAGCCGACCACCGGCCTGGGGATTGGACCGACGGTGCGGGCAGGGGCCGGGAAGACATACAGCGCCTCGAACGGCGTCCGTATTCCCTTCCTCGGCTGTCACCTCTTAGGTCATCGCGCTGTTCCCCCGAGCGTTACGCCCATTCTGCGTGGCCCGAGTCACACCCCGTAGCAGACCAAAAGCAGACATATGACAATAAAAGAGGTCAGCCCGGTGCCGGCCCGGTGTCCTTCACGATGTCACGCCCGGCACGGTACGGCCGTCGAATCCCCTCTTCGCGCCGTCGGACCCGCAGGATCCGTCGTGGATCCTGCGGGTCCGACGGGGAAGGGTGCGCGTACGGGGGACGCCCAGGAGGGGGAGGCATCGCCCGGGCGCGGCACCCGGGGGGTGGAGTCAGTGCTCGCGGGGGGCGGGCACCACACGCTCCACCTCGGGGTGGACGGTGAGCAGCTGGCGCATGGCCGCCTCGGCGGCCGCGCCGTCGCCGGCCGCGAGGGCGTCGACGATCCTGCCGTGCTGCCCGAGGGACGTCTCGTTCGGCCGGTCACAGCCGGTCACCGGGCCGCCGGAGACCTGGAGAGCGGCCGAGACGATGCCGGAGAGGTGTTCGAGCATGCGGTTGCCCGCCATCTGGATGAGCAGCGAGTGGAACTCGGCGTCGGCACGGGAGAAGGTCAGGACGTCGCCCTGCCCCATCGCGTGCCCCATGATCTCGACCATGTCGGAGAGGCGCTGCTGAACGTCGTCGCGCCCGTGCCCGGCGGCAAGACGGGCGGCGAGCGGCTCGATCGTCCAGCGCAGCTCGCTGAGCTCCCGGCGCTGGTCGTCGCGCTGCGGCCCGAAGGCCCGCCACTCGATGATGTCCGGGTCGAGGAGGTTCCAGTCACTGACGGGGCGCACCCGCGTGCCGACGTTCGGACGGGCACTGACCAGGCCCTTCGCCTCCAGGACGCGGAGCGACTCCCGCACGACGGTCCGGGAGACCTCGAAGCGCTGGCCGATCTCCTCGGGCACGAGCGGACGGTCGGCGCCCAGGTCCCCGGAGACGATCATCTGTCCGAGCTGCTGAACGAGTTGGCCGTGCAGCCCGCGTCCGCGGCTGCCCGCCGTACGGCGGCCGACGCGGCCGAGTTCGGGGTCCGCGCCCTCCCAGGTGGGGGTCCCGACGCGGTCGGCGACGGAGGCCTCGGCGTAGGGGTAGCGGTCGAGTTCGCCCGGGCCGACGAGTCCGGAGTCGGCGGCGCGGGCGGCGGTCATCATGGTGTGCGCAAGGGTACTCACGCATCCTTTGTCGGCGCCGATTCCAACTCCCTTGAGGTCTTTGGTGAAAAGCACACGAAAGGGTGATCGCTCACCCCGTCGCAATTGACGCCTTATCGGAAAGAAATGAGCTATCCCCGGGGAGTTGCGCGCAAGGCCATTCAATAAAGGGCGGGAAGAGTCGTCATCGGACCTTTCCGCGTAGGGTCGTGAAGAGGAAGGCGCCGAGCAGAGCGGCGAGGGACAACGTCAGTGCCCCACCCACGGGTTGGGCGATCAGACGGGCCGCGGCCTCCACATACCGCTCCCCGCCGAACGGCCACTGGTTCAGCAAAAGCTCCCGGATCCGCAGCGGAAACCCGGCCGCGGTGCGCACGGACGGCCCCTCCACGATCTTCTGCACAACGGGTACGACGGCGACGGGCACCGCGACCACGGCCGCCAGCCCGGCCGTCGTGGACCGGAACAGTCCGGCCGCGAGCACCCCGGCCCATGCGCAGCCCACCACGAGCCCGAACCAACTGGCGGTGAGCGAAAGCCAGTCCGAGGGAACTTCCGCGAGCTCCCGGCCGTATACGAGATAGAGCATCTCGATGTCGCAGCCCAGGGTGAGCACCGCGAGCAGCAGCGCGGTGGCGGTGGTGACGAGGAGTTTCGCGGCCAGCAGCCCCAGCCGGCGGGGGACGGTGCCGCGGTCCGCCGCGAGCGCGGGATGGCGGAACTCGTCGCCGAAGGCGAGCGCCCCGAGCAGCCCGGCCCCCAGCGCCGCGGGGGGCAGCGGCAGCTGCTGGGGCCACCCGGCCATCAGCCGGGGCCGGGGCGTGTGGCCGACGCGCGCCAGCAGGACGGCCGTGACGGCGGACACGAGGAGGACGGCCCCGCAGGTGACGAACCCGGTGCCGACACCGGCGGCGCGCCGCAGCTCGTAGCGCAGGGGGCGGAGGGGGCTGGGGGCGGGGCGGACGGAGATGGGGGGCGGGAGCTCGGGCAGCGCGTCGAGCTCGGCGGCAGCGGCCTCGGCGGCCCGCCGACGGGGTGCGGTGTCGGACGCCTCGGCCTCCGGCTCGGTGCGCTGCCGGTCGCCCGAGCGTGCCTGCGGGGTGCGCGCCTCGGTGTCCGGAGCCGTGACGGACCGCTGACGCCGCTTGCGCACCGGGGCGGACGCGGTGGACGACGTTGCGGACTCCGTCGCGGAGGAGGTCGCGGTGCCGGTGGCGCGGGTCGGGCCGCCGCTGCGGGCACGTGTCGCCGCCTGCTCGCGGGACCCCTCGGACCGCGATGCGGCTGCCTTGCGCTGCGGTGCCACGTCGGCCCGGGCCTCGCCGGCGGACCGGTCGGCCGTGGTCGACGCCCTAGGCCCCATGTCCCCCACCTCGTCGGCGAGTTGATGGACCGGGATGCCGTTGCGGAACGCCGTCTCCCCCACGTCGGCGCATGTACTGCCGTACACCGACAGCCGGTTGCCGCTCTCGCGCACGACCTCGACCGAGCGGTGCGTGGCGCGGGCCTCCTTGGTGAGCAGGGTGGCGAGACGGGGGGCGTGGGGGGTGCGGACGGCGACCCGGGGACGCAGCCGGGTGCGGGCGAAGTCGGCCGCCTCCTGGTCGGCGACGACGCGTCCTCGCTCCAGGGTGACGACCTGGTCGGCGGTGCGCGCGGCCTCCTTGGGGTCCGGCGTGGTGAGCAGGACGGTGCCGCCGTGGGCGACGTGCGCGCGCAGCATGCCGTGCATCCAGCGCTTCTCCCGTGTCGAGAGCCCGCTGGTGGGGTCGTCGAGCACAAGGGTGTGCGGGTCGGTCAGCAGGGCGCAGGCCAGCCCGAGACGGCGGTCCATGCCGCGCGAGAGCGTGGAGAGCCGTTCGTCGCGCAGGCTGACCAGGCCGACGCCCTCCAGCACCTCGTCGGCGCGCCGGGCGGGGACACCGGCCGCCGCGCAGAGCATGCGCAGATGACCGCGGACCGTGCGGGCCGGATGACCGGGCACGTCCCCGAGGAGTACGCCCACCTCCCGTGAGGGATGGGCGATGCGGTGGAGGGGGCGGCCCCTGAAGTAGGTGACACCACGGCCCCGTTGGAGTTCGAGCATGAGTCTGAGCACCGTGGTCTTGCCCGCACCCGGCCCCCCGAGCAACGCGGTGACGTGCCCCGCGCGCGCCTCGAACGACACGTCGTCGGCGGCGGGGGGAAGGTCCTTGCGAGGGTCGCTGGTCAATCCGATGGCCTGGATCACCCGCAGCAAGATAGCGCGCTATGTCCGTTTTTTCGGGTAGGGCAAGGCCCGCTGCACGGACGCCGAACGGGGCGTCGTGTAGTGGGTCGCCGGGCGGGGCGTGCGGCGGTCGCCGTGCGGGCCGCCGTGCGGGGCGTGGTGCGGGCCGCCGTGCGGGGCGTGGTACGGGGTCTGGCGTGGACCGCCGTGCGGAGCGTGGTACGGGCCACCGCGCATGGCGTAGTGCCGGGCGTCATGCAGGCCGCGGGTCAGACCTCGGGGCGCAGCATCGGGGGGTTGAGCAGCGTCGCTCCGCCGGCCCGGAACAGCTGGGCCGGGCGCCCGCCCTGGCGGGTGGTGGTGCCGCCGGTCGGGACGAGGAACCCCGGCGTGCCCGTCACCTTGCGATGGAAGTTGCGCGGGTCGAGCGCCACGCCCCACACCGCCTCGTACACGCGTCGCAGCTCGCCCACGGTGAACTCGGCGGGGCAGAACGCCGTGGCCAGCGACGAGTACTCGATCTTCGACCGGGCGCGCTCCACTCCGTCGGAGAGGATCTGCGCGTGATCGAAGGCGAGCGGCGCGACGGGCTCGCCGTCCCGGCCGTAACCGCCCTGCTGCAGCAGTTCGTCGACCGGTGCCCATCGTGCGTTGCTCGCGTCGCCGCCCGCCTTGGGCGCGGGCAGGTCGGGGGCGAGCGCCAGGTGGGCGACGCTGACCACCCGCATCCGGGGGTCCCGGTCCGGGTCGCCGTAGGTCGCGAGCTGCTCCAGGTGAGCGCCGTAGTCCTGGGCCGGGGCGCCCGGGTCGTGCGCCCGCAGTCCGGTCTCCTCGGCCAACTCGCGCGCCGCCGCCTGCGCCAGGTCCTCGTCGGCCCGCACGAACCCGCCCGGGAGCGCCCAGCGCCCCTGGAACGGGGGCTCACCCCTGCGGATCGCCAGCGCACACAAGGCGTGACGGCGCACGGTCAGCACGACCAGGTCCACGGTGACGGCGAAGGGCGGAAAGGCTGACGGGTCGTAGGGCATGCGGCGATCATAGTCGTCTGCCTGACGATAAACACTCCCTTCTGTGGGTGGGGATCATCCGGGGTGGGCGGTCCGGGGAACCGTCGGTCCGGTGGCCTCGAACGTCCTCGATCCGGTCGGTCACATCGCCGTACGTTCGGTCCCGTCGCACCCGCCGTCCGGGCCGGCGGTGGTCCGGCCTTCCGGACGCTTCCTCGGTGTGCGGCGGTCAGCCGTCCTCTTGGTGGCACGGGAAGCGGTGGTACCCGGTCGTGCGGGGCCGGGGTGCGTGCCGGCGGACGTACGCGGGCGGGGGATCTTGGGCCGGCGCTCGCGTACGGGGGTCTTGGCCGCCGAGTGCGAGCCCTCCGGGGCGGCCGCCGAGGGGTGGTGCCCGGTCAGGAGGCCCTCCTCCGGCGCTGCGTCCACCGTTCCCGGCGCTTCGGCGATCTTCCGCTGCCGCCCCGTGCGTTCCGCTCGCAGGCAGCGGCGGATCGACTCCGGGTCGAGTCCCTCGTTGCAGGCCTGGTGCAGCAGGCGGGCGAAGAGATAGTCGGGGTCCGCCGCGAGGGCCATGGCGAAGGCTTCCCGGGCCTCCAGTTCGTCGCCGCTGGACCAGGCCACCCAGCCCGCCAGCGTCAGGGGCGCCGCCGCGTGCTCGTGGTACGGCCGGACGCACCGGCGGGACAACGCGCGCCACATGCGGAGGGCGGGAGGGGCCTCGCCGTCCTCCATCCACTCGGCCACCCGGTCACGGGTCGCACGGTCCTGGAGGCCCAGAATCAGTCGCGCGGCCTCGTCGTGTCCGAGCAGTTCGTCGTCGCGCAGGTCCGAGAGGAGCGCTTCGGACATGACCGGGGACTCGGCGAACCGGCGCAGCATCCGCTCGGCGAGTTCCAGCGTCTCCGCCGCGACGCCCGCCCGTGTCGATTCGTCGAGGACCCGAGGGACCAGTTCCATGCCGACGGTGTCGAGGGCGACCTCCTGCTCCAGCGCCGCCCCGGTCTCCAAGGGCTGCAGCCGCGCCCTCAGCTGACGGAGGGTGCCGCGCACCTGGACTCCCGCGTAGGCGGCCGCCGCCGCCAGGACGGACGTACCCGGGAGGCCCATGGGCCGACCTTCGGGCGGGCAGCATTCGCCGCGGTCGCAGCAGTACGACCAGAAGCGGCCGTCCGAGATGCACAGGGCCTCGACGACGGGGACGTCCAGGCTGCCGCAGGCCAGGCGGATCTTCTGGGCGAGCGGGCGGAGCCGCTCCATGACCTGCCGGCCGGTCTCGCCCTTCGCCGGTTCCCGGCAGAGGAAGGCGACCATCTGCTCCGGCTTGGCGCCCCTGCGCTCGCTGCCCGTCACGAGGCCGTGGGCGAGCTGCCCGGCGGCGGAGTCCCAGTCGTCGGCGGTCGCCGGAATGCCGAGCCGCGCCCGGCCGCCGAACCGTCCCCGGCCGTCCGCGTCGTGCAGCGCGACCAGCACGATGCTGTCCTCCGGGCGGTACCCCAGCAGATACGGCAGGGCGTCGGCCAGCTCCTCCGGGGTGCGGAGGGTGACCTGGTGCTCGGGCAGGGGGCGCTCCTGCACCGCCGGGACGCGGTCGAGGTCGGTGGCCCGCCGGGCGCGCCGCCGCTCGCCGCCCACGGGGTCGTCGTTGTCGGGAGATCCGGGAGATCCAGTCGTTCCGCTGTGGTTCGTCATGCGCCGACGATCTCGCGGAACTCAGAACTCCGCTTGGGCCTGTGGATAAGTCCGACCAGGGACACGACAACCACCCACGTCCACGCCCTCGTCCCCACCCACGTGCGCCCCCTCGACCACCGACGCCCCCCGCATCACCCCGTCGCCGCCAGCACCAGCGGCAGCACCTCCCCGCTCCCCGACCTGCGCAGCAGCCGGGCGGCGACGGCGAGCGTCCAGCCGGTGTCCGTGCAGTCGTCCACCAGCAGCACGGGGCCGGGCGTGGCCGCCAGCGCGTCGGCCAGTTCCGCGGAGACGGTGAACGCCTGGGACAGCCCCTTCAGACGCTGGGCGGAGTTGCTGCGCCGGGCCGCGTGCGCGCCGTCCTCCGCGACGTACGTCAGCGCGCCCAGGAACGGCATGCGGCCGATGGACGCGACCCCGCGCGCGAGGGAGCCCACCAGCTCGGGGCGGGTCAGCGAGGGGACGGCGACCACGCCCACGGGCCGTTGCACGGCGTCGGGGACGTCCGGCGCCCAGCCGCCCGGGGAGCGCGCCCAGTCGGCGAGGACGGCCACCACGGCCTTCAGCACGTCGTCGGGGACGGGCCCGTCGGGCGCGTTCTCGGCGAGCAGGGGGCGCAGCCGGTTGCCCCAGCCGATGTCCGAGAGCCGTCCCAGGGCGCGCCCCGTGGAGCACTGCTCACCCGCCGGGATGCGGCCCTTGAGCTCGATGCCCAGCGCGGGCATCCCGGTGGGCCACATCCGGCGCGGTTCGATCTCCACGCCGGGGCGGTCCAGTTCCTTGGCCGCGCCGGTCAGCGTCTCCGACGACACGGACGCGTCGGCCCAGGCGCCGGCGCAGTTGTCGCAGCGGCCGCAGGGGGCGGCCCCCTCGTCGTCGAGCTGCCGGCGCAGGAACTCCATCCGGCACTGGGTCGTACCGACGTAGTCGCGCATCGCCTGCTGCTCGGCCGCCCGCTGACGCGCCACGCGCGCGTAGCGCTCGGCGTCGTACACCCACTCGGCGCCCGTCGCCGTCCAGCCGCCCTTGACCCGCTTGACCGCGCCGTCGACGTCCAGCACCTTCAGCATCGTCTCCAGCCTGCTGCGGCGCAGGTCCACCGACGCCTCCAGGGCGGGCACGGACAGCGGACGTCCCGCGTCCGCGAGCGCGGCGAGGGTCTGGCGGACCTGCGACTCGGGCGGGAAGGCCGTGTCGGCGAAGTAGCGCCAGATCGCCTCGTCCTCCTGGCCCGGCAGGAGCAGCACGTCGGCGTGCTCGACGCCGCGTCCGGCCCGTCCGACCTGCTGGTAGTAGGCGATCGGCGAGGAGGGCGAGCCGAGGTGCACGACGAAGCCCAGGTCCGGCTTGTCGAAGCCCATACCGAGGGCGGAGGTCGCCACCAGCGCCTTGACCCGGTTCGCCAGCAGGTCGTTCTCCGCCTGCAGCCGGTCGGCGTTCTCCGTGCGGCCCGTGTAGGACGCGACGGGGAAGCCCCGCTGCCGCAGGAACGCGGTGGCCTCCTCGGCGGCGGCGACCGTCAGCGTGTAGATGATGCCCGAGCCCTGCAGCTCCTCCAGGTGCTCCGCGAGCCACCCGAGGCGGTGCGCGGCGTCCGGCAGCCGGACCACGCCCAGCCGCAGGCTCTCCCGCTCCAGCGGTCCACGCAGCACCAGGGCCTCTCCGGCGCCGGTGCCCAGCTGCTCGGCCACATCGGCCGTCACGCGCGCGTTGGCCGTCGCCGTCGTGGCCAGCACGGGGACGCCGGGCGACAGTTCGGCGAGCATGGCGCGCAACCGGCGGTAGTCCGGGCGGAAGTCGTGGCCCCAGTCGGAGATGCAGTGCGCCTCGTCGACGACGAGCAGACCGGTGGTGGCCGCCAGCTTGGGCAGCATCTGGTCGCGGAAGTCGACGGAGTTGAGGCGCTCGGGGCTGACGAGGAGCACGTCGGTCTCACCGCGTTCGATCTCGCCGTGGATGGTCTCCCACTCCTCGGGGTTGGCCGAGTTGATGGTGCGGGCGCGGATGCCGGCCCGTGCCGCCGACTCGACCTGGTTGCGCATCAGCGCGAGCAGCGGCGACACGATCACCGTCGGTCCCGCGCCCCGCCGTCGCAGCAGCGCGGTCGCGACGAAGTACACCGCCGACTTCCCCCAGCCGGTCCGCTGGACCACCAGGGCCCGCCGGCGCTCGCGCACCAGCGCCGCCACCGCCTGCCACTGGTCCTCCCGCAGTCGCGCCCCGGGGGTGCCGACGAGCTCGGCGAGGATGGCATCGGCTTCGGCGTTCAGCTCACGGTCGTCCATGTCTCCATGCAACCCGATGACCGGGTAGGTCAGCCACTCACAGCAGGTGACAGCCCTCTCACGTGCGGTTCTGGAGGTCGTGTCCGATCACTGCGTGTGACCACCGCACGTCCGACGATGCGTCGCGGACGGAATTTCCGGGTAGGGATATAACCCTCGCACCACCCGATATCGGTCGGCGACGCCAATTGCTCGTTGCCGCAAGCAGGTTCGCCAGGAAGAATTGAAGTCCGCTCCCCGCACGGCTCGTCCGTGGTCCGGTAGGGCTCTGCTGCGGTGCGCGCTCCCCCGAATCCGACCTCGCCCTCAGTGTGGGCGCGTAGCCGAAGGGAGGACCGTGACCTTCGGATTCGCTCCGTCCTCCGCGGCATCCACGTCGACGTCAGCCGACCTGTCCGCCGCAACCGCCAACCCTCTGGCCCGCATGCTCGAACCCGCCGAATGGGCTGCCGCGGGCATCCCGCTGCTGCGCAATCCGCGCGAGGTCGTCAGCGGACTCCACTCCCGGCATCGTCCCAAGCCGTCGACCGCGATCGTGGCCGTCCTCGATCCGGACGAACGGCTGCGGGCGAGCGCGTCGTTCGTCCGCCGGCCGGCACCCGCCGACGGGTGGATGTTCCGCAACGCCCTGCTCTCCCAGCTCCGTCGCGTGATCCCGCACGACCTGCGGCGCCGCACCCCGGTGCGGACCGCGGTCCTGCTGTACTGCCGCGACGGCGACGGCCGTTGGACGGAGGAGGACGGCGCCTGGATGTGGGGGCTGCGGGACGCCTGCACGCTGCACGGCCTGCGCTGCGGCGCGTACATCACGCTGACCCGTGACGGCTGGCAGGTCCTCGGGGAGGGCCGTGGCGGCCGTCGCCCGAACAGCGAATCGACCCCGGAGCCGTTCGCCACGTCCGAGGCCCCGCTGCCGATGCCGCGCACCGGCGGCGCGGCGTCGGAGGTCATGCGCCGCGCGGCGGCCCGTTGACACAGCCGAGATCCCGGTGCGTGGCTCCCGCCACCACCGGGCGCACGGCCGGCCGATCGAACCCCTCGGTGACGCGTGAAGGCCCGCGCACGACGCCTGCCGGGCACCCTCGTACGTACGCGGCACCGAGCCCAGGTCTGCCCTGCCCTCCGCGGCCACGCCGCACGACCGGCGAGGGGAGCCGCACTCCGACCGCCGAGGTGAGCCGAGGACGGCTCAGGCACCGGCGTTCCGGACCCGACGGCTGAGCCGAGTACGGCTCAGACCCCCGCGCCCAGCACCGAGTTGATGCGCTGCGGGTCGCCGCAGACGATCAGCAGGGCACCGGCACGGCCGAGCGCCAACGGCAGCGTCGCGGCGGCCACCTCGTCGGATCCGCCGTTCAGCGCCACCACGACCACCTGACGCGCACCGGCACGGCCGGCGGCGGAGGCGTCGGCGTAGAACACGTCGTCCTTCGCGTCGTGCTGCGCCCAGTAGGACGTCTCGCCGAAGGACAGCTCGTGGGTGGCCCACGGGTGCTGCTCGCCGGTCGTGATCACCAGCACCTCGCCGGGGGCGCGCCCCGAGTCGAGGAGCAGGTCGACGGCCTCCTCGGCGGCGTCCAGCGCACCCTCGGGCGAGGCCGGGATCAGCTGGATCTGCGGGGCGGCCGGAGCGGCAGCAGGAGCGGCGGGAGCCGACGGCTCGGGCTTGGCGGCGGCCACGTCACGCGGGGTGCGCTGCGCCGGCGGCGTGGGCCGCAGGGGCCCGGGGCGGCCGGGACGCGGCGGTGCCGCGGGGCGGGGGCCGGGAACGGGGCGGGGGGTCGGCGCGGTACGGCCACTGGCCGGAGTGGGGCGGGGACCCTGGGCACTCTCGTGAATCTGAGGCTCCTCGGGAATGAGAGGCATGAGCTGATTTTTATCAAACGCTGGTCCGGCTGGCGCCGGCGGGTGGCACACAAGTGCGAGCGGAAACGTCAGAAATCGAAGCCGAGCTGGCCCTCGATCGCCGGAACGCTTTCCTCCACCCATGTGCGGACCTTCTTGAGGTGCCGCCACTGGGGCAGCGCATCAAGATACGCCCACGACAACCGGTGGTACGGGGTGGGGCCCCGCTCCGCCAGTGCGGCCTTGTGGACGGGCGACGGATACCCGGCGTTGTCCGCAAAACCGAAGTCTGCATGGTCGACACCCAGTTCGGCCATCATTTTGTCGCGCTGAACCTTGGCGATCACCGAGGCCGCGGCCACCGCCACGCACGACTGGTCGCCCTTGATCACCGTACGGACGCGCCAGGGGTTGCCGAGGTAGTCGTGCTTCCCGTCGAGGATCACGGCGTCGGGCCGGACCGGCAGGCCCTCCAGGGCGCGTACGGCGGCGAGCCGCAGCGCGGCCGTCATCCCGCGTTCGTCGATCTCCTCCGGGGAGGCGTGCCCGAGGGCGTACGACGTCACCCAGGTCCGCAGCGTCTCCGCGAGTTCATTGCGGCGCTTGACGGTGAGCAGCTTGGAATCGGTGAGCCCCTCGGGCGGCCGGCGCAGTCCGGTGATCGCGGCACAGACGGTGACGGGACCGGCCCAGGCTCCCCGCCCGACCTCGTCGACACCGGCAATGATCTTCGCTCCGGTCGTGGCTCGGAGGGAGCGCTCGACGGTGTGGGTAGGCGGTTCGTACGGCATGGCGCCCTCAGCCTACGCCGCCCGGAACCCGCTTCGACACCCGGTTCGCCACAGTCGCCACGCACCCGGAACCGCGCCGGATCAAGCGTCGGACCTGCGCAGCAGCGGAACCATCAGCTGGTCGATCATCTCTTCGAGATCACGGTCCCCCCATTCGCTTCCGCACACCTTCGACCGGTACATCATCATCGCCGGGATGGCGTCGCAGACATAGCCGTTCACCGCGTCCTCACGCACCTCACCCCGCTCGATCCCACGGACGATGACCTCCCGCAGCAGCCGTATCGTCGGCTCGACCAGCCCTTCGAAGATCACGGTATGGAACCGCTCAGCCTGAATGTCTTCACACTCGTGAATGACCGCACGAAGGGCGAATCCGGGCCGCGAGAACATCGCGTCACGCGCCAGCCGACACAGCTCGAGCAGATCCTCGCGCACGGACCCGAGGTCGGGAGCCGAGTCGAGCGACGGCAGCCCGGCACGCAGCGCGTCGGCGACGAGATCCTCCTTGGAGGGCCAGCGGCGGTACACGGCGGCCTTCCCGGTCTGGGCGGACGCCGCGACGCCCTCCATCGTCAGCCCGTTCCAGCCGACGGTGCTGAGCTGCTCCAACGCGGCGTCGAGGATCGCCCGTTCGAGCACCGCACCGCGTCGGCGCGGGGACACCGCCCGAGCGGGGGCGGCCGTCCGGTGCGAGGTAACCATCTGAGCGTCTCCAACGAACGGGCGAAGCGGGGATACGGGGACGAGGGAGCGGCACGCGGCGACCGAAGGGGGACGCGCCACGCGACCACGCCCTCCACCAGCATGTCAGGCCTCGGCCACTCTTTCGATGCCCCAGGCATCTCGGCGGCATCCCGACAGCCCACGGCCAACCACCTCACGTACGGCCACCAAGGAGCCGTTAGAGAACGCTTGTGTTCACTAAGTCGGACTCGCTATGGTCCCCACTAGTGAACGCACACGTTCACTACTACGTCTTTGGGGGACGCTCTGTGACGCACGACCAGATACAGACCCACTCACCCACGCCCGCCCCACCGCCGGGCGGCCCTGCCTCCCGCCCGTCGCATCCGGGCATCGCCCTCGCGGTCATCGCGGCGTGCCAGCTGATGGTGGTGCTCGACGCCACGATCGTGAACATCGCCCTGCCCGACATCCAGAACGCGCTCAGCTTCTCCACGACCAACCTGACCTGGGTGGTCAGCGCCTACACCCTCACCTTCGGCGGCCTGCTGCTGCTCGGCGGGCGGGCCGGCGACATCCTCGGGCGCCGCCGGGTCTTCATCGCCGGCATCCTGCTCTTCACCTTCGCCTCGCTCCTCGGCGGACTCGCCCAGGAACCCTGGCAGTTGCTGGCCGCGCGCGTCCTGCAGGGCATGGGCGGCGCCATCGCCTCACCCACATCGCTCGCGCTCATCACCACGACGTTCCCCGAAGGCCCCGAACGCAACAGGGCGTTCGGCATCTTCGCGGCCGTCTCCGCGGGCGGCGGAGCGATCGGGCTCCTGGCCGGCGGTCTGCTCACCGACTGGCTCGACTGGCGGTGGGTCCTCTTCGTGAACGTGCCCATCGGCGTCCTCATCGCCGCCGTCGCGCCGCGCTACATCAACGAGTCCGAGCGCCACCCCGGCCGCTTCGACCTGACCGGCGCGCTCACCTCGACGCTCGGCATGGTCGCGCTGGTCTACGGCTTCATCCGGGCGGCGTCCGACGGCTGGCGGGACTCCCTGACACTCGGCGCGTTCGGCGCCGCCGTCGTCCTGCTCGCCGCGTTCCTGTACGTCGAGAGCCGCGCCAAGGAACCGATCACTCCGCTGCGGATGTTCGCCGACCGCAACCGCTCGGGCACGTACCTGATCATGATCAGCCTCGCCGCGGCGATGTTCGGCATGTTCTTCTACATCGTGCTGTTCGTGCAGAACGTGCTGGGCTACTCCCCCATCCGCGCCGGCCTGGCCTTCCTGCCCGTCACCGTCGTCATCGCCGTGGGCGCCGGGATATCGCAGCGGCTGCTGCCGGTGCTCGGCCCCAAGCCGTTCCTGCTGACCGGCACCACGCTCGCGGCCGTCGGTCTGGCCTGGCAGTCCCTGGTCGACTCGGGCAGCTCCTACGTCAGCGGGGTGCTCGGCCCGATGCTGCTGTTCGGCCTCGGCATGGGACTGAACTTCGTCACGCTCACCGTGACCGCCGTGTCCGGCGTCGCCTCGCGCGAGGCGGGTGCGGCCTCCGCCCTCCTCAACACGACACAGCAGGTCGGCGGCGCGCTCGGGCTGTCCATCCTCACGACGGTGTTCGGCACCGCCAGCCGCGACGAGGCGACCGAGCAGGTCGCGTCCTTCATGGCCCAGGCCACGCCGGAACAGAAGGCGGCGTTCGCCGAGTCCGGGCAACTGCCCGCCCCCTGGAGCCACGACGTGCTGTCCCAGGGCATCTCCACGGCCTTCGTCCCGGCGGCCGCGATGGCCGTCCTGGCGTTCGTGGTCGCCGCGGTCGTGGTGCGGGTCCGCAAGAGCGACCTGGAGGCTCTGTCCGGTACGGCGGGTCCGACGGCGGGCTGAGCACCCCGCCCCGCAACGGCCGGCCCACGGGGACCCCGGACGAACGACGACCCCGGGCCGGCCACCCGGACAACCGATGAACCCCGGGCTCTACACCGCCGCCCGCACCCACCCCGGCAATGCCTCGGTCCGCCGCTCCCACTCGACCGGGACGGTCCCCGCCTTGCCCGAGCCGATCACGCCGCCCACGATCGCGCAGGTCGTGTCCATGTCGCCGCCGACCTGGGCGGTCGTCCAGAACGCCTCCTCGTAGTCACCGAGGGCACGCGCGGCCGACCAGAGCGCGAAGGGCACCGTGTCATGGGCCGTCGTCCGCCGGCCGCAGCCCAGTACGGCCGCGACGGTGGCCGCGTCACCGTAGTCGAGCATGTCCCGGGCGCGGCGCAGGCCCGCGGCGACCGCGCTCTTCGGGACGAGGGCGACGACGTCGTCGAGCAGGGACTCGGGGCGGGGCGGCCCGCCCGGCGCGGCGGTGAGAGCCGCGGCGGCGGCGACCGCCATGGCCCCGACGACCGCCTCACGGTGCTGATGCGTGGGGTAGGCCGAGATCTCGGCCTGGTGGGTGGCCTGCTCGGGGTCGTCGGCGTACCAGGCGCCCAGCGGGGCGATCCGCATCGCCGCGCCGTTGCCCCAGGAGCCCTGCCCGTTGAACAGCGCGGCGGACAGCTCGCGCCAGTCGCCGCCCTCCCTGATCAGGCGCAGCAGCCGGTTGACGGCGGGCCCGTAACCCCGGTCGAAGTCATGGTGCTCGGCGAAGGAGCGGGCGAGGGCGTCCTGGTCGATGCGGTGGTGTGTGCTGAGCACGACGACGACCGAACCGGCCATCTCGGTGTCGTCCGTCCACTGCCAGGGGCCGGGAGGCAGCTCGCGGCGCTTGAGCAGCGGATAGTTCGCCGGGACGAAGAACTGCGAGCCCAGCGCGTCCCCGACCGCCAGTCCGCGCAGACTGGCGAGCGCGCGCTCCAGGCGCCCGTCGGAGGAGGAATCAGCGGTCATCGCACTGCCACTCTATCCGGTGATCCCGTACGGCTCCGGGTCACGCCAGCGGTCGAACGGCCGGTCAAGCGTGTACTTGCCGTCCTCCCCCAGAACGAGCATCCGCATCTCCGCGTTCCCCGGATTGGACAGGGACTCGAATTCGGCGACCGTCCAGTGGAACCAGCGCATGCAGAACAGCCGCATGGCCAGGCCATGGGTCACGAGCAGCACGTTCGGGGGGTGGTCGGGGGCCTCGAAGCTGCGGAAGAGGCTTTCCAGGAAGCCACCGACCCGGTCGTAGACGTCGGCGCCGGACTCGCCCTGCGCGAAGCGGTAGAAGAAGTGGCCGTAGGCGTCCCGGTACGCCTTCTGGAGGCGGACGTCGTCGCAGTCCTGCCAGTTCCCCCAGTCCTGTTCCCGCAGGCGGGGCTCCTCGCGGACGCGTATCAGCTCGGGGTCGAGGTGGAAGGCCCGCAGCGTCTCGTGCGTGCGGCGGTAGGGGGAGACGTAGACGCTGACGCGTTCGCGGCCGAAGACCTCGCGCAGCCGTTTGCCGGTCTCCTCCGCCTGCCTCCAGCCCCGCTCGGTGAGGGCGAGAGCATGATCGGGTTCACGTTCGTAAACGGTGTCATCAACATTGCCGGTTGACTCGCCGTGCCGGACAAGGACGATGCGCCGTGGTCGTGCCATGCCAAAACCCTAGATCGGGTGACGGCTGATCGAGCACTTCTGGGGGCTCCATACGGCGTAGGTCACACATTTCCTGCCCCAAGGATCACATCGGGACGGCCGTACGGGGTGGGACGTCACACCGTCCAGGTGGGCTCCAGTTCCACGATGTCGCCGGTGAGGGCGGCCACGTCGGCCTCCGTCTGGGCCCGCAGGGCGAGCCGCTCCACCCGCTCGGTGCGATATTTTCCGTGCTCGGCGGCCGACCGCCACATGGACAGCACCAGGAACTCGGGGCCCGGCGCCTCGCCGAACAGCCCGCGGATCATTCCCGGCGACCCGGCCATCGCGGGGTTCCAGACCTTCTCCTGCATGAGCATGAAGTGCTCGGCACGTTCCTCGTGGACCCGGCAGTGGGCCACCCGGACCAGGTCGGCGTCGGTGAAGCGCGGCTCGAAGCCGGTCTTCACGTCGAAGCGGTAGTCGAACAGCTTGACCTGGGCGTCCTTGAACGTGCCGGACTGGGTTGCGGCCAGGCGGTCGTGGGACCGGGCCATGAACGAGTCGTAGAAGGAGCGGCTCTCCCAGAACGAGAAGACATGCGCCACGCCCTGCCGCCCCCGGCTCCATCCACCGCCTTGCCCCCTGAACCCCGGCTCCCCCAGAAGCCCCGCCCATTTCCGCTGCCCCCGCTCGAAACCGCGGCGGTCCACCACGGTGCAGCGAATCCACTTGACCAGCACCGCGCCATCGTAAGGCCAGGGGACGTGGCGCCGGTCACGGTCGGCGGGAGTGCTTCGCGGCACGCGCTCCGCTTCACGTGGCAGGATGGACAACCGGCCTTGTCTGTCGGGCAGTTCAGGTCGACGCACTCGCGGCACGGGGAAGGGGAAACCTGGTGAACGCCATCAGCAAGAGCTTCCGGAAGGTCGAGATCTCGGTCAAATGGGATCCGAGTCCGGCCGGGCAGCCGCCCACCGACCTGGACATAGTGGCCGCGACCTATCCGGCGAGCGACCCGTACGGCGATCCCGCCTACGTGGTCCACTTCGACAGCCGCTCGCCCGACGGCACGATCCATCTGAACCGGGACAGCAAGGACGGCCAGGGTTTCGGCTGGGACGAGGTGCTGACCGTGGAGCTCGACCGGCTCGACAGCCGGTACGCGCGCGTGGTGGTCGGCGTGGTGATCCAGCAGCACCCGGCGCAGCGGACCTTCGTCAGCGTCGTGAAGCCGGCCCTGCGCATCCGCGAGGGCTACACGGTCCTCGCCGAGGACGACTTCGGCGGCGTCCTCGGCGCCACGGCGGCGACGGTCGCGGAGTTCGTCCGCGAGGGCCCCACGACCTGGGACTTCCGCCCCGACGTACACGGCTTCGAGGACGACCCGGCGACCTTCACCCAGACGATGGGCCACCGCCGCAGCTGAGGCCGGCCGGACACGCAGGAGGGGCGCCCGCACGATCGCCGGCGCCCCTCTTGTCACGCGTCACTCATCAGCGGGTCAGCTGCAGCCGCTCGTCGAGCCGCAGCCCTCGCAGATGTAGCAGGAACCGGCCCGCTGCATCTTCGTACCGCAGGAGAAGCAGAGCGGGGCGTCGGCCTGGATGCCCAGCTGCATCTCCACCAGCTCGGCGCTCGTGTGCGCCTCCTTCGGGGCGGGCTTGGCCGCCTCGGCCTCGGCCTTCGGCGTGGCGACGGCCTTCAGCTCCTGGGCGCGCGGCGCCGACTGGGCCAGGCCCTCGACGTCGACCTCGTCCTCGGACGGCTCGTACGAGCCGGTCTCCAGGTGGCGCTGACGCTCCTCGGCGGAGTGGATGCCGAGCGCGGAGCGCGTCTCGAAGGGCAGGAAGTCCAGCGCCAGGCGGCGGAAGATGTAGTCGACGATCGACTGCGCCATCCGCACGTCCGGGTCGTCCGTCATACCGGCCGGCTCGAAGCGCATGTTGGTGAACTTCGAGACGTACGTCTCCAGCGGCACGCCGTACTGGAGGCCGACGGAGACCGCGATGGAGAAGGCGTCCATCATGCCCGCGAGGGTGGAGCCCTGCTTGGACATCTTCAGGAAGACCTCGCCGAGACCGTCGTCCGGGTAGGAGTTGGCGGTCATGTAGCCCTCGGCGCCGCCGACGGTGAAGGACGTCGTGATCCCGGGGCGGCCCTTGGGCAGGCGCTTGCGGACCGGGCGGTACTCGACGACCTTCTCGACCGTCTCACGGATGGTGGCCTCGGCCTTCTCCGTGATCTCGGTCTTCTCCTTCTCCTTGGTCTTGGCGGAGAGGGGCTGGCCGACCTTGCAGTTGTCGCGGTAGATGGCGAGCGCCTTGACGCCCATCTTCCAGGCCTCGAAGTAGACCTCCTCGACGTCCTCGACCGTCGCCGTCTCCGGCAGGTTGACGGTCTTGGAGAGGGCGCCGGAGATCCAGGGCTGGATCGCGGCCATCATGCGCACGTGGCCCATCGCGGAGATGGAACGCTCGCCCATGGCGCAGTCGAACACCTCGTAGTGCTCGTGCTTGAGGCCGGGGGCGTCGATCACATTGCCGTGCTCGGCGATGTGGGCGACGATCGCCTCGATCTGCTCCTCCTGGTAGCCCAGGCGGCGCAGGGCCTGCGGGACGGTGCCGTTGACGATCTGCATCGAGCCGCCGCCGACCAGCTTCTTGAACTTGACCAGCGCGAGGTCGGGCTCCAGGCCGGTGGTGTCGCAGGACATCGCGAGACCGATGGTGCCGGTCGGGGCGATGACGGACGCCTGCGAGTTACGGAAACCGTTCTTCTCGCCGAGGCGCTGCACGTCCTGCCAGGCCTCCGTGGCGGCGGCCCAGATCGGCGTGTCCAGGTCGTCCACGCGGACGGCCGCGGCGTTGGCGTCGGCGTGCTGCTTCATGACGCGCAGGTGCGGCTGGGCGTTGCGGGCGTAGCCGTCGTACGGGCCGACGACCGCGGCGAGCTCTGCGGAGCGGCGGTACGAGGTGCCGGTCATCAGGGAGGTGATGGCACCGGCGAGGGCGCGGCCGCCGTCCGAGTCGTAGGCGTGGCCGGTCGCCATCAGCAGGGCGCCGAGGTTGGCGTAGCCGATGCCGAGCTGGCGGAACGCGCGCGTGTTCTCACCGATCTTCTGCGTCGGGAAGTCCGCGAAGCAGATGGAGATGTCCATCGCGGTGATGACGAGCTCGACGACCTTGGCGAAGCGCTCGATCTCGAACGACTGGTTGCCCTTGCCGTCGTCCTTGAGGAACTTCATCAGGTTCAGCGAGGCGAGGTTGCAGGACGTGTTGTCCAGGTGCATGTACTCGCTGCAGGGGTTCGAGCCGTTGATACGGCCGGACTCCGGGCAGGTGTGCCAGTGGTTGATGGTGTCGTCGTACTGGATGCCGGGGTCGGCGCAGGCCCAGGCGGCCTCGGCCATCTTGCGGAAGAGCGACTTGGCGTCGACCTCCTCGATGACCTCGCCGGTCATGCGGGCGCGCAGGCCGAACTTGCCGCCCTGCTCGACCGCCTTCATGAACTCGTCGTTCACACGGACCGAGTTGTTGGCGTTCTGGTACTGGACGGACGTGATGTCGTCGCCGCCCAGGTCCATGTCGAAGCCCGCGTCGCGCAGGGCGCGGATCTTCTCCTCCTCCTTCACCTTGGTCTCGATGAAGTCCTCGATGTCGGGGTGGTCGACGTCGAGGATGACCATCTTGGCGGCGCGGCGGGTGGCGCCGCCCGACTTGATGGTGCCCGCGGAGGCGTCGGCGCCGCGCATGAAGGAGACGGGACCCGAGGCGTTGCCGCCGGAGGACAGCAGCTCCTTGGAGGAGCGGATGCGGGAGAGGTTCAGGCCGGCACCGGAGCCGCCCTTGAAGATCATGCCCTCTTCCTTGTACCAGTCGAGGATCGACTCCATGGAGTCGTCGACGGACAGGATGAAGCAGGCGGAGACCTGCTGGGGCTGCGGCGTGCCCACGTTGAACCAGACCGGGCTGTTGAAGCTGAAGATCTGGTGCAGCAGGGCGTAGGCGAGCTCGTGCTCGAAGATCTCGGCGTCGGCGGGCGAGGCGAAGTACTTGTAGTCCTCGCCGGCCTTCCGGTACGTCTTCACGATGCGGTCGATCAGCTGCTTGAGGCTGACCTCGCGCTGCGGGGTGCCGACGGCGCCCCGGAAGTACTTGCTGGTGACGATGTTGACCGCGTTCACCGACCAGAAGTCGGGGAACTCGACGCCACGCTGCTCGAAGTTGACCGAGCCGTCGCGCCAGTTGGTCATGACGACGTCACGGCGCTCCCAGGCCACCTCGTCGTACGGGTGCACGCCGGGGGTGGTGTGGATGCGCTCGATACGCAGCCCCTTGGCCGTCTTGCCGCCCTTGGCGCGGGAACTCCGTGCCGGACCGCTCGCCGTCTCTGTCATGCCGCCTCCCTGTACGGGCGAAAACGCCCTGAAGTGCCCCGATGTTCCCCGTGGCACATGTTCTGTCCTTCGCTGCGGGCACCTCTGTCGCCGCCCGCAGCACGTCTTTGTCGCGCCGCTCGCTCGGCCGGATCCGGGTCTGTCGACACCGGGCCGGCCCGCCCTCAGTCGGCGGCTTCGGCGGGCACGGGCACCGGTACGGCTTCCGCGGCCCCGCCGTCGTCCTTCTGGCCCCCCGTGTCCGCGCGCGCCGCGCCGGCGCGGTCGTCGTCGTCCGCGGACCGGCGCCCCGTCGTCTCCCTCAGTTCCACGATCGCGGCCTCGAAATCCTCGAGCGAGTCGAACGCCCGGTACACGGAGGCGAATCGCAGATAGGCGACGAGGTCCAGCTCCTGCAGCGGGCCGAGTATGGCCAGCCCAACGTCGTGGGTGGTCAGCTCGGCGCTCCCGGTGGCCCGCACCGCCTCCTCGACCCGCTGGCCGAGCTGGGCGAGGGCGTCCTCGGTGACCGGCCGTCCCTGGCATGCCTTGCGCACACCGTTGATGACCTTGGTACGGCTGAACGGTTCGGTGACTCCGGACCGCTTGATCACCATCAGTGAGCACGTCTCCACCGTCGTGAAACGACGGGAGCAGTCGGGACACTGACGGCGCCTGCGGATCGACGTGCCGTCGTCCGTCGTACGGCTGTCGACGACGCGGCTGTCGGGATGCCTACAGAAGGGACAGTGCATGGCTCCGAACCCTCCTCACAGCAGACTCAATAGCCTCGCCGGGCCACATGGGCCCCGCCGAAGCAGCCTCAAGCATAGGCGATCTCCGAGCGTTCGAAGACCCGGGTCACCACAACTTCTGGGCCGCTTCCGCAATCCAACCACTAGATGTGGGGATTGGCCCATACATCCACGCCGTAGCGCGTGTCGTGCCGAGGCGAGCGCCAGGGCGGGCACCGGGTGAGGGCCGGACGAGTCCCGGAGCGGCTTCCGGGAGGCCTCGGAGGGCGCCGCCGGGGGCCACGGAGGGCGCCGCCGGGAGGGCCGCGCCTACGCCGTATGCCCCGCGACCGGGTCGTCACGCCGGACATTCGGGTGCACGCCCGTATCGCCACGGCACATACGGAGATAGCGTGAGCGCCGCACGGAGGGGAGGTGGGACTCCCGCACAGATGGGGGTCGATCCACGAGTGGACCGGCCCCGGATGGCAGACTGGGGCAACCACCTACGAGGCCGTGGCCCCGGCGGTGAAGAGTACAACAACGGGCCCCTTCGCCCGCCGGGAAAGCTTGCCAGCCATACACCTCGCCCTGTGATCACGTAAGACGATTCGCGATTTTTCACTCGAACGTGTGTTTGGCGCAACCTTTCGAAAGCAACTACCGTTGTGCAGCAGGGAGACCATCGAGAGGGGCCGACGTGACCACCACCGCAGACAGCGCCACCATCACCGCCCAGGACCGCTCCCAGGGCCGACTCGAGCCGGTGCATGCGATGAACGAAACCGTGAATCCCGAGGCGCAGAAGCGCTCGCTCCCGGGCCGACCTCCAGGCATCCGGGCCGACAGCTCGGGGCTCACGGACCGCCAGCGCCGAGTGATCGAGGTCATCAGGGATTCCGTGCAGCGGCGGGGGTACCCACCGTCGATGCGGGAGATCGGTCAGGCGGTCGGCCTGTCGAGCACGTCCTCGGTCGCCCATCAGCTGATGGCGCTGGAGCGCAAGGGCTTCCTGCGTCGCGACCCGCACCGCCCGCGCGCCTACGAGGTCCGCGGCTCCGACCAGGCCGCGTCGGTGCAGGCCACCGACACCGCCGGCAAGCCCGCCGCCTCCTATGTCCCGCTGGTCGGGCGGATCGCCGCCGGTGGCCCGATCCTGGCCGAGGAGTCCGTCGAGGACGTCTTCCCCCTCCCCCGGCAGCTGGTCGGCGACGGCGAGCTGTTCGTCCTGAAGGTCGTCGGTGACTCGATGATCGAGGCCGCGATCTGCGACGGCGACTGGGTCACGGTCCGCCGCCAGCCCGTCGCCGAGAACGGCGACATCGTGGCCGCCATGCTGGACGGCGAGGCCACCGTCAAGCGCTTCAAGCGCGAGGACGGCCACGTCTGGCTTCTCCCGCACAACGCCGCGTACGAGCCGATCCCCGGTGACGACGCGACCATCCTGGGCAAGGTGGTGGCGGTGCTGCGGCGCGTGTGACGGCCGCGGCGGGCGACGCCGAAGGCGCGTCGGCCCTCTGACCGGGCCCCGGGACCTCTGCGCCGGTTCCGGGGCCCTGTGCTGTCCCGGTCCCGGCCCACGGGGACCCCGGTGTCGGTCCGCTCCCGATCAGTGGTTAGCCTGTCGCGGTCCCGCGACAGGCTAACCACGATCAAGCACGGGTCACTCCGACTCCTCGGCCTCCACCGGCTCCGCGCCGGCCGCCTCGTTCGCCTCAGCGGCCTCCGTCTCCCGGGCCTTCGCGTCGATCGCCGACAGCGACCGGCGGACCTGGTTGCGGTCCGTCGTGTACCAGAAGTCCGGCAGGGACGCCTTCAGATAGCTCCCGTAGCGCGCCGTGGCCAGCCGCGGGTCCAGCACCGCGACGACACCGCGGTCCCCCGTCGCCCGTACGAGACGACCGGCGCCCTGCGCCATGAGCAGCGCGGCGTGGGTGGCGGCGACCGCCATGAAGCCGTTGCCCCCGGAGTCCTCCACCGCCTTCTGGCGGGCGCTCATCAGCGGGTCGTCCGGGCGCGGGAACGGGATCTTGTCCATGACGACCAGCTGGCAGCTCGGCCCGGGGACGTCGACGCCCTGCCAGAGCGACAGCGTGCCGAACAGACAGGTCTTCGGGTCCGCCGCGAAGTTCTTGATCAGCTCGCCGAGCGTCTCCTCGCCCTGGAGGAGGATCGGGTACTCGGGGATACGGGAGCGCAGCTCTTCGGCGGCCAGCTGTGCGCCCCTCATGGAGGAGAAGAGCCCGAGCGTGCGCCCGCCGGCCGCCTGGATCAGCTCCGTCAGCTCGTCCAGCATGTCCCCGCGGTCACCGTCCCGCGCCGGGCGCGACAGGTGCTTGGCGACGTAGAGGATGCCCTGCTTGCGGTAGTCGAACGGGGAGCCGACGTCCACGCCCTTCCACTCCGGGACGTCGTCGCCCTCGGTGCCCTCCGGCGCGGGGCCCAGGGAGGCACCGACGCCGTTGAAGTCCCCGCCCAGCTTCAGCGTGGCCGACGTCAGGACGACCGAGCGGTCGGTGAAGAGCTTCTCGCGCAGCAGACCGGACACCGACATGGGCGCCACCCGCAGCGAGGCGCCGAAGCGGTCGTGGCGCTCGTACCAGACGACGTCCCACTCGGAGCCGTTCGTGATCCGCTCGGCCACGTCGTGCACGGACTCCACCGAGGCCAGCGCCTGCTTGCGGACCGCGTCCTCGTCCTGCACGGACTTGTCGCGGGTGGCGCCGATGGCCGAGATGACCGTACGGCAGGCGTCGCGCAGGGCCATGAGGGCGTACCCCAGGTCCTCGGGGATCTCCTCCAGGCGGCCCGGCAGAGCGAGCTCCATCAGCCGCTCGAAGCCCTCGGCGGCGGTCTGGAGCTGGTCGGCTGCCTTCTCGTTGACGAGCTTCGCCGCGCGGCGCACCGCCCGGTTGACCTGCCCCGGGGTGAGCTCGCCCGTCGCCACGCCGGTGACCCGGGAGACGAGCTCGTGCGCCTCGTCGACGATCAGCACCTCGTGCTGCGGAAGCACGGGGGCGCCTTCGATGGCGTCGATCGCCAGCAGAGCGTGGTTGGTGACGACGACCTCGGCGAGCTTGGCCCGCTCGCGGGCCATCTCGGCGAAGCACTCGGCTCCGTACGCGCACTTGGTCGCGCCCAGGCACTCCCGTGACGACACCGACACCTGCGCCCAGGCACGGTCCGACACACCCGGCGTCAGATCGTCCCGGTCGCCCGTCTCGGTGTCGTCCGACCAGTCGCGCAGCCGCAGGAGGTCCTGCCCGAGCTTGCTGGTGGGCGCCGCCGCCTCGAACTGGTCGAACAGGCCCTCCTCCTCGTCCTGCGGCACGCCCTCGTGCAGGCGGTGCAGACAGAGGTAGTTCGACCGGCCCTTGAGCATGGCGAACTCGGGGCGCCGGCGCAGCAACGGGTGCAGCGCGTCCACCGTGCGCGGAAGGTCCCGCTCCACGAGCTGGCGCTGCAGGGCCAGGGTGGCCGTGGCCACCACGACCCGCTCCCCGTGGGCGAGCGCGGGCACCAGATAGCCGAGCGACTTACCGGTGCCGGTGCCCGCCTGGACCAGCAGGTGGGAATTGCCGTCGATCGCCTCCGCGACGGATTCGGCCATGGTCACCTGGCCGGGGCGCTCCGTGCCGCCGACGGCGGTGACGGCGGCATGCAGGAGTTCGGGGAGTGAGGGCTTCGTCATAGCGCGACCACCTTACGGCCCGGCACTGACAATCGGGCGATCACGGTTGGGGGGGCCGGACGGGATCAGGGCAGGCACCGTCTTCGCTCGGGATCAGCTGGGATCGGAAGAGCCCGTTTCGAGTGCCCTGAGGTCCAGAGATGATCGCTCATGGTCGGGAGAACCATGACGGCCGTCACAGCAGATGGCGCAGATTCCGGTCCCTGACCATGAGGGCCGCCCGCTTGCCCGGCAGGTCGATCTCCGAGGAGAAGCGGAATCCGGCGCCGAGGAAGGCCGCGACGGACGGGATGTTCCGCAGGTCGGGTTCCGCCACGACCCGGCCGCACGCCGGCCGTCTGCCGAACGCGAGGTCGGCGACCGCCCGTAGCAGCGTCCGGCCCAGGCCCCGCCCCCGGTCGGCGGGCCCGCCGATGAGGAGGTGGACACCGATGTCGTGGGGCCGGGCGGGATAGTGGCGGGCGAGCGGGTCGAGGTCGGCCCGGTAGATCTCCCAGTAGCTCATCGGCTTGCCGTCCAGCAGGCCCACGCACGGGACGCTCCGGCCGTCGCCGGAGAGCTGGACCCGCAGATGCCTCTCCGTCGTCTCCTCGGGCCCGGCGAGATCCCAGAACTCCGCGACGACCGGATCGTTCATCCAGCGCGTGAGGAGTGGAAGATCGCGTTCGACGCGGACCGGCACCAGGTGGAACACCCCGGCGGCGGTGCTGACCGGCCCCCAGTCGGCGACATGGCCGAGGAGGTCGGACATCCCGGCGAGCAGGTCGCCGGGGTTCTCGTCCCCGGCGTCGTCCGCCTCCGGGCCCGAGGCGATGAGGGTGACGAGTTCGTCCGGGAGTTCCAGGTCCAGGGTGTCCTCGCCGTCGGTGTCGGGCGGGGGGACGGGACCGGGGCCAGGGCCGGGGCCGGTGGTGGCGCTGGTGTCGGTGGGGGGCACGACGAGGTCCTCTCGGGAGCGCTGGGTCAGGGGTGCAGCGGGTTGGGGATGCCGACGTACACGGACTGGGTGTCGACCGGGCCGACGAGTTCGTCCAGGCCGTGCAGGCGGGTCAGCAGGTTGGCCTTGCAGCGCAGCACCGGGGAGTCGAGCAGCCGTGCGGGGAACGAGCTGCGCAGCCGGGCGGGGCCGGTGGCCACGTCGCCGAGGAAGCGGCGGAGCGCGGCGAGCAGCAGCCGTTCGTCGGCGAGGCCCTGGGATCCGAACGCGCCGATGAGCCCGAGGACGTTGTTGATGCCGAGGTAGTAGGCGAACCGTTCGTCGGTGACCTCGTCGGAGACGAACGTGTCGCTGAGTTCGCCGATGCCGGGGAGTTGTGCGTCGAGTTCCGCGCGGTGGGAGGCACGGAAGTAGTAGCCCTGGTTGTCGCGGTAGCGGGCGCCCGCGGGCCAGCCGTCGGCGTCGAGGAGGAGCAGGGTGTTCTGCTGGTGGGCCTCCAGGGCGATCCCCGCCTCGGAGTCCAGCCAGAGCACGGGCCGTACGACCTGTTCGAGGTAGCGCAGGAACCACTCGGCGGCGACCGCGCCGGGCGGCCGTCCGGTCCGGGCGGCGAGCCGCGCGACGACCTCCGCCAGCCGGGACGGTGCCGGTGGCGCGTCCGGGGCGGCCGCGGGGCCGTACGGGCGGGGCGACACCAGGCCCGCCACACAGGACACGTCGTCCGAGGGCGTGAAGGGGTTGTGCCGGATCATCACGTCGAGCCCGGTCACCGGTGAGCCGTCCGGTCCGTCGACGGCGAGCCAGGCCGGGTCGCGCACGATGTCGAAGCCCGGGTGCGCGGCCTGCCACCGCGTCCCGAGGCCGCCGCGCAGGAGCCGGTGCACCTCGACGCCCCGGTGCAGTTCCTTGCGGAGGTTCTCGCGGCGGGAGTTGGTGATGCGCAGACCGAGGGAGAGCTTGAGCATGGCCGCGGCGCCGGGGCGATGGACCGTGCGGACGGACGAGGTGGGGTGCCAGGGCGGCCCGTGGGTGCCGAGGTCGCGGAGCAGACCGGCGTCGAGGAGGGCCGCCGTGCCGGGGCGCTGCCGGACCTCCCGCAGTTGCCAGGGGTGCAGCGGCAGAGCGGCGTAACCGTCCGGCAGCGGCAGTCCGGGGCCGGCGAGCCGGGCCGTGAGCTGGGCGGCGGTGACGACCCGCCCGCCCTCGGTCCACGCCGAGTCGGTGGCGAGGAGGTCCGGCGCGACCGCCAGCCAGGCGAGCGGGAAGGAGCCGCGCGTCTCCGGCGAGTAGTCCCGCGTCTCCGCCTCGGACAGTCCTTCGCGGCTCTTGGGCGTGGGGTGGAACGGGTGCCCGAGGACGAGGGCCTGCTCGGCGGCGAGGAAGCGGTCGGTGCCGTCGTCCGGGTGGGCACGCCGGTCCTGGATGAAGACGGCCGTCCGGCGGACGGAGTCGGCGACGCGCGCGACGAGGTCGATGCTCTCGGCCGCCGGGTCGGTGCTGCACGCGGCCACCGGGCCGGTGATGCGCTCGGCCCCCGACTCAGTGGTGCACTCGCTGTTGGCCGCCGAGGAGCGCACGGCCGCCGCTTCCCGGGTCAGGAGTGCGGCGAGGGTGACGGCGTCGAGCGGCGGGTTGCCCTCGAGGGTGCCGGCCGGACGCGGAAGCCCGAACCGGTGCCATCCCGTAGGCGACCAGTGCTGGACCGGCACGAGCAGCGTCGTGCCGATGGTGGGCAACGGGAGGCGCAGGACGCCGTCGGACGGCGCCGGCACCCGCGTCTCGCGGACGTGGCAGCGGAGCAGGTTCTCCACGGCGGCCGCCTGGGCCGCCTGCCACGGGTCGGGGTGGTCCAGGAGGTCGGGGGCGCGCGAGGAGCGGGCCCCGATGGCGCGGTCGGGCGCGGGAGTGATCGTCACGGTGGGTCCTCTGCGGGGACGGGGGCTCTGGGGTGCGTGGGGGCGCCTTGGGGTGAGGCCGGGCGCGGGATGCGCCCGCGGTGGTGCGGGAGGCGGGGTGAGCCGTGCCGCGTGACGTGGCTGCGGTGGCCCCGGTGGTGTGGGGCCGCCGCGGGTGGTGGGGTGATGTGCCAGTGACCTTGGAGCGCGGGGCGGGGAAGCGTGCGCCTAGTCGGTGTGCGGAGCCCGGTCGCCCTGCCGTCCGGGCCCCGGGGGCCGCTGAGGTGCGGACGCGTGCCCGGCCTGGCCGCCCGACACGGCGTCCACCGCGTCGGCGAGCCGGTCCAGCACCGCGGCCGCCTGCTCGTCGGTGATGGTCAGGGGCGGCAGCAGCCGTACGACGCTGGAGTGGCGGCCGCCGAGCTCGACGATCAGGCCGCGGCGCAGGCACTCCCGCTGGATGGCGGCCGCCAGCCGGGGAGCGGCGGGCCGGGGCTGCTCCTCCGCCGGCCGGGCCGTCTCCGCGAGGGTGACGATCGGCTCCCCGGCGCTCACGGCCGGCGCCTCCGGGTCCACCACCTCGACCCCCAGCATCAGCCCCCTCCCCCGCACATCGCCGATGCAGGCGTGCTCGCCCGCGAGCCGCCGCAGCTGCCGCATCATGTGCGCGCCCAGGTCGGCGGCCCGTTCGGCGAGCCGGTTCTCACGGACGTGGGCGAGGGTGGCGGTCCCGGCGGCCATGGCGAGCTGGTTGCCGCGGAAGGTGCCGGCGTGGGCACCCGGTTGCCAGGCGTCCAGCTCCTCCCGGTAGACGATCACCGCCAGCGGCAGGCTGCCGCCGATGGCTTTGGACAGGACCATGACGTCGGGGGTGACCCCGCTGTGCTCCACGGCCCAGAACGCGCCGGTGCGTCCGACGCCGGTCTGCACCTCGTCGGCGATCAGGGGCACGGATCGGTCGGCGGTGATCCGCCGCATGCGCCGCAGCCAGGTGTCCGGCGCGGGCAGCACGCCGCCCTCCCCCTGGACGGGTTCGAGGATCATCCCGGCCGGTTCGGGCACACCGGACTTGGGGTCGTCGAGGACGGACTCGGTCCAGCGGGCGGCGAGTTCGGCGCCGCGTTCGCCGCCGACCCCGAAGGGGCAGCGGTAGTCCTGCGGGTACGGCAGACGCGCGACCCGTACGTCGCGGGCGCCCCCGGAGGCGGCGAGGGCCCCGCTGGTCATGCCGTGGTAGGCGCCGCTGAAGGCGAGGATGCCGTCCCGTCCGGTGGCGGCCCGGACGAGCGTGAAGGCGGCCTCGACGGCGTCGGTGCCGGCCGGTCCGCAGAACTGCACGCGCGCGTGGTCGGCGAGTCCGGGCGGCAGCGTCCGGAACAGCTCGGTGACGAAGGCGTCCTTGACGGGGGTGGCGAGGTCCAGGACGTGCAGGGGTGCCCCGGAGTCGAGGACCGCGCGGATGGCCTCCAGCACCACGGGGTGGTTGTGACCGAGGGCGAGGGTGCCGGCGCCGGACAGGCAGTCGAGGTAACGGCGGCCGTCCGCGCCCTCGATGGTCATGCCCCGGGCCCGGACCGGCACGATCGGCAGGGCGCGGGCGTAGGTGCGGGCCGCGGACTCGCGGGCCGACTGCCGCCGCAGGATCCCCTCGTGCGCGCTGCGCGCGTCCTCGGTCCCGGGCACTGTCCCGCGTACGGATTCGGTTACGGCCATGGCTCCCTGTCCTCCCGCTGTCCAGGGGCGAGCGGGTCTTGCGTGTCCTCGCCCGTCCCGACATACGCAGCCCCGCGAGCGTCCACTCGAAACTGCGGGGAACCGGGGACCGGGGACCGCACACGCACGGCCGGCCCCCACCGCTAAAAAGAGCGGGACGCGCGCCGGGTTACGGGTAACCCCACAATCTCTGCGCGAGGAGGGGGCACAGGGGCGGTCGCGGTGATGGCCGGACGCCGTCCCGGCGCGCTGACCTGCCCGGCTCGGCGGGCTGTGGCTGAACCGTTGCCGTTCCGTCGGAACTCTCCCACAGCGACCGCATAGTGTGTGGTGCCGTTCCACCGGGCCGCTTGCCGTACGCGCACGCCGCAGGGCGGACGATCGGCCCGCCGGCCGGACAAGTGATCGGACGGCGGCCGGCGCACGTATGCGAGAGCGGCACAAGTACCGTCACCTCAGGGGGAGTCACACCATGCGATCCATACGGCCGTCGTTCACCGCCCGCAGGGAGAAGAGCGCGCGCCGCGGCATCTCCCCGCTGCCGGTGGTCGCGCTCGCCGCCGCCCTCGTCCTCACCGCCACCGCCTGTGAGTCCGGGGAGGCCGACGCCGGGGGCGGAGGCAAGGCCACCGCGTCCGCCGCCGCCGGCGGCGAAGGCAAGATCACCATCCCGGACGACATCAAGGACAAGCTCCGCGAGCACGGGATCGACATCGACAAGTGGCGGGACGGCGACTGGAAGAACTGGGACCGCGACGACTGGCTGCGTGAGGCCAAGGACTACATCAACCCGATCATCGAGGACCTCTGGGACCCGGACCGGATGCGGGACGCCGAGGACCCGGACCGGGGCATCGACGAGAGCGACCTGTCGGGCGACCAGGGCGTGACCGATCCGACGCCGGACCCTGTGGACGCGCAGGCCGTACCGCCGAGTTACCACGCGAGCGTGCCCGAGGCGGGCAAGGTGTTCTTCGACGCCCCCGAGGGCACGATGGTCTGCTCGGCGACCGTCGTGAAGGACCCCGCGAACCCCGGCAAGTCCAACATGGTGTGGACGGCGGGCCATTGTGTGCACGCGGGCAAGAGCGGCGGCTGGTACCGGAACATCGCGTTCGTGCCGTCGTACAACGACGCCGGGCGCAGCGCGGCCGAGTTGGAGGGTGTCGCCAAGGAGGTGGCCGCTCCGTACGGCATCTGGTGGGCCGACTGGGCGCAGACCTCGGACCAGTGGATCGCGCAGGGCGGTCCGACCGGCGGTGCCGGTGCCCCGTACGACTTCGCGGTGCTGCATGTGAAGCCGGAGAACGGGGGCGGCAAGTCCCTGGAGGAGACCGTGGGTTCCGCGCTTCCGGTGGAGTTCGCCGCCCCGGCGGTGCCCAAGGTGAAGAGCGTCAAGGCGATCGGCTACCCGGCCGCGGCGCCGTACGACGGGCAGAAGCTGTATCAGTGCCAGGACCGGCCGGGCCGGCTGTCGCTGCGCGCGTCGGACCCGACGATGTACCGCATCGGCTGCACCATGACGGGCGGTTCGTCGGGTGGTGGCTGGGTCGCCACCGGTAACGACGGCAAGCCGGCGCTGGTGTCGAACACGTCGATCGGCCCGGTCGAGTCCGGCTGGCTGGCCGGTCCGCGGCTGGGCAAGGAGGCCAAGACCGTCTTCGACGGGGTCAGCGACAAGTTCGCCCGCTGATCCACGGCATGCGGAAGGCCCGCTCCCCCGAGGGGGAGCGGGCCTTCCGCATTGACGGTGTCCCTCGCCGGGACGGCTCAGCCGGCCGGCGTGGGCACGTACGGCGCGAGATCCGCCGCCAGCTCCTCGTGCACGCGGACCTTGAGCAGGGTGCCCTCCGGGGTGTGCTCCTCGGAGATCACCTCGCCCTCGGTGTGGGCGCGGGCGACGAGCTTGCCGTGGGTGTACGGCACGAGCGCCTCGACCTCGACGGACGGGCGGGGCAGCTCGTTGTCGATCAGGGCGAGCAGCTCGGTGATGCCCTGGCCGGTGCGGGCCGAGACCGCGATGGAGCGCTTCTCGATCCGCAGCAGCCGCTGGAGCGTCAGCGGGTCGGCTGCGTCCGCCTTGTTGATCACGACGATCTCCGGTACGCCGGTGGCGCCGACGTCCCTGATCACCTCGCGCACGGCGGCCAGCTGCTCCTCCGGGTCGGGGTGCGAACCGTCCACCACGTGCAGGATCAGGTCGGAGTCACCGACCTCCTCCATCGTGGAGCGGAACGCCTCGACCAGGTGGTGCGGCAGGTGCCGGACGAAGCCGACCGTGTCGGCCAGCGTGTACAGCCGTCCGCTCGGCGTCTCGGCCCGGCGCACGGTCGGGTCCAGGGTCGCGAACAGGGCGTTCTCGACCAGGACGCCCGCGCCGGTGAGGCGGTTGAGCAGAGAGGACTTGCCGGCATTGGTGTAGCCGGCGATGGCGACCGACGGCACCTTGTTGCGCCGGCGGGACTGGCGCTGGATGTCGCGGCCCGTCTTCATCTCCGCGATCTCCCGGCGCATCTTCGCCATCTTCTCGCGGATCCGGCGACGGTCCGTCTCGATCTTGGTCTCACCGGGACCACGGGTGGCGAGACCGCCGCCCTTGCCGCCGCCCATCTGACGGGACAGCGACTGACCCCAGCCGCGCAGCCTCGGCAGCATGTACTGCATCTGCGCGAGCGCGACCTGCGCCTTGCCCTCCCGGGACTTGGCGTGCTGGGCGAAGATGTCGAGGATCAGGGCCGTACGGTCGATGACCTTGACCTTGACGACGTCTTCGAGGGCGATGAGCTGACCCGGGCTGAGCTCACCGTCACAGATGACGGTGTCCGCGCCGGACTCCACGACGATGTCGCGCAGCTCCAGAGCCTTGCCGGAACCGATGAAGGTGGCCGCGTCGGGCTTGTCACGGCGCTGGATCACGCCGTCGAGCACCAGGGCACCGGCGGTCTCCGCGAGGGCGGCGAGCTCGGCGAGGGAGTTCTCCGCGTCCCGCACGGTCCCCGAGGTCCAGACGCCCACGAGGACGACCCGCTCCAGACGGAGCTGTCGGTACTCGACCTCGGTGACGTCCTCGAGCTCGGTGGAGAGACCTGCCACACGGCGCAGGGCCGCGCGGTCGGAGCGGTCGAACTGGTCGCCGTCCCGGTCTCCGTCGATCTCGTGGCTCCAGGCGACGTCCTCTTCCATCAGGGCATCGGCCCGAAGACCGTCGGGGTAGGTGTGCGCGAGGCGCTTCGACTCCTGGGAAAAGGAAGAAGAGGAGGTCATTGGGTCCTTACGTCGTTGGGGATTCCGTGGTGCGGCGACGGGGCAGCGGCCCGGACGCCACGCTCAGTGGTGCGTCGCAGAGCTGTTCCGTCAATGGTCACAACGCACGGGTACCCCGGGAGATTCCCGTGGCCCGTGCCGCGCCGACCGGACGATGGTCGCACGGCACGGGCCGTCTCGTCACCGGCTTATCGCCCGGCCGGTTTCCCGGCCTTCGCGTGACCGCCCGGCTTCCGGGTGGCGGGCTTGCCCTTGGTCGCCGCCTTCGCGGGGTCGGCGGCCTTCCAGTCGGGCCGGCCGGGCATCGGCGGGGTCTTCTTCCCGTACAGCCAGGCGTGCAGGAAGCCCTCCAGATGCCGTCCGGAGACGTCCTCGGCGAGGGCGACGAAGTCCGCCGTGGAGGCCGAGCCGTCCCGGTTGCGGCTCACCCAGGCGCGCTCCAGACGGTCGAACGCCGTGGCGCCGATCTCCTCCCGGAGGGCGAACAGGACGAGGGCCGCGCCGTCGTACACGTTGGGCCGGAAGATGCTGGTCTTCTTCCCCGGCTGGGGCGCCTTCGGGGCCGCGGGCGGCCCGCCGGCCGCGCGCCAGCGGTCGGAGGCGGCGTAGGCGGCCTTCATCCGCGCCTCCATCGGCCGGTCCGCCTTCTCGGCCGCGTACAGGGCCTCGTACCAGGTGGCGTGGCCCTCGCTGAGCCACAGGTCGGACCAGCTGCGCGGGCTGACGCTGTCGCCGAACCACTGGTGCGCCAGCTCGTGCACCATGATCGACTCGACGTACCACTTGGGGAACGCGGGCTGGGTGAACAGATCCCGCTCGAAGAGGGACAGCGTCTGCGTCTCCAGTTCGAAACCGGTCGTGGCGTGCGCCATGAGCAGGCCGTACGTCTCGAACGGGTAGCGCCCGACCTTGCCCTCCATCCAGGCGATCTGGCCGGGCGTCTTCTTCAGCCAGGGTTCGAGCAGCTTCACGTCCTTCGCGGGCACGACGTCCCGGACGGGCAGGCCGTGCGGGCCGGTGCGGTGCAGGACCTTGGAGCGGCCGATGGAGACCTGCGCGAGCTCGGTGGCCATGGGGTGCCGGGTGCGGTACGTCCAGGTGGTCGACTTCGCGGAGCGCTCCACGTCGGTGCGCAGACCGTTGGCCACGGCGGTGTAGCCGGTCGGCGCGGTGACCCGGATGGTGAAGATCGCCTTGTCGGAGGGATGGTCGTTGCACGGGAAGACGACGTGCGCGGCGTCGGCCTGGTTGGCCATGGCGAGGCCGTCGGCGGTGCGCACCCAGCCGCCCTCGCGCTTGCTCCCGTACACGGGGTCGCTGGTGTGCCGCACGGTGATGCGCGTCCAGCTGCCCTCGGACAGCTCCTCGGCCGGGGTGACGACGAGGTCCTCGCCCGCCTTCGAGAAGGTGGCGGGTTCGCCGTCGACCACGACCGAGTCGACCTTGCCGTGCGCGAAGTCGAGGTTGAGGCGCTTCAGGTCGGCGGTCGTCCGGGCGTCGATGGTGGTGACGGCTTTGAGGGGCTTGTCGTTGGCGCCGGAGTAGGTGAAGGAGAGGTCGTACGAGGCCACGTCGTAGCCGGGGTTCCCCAGGTGGGGGTAGAGCCGGTCGCCGACGCCGAGGGGGGTGGCTGGGGCGCTCGCGGCGAGCAGGCAGAGGGAGACGACGGGGGTGAGCAGGGCGGGCACCTTCAGGCGCCTGCGGGGTGCGGATCGGGGGCGAGGAGCGCCAGGGGCCGGTCGCTGAGCCTCGCTGCGGGAGGTGAGCAGCATGGACCACGGCTATCAGCGCACGGCGACGGGACGTGGACGGCGCGCGACCGCCCCACCCGAACGGGTGGCCCACCGTCTCTTCACCGTCCGGTCAGGCGCGCTGTCTCGTCAGGCACCGTCCGGTCAGGCGCGCTGTGCCGGGGCGTGGGCACGGCTGACGTCGTACACGCCCGCGACGTTGCGCATGGCGCGCATCAGGCCGGGGAGCCGGCCGGCGTCGGGGAGCTCGACGGTGTAGGTGTGGCGCACGCGCTGCTGGGTCGGGGGTTCCACGGTCGCCGAGACGATCTCGGCGCCCTCCTGCGCCATCGCTTCCGTGAGGTCCGCCAGCAGATGCGGCCGGACGAACGATTCGGCGACGAGGGTGACCCGGCACTCCGTGGCGTCCCCCCAGCGCACGCCGACCTCCGCGCGCCCGGCGCCGCGCATACGCGCCACGGCGGTGCACCCTGCGCGGTGGACGGTGACCGCTCCCCCGCGTACGGCGAAGCCGGTGATCTCGTCGGGCGGTACGGGCGTACAGCAGCGGGCGAGGCGTACGGCGGCGCCGGGCCGGTCGGCCAGGACACCGGAGGCGGGACGGCCGCCCGTGCCCTCGGCGCCGGGGCGGAACGCCGGTTGCTCCTTGGCGCCGGGGGCGTTCTCGGCGGGCTGTCGGAACGGCGCGCCGTCCTCGCTCTGGTCGGCTCCGGTCTCGCCCGGCGCGGGATGGGAGGCGATCCAGCGCTGGATGGCGATACGGGCGCCGGGGGTGTGCGCGTGCTCCAGCCACTCCCGGGAGGGCTCGGAGGCCGGGTCCTGCCCCATGAGGAGCTGCACGCTGTCACCGTCGCGCAGCACGGTGCTGAGGGTGGCCAGCCGGCCGTTGACCCGTGCGCCGATGCACGCGTGCGCGTCCTCGCCGTACTGGGCGTAGGCGGCGTCCACGCAGGTGGCGCCCTCGGGCAGGCCGAGGGTGCCGCCGTCGGGCCGGAAGACGGTGATCTCGCGGTCCTGAGCGAGGTCCTCGCGCAGGGTCGACCAGAAGGTGTCGGGGTCGGGCGCGGCCTCCTGCCAGTCCAGGAGGCGGGAGAGCCAGCCGGGGCGGGTGGGGTCGGCGCGCTCGCCGTCGCCGTCGGCGGCCTGCTCGTCGGCGGGTCCGGCGTAGGGGTTGCCGAGCGCGACCACTCCGGCCTCGGCGACCTTGTGCATCTGGTGGGTGCGGATGAGGACCTCGGCGACCTGGCCGTCCTCGCGGGCCACGGCGGTGTGCAGCGACTGGTACAGGTTGAACTTGGGGACGGCGATGAAGTCCTTGAACTCCGAGACGACCGGCGTCATACAGGTGTGCAGTTCGCCGAGGACGCCGTAGCAGTCCGCGTCCTCGTTCACCAGCACCAGCAGCCGTCCGAAGTCGGCGCCGCGCAGCCGGCCGCGTTTTCGGGAGACGCGGTGCACGGACACGAAGTGCCGGGGCCGGATGAGGACTTCGGCCTGGATGCCGGCCTCGCGCAGGACCGTGCGCATCTCGTCGGCCATCTCGGTGAGCGGGTCGTCGGCGCGGGCGGCGTTCTCCGCGATCAGCCCGCGGGTGTGCTCGTACTCCTCGCGGTGCAGGATCGCGAAGACCAGGTCCTCCAGCTCGGTCTTCAGCGCCTGGACGCCGAGCCGCTCGGCCAGCGGGATGAGGACGTCGCGGGTGACCTTGGCGATGCGGGCCTGCTTCTCGGGGCGCATCACGCCGAGGGTGCGCATGTTGTGCAGCCGGTCGGCGAGTTTGATCGACATGACGCGCACGTCATTGCCGGTGGCGACGAGCATCTTGCGGAAGGTCTCGGGCTCGGCGGCGGCGCCGTAGTCGACCTTCTCCAGCTTGGTGACCCCGTCGACGAGGAAACGGACCTCCTCGCCGAACTGCTCCCCGACCTGATCGAGCGTCACGTCGGTGTCCTCGACGGTGTCGTGGAGGAGGGAGGCCGTCAACGTCGTGGTCTCGGCGCCGAGTTCGGCGAGGATGAGGGTCACGGCGAGCGGGTGGGTGATGTACGGCTCACCGCTCTTGCGCATCTGGCCGCGGTGCGAGGACTCCGCCAGCACATAGGCCCGGCGCAAGGGTTCGAGGTCGGCGTCGGGGTGGTGGGCCCGGTGCGCGTCGACGACATGGCTGATGGCGTCGGGGAGCCGGCCGCGTGCGGTGGGGCCGAGGAGCGCGGCCCGTCCGAGGCGGCGCAGATCGATGCGGGCGCGGGACTTCCTGCGGGGCACGGCAGGCGTCACGGCGCCTGATACCGGGCCGGGCGTCGCGGAATTCGTGGCCTCCGCACTCATGGGCACCTCCGGCTGCGTGGACCGGCGGACGGGGTTCCCCATGACGGACTCGGCACAGGGGATGGCGACTTCTCCCCGTCCGGGCCGGTGCTTGATGCTACCGAGCCCACCACGCGCTTCCGACCGCCTCCCGCCGAGCGTGAAACGGATCACCCATTCGAGCGAGGCTTCGCGGGTTTACGGTTTGCGCCATCCGGACGGGCCCGGTCCACGCCGTCGAACGCGCCGGGGCCGTGCGGGCCCCGAAACGCCGGGCCCGGAGGCCGTCCGGCCCACACGCGGGATCGACGGAGGGCCTCAGCGGACGAATGATTCCAGCCATTCCGCATCCAGCTCGCCCTCGGCCACGATCACGGCGGGGCCCGTCATCTCGATCTCGCCGTCCGGCCGCTCGGTGATGACCAGGGTGCCGCCGGGGACGTCCACGGTGTACGTGGCCGGGGCGCCGGTGACGGTGGGGTCGGCGCCGTCCCGGCGGGCGGTGGCGACGGCGACCGCGCAGGCGCCGGTGCCGCAGGAGCGGGTCTCGCCGGAGCCCCGCTCGTGGACGCGCATCGCGACGTGCCGGGGGCCGCGGTCCACGACGAACTCGACGTTGACGCCGTCCGGGTAGGCGGAGGCCGGGCTGAACGGCGGCGCCTCGTTCAGCGACCCGGCGTCCGCGAGGTCGTCGACGAAGGCCACGGCGTGCGGGTTGCCCATGTTGACGTTGTGGGCGGGCCAGCTGTGGTCGCCGACGCTGACGGTGACGTCTCCCTCGGGGAGGCGGGCCCGGCCCATGCCGACGGTGACGCCGCCGTCCTTGTCGATGTGCACGGTCTTCACGCCGCCGCGGGTGGCCACCGCGAGATCGCCCTCGCCGGTGTGCCCGGCGCGCTGGAGGTAGCGCGCGAAGACCCGTACGCCGTTGCCGCACATCTCCGCGATCGAGCCGTCGGCGTTGCGATAGTCCATGAACCACTCGGCCTCGGCCGCCAGGTGCCGGGCCTCGGGGTGCGCCTCCGACCGCACGACGTGCAGCAGGCCGTCGCCGCCGATGCCCGCGCGGCGGTCGCACAGGGCGGCGACGGCGGCCGGGGGCAGCTCGATGACGTTCTCCGGGTCGGGGACGATCACGAAGTCGTTCTCGGTGCCGTGACCCTTGAGGAAGGCGATCCGCGTGCTCATCCCTCGATCGTACGGTGCGGGTCGGACACCCTGTGCGGAGAGGAGGGGGGAGCCCCCGGGGCCCGGCTCAGCGCAGGCGCGCCACGCGCCACACGGCCAGCGCGACGATCGCCGCGACCAGCAGGCAGTACGCCCCGACCACGCGCCAGTCCGGCCGGCGGCCGGAGCCGCGCGGCGGCAGACCGGGCCAGGTGTAGCCCACGCGGCGGGCGGCCATCATGCCCCAGCCGGCCGCGCACAGGCAGATCAGCAGCCCCAGCATGGCGATCACTGCGCCGCTGTCGCCGAAGTCGAAGGCGAGCGGGAAGGCGAACATCAGGGAGCCGACCGCGCCCAGGCCCACGATGGGCGCGAGCTGCCACAGGCGCAGACGGCGCTGCGGGCGGAGCTCGACCTCGACCTCGGGACCGCCGGTGTACATCTCCTCCGGCGTGGGACCGTCGTCGGTCACGCCGCCGTCGGCGTCGTCGGGTCCGTCCGGGCTCAGACGCTCGCCGTCGGGTTCCCGGTCACCGGTGTCGGTGGTCAGGTTCTCCGTGCCTTGTGCGGTGTCGCGAGGGCCGGCCTCCATCGCCACGCGCCCTCCCAACTCGGACTCCACTTGGTCGATCGAAGCTCGATGATGGCACGGTGGCGCAGGCCCGGATGACGACCGGAGCGTCCCGATGCCATCACGTGATCAGGCTGTAACCGGTCGTTCGACCAACGCCAGGGCGAGATGCGGAAGTTCCGTGAGATCTGCCGCAGCCCCACTCAACCAGTGCACCCGCGGGTCGCGCCTGAACCATGAATCCTGACGGCGCGCGAAGCGTTTGGTGGCACGGACGGTCTCGGCGCGGGCCTCGTCGAGGGTGCACTCCCCCGCGAGCGCCGCGAGCACCTGCTGGTAGCCGAGCGCGCGCGACGCCGTACGCCCCTCTCGCAACCCCTTCGCCTCCAGTGAGCGCACCTCGTCCACGAGCCCGGCGTCCCACATCCGGTCGACGCGGCGCGCGATGCGCTCGTCGAGCTCGGGGCGGCCCACGTCGACGCCGATCTGGACGGTGTCGTACACGGAGTCATGACCGGGGAGGTTGGCGGTGAAGGGCTGTCCGGTGATCTCGATGACCTCCAGGGCGCGGACGATCCGGCGGCCGTTGCCGGGCAGGATCGCCTGCGCGGCGGCGGGGTCGGCGGCCGCCAGACGTGCGTGCAGCGCCCCGGAGCCGCGCAGCGCCAGCTCCTCCTCCAGCCGGGCCCGGACCTCGGGGTCGGTGCCGGGGAACTCGAGGTTGTCGACGGCGCCCCGGACGTACAGCCCCGAGCCGCCGACGAGGACGGGCCAGCGTCCCTCGGCGAGCAGGGCGTCGATCCGCGCGCGGGCGAGGCGCTGGTACTCGGCGACGGAGGCGGTGACCGTGACGTCCCAGATGTCCAGCAGGTGGTGCGGGACCCCCTGGCGCTCCTGCGGCGTCAGCTTGGCGGTGCCGATGTCCATCCCGCGGTAGAGCTGCATGGAGTCGGCGTTGACGACTTCGCCGCCGAGTCGCTGCGCCAGGAAGACGCCCAGATCGGACTTTCCGGCCGCGGTGGGTCCGACGACGGCGATGACGCGCGGGGAGGGGGGTGCACTGCTCACCGCCCCAGTCTCGCAAACCTCAGGGGGTGGTCTCGAACGAGTTACGTGACGGGCCGTGCGCGGATTCGTTGCCTGTTGCGAGGATTCGGCGCCCTTTCGGAGGGCGCGGCGACCCGGGGGCGCAAACGGACGCACCGGACGACGCGGGATTTCGCCCGCACGAGTACCGTATGGAGTGGATATGGGCGTTTTCGCACGGATTTTTGGCAGGTCGAAGGCGTCGGAGGAGGCGTCCCCCGCTGAGGCCGAGGCCTCCACGGTGACCGCCGATTCCGAGGCCGTGGCGGCGGAGGCGGCGGATGCTGCGGAGCCGACGGCTTCGTCCGGAGCGGAGGCGGAGGAGACGGCCCCCGCGGCAGCGGCCGCTGAGACCGACGGGACGGATGGGACCGACGGGACCGGTACCGACGAGGGTGTCGAGATCCCCAAGCAGCAGTCCGCCGACGAGGCCGCCGACAGTGAGGCCGGTGAGGGCGCCCGCAGGTGACTGCCCCGCGCGGGAAGGGTGAAGCATGGGTCTGATGGACAATCTGAAGGCGAAGATCGGTCCGGCCAAGGACAAGGTCTCCGACTTCGCTCAGCGGCACGAGGACAAGGTGCACCACGGCCTCGACAAGGCCGCCAAGGTCGTCGACGAGCGGACCAAGGGCAAGTACAGCGACAAGATCCATTCAGGCACCGGCAAGGCGCACGGGGCCATGGAGCGGATCACCCACAAGGGCGACGGCCCTTCCGCGGGCGGCCCCTCCGCAGGTGGCCCTTCCACGGGTGGCCCTTCAGCGAGTGGCCCCTCCACGGGTGGTGGCACACCACCGCCGGACACACCGCCGCCGACCACCTGACCGGCGCATACGGCGGACGGCCGCGCAGCCCCCGGAGACATCCCGGGGCCGCGCGGCCGTCCGCCGTCTCCGTGGGACGTCAGGACCAGGTGGCGACCAGGTATCCGACCCCGTACGGCGCGTCCTCGTACAGCAGGGCACCCGCGAGGTCCGCATCCTCGGCGGCTCCCGCCAGGACCTGCCACGGGGCCCGGCCCGCCGCCTGCAGCTCGCGGGCCAGGTCGATGTCGAGCGCCTTGAGGGCGGGCACGTCCGCCGAGCCCAGCGCACGGGCGACGGACGCGTCGAAGGGCGCGGCCCGCTCGTCCAGATAGCCGGGCGCCTTGAGTGTGCGGCAGGCGCTGGCGTCGCCCATCACCAGCAGGGCCACCCGGCCGGCCCGGGCGGCGATCTCCCTCCCCGTCCGGACACACCGCTCGGCGCTCGTCGGTTCCGCCACGGCGAGTCCCTCTATCGGGGCGTCCGCCCAGCCGGTGCGCTCCAGCAGCCAGGCGGCGACGGCGAGGGACGGCGGCAGCACGTCCTTCGACGGCGCGTCCGCGGTCGCCGTACCCAGGCGTACGCCGACGTCCGCACCGAAGCCCCGGAAGGAGCCGGGTGTGCCCTGCGCGTAGGCCCCGGACCCGCTCTCGTCGGCGGGTCCGACGACCAGCAGCAGGTCGGGCCGGGCGGCGGCGAGCACCCCGAGCGCGTCGGCGCACGCGTCACGCGCGGCGTCCAGCTCGGGGGCGGCGCCCGCCGCGACCTCGGGCACGAGAAGCGGCGGGCACGGGCAGACTGCGGCGGCGACAAGCATGATCGGCAGCCTACTGCGGCGCCCCACGGCCGCTGGGGACGGCTCCCGGGCGCCGTCAGTCGATCGCGCAGCCCCCGGTGACCACCGGCAGCGGCTCGGGCACGCCCACCTTGGGCAGGCCCAGCAGCACACCGGCCGGCTCGGCCTGCTCGGCGGCGTTGCGCTTCTCCCAGGCGTCGCCCGCGCGCGTGCGGCGTACGTCGAGGACGGGGCCCTCGGCGAGGAGGTGGTGCGGGGCGGCGTAGGTGATCTCGACGGTCACGACGTCACCGGGGCGGACCTCCTGGTCCGGCTTGGTGAAGTGGACCAGGCGGTTGTCGGGGGCACGGCCGGAGAGACGGTGCGTGGCGTCGTCCTTGCGGCCCTCGCCCTCGGCGACCATCAGCTCCAGGGTGCGGCCGACCTGCTTCTTGTTCTCCTCCCAGGAGATCTCCTCCTGGAGGGCGACGAGACGCTCGTAGCGCTCCTGGACGACCTTCTTGGGGATCTGGCCGTCCATGGTCGCGGCGGGGGTGCCGGGGCGCTTGGAGTACTGGAACGTGAACGCCTGCGCGAAGCGGGCCTGGCGGACGACGTGCAGCGTCTGCTCGAAGTCCTCCTCGGTCTCGCCGGGGAAGCCCACGATGATGTCGGTGGTGATCGCGGCGTGCGGGATCGCGGCGCGGACCTTCTCGATGATCCCGAGGTAGCGGTCCTGGCGGTAGGAGCGGCGCATCGCCTTCAGGACGGTGTCCGAGCCGGACTGGAGCGGCATGTGCAGCTGCGGCATCACGTTCGGCGTCTCGGCCATGGCGGCGATCACGTCGTCGGTGAAGTCGCGCGGGTGCGGCGAGGTGAAGCGGACGCGCTCCAGGCCGTCGATCTTCCCGCAGGCCCGCAGCAGCTTGCTGAACGCCTCACGGTCGCCGATGTCCGAGCCGTACGCGTTGACGTTCTGCCCGAGCAGGGTGATCTCGCTGACGCCCTCGGCGACCAGCGCCTCGACCTCGGCGAGGATGTCGCCGGGGCGGCGGTCCTTCTCCTTGCCGCGGAGGGCCGGGACGATGCAGAAGGTGCAGGTGTTGTTGCAGCCGACGGAGATCGAGACCCAGGCCGCGTAGGCGCTCTCGCGCCGGGTGGGCAGCGTGGAGGGGAACTCCTCCAGCGACTCGGCGATCTCGACCTGCGCCTCCTCCCGCACGCGCGCGCGTTCCAGCAGGACGGGCAGCTTGCCGATGTTGTGCGTGCCGAAGACCACGTCGACCCAGGGGGCCCGCTTGACGATGGTGTCCCGGTCCTTCTGGGCGAGGCAGCCGCCGACGGCGATCTGCATGCCGGGCCGGCTCGCCTTCTTCGGGGCGAGGTGGCCGAGGTTGCCGTACAGCTTGTTGTCGGCGTTCTCACGGACCGCGCAGGTGTTGAAGACGACGACGTCGGCGTCGCCGTCGGAGCCCTCGGGGGCGCGCACGTACCCGGCGTCCTCCAGCAGACCGGACAATCGCTCGGAATCATGGACGTTCATCTGGCACCCGTAGGTGCGCACCTCATACGTCCTGACGTCCACGGCCTGGCTCCGGTCACTGCTGCTCATGGGACAAGGGTATGCGGTCCTACCGACACCTCATTCACCCGTTAGGAGGGGCCCGGCGCCCAGCCCTGGCGGCGCAGGACGGCGCCCACGTCCGGTGCCTCGTAGTGGTCGCCCTTGAGGACCTTGCCGTCGGCCCTGCGCGCGACCCGGCCGTCCGGGCCGAGCTTGGTCATGTTGGAGCGGTGGATCTCGGCCAGGACGGCGTCCAGGTCGATGCCGTGGACGAGGGCCGTGCCGTAGGCGACGTACACGACGTCCGCCAGCTCGTGCGCGAGCCGGTCCAGCGGGCCGGTCACGGCGACCTCGGCGACCTCCGCCGCCTCCTCGGCGAGCAGCTCTCCCCGGTGGGCGGCGAGCTCCGGCGCCACCTCCGTCGGGGTGGTGCGGGCGTCGAGCCCGAAGGCCAGGTGGAACTCACGGACCAGGTCGGCGGGAGAGGAACTCATGCGGCCGACTCTAGCGAGCGGGCCGGGCCCGGTCCGGGCTCCGGCTGTGACCTCGGCCCTGGTCAGGGCGTGCCCCGGCTGGCAGGATCGCGGCCATGTCCACCGCACTCTCCCGCATCAGCCGACGCCGGGCCCTCCAGGGCGGGGCCGCCGGCCTGGTGACCCTCGGGCTGCTGCTGTGGTGGGTGCTGCCGCTGGGCGAGGACCCGCCGAGCGGGACGATCACCTTCAGCACGGGCACGCGCGCGGGGGTGTACCAGGAGTACGGCGAGCTGCTGCGCGAGGAGCTGGCCAAGGACATGCCCCAGCTGAAGGTGCGGCTGCTGACGAGCGACGGTTCGCAGGAGAACGTCCAGCGGGTCGCGACCGGCCGGGCCGACTTCACGATCGCCGCCGCCGACGCGGTGGACACCTTCAAGGTCGGCGGCAAGCCGGTCGCCGGCCGGCTGCGCGGGGTGGCCCGCCTCTACGACGACTACGTGCAGCTCGTGGTGCCGCCGGACTCGGACATCCGGTCCGTCGCCGACCTCAAGGGCAAGCGGGTGGCCATAGGGCTGCCGGACTCCGGGGTGCGGCTGATCGCCACCCGGGTGCTGGAGGCGGCGGGCATCGACCCGGTCAAGGACATCACGCCCCGCTCGGACGGCATCGACACCGGGCCCGCACGGCTCGGCAAGGAGCTCGACGCGTTCTTCTGGTCGAGCGGGGTGCCGACGGACGGCCTGGAGAAGATCGCGGAGACGTCGTCCTTCCGCTTCGTGCCGATCGACGCCGGTCTCGTCGCCAAGGTGCACGCCCAGGGCGACGCGGCCCACTTCTACCGCGCGACGAACATGCCGGAGTCGGCGTACCCCACCGTCCAGAACGGCAGCACGGTGCCGACCATCGCCGTCTCCAACCTGCTGATCACCCGCAAGGACATGGACCCGCGGCTCACCGAGTGGCTGACCCGGACGGTCATCAAGAGCCGGGACGGCATCGGAGCCCATGTGCACTCGGCGCAGCTCGTGGATCTGCGTACGGCGATCTACACGGATCCCCTGGGCCTGCACGAGGGCGCCCGGCGGTACTACCGGTCGGTGAAGCCCTAGCGCGACGCCGACCCGCTCTACACGGTCGGGCCGGTCCTCGGCAGCGTCACCGTCACCCGCAGGCCGTGCGGCTCGTGATGGGCGTACGCGATGGTGCCGCCGCCCGCCGCGAGCAGGGCCCGCGAGATCGACAGGCCGAGACCGGAGCCCTTCACGTTCTGGTGGCGTCCGCTGCGCCAGAAGCGGTCGCCGATCCGGGCCAGCTCCTCGTCGGTGAGACCGGGGCCTCGGTCGGCCACCTCGATCGTCGACGTGTCGCCGTCGGCCGCGACGGTCACCTCGACGCTCTCGTCGGGCGGGGTGAACTTGACCGCGTTGTCGATGACGGCGTCCAGCGCGCTGGACAGGGCCACCGGGTCGGCCCAGCCCGTGGTGGCCGGGCAGGTCCCCCGCAGACGTACGCCCTTCGCCTCGGCGGTCGGCGCCCAGGCCGCGACCCGCTCGGCGGTCAGCGCGCCGATGTCGGTCAGCCGGACGTCGGCCTCGGTGTGCTCGGCGAGCGCCAGGTCGAGCAGGTCGTCCAGCACCTGCGCCAGCCGCCGCCCTTCGGCCTGGACGGAGGCGATCTCCTCGTTGCCCTCGGGCAGCTCGAAGGCGAGCAGCTCGATCCGCAGCAGCAGGGCGGCGAGCGGGTTGCGCAGCTGGTGGGAGGCGTCGGCGACGAAGGCGCGCTGCTGCTCCAGGACGTCCTCGACGTTGTCGGCCATCTCGTTGAACGACCGGGCGAGCCGACGCAGCTCGGGCGGTCCGCTGGCCACCGCGACCCGGGATTTCAGCCGTCCGCTGGCGATCTCGTGGGTGGTGACGTCCAGGACCCGGACCGGTCGGAGCACCCAGCCGGTGAGCCGGAGCGCGGCGCCGACGGCGACCAGCATGGCGGCGGTCAGACCGGCGCCGATGATCAGCCAGCCGTGCAGGATCCGGGACCGCATCGGCCCGGTGGGCGAGTCGGTGACGACGACGGCGACGACGTCGCCGTCCCGGATCACCGGTGAGGCGATGACGAGCCGGCCGCGCTGCCAGGGCCACACCTGCTGCGGGTCGTGGCTGCGCCGGCTGAGCAGGGACTCCTCGAAGGCGTCGCGCACCTCGCCGGAGCCGGGCAGGAACCAGGTGCTCGGCCCGCTGGCCAGCGGGGTGTCGTTGGGCAGGAAGACCCCGGCGCGGATGCCGTAGACCTCGTGGTAGTTCTCCAGCTCGCGGCTGAGGACGCGCAGGACGTCCCGGGAGCCGGTGGCGGCGTCGGTGGCGGGGCGGGCGATGGCCGCGAAGTACGCCGTGTCGTCGATCCTGTCGACGACGACCTTCTGCTGCTGGGCGGCGGCCAGACTCACCGCGAGGGGCACGCCGAGCGCGAGCAGCACGGCCGCCATCAGCACGATGAGCAGCGGGAGCAGCCGAGTGCGCACCCGCTACGCCGCCGGGGCCACGAGCCGGTACCCGACCCCGCGCACGGTCTCGATCAGCGCCGGCATCCGCAGCTTGGCCCGCAGCGACGCCACATGCACCTCGAGGGTGCGCCCGGTCCCCTCCCAGCTCGTCCGCCACACCTCGCTGATGATCTGCTCCCGGCGGAAGACCACGCCGGGGCGCTGCGCGAGCAGGGCGAGGAGATCGAACTCCTTGCGGGTGAGCTGGACGACCGAGCCGTCCACGCTGACCTGGCGGGTGGGCAGCTCTATGTGCACGGCGCCGAGGCGCAGCACACCCTCGCCGCCCGTCGCCGCGTCCTCCGGCACGCTGCGCCGGCTGACCGCGTGGATCCGGGCGAGCAGCTCCCCGGTGTCGTAGGGCTTCACGACGTAGTCGTCGGCGCCGAGGTTCAGCCCGTGGATGCGGGAGCGGACGTCGGAACGCGCGGTCACCATGATCACCGGGGTGCTGGTGCGCTTGCGTATCTTGCCGCAGACCTCGTAGCCGTCCTGGTCGGGCAGGCCGAGGTCGAGGAGGACCACCCCGAAGCCGTTGCCCTCGGGGACGAGCGCCTGAAGGGCCTCCTCGCCGCTGCGCGCGTGGGTGACGTCGAAACCGTGCCGGGCCAGGACCGCGGACAGCGCGGCGGCGACGTGGTTGTCGTCCTCGACGAGAAGCAGTCTCATCCGTGCCTCCTTCGATTCACCGGGCGTACGGTTACGACAGATACGGATCGGGGGACCCGCGCGTGCACATGGCAGTCACGCTGATGGACGAGGACGGCGTCAAGAGGGTTCCGGTTGCTCGCTGTTTCCGTTATGCAGCCGGTACTCGCCGGTTCGCCGGTACTACGACACGTGTCCGATCGCTATCGGATCGTGATGCTCAGATTCACCTCAGAACTAATGACGCAGGTCGGGAACCGTCACTACTGTCCTCCGAAACCGAGGAGGACGGAGCCTGAGAGCGATGACCGAAGTATCGGTGGCCAAGGACGACGTTGCCGCGTCCGGCGACCTTGTGGTCCTGAAAGATGTGAACAAGCACTTCGGCGCGTTGCACGTGCTCCAGGACATCGATCTGACGATCGCCCGCGGCGAGGTCGTCGTCGTCATCGGGCCCTCCGGGTCCGGCAAGTCCACCCTGTGCCGCACCATCAACCGCCTCGAGACGATCGACTCCGGGTCGATCACCATCGACGGCAAGCCGCTGCCCCAGGAAGGCAAGGAGCTGGCCCGGCTGCGAGCCGACGTCGGCATGGTCTTCCAGAGCTTCAACCTCTTCGCGCACAAGACCGTGCTCGAGAACGTGATGCTGGGGCAGATCAAGGTCCGCAAGGCGGACAAGAAGAAGGCCGAGGAGAAGGCCCGGCAGTTGCTGGACCGCGTGGGCGTGGGGACCCAGGCGGACAAGTACCCGGCACAGCTCTCCGGCGGTCAGCAGCAGCGTGTCGCCATCGCCCGGGCCCTGGCCATGGACCCGAAGGTCATGCTCTTCGACGAGCCCACATCGGCGCTCGACCCGGAGATGATCAACGAGGTCCTCGAGGTCATGCAGCAGCTGGCCCGTGACGGCATGACCATGATCGTGGTCACCCACGAGATGGGCTTCGCGCGCTCGGCCGCCAACCGGGTGGTCTTCATGGCCGACGGCAAGATCGTCGAGGAGGCCGTGCCCGACCAGTTCTTCAGCGCCCCGCGCAGCGACCGCGCCAAGGACTTCCTGTCCAAGATCCTGCACCACTGACGGACTGCGCCTCGCAGCCGACGCCCTGCGTCACCCGCCGGCCCGTCTTCAGGGCACGTGTCTCTTCATCACACAAAGGATGTTCACCATGAAGCTCCGCAAGGTCACCGCCGCGGCCGCCACGGCACTCGTCCTCACCCTCACCGCCACCGCGTGCGGCGGCGACGGGGACAGCGAGGGCGGGTCGGGTTCCGGTGGGGGCGACAAGATCAAGATCGGCATCAAGTACGACCAGCCTGGTCTGGGGCTGAAGGAGCCGGGCGGTTCCTTCTCCGGCTTCGACGTGGACGTGGCGACGTACGTCGCCAAGGAGCTCGGCTACGAGCCCAACCAGATCGAGTTCGTCGAGACGAAGAGCGCCGACCGCGAGAACGCGCTCGCCCGTGGCGACGTGAAGCTCATCGCGGCCACCTACTCGATCACCGACGAGCGCAAGGAGAAGGTCGACTTCGCCGGCCCGTACCTGCTGGCCCACCAGGACCTGCTCGTCAAGGCGGACTCGGACATCAGCGAGGCCACCGACCTCAACGGCAAGAACCTGTGCTCGGTGACCGGCTCCACCTCGGCCCAGAACGTCAGGAACGACTTCGCCCCCAAGGCCAACCTCAAGGAGACCGGCGGCTACTCCGAGTGCCTCGCCGGCCTCCAGAGCGGCTCCGTGGACGCTCTCACCACGGACGACTCGATCCTCGCCGGCTACGCCGCGCAGGCGCAGTACAAGGGCAAGTTCAAGCTCGCCGGCCTCAAGCTGAGCAACGAGAACTACGGCATCGGTGTGAAGAAGGGTGACACCGAGACCGTGAACAAGGTCAACGCCGCCCTGGAGAAGATGGTCAAGGACGGCGCCTGGGAGAAGGCCGTCAAGGACAACTTCGGTCCGGCCAACTACAAGTACGAGCCCGCGCCGAAGATCGGCAACATCGTCAAGTAGCGCACGGGTCCACCGGCGCGCCGCCGTCCACCGCGATCAGGGCGGCGGCGCGCCGCGCTATCCACACACGCCACCCACCCGGAAGCGCGGGAGATCGTGTTCGATTTTCTTTCTGATTACAACGACCCGACCCTGTTGGGTGCCTTCTGGATGACGGTGAAGCTCACGTTCTTCTCCGCCATCGGCTCGATGATCCTGGGTACTGTCCTGGCCGCCATGCGAGTCAGCCCTGTCCCGCTCATGCGCGGGTTCGGCACGGCCTACGTGAACATCGTCCGGAACATCCCCCTGACGGTCATCATCATCTTCACCTCGCTCGGACTCGCCGACATCTTCGGCGTGACGATGGGCGCCTCCGACTTCGGCGTCCGGGGCTTCCGTCTGGCGATCCTCGGATTCGTCGCGTACACCGCGGCCTTCGTCTGCGAGGCGATCCGTTCCGGCATCAACACCGTGCCGATGGGACAGGCCGAGGCGGCTCGCGCCATCGGGCTGACGTTCACTCAGACGCTCCGGCTCATCATCCTGCCGCAGGCCCTCCGCTCGGTCATCGGCCCACTGGCCAACGTGCTGATCGCCCTGACGAAGAACACCACGGTGGCGGCCGCGATCGGCGTGGCCGAGGCCGCGTACCTGATGAAGACGATGATCGAGAACGAGGCCGAGACGGTGCTCATCGGCGCGGTCTTCGCCTTCGGTTTCGTGGTACTGACCCTGCCCACCGGCCTGTTCCTCGGCTGGCTGAGCAAGCGACTGGCGGTGAAGCGATGAGCTCCGTTCTCTACGACGCTCCGGGCCCCCGCGCCAAGCGGCGCAATGTGATCGTCTCGGTGATCTTCTTCGTCCTGCTGGCGCTGCTCGTGTGGTTCGTGTGGCGCACGATGGACGAGAAGGGCCAGCTGGAGTGGGCCCTGTGGAAGCCGTTCACCGAGTCGCCGGCGTGGACGACCTATCTGCTGCCGGGCCTCGCCGACACACTGACGGCCGCCGCGCTGGCCATGGTGATCGCCCTTCCGCTGGGCGCGTTCTTCGGTATCGCGCGCCTCTCCGACCACCGGTGGGTGCGGCTTCCGGCCGCTTGGGTGGTCGAGTTCTTCCGGGCCATCCCGGTCCTGCTGCTCATGCTGTTCGCCAACGAGTTCTACAACCGCTGGACCGACGTCAGCAGTGAGCAGCGACCGCTGTACGCGGTCGTCACCGGTCTCGTGCTCTACAACGCGTCCGTCCTCGCCGAGGTCGTACGGGCCGGCATCCTCTCCCTGCCCAAGGGGCAGTCGGAGGCCGCCATGGCGATCGGCCTGCGCAAGAGCCAGACGATGCGGACCATCCTGCTGCCGCAGGCCGTCACGGCCATGCTGCCGGCCATCGTCAGCCAGCTCGTGGTCATCGTGAAGGACACCGCGCTGGGCGGCGTGATGATCGGGTTCACCGAACTGCTCAACGCGCGGGCGACGCTGGCGGCGTTCTACGCCAACGTCATCCCCAGTTTCGTCGTCGTGGCGGTCATCTACATCGTCCTCAACTTCATCCTCACCAGCTTCGCCAGTTGGCTGGAGAAGCGGCTGCGGCGCAGCAAGCGGGGTACGGGTGCGGTGCTGAGCGCCGAGGACATGGAGGAGCTGAACCCGGCGGCCACGGGTGGCACCTTCGGGACCGGCGCCGGAGGGTCCATCTGACCTCTGGTCAGATTGCAGGCGCGCGCGGAGGGCAGTGGCTTGATGGCCACTGCCCTCTCTGCACTCCCGCACCCGCAGGGCCCAGCCGCCCCACCCCATGTCCGATGACATGATCGCCACTGCCTTCCGTCACTTGACGCAAACACTGGCAATGGGTTGCATACGTTCTGTGATCGTGCACCCTGCTCCATCTTCTTGTTCACTCGCGTCCCTCGGGACACCGTTGCGGGCAGGGGGCGCCGCGCCGTGGACCCGGTGATCATCGTCGGCGCGGGGCCCGTCGGGCTCACCCTCGCCCTGGCACTGGCCCGTCAGGACGTGCCCTGCGTCGTGCTCGACGAGGGCCCCGGCAAGGACGAACCCCGTCTCGCCCGCACCGTCGTCCTGCGCGAGGACACCACCGCCCTCGTGGAACGCCTCACCGGCGCCCCCCTCGGCGCGCTCGGCACGCGCTGGGCCGGATGGCGGGCGATGCGGCGCAAGCAGGTGACACGCGAGGTCTCGTTCGAGGACGCCGCCGGGCCCGAGGGCCACCCGAACCCCGCCCCGCTGCACATCGCCCAGCACGCCCTCACCGGCGCCCTCCGCACCGCCCTCGCGAACGAGCCGCTCGTCAAACTCGCCGTGGACAGCCGCCTGGACTCGATGGAGCAGGAGCCCTCCGGAGTCACCGTGCACACCCGCGGCCCGCAGGGCACCTGGTGGCGCGGCAGTTACGTCGTCGGCTGCGACGGCCCCCGCTCGACCGTCCGCAAGCTCCAGGACATCCGCTTCCCCGGCCGCACCGCCGTGGAGCGCCACGCCGTGGCCGCACTCCGCGTGGAACTCCCCTGGAAGGGCCACGGGTTGCTCCACCGGACGCCGCCCTGGCGGACGACCGCCCCCTCGGCCGGCGAGATCACCGGACGCCCGCTCCCCGACGGCGTGTGGCGCCTGGACTGGCTGCTGCCGCCCGGCAAGGACCTCGTCACCCCCGAACTGCTCGTGACGCACATCCGGGAGACGCTCGCCGGCTGGTGCGAGGGCACGACACCGCCGTACGACCTGCTCGACACCGGTGTGCACACCGTCCACCACCGGCTCGCCCGCCGGTGGCGCGCGGGCCGCGTGTTCCTCGCGGGCGACGCCGCGCACTGTCTCGGCACCCTGGGCACCCACGGCCTGGACGAAGGACTGCGCGACGCCGACAACCTCGCCTGGAAACTGGCGTCCGCCTGGCACCACGGCTCGCACGAGGCACTGCTCGACTCCTACCAGACCGAGCGGCGCGCCGCCGTCGCCGCCCGCCTGCGGGCCGCCGACCAGGCCCTGCCGCTGCTGCGCTCCGGCGGCGGGCTGCGGACGCTCGTACCGGGTTCGGCCCGGGGCCACGAAGCCCTGCTCATGGACGGGCACCTGGGCCAGGGCGTCATCGGCGCGCCCGGCACGTACGCCGACTCCCCGCTCGCCCCGGGCGAACTGGAGGGCGAGGTCCCCGTCGACACACCGCGCGGCGCCCCCGTCGCGGACGTGCGGGTCACGGCGGAGGACGGCTCGTTCGCCCAGCTCCGGGACCGGCTCGGGCGCGGCGCGCTGCTGGTCGTCCTGATCGCGCCGGGCACCGGCGTGTGGGACCGCAAGCACTGGGCGACCGCCGGCATCATGCCGCGACTGGCGGCGGCGGTGACGGCCCTGCCGTACCCCGCTGAACTGCTGGTCGCCGAGAGCTATCCGGGAGCGGCCGCGCACTCGGTCCTGCTGGTGCGCCCCGACGGGCATCTCGTGACCGCCCTCGGCGGGGTACGGCCCGCGGACCTCTACGCGGCGGCCGAGACCGCCCTGGGGGGACCGGTCGCGGCGCAGGCACAGGCCGGAGCGGGGGCAGGGGCGGAACGGGCGGGCGCCGGTTCCCGCTGACCCCTGCTCCCCGCCCACTCTCGCTTCCGTCATGCCGACTTCGTACAAGGGAGCGACACTCACCGTCACTGTCCGGTCCGGTCCGCATAGTGACGGTGAGTTGACCGGCCCCGACCGGCGTGGTGTACTCCCGATCGTGACCGACACCTGTGTGCGCCTGTGGCGGAGGGTCCATATGGACCTCGTCCGCTATGCGGGCTGCGTGTGTCGTCCGTCCTGCTGAATTCGCCATTCCCCCGCCGCGCTTCTCAGTGCTCCCCGCATGCCTTTCGCTGCCGCGCGCTCTTCGCGAACTCCCCTCAGGACGGTGTCCCTTGTCTGTCTCCCCTGCCGCCGTTGCCCCCTCCCAGCACACCTCCCCGGCCTCCGCGCCGACGCAGGCCGACCTGCTCGACTTCGTACGGCGTGCCGCGGCCGACGCCGAGTTGATCGCCTCGCTCCCGCTCGACCCCGAGGGCCGCACCTGGGTACGGCTCGAAGGACCCGGTGGCAGCGAGGCCTGGCTGATCGGCTGGCCTCCCGGCACCGGCACCGGCTGGCACGACCACGCCGAGTCGGTCGGTGCGTTCGTCACCGCGTCCGGCGAACTCACCGAGCACTCGCTGGCCGTCCGGCTGCCGTCCGGCGGCTGGAAGACGCTGGAGCTGGCGGACGATGTGAACCGCTCACGCCGGCTCCCGGCCGGCAAGGGCCGCGCCTTCGGCCGTCACCATGTGCACGAGGTCCTCAACGCCTCGACCGAGCAGCACGCCATCTCCGTGCACGCCTACTACCCGCCCCTGCCGCTGATCCGCCGGTTCAGCCGCACCGGTCCCGTCCTGCGCCTGGAGCAGGTCGAGCAGCCGGAAGACTGGCAGTGACGGGGTGGGCGAGCGGAGGGGAGCGACGGTGAGCGCTACGGAGAACGGTGAGGAACGGCCCGTCGGTATCGACGCGTTGCTGGAGCGCGTGCGCGCCGGCTACCAACGGATCGAACCGGCGGACGCCTACGAGGCCTTCGAGGGCGGCGAGGCCCTGCTGGTCGACATCCGGTACGCGGCCCTGCGCGAGCGGGACGGTCTGATCCCCGGCGCGCTGGTCGTCGAGCGCAACGAACTGGAGTGGCGGCTCGACCCTCAGGGCAGCCATCGCGTCCCCGAGGCGACACGTCATGACCTACGGGTCGTGGTGCTCTGCAACGAGGGCTACGCGTCGAGCCTGGCCGCCGAATCGCTCCACCGCCTGGGCCTGCACCGGGCGACGGACCTGGTCGGAGGCTTCCAGGCATGGCGCGCGGCAGGCCTACCGGTGACGCCGGGCCCCTCCTAGGCGCCGACCCGAACCGGCGCCTAGCCAACTCGTACCGGCAGCTGGCTACCCGTACCGGTATCCAGCCATCCCGAACCGGCGCCCGGCCGGCTCACACCCGACCCCTCACACCCGACCCGGTTCCCCGGTCCGTCCCCCCACTCGTCTCAGACCCCCTCGTCCCCCAGAAACTCCGTGTCCTCGCCCTCCTCCTCCAGGGCCTGCCGGACCACCCGCAGGGCCATCCCCTCGGGGTAGCCCTTGCGGGCCAGCATGCCCGCGAGGCGGCGCAGTCGCTTGTCGCGGTCGAGCCCCCGTGTGGAGCGCAGCTTGCGGGCCACGAGTTCGCGGGCGGTCGCCTCCTCCTGCTCGGAGTCGAGCTGGGAGACGGCCTCGTCGATCAGCGCGGAGTCGACGCCCTTGGTGCGCAGTTCCCGCGCGAGCGCCCGTCGGGCGAGCCCCCGGCCGTGGTGCCGGGACTCCACCCAGGCGTCCGCGAACGCGCTGTCGTTGATGAGCCCGACCTCCTCGAACCGCGACAGCACCTCCTCGGCGGCGTCGTCCGGGATCTCCCGCTTGCGCAGGGCGTCGGCGAGCTGCTTCCGCGTGCGCGGGGTCCCGGTGAGCAGGCGCAGGCAGATCGCCCGGGCCCGCTCGACCGGGTCCCCCGGGGGCGTCCCCTCCTCGGCCCTCGACGAGGGTGAGGCGCCACCGTCCTCACCGGACGGCTCCGTACGTCCGCGCCGACGTCGCCCGCGCGGGCCTTCCGGGCCGTCCGATCCCCATGCCCCGCCTGCCCCGCCGCGGTTGCGGCCGCGGCGGGCGCCACGGGGGGCAGCGGCGCCGTCGTACGCCGTGCCGTCCTCCGGCCAGGCTCCGCTGTCGATCCCCCCGTCCGTGTCATGGGCCGTGTTCCCGCCCGGGGCCACCGGGGGGTCGGTGTACTCGGCCCAGTCCGTTCGCCGTGTCACGGATCAGCTCTTGGCAGCCGCGGCCTTGGTCTTGGCCGTCTTGGCCGTCGCCGGGGCGGGCACCGACTTCGCGGCGTCGTCCGAGGCGGTGGCGGCAGCGTCCGTGCCGGTCTCAACGGCGGGCTCCTCCGGACGCACGCCGACGCCCAGCTTCTCCTTGATCTTGCGCTCGATCTCGTTCGCGAGATCGGGGTTGTCCTTCAGGAAATTGCGCGCGTTCTCCTTGCCCTGGCCGAGCTGGTCGCCCTCGTACGTGTACCAGGCGCCGGCCTTGCGGACGAAGCCGTGCTCCACGCCCATGTCGATCAGGCCGCCCTCGCGGGAGATGCCGTGGCCGTAGAGGATGTCGAACTCGGCCTGCTTGAAGGGCGGCGCCACCTTGTTCTTCACGACCTTGCAGCGGGTGCGGTTGCCGACCGCGTCCGTGCCGTCCTTCAGAGTCTCGATACGGCGGATGTCGATGCGCACCGAGGCGTAGAACTTCAGCGCCCGGCCACCGGTCGTGGTCTCCGGGGAGCCGAACATCACGCCGATCTTCTCGCGGAGCTGGTTGATGAAGATCGCCGTCGTCTTGGACTGGTTGAGCGCGCTGGTGATCTTCCGCAGGGCCTGGCTCATCAGACGGGCCTGCAGACCGACGTGGCTGTCGCCCATCTCGCCCTCGATCTCCGCGCGCGGGACGAGCGCGGCGACGGAGTCGATGACGATGAGGTCGAGGGCGCCGGAGCGGACCAGCATGTCCACGATCTCGAGGGCCTGCTCGCCGTTGTCCGGCTGGGACAGGATCAGGTTGTCGATGTCGACGCCGAGCTTCTTGGCGTACTCGGGGTCGAGCGCGTGCTCCGCGTCCACGAACGCGACCTGGCCGCCGGCCTTCTGCGCGTTGGCCACGGCGTGCAGGGTCAGGGTCGTCTTACCGGAGGATTCCGGTCCGTAGATCTCCACCACACGGCCGCGCGGCAGGCCGCCGACGCCGAGGGCGACGTCGAGGGCCGTCGATCCGGTCGGGATGACCTCGATCGGCTCCTTCGACCGCTCGCCCATGCGCATGACCGCGCCCTTGCCGAATTGCCGTTCAATCTGTGCGAGAGCGGCATCCAGGGCCTTCTCGCGGTCGGTTCCTGCCATGGGTTCCACCCGGTTTGCTTGAGTCGATCGCTTCACGTCAAAGACGCTAACGCCTGCCACTGACAACGCGCCCCGACGCCCGTCCAGCCTGTGGATAACTCGGGGACATCTCCCTCGAAACCGTGGCGAAACGCCCACCGAGTGGCCTGCCGGAACCTCCATAAGAATGGATGTTCGATTTTCATGTCAAGCGCGCCACGCCCGCCCGGGCAGCCCCCTCAGAACGACCCCGCGCCGGACTCCCCCGAGCCCCCGGACTCCCCCGAACCTCCGACTTCCCCGGACGATCCCCCGGATTCCCCGGATCCCCGGGAGTCCCACGTTCCGGCCCCTCGTCCCCCGACGGCCGGTCCCCCGACGGCCGGCCCCACGCCTCCCGCATCCGCCCGAGCAGCCCGCGCCCGGCACCCCGGTCCCGGTGTCCGTGGACGCGCGGATCGTCCGTGACGTCGTACCGCTTGACGTAGGCACCCAGGAACGCCTGCAGCGTGGCGACCGCCGGGATGGCGATCAGGGCGCCCACCGCACCCAGCAGGGCGGTGCCGGCGATGACCGACCCGAACGCGACGGCGGGATGGATGTCGACCGTCTTGGAGGTCAGCTTGGGCTGCAGGACGTAGTTCTCGAACTGCTGGTAGACCACGACGAAGATCAGCACCCACAGCGCGTACCAGGGGTCGACCGTGAACGCGATCAGCATGGGCAGGGCGCCCGCGAGATAGGTGCCGATGGTCGGGATGAACTGCGAGACCAGACCCACCCACACGGCGAGCACGGGCGCGTACGGCACGTCCAGACCGGCCAGCAGGATGTAGTGGGCTATGCCCGAGATCAGCGCCATCAGACCGCGCGAGTACAGGTAGCCGCCGGTCTTGTTGACGGCGATCTCCCAGGCCCGCAGCACCTCGGCCTGCCGGGCCGGCGGCAGCACGGAGCACAGGGCACGCCGCAGGCGCGGCCCGTCCGCGGCGAAGTAGAACGAGAACAGCGTGATCGTCAGCAGCTGGAAGAGCCCGCCGAGCACCTGGGCGGAGACGTCCAGGACACCGGTGGCGCTGTTCTGCACGTAGTTGCGCAGCCAGTCGGAGCGGAGCAGGCCCTCCTGGACGTCCACCCGCCGCAGCTCGGTGTTGAAGTGCGTGTTGACCCAGTTGATGACGGAGTCGAGGTACTCCGGGAAGTCCTCGACGATCTTGATGATCTGCCCCGCGAGCATCGATCCCAGCAGGGTCACGAACCCGGCGGACGCGATGATCACGCCGAGGAAGACGACGCCGGTGGCCAGTCCCCGGCGCATGCCGCGGGAGGCCATCCAGCTCACCGCGGGCTCGATGGCGAGGGCCAGGAAGAACGCGATGAGGATGTTGATCAGCAGCCCGGTGAGCTGGTGGAAGGCCCAGCTGCCCAGCTGGAACACACCGACGAGGGCCAGCGTCAGCACCAGGGCGCGCGGCAGCCAGCGCGGCATGCGCGCGTCCGGCCCGGCACCGCCCTCACCCGGGGGCGGGGTGGGAGGTGTCGTGCCGAACGGGGAGTCCTGCCGGGGAAGCCGCCCGGTCTCGTCAGTGCGTGCCACGGAGCAAGTCTCGCCCACGGCGGTGACAATCGGACCCGCCCCTGCGATCTCTGCGACCGGTCAGCGCTTCTCCCCCGGGACGTTCATGACCTCGCAGACCACGCGCCACACGTCCTTGGCGTCCCAGCCGGAGCCCAGCGCCTCGTGCACCGTGCGTCCGCCGAGCTCCGTCATCACGTGATCGCGCGCGAACGTCTCGGCGTATCCCGCACCGAAGTGCTCCGCCATCCGCTCCCAGAAGACCGTCAACCGCATGAGTCCCGCTCCGTACCCGCCATCATCTGCACGTTTCCCATTCTCCACGCCCCCGCTCGTACGCGGAGCCCCGCATGTACGCAGGGTAGAGCCTGGACCTCATCGGCACTCCGCCGTTGGTGAACGGCCGCCGACGCCCTGGCCCCACCCGCCGGCCGGCCGCCCGCGCACACGAGGGCGCCGGCCCCCGGAGGTCGGGAACCGGCGCCGGGGAAGGGCCCGTTACGGGGTGACGCAGCCGATCGAGCCGACGGGCAGGTCGTTGCCGGTGGAGGTGGCGGTGAAGCCGAAGGTGACGCTGCCGTCCGGTGGGATGCTCCGGTTGTGGTCGACGTTCCTGACCGTGACCGTGCCGTCGCTTCCGGTGCTCAGCGTGCCGTTCCACACACTGCTCAGCCGCGTCCCGTTGCCCGGCTGCCAGCGCACGGCCCAGCCGGTGAGCGCGGCCGTGTTGTGGTTCATCACCTCGACGGATCCCTGGAAGCCACCGCTCCAGGAGTTCGTCACGGAGTAGACGGCCATGCAGCCGGTGTGCGGGTCGGTCGGGGTGGGAGTCGGCGTGGGCGTCGGAGTCGGCGTTTCGCCCGAGCCGCGGATACCTGTCACCTCGCCGTTTCCGCCGTCGAAGACGATGTCGGAGCAGGAGAAGAAGTTCTCCTGGCTGTCCGAGCGCACCCACTGGATGAACAGCACCGCGTCACCGGAACGGCCCGCGGGGAGGTTCAGGTTCCAGTGGTAGTGCCCGGACTCGCTGCCCGGCGAGCCCGACTGGGCGGGGTTGGTGACGGTCTGGATGAGTTCCAGGTCGTCCCAGCCCAGCCCGGTGCTGGGCGAGTAGCCGGGCTTGGACAGGTAGACCCGGAAGTCGCCCGGGTGGGCCGCCCAGTTGCTGTACCGGACCTGCATGCTCTTCCCGGAGGTCAGATGCGTGCGGGGCCAGTCGGAGCGGGCGGCGTTGTAGCCCGTGAAGTTGTACGGGGAGCGGTCGCCGGCGCTGCACAGCTTGCCGTCCGGCACGTAACCCGCGCCGCGCCCTCCCGCGTTGGAGTCGAGCACGGCGAACCAGTTGTAGAGAGCCGTCGATCCGCTCTCCGCCAGCGCCGCCTTGCACGCCGGGTTCGTCGGGTCCAGGGCGCCGGTACCGGTCTTGGCGTCCAGATAGCAGAGATAGGTCCGCGATCCGGGCATCATCGCCACCCCGTGCGCCTGCGCGCTGCCCTGCCCGAGCAGGGCCAGGCCGAGCCCGCCGAGCAGGGTGGCGAGCACCGCCGCCCAGGAGAAGAGCCGGTTTCTGCGTCGAACCATGGTGCCTCCTGTCGTTCTGTCGCTGTCCGCTGTGGGGCCCCCGCCCGCCCGGGGTCGTGGTCGCTCCGGGCGGGCGGGGGAGCGTGGGGGAGGTACGCGGATCAGGCGGGGGGTGCGCCCCAGGCCAGGGCACTGCCGAGGTAGCCGGGGATCGCCGGGGCGTCGGTGTAGGTCGTGGCGGTGCCGCGGCTGTGGTCGTCGGTCTCGTCGAACGCGGACCAGTCGGACTTGGCCATCCGGACCTGGATGTCACCGGTGTCGCGGCCCGCGGCGAGGGAGCCGGCCGAGAAGCCGACCTCCAGGTAGGCGTCCGCGCCCGCGACCGGGGAGCTCAGCGGGACGACCCTGAGCTTGACGTTGGAGCAGCCGACCGCGGCGTAGTCGCACCAGGCGCTCACCGTGGACGAGCCGCCGTCCCGGGTGAAGTAGTAGCGGGCGGTCACCCCGGTCAGGTCGAGGGCGGCGCTGCCGGTGTTGGTGATCCGCAGGCCGGGCCGGATGGCGTTGTCGGTGGCCGAGGAGTCGTTGTTCTTGTAGGCGACCTTCAGCCCGCCGGACGGGTCGGGACCGCCGCCGCCCGACTCGGTGGTGACGCTCAGCGCGGTGGAGGCGGCGGAGACGTTCCCGGCCGCGTCGCGGGCCCGCACGGTGTAGCCGTAGGCCGTGGCGGCGCTCAGCCCGGTGTCCGTGTACGTGGTGCCGGCGGTCGTCGAACCCACCCGGGTGCCGTCGCGGTACACGTCGTATCCGGTCACGCCCACGTTGTCGGTGGCCACGGTCCAGGCCAGGGAGACACTGCTCGCGGTCTTGGCGGTGGCGCGCAGGCCGGTGGGGGCGGTCGGGGCCGTGGTGTCGCCCGGGTCGGTGCCGCCCGTCGGCACGGCGGGGTAGGCGTTGCGCACCAGCATCAGGAACTGGTTGTGGAACCAGTGGCCGGCCAGCGGTGCGTCGGGCAGCGCCCCGGTCTTGTTGTTTCCGGCGTTGGACGCGGTGTAGTCGGGGTCGCACATCGGGTCCGCGTGCTTGCCCTCCTCATTGGGGATGTCCTCGCTGGCCCCGTCGGACTCCCCCGGCGGCTTGATCCACAGGAAGGCGTCGAGGTGCGAGTCGGGGTATCCCGAGGGCGCGGCCTGCGGTGGCTGTCCGAGTCCGGCTCCGCTCGTGTTGCACCACAGTCCGCGGTGGGCGCGGCGGTCGACCTTCGACTCGTTGACATAGGTGTCGAGGGAGGTGCTGGTGCTCTCCGCGGTGGGCCGCGCGGTGCCGCCCCAGCCGTTGCGGGAGGTGTCGATCACCAGGCCGGTGGAGGCGGGCCACCCCGCCGAGACCAGCGCCCGGTGCACATTCCTCGTGAAGTCCACCTCGTCGAAGTTCGGGTTCCACTCGTAGTACTTGCCGGACTTGACCGGGTTTCCGCCCACCGTCTTGTCGGGGTCGGTGAGGAACGGCTCCTCCAGCGGCGTGTAGTTGGCGACATTCGTGATCAGCCCGTCGACGCTGCTCAGCCCGGCCGCGGTACCCCGGGCCACCTCGGTGTACTGCTGCACGGTCTGGGTGAGGTTGTTGTCCCAGCCGAGCCAGCCGGAGTGCGCGTAGTCCAGGTACGTGTACACGTTCGGGATCGCGTGCAGCTTGTCCAGGGCGTACTGGACGCCCTTGACGTACAGGCCGCTGCTCTTGGCCTGGGCGCACTCGGGGTCGGAGGTGTTGGTGACCAGATTGGGCAGGCTGTCCGGCTCGATGACCGTGGTGATGCGGATGTCCTGGTACTTCGGGTTCTTCATGACGTCCGCGATGACGTCGATGTACTCGCTCTTGTAGCGGTCCAGACCCGCCTGCGTGAGCGGGAGTTCGCCGCTGGAGGCGAGGGCGGCGCAGTCCCGTCCCGGCAGGTCGTACACCACGAAGGTGGCGGTGATCGGCTGTCCGGGCTTCTTCTGGGCGAGCGCCAGGTCGAGGTGGTCGGCCAGGCTCTTGCGTCCCGCGTTGTCCTCACCGCCGTGGACGGCCGCGATCCGGTCCATCCAGACGGCGGTCGGATAGCTCTTGACCTTCTCCATCTTCGCCTTGAGCGTGGCATCGGAGGTCTGCGTGATGGACGTGTCCACGAGCTCGGCGTAGTCGGGGTTGACGTAGAAGGTCGCCCCCGCGAAGGGGTTGTCGACATGGGCTTCCGCCGCTGCGGCGGGCTGTCCCGCGATCTGGCCCGCCGCCCCGAGCATCAGGGTGGCCAGGGCGGTGGCCAGGGCTGCCGACCTTCGTCGGCGCCTGCGCGGTAACGACGAGGTGCCGTCGGCTCTGGTCGGATCGGTCATCGTGCCCTCCTCGGTGGTGGGTGCGGGTGCGGGAGTGCCGGTCGTGCGTCAGGACCCGGCGCACCGCGGAGCGGGGGGTGCCCCCCGTACCGCTCGCGGTGCCGGCCGGACGAGGTGGTGGCGAGAGGAGCTGGGGTGCTCACGGCCCTGCTCGCGGTGGAGCCGGACGAGTGTGTGGCGAGAGGAGCTGGGGTGCTCCCGGTCCCGTTCGCGGTGCGGCCGGACGAGGCGCTGGCGCCCCGGCTACAGGGCGTCCCGGGCAGCGGCCCGGTCGCCGGGGCCCTGGCAGGCGGCTGCCCGGTCGCCGGGGCCCTGGCAGATGGCGGCCCGGTCGAGCGGGTCCCGGCAGGCAGGGGCGGCGGCCGTCGGGGCCTCACCGGTCGGGGCGAGGGCCGCGGCGCGCGGCACTGCGGCGGTCGGGGGGCCGCGTAACGGCAGGACGGGGCTCGGGCTCATGGGGGGGGTGGGCCTTTCCGGGCGCGGGCCGGAGGGGGGAGAGGGCCTGCCACCGTCGGTGCGGGAAGGCGGGGCAGGCCCGGAGAAGGCCGGTGCGGCGCACCGGCGCCGGTCACGCGCTGGTGCAGGCGGTGCCGTTCAGGCTGAATCCGGTGGGCTTGCCGAACGTGCCGCTGTAAGTGCCCTGGAAGCCGAAGGTCTGGCTGCCCCCGGCGGCGATGCGCGCGTTGTGCGCCGCGGGGCTCGCCGTCACCGCGCCGGAGGAGCCGGACAGGTCGGCGTTCCAGGAGCTGGTGACGCGCTGTCCGGAGGGCAGGGTGAAGCCGAGCCGCCAGTTGTCCACGGCGACGGAACCGGTGTTCTTGACCGTGACGTCGGCGGTGAAGCCGCCCTGCCAGACGTTGGCCGCGTAGGTCACCTGGCAGGCCGTGGCGGGCTCACCGGGGCCGCCCGGGTCACCGCCGCCGCCGACGTTGACGGTGGAGGAGAAGGAGTTCACGGCCAGTCCGGCGCCGTTCTGCCAGGGCTCGAACCCGGCCTGCACACTGGTCAGGTACCAGTCGCTCTGCGCCATGCCCCGGGCGACGGTGTGGTCGACGAAGTCCATGACGTCGAAGCTCCAGGCGCCGATCGCCGAAGGTGCGACGAAGGAGATCACGTCGTTGGAGCCGTTGCTCCCGGTCCACACCTCCCAGGAGCGCCCGCCCACGGAGGCGGTGCCGACCGGAGAGCCGATCGGCTGGATCGACCCGACGCGGTTGAACCAGATCATGATCTCGGTCCGGTTGACGCCGTCGGTGCGGGGCGTCGGGTCCAGCCAGATGTCGTACGAGGCGTTGTAGACGGCGTTCGACACATAGCCGTACGAGATGCTGCTGGGTGCGCTGGAGATGGCGCTGACCCGCGCCGGGAGGGTGGTCCCCGGCGAACAGTTCGTGTAGTGACAGCCGTTGAAGATCGACGGGTACGACTTCGGTGCGCCGTTGGTCGGGACCGAGCCGTCCGCCTGGGTCACCCGGAAGCCGGCGTCGGTGGCGGTGACGCACTGGGCGGCGCTGGTGCCCCAGCGGTTGTTCTGGACGACGTAGCGCCCCTGGACGACGGCCGATCCGAACTGCTCGCAGATCACGGTGTCGGCGGCCTGGGCCGGCGGTGTCGCCACGACGAGCGCCGCTACGGCGGCGAGAGCGGAGAGCAGCGCGGCTAACAGGCCGCGCGCGGTGCCAGGTCGTGTCCGTAAAGTCGCGTCGTCCGCCCGTAGGGCGGGCCGAGCGGCGTCCGGTGCGTGCTCTCGGCGCGCCGGACGGGCTCCCGCGTACTGGTTGTACGCGGGTGGCCGGCCGGTGCGGCGAGAGGGGGTCCCCCCTGCTCGAAGAGCTTGGGGGAGCGTGCCGGGCGTCGAACGGCAGGCGGGACTTTGCGGACACGGCCTAGGGCTGTGCGGTGACGGTCGCATGCGGGTGCCTCTCGGAAGAAGATCCGGACAGGTCGCGTCTCACGGAGGATCCGGACGGATCATTTCGGGAGCGCTCCCACCTCCCACTGATGGGAGCGCTCCCACTCACCATCCGAGTCCGGACTGTAGGAGCCGCGCATGTCCCTGACAACCCCATGCGCAAGGACTGTGGCGACGGATTTCCGAAGCCGCACGTCAGCCCGAGGGCGCGTATGAGACCGCCCGAGGTTTTGGGAGCGCTCCCGAAATGTTGCGGAACAAATGGGGCTCAGGCGGAGCCGCGCACCACCAGTCGCGTGCGCAGGATGACGTGCCGCCACGCCACCTCGGGCTGCTCCATCTCCTCCAGCAGCAGCCGCACCATGGTCCGCCCGATCTCCTCCATCGGCTGGCGGACCGTCGTCAGCGGCGGGTCGGTGTGCTGGGCGAGCGGGAAGTCGTCGAAGCCGATCACCGCGACGTCCTCGGGCACCCGGCGCCCGGCGGCCCGCAGCACGCCCAGCGCTCCGGCGGCCATGGTGTCCGAGGCGGCGAACACGGCGTCGACGTCCGGGTGCCGCTCCAGGAGTTCGGCCGTCGCCCGGCGCCCGCTGCCCTCGCTGAAGTCGCCCTCGACGACCAGCGGCTCCAGACCCGCGTCGGCCAGGGCTTCGCGGTAGCCGCGCAGCCGGCACTGGGTGACGTACATGTCGAGCGGACCGGTGACCGCGCCGATCCTCGTGCGCCCGCCACGCACCAGGTGCTTCACCGCGTCACGGGCACCGCCCACGTTGTCCGCGTCGACGTAGGTGACGTTCTCGTCGCCCGAGCGGCGCCCGAGCAGCACCGTGGGCAGTCCGGCCTCGGCGAGCATGTCCGGCAGCCGGTCCTCGCTGCGTACGGACATCAGCAGGACCCCGTCCACCCGTCCGCCGCGGGCGTACTCCACGAGGCGCCGCCGCTCGGCGCCGGTGCGCACCAGGGTGAGCAGCAGCTGGACCGAGGCATCGGCGAGGGCGTCGCGGACCGACTGGACGATCTCCGCGAAGAAGGGTTCCCCGAACATCCGCCAGTCCCGCTCGGTCATGACCAGCGTCACGGCGTCCGCCCGCCTGCCGGCCAGGGAGCGGGCCGCCAGGTTGGGGACATAGCCCAGTTCGGCGATGGCCCGCTCGACGGTCCGGCGCGTCGAATCCTTCACGCCCGCCGCGTTGTTGACGACCCGCGAGACGGTCCCCCGCCCGACACCGGCCAGGGCCGCGACCTCTTCCAGTGTCGGCGAACCAGGGCGCTGCCTCCCCATAACCACCCCCAAGGGCACCCGATCCTACGGGCCGTGAGCGCGCATGATCGAGGCCCGAGTGACCTGTGAATCCGGGCGAGGGGTCACGGTCCGCGGGCAGGCACCCGTGGCGACCGTCAACCGGACGCGTCCGGTGTCCCGCCCCTGAGAGTGGGCCTTCGCCGCTCCCCCTTGCCGGAACCGCTTTCCGCCCTACGGTCTGACGCATGCCCGAACCAGGAGCCACCCCGCTCAGCCAGGCGCCTCCCCCGGCGCGCTCCGCGCTGTTCCACGCCGAGCAGTTCGTCTGGCTGACCGCGCGCGTGCTGGAACAGCGCCTCTTCGCGTACGACTTCCTGAACGGCGCGGCCGACCCGGTGGAGACCGCGCTGGACGCCTATCGCAACGACGACGGCGGGTACGGCCACGGTCTGGAGCCCGATCTGCGGGGACCGGTCAGCCAGCCGCTGCACACCGGCCGCGCACTGCAGGTGCTGGACGCGATCGGGCGGTGCGGCGGACAGCGGGTGGACCGCGTCTGCCGCTATCTCACGGCGGTCTCGGCACCGGACGGCGCTCTTCCCACGGTCCACCCCAGCCTGCGCGGCTATCCGGCGGCGCCGTCGCTCCCGGTCGTGGAGCCGGCGCCCAGCTCGCTGCTGGCCACGGGGCCGGTGGTCGGTCCGCTGCACCGCAACGAGGTCTGGCACGCGTGGCTGTTCCGGGCGACGGACTTCTGCTGGCAGGCGGTCGAGGCCCTGGAGAAGTCCCATCCGTACGAGGTCGAGGCGGCGCTGGCCTTCCTGGACGCGGCTCCCGACCGCCCGCGCGCGGAGGCGGCCGCCGACCGGCTCGGCCGTCTGGTGCGCGAGCAGCGCCTGGTGGACCCGGACCCGGGCGGCGCCGACGGTTCCCCGCTCGCGGAGGGCGCCACGCATTTCCCGCACGAGTACGCGCGCCGTCCGGACTCCCTCGCGCGCGCGTGGTTCACGGACGACGAGATGGACCGCTCCCTCGACCGGCTCACCCAGGATCAGCGGGAGGACGGCGGCTGGCCGACTCGCCGCCACCCTTGGGCGCCCGGGATCGCCCTGGAGACCCGCCCCATGGCGACGATCGAGGCTCTGCGCACCCTCAGGGCGTACGGCCGCCACATCGGCTGACCGCCGCCCCTGTCGAAGACATTCATGGTCAGCCCCCGATGGCCCGTACCCCCGCCGTCACCAGGACGGCCGCCGCGACGACGAGCAGGAAGGGCGCCCGCAGGATCAGCATGACGGCGGCAGCGGCGAGCCCCGCCACACGCGCGTCCAGAACGAGTTCCCGGCCGTCGGCGAAGGTCTGCTGGGCGGTGAGCGCCGCCAGCAGGGCGACCGGCAGCAGCGCGGCGAGTCGCCGCACGAGGGGCCGTTCCAGAGCGCCCGCGGGCACGAGGAGCCCGATGAGCTTGACGGCGTAGCAGCCGAGCGCGGTGGCGGCGATCGCGATCCAGACGTTCATCGTCCCTCCTCCCGGGCGTCGCCCGGCTCTTGTTCATCGCGCCGCTCCTGTACGTCGCCCCGGCGGCGCCCCCGCGCCCACAGCACGACCGGCGCCGCCAGCGCGGCCACGAGGACCGGCACTCCGGCGGGCAGCACGGGCAGCAGTCCCAGCCCCAGCACCACGGCCAGCCCCGCGACGGCACGCTCGGTCGTGGACTTGAGCATCGGCGCGAGCAGGGCGAGGAACACGGCGGGCCCGGCCGCGTCGAGCCCCCAGGCGTCGGTGTCGCCGATGGCCTCGGCCCCGAGGGCGCCGAGCAGGGTCGTGAGGTTCCACAGCACGTACAGGCTGAGCCCGGTCACCAGGAAGCCGATGCGGGCACTGCGCCGGGTCGGCTGTGCCAGCGTGACGGCCGTCGTCTCGTCGATCACCCACTGCGCGGCGAACGGCCGCACCGCGCGCGTGAGGCGCAGCACCTGGGACAGGCGCAGCCCGTAGAAGGCGTTGCGCACCCCCAGGAAGAAGGCGCCGGCGGCCGCGGTCAGAGGGCTGCCGCCCGCCGCGAGCGCCCCGACGAGCGCGAACTGGGAGGCGCCCGTGAAGACCAGGAGGCTGAGCGCGCAGGTCTGGGCGAGGGTGAGGCCGCTGCCCGCGGACGTCACCCCGAAGGCGAAGCCGGACAGCCCGACGGCGACGCCCACGCCGAGGGCGTCCCGCACCACGGCGGCGTCGGGCTTGCTCCGCCCGCCGTCGGGGTCCCCGTCCCGCACGGGGCTCGGGTTCGGGACCGGATCTGCACCGGGTTCTGCGATGAGTTTCCGTTCTGACACGTCCGCAACGCTAGGACGGCTCCCGCCAGGCGTCTTGTACGTTCTTGCGCTCGCGCTGGTAGGCGCCGGGCGGTACGCCGACGATACGGCTGAAGTGCCGGTTCAGGTGGGGCTGGTCCGTGAAGCCGACGGCGAGCGCGGCCTCGGCGGGTGAGACGCCGGCGTCCAGCATCCGGCGGGCGCGCCGCACGCGCGCGTCGGTCAGCCAGGTGTGCGGCGGCATCCCATAGGTGTCCCGGAACGCCCGCAGCAGGGCGAACGGGCCGGTGCCCAGGTCGCCGGCGAGCTTCTCCAGGCTGGGCGGCTCGGCCATGCGCAGTTCGAGCACCTCACGCGCGCGTGCCGCGACGCCGGCGCCCGCCGACCGCACCTCGCGCTGCGGCAGCGGTCCTCCGTTCAACCGCAGCAGCCGCGTCACGGCGACCCGCAGCAGGGTGTCGGCGGCCAGCGCGTTGCCCTCGTCGGCGGCCCGCAGCACCTGGTGCACCAGGGACACCGCGTACGGATCGTCCAGCACGGGCCGTACGAACCCGGGCGTGCCCTTGATCGAGGTCGTCTCGGCGGCGATCTCGGCGACGACCTGCGGGGAGGGGTAGACAGCCCCGTAGCGCCAGCCCTCGGGGACGCCGGCCCGTCCGGTGTGCGGGGTGTCCGGGTTGACCAGGGCGAGGGTGCCGGCCCCGGCGTACTGGTCGGCGCCCCGGTGGTGGAAGACCTCCACGCCGTCGGCGATGGCGGCGATCACGAAATGCTCGTGGGTGTGCCGGACGAACGCCTTGCGGATGTAGTGGGCGCGCAGCAGGTCGACGCCGGGCAGCTCGGCGTACCGCCAGTGCCGCGCCCTCTCGCCCTGCCCCGCCATGTCTCCATTGTCCGTGACCTGCGGTGCTCCCTCGCCCGCACCCCGGCCGACCCACCCGAGGTGGACCGCCCGCGGTCCCGGCTCGGCGGCGTTCGCCCAGGTCAGGCGTATTGTCAGTGCCCGGGTGCAGGATGGATGCATGGTCAGCGATCCGCAGCGAGCCCTCGACGGCTTCTCCCCCGCGACCCGTGGCTGGTTCACGGGTGCCTTCTCCGCGCCCACCGCGGCACAGGCGGGCGCGTGGCAGGCCATCCACGAGGGCTCGGACGTGCTGGTCGTGGCCCCCACCGGTTCCGGAAAGACCCTGGCCGCGTTCCTCGCCGCCCTGGACCAGCTGGCCTCCACTCCCCCTCCGGCCGATCCGAAGAAGCGCTGCCGGGTCCTGTACGTCTCACCGCTGAAGGCCCTCGCCGTCGACGTGGAGCGCAATCTGCGCAGCCCGCTGACCGGCATCCGCCAGGAGTCCGTGCGCCTCGGCCTGCCCGAGCCGGAGATCAAGGTCGGCATCCGCTCCGGCGACACCCCGGCGGCGGAGCGCCGGGCGCTGTCGACCCGGCCCCCGGACATCCTGATCACCACGCCCGAGTCCCTGTTCCTCATGCTGACGTCGGCGACCCGTGACGCGCTGACCGGCATCGACACGGTGATCCTGGACGAGGTTCACGCCGTGGCCGGCACCAAGCGCGGCGCCCATCTCGCGCTCAGCCTGGAGCGCCTGGACGAGCTCCTGCCGAAGCCGGCGCGGCGGATCGGCCTGTCCGCGACGGTCCGCCCCGTCGACGAGATCGCGCGCTATCTCTCCCCGCACCGCAAGGTGGAGATCGTCCAGCCGGCGTCGGGCAAGGAGTTCGACCTGTCGGTCGTCGTCCCCGTCGAGGACCTGGGCGAGCTGGGCGGCTCCCCGGTGGCCGACGGCTCCGAGGGCAAGGAGCGCCCCTCGATCTGGCCGCATGTCGAGGAGCGGATCACCGACCTCGTCCAGTCGCACCGCTCCACGATCGTCTTCGCCAACTCCCGCCGTCTCGCCGAGCGTCTGTGCAACCGCCTGAACGAGATCGCCTACGAGCGGGCCACCGGCGAGACCCTGGTCGAGCACCACTCCCCGGCGGAGCTGATGGGCGGCTCCGGCGCCGCCCAGGGCGCGCCCGCGGTCATCGCCCGCGCGCACCACGGCTCGGTCTCCAAGGAGCAGCGCGCCCTGGTGGAGGAGGACCTCAAGGCGGGCCGTCTGCCCGCGGTCGTCGCCACCTCCAGCCTCGAGCTGGGCATCGACATGGGCGCGGTGGACCTCGTCGTCCAGGTCGAGTCGCCGCCGTCCGTGGCCTCCGGCCTGCAGCGCGTGGGCCGCGCGGGGCACCAGGTCGGTGCCGTCTCCACCGGCGTGGTCTTCCCGAAGTACCGGGGCGACCTCGTCCAGGCCGCCGTCGTCACCGAGCGCATGCGCACCGGCGCCATCGAGTCCCTGCGCGTCCCGGCGAACCCGCTGGACGTCCTCGCGCAGCAGCTGGTCGCCATGACGGCCATGGACACCTGGCAGGTCGACGACCTCCTCGCGCTGGTCCGCCGGGCCGCGCCCTTCGCGTCGCTGCCCGAGTCGGCGTTCACGGCGGTCCTCGACATGCTCGCGGGCCGCTATCCGTCCGACGCCTTCGCGGAGCTGCGCCCGCGGGTGGTGTGGGACCGGGTCGCCGGCACCATCACCGGCCGTCCTGGCGCCCAGCGCCTCGCCGTCACCTCCGGCGGCACCATCCCCGACCGGGGCCTGTTCGGGGTGTTCCTCGCCGGGTCCGACCCGAAGAAGGGCGGCGGCCGGGTCGGCGAGCTGGACGAGGAGATGGTCTACGAGTCCCGTGTCGGCGACGTCTTCACGCTCGGCACCAGCTCGTGGCGGATCGAGGACATCACACGGGACCGCGTCCTGGTCTCCCCCGCTCCGGGCGTGCCGGGCCGGCTGCCGTTCTGGAAGGGCGACCAGCTGGGCCGCCCGCTGGAGCTGGGCCGCGCGGTGGGCGCGTTCCTGCGCGAGGTCGGTTCGCTGTCCAAGGAGGACGCCCGGCTGCGCCTGGTCACCGCCGGCCTGGACGCCTGGGCCGCGGACAACGTGCTGTCGTACCTGGACGAGCAGCGCGAGGCGTGCGGACACGTCCCCGACGACCGCACGATCGTCGTCGAGCGTTTCCGTGACGAGCTGGGCGACTGGCGTGTGGTCGTGCACTCCCCGTTCGGCGCGCAGGTCCACGCCCCCTGGGCCCTGGCCCTCGGCGCGAAACTGTCCGAGCGCTACGGCATGGACGCGCAGGTCATGCACGCCGACGACGGCATCGTGCTGCGGCTGCCGGACGCCGACCTCATGGGCCTCGACCTGCTGGACCAGGAGCCCGGGAGGGCCGGCCGGGAGTACGACTCCGACCAGGCGCCGGTGGGCGCGGCGGACGTCGTCTTCGACAAGGGCGACGTCGACCAGGTCGTCACCGACCAGGTGGGCGGCTCGGCGCTGTTCGCGTCCCGTTTCCGCGAGTGCGCGGCGCGCGCGCTGCTGCTGCCGCGCCGCAACCCCGGCAGGCGCACTCCCTTGTGGCAGCAGCGTCAGCGCGCCGCGCAACTGCTGGAGGTGGCGAGCGAGTTCGGTTCGTTCCCGATCGTCCTGGAGGCGGTCCGAGAATGCCTCCAGGACGTCTTCGACGTCCCGGGGCTCGTGGAGCTGATGGGCGACCTGGAGGCCCGCAAGGTGCGGCTGGTCGAGGTCACGACCCCCGAGCCGTCCCCCTTCGCCCGCTCCCTCCTCTTCGGATACGTCGCCCAGTTCCTCTACGAGGGGGACTCGCCGCTCGCCGAGCGCCGCGCCGCCGCCCTGTCGCTCGACTCACGGCTGCTGGCCGAGCTGCTCGGCCAGGCGGAGCTGCGCGAGCTGCTGGACGCCGAGGTGCTCACCGAGCTGGAGCGCGAGCTGCAGTGGCTCACCGAGGACCGCCGGATCAAGGACGTCGAGGGCGTCGCGGACCTCCTGCGCCTCCTCGGACCGCTCACCGACGCCGAGCTGGCCGAGCGGGGCGCGGAGCCGGCCTGGGCGCAGGAGCTGGCCGGCGCCCGCAGGGCCATCAAGGTGCGGATCGGCGGCGCCGACCACTGGGCGGCGATCGAGGACGCGGGCCGGCTGCGCGACGCGCTGGGCACGGCGCTGCCCGTCGGCGTCCCGGAAGCCTTCACCGAGCCGGTCAAGGATCCGCTCGGCGACCTCCTCGCGCGCTACGCCCGCACCCACGGCCCGTTCACATCGGCCACGGCGGCGGCCCGCTTCGGCCTGGGCGTGGCGATCACCGACGGCGCGCTGCAGCGGCTGGCCGCGAGCGGGCGTGTGGTGCAGGGCGAGTTCCATCCCGCCGGCATCGGTCAGGAGTGGTGCGACGCCACAGTGCTGCGGCGGTTGCGCCGCCGCTCCCTCGCGGCGCTCCGGCATGAGCTGGAGCCGGTGCCGCCGGGCGCCCTCGCCCAGTTCCTGCCGCAGTGGCAGCACATCGGCAAGGGGCACGGCCTGCGCGGCATCGACGGACTGGTCCGCGCCATCGAGCAGTTGCAGGGCGCGTCCGTGCCCGCGTCCGCGCTGGAGAAGCTCGTCCTGCCCTCCCGGGTCGCCGGCTACCAGCCCGCGATGCTCGACGAACTCACCGCCGCCGGCGAGGTCGTATGGGCGGGGGCGGGCTCGCTGCCGGGAAAGGACGGCTGGGTGTCCCTCTACATGGCGGACGCGGCCCCGCTGCTGCTGCCGCAGCCCCACCCCCTGGAGCTGACGGCCCTCCACCAGTCGATCCTGGACACCCTGTCCGGCGGCTACGGCCTGTTCTTCCGTCAGATCGCCGACCAGATCCGCGCCACGACTCACCCGGAGGCCACGGATCCACAGCTCGCCGACGCCCTCTGGGACCTCGCCTGGTCGGGCCGGCTGACGAACGACACGCTCGCGCCGCTGCGCTCCCTGCTGGGCTCGGGCCGCACCGCCGGGTCCACGGCACACCGCGCCAAGCGCACCGTCCCGCGCGGCCGTTACGGCTCACTGACCGCCGCAGCCCGCACCGCGTCCCGCACCGGCCCGCCGACCGTCGCCGGCCGCTGGTCCCTGCTGCCGGCGCAGGAACCGGACGCGACCGTGCGGGCGCACGCCCTGGCCCGCACCCTCCTGGACCGGCACGGCGTGGTGACGCGCGGCGCGGTCGCCGCCGAGGGCGTCGAGGGCGGCTTCTCGGCGACGTACCGCGTCCTGGCCGCCTTCGAGGAGAGCGGCCAGGCCCGCCGCGGCTATGTCGTGGAGGGCCTGGGCGCCGCGCAGTTCGCGATGGACGGCGCGGTGGACCGGCTGCGCGCAGTGTCCAACGCCCGCGACCGCGGCGAGGACCTGCCCGGCCCCCCTACCACGGGCACGGACGGCTCCGGCGGCACCCCGAGGGACACGGACGGCGGCCCGTCCTACGACATCCCCGACCTCGACCACGACTTCCTCGACGCGCACCTGGACCGGCTCAAGCCGGACGAGTACGTCTCACCCCTGGACCGCGCGGCCGACAACCGCCGCCCGCCCGGCGGCCCATGGCAGAACGGCGCTCCGGCCCGCCGCAACCGCCCCGCCCCGGGCAGCAGGGCCGTCGTCCTCGCCGCGGCCGACCCGGCGAACGCGTACGGCGCCGCCCTCCCCTGGCCCGAGCCGCCCACCGGCGCCGGGCACAAGCCGGGCCGCAAGGCGGGCTCCCTCGTGGTCCTCGTGGACGGCGAGCTCACCCTCTACATGGAGCGCGGTGGGAAGACTCTGCTCGCCTGGCCGTCCACCCCGGACACCGAACCCGCCGACGACCCCCGTCTGCGGGCCGCAGCCGAGGCCCTGGCGACCGCCGCCCAGGCGGGTTCGCTCGGCACGGTCACGGTGGAGCGGGTGAACGGCGCACAGGCCCTGACGTCCCCCGTGGGCACGCTCCTGGAGGCGGCGGGCTTCATCGCGACCCCGAGAGGCCTCCGCCTCCGTGCCTGAGCCCAGCCGCACCCCCAGGAAGACTTCCGCCTCCGTGCCGGAGCCCAGCCGCGACCCCAGGGAAGACTCCGCCTCCGTGCCTGACGCCGCCCCCTCCCCCGCCCCGGCTCACCACCATGCTCCCCGCCCCCTCATGTCACCCTTGAGACATGCCCGAAGGTGACACGGTCTGGCAATCCGCGAAGCGGCTCCACACCGCCCTCGCGGGCCGTGTGCTGGCCCTGAGCGACTTCCGGGTACCGAAGTTCGCCCTGGTCGACCTGGCGGGCCGTACCGTCCTGGACGTCACCGCCCGAGGCAAGCACCTCCTCACCCGGGTCGAGGGCGGGATCACGATCCACTCGCACCTCGGCATGGAGGGCTCCTGGCGGATCTTCGCCGACGAACAGCTCTGGACGGGCGGCCCCGTCCACCAGATCCGAGCCGTCCTGACCACCACCCCCGACCCCGGCGCGGCCACCCCCGAGGCGCGCCCGGCCCGTACGGCCGTCGGGTACCGCCTCCCCGTCCTGGAGGTCCTGCGCACCACGGAGGAGGACACCGTGGTCGGGCACCTCGGCCCCGACCTCCTGGGCCCCGACTGGGACCCGGACCGCGCCCTGGCCAACCTGCTCGCCGACCCCGACCGCGCGCTCGGCGAAGCCCTGCTGGACCAGCGCAATCTCGCCGGCGTCGGCAACGTCTACAAGAGCGAGATCTGCTTCCTGCTGCGCGTCACCCCCTGGCTGCCGGTCGGCGCGCTCCCCGCCGAGCACACCGCCCAACTGCCGCTGCTCGGCAAGAAGCTCCTGGAAGCCAACCGCGACCGCCCGGTCCGCAAGACCACGGGCCTGCGCGGCCAGGACCTCTTCGTGTACGGCCGCGCCAGACGCCCCTGCGCACGCTGCGGCACCCGGATCCGCGTGGCCCAGCAGGGCGACGGCTCCCGCGAACGCCCCACGTACTGGTGCCCGAACTGCCAGGCGGGCCCGGCCCCGACCGGTACATCCCGCCTTGGAGACCAGGCCCGCCCGACCAGTTGACGACCCATCAGATACGCCCCTACGGTCCCCTCATGCCCGTCACGGCGTACGACCTCACCGGACGCACCGCCTTCGTCACCGGCGCCGCAGGAGGCATCGGTCGCGCCTCGGCCGTCCTGCTCGCGCAAGCAGGCGCCACCGTGCACTGCGCCGACCGCGACGCACAGGGCCTGCACGAGACGGCGGACCTGATCAAAGCCGACGGAGGCAGCGCCCGCACCCACCACCTCGACGTGACGGACCGCGCCCGGCTCCACCAGGCCGTCGCCTCCTGCGAACGGCTGGACGTGATGGCCGCGATCGCCGGGATCATGCACAGCAGCCCCGTCCTGGAGACCCGTGACGAGGACCTGGACCGCGTGCTGAGCGTCAACTTCAAGGGAGTGCTGTACGCCTGTCAGGAGGCGGCCCGCGCCATGCTCGACCGTCGGATCGCCGGCAGCATCGTCACGATGGCCTCGGGCGCCGTGGACACCGGAGCACCAGGGCTGCTCTGCTACGGCGCCGCCAAGGCGGCGGTGGTCCAGCTGACGAAGACCCTCGCGGCGGAGCTGGGCCCGCACGGCATCCGTGTGAACGCGGTCGCTCCGGGCTGGATCCGCACCCCGATGACCGAACGGCACGACGACGCCGTACAGGCGCGGACGGAGTCGTCCATGGCTCGTAGGTCACCGCTGGGCCGGGTCGGCGAACCGGAGGACGTCGCCCACACGGTGCTCCATCTGGCGTCCGACGCCTCGTCGTTCACCACGGGGCAGATCCTGCGTCCGAACGGCGGCGTGGCGATGCCGTGGTAGCGCGCCCACGCACCTCCGCGCACCCCGCGCGCTCCCGCACAGCCCGCACTACCCGCACCTCCGTACGCCCTACGCCTCCCCCACACGCCCCACCGCCCTCTGCCCCGGCCAAGCCCCCTACGCCCTCTCCACAGGCCCCGCAGACCCCGCGCGCCGCCCCACCCTCCCCGCCCGCCAAGCCCGCACCCACTGCCGCGCATCCACGGCCCCGTCCGCCTGCTCCTTCGGCTCACAGTGCACCGGCAGCAGGCTCAGCCCCCAGCCGCCGGCGGCGACGGCCGCCTCCAGCGCTCCCGCGCCCGGCACGCACACGAGCCGCACCACGGCCCACCACCACAGCGCCCCGCCCGCGAGGGCCACCCCCCAGCGCGCCATGGGCCGTGCCATCCGCTCACCTCCAGCCCGGCGCCGGATCCAGCCCCGACAGAGGCACACCGACGGCCCGAGCGCACGGCGCCGGCGACCTGGTCACCGCGCGTCATGCGCCGTCACACGTCCACCCTGACCGGCGCAGAGCACCTCGGCAAGCGCACCCCGACGGCTCACGGGAGCCCGGACAGCACGAAACCCCGACCCGCACTCTCCAGATCCGACTGGAGGAGCCCTGGCCGGGGCCTCACACGACACTTAGCGCATGGTCAGTTCACACGCTCGGGTGGCACCGTCACGCGGCGACGACGTCGACCGCTTCGGACGGCGCCTTGATGGTCACCCGTTCCGGTGGCACACCGGTCACCGATACGGAACCCAGCATCGGACGCACCGACGTGGGTACAGGCTCGCTGGGGGTGGCCGCAGCAGACTGGGCCAGCTCGGCGAGGGCGAGCTCGTCGCTCACTTCCCGCATGAGCTCGGACATCCGTACGTCCAGCGCGTCGCAGATCGCGGCGAGCAGCTCGGAGGAAGCCTCCTTCTGCCCCCGCTCCACCTCGGAGAGATAGCCGAGTGAGACTCGGGCGGACGAGGAGACTTCGCGCAGAGTACGGCCCTGGCGCTGGCGCTGCCGACGCAGCACGTCACCCAGCAGGCGACGGAGCAGAATCATCGGTGGCTCCCTCCTCGGACCGCGTAGCCGCATCCTTCTCGCCCCACCGTACCGCCTTGCGCCGCGGCCGTGCGGGGAGCGATGTCGTGTTCACTCAGGGCTGCAAACATCAAAACCCCCCGTTCCGTTCCGTATCCTGTGCCCGCTCATTCCCACTGTGTTCGCCCGCCAGCTCCCTCAGAAGCAGTGCGAGCACGCTCCGTACACTCTCCATACGAATTTCCGCCCGGCCGCCGTTCAACCGCAGGGCCTCCACTTTTCCGCCACCGGCGGAACCGGAATCCGGGCGGACCGGCCCGTCGACGGCCACGAAGACGGTGCCCACGGGCTGTCCGTCCTGCGGGTCCGGCCCGGCCACACCGGTCGTGGCGATGCCCCAGTCGGCTCCCAGCGCCTTGCGCGCACCGGCCGCCATCTGGGCCGCGACCTGCGGGTCCACCGCTCCGCGCTGCTCCAGCAAAGTGGCGTCCACGCCGAGCATCCGGTGCTTGAGCTCGGTGGCGTAGGCCGTCACCGATCCGCGGAAGACCTTGGACGCCCCCGGAACGCCGGTGATGTCCGCCGCGACCAGGCCGCCGGTCAGCGACTCGGCGACGGCAAGGGTCTCGCCCCTCACCGTGAGTAGTCGCACGACGTCCGCGGCGCGAGAGTTCACGCTTCGGTCTCCTCCAACGCTGCCCTGCGCTCCGCGATTCCCTGCCGCCGCAGCACAATGGCCTGTCTCACATAGTCCAGCCCGGTCACCACCGTCAGCACGACGGCGGCGGCCATCACCCACCAGCGCAGCGTCGCCAGCCAGCCCGTCAGCGCCAGGATGTACATGCCGACGGCCACGCCCTGCGTGAGCGTCTTCAGCTTGCCGCCGCGGCTCGCCGGGATGACGCCGTACCGGATGACGATGAAACGCAGCAGGGTGATCCCGAGTTCCCGGCCGAGGATCACACCCGTGACCCACCAGGGCAGGTCGCCGAGGGCGGACAGGCAGATGAGGGCCGCGCCCATGATCGCCTTGTCGGCGATGGGGTCCGCGATCTTGCCGAAGTCGGTGACCAGGTCGTACGCCCGCGCCAGATGCCCGTCGAACAGGTCGGTGATCATGGCGATGGCGAAGGCCGCCCAGGCGAACGAGCGCCAGGCGGGGTCGTAACCGCCGTCGGCCAGCATCAGCATGACGAACGCCGGCACCAGGAGCAGCCGGAGCATGGTCAGCAGATTGGCGATGTTCCAGATGCTGGCCTGGTTGACGGCCGCGGCCGCGATCTTGCCGCCGCGCACGGGCCGGGCGTCGCCCTCGGCGCCCTGGTCGGCACCCGCGGGCCGGGCCGCACCGGCCTTGGACGCACCCGTCGGGTTCGCCTTCCCCGTCGTACCCACCGCGCTCACCTTGCCCGTCGCACCCGCCGGGGAGGGGCCGCCCGCGGCGGACGCCGGAACTCCGGTCATCTGCCCGCCTCCTCACTACACGACAACGCGCCGTCGAGGGGTTCGGCCACCAGGTCGACACCTTCGGTGCCGACCACCTTCGCCTCGACCATACGACCGATGCTCAGGCCCGCGCCGCTCGTGAGCAGCACCTGGCCGTCCGTCTCCGGCGCCTGGTGCGCACCGCGCCCGTACACGCCGTCCTCGTCGATGGACTCGACCAGCACGTGCACGGTCTCGCCGAGGCGCTCCTCGGCGCGCTGGGAGACCAGCTCCTCGGCCAGCCGGGACACCCGGGCCAGCCGCTCGGCGACGACGTCCTCGGGCAGCTTGCCGTCGTAGGTGGCGGCCTCGGTGCCCTCCTCGTCGGAGTAGCCGAAGACGCCGATCGCGTCGAGCCGGGCGCCGTTCAGGAAGCGCTCCAGCTCGGCGAGGTCGGCCTCGGTCTCGCCGGGGAAGCCCACGATGAAGTTGGAGCGCACACCGGCCTGGGGCGCCTTGGCGCGGATGGTGTCCAGCAGCTCCAGGAAGCGGTCGGTGTCGCCGAAGCGGCGCATCGCGCGCAGCACGTCGGGCGCGGAGTGCTGGAAGGAGAGGTCGAAGTAGGGGGCGACCTTCGGCGTCGAGGTGAGGACGTCGATCAGGCCGGGCCGCATCTCGGCCGGCTGCAGATAGCTGACGCGGACGCGCTCGAGACCGTCGACCTCGGCGAGCTCGGGCAGCAGGGACTCCAGCAGACGGATGTCGCCGAGGTCCTTGCCGTACGAGGTGTTGTTCTCGGAGACCAGCATGATCTCCTTGACGCCCTGCTCGGCGAGCCACCGCGTCTCGTTCAGCACGTCGCTCGGGCGGCGCGAGATGAAGGAGCCGCGGAAGGACGGGATGGCGCAGAACGAGCAGCGCCGGTCGCAGCCGGAGGCCAGCTTCACCGAGGCGACCGGGGCGCCGTCGAGACGGCGGCGCAGGGGCGCGCGAGGACCGGAGGCCGGGGCGAGCCCGTCCGGAAGGTCGACGGGGGCGTGCCCGGGCAGTGCGACACCGGCAGCGGACTCCTGCCGTTCGGCCGGGCTGATCGGCAGGAGCTTGCGCCGGTCGCGCGGGGTGTGGGCGGCGTGGATGCCGCCGGACAGGATGGTCTGCAGGCGGTCGGAGATGTCGGCGTAGTCGTCGAAGCCGAGCACGCCGTCGGCCTCGGGAAGGGCCTCGGCGAGGTCCTTCCCGTACCGCTCGGCCATGCAGCCCACCGCCACGACGGCCTGGGTTCTCCCGTGGCCCTTGAGATCGTTGGCCTCCAGGAGGGCGTCGACGGAGTCCTTCTTGGCGGCGTCGACGAAGCCGCAGGTGTTGACGACGGCGACGTCCGCGTCGGCGGCGTCCTCCACGAGGTCCCAGCCGTCCGCCTCCAAGCGGCCTGCGAGCTCCTCCGAGTCCACCTCGTTGCGGGCGCAGCCAAGAGTGACCAGTGCGACGGTACGGCGTTCAGGCATGGGCTCAAGACTACTTTGTCTCAGTGACAGCCCATGTCGACGGGGTTGGCCGATCCCGGCCGCCCCCGTCGCGGCGCTCCCCGCCGGCCAGGCCTAGCCGGCCTGCGGGTCGCCCTTCGTGTAGGTCAGGCGCTCGACGGCGCCCGGCTGCCAGTCGTCCTCGATCTTCTTGCCGTTGACGTACAGGTCGATCGCGCCGGCGTCGCCGAGGACCAGGTTGATCTTCTCGCTGTCCTGGAAGGTCTTGGTGGCGCCCTGCTTGAGCAGGCCGTCGAAGAGCAGCCGGCCGTTGTGGTCCTTGGCGGCGACCCAGCTGCGTCCGTCGGCGGCGCTGACCTGCACGGTCACCTTGTCCTGCGGAACGGCGGCGATGGCGCTGTCGGACGGCTCGGGCTTGGTGTCCTTCGGCTTGTCGGTCTTGGGCGTCGGGGTGCCCTTGTCGGCCGACGGCGTGGAGCCGCCCTCGGCGACGGGGGTCTTCCCGCCCTCGCCGTCCCCCTTGAAGGCGGTGAAGCCGACGAACCCGATCACGGCGACGATCGCGGCGACCATGGCCGCGGTCCAGTTCGGCCCACGCCGCTCCGGACGGATGCGCTCCGCCTCGAACAGGGGGGCGGCCGGGGTCGGCGCGGGGCGCCCGCCGTGGGAGGCGTCGTACTGGGCGAGCAGCGGGGCGGGATCGAGGTGGACGGCCTTGGCCAGGGTCCGGATGTGGCCACGGGCGTACACGTCGCCGCCACAGGGGGCGAAGTCGTCCGCCTCGATGGCCTGCACGATGGCGATGCGGACCCGGGTGGCGGTACTGACGTCGTCGACGGTCAACCCGGCGTCGAGACGGGCCTGCCGCAGGGCATGGCCGATCGAGGGGCGGGAGTCGTCGGACTCGTCGTCGAACGGACGCTCGTCTTCAGGGGAGTTGCCGATGGACACGGGGGCGCCTTTCGAGCGTTGAGCCACCTGTGCTGGAGGTTCAGTCTAGGGGGGCGACAAAAGGGTGAGGCAAGCGGGCGGTGGGACTTTGTACGCCATCGGTAGGGCCCGACACGCCGATGGCGGCCAAGAGTTTGTCGTTTCGCTCAACTTGACGTACGCCGAAGGGAAACGGTTGCTCAATGATCCCCTACGGGTGAGTCACGATCAGGCATCGACTCATCGCCTACCCGACCCGCTCCCCGCCAAGGGTTCGCTTTCCCGTGGGGGACACATTCAAGCCTCCCCGCGGATCACCGCGAGCACGCCGTCCAGCTCGTCGGCCTTCACGAGGACGTCACGCGCCTTCGACCCCTCGCTCGGCCCCACGATGCCCCGCGACTCCATGAGGTCCATCAGGCGCCCCGCCTTGGCGAACCCGACCCGCAGCTTGCGCTGGAGCATGGACGTCGAGCCGAACTGCGTGGACACCACGAGTTCCGCCGCCTGGCACAGCAGGTCGAGGTCGTCGCCGATCTCCTCGTCGATCTCCTTCTTCTGCTTGGTCCCGACGACCACGTCGTCCCGGAAGACGGGTGCCATCTGGTCCTTGCAGTGCCGGACGACCGCCGCGACCTCCTCCTCGGTCACGAAGGCGCCCTGCATACGGGTCGGCTTGTTCGCGCCCATCGGCAGGAACAGGCCGTCGCCCTTGCCGATGAGCTTCTCGGCGCCCGGCTGGTCGAGGATCACGCGGGAGTCGGCGAGGGAGGACGTGGCGAAGGCGAGCCGCGAGGGCACGTTCGCCTTGATCAGACCGGTGACGACATCGACGGACGGCCGCTGCGTGGCGAGCACCAGGTGGATGCCGGCCGCGCGCGCGAGCTGCGTGATGCGGACGATGGCGTCCTCCACGTCCCGCGGCGCGACCATCATCAGGTCGGCGAGCTCGTCCACGATGACCAGCAGATACGGGTAGGGCTGCAGCTCGCGCTCACTGCCCTCCGGGGCCTTCACCTTGCCGGCGCGGACGGCCTCGTTGAAGTCGTCGATGTGCCGGTAGCCGTACGCCGCCAGGTCGTCGTACCGCAGGTCCATCTCGCGGACGACCCACTGCAGCGCCTCGGCGGCCCGCTTCGGGTTGGTGATGATCGGCGTGATCAGGTGAGGGATGCCCTCGTACGCGGTCAGCTCGACGCGCTTGGGGTCGACGAGGACCATGCGGACGTCCTCGGGGGTCGCGCGGACCATGATCGACGTGATCAGGCAGTTGATGCACGAGGACTTGCCGGAACCGGTGGCTCCGGCGACCAGGACGTGCGGCATCTTCGCGAGGTTGGCCATCACGTAGCCGCCCTCGACGTCCTTGCCGAGCGCGACCAGCATCGGGTGGTCGTCCTCGGCGGCGGCCGCGAGCCGCAGCACGTCACCGAGGTTGACCATCTCGCGGTCGGTGTTCGGGATCTCGATGCCGACCGCCGACTTGCCGGGGATCGGGCTGATGATCCGCACGTCCGGGCTGGCGACGGCGTACGCGATGTTCTTGGTCAGCGCGGTGATGCGCTCGACCTTGACGGCCGGGCCCAGCTCGACCTCGTAGCGCGTGACCGTCGGCCCGCGCGTGAAACCGGTGACGCGGGCGTCGACCTTGAACTCGGTGAAGACGGTGGTGAGCGACGCGACGACGGCGTCGTTGGCGGCGCTGCGCGACTTGCCGGGTCCGCCGCGTTCGAGCAGGTCGAGCGACGGCAGCGCGTAAGTGATGTCGCCGGACAGCTGCAGCTGCTCCGCGCGCGGGGGCAGATCGCGGATCTCGTCGGGGACCGGCGCGGCCTTGGTGAGGTCGGGGACCTCGCTCTTGGTGAGATCGGCGGCCTTCGGCTTGGGCAGCCGGTCCTGCTGGGGCCGCGCGGCCGGGACCGGCGTCGGCACGGGCGTGGTCTCCTCGCGGTCGCCCACGCTGACGCCCTGGGTGAGGTCGGCGACGATCGGCGAGGGCGGCATCCCGTGCATCACGGCCCCGTCGAGCGCGGCCGCCGCGGCGGCGGCGACGTCCACGGCGTCCATGGGACGGTCCATCTCGGGCTGGGGCACCGCGGAGCGCCTGGGACGCCCGCGACGCCGCGAGAGGGCCTCCTGCTCGGCGTCCTCGGGGTCGTACGGCTCACGGGCCCGGCCCCGCTTGCGCCCGCGCGCGGCGGGCAGCGCCTCGCGCCACTGCTCGTCGTAGCGCTCGTCGTCCTCGGTGAAGTCCTCGTCGTCCTCCGGGTCGGGCAGCAGCCCCAGCTTCACCCCGAGCAGCCGCAGCCGCTGCGGGATGGCGTTGACCGGGGTGGCCGTGACCACCAGCAGACCGAAGACCGTCAGCAGCACCAGCAGCGGTACGGCGAGGACGTCGCCCATGGTGTACGTCAGCGGGGTCGCCGCGCCCCAGCCGATGAGCCCGCCGGCGTCCCTTATGGCCTGCATGCCAGCGCTGCGGGCCGGCGATCCGACGGCGATGTGGACCTGCCCGAGCACGCCGATGACGAGCGCGGACAGGCCGATGACGATCCGGCCGTTGGCCTCGGGCTTCTCGGGGTGCCGGATGAACCGCACGGCGACGACCGCGAGCAGGATCGGCACCAGCAGGTCGAGCCGGCCGAAGGCGCCGGTCACGATGATCTCGACGAGGTCCCCGACGGGGCCGCGCAGATTGGACCAGGTCCCGGCGGCGACGATCAGGGAGAGGCCGAGCAGCAGGAGGGCGACGCCGTCCTTGCGGTGGGCGGGGTCGAGGTTCTTCGCGCCCTGCCCTATGCCGCGGAACACCGCGCCGACGGCGTGCGCGAGCCCGAGCCAGACGGCGCGCACGAGCCGGTACACGCCCCCGGTGGGGCTGGGCGCCGGCTTGGCCGGGGGCGCGGCTTTCCTGGCCGCGGCCTTCTTCGCCGGCGCCTTTTTCGCGGGGGCTTTCCTGGCGGCGGCCTTCTTCGCCGGAGCCTTCGCCGAAGCGGCCGCCTTCTTCGCGGGCGGCTTCTTGGCTGCGGAGGAACGTGAGGCCATGGAGGTGAGGTTACCGGTGGAGGAGACAGTGGACACGTGTGCCCACTGCTTCACCCGTTCGTGTCGCCCGTGCGGAGGCGGTGAACTGACGCCGGCTCACACATCGGGACATAGCGCCACCGGTCACCAACGGGGCCCGTCTCGCGGTCAGTTCTGCGACGACACCGACGACGCGCTGCCGGCGCCCGGCTCCAACGCGTCCAGCGCCCGCCGCAGTCCCGTGAGTTTGCGTTCGAGATGGGCCGCGGTGGCCACCGCGGCCGCGTCGGCCGAGTCGTCGTCGAGCTGCTTCGAGAGCGCCTCGGCCTGCTCCTCGACGGCGGCCAGGCGCGCGGACAGCTCGGCGAGCAGCCCGGCGGGCTCCTTGGACTCGGCACCGGCGGCCTTGCCGCCGCCCTCCAACTGCAGTCGCAGGAGTGCCGCCTGCTCGCGCAGCTGGCAGTTCTTCATGTACAGCTCGACGAACACCGAGACCTTGGCCCGCAGCACCCACGGGTCGAACGGCTTCGAGATGTAGTCCACCGCGCCCGCCGCGTATCCGCGGAAGGTGTGGTGCGGACCGTGGTTGATCGCGGTGAGGAAGATGATCGGGATGTCCCGGGTCCGTTCCCGTCGCTTGATGTGCGCCGCGGTTTCGAAACCGTCCATTCCCGGCATCTGGACGTCCAGCAGAATGACCGCGAAGTCGTCCGTCAGCAGTGCTTTGAGCGCTTCCTCCCCGGACGATGCCCGCACCAGGGTCTGATCGAGCGCAGAGAGGATCGCCTCCAGCGCCAGCAGATTCTCCGGCCGGTCATCGACCAGGAGGATCTTGGCCTTCTGCACCATGGCCCGCCCTCCTCGCCCCGGCAGTGCACCGGGCTCCGCCCCAGGGGACGGCTCCCTTACGCCGCCCGCCCTCGTGCCGGTCATGGTAACCGCACCCCGCCTGTCGCCACACCCTGTCACCGCGATGTCACTGTGCACGTAGCAGAAACGTAGCGGGAGACCAGAAGGTTCCCCGAATCCCGCACTTCTACACAGCTTCGAGCACCCTGAGTCAACAAATTCACGGCACCCGGGTTCGTTCCTGTCACTGCTCCCTCATCCACTGGTTCATCACCGTGAGCAGATGATCGGGGTCCACCGGCTTGGTCACGTAGTCCGAGGCGCCCGACTCGATCGCCTTCTCCCGGTCGCCCTTCATGGCCTTCGCGGTGAGCGCGATGATCGGCAGCCCGGCGAACTGCGGCATCCGCCGGATCGCCGTGGTCGTCGCGTACCCGTCCATCTCGGGCATCATGATGTCCATCAGGACGACGGCCACGTCGTCGTGCTGCTCCAGGACCTCGATGCCCTCCCGGCCGTTCTCCGCGTACAGCACCGACAGCCCGTGCTGCTCCAGCACGCTGGTCAGCGCGAAGACGTTGCGGATGTCGTCGTCCACGATCAGGACCTTCTCGCCGCCGAAGCGGATGCCCCGCCGCGACCGGGCCGACGGACCCTCCTCGGCGACCGCCGGCCGCAGCTCCGGCTGCGTCGGCCGCTGCTCCAGCTCCGCCGCCCGGCGCCGACGCCGGAAGAGCGCCGCGGCGCCGTTCTGGGTCTCCCGGTACGACCGCACCTCGGCCGGCGTCTCGATCTCGGCGTCCGACAGCTCCGACAGATCGGCCGCCGACGCCACCAGGTCACCCGGGTCCAGCGGCGGCAGCTGCTGCTGGTACCCCTGCGGAGGCAGTTCGCTGGGGTGCAGAGGCAAATACAGCGTGAACGTCGAGCCGCGCCCCGGTTCGCTCTGCGCGTGGATCTCACCGCCGAGCAGCTGGGCGATCTCCCGCGAGATCGACAGCCCCAGCCCCGTACCGCCGTACTTGCGGCTCGTGGTGCCGTCGGCCTGCTTGAACGCCTCGAAGATCACCCGCATCTTGCTCGCCGCGATCCCGATGCCCGTGTCGGTCACCGAGAACGCGATCAGCGGGGCGTCGGCCTCGGTCAGCGACCCCGCCTCCAGCAGCTGCTCCCGGATCGACGGCGGCACATCCGAGCCCGCGGGCCGGATGACCAGCTCGACCGACCCGGAGTCGGTGAACTTCACGGCGTTCGACAGCAGGTTCCGCAGCACCTGGAGCAGCCGCTGCTCGTCCGTGTGCAGCGTGGCCGGCAGCTCCGGCGACACCCGTACGGACAGGTCCAGGCCCTTCTCCGCGGTCAGCGGCCGGAACGTCGCCTCGACGTAGTCGACGAGCTGGACGAGCGCGATCCGTGTCGGCGAGACGTCCATCTTGCCCGCCTCGACCTTCGACAGGTCCAAGATGTCGTTGATCAGCTGGAGCAGGTCGGAACCGGCACCGTGGATCGTTTCGGCGAACTCGACCTGCTTCGGCGAGAGGTTCCCCTCGGCGTTGTCGGCGAGCAGCTTCGCCAGGATCAGCAGCGAGTTGAGCGGCGTGCGCAGCTCGTGCGACATGTTGGCGAGGAACTCGCTCTTGTAGCGCATCGACACCGCGAGCTGCTCGGCGCGCTCCTCCAGGACCTGCCGCGCCTCCTCGATCTCGGTGTTCTTCACCTCGATGTCGCGGTTCTGCTGGGCCAGCAGCTCGGCCTTCTCCTCCAGTTCGGCGTTGGACGCCTGGAGGGCCTTCTGCCGGTTCTCCAACTCCTCCGACCGCTCCCGCAGTTGCTCGGTCAGCTCCTGCGACTGCCGCAGCAGCACCTCGGTCTTGGTGTTGACCGAGATGGTGTTGACGCTGGTCGCGATCATCTCGGCGATCTGGTTGAGGAAGTCCTTCTGGATCTGCGTGAACGGTGTGAACGAGGCCAGCTCGATCACACCGAGCACCTTGCCCTCGAACAGCACCGGCAGCACGATCACCTGCGCGGGCGGCGCCTCACCGAGCCCGGAGGAGATCTTCAGATAGCCGCTGGGCGCGTTCTCCACCAGGATCGCGCGCTTCTCCAGGGCGGCCGTCCCGATCAGCCCCTCGCCGGGCCGGAACGAGGTCGGCATCGACCCCATCGAGTAGGCGTACGACCCCAGCATCCGCAGCTCGTACTGGTCCTCGCCCTCGGCGCTGATGTCCTTGCCGTCCACCAGGGGCATCGCCAGGAAGAACGCGCCGTGCTGCGCCGAGACGACCGGCGTCAGCTCGCTCATGATCAGCGAGGCCACGTCCTCCAGGTCCCGGCGGCCCTGCATCAGCGCCGAGATCCGGGCGAGGTTGCCCTTGAGCCAGTCCTGCTCCTTGTTGGCGATCGTGGTGTCGCGCAGGTTGGCGATCATCTTGTTGATGTAGTCCTGCAGCTCCTGGATCTCGCCGGACGCGTCGACGTCGATCTTCAGGTTCAGGTCGCCGCGGGTCACCGCGGTCGCCACGCGCGCGATGGCGCGCACCTGCCGGGTCAGGTTCCCGGCCATCTCGTTCACGGACTCGGTCAGGTCCCGCCAGGTGCCGTCGACGTCACGTACGCGTGCCTGGCCGCCGAGCTGCCCCTCGGTGCCCACCTCGCGGGCGACGCGGGTGACCTCCTCGGCGAACGACGACAGCTGGTCGACCATCGTGTTGATCGTGGTCTTCAGCTCCAGGATCTCGCCCCGGGCGTCGATGTCGATCTTCTTCGTCAGGTCGCCCTTGGCGATGGCGGTCGTGACCATGGCGATGTTGCGGACCTGACCGGTCAGGTTCGACGCCATCTGGTTCACGGACTCGGTGAGGTCCTTCCAGGTGCCGGCCACGCCCGGAACGTGCGCCTGACCGCCCAGGATGCCGTCCGTGCCCACCTCACGGGCCACCTTGGTGACCTGGTCGGCGAACGAACTCAGCGTCTTCACCATCGTGTTGAAGGTGTCCGCGAGCTGCGCGACCTCGCCGCGCGCCTCGATCGTCACCGTCCGCGTCAGATCGCCGTTGGCGACGGCGGCCGCGACCTGCGAGATGTTCCGCACCTGCATGGTGAGGTTCTTCGCCATCAGGTTCACATTGCCGCTGAGGTCCTTCCAGATGCCCGTGACACCCGGGACGTGCGCCTGACCGCCCAGGATGCCCTCGGTGCCCACCTCACGGGCCACCCGGGTCACCTGCTCGGCGAACGACGACAGCTGGTCCACCATCGTGTTCACCGTCGTCACCAGTTCGAGGATCTCGCCCTTGGCGTCGACGGTGATCTTCTTCGACAGATCGCCCTTGGCGACCGCCGTCGTGACCTCGGCGATCTGGCGCACCTGGATGGTCAGGTTGTTCGCCATGAAGTTCACGGACTGCGTGAGGTCCTTCCAGGTGCCGGAGACACCCTGCACCTCGGCCTGACCGCCCAGCTCACCCTCGGTGCCCACCTCGCGGGCGACCCTGGTGACCTCCTCCGCGAACGACGACAGCTGGTCCACCATCGTGTTCAGCGTGTTCTTCAGCTCCAGGATCTCCCCGCGCGCGTCCACGGTGATCTTCTGCGAGAGGTCACCGCGCGCCACCGCCGTCGCGACCTGCGCGATGTTGCGCACCTGGGCCGTGAGGTTGCCGGCCATGCCGTTCACGGAGTCCGTGAGATCCCGCCACACACCGGCGACACCGGGCACCTGCGCCTGACCGCCGAGCCGGCCCTCGGTGCCCACCTCACGGGCCACCCGGGTCACCTGGTCGGCGAAGCCGGACAGCTGGTCGACCATCGTGTTGATGGTGTTCTTCAGCTCGAGGATCTCCCCGCGCGCGTCCACGTCGATCTTCTGCGACAGGTCACCGCGCGCCACCGCCGTCGTCACCTGGGCGATCTGCCGCACCTGCGACGTCAGGTTCCCGGCCATGAAGTTGACGGAGTCCGTGAGCTCCTTCCAGGTGCCCGACACCCCCGGTACGACGGCCTGACCGCCCAGGCGGCCCTCCGTACCCACGTCCCGGGCCATCCGCGTCACCTGGTCCGCGAACGACGACAGCTGGTCCACCATCGTGTTCACGGTGTTCTTCAGCTGGAGCATCTCACCGGAGACGTCCACCGTGACCTTCTGCGACAGATCGCCGTTGGCGACCGCCGTCGTCACCTGCGCGATGTTCCTCACCTGCCCGGTGAGGTTCCGGAACGCCGTGTTGACGGAGTCCGTCAGGTCCTTCCACGTCCCCGCGGCCCCCGGCACCTGCGCCTGGCCGCCCAGCTCACCCTCGACACCGACCTCACGGGCGACCCGGGTCACCTCGCTGCCGAACGACGACAGCTGGTCCACCATCCCGTTGACGGTGTTCTTCAGCTCCAGCATCTCGCCGGCCACGTCGACCGTGACCTTCTGCGAGAGGTCACCACTGGCCACCGCGGTCGTGACGGCCGCGATGTCCCTCACCTGAATGGTCAGATTCCGGAACACCGTGTTGACGGAGTCCGTCAGGTCCTTCCAGGTGCCGGCCGCGCCCGGCACATTCGCCTGACCGCCGAGCTGCCCCTCCGCGCCGACCTCGTTGGCCACGCGCGTGACCTCGTCCGCGAAGATCCGCAGCGTCTCGGTCATCTGGTTGATCGTGTCCGCGAGCTGGGCGACCTCGCCCCGCGCCGACACCGTCACCTTCTGCGACAGATCACCGTTGGCGACCGCCGTCGTCACCTGTGAGATACCCCGCACCTGGGCCGTCAGGTTCCCAGCCATCAGGTTCACCGAATCGGTGAGGTCCTTCCACACACCCGCCACACCGGGCACCTGCGCCTGGCCGCCGAGCTCACCCTCGGTGCCCACCTCGCGGGCGACGCGCGTCACCTCGGACGAGAACGACGACAGCTGGTCCACCATCGTGTTGACGGTGTTCTTCAGCTCCAGCATCTCGCCGGCCACATGCACCGTGACCTTGCGCGACAGATCGCCCTTGGCCACCGCCGTCGTCACCAGCGCGATGTCCCGCACCTGCGCGGTCAGCCGGTACGCCATGGTGTTCACGGAGTCCGTCAGGTCCTTCCAGGACCCGGACATACCGCGCACCCGCGCCTGCCCGCCGAGCTTGCCCTCCGTGCCCACCTCGCTGGCCACACGCGTGACCTCGTCGGTGAACGTCGACAGCTGGTCGACGAGATTGTTGACGGTGCGGCCGACCTTCAGGAACTCGCCCCGCAGCGGATGCCCCGTGCCGTCCGGGGCCTGCGTCCGCAGCTCCATCCGCGGCGACAGATCACCCTCGGCGACCGCCGACAGCACCCGCCCGACCTCGGAGACCGGCCGGACCAGGTCGTCCACCAGCGCGTTCGAGTTGTCGATCGCGACCGCCCAGGAGCCCTCACAGGCCCCGGTCTCCAGCCGCTCGGTCAGCTTGCCCTCCCGGCCGACCATCCGGCGCACGCGAGCCAGCTCACCCGTGAGGTGGAGATTGCGGTCGGCCACCTCGTTGAAGACGGCCGCGATCTCCGACATCACGCCGTCGCCGGACACCGTGAGCCGCTTGCGGAAGTTCCCGTCGCGCATCGACACCAGGGCCGCCATCAGGCGGTTCAGGGCCGCCGTGTCCACGGCGGTGGTACCGCCGCGGCTCTTGCGTTCGCTCCTCAGGGACTGTCCGCCTTTCGCGCGCGTCTTCGTGCCCCGCGTCGCTGCGCCAGACTCCACTGTGTCCCTCCCGCAGGGGTCGACCATCACTGTCGTGCTCGGTGCTGCTGCTTCCGCGTACCCGTTGTCCACCGGGTGGCCCGCCCGGACCGACCGGGCCGCCCACGGGCTGCTGCCCACCGGACGCGCCTCACACTCGGCCTGCCCGGACCTTCATCAGAAGCCTGCCCAGTGTTTCACCCCGGCTGAACCCGGCCATAACAGTTCGGCAGCTTCGCACATCGTCCGCACACCCTCCGGACGGAAACACTGCAGACCGGCATCCGCAGGGACCGCGAAGGTAAGTAACCTTGCATGCGGCTGTCCAGCCGCGCCGGTCCGTCCGGCCTGGGCGGTGGCAGGAGGAGCACGAGCGGGCAACGGAGGGGCAGCCGGACATGACCACCGGACTGATTCCGGGGGCACCGACCCCGGACGGGCCGACGGGCGGACAGATGCCGCACCAGCGGCGCGACCCGGCCCGCCGCGAAGCCCTGCACGTCGACGACCCGACGAGGAGTTCTGTGATCACCGCGCGCGCGGCAGCCAGCTTCGAGCCTGTCGGGCGGTCCGTCGCGAGCGCCCGCTCCTTCGTCCGCGACACCCTCCAGGGCTGGGGCTTCGCCGACATCGTCGACGACGCCGTGGTCCTCACCAGCGAGCTGGTGACCAACGCCGTCGTCCACGCGGGCACCTCCGCGGACGTCCTGTGCCTGCGCAGTGAGGACGGCGTACGGATCGAGGTGGCCGATCGCTACCCGGAGCGCGAGATCCCGCTCCAGGGCTCCCCCGTCAACATGGGCAGTCCCGACCGCGAGGGAGGCCGCGGCCTCCAGCTGTGCGCGGCGCTCGCCGGCCGCTGGGGCGTCGACTACTCCCCCACGCACAAGCAGGTCTGGTTCCAGCTCGACCTGCCCGAGCGCCCCGTCGGCACCCGCGCCGCCGGACCCTCGCTCCCCCTCGACCTCCTCCCGCTCGCCGACGGCCGCGTCCGCGTCGCCGTGGTCCAGATCGACCGCACCGGCGCCATCTCCTCGTGGAACGAGGACGCCGAGGACCTCTTCGGCTACGCGGCCGATCAGGTCGTCGGCAAGCCCCTCACCGACTTCGCGGCCTGGCCGCACACCCCGGGCACCAGCACCGGCATCGCCGAGGCCCTCCAGCTCTCCCGCTGGGAGGGCAGCTACGGCATAAGGGGCGCCGACGGCCGCGTCACCCCCGTGTACGCCTCCCACCTCCGCGTCCGCGACACCGAAGGCGAGCCCTCCACGGTCTGCCTCCTGGTCCGCAACCACGAGCGCGCCGTCCTCCAGACGCCCCTGCGCATGCCGGCCGGCGACGCCGCATCCGAGTCCTCGAGCACCGACCCGTTCGAGGTGTTCATCGGCTCCCCCGCCCCGGACGACCTCGACGGCCTGCTCCAGCGCACCGTGGAGCGCGCCCGCGACATGCTCGACGGCGACTCCGCCTTTCTGCTGCTCGCCACCGACGACGAGACGGAACTGGAGGTCCGGGCCTCCACCGGCCTGCCCTCCGCCCGTCAGCGCTTCGCCCGCGTCCCGGTCGAGGCCGGCCCCGGCCGCTACGGCTCCGCCCGGATGCCCGCCGTCCACGAGGACCTCACGATGGTGCCCGGCGCCGTCCCCCTGCTGCGCGGCACGGGCATGCGCTCCGTCGTCACGGTTCCCCTCAAGGTCGAGGGCCGCCTCACCGGCTCCCTCGGCGTCGCCGCGGAGGCACCCGGCCGGTACTCCAACGAGGAGGCCCTGCGCCTCCAGTTCGCCGCCGACCGCATCGCCCTGGCGGTCGAGTCCGCCCGCCTCGGGGAGCTCGAACGCCTGCGCAGAGGCTCCCTCAGCTTCCTGGTCGAGGCGTCCGACCTGCTCGCCGGCACCCTGGACCGCGACCAGACCCTGGCGCTCATGGCCCAGATGACGGTCCCGACCCTCGCCACCTGGTGCGCGGTCTACACGATCGCCGACCAGGCCTCCGAGCCGTACCTGTCGTACGTCCTGCACGAGGACGAGGAACTCATCGACGGCATCAAGTCGTTGCTGTCGAAGATCCCCCCGCCGGACCCGGTACCCACCCCCGGCGCCCGTGTCTGGTCCGCGCCCGCCGAGTCGGCGCACCAAGCCGCCCTGCGCACCTCCATGCGCAGCCTCGGCCTCGGAGAGCCCGTCGGCCGCGTCAGCGCGGGCATCGGCCCCACCCTCGCCACGGCCTCCGCCGTCGGCGGCGAGACGGTGGTCCTGCCCCTGGTCGCCCGCAACCGCGTCATCGGCATGCTGACGCTGGGCAAGCCGACCGACGAGCACTTCCGCCAGGAGATCCTCGAGCTCGCCGAGGACCTGAGCCGGCGGGCCGCCCTCGCCCTGGACAACGCCCGCCTCTACTCCGAGCGCACGGCCATCAGCCAGTCCCTCCAGCGCAGCCTGCTGCCGCCGGAGCTGCCGCAGATCGACGGCGTGGAGGTCGAGGTCATCTACCGCGCGGCCGGCGAGGGCAACGAGGTGGGCGGTGACTTCTACGACCTCTTCCCCATCAGCGACGGCGCCTACGGTTTCGCCATCGGAGACGTCTGCGGCACCGGCCCCAACGCCGCCGCGGTCACCGGCCTCGCCCGGCACGCCCTGCGCCTGCTCGCCCGCGAGGGCCTCAGCGGCCCCGCGGTCCTGGAGCGCCTGAACTCCGCGATCCTCGACGAGGGCGCCCGCAGCCGCTTCCTGACCCTCCTCTACGGCGAGATGCGGCCGCAGGAGGACGGCAGCGCGGAGCTGAAGGTGGTCTGCGCCGGCCACCCGCTCCCGCTCCGCCTGCGCCAGGACGGCACCGTCGAACCGGCCGCCGAACCCCAGCCGCTGCTGGGCGTCATGGAGGACCTGGAGCTCTACGAGCAGACGGTCACCCTCGACCCCGGCGACGTTCTGCTGTGTGTCACCGACGGCGTCACCGAACGCCGCGAGGGCACCCGCATGCTGGGCGACGACGGCCTCGCCGATGTCCTCACGACGTGCACAGGCCTGACGGCCGGCGCGGTCGCGGCGCGCATCATGCGCGCGGTCGAACGCTTCGCCTCCGACGCCCCGTCCGACGACATGGCGATCCTGGCCATGCGCGTCCCCGGAATCCACCAGGACTGAGGGAACAGGAAACAAGGGCATGAAAAAGGCCCCGCCCGAAGGGGCGGGGCCTTTCCAGTGGAGCCCCCAAACGGAATCGAACCGTTGACCTTCTCCTTACCATGGAGACGCTCTACCGACTGAGCTATAGGGGCCGGCTGCCTTGCGGGGTTTCCCTCGCGGCAACGAAAGAGATCCTACCCCGAACGCGCCCGTGCTCCCAAATTCCGTCAGAAGGCCGGCTGAAGCAGTCCACCGAGCGCATTGCAGGCCGCCACCACACGCTGCATGTCCCGCTTGGTGAGGGCGGCGTCGACCGGCAGCGCCAAGGTCTCGTCGGCGGCCCGCTCGGTCTCGGGCAAGGCCACACACCGCCGGTACGCGGGCAGTCGGTGCACCGGCGTCTTCACCGGCACCCGGCACTCAACTCCCTTGTGTCGCAAGGCCCATGCGAACGCGTCCCGGTCGGGCCGCCCGTTCCCCGGCACCCGCACCACATACTGCTGATACGTGTGCCCGTCACCCCCGTCGGGCGTCAGCACACCCTTCAACTTGGCGTCCAGATAGGCCGCCCGCTCCCGGCGCCGCGCGACCTCGTCGTACGGCACCTCGGACTCCCCCTGCTCCAGGACCAGCAGCCCACGCCGCTGCCCAATTCCCCGTACTCGCGCGACATCTGCAAGGCGCCCGAAGCGGTGCACGACGACGACAGCGGCCGTCCGCGGACCGACCACGGCGTCCACGGCAGCGGCATCCAGGCAGTACGTCACCGGATCGATGTCGGCGAACACCGGCAGCGCGCCCGCCAGTACGACGGCCTCAGCGACCTCGACGTTTCCGAAGGCCGGCACGACGACCTCGTCACCGACGCCTATGCCGGCGGCCCGGAGCATTGCGGCAATACCCATGCCTTGGATGCTGCGCGCGGCACGTGAACGCCAGATGAAGAGCAACAAAAAAGGGCTGGACCCGAAACCTAAGTTTCGGATCCAGCCCTCTAATAATTGTTCGGCGGTGTCCTACTCTCCCACAGGGTCCCCCCTGCAGTACCATCGGCGCTGTAAGGCTTAGCTTCCGGGTTCGGAATGTAACCGGGCGTTTCCCTCACGCTATGACCACCGAAACACTATGAAACTGTTCAACCGCACCATGTGTGGCACATGGGGTTGTTCGTGGTTTCAGAACCAACACAGTGGACGCGAGCAACTGAGGACAAGCCCTCGGCCTATTAGTACCGGTCACCTCCACACGTTACCGTGCTTCCAGATCCGGCCTATCAACCCAGTCGTCTACTGGGAGCCTTACCCCATCAAGTGGGTGGGAGTCCTCATCTCGAAGCAGGCTTCCCGCTTAGATGCTTTCAGCGGTTATCCCTCCCGAACGTAGCCAACCAGCCATGCCCTTGGCAGGACAACTGGCACACCAGAGGTTCGTCCGTCCCGGTCCTCTCGTACTAGGGACAGCCCTTCTCAAGACTCCTACGCGCACAGCGGATAGGGACCGAACTGTCTCACGACGTTCTAAACCCAGCTCGCGTACCGCTTTAATGGGCGAACAGCCCAACCCTTGGGACCGACTCCAGCCCCAGGATGCGACGAGCCGACATCGAGGTGCCAAACCATCCCGTCGATATGGACTCTTGGGGAAGATCAGCCTGTTATCCCCGGGGTACCTTTTATCCGTTGAGCGACGGCGCTTCCACAAGCCACCGCCGGATCACTAGTCCCGACTTTCGTCCCTGCTCGACCCGTCGGTCTCACAGTCAAGCTCCCTTGTGCACTTACACTCAACACCTGATTGCCAACCAGGCTGAGGGAACCTTTGGGCGCCTCCGTTACTCTTTAGGAGGCAACCGCCCCAGTTAAACTACCCATCAGACACTGTCCCTGATCCGGATCACGGACCCAGGTTAGACATCCAGCACGACCAGACTGGTATTTCAACGACGACTCCACCTGAACTGGCGTCCAAGCTTCACAGTCTCCCAGCTATCCTACACAAGCCGAACCGAACACCAATATCAAACTGTAGTAAAGGTCCCGGGGTCTTTCCGTCCTGCTGCGCGAAACGAGCATCTTTACTCGTAGTGCAATTTCACCGGGCCTATGGTTGAGACAGTCGAGAAGTCGTTACGCCATTCGTGCAGGTCGGAACTTACCCGACAAGGAATTTCGCTACCTTAGGATGGTTATAGTTACCACCGCCGTTTACTGGCGCTTAAGTTCTCAGCTTCGCCCGACCGAAATCGGACTAACCGGTCCCCTTAACGTTCCAGCACCGGGCAGGCGTCAGTCCGTATACATCGCCTTACGGCTTCGCACGGACCTGTGTTTTTAGTAAACAGTCGCTTCTCGCTGGTCTCTGCGGCCACCCCCAGCTCGAGGAGCAAGTCCTCTCACCGGATGTGGCCCCCCTTCTCCCGAAGTTACGGGGGCATTTTGCCGAGTTCCTTAACCATAGTTCACCCGAACGCCTCGGTATTCTCTACCTGACCACCTGAGTCGGTTTAGGGTACGGGCCGCCATGAAACTCGCTAGAGGCTTTTCTCGACAGCATAGGATCATCCACTTCACCACAATCGGCTCGGCATCAGGTCTCAGACTATGTGCAAGGCGGATTTGCCTACCTTGCGTCCTACACCCTTACCCCGGGACAACCACCGCCCGGGATGGACTACCTTCCTGCGTCACCCCATCACTCACCTACTACCAGCTCGGGTCACCGGCTCCACCACTCCGACCTCGTCCGAAGACTCAGCCGGCGGCTTCACGGGCTTAGCATCACTGGATTCGATGTTTGACGCTTCACAGCGGGTACCGGAATATCAACCGGTTATCCATCGACTACGCCTGTCGGCCTCGCCTTAGGTCCCGACTTACCCTGGGCAGATCAGCTTGACCCAGGAACCCTTAGTCAATCGGCGCAAACGTTTCTCACGTTTGTATCGCTACTCATGCCTGCATTCTCACTCGTGAACCGTCCACAACTACCTTCCGGTGCTGCTTCACCCGGCACACGACGCTCCCCTACCCATCCACACAGGCGTTGGCCCTATTGTGTGAATGACACGACTTCGGCGGTACGCTTGAGCCCCGCTACATTGTCGGCGCGGAATCACTAGACCAGTGAGCTATTACGCACTCTTTCAAGGGTGGCTGCTTCTAAGCCAACCTCCTGGTTGTCTCTGCGACTCCACATCCTTTCCCACTTAGCGTACGCTTAGGGGCCTTAGTCGATGCTCTGGGCTGTTTCCCTCTCGACCATGGAGCTTATCCCCCACAGTCTCACTGCCGCGCTCTCACTTACCGGCATTCGGAGTTTGGCTAAGGTCAGTAACCCGGTAGGGCCCATCGCCTATCCAGTGCTCTACCTCCGGCAAGAAACACACGACGCTGCACCTAAATGCATTTCGGGGAGAACCAGCTATCACGGAGTTTGATTGGCCTTTCACCCCTAACCACAGGTCATCCCCCAGGTTTTCAACCCTGGTGGGTTCGGTCCTCCACGAAGTCTTACCTCCGCTTCAACCTGCCCATGGCTAGATCACTCCGCTTCGGGTCTTGAGCGCGCTACTGAATCGCCCTATTCGGACTCGCTTTCGCTACGGCTTCCCCACACGGGTTAACCTCGCAACACACCGCAAACTCGCAGGCTCATTCTTCAAAAGGCACGCAGTCACGAGGCAAGCACAAGTGCTCGCCCGACGCTCCCACGGCTTGTAGGCACACGGTTTCAGGTACTATTTCACTCCGCTCCCGCGGTACTTTTCACCATTCCCTCACGGTACTATCCGCTATCGGTCACCAGGGAATATTTAGGCTTAGCGGGTGGTCCCGCCAGATTCACACGGGATTTCTCGGGCCCCGTGCTACTTGGGTGTCTCTCAAACGAGCCGCTGACGTTTCGACTACGGGGGTCTTACCCTCTACGCCGGACCTTTCGCATGTCCTTCGCCTACATCAACGGTTTCTGACTCGTCGACCAGCCGGCAGACTGATCAAGAGAGATCCCACAACCCCGAATGCGCAACCCCTGCCGGGTCTCACACGCATACGGTTTGGCCTCATCCGGTTTCGCTCGCCACTACTCCCGGAATCACGGTTGTTTTCTCTTCCTGCGGGTACTGAGATGTTTCACTTCCCCGCGTTCCCTCCACTTGCCCTATGTGTTCAGGCAAGGGTGACAGCCCATGACGACTGCCGGGTTTCCCCATTCGGAAACCCCCGGATCAAAGCCTGGTTGACGACTCCCCGGGGACTATCGTGGCCTCCCACGTCCTTCATCGGTTCCTGGTGCCAAGGCATCCACCGTGCGCCCTTAAAAACTTGGCCACAGATGCTCGCGTCCACTGTGCAGTTCTCAAACAACGACCAACCACCCATCACCCCGAGCAGAAGCTCGAGTTCACTGGGGCCGGCACTGAAGGCGACCATACGGCCGTACCTTCAGACACCCAACAGCGTGCCCGACACAGTCAGTTGACCAGATCAGCGTTCCACGCCCCGAAGAGCAGTACTAGCGCCTGGTCCATCCTGGACCGTGCCGAGTAGTCAACGTTCCACCCATGAGCAACCAGTGCGAGACGTTCGCTCGCATGCTGGCCTCTGACCTCGTCCCGAAGGACTCGGTGAGAAGTGCTCCTTAGAAAGGAGGTGATCCAGCCGCACCTTCCGGTACGGCTACCTTGTTACGACTTCGTCCCAATCGCCAGTCCCACCTTCGACAGCTCCCTCCCACAAGGGGTTGGGCCACCGGCTTCGGGTGTTACCGACTTTCGTGACGTGACGGGCGGTGTGTACAAGGCCCGGGAACGTATTCACCGCAGCAATGCTGATCTGCGATTACTAGCGACTCCGACTTCATGGGGTCGAGTTGCAGACCCCAATCCGAACTGAGACCGGCTTTTTGAGATTCGCTCCACCTCGCGGTATCGCAGCTCATTGTACCGGCCATTGTAGCACGTGTGCAGCCCAAGACATAAGGGGCATGATGACTTGACGTCGTCCCCACCTTCCTCCGAGTTGACCCCGGCGGTCTCCCGTGAGTCCCCAGCACCACAAGGGCCTGCTGGCAACACGGGACAAGGGTTGCGCTCGTTGCGGGACTTAACCCAACATCTCACGACACGAGCTGACGACAGCCATGCACCACCTGTACACCGACCACAAGGGGGCGCCCATCTCTGGACGTTTCCGGTGTATGTCAAGCCTTGGTAAGGTTCTTCGCGTTGCGTCGAATTAAGCCACATGCTCCGCCGCTTGTGCGGGCCCCCGTCAATTCCTTTGAGTTTTAGCCTTGCGGCCGTACTCCCCAGGCGGGGCACTTAATGCGTTAGCTGCGGCACGGACAACGTGGAATGTTGCCCACACCTAGTGCCCACCGTTTACGGCGTGGACTACCAGGGTATCTAATCCTGTTCGCTCCCCACGCTTTCGCTCCTCAGCGTCAGTATCGGCCCAGAGATCCGCCTTCGCCACCGGTGTTCCTCCTGATATCTGCGCATTTCACCGCTACACCAGGAATTCCGATCTCCCCTACCGAACTCTAGCCTGCCCGTATCGACTGCAGACCCGGGGTTAAGCCCCGGGCTTTCACAACCGACGTGACAAGCCGCCTACGAGCTCTTTACGCCCAATAATTCCGGACAACGCTTGCGCCCTACGTATTACCGCGGCTGCTGGCACGTAGTTAGCCGGCGCTTCTTCTGCAGGTACCGTCACTTTCGCTTCTTCCCTGCTGAAAGAGGTTTACAACCCGAAGGCCGTCATCCCTCACGCGGCGTCGCTGCATCAGGCTTTCGCCCATTGTGCAATATTCCCCACTGCTGCCTCCCGTAGGAGTCTGGGCCGTGTCTCAGTCCCAGTGTGGCCGGTCGCCCTCTCAGGCCGGCTACCCGTCGTCGCCTTGGTGAGCCATTACCTCACCAACAAGCTGATAGGCCGCGGGCTCATCCTGCACCGCCGGAGCTTTCGAACCACTTGGATGCCCAAGTGGCTCAGTATCCGGTATTAGACCCCGTTTCCAGGGCTTGTCCCAGAGTGCAGGGCAGATTGCCCACGTGTTACTCACCCGTTCGCCACTAATCCCCACCGAAGTGGTTCATCGTTCGACTTGCATGTGTTAAGCACGCCGCCAGCGTTCGTCCTGAGCCAGGATCAAACTCTCCGTGAATGTTTACCCGTGATCGGGTGCACACATCACGAGAGCGGAACATCGGGAGGAATAATCCCGACGTTCACAGCGTCCTCGCTGTGTTTTTCAAAGGAACCTCGCCCCAGCAGATGCTGGAGACGGGGTATCAACATATCTGGCGTTGACTTTTGGCACGCTGTTGAGTTCTCAAGGAACGGACGCTTCCTTTGTACTCACCCTCTCGGGCTTTCCTCCGGGCGCTTCCCTTCGGTCTTGCGTTTCCGACTCTATCAGATCTTTCCGATCCGATTTCCTCGGTGCTTTCCAGGTTCCCGCTTCCGCGTTTCCCTTTCCGGCGCTTCCGACTTTATCAGAAGTTCTGAGTCGGATTTCCCGCCCCCTGCGGGGCGGTCCGGGCACGTGAAGTGGCCGGGTTCCCCTCGGGCGGAGCCGTAAACGTACTGGAGCGGGGCGCCCCGATGCAAATCGAGGCGCCCCGCTCCTGAAGCACGCGGCCGTGGGCCGACGGGTCGTCAGACCTCCACGACCACCGGCAGGATCATCGGCCGGCGACGGTAGGTGTCCGAGACCCACTTGCCGAGGGTCCGGCGCACCAGTTGCTGCAGCTGGTGCGGTTCGACCACACCGTCCTGGGCCGAGCGTTCCAGCGTCTCGGTGATCCTCGGGATGACGTCCGCGAAGGCCGAGTCCTCGATACCGGAGCCGCGGGCCTGGATGTGCGGGCCGCCCGTGATCTTGCCTGTGGAGGAGTCCACCACCAGGAAGACCGAGATGATGCCCTCGTCGCCGAGGATCTTGCGGTCCTTCAGGGCCGGCTCGCCGACGTCACCGACGGAGAGGCCGTCGACGTAGACGTATCCGGCCTGGACCTTGCCCGCGATCTTCGCCTTGCCCTCGACCAGGTCGACGACGACGCCGTCCTCGGCGATGACGATCCGGTCGTGCGGGACGCCGGTCAGGGCGCCCAGCTCGGCGTTGGCGCGCAGATGGCGCCATTCGCCGTGGACGGGCATCAGGTTCTTCGGGCGGCAGATGTTGTAGAAGTACAGCAGCTCGCCGGCCGAGGCGTGGCCCGAGACGTGGACCTTGGCGTTGCCCTTGTGGACGACGTTGGCGCCCCAGCGGGTCAGGCCGTTGATCACGCGGTAGACCGCGTTCTCGTTGCCCGGGATGAGCGACGACGCCAGGATCACCGTGTCGCCCTGGACGATGCGGATCTGGTGGTCGCGGTTGGCCATCCGGGACAGGGCGGCCATCGGTTCGCCCTGGGAGCCCGTGCAGACCAGGACGACCTCGCTGTCCGGGAGGTCGTCGAGCGTCTTGACGTCGACGACCAGGCCCGGCGGGACCTTGAGGTAGCCGAGGTCGCGAGCGATCCCCATGTTGCGGACCATCGAACGGCCGACGAAGGCGACCCGGCGGCCGTACTCGTGGGCCGCGTCCAGGATCTGCTGGATGCGGTGGACGTGGCTGGCGAAGCTGGCCACGATCACGCGCTTGCGGGCACCGGCGAAGACCTGGCGCAGGACGTTGGAGATGTCCCGCTCGTGCGGCGTGAAGCCCGGCACTTCCGCGTTCGTGGAGTCGGAGAGAAGGAGGTCGATGCCCTCTTCGCTCAGACGCGCGAAGGCGTGCAGGTCGGTCAGGCGGTTGTCCAGCGGGAGCTGGTCCATCTTGAAGTCGCCCGTGTGGACCACCATGCCCGCGGGGGTGCGGATGGCCACGGCGAGGGCGTCCGGGATGGAGTGGTTGACCGCGACGAACTCGCAGTCGAAGGGGCCGATGCGCTCGCGGTTCCCCTCGGACACCCCCAGGGTGTACGGGCGGATCCGGTGCTCCTGGAGCTTGGCCTCGATCAGGGCCAGGGTCAGCTTGGAGCCGATCAGCGGGATGTCCGGCTTCTCGCGCAGCAGGAAGGGCACACCGCCGATGTGGTCCTCGTGACCGTGGGTGAGGACGATGCCCTCGATGTCGTCGAGGCGGTTCCTGATGGACGAGAAGTCCGGCAGGATCAGGTCGATTCCGGGCTGCTCCTCCTCGGGGAAGAGCACTCCGCAGTCGACGATCAGCAGGCGGCCGCCGTACTCGAAGACGGTCATGTTCCGGCCGATCTCGCCGAGGCCGCCGAGCGGGGTGACCCTCAGCCCGCCTTCGGCAAGCGGCGGGGGCGGGCCCAGTTCAGGATGCGGATGACTCAAAAGACTCTCCTCACCACACGCGCCACGTACCGGTTGGGCACGTGGCGCGCATGACGTTCGTGCAGAAGCAGTTGTCGTTGTGGGGTGCAGGCACCGGTGGCCTGCTTATTCAGTTGTGAAGTCAGGTGCGCGGCTCGCGCGCGAAGTCTGTGTTTAGAGCTGTACCCCGCCCGCGGCAAGATCGATCTTGAGCTGCTCGATCTCCTCGGGGGAGCACTCCACCATGGGGGCGCGCAGGGGTCCGGCGGGGAGCCCCTGGAGGGCGAGCGCCGCCTTGGTCGTCATGACGCCCTGGGTGCGGAACATGCCGGTGTAGACCGGGAGCAGCTTCTGGTGGATCTCCGTGGCCTTCTGGACGTCGCCGGAGGTGTACGCCTCGATGAGTGCGCGCAGGTCCGGGGTCACAAGATGGCCGACGACGGAGACGAAGCCCACGGCGCCGACGGAGAGCAGCGGCAGGTTCAGCATGTCGTCGCCGGAGTACCAGGCGAGCCCGGAGCGGGCGATGGTCCAGCTGGCACGGCCGAGGTCGCCCTTGGCGTCCTTGTTGGCCACGATGCGCGGGTGCTCGGCGAGCCGGACGATCGTCTCGGTGCTGATCGGGACGCCGCTGCGGCCGGGGATGTCGTAGAGCATGACGGGCAGGCCGGTGCTGTCGGCGATGGCCTTGAAGTGCCGGTACAGGCCCTCCTGCGGGGGCTTGTTGTAGTACGGCGTGACGACCAGCAGGCCGTGCGCGCCCACCTGCTCCGCGTCGTGGGCGAGCTCCAGGCTGTGCCGCGTGTCGTTCGTGCCGACCCCGGCCACCACGTGGGCCCGGTCGCCGACGGCGTCCAGCACGGCGCGTACGAGATCCTTTTTCTCCGCGTTGCTGGTGGTGGGCGACTCGCCGGTGGTGCCGTTGATGATCAGGCCGTCGTTGCCTGCGTCCACCAGGTGCGTGGCGAGCCGCTGCGCGCCGTCGAGATCGAGTACGCCGTCCGCCGTGAAGGGCGTGATCATGGCGGTGAGGACCCGCCCGAAGGGGGTCTGCGGAGTCGAGGTCGGAGCCATGGGTTACACGCTACTCGTTGTGCACGGCCGGGTCTGCCCTCGGGGGGTGCGGCAAAGTCAGGACAAATAAGGAGCCCGGCACTGCCTGCTCGGGGGTTCAAGCAGTGCCGGGTCCGTTTGATCAGGCTAGATGAACTTCTCTAAATGCCGCAATACGGACACTTCGCGAGGCTGACGCCCCGCGTGCCGTGCCGGCCGCCGCAGAGCGGTCGGGTCAGGGCGCCACCCGGCCGTTGGCGTTGAACGCGGCGTACGTGAGCGGCATGAGCTTGGCCCACTCGGCCTCCATGCGCTCCCCCACCATCTCGATCTCGCGCTGCGGGAAGGACGGGACCTTCGCCAGCTCGTGCTGGGTGCGCAGGCCGAGGAAGTGCATGAGCGAGCGGGCGTTGCACGTGGCGTACATCGAGGAGAACAGGCCGACCGGGAGGACCGAGCGGGCGACCTCGCGGGCCACGCCGGCGGCGAGCATCTCCTGGTACGCCTCGTACGCCTGCCGGTAGGAGTCCTCCATGACCCGGCCGACGAGCTCCTGCTGGGCCTGGGTGCCCTCCACGAAGACGTACTTGCCGGGGCGGCCCTCCTGCACGAGCTTGCGGGACTCGTCGGGGACGTAGAAGACGGGCTGGAGCTCCCTGTAGCGCCCGCTCTCCTCGTTGTACGACCAGCCCACGCGGTGGCGCATGAACTCGCGGAACACGAAGATCGGGGCGCTGATGAAGAAGGTCATCGAGTTGTGCTCGAAGGGGCTGCCGTGCCGGTCCCGCATCAGGTAGTTGATCAGGCCCCGGGAGCGCTCCGGGTCCTTCTTCAGCTCGTCCAGGGACTGCTCGCCGGCGGTGGAGACACGGGCGGCCCACAGCACGTCGGAGTCGGCCGCGCTGTGCTTGACCAGCTCCACGCTGACATCGCTGCGGAAGCTGGGTTTGAGGTCGGCGGCGGGGGTGTCGGTCACGGCTCGGGAGGTCCTTCCTTCACGGCTTCGGGCGGCGCCCACTCTACGGCCCGGCACTGACAACGGGGCGATCGGTGCCGGGTCGCGACATACGACGGCGAATTTCTGTGAATTCGGTGAAACCGGGCACCGATTGGTGCGTTCGCTCGTCTGTCTTCATGACGGGTCACCCCCCGCGAACCCCCTCACCGACACCCTTACCAACCCCAGAGGAGACGACGTCCCCATGTCCCGCCGGCGCGAGCCCGTTCCCTTCGCCTTCGTCGCCGAAGCCGACCGGTTCCGCAGCAATGTCACTCCCCCGCCCCGTGAGCGGCCCTCCCTCGGCCGGCTGGCCGGGCGCGCGCTGCTCGGTCTCACCATCGTCGCCGGTCTCGTCGGCTCGCTGGTGATCGGTACGCCGGCCCTGTCGACCGACACCGACGCCGGCACCTCGCAGTCGCAGGCGTCCGACGGGCGCTGAACCCCTTCGGACCCCCGAGGGTGGTGAGTGGTCTCACGTCTCGGTAGCCTCACCGGTCACAGCCCATGCATGGATTGAGTGAGGACCAGCCGTGCCCCTGCCCTTCCTGACGGCCGACCGCGCGTTCGAGGCAGCCGACGACGTCGCGCTGCCCTTCGACGACCACGAGCGCTGGCGGCGCCCCTACCGTCCCGGGCCGTGGCGGGTGGGCGCGGCCGCGCTGTGGCTGCTCCTCGCCTCCTACGTGCTGTTCGCCGCGGTGATCATCGCTCTCACCGGCACGCTGAGCGCGGCCGCGACCGTGTTCGGGATCGCGCTGGTCATCATCGCCGGGGCGCTGCGCCTGCTGCGCCTGGGTGTGTGGGTGAGCGCCCACGGGCTGCGCCACGCCCGGTTCCTCGTCACGCGTACGGTGCCCTGGCAGCAGGTCGCGGCCGTGCGGACGGTGCAGCAGCCGGTGCGCTGGTTCGGGTTGCCCCGGACCGTGCAGGGGCAGGCGCTTCTGCTTGTACGCCGGGGTCGTGCGGGCGATGAGCTGCCGGTGCTGATGACCACGCACAACGCGGACTTCCTGGCCCGTCCCGCCGCGTTCGACCGGGCCACCGACGCCGTCGAGGCCTGGGCCGCGGAGAACGCGCGCGGCTGAGCGATGACATGCGTGAGGGGCCGGTCCAGGGTGCTGGACCGGCCCCTCACGTCTGCGGGTCAGGCGTCGACGGTCCTGCCGTCGTGCAGGGCGATCGCGCGCTGCATGGCCTTGCGGGCCCGCGGGGTGTCGCGGGCGTCGTGGTAGGCGACGGCGAGGCGGAACCAGCTGCGCCAGTCCTCGGGCGCGGCCTCGGTCTCGGCCTTGCGCCGGGCGAAGACCTCGTCGGCGGAGTCGCGGTCGATACGGCCGCCGGGGGTACGCCGCAGTTCGTCGACCGGCAGGCCGCCCTCGGCGTCGAGTTCGGCGGCCAGGGCGTTGGCCCGGCGGACGAACTGGGTGTTCTTCCACAGGAACCACACGCCGATGACCGGCAGGATCAGCACGGCGACACCGAAGGTGACCGTGATGACGGTGCCGGACTGGATGAGCATGACGCCCCGGCTGCCGACCAGGACGAAGTAGACGACCAGGACGGCGGCCGTCACTACGTAGGAGATCTTCGCGCGCATCAGGTGTCTCGTGTCAGCTCAGGTCCAGGAAGTGTTCCAGGCCGAACGTGAGGCCCGGAGTGGTCACCACCCGCCGCGCGCCGAGCAGGATGCCCGGCATGAAGCTGCTGTGGTGCAGGGAGTCGTGGCGGACGGTGAGGGTCTCGCCCTCGCCGCCGAGGAGGACCTCCTGGTGGGCGAGCAGGCCGCGCAGCCGGACCGCGTGGACGGGCACCCCGTCGACGTTGGCGCCGCGGGCGCCGTCCAGGGCGGTCTCCGTGGCGTCCGGAGCCGGTGCGGTGCCGGCGGCCCGGCGCGCCTCGGCGATGAGCTGTGCGGTGCGCGTGGCGGTGCCGGAGGGGGCGTCGACCTTCTTCGGGTGGTGCAGTTCGACGACCTCGACGGACTCGAAGTAGGGCGCGGCGATCTGCGCGAACTTCATCGTCAGGACGGCGCCGATGGAGAAGTTCGGCGCGATGAGCACGCCCGTCGTCGGCGAGGCGTCGAGCCAGCCCCGCAGCCGCGCGAGGCGCTCGTCGGTCCAGCCGGTCGTGCCGACGACGGCGTGGATGCCGTGGCCGACGCAGTACTCCAGGTTGGCCATCACCGAGTCGGGCGTGGTGAGTTCGACGGCCACCTCGGCGCCGGTCTCCGCCAGGGTCTCCAGCTTGTCGCCCCGGCTCAGGGCGGCGACCAGCTCCATGTCCTCGGCGGCCTCGACCGCCCGTACCGCCTCGGAGCCGATCCGGCCCTTGGCGCCGAGGACCGCCACGCGCAGCTTGCTCATCTTCTGTGCTTCCTTCAACCGGGGGATGGTCAGGCGACGGCGTCGTGCAGCCGGGCCGCCTGCTTGTCCTTCAGCGGGCCGATGACCGACGGCGAGGGCCGTACGCCCAGGATGTCGCGGGCGACCGCGCGCACGTCGTCGGGGGTCACGGCCGCGATGTGGGACAGCATGTCGTCGACGGACATCTGCTCGCCCCAGCACAGCTCGCTCTTGCCGATACGGTTCATCAGCGCGCCGGTGTCCTCCAGGCCGAGGACCGTGGAGCCGCGGAGCTGGCCGATGGCGCGGTCGATCTCGTCGTCGGACAGACCGTGCTCGGCGACCTGGTCGAGCTCGTCCCGGCAGATCTTCAGCACGTCGTGGACCTGCGAGGGCCGACAGCCCGCGTACACCCCGAACAGTCCGCAGTCGGCGAAGCCGGAGGTGTACGAGTACACGCTGTAGGCCAGGCCGCGCTTCTCGCGGACCTCCTGGAAGAGCCGGGAGGACATGCCGCCGCCGAGGGCGGTGTTGAGGACGCCGAGCGCCCAGCGGCGCTCGTCGGTGCGGGCCAGGCCGGGCATGCCGAGGACGACATGGGCCTGCTCGGTCTTGCGGCCGACCAGTTCGACGCGGCCGGCCGCCCGGATGGACCGCCGTCCGTCGCGCGGGGCGACGGGGGTGGCGGCCGGGTCCTTGAAGGCGCCCGCCTTCTCGAACGCGGCGCGGACCTGCCGGACGACCTTCTGGTGGTCGACGTTGCCCGCGGCGGCCACGACCAGGTGTGTCGGGTCGTAGTGCTTCCTGTAGAAGCGCCGTATGCGGTCCGCGGTGAGCGCGTTGACCGTGTCGACGGTGCCGAGGACGGGGCGGCCGAGGGGGTTGTCGCCGAACATGGTGTGCGCGAACAGGTCGTGCACACAGTCGCCCGGGTCGTCCTCGGTCATCGCGATCTCTTCGAGGATGGCGCCGCGCTCGACGTCGACGTCCTCCTCACGGATCAGCGAGCCCGTCAGCATGTCGCAGACGACGTCGATGGCGAGCGGCAGGTCGGCGTCGAGCACGCGTGCGTAGTAGCACGTGTACTCCTTGGCCGTGAAGGCGTTCATCTCGCCGCCGACCGCGTCGATCGCGGCCGAGATGTCCAGGGCGGACCTGCGGTCGGTGCCCTTGAACAGCAGGTGTTCCAGATAGTGAGTGGCGCCGTTCAGCGTGGGCGTCTCGTCGCGGGAGCCGACGTGGGCCCAGATGCCGAAGGTCGCGGAGCGCACCGAGGGCAGGGTCTCGGTGACGATGCGCAGGCCGCCGGGGAGGGTGGTCTTGCGGACCGTGCCGATGCCGTTGCGGCCCTTGATCAGGGTTTGGGTACGGGCGACGGCCCGCGCCTCCGAGGAGGTGCGGGCCGTCGTCGTGGAGCTGATCGACGTCACTTGTCGGCGTCGTCCTTCTGGTCGGCGGAGTCCTCTTCGCCCTCGATCACGGGGATGAGGGAGAGCTTGCCGCGGGAGTCGATCTCGGCGATCTCGACCTGGACCTTCTGGCCCACGCCGACGACGTCCTCGACGTTCTCCACGCGCTTGCCGCCGGCGAGCTTGCGGATCTGCGAGATGTGCAGCAGACCGTCCTTGCCGGGCAGCAGCGAGACGAACGCGCCGAAGGTCGTCGTCTTCACGACGGTGCCCAGGTAGCGCTCGCCGACCTCGGGCATCGTCGGGTTGGCGATGCCGTTGATCGTGGCGCGGGCGGCCTCGGCGGCCGGGCCGTCGGCGGCACCGATGTAGATGGTGCCGTCGTCCTCGATCGTGATCTCGGCGCCGGTGTCCTCCTGGATCTGGTTGATCATCTTGCCCTTGGGGCCGATGACCTCACCGATCTTGTCGACGGGGATCTTCACGGTGATGATCCGCGGCGCGTTCGGGGACATCTCGTCCGGCGTGTCGATCGCTTCCATCATCACGTCGAGGATGTGGAGGCGGGCGTCACGGGCCTGCTTCAGAGCGGCGGCCAGGACGGAGGCCGGGATGCCGTCCAGCTTGGTGTCGAGCTGGAGGGCGGTCACGAACTCCTTGGTGCCGGCGACCTTGAAGTCCATGTCGCCGAAGGCGTCCTCCGCACCGAGGATGTCGGTGAGGGTGACGTAGTGCGTCTCGCCCTCGATCTCCTGGGAGATCAGGCCCATGGCGATACCGGCGACGGGGGCCTTCAGCGGCACACCGGCGTTCAGCAGCGACATGGTGGAGGCGCAGACCGAGCCCATGGACGTCGAGCCGTTGGAGCTCAGCGCCTCGGAGACCTGGCGGATCGCGTAGGGGAACTCCTCGCGGGTCGGCAGGACCGGGATCAGGGCGCGCTCGGCGAGGGCGCCGTGACCGATCTCGCGGCGCTTCGGGGAGCCGACGCGGCCGGTCTCGCCGGTGGAGTACGGCGGGAAGTTGTAGTTGTGCATGTAGCGCTTGCGGGTCACCGGGGAGAGGGTGTCCAGCTGCTGCTCCATGCGGAGCATGTTGAGGGTGGTGACGCCCAGGATCTGGGTCTCGCCACGCTCGAACACCGCGGAGCCGTGCACGCGCGGGATGGCCTCGACCTCGGCGGCGAGCGTACGGATGTCCGTGACGCCGCGGCCGTCGATGCGCTTCTTCTCCTTGATGACGCGCTCACGGACCAGGGTCTTGGTCAGCGAGCGGTACGCGGCGGAGATCTCCTTCTCGCGGCCCTCGAACTCCGGGAGGAGCTTCTCGGCGGCGAGCGCCTTGACGCGGTCCAGCTCGGCCTCGCGCTCCTGCTTGCCGGCGATGGTCAGCGCGGAGGCGAGCTCCGGCTTCACGGCGGCGGTGAGGGCCTCGAGGACGTCGTCCTGGTAGTCCAGGAAGATCGGGAACTCGCCGGTCGGCTTGGCGGCCTTGGCGGCGAGGTCGGCCTGGGCCTTGCACAGGACCTTGATGAAGGGCTTCGCGGCTTCCAGACCGGCGGCGACGACCTCCTCGGTCGGCGCCTCGGCGCCGCCCTTGACCAGCTGGATGGTCCTGTCGGTGGCCTCGGCCTCGACCATCATGATCGCGACGTCGCCGTCCTCCAGGGTGCGGCCCGCGACGACCATGTCGAAGACGGCGTCCTCGAGCTCGGTGTGCGTGGGGAACGCGACCCACTGGCCGTTGATCAGCGCGACGCGGACGCCGCCGATCGGGCCGGAGAAGGGCAGGCCGGCCAGCTGCGTCGACGCGGACGCGGCGTTGATCGCCACGACGTCGTACAGGTGGTCGGGGTTGAGCGCCATGATCGTGGCGACGACCTGGATCTCGTTGCGCAGGCCCTTCTTGAAGGAGGGGCGCAGCGGGCGGTCGATCAGGCGGCAGGTGAGGATGGCGTCCTCGGAGGGGCGGCCCTCACGGCGGAAGAAGCTGCCGGGGATCTTGCCGGCCGCGTACATCCGCTCCTCGACGTCCACCGTGAGGGGGAAGAAGTCGAGCTGGTCCTTGGGGTTCTTGGAGGCGGTGGTGGCCGACAGCACCATGGTGTCGTCGTCCAGGTACGCCACGGCGGAGCCGGCGGCCTGCTTGGCCAGGCGGCCCGTCTCGAAGCGGATGGTGCGGGTGCCGAAGGAGCCGTTGTCGATGACGGCCTCGGCGTAGTGGGTCTCGTTCTCCACTAGCGTTTTCTCCGTTACTTGTCGTCTTTCGTCCGCCGGCTGCCCGTGTGGCAGGGGGACGGTGGCGGAGAAGCGCTCCGTGCGGTGCGGGCCGGTCTTCGATCGAAGCACCCGGGGATCGCTTCCCCCGGGGGCCACTACCGAGGACCGGCGGCGGCTACGCGCGCTTCTCCTCGTGCTGTGGACCACATCGTTCCGTGTTCCACGTCATGCGTTGTGCTACCACACTACAAAGCGTGAGTGACAGTCCGCATGTTTCCGCACGTGCGGGCGGTTTCCCGCATGTACGGCAAAGGGAGCGGCCCCCGATTCACGGGAACCGCTCCCCTCATGGCGTCCTACTTGGCGCCCGCCGCACCGCGGCGGATGCCGAGGCGGTCGACCAGCGTACGGAAGCGCTGGATGTCCTTCTTGGCCAGGTACTGCAGAAGGCGGCGACGCTGACCGACCAGGATCAGCAGACCACGACGGGAGTGGTGGTCGTGCTTGTGGGTCTTGAGGTGCTCGGTCAGGTCGGAGATCCGACGGGAGAGCATGGCGACCTGGACCTCGGGGGAGCCGGTGTCGCCCTCCTTCTGGCCGAACTCGCTGATGATCTGCTTCTTCGTAGCGGCGTCGAGCGGCACGCGTACTCCTTGGGTGTCTTCTGTTGCCACCGAGTGCCCCTGGTCTGCATCTCAGGGGAGCTTCCGTGACTCGGGAGGCGGGGATCCGCTGGGCGCTGCCCCCAGGTGGACCGGGGGCGCGTACACAAACGGCCGTCACACAGCGTACCAGCACCGGGGCACACCCCGGACGGGGGCCGCCCCGGCGGGAACGGCGTCAGAATCCGCCGCGGACCTCGGCGTACACGTCGAGGACGGCGAGGCAGATCGGCACCAGGGAGAGCAGCACCAGGGAGTCGGCGAGGTCGAGCATGCGGCCCCAGAAGGGGGACAGCCCCTTCTGCGGGACGATCAGGGCGATCGCGATGAGCAGCAGCACACCGGCGCCGACGGAGGCGCCGAGCCACAGGGTGCGCACGTCGACCGGTCCGGAGTTGCCCTGGAGCAGGTCCATGATGATGTCGGCCGGCGGGGAGATCGCGAGGCCGAGGACCAGCAGGGCGAGGGTGACGATGCCGGCCACGAACAGGCAGGTGACCTGTGCGGTGTAGCGGAAGAGCCGGGCGCGCAGCATGGCGGCCAGGCCGGTGCACAGGGCGAGCAGCTGGGCCCAGCCGCTGGCGCTGAAGCCGAGCACGGCGCCGGCCGAGCCGACGATGACCGCGGCGCAGCCGCCGACGAGGCCGAGCAGCAGTTCGTGGCCGCGGCTGGTCTGGGCGACGATCCGCTGGACGTCGACGGCCTCCAGGTCGCCGTCGCGGCCCTCGCGGCGGGCGCGGGCCAGGTCCTCGGGGTTGCGGAAGCCGATGGGGAGCTTGGCGAAGCGGGCGGACCAGCCGGGCAGGAAGCCGACGACGGCCAGGGCGACGACGGCGGTGCCGGCGGCGATCTCGCGCGGCTCGGCCTCGGTGAGCACCCCGCAGAAGACGGCGAGCGTGCCGATCGCGGAGGCGAGGGCGGCGGCCACGAACGGGGCGTCGCCCTGCGGCAGCAGCATGATCAGGACGACGGAGACCAGGAGGACGGCGACACAGCCGACCAGGAACTGGATGCGTCCGGGGCCCTCCCCCGCGTCCTGCGGGATGGCGCCGGAGCCGGCGATCAGCGCGTGCGGCAGCGCCGAGATGCCGAGGGCGACGGCGGAGCCCCGGTCGTCGTAGACCCGGGCCCGGACGCCGGCGAGGGCGGTCAGGGCGATCGCGGTGACGCCGGCGAGGATGCCCTGCAGTCCGTGCATGTCGTGCCGGACCGGGTCGGCGAACCAGAACACGAAGCCGAGCATGACCAGCAGCAGGGACCCGGCGACGAGACCGGCGAGCCGCATCAGGTTGTCGTTCCAGCTGCGCAGGTCCTGCTTGACCGCGGCGGCGATGGCGTCGACCACGTCGTCGTGCACGGCCGGCGGCAGCGAGTCCGCGAAGGTGCGCAGCAGCAGCACCTCACCGTCCCTGACCCGGTGCTCCAGCAACGAACGGCTGGCGTCGAGCACCTGGCCCTCGCGGGTCACGAGGTGGTAACCCGACGGGCCGGCGTCCGCCTGGACCAGGCCCGAGAGCCTCACGATCTCGGGAAAGAGGTCCTGGATCGGCAGGTCCTCGGGCAGCGCGACGTCGACACGGCTGTCCGGTGCTGCGATGGTGATTCGGCAGAAACCTGTCGAAGTCCCCGTGCTCACCTGGTGTTCCCCCTGCTAGACAAGGCTTCTTCGCGTCGCTCGTACGACGCGGTTGGCCACCCTATCCGTTGTGGCACCCGCCTCAGGGGGCACCTCCCGCATTCCTCCCAGGACCTGCGCCGCATCTCCATCCTCCTGGCTCCCGGGGGCCCGGCCCGCATCAGTAGGATCGACGCCTACGCGAACGACGCCTACGCGAACAGAACGTCGCGGTACACGGGGGCGTCAATGCCAGGACGTATCAATCGCGAAGGATGAGTGCATCGGTGAGCGTCGTCATCATCAAACGACCACCGCGGACAGTGCCCCCGGCCGTCCCGGACGGCGAGGTCAAACTCGAGACGCCGCCCGAGATTCCGCGCGAGGGCGACGAGAGCATGCTGATGAACCTGCTGCCCATGATGGGCATGCTGGGTTCGGTCGGCTTCTTCTTCATGCCCAACCTGCCCTCGTACATGAGGGTGGTCGGTGGTCTGATGCTGGCCTCGACGGTGGCCATGGCCATAGCCCAGTTCGCCAAGTCCCGCCAGGGCGGCGGCGCGGGCATGGCGCAGGACCGGCGTGACTACTTCCGCTATCTGGAGCAGGTCCGCAAGGACGTGCACAAGACGGCCGAACTGCAGCGCAAGAGCCAGCTGTTCCAGCATCCGGACCCGGAGCAGCTGTGGGCGGTGGCGGCCGACAGCCGGCGTCTGTGGGAGCGTCGCCCGACCGACGGCGACTTCGCCTCCGTGCGCATCGGTCGCGGTGTCCAGCAGCTCAACACCCCGCTGGTGGCGCCCGAGACGGCGCCGAAGGAGGAGCTGGAGCCGCTGACGGCGGCCGCCATGAAGGCGTTCCTCGACGCGCACGGCAGCCTGTCCGACCTGCCGGTCGCGGTGTCGCTGCGCGCCTTCTACCACGTGACGGTCTGCGGCGAGACCGAGACGGTCTACGGCAACGCCCGTGCGGCCCTGGCCCAGTTGGCGACGCTGCACTCGCCCGAGGACATGATGATCGCCGTCGTGGCGCATCCGTCCTCGGCGGCGGAGTGGGACTGGATCAAGTGGCTGCCGCACAGCCAGCACCCGAAGGCGAAGGACGGCGCGGGCTCGGCCCGGCTCCTCTTCGACGACCTCGGTGAGCTGGAGGACGCGCTGGCCGACCAGCTGGACGACCGGCCGCGCTGGAACCGCGAGGCGAACCCGGTCTACGACCAGCCGCACCTGATCGTGATCCTGGACGGCGGCACCGTGCCCCCGGACTCCGAGCTGGCCAGCAGCGAGGGCCTGCAGGGCGTCACCTTCCTGGAGATCGCCCCCCGTGAGCTGGAGGAGGAGCTGCGGGCCGGCCTCACGGCGTATGTGAAGCCGGAGCGGATGCGGCTGTTCGTCGGCCACGAGTCGGCGTACACCGGCAGGCCGGACATCCTCAACGTGGCGCAGGCCGAGTCCCTGGCGCGTCAGCTCGCCCCGTTCCGGGTCGGCTCGGCGGAAGAGGGCGAACCCCTCCTGTCCAACCTGGACTTCACCGACCTGATGGGCATCGGCGACGCCGGCACGGTCGACGTCTCCCGCACCTGGCGGCCGCGCACGCTGCACGAGCGGCTGCGGGTGCCGATCGGTGTCGGCGAGAACGGCGAGCCGGTCATGCTGGACCTCAAGGAGGCCTCCCAGGAGGGCATGGGCCCGCACGGCCTGTGCGTCGGCGCCACCGGTTCCGGTAAGTCCGAGGTGCTGCGCACCCTGGTGCTCGGTCTCGCGGTGACGCACTCCTCGGAGACGCTGAACTTCATCCTCGCGGACTTCAAGGGTGGCGCCACCTTCGCCGGTATGGCGGACATGCCGCACACCGCGGCCGTCATCACCAACCTGGCCGACGACCTCACGCTGGTCGACCGTATGCGCGACTCGATCATGGGTGAGACGCAGCGCCGCCAGGAGCTGCTGCGCTCGGCGGGCAACTACGCCAACCTGCACGACTACGAGAAGGCGCGGGCCGCGGGCGCCGCCCTCGAGCCGATGGCCTCGCTCGTGATCGTGCTCGACGAGTTCTCCGAACTCCTCACCGCCAAGCCCGACTTCATCGACATGTTCATCCAGATCGGCCGTATCGGCCGGTCCCTGGGCATCCACCTGCTCCTGGCGTCCCAGCGCCTGGAGGAGGGCAAGCTGCGCGGCCTGGACACCTATCTGTCGTACCGGATCGGTCTGCGGACGTTCTCCGCCGCCGAGTCCCGTACGGCGATCGGTGTGCCGGACGCCTACCACCTGCCGTCGATCCCCGGCTCGGGCTATCTGCGCTACGACACCGACACCATGGTCCGCTTCAAGGCCGCGTACGTGTCGGGTCCGTACCACGGCGAGGGCCCGTCCCGGGTGAGCCGTTCGACGCAGCTGCGGCCCGCGCTGTTCACCGCCGAGCAGGTGGCGCTGCCACCGCAGCCGGTCGTCGAGGAGCCGGAGCCCGACAACCGGGTCGACGACGCCCTCGCCGACACCGTCCTCGACGTCCTCGTCAGCCGCATGATCAACCAGGGTCCGCCCGCCCACCAGGTGTGGCTGCCCCCGCTGGAGGAGGCGCCGTCGCTGGAGCAGCTGCTCCCGCAGCTCGCCGTCACCCAGGACCGCGGTCTGACCGCGCCGGACTACACGGCCCTCGGCCGCCTCAACGTCCCGGTCGGCCTCGTCGACAAGCCGTTCGAGCAGCGGCGTGACGTGCTGTACCGGGACTTCTCCGGCGGTGCCGGTCACGGTCTGTTCGTGGGTGGCCCGCAGTCCGGCAAGTCGACGCTGCTGCGCACGCTGATCTCGTCGTTCGCGCTCACCCACACACCGTCCGAAGTGCAGTTCTACTGCCTGGACTTCGGTGGTGGCGGTCTGATCTCGATGGAGGACCTGGCGCACGTCGGCGGCGTGGCCAACCGTCTGGACGCCGAGAAGGTGCGCCGTACGGTCAGCGAGGTCGAGGGCATCCTCAACGCCCGCGAGGAGTACTTCCGTGCCCACAACGTCGACTCGATCGCCACGTTCCGTCAGCGCCGGGCGTCGGGCCAGCTGCCCGACCAGCCCTGGGGCGACGTGTTCCTGGTCATCGACGGCTGGGCCACGTTCAAGACGGACTACGAGCAGCTGGAGTCGTCCGTCACCGAGATCGCCACGCGCGGCCTCGGCTTCGGCGTGCACGTCGTCCTCACCGCGAGCCGCTACACCGAGGTCCGGCCCGCGCTGAAGGACATGCTCCAGAACCGCATCGAGCTGCGGCTCGGCGACCCGACCGAGTCCGAGATCGACCGCAAGGTCGCGCAGAACGTCCCGGCGACCGTGCCCGGCCGCGGTCTCACCCAGGACAAGCTGCACTTCATGGCGGGTCTGCCGCGCGTCGACGGCTCCTCGGAGACCGACGACCTGTCCGAGGCCACGTCCATCCTCATCGGCGGCATCAACGAGAACTGGCAGGGCAGCCACGCCCCGGCGGTGCGCCTGCTGCCCACGATGATGCCGGCGGACCGGCTGCCCAAGGGCTTCGAGCACCCGGACCGCGGTGTCGCCATCGGTATCGACGAGTCGTCGCTGTCGCCGGTCTTCGTCGACTTCGAGACCGACCCGCTGTTCATCGTGTTCGGTGAGAGCGAGTCCGGTAAGTCCGCGATGCTGCGGCTGCTCATCAAGCAGATCACCGAGCGGTACACGCCGGAGCAGGCGAAGATCGTCATGGGTGACTACCGGCGCGCCCACCTGGAGGGCGTGCCCGAGTCGCACCTGTCGCGCTACTGCGCGGCGGCGCCGGCCCTGACGGAGACGCTGGAGGGCCTGGCCGGCTCGATGCACCGCCGGATGCCCGGCCCGGACGTCACGCCCGAGCAGCTGCGCAACCGCAGCTGGTACAGCAGCCCGGACGCGTTCGTCATCGTCGACGACTACGACCTGGTGGCGACCGGCGTGAACCCGCTGGCGCCCCTGCTGGAGTACCTGCCGTTCGCCCGGGACATCGGTCTGCGCGTGATCATCGCGCGGGCGTCGGGCGGTGCCAGCCGGTCGCTGTACGAGCCGGTGATGCAGCGGATGCGGGAACTCGGCGCCCAGGGTGTCGTGCTCTCCGGCGACCGGTCCGAGGGCGCGCTCCTCGGCAACATCACGGCGACGCAGCTGCCGCCGGGGCGTGGGTACTTCCATACGCGTCGGCGGGGTGGGCAGTTGATCCAGACGGGGTGGCTGCCGAACCGGTTCTGAGCGCTGTCGGTTCTTTTGTGTGGGGCGGTACCCGATGGGGTGCCGCCCCTCCGGCGTCCCGGGGGCTGGGTCTGTGGCCGGGGCCCCGGTTATGGTGGCGGTGGGACAGAAATGCCGAGCCACGGGGGGCAGTTGTGTCATCGGACTACATGGACTCCGATCCCGCGGTCCTCAAGAGCGAGGGCTACACGATGTTCAGCGTCGGCGTGGACTTCGCCAAGGCCGTGAAGGAGCTCCAGACCGGCCTGACCGCGCTGGAGAAGGGCGACACCCCGCCCTGGGGCGACGACGACATCGGCGAGAAGTTCGGCGTCGTCTACGAGGGCCTGCGCGACGGCATGTACGAGTCGATGGGCAGCCTCTCGGAGCGCATCGCCGGGATGGGCGTCGCCTTCACGAAGATGGGCCTGGCTCACGAGAAGAACGAGGCCGACCAGGACGCCATCTGGCGCGACACGATGGCCGACTACGACGGCCAGGTGAAGGTGCCGTCGGGGGTGGCGCAGGGGCAGCTGCACACACGGCCCTCGAACTGACTCCGGACCGGCGCCTTTCACGCCGGACCACTCCCCCGGGGGACGCCCGCGCGACCGCCATGTGGGGGACCCCTGGCGTCAGTAGGGTGAGGGCCGTACGTCGTTCGCACGTCAGGAAGAGGCCCAGCGGCATGACCGAGGCACGCAACAACGAGGCCGGTACCGAGGCCGAGGACACCAAGGCGCGCAAGGATCGGGAGCGGGACGAGCTGTACGCCCTGGACATCTCCGGCGTCGAGTGGCACTGCGCGCCCGGCACCGAGCAGGACGAGGAGCGCGTGGAGATCGCGTATCTGCCGAACGGCGCGGTGGCGATGCGGTCCTCCCTGGACCCCGGGACGGTGCTGCGCTACACCGAGGCGGAGTGGCGGGCGTTCGTCCTGGGCGCACGGGACGGCGAGTTCGACCTGGAGCCGGCGCCGGGGGGCGGCGGGGCGGTGGCGGGCGAGTAGCGGGGCGGGTACGCGGGCTGGGTGCCCCTCCTCGTCTGACCCCGCCCTCCTGTTCGTCCTCCGTCCGGCGCCTAAGATCGGGGCCGTATCGATTGCGTCCGCGACGGCGGAGGACGGGGATCCATGACCGGCACGACCGAGGACTACGCACCGCACCCCCACATAGGCGGCCGTACGGCGGCGTTGCGCGCGCTCGCCGCGTGGCGGGCGGCGGCGCCGGGCGCTCCGCGCGTGGTGGTGCTCACCGGGGACGCGGGCAGCGGGCGTTCGCGACTGCTCACCGGGTTCCTGATGCTGTGCGAGCCGGAGTACCGCAAGCGGCTTCCGCTGGACGCGATGGACCCGTCGACGGTGCCGCCGGAGCTGCCGCCGCCCGCGGTGCCGAGCGCCGAGGGGCTGACCGCCGCCCAGGTCCTGTGGCTGATCGCCGACCACTTCGGGCTGCGGGCCACCGGTGTCGAGGGCGTGTACGCCGAACTGGCCGCTCTGGAGGAGCCGGTGACCGTCGTCGTCCCGGACGTCGACCGGGCGGGCCCGGTGCGGGCCGCCGACGAACCGGCCCGCCTCGTACGGGAGGTGCTGGCCCCGCTGGCCGCCACGGAGACCGTACGGCTGATGGCGGAGGTGCCGCGTCCGCTCGCCGCCGAGCTGGTGCAGGGTCTGCCGCCGGGCACCGCGCAGATCATCGACCTCGACGAGCCGGAGTGGGCCGATCCGGACGTCCTCGTGCGCTTCGCGCAGGCCGCGCTGAACCCGGAGTTCGGCGCACCGGAGCTGCCGTTCACCGTGGACCCGGCCATGCGTCTGGCCCTGGGGGCGGCGATCGGGCGGCGGGGGGGCAGCCCGCTGGTCGTCCAACTCGCCGTCAACTGCGTCCTCATGGCCCCAGAGGGGTTCGACCCGGCCGACGAACGGTTCCTGCCGACGTCGGTCGGCGCGGCGCTGGATCTGCACGCCAGGCGGCTCGGCACCGACTCGCAGACGCTGCGGATGCTGCTGGCGCCGCTGGCGCTGGCCGAGGCGGAGGGGATACCCGTCCAGCTGTGGGCCCGGCTGGCGAGCGCTGTCGCCGGGCACGACATGAGTCCGGCGATCGCGGGGGGTCTGCTGCTGGCGGGGCCGTTCGTGCAGCCGGAGTCCCAGGAGACGGGGTCCGAGGGAGGGGGTGAGGCTGACGAGGGGCGCACGTTGTTGCGCTTGCTGCATCCGGCGCTCGCCGAGGAGATCCGCGCCGGGCTGCCGAACGTCGCCGCCGCCCAGACGCAGATCGCGATGTCCCTGCTGGAGGCCGTGCCGGAGCAGGACTGGGGCAAGGCCGACCCGTACGTCCGCGACCACATCGCCGGCCACACGCTGGAGGCGGGGTTGCTGCCCCAACTCCTGACCGACCCGGGCCTGTTCGTGCACGCCGATCCGGTGCCGCTGCGGGCCGCCGTCGAGGCCGTACCGCTGGAGCAGCTGGGCGCACCGGCCCGGACGTATCTGCGGACGGCTCCCCTGCTGACCCGCACGCAGGCGCCCGCCGAGCTGCGGGCCGCCTTCCTGGAGACGGCGTTCGTCGAGGACGGGCTGCCCGAGTACGCCGAGGCCATTCGCGAGCGGCTCGGTCTGGAACTGCCCTGGCAGACGCTGTGGAGCCTGCCGGTGGCGGGCGTGAGCGCGGTGACGGTGGGCACGCTGCCCGGCACGGAGGGGGCGGCGGCCACGCCGGTCGCCGTGCTGGTCGTACCGCCGGGGACGCCTGGTGCACGGCCGGTCGGGGCGGCCGGTGCGGAGGGCGGGGAGTCCGGACCGGCGGCGCTGGTCCACGGCCTCGTGCAGCCGGGTCTGCTGGACGACGCCGACCTCGGGCGGATCGTCCGCCCGTCCGAGGAGGAACGTGCCGCCGCACCGCTCGGGCTGAGCCGTGGCGGGGACTATCTGCGGGTCTGGAACCGGGCGGACCAGGAGGTGGTGGCCGCGCTGATCTCGGACACGCCCTTCACCGCGGCCGACCTGTCCCCCGACGGCATCCTGCTCGTGGCGACGGAGCGGGGGGCGAAGGCCCTCCGGATCCGGGCGGCGGGCGCGGAGATAGCCTCGTAGGCAGCAGACACGACGACCTCGGACGCAGCCCCGTCCCCTACTTCCATTTCTGCTATCCCCAGTGCATCGACCCATCGAAGGAGCCTCCCCGTGACCAGCCAGGAGCAGGCGCTCGCCGTCGCCGACCGTTGGCTCAACCCGGAAGGGTCGACGGAGCCGCGCCGCGAGGTCCGGATGCAGGAGTTCGACCTGGGCTGGGTCGTATGGGCGGCACCCGCGGCGCCCGAGCGCGACCCGGAGACCGGGGAGCGGCGGCCGCCCGCCGAGATCGGTGACGCGTGCGGTGTCGTGGACCGCCGTACCGGCGAACTGACGGTCTGGCCGTCGGTGCCGGTCGAGGAGGTCGTGCGGATGTACCGGGAGAAGCATGGGGGTGCGGGTGCCGCCGGTGGCCCCGAAGCTGCCGGTGCGCGCCCGGTAGTAGGTCCCGGCAACACGGCGGTGTTCACGTACACCGACCCCGCTAACGGTGAGGAGACCACCCTCTTCCGCACCTCCGCCCCGGGGCTGCCCCCGGCCGAGTACCAGGCGTGGGCCGAGCTGCGGCGCATGGAGGTGCCCGCGGAGAGCGTGCTGGCCGTCCATACCGACCTGCGCCCCAGCCTGCTGCCCGGCGGCTACACCGCCGAGCTCCTCAACACCTTCCGCAACGCCCACCTGTCCTGCTCGCAGACGTACGGGGCCCGTGCCGAGACGCGGGCCGAGGGCATCGCGGCGCTGGTCGAGCAGGTCGAGACGATGCACCGGATCGCCGGCCAGCAGCCGCCGCCCCGCCCGCACCGGGTGCCGGTCCCGGCCCAGGTGACGCCGACCGCGCCGATGTCCGACGAGGAGCTCGGGCGCCATCTCGTCGAGGTGTTCGGCACGGAGGGCGTACGCCGATACGCCGCCGACGAGGTCGCGGGCACCGCGCTGCCGGAGACCGCCGCGTCGACGCTGACCTCGGCGGGGCTGCCCGCCGACCTCCCGCTCTTCTTCACCGCCGACCGGCCCGACGCGCCCCCGGCCGGCGGCCTGTTCACGGACGTCTCGACCAACCTGCGCGAACGGCGCAGCCCGGCCGGCGAGGAGAAGATCGCCGCGCTGTCCTACCTGGTCCGTATCGGCTTCGACGGCGTCGCGGTCATCGCAGTGCAGTGCCTGCCCGGCAGCGGCCAGCCGGACGGCCTGGGCGCGCTCTGGGCGGTGGACCCGGTCACCGCGACGGCCCGCTACGTCAACGTCTCGACAGCCGCGTTCGCCCGTTCTCTGGCCCTCCTCGCGACGGCACGGCAGCGGATGCGGGGCCTGGACCCGGTGGCGGCGGGCGCCGAAGTGGCCGTGCTGCAGGAACAGTTGGTGGCGGTGGACGCGTCGGCGCTGACGGACCCGGACGCGTGGTGGTCGCTGGTGGTCGAGCAGATGTGGCATGGGTTGTTCTGAGGGGTGGCGGGATGCGTTCATGGTGCAGGGGGGCCATGTCGGTCTCGGGTCCGGCATCGGAAAGAGGATCGTCTTGCTCCGGATCAGGTGGTCGCGCCGGTGTGCGACTGGTGGGGTGAGGGGTAACCACGCAGCAACGACGAAAGCGGCCTCGACGGGTACCTCGTCGCCACAGACCTCGACCGCTTCCTCGCCATGGTCACCTGGTGGATCACCGGCCGCCGCATCCTCAACACCATCGAGAACCGCGACGAGAAGAGCACCCCTTCCGCAGCACATCGAAGACGCCGACTGGATCATCGACAAATGCCGGTGCCCGAGCCCAGATCTGGACCTACGCCCTCTACAACGACTGATCAGGAGGCGCGAAGGCTGTAGCGAGGAGCGGAGTGGGAGTCACACGCGAGCGGGCACGCGAACAGTCCGAAGCCTGGCCGGCCGAGCCAGACTCACTCCTGACCGGCCCCTTCCACTACCGAACGCGGAGACGCGTCGCAGCCAGCGGCAATGGACGGAGGACATCGACCCGGTGACGGAGGACGCGGATCACTGGGAGCAGGTCTTCGACGGAGATCTGGACTTCTATGGCAGGGAATAGGGTTTCCGTTCGACCACATGCTCGGTCCACGGCCGGCACGCACTTCCCACACGATGAAAGGACGTCATGGCTCTCGAGCCCACCGGCTCCGCATCCCCCGCGGGCTCCGTCGCGTCCGCGGATCAGTGTGTGTCCCGGATTCAGTCGTGGTGGCAGGACCCGGGGCCCGAACGGTCGGTGGAAGTCTTACCGGAGCTGTCGGCTCCGGTAAGACCGGGGTTCTTCTGCGCCTTCGGGAGGCCTTGCCGGACCCTGCGTGGGTGGACGCCACGGGGCTCACTGCCGAGGAGGTTCTGGGAAAGATCCTCGACGCCTTTGAGGTGCCCGATGTGTGGCCCCACCGGGTGGACTGGGCGTGGCGGCTCCAGCGGGCGGGGGTGGGGAGCAGGCCGCTTCTCATCGCCAACTCCCATCGGGCCGGGCCCACGCGTCGGTCGGCGCAGCACAGCCGCGTCCTCAAGCGCATGCTCGCCCCGCTGCTGACGCGCGCCGGGGCCAGGGTGATCGTCGAGTCCGGTTCAGGGGTGGACGGTTCTCAGCGGAACTGGCTGTCCCTTCACCTGGAGACATGGGCTGGTGCCGTCCCTGGCCTCAGTGCCGCGCGCAGCCGACCGGCTCTGCGGGCGCTCGCCTTCGCCGAGTCGCGGTGGACACCACTCCCGGTGTGGTCGACGTTGGTGCGGGCCACCGCCGCGGGTATTCGTAGCGATGAGGACGCCCTGGTCGCTCTGGCTCAGGAACTGCCCGACATCGTCGAACTCGCCGGTGGACGGGTCCGGTTCACGGACGAGCGGATCGCCGAAGCACTGCGCGAGGAGACGCCCGCCTCGGACAGGCGCCGGATACACGCGCGGGTGATGACGGAGTTGCTGTTCCTCGTAGAGCATCTGACCGCCCCGGAGGGTTGGGCGGCCACCGGACCCGTCGGGCACTACCTGGCTCACGCTCTGCCCGCGCATGCGCTGCAGGCCGAACGCCTTGAGGAAGTGCAGAGTGATGGACGTCTGGTCGCGCACATCGCTCCTGCAGCACTCCTCGACGCGGCGAATCTGCAGGCCGCAGCGATCCCCAACGAGACGCTCGCCGGTGACGCGGCCTCGCTGTGGGTGGCGGGGGTGGGTTCGGTCAGCCAGCCCGAATGGGCGGCTTGGCTCCACCTCATGGCCACCGTGCGCGGCGATGCGCGAACCTCCGTAGCGTTGGAGCACTCGGGGATCGTGCTGCCGTGGCGGACACGGTGGGCGCACTGGCGCCCGCCCTACGGCTGGCGAGCGAGGCACATCCGCGACGCCGGTCCTGTGGCGGAGATCAGCGAGGTCGAGGTCGGCGGACGCGTCGCCGTAGCCGGGAAAGGCCGATGGGACCGGCGGGTACGAGTGTGGGACGCCCAGTCGGGTGAGCTGATCGCCGGGCCGTGGAGCGACGGGATTCCAGCACCAGGGCAGTCGGAGCCGCTCTGGCCGCGAGGTCGGGACAACCAACTGGCACAGGCCTGGTCGGAGCTGAACGCGGTCGGCAGCAGTCTGGCCGGCCCCCAGTTCACCGAGGTCGTGCGAGTGGGCGACGGCTTCGCCCTGGCCGGGATCGGCGGAGTGGTCATGGTCGCCCCGCGCGAACCCGAAGCCTTCAAGGGGCTGGAGCGGAACTACGGCGCGGCACTGCTCGGCCACTTCGGGCTGGTCGACAACAACGCACACGACTTCTGGGAAGAACCGGATCGCGCGGTTCTCGAAGACCTGTTCGAGCCCCAGGCCGTCCAACGGCTCGATCCGGCGAAGTTGCCGCCGGGGCTACGGGACGACGATGCCCGGCACGTTCTCTGCGAGGTCGGCCTGCCCGCCTTCACCGGCGCAGAGATGAGTCTCGTCGCCGTGGCGGAGGAAGGGCTCACCGAACTGACGGCCGAGGAGGTGTGGGGCGAAGACGACGGTGCCGGTGCGTCGTACTACCACCTCGGAACCTGGCTGGACGGCCGTATCGTCGTCCACGGCCACAGTGGCACCGTCCTCCGCCTCCCGGCGGAGGGCGAGGAGAACGACTCGGACCCCCAGGTGGCCGCGACCTTGGGACAGTTCGTGACCATGCTGCAGAACTACGTGCTGGGACGATGCCTGCTGCCGATGGCCTCGAGCCGCACGGAACGCGAGGATGTCCGCGACGAGATCGAGGACTCGCTGACCGCGATCGACGAGGACGGCGGAGCCTCCCGAGCCTGGACGTATGCCCTCTATGACAACGACTGAAGCATTCCCCTCCCCTTCGCCCGTGTCCACCGAGCGAGCGCCTGGAGAGCCGAATCGGCCGCGTCCTGCTCGCCTCGGCCGCCGGCACCGAACTCCTGGGAGGCACTCTGGCCCAGTTCACGACCCTGGTCGGCCTGTACCGCCTCGTCCCCTTGAGCGGCTTCCGCGTGGGAGCGCTGAGAAGACCGACGCTCACTGGAGCGTGAAAGCCTGGGCCAAGGAAGTCGACCCAGAAGCCGCCGCATCATTCAGCTGGCAAACAGCACAGGGCGGATACCTGGACGACCCGGAGTCGCTGTGACGCCCGGACGCCAGGGCGGCGAGATCAAAAAAAGCCACCGAGGTCTCCGACCCGATCATGGAAGGATTTCACTGCCTGTGCATTCTCACCTCAACCGGGAGGAAGCCTCGGAGCAGATCACTTCGCAGCTCGCGAATCTTCCGCCCAAGCGGGGCATCGTCTACGTCGACGGGCCCTCGGGAGCCGGAAAGACTGCACTTCTGGCAGAGTTCTCCGCCACCACTGGGGCCGTACTGATCGATGCCACGGGCTGCTCAACCGAAGAGGTGGCAGACCGCATGATGCAGGCCATCGGCGTGCCATACGGCAACGTCCGCAGCATGCGTACATTCACGACTCTCGTGAAGGATCGCGTGTTCAACCGGGATTTCGAACTCAGAACCGTTGTTGTCACCAATACTCAATGGGCCGGGAAAACCCGATTCACGCACGAACCAGTCGCTGTGGCCACCGAGGGAATCGTCCATGAGTTCAGTAGGCTGTCCAAGGCAATCAACATCAAACTCGTGGTGGAAATCGATAGCGAGGTGTGCGACCTCAGCCCTCGAAACAGGAACGCCATCCTGCTCGCCCCCGCCCACGACGTCGTAGAGCTGTCCCCCGAGTCGCTACCGGCGCGCCAGCGCATCGCGATGACAGCCTTGGCCCTGTCTGAGCTTCACCAGGTGAGCTTCGTGGAGTGGCAGGCACTCTGCGCCGCGCTGGCAACGGACCTCGATGGGGCGGAACTGCGCGCCATCGGCGAGGAATCTGCTTTCCTCACGGTTGATGCGGCGGACGGTCTATCGGTTGCGTTCGGGCATGAGCGGGATGCCCGAAAATTCCGCAAAGCACTCCCTGACAGCACCTTTCAGGATTTCCAACAGGCAATCACGACACGCCTGCTCGCTTGCACAGAAGGCGACCCACTCGTTTCCTACCTCGCCCATTCCCTTCCCGCCCACGCCGCAGCCGCCGGCCGCCTTGAGGAACTTCTCGCCGATCCCCGCACACTGGTTAAGTGCACTTATACCGCCCTTTTCGGAGCGTTTCACGCTGCTTTGCCTCACAGCATCCCGGCCGACAGTTTCGCCACCGAGCTGTATTATCTCCACAATCTGGAACTGGCGCCGTCCTCGCAGGCGGAGTGGGTTTCTTTGCTGCATCTCGTGGCACTCAGTCGCGGGGACACGGAGCGCGCGGACGCCCTGACCGAAGCCGCCGGCCCCCTGCCGTGGCGCACCGTGTGGACCCACTGGCGAGCCCCCGGCCACGTCCGGCCCCTCCTGCCCCAGATCGACGTAGTCGAAGAGCTGCAAGCCGCAGCGGACGGCACCACCGTGACCAGCCGCACCCTGGACGGGGCCGAGCAGACCTGGCACGCCGCCACCGGCCGACTCCTCGCGGTCACAGGGGAAATGAACGGGGCCAAGGGACCGTTCATCGAGGAAGCCCCACCCACGCCTTCGACGCCGGCCCGCTGGGAAGCTGAGAGGTCCTGGGACCTGATCCGCGCGGCAGCCGTCGGCGACGCCTCCGCTCCCCGAGTGATCCAAGCCCCCACGGTCAACGCCGTGGCCTGCGCCGGGGACCTCATCGTCCTCGGCGGCAAACGAGGCATCTACGCGATCAAACCCAACCCGGACTACGTCGACGAGACCCCACTGCCCGCACTCCCTACCGACACCTGGTACAGGGAAGTCACCCCACGCCCGTACGACGAAGCCGTCTGCCGCCCCACCCGCGACCTCGTACTCGACGTGTTCGACGCGGAAAACGCCCCACTCCTGACCGAGGAACAGCTGCCCGCCGGCCTCACCCACGAACCGACCCGCCGTTTCCTCACCGAAACGGGCTTCCCCGCAATCAGCAACTTCCTGAGCCTCAACACCCACAACCTCGTCGGCACCGGCCTCACCGAACACACCTGGGGAGGCACCAAAGACTTCGAAACACCCGTCGGAGACGGCCCGTTCTACGAACTCGGCACCTGGATCGGCGGCGTCCTCCTCCTCGACGGCCCCACCGGCCGCGTCCTACGCCAATCCCGCCCGAACGCAGTCGACGGCGACCGCCCCGGCGACCCCCTCGCCGGCACCAGCCTCGCCCAGTTCACCGCCATGGTCTGCCAGCAATGGAAATACATGCAGGCCTACGTCACAGGCGGCGCCCTCGACGGAGACGACCTCATCGAAGAACTCAAAACCTGGATCGCAGGCATCGACCCCGCCGCCGCAGCCACCCGCAACTGGGGACACGTCACAGAAACCGACGAGTTCTACTACCTGTAAGCATCCAGGCAACTGAGCCGCTGGAGAGACGTCCCCCGTGACGGGCCTACGGGGCGGCCATCAGTACAGCGAGAAACCACCGCTGTGCCGGCCACCCCCAGGCTTCTTCCCCTCCGGCTCCGAAGGCTTGCCCTGAGCGTCCTTCTGCCCGGCATCGGCGTCACCCTGCAAGGGCTCGCCGTGCCTGAGGCGGTCGCGCTCCTCCTCGGGCAGGGACTCCCACTGGCCGCGCAGGGATGCCAGTCCCCCGCTGCCGAAGGCCCGGGCGAACGCCGGGTCGTCCAGGGCGTCCCGCAGGGCCAGGCGTCCGGACAGCATCCGCTTGGCGGCCTCCTGGAGGTCCTTGCTCACGTTGTCCGTCTGCGACAGCTTGCGCAGCGCGGAGTTCAGGGACTTGACCTGCTCGGGCTCGAGGGCCTCGTCGAGCACGCCGCGCTCGGGCGAAGCACCCTGCGGGTCGGAAGGGTTGTCAGGCTGCCGTGCCATGTCGCGTCTCCTCGCTGTTCCGGTCGTCGGCTCATCGGCTCATAGGCTCGCCGCTCGTCGGCTCCCGCAGTATCTCGTGATGACGTACGGGACGTTCCGTGTGACCGCATGGCTGCAGTAGCCACCCCCACCGTACGGCCACCGCCGCGGGCAGCCGTACGACCTTCCACAACAGCCTTACAAGCAGGCACAGCAATCTCACGACACGAGGCGAGGCAGGGCAGGGCGGGGCGGCAGGCGTACGCCCATCACCACAGACGATGCGGCCGCGCGGCGGTCGGTCAGGGCAGCGCGTTGCCCAGGGTCGCGCCGACCGCTCCCATGACCGTCGCCATGAGGGCCCAGCGGGTGCGTCCGCGCCGGGCCAGTTCCACGCCCGGGGTGGCGGACGCGAGTCCGATCGCGTACGCCACGGTCCAGGCGCCCGCCTCCGTACCGCCGTTGAGGCGCCCGATGATCGCGAAGAGACAGGCCACCGCTACCAGCGCGCCTATGGCCATCAGCCCGCCACGAGCGCTCCGCGCCTGCTGTGAGCGCTCACTCGGAGTGCGTGGCTCCGTCGGCCTCTGAGGACGCGCCCGCAGTTCCCTTACGTCATCCCGGACCGGACTGTCCGCGCCGCGTTCCGCCAGCATTTGTTCCCCATCACGCGTCGTCATGTGCAGGCAGCGTAGCGCCCGTCGCCCGGTACGCGAAGGTCGGGAGAGTCCCGTGAGATGGGACCTCGGACGGCCGTCGCACAGCGGGTCGCAGTGGGCGGTCGGCGCCGCTTCCCGGACGGGTCCGACTCGGACCGTTCGCGCGCCCCGTGACGGCGATCGACGCTACGGAGCACAGGCCTCCGGAGGGCGAGGGAGGGGACCAGGCGACGCGCCTCGCCGGCGCCTCGAGCCGAGCCGTCCCGTCAACGTCGGCGACCTGAAACGGACTTGTGACAGCACCACCCTGAGGCGGTTCGACGGTGATTCCGTAAACTTTGCGGACGGCTGTACTCCTGTGTGATTTCCCTGGACGGGTGAGGGAGTTGTACGGCCGTTCGGTCTGACGGGGGTGCTTTCTGCTGTGTCGATGATGCTGCCGGACGAGCTCGAGTGGGTTCTCGAGATGCTGGGCTACCGATGGCCCACGGCGGACGAGGACAAGCTCAGAGACTGCGCCGAGGTGTGGCGGAAGTTCGGCGAGAAGGTCACCGAGCTGCACGGCACGGCGAACGGCGCCGCCCGCCAGGTCACCGCGCACAACGCCGGTGAGTCGATCGACAAGTTCGTCAAGACGTACGAGAAGTTCGACGGCGGTGGCGGAGGGGACGGATACCTCCGCAACGCCGCCGAGGCCGCGTTCCTCATCGCGAATGTGCTGGAGGCCTGCGCCTACCTCGTCGAGTTCGCCAAATGGGCGGTCATCGCCCAGTTGATCGCCCTGGCGATCGAGATCGTCGCCGCGCACGCCGCCGCCCCGTTCACCTTCGGCCTGTCCGAGGTCGCCGGCCTCGGCGCCACCCAGGTCACCCGTCTCATCGTCCGCCGCCTCCTCGACGAGCTGAAGAAGGCCCTGCTCGAGGCGATCGTGGAAACGATGAAGGAACCAGCCATCTCGGCGATCGAGGCCATCATCACCGACCTCATCCGCCAGACGGTGAACGTCGGCTTCGGCGCACAGGAGGGCTACGACGTCGGTGCCACCCTCAAGGCCGGTGGCACGGCGGGGCTCGACGCGCTCAAGCAGAGCCCCCAGACCTTCGCCGAGGGCGTCCGCGACAGCCTCGGCCAGAAAGCCGGCAGCCGCGCCCGGCACGCGATCGACAGCCGCCTCGACGGCTACGACGGTACGTCGGGGCTGCCCAGCGGAGACGTCGGCAGTGACCCCGGGACCGACAGCTCGAGTTCCTCCTCGTCGTCCTCGGACTCCTCGTCATCCTCCAGCTCCAACTCGAACTCAAGTGGCAGTGACTCGTCGAGTTCGAACGGCTCGGACTCCTCCACGTCCACGCGTTCGAGCAACGGCAGCAACCTGCCCGGCACGAACATAGGCAACGGCATATCCGCCGACACCGGCGGCAACGACATCGGCGGTCCGAACCTGGGCCCGGGCCCCGACTCCGGTTCCGGACCGGGTACGGACTCCAGCAGCCCGACCTCCTCGGACACGCCGTACTCCAGGCCGACGCAGTCGCCGACGGACTCGTCCCTGTCCGACTTCGACGACCCGTCGCCGGGCGGCCGTTCGCCCAGCGGCTCCGACAGCCCCACCAGTTCAACCGGCTCGCCGAGCACACCGGGCCCCTCCCACAACGGCGGCGGCCCCTCCGTATCGGGCCTGTCGTCGCCGTCTCCGCAGTCGACACCCACGCACACGTCGTCCCCGGGTACGTCCTCCACACCCTCGGGCGGTTCGATCGGCACCCAGGTCGACAACCTGGCAGCCACCGCGCCCACGCAGTCCAACGCGGCGCCGACACCGACGACCGGCGACGCCTCCCCGAGCGGCTCCGGAGGCCGTTCGGACGGCGGTTCCGGCATGCCTACGTCACCCACGGCAGCCGCCGCCACCGCTACGGCACCCGGCACGAGCCACAGCGGCGGCCCGTCGGGCGGCAGCCCGTCCGCCACGAGCCCACAGCCCAACTCGGGCCCGGCGAGGAATCCTTCCTCCGGCACACCCGGCACCGCGCCCGCCGCAGGAACGGGGCCCGCTTCCACGCCGCGCCCCACGTCCCCGACGGTCCCCCGCAGCACGCCCGCTCCGACACCGGACGGCCGCACGCCCGCAACCGGGGACAGCCGTACGCCGGGCACGCCGGACAACCGAATACCGGCGCAGCGCCCCGGAGGCACCCCCACGGGAGACGCCGGCACCACGCCACGGAACACCCCGGGCACGTCGCCCGCCGACCGCACCTCACCGCGCACCAACCCCACCACGGCGGGGGACGGCAACACGCCCCGCCCCCGCCCAGGCACCCCAACACCGAACGACGGCACGACGCCGCGTACGGCTCCCAGTACGACACCGAACGACAGCGCGACCTCCCGGAACAACCCCGGTACGACGCCTAACGACCGCGGAGACCGCACCCCGCCCCGCACCGACACCCCCGGCAACCAGAACACCACTCCCCGGGGCGACAGCACCCCACGCCCAACCTCCGACCCGTCCGGCAACGGCCGTACGTCCACGCCGGGCCAGAGCCCGAGCCAGTCGCCGTCTTCCCAGTCCACACCTCCCAGGTCGACGCCAGCGCCCTCCAGCACACCCACGACATCCCCGTCCGCGTCGACACCGGGCGGCACCACTCCCCACTCGACCTCCCCCGGGCTGGCCACGCACACTGCCACGCCCCAGAGCAGCACACCCGGCACCCCGAACCAGCCGAACTCAGGCACCCCGTCCCGGCCGCCCCAGCAGCCCGCGGGCAGCCCACCGAACCAGCCCGGCCCCCAGACCCAGCAACCTCCGGCGAGCCCCCCGAACCATCAGCAGCAACAACAGCCGCAGGTCACCCCGGTCCCGATCCACCACGTGACCACCACACCCGCCGGACAACCCACTCCGTCCGGCCCCCACACCCCGGACTCCGGCCACACCACCACGCCGGACCAGAACAACAACGCGTCCGACAGCCCCAAGCCGAGGGAAGCGCCGACCCCGGCGTCGCAGACCCGCAACAGCAACCCACCGGGCGGTGTGACCGACCCCTCCCGCGCGGAGCAGGACGCCCTGGAGAACTCCGTCCCCCGAGACGAGAACGGCGACCCGACGCGTCCGCCGGACCCGGCGGACGGCCCGTGGGTACAGCGCATCAACGGCGACGGCCCGGATGCGCCGGGCCGGAGCAACAACTGTGTCGACACGGCCCTGTCCACCGTCGACACGTACGCGGGCAACCCGACGGCCGCCGGCGCCCGTACCCCCGATCTGGACCCGGACGGCAACCCCTCGGACCGCGGCGAGAGGGGCGGCCGCGACCGCATCGAGAGCACGCTCGGCGCCCGCTTCAACGACATGGGCAACGGCCGCGATGCCTTCAACCGCCTGGAGAACACCCTCCGCGACAGCGGCCACGGCTCTCAGGCCGTCATCATCACGCAGGACGCCAACGGCCGCGCCCACGCCTGGAACGCCGTCAACCACAACGGCAAGATCACCTACATCGACGCCCAGACGGGCCAGCAGAGCCGGAACCCGCTCCACAGCGGCGACCACGGCGTCTTCGCGATCCCCCTGGACTCGAACCGCCAGCCGGTCACGCCGAAGCAGCCTGCCACCACGACCTCCGACAGCCGCGATGCTGACCGCGGCACCCCTCGGACCACTCCTGAACAGTCCCCTGAAACAGCGCGGAGGCCTGCTGCCGAACCAGCCGGCCAGCCGTCCGACTCCCAAAACGGAGACGGCCAGAACCCGAAAGATCACGAGAAGAACGACGAGACGGACAAGAAAGCCGGACTGGAACCCCACCCGGACGACTCCCACCCACGTCTCAGCCGCGAGTTCGGTGACAAGAAGGAGCAGCAGGGAAACCTCGACCCGGACGATTCCCAGCAGCGGGTCCGCCAGACCAATCCTGTCTTCCGCTTGCAGCAGGACCACGTCGACCAACAGCTTCGGGACTGGGCCAAGAACGGTCAGCTCGCTCATGTCTTGCAGGTGGCCGCAGGTACTGAGTCAGACGCCAATGCCTCCCCGGATCGACCGCGCACTTTCACATCTGACGGCTTGAACAAGGCCCTTCCCGGATTCGATAAGTTGAACCGGGGAGAGAAAATGCTGGTGATCTCCACATTGGCCCGGCTCAGCCAGTCGGCACATGAGCAGTACGGCGTGAACAGCAACCCGTTGAACACCGCTGCGGAATCGGAGGGTGCGGCGAAACACAAGACTCCCGGCGAGCGCGTCAGGAAGTTGATGACGAAGCTGATGGTGCCGGAAGCACACACGCCGGACCTGACGCAACGGAACTTCGCCGTAGTTGAGTTGCAGCGGGACGACGGCACTATCGAATACGTGACGGACTCGTCGTTCCCGAGTCGGGCGGGAGTTACCGGTCTCCACTCGGAACGACACCTCTCCGACTGGATAAACGACGTCAACGAGGCACATGCGGGGACCGGGCGCAACTATACGATCACCGCCCTTTACACCGAACGAGAACCGTGTGGCGACAAGAAGGGCGGCCTCGGAAGTTCCAACTGCTCGAACCTGCTGGGGGAACGCCTAGCCGGCGCACCCGTGTACTACAGCACCACATATCGGGCCGACCCTGCCGACCAGCAGCGGGCCGAACTGACCAGGGAACTCCAGAAACAGCGTCGTGCCAAACTCGGACTGGACCCGAGAGCAGCTCTTCCAGACGAAGAGAAGAAGAAAATCACAGCCAAGGTGAAGCAGACATTCCCGGTCACCGTCGATGAGAAGAATCGGGACCGAGAGATGGTCAGACATGTCAGGAAGGTCGAGGACCTGTGGAAGTCGATCGCACCGCAGCTAAAGTAGCCCTCAGTCCACCCATGCATGCACACACCGAAGGTCAACAGATTCAGCGATGAGCCCTCAGTCAAGCACCCCTTCGCCGGTGACCCTCGAGCAAGCCCTGGCCGAGCTCCTGGAGTGGTCGGAGAACGGGACCGAGAGTGTGGCCGAGGTGACCGGCCCTCCTGGGTCCGGGCGGACGGAGACGCTGCTGCGGCTGAGTGAGGCCCGCAGCGAGACAGTGGTCGTGGATGCCACGGGGCTGACGTGTGAGGACGTCATCGAACGGGTCATGAGCGCCGCAGGATGCGCTGCTCTGCCGGAGAAGCGGGCGGACTGGGGGTGGGAGCTGGAAGGCTCCCCGCTCGCGGGCGGGCTGGTCGTCATCCTCAACGCCCACCGGGCGGGCCGTACTCGGCGCTCCAGTGAGCCGGAGCGCATGGTGCACCGCTTCACCGTCGAACTGGCTGTGGCCGGCCGTCTCAAGGTCCTCATCGAGCGGGACCTGCCGGATGTCCGTCGGGCGCATGGTCACCTGGTCGTGGCACTGCGGCCCAACACCGCCGACGGCCCGGTGGGACTCCTGCCGGACGGCTTGGACAGCGAGGCTTTGCGTGCCCTCGCGCTGGCCGAGGTCCGTCGTGCTCCGATGCCCGTCTGGACCGCCCTGGCGCAAGCATTGGCACCTCACGTGGGTCGATCTCTGGATGTTGCCGCAGCGCTGGAGGCTTCCGGGGACCTCCTGGAGGTGGACGGAGAAGGCTGGGTCCGCTTCCGCGACGAGCGCCACGCCGAGGCGCTGCGTCGGAGCACCGCCGCCGAGGTCTCACGGGCTGTGAATGGGGAGTTGGTCGCATGGTTGGGCGACCAGGCTGCGGGCGGGCCGACGGGCCAGTACCTGGCACAAGGGCTGGCGATGCACGCCGTACAGGCAGGCGAGTTCGACGCGGTTCAGCGCTCCGGCAGGCTTGTCGCCCGGATCGATCAGGTCCCCCTGATCGACGCGGCTCACGCCGACGACGCATATGCCGTCAGCGGAACGTCTCCAGCCGGTGACGCCGTCAACTTGTGGATGTGCGGGGTCGATTCACTCGCGCAGGGTGAGTGGGCGTCGTGGCTGCACCTGATGAGTACGGTGCGGGGCGACGCGGAGACCGCCACCGAGATCGCCTCGTCCGGCGTGCCGCTGCCGTGGAAGGTGCGCTGGGCGCACTGGCGGCCGCCGGGTGCCCTGAGCGCCACGTACGTACGGCCCGGGCCACTGGGCGACCCCGTCATCGCTCCCGAGGACTACCTCCCCGGCCGCCACGCCGTTGCCGCTCCGGGCGAGTGGGACGGGCGGCACCGCGTCTGGGACGCGAAGACCGGCGAGGAACTGGCCGGACCCTGGCCGGAGCCCCTCCCGGCACCGGGGCAGCGCGAGCCGCTCTGGCCCACCGACGCCGAACGCAACGTCACACCCGACTGGGACGACCTGACCGTCTTCGAAACCCTGGAACCCCCCTTCGTGTCGGGGCAGGTGAGGGTCGGCGACCTCCTGATCGTGACGGGGCTCGGCGGCATCTTCGCGGTCGAGATCCACGACCCGTCCGTGAGCGAGGGCATCAGCAAGGTGCACGGGGAACCGCTCTTCGACGACTCCGGTCTCGTCCCCGCACTGCACCGGGGCCTGGCAGCACAACCCAGAGGCACATACGACCACCACCTCTTCGAACCGGGCGTCGTACGCCGCCTGCCCGCCACCCTGCTGCCCGACGCCGTGACAGACCCCGAAGCACGCCGCGTCCTCACGGACGTCGGACTACCCGCCTTCCAAGGCGCCTCGCTCCGGATCGAGGCTCTGGACAAGGTGGGCCTACCCTTGCTCTCCCTCGACGACCAGCAGGAAGACAGCGCCGCCACCGCTGGCCCGTACTTCCGAATCGGTGCGTGGGGCGACGGTGACCTGGCCACGGAGGGCGCCACGGGGCGGGTCGTCGTATTGGGCGCCGCCGACTGGGGCCATGTGGAGGACGACTTCGACTCCTACTTCGATGACGAGCCCGACGAGGCCGAAGACGAGGAGCAGGAGGTCAGCGCTGTGGTGGTCGCCGGCAGCCTGGTCTCGTTCATCGACCGGCTCCAGCACTACCTCGTTGCCCGCTGCATGCTGGCCTCGGCGGGGAGCCGTATCGAGCGCACCGCGATCAGAGACGACCTCGAGTCCTCGCTGCCCGACGACGGCCCTGCCACAGACATGTCCTTCTGGACGGCAGCGCTGAGATCTACCGACTGACCTTGCCCTAAAGAGACTGGTGGGCACCGACCCGACTCTCGCTCCGGCACCCTTGCCGGCCGAGGCCATGGCCCCCACCACCGACTGGCTGACGGACATCTGGGACGCTGCGGCGATCAAGCGTTTCCCACAAGGGACTCTGCCGTCGACGCTCTCCGACGTCGGCGCGCGCCAGTTCCTCTCCTCGGTCGGCTTCCCCTGCGTCACCGACTTCCTCGAACTGGACACCACCGGCCTCGCGAGCGCGGGCCTGCACCCCGTTGCCGACGTCGCCGAGCCCGTCGATGATCCGGCCGAGGCGCACCCCCACGTACTGCTCCCTCGGCTGGTGGCAAGATGAGCGCCTGCTCCTCGACGGTCGCGACGGGCGAGTGCTGCTGGACGGTTCGTCGGGGAATGACGATGCCCTGGGCGGTAGCAGCCTCAGCCAGTTCGTCGCCATGGTCCGTCTCTACTACTGGTGGTTCGCCTCCGACTGGTCGATCGAGGACACCGAGTCGGGCGTACGTCACTGGCTGAGCCTCATCGATCCCCAGACTTACGGGACACAGGCGTGGCAGAGAGTCTTCGAGGACTACAACTTCGGAGACCGAGTCTGAGGGGCCGCGCCTGAGCGACCCGAGCCTCAGGAACCAAAGCGACCCCAGGTCACGTCGACAACTCAAACCTCAGTAACGTCACGGCCGTCCCGCCGCTCATGGAAGGAACCCATCCGAGTGCCCGAGATCAACGCTGACGACTGGGCTCGTATCGAGGCTTGGCGGGAGCTGTCCACTCGGGACCGGAGGGTGTTCTCCGTCCTCGGCCCCGCGCAGAGCGGCAAGAGCGCGTATCTCCTCGCGGTCCGGGACCGCTGGCCCAGCGCCACACTGATCGACTGCCGTGGCCTGAGTGCCGACGCGGTGGCCACGCGCATGCGCGAAGAGTGCGGTGCGGCCCCTGCCGGTCGTCCCTGTGTCCTCCTCCTCGCGAACGTTCAGTACGCGGGCGAGGTCCTGACGTCGACCGAGCCGACCCGCGTCGCGGAGACCCTGGCTCCGGGATTCAGGCGGTTCCAAGGCCGTGAGGTATGGGTCATGGCGGAGTACGACCTGGACCTGGTGGCTTCTCCTCGACATGCCGAGTACGAAGTCAACCATCCCGTGCCGACCATGACCGCCGTGTCAGCCGAGGCGGAGGCCGCCACAGCCAGCCGGCTGAGCGCGCTGGCCGCTGCCGAGCTGCGACAGGTGCCTCTTCCCGTCTGGCAGTTGCTGTGCTCCGCGAGCGGGGCGCCTTCGGATGTGCCGACTCTCCTCCAGTTCGCGGAGGAGCACCCGGATCTCCTGGTTCTGGAGGACAAGGGCCATGCAGCCGTCGCTTTCCGATCCGAAGCACTGCTCCATGCATGGCGGCGCAGGCAACCCTGGGATGCGGCGGCCCAATCCCGCGCCGTCGAGGCGCTGGTGTCCGCGGCGACGGACGGCGGGCCGGGGCCCTGGTCCGAACAGGGACCGGTGAGGCAGTACGCCGCTCAGGCCCTCCCCCCGCACGCCGCGCTGGCCGGCGCCCTCCCTCAACTCCTCAGCGACGGGCGGCTACTGGCCCATTTCTCGGTCGGCGCCCTCCGTGAGGCCCTCGCCCTCGCGTACCCCGACGGCGTGCCGTACGGAAGTGCGGCCTCAATGCTGCACTATCTGGAGATCCAGGGCGTCTCCCCCTCATCCCAGGGTGAGTGGGTCGCCTGGCTCCACCACGCCGCGCTCAGTTCAGGCCGTACGGAGCTGGCCGACGGACTGCTGGCCGCGGGCGTCCCGCTGCCGTGGCGGACGACGTGGTCGCGCTGGCGCCCATCCGGCATCTTCGGTCGCATCGAGGGCGACGCCGGCCGTGTCCACGAACTCGGCGTGCTGACAGGAGAGTCGGGCCCGACGGTTGTTACGGCCCGGGACGTGACGACCGGCAAGATCGCTCACCCGAAGTCCAAGTACCTCCGCCAGGAGTGGAGCCCGACGACCGGGGACCCTGTCGCGGCTCCGGTCGAGGTCCACGCCTCTCTGTCGGACGACCATCTCCCCTGGAGCAGCCCGCGACGCTCCGAGGGTCACGAGGTACCGGACGTCGCCTTCGCCGAGCACACGGACGACGGCTGGAAGCTGGAAACGCACACCGTCCCTCGCCCGCCCGCCTGCCCCCAGGCCGTGATCAAGGGCCTCTACGTCGACGGGCACTGGGTACTCGCCGGCACCGCAGGCCTCTTCGCTGTATCCGTGGAGCCGTCGGCAAGCACCACACAGGAGACGACATACCCCAAGGGGCCCCTGATCGCCGCACACACCCGCCCCGCCCCCTGGCCGCTACCCCCGTCCGCAGCTGCTGCCTTGCGCGACGAAGGCATGCGGGGCTGGCTCGAGGAGACCTTCGGCGCGGGGGCCTGTCACCCCCTCGCCGAGGAACAGCTTCCCCACGGCCTCAAGCACCCCGCAGCACGGGATCTCCTCACCCGGACGGGTCTGCCGGAGATCGGCGACTTCCTCCACCTCGACATCACCGCGCGCGGGGACAGCCCACTGGTCGAGGTGGCCTGGCCCGGCCGGGGACGCGACGTCCCTCGGCAACGCCGCGCAAAATGCGAGGCGCCCAGCAGCGGCCCTTTCTACGAGCTCGGCACATGGATGTACTCCAGGCTCCTGCTCGACGGCAGCACCGGCCGGCTCTTCCGGGACACCACGGGCGGCTCCCCCGACCCCATCGCCGGCAGCAGCCTCCCCCAGTTCTTCGCCATGGTCCGTCTTTACGACGAGTTCCGCAGGACTCACTTTCCCTACGTCACCGACCACAAGGACGCTCAGGAAAACCTCGCCAGGTGGTGCGAGCAGATCGATGGCACCGCCGCCCGGTCCGAGACCTGGACGCTCATCCTCGAGGGCTACGACTTCGAGGACAGCACGTGGGACCTGGCGTCGTGCGGGCTGGAATGGATCTGAACCAACCGTAGAGAGACACGCCACTTTGCATACTCCCCTCGCCCCGCAGGAAGCCGTCGCTCAGCTCCGCGAACGACTGGAGCAACTCTCGCCCAAGGAGGGCTACCTGTACCTGGACGGCCCTTCGTCAAACCGCGGTCGCAGCCCAGCGTGCTCGGGCCGGATCACGGCATCACCAGGTGGTCCCCCGGCTCGCTCTCGTCCCGTGAACGTGCAGCCCTGAACGCCCTGGCCCTGTCGGAGCGGCATCACGTGCGCTTCGGCGAGTGGCAGGCCCTGTGCTCCGTGCTCGGCGCCGACTTCGACGAGGCAGAACTGCACACCATCGCCACGGAGTCACCGCTCGTCACAGTCGCCCCCTCCGCGCACCGTCCAATCGGCTTCACCCACGAACGCGACGCCCGGACACTCCGGAGCGACATCCCCGCAACTGCCCGCCTGCCTCACCCACGAGCCGACCCGCCGCTTCCTCACCACAACCGGCTTCCCCACCGTCAACGACTTCCTCAGCCTCAACACCCACAACCTCGCCGGCACCGGCTTCACCGAACACGCTTTGGAAGGCACCAAAGACTTCGAAACACGCCCTATTACGGCGACCTTCCCGACGAAGTCACCAGCGCACTCACGTGGCCGATGGAAACAGGCCGGGCCCGGCCTACCAGCAGGCAGCAACTCCTCGCCCATGACGACACCCAAGAAGGACCCGACTTCCTCTTCCTCGGCGCCCTCCTGCGCACCGGCCAACTGACCGTACTCGCCGGACCCGGTGGACTCTTCGCCGTCCAAGGCACCGACCCCGCACCCCTGCCCGGACCACCGCTCCTGGGCACCAAAACCGCGGCCGGCCCCACCCTCCTCACGGACATCTCCGGCACGACCGCAGCCGACCTGCCACAACTTTTCCCCGACGCCAGCGCCTTGTGCACTCCGCTCGAGTCCCTGCCGCCAGGGTTGGCCGATGAGACGGCCCGCCGCGTTCTCACCGAGATCGGGCTCCCCGTCATGCAGGAAAAAGGCATCCGGCTGGAACCCGACTACGACAAGTTCCTGTTCGAGCTGCCCTGGACCAAAGACATCGAACCGCCGGCGGAAACCGGCCCGTTCTTCCAGATCGGCCTCTGGTCAGGCGCCGAACTCGTCATCGACGGCCCCACCGGCCACATCCTGCGCATGCCACGCAGCAACGACGAAAACGGCCTCGACGGCTACCTCGTCGCCACGAAGCTTGACCGCTTCCTCGCCATGGTCACCTGGTGGATCACCGGCCACCGCATTCTGGACACCATCGGCAACGGCGACGAAGAACACCTCTTCCGGCAGCACACCGAAGACGCCGTCTGGATCATCGACAACGCCGGCTCCCAAGCCCAGATCTGGACCTACGCCCTCTACAACGACTGAGCCGAACATTAGCCGCCTCGACGCCAGGCAGCCCGTCGAGGACCCCCGGCGCAAGGCGTGAGGGCAAGAGGCACCATTTGGAACGGGCCCGCCTCACGCCCCCTCGAGCAACGCCAGCCCGAACGCCAGCGGCAAGGTGCCCACAGCGAGGACCAAGCCGATCGCCGCCAGCCCGGCCCGGATCTCCCGGTGGCCCCGGAAGGCCAGGTAGGCGCCGATCGGCGGCAGGATGCAACACAGCAGCAGGCTGAAGCGCCAACCCTCTTCGCTGATGAAGAAGATCATGAGTGCCAGGCATACCGGGACCAGACTGATACTCATGATCCGGGCACGCCCGAGAAAGAGATCGAGGTCACCGGCACCGTTGAAGAAGCTCATTCCACCCGTCCAGTTCAGTTGTTCTAGACGGCCGCGTGGTCGTAGCCGCCGGTACCCACCTGGGGGAATCCGTCCGCGGCCGCGAACCCGTTCACGGCCGTCGACATGACCAGACCGAGCGCACTCAGCGCCGAAGCGAACGTGTCGAACGCCTTCGACGCCTCGGCCCACAGCTGCATGAGCCGGATGGCCTCCGCCGCGGCCAGCGCGAACATCGCCGCCGAAGCGACCTGTCCGCCGACCGGGATGACGTTGACGGCCTGTGCCGCGAGCAGGTTGACCAGCCAGATGACGAGCAGGTCGCAGAACATCACCAGGAACGACTTCAGGAATTCCGCGAACTGGAACGCCATCTGCGCCGCCTGCGCATAACAGCTCTGCAGAGACTTGAACGTCTCCTTGATCTCCTCGAGCTTCTTGGTGAACTCGTCGAAGTACACGGTCGCCGCATTCGCGGCGTTGCCGTCCCAGGTCAGACCGACGTTCTGCGTGCCCTTGCGCACATTGGCGGACAGCGCGTCGCAGAAGGACGCGAGACTGCCCCAGACGTCGGAGCAGTCGTTGTACCCGTTCCAGTCCCCGAACACCCAGTTCGTCACTTCGGCGAAGGGGTCGAAGTCGAAGAGCAGCTTGGACGCCTCCACGGCCATCGCCGAGGGGCTGCCCAGGTCCAGGACGCTGCCCAGCGTCTTCTGCACCGGGCTCATCTGGTATTCGTCCGCGTGCCCGGACGCGTATTTCACAAAGGGATTGCTGGGATCCCCGGGCGCCTTCAGCAGGTCCACCGCGTCGCTGGCGTCGGAGAAGTCGTGCGGATCGCCGCCGGACTCCCCGCCCGAGACCTTGGAACCCGGGTAGGTGGCGTCGAGCTTGGCCGCCTCGTCCGTGTCGGTCGCCCTGTAGTACTTCGCCGTGCCGGTCAGCTCCTTCTCGGACGCCTCCAGCAGGCTCTTGACCTTCTCCAGCGCCTTCTTGGCCTCGCTGACGTACCGGTCGTGCTCACCCGCGACGAGGTCCCAGGCCATTCCACCGACCGACTTGTCGATCTTCGCGTTGCCGACGAACGAGACCGCCTGCGCGCCGCCGTCCGCGGCGCGGCCGACGAGCTTCGAGAAGCCGTCGATCGCACCGGGTTCCACCCGAAAGTTCACTTCTCCCCCATTGCCGGGATCAGAGCCGCGTACAGCCGCTCGGTACCGGGGCCGGCCACCGCTCGGTTCGAGGGCGAGGACCGGCCTCCGCTCGTTCAGGATCCAGCCGCCCCTAGTACAGGGACCAACCACGCCCGTCGTGACGCCGATTGCCGCCGGAACGGTTCTCGGACTCCGTGCGCCGCTCCTCCTCGAGCTTCTGGCGCTCCTCCTCCAGCCGGCGCTCTCCCTCCGCGGCGAGGGCCTGACGCTCGCTGTCGGACATGGCGGCCCACTTCTCCGCCAGCGGCGCCGACTGCTGCACGGCCTCCTCGGCGTACGCCGAGACGTTGGCGGCCTCGCGCAGCCCCATGCGCCCGGAGAGGACTTCCTGGGCCATCTCCTTGAGGGCCGGACCGCCCAGTCCCGAGGCGAGATGCTCCAGGGACTGCCGCAGGATCTTCGCCTGGGCGGGGTCCTGCTGGGTCATCTCCAGAAACTCGGAGTCGTCGACGCTTTTGTCGGAACTGTTCTCGGCGTTGTCCAAGGGAAACCTCATCAGGAGGGTCGGCGGGTCTCGACCGGCGTGAACCTACCAACGCATCTGCGAACGCTTCAACACACGCCCCGCGGGACATGCCCGCCCGGCGCTTCAACTCCACATGGGCCAGTAATGGTTGGCGCTCGACGATCGGTATCCCTACGTATCCCCGTGAACAGGCCCACTCGCGGCAAACGGGCTCGATATGCCTGCGTTTCTCCGGTACTCCTGGAAGATGCGACGGGCATGCCCGGTGTGAAAATTCCTGGGAGAAATCGTCACAAGCTCTTGAGGTCCGCCGACGCAGAGGCATCGACGGCTCACCCGAACTCGTTCCGAGCCCAGTCGTCGCCGACCCCCGACGCAGCCGGAGGGCCGGCGGGACGGGAGCCTGCCGAGGATGTCGCAGCCGTGGGCGCGCCGGCCGCCGCAGGTACGGCGGGCGGGTCGGCGGGTGCGTCTGTGGACGGGTCGGCGGGCGGGTCGGCGGGCGGAGTCGATTCAGCGGACCCCTGCTCCCCGCCCGCAGCCCCACCACGCCCGCTCAACGCGTCGACTCCCCGCTGCACACGGTCGCCGGCCGCGCCCGTGATCGCCTCCGTCCCACGGTCGATATACGTCTGCGGGTCGACGTAGCCGGCGAGCGACGAGCCCTCGCCCCCCGTGACCTCCGTCTTCAGGCCGTCCAGATACTCACCGCCCGCCTTCTTCGCGACGTCGGCCGTCTCCCCGAGATCGACGCCGGAGCGGGCGTCGAAGTAAGCCTCGATGCCCTGCTGGCCGACGTTCTGGGCCATGCCGACGGCGGCCTCGCGGGCCTTCTCCTTGGCCGCGTCGACGACCTTCTCCTGGACGATCTGCTGGACCTGCTCCTTGACGACCCGCTTGGCGACCTTCTTCAGGGCGTCCACGGTGGCGTGCTGCATGGCCTTGGTGACGGCCTCCATGACCTCCTTCTTCAGGCGGTCGAGCAGCTCGCGGACGATCACCCGGGTGGCCTGGGTCGCGCCCATCGCCCCGAGTTCGGACAGTCCGAAGGTGAAGGGCGCCGCGGCCTGCGCCGCGATGATCTCGATGGCCAGGGCGATGAGCTGGGCGATGACGGAGAGCTTCGCGGTGAGGACCGCGATCGCGGCCGCGTCGAAGGCCAGGGCGATCACCTCGCACGCGAGCTTCGCGTCGGGCAGATACCTGTCCTCGCCGTTGGCTCCGGTGTAGGCGCCCCAGTCCTTGCTGAAGCCCTCGATGGCGGAGCCGACGTTGGCGGCGACGACGGTGCGGGCGAAGCCCTCGCCCTCCGCCTCGATCTTCTCGAGTTGTGCGCCGAAGCCGCGCCAGGTCTCGGCGACCTGGTGGAGCGCCTCCTCGTCGGCCTCGGGCCAGTTGTAGCCGAGCAGATCCAGGACCCAGACGAGCTCGCCGGGCAGAGTGAGCGACATGTGAAGTACCCCCGCCCGACTCAGAGTTGCCCGGCGATGCCGCTCAACAGCCCGCTGTTCGACGTATCGGAGGCGTCGTACGTACGGGCGTTGTCCTGAAGCGTGTGCCCGATCTGCTGGAGCCGTTCGGCGAGGCTGTCCATCGAGGCGAGGATTCCGTCCCGGATCGGCGTGTAGATCTCACCGAAGACATCTCCGAAATCAGCGTCTGACCAGGGCTCTCCCAGCCCTTCCAGAGCAGTCCCCAGTTGTTTGGACGCCTTGGCGAAATCGGCTCCGAGGTCGGTGAAATTCTGGCCCTGCCGTCGCAGCACAGCCGTATCCACGTCAAATCCGCCGAACGTCATCAGTTCTCCCCCGAACTCCTGGTGCAGCACGCCATATTGCACGACAGGCCGGTAGCTTAGACTCCTCGCGCACGACCCGGAAAGTCGACGGGTCAAGAGATCGTCAAGTTGACCAAAGGACCCCCAAGTGGTGACGTCACCGCCGCATCGCCCCAGCTCAGCGGCCCTGTGGACAGGACGGCTCATCGGGCTCGGAGCAGTGCTCGCGGCGATCCTCATCGCCGCGGTGGCGATTCCGGAACTGCGCAGCGAACTTGGCGGAGAAGGCACCGAAGGAACCCTCACCGTTTCTTCATGCGAGGCACACACGAAAACGCGTTACGGCGGCGGCTCGCACCGGCGTAGCACCGAACTCCGGTTCAACTGCGCCGGAACCTGGACCGCTCAACACGGTGACCTTTCTTACGAAGACGTGGAAGTGGACACTTCATCGCGTTTCGAGACGGGTTCCAAGATCCCCGTGATACAGGTCGACGACACATTCGAACTTCCCCGGGACCGCGACCCCGGAGACGACGCCGCCGTCGTCGCGCTCTGCCTGTCCCTGCTGGCGGCGGGTGCCTACTGCCTGCTCACCGGCTTCGGCGCCCGCAACGGCCTCGGCTTCGCGGCCTCCTGGCACCGTCTGCCGGCCGCCACCGTCACCGGCCCGCTCCTGGGCGGCCTCTTCGGCCTGGGCCTCCTGGCGGCCCTGGTCTGCGCGCTCGCCCTGTGAGACCCGCCCGTACGACCGCACCTGGTCCCGATCCCGCCATCGGGACCGACCCAGCACCCGTTCCAGGACCCGCTACGGGCCCCATAGCCGCCCCGGCCATACCCACCGCACCCTGAGGAGCACCCCCATGACACAAGCACAAGCGAACTCGGCCTCATCGGGATCGTCGGGGTCATCGGGAGCTACGGGAGCCTCGGGATCGAGGAGCACAGACGGCCTCGGCCGGCTCATCGGCGTCGGCCTGCTCCTGGCCGGCGTGGTCCTCCTGGCCATGGGCGCCTACCTGGGCCCGTACACCTACGCAACATCCACTCCGGGCAAGCTGACGGTCGAGACCTGCACGGTCGACTACAAGCATCGCAGCACCAGTTCCAGCAGCTCGCGCAAGCGCACCAAGACCAAGTGGTGCTATGGCACGTTCACCGCGACGGACGGCTCCGTAAAGGACGTCAACGCCGAGTTGCGCAGCGACTCCCTGCACCAGCGGGGCGAGGTGATCGACGCCCTCGGGACGGGGGATACGTCGTACCAGCAGGACAGCGGCTGGGTCGGCTCGATCGCGCTGGGCTGCGCATGGTGGTTCGGCGCCCTGATCCCGCTCGCCCTCGGCCTCCTCTGCACCACCACCGGCTTCGCCTTCGGCGGCGCGTCCGACTTCAACCGGGCCAGGCAGGCGGTGGCACCCAGACTGCTCAGCACGGTCTACACGTTGCTCGCGGTGGGCGCGATCGGGGTCGTGCTCAGCCTGCTGGTGATGTTCTTCGCGTGACGCGGACCCCGGCGCAGCCTCTGTGAGACGAACGCCGGGTACGACCGTTCGGAACGGGCGGCGGCCCGTCAGGCGGGACGCGGAACCGCGTCGAGGTGGCTGAGCCGTACCGGAAACACGTCCGACACCTGGCTCCAGCCCTGGCCCGAGAAGTGGACCGAACACCACGAACCATCGACGAAGCCGATCTCGTGGTCACCGCCCACCACATCGCTTCGGTCCCGGATCCAGGCCACATTGCGGATGTCCGTGCCCCACCCGGCTTCGACCGGGCCTGGCTGGCCGGTGAGGGAGCGCACACGGGACACGTACACGATGTGCAGACGGCGGTCGGTCACCTGCATGACCACGAGCGCGGGGTTCGCCGGGTTCTTCGTGCGAGGGACAAGGCCGCGGGCAAGATGCCCGGCCATGCTGTTCCAGCCGCCGTGGAACGGCTTGCCCGGCTTCCTCTTCTCGCGCTCCGTGAACGCCTCGGTCAACCGCTCGAACGGACTCAAGGTGGCCGTGACAATTCTCAGGAGCCAGGCGAACGGGGTCAGCAACCAGCTTGTGAGCGCACGCCGTTCGGACGGAAGAACGCGCGGGCGACGGAAGTAGCCGGGCGAAGGCGCGCGCACGGCCAGACCGAGTATGTGCTCGGCGCGCAGCACTTCACCGGCCGGCACCGACGCCCTCGCCCGCTCAACCGTGTCACGAACGAAGTCCGCCTGCCCCATCCTGCTCACCCGAATTTTCCCCTCACAGTCCTTGCCGCGTCCGAAGGCGCGACGTCCGACGTCCGTACGCTCGCCGAGCCTTTCGGAGTCGGGACGCTGATGGTAGTCAGAACAGGCTTACACCTTCGTAGAACGCTTCCGGTCAGCGTCGTCGCTCGCAAAGAAGCCAAGGGCCCCCCACACCCCCAAGATTGCGACGATTCCCGTTGCCCAACGCCATACGCCCCGCACGTCGAAGGTCAGTAGTGCCGTGCAGGCGATGACCACCGCACTGGTTTGCAGGATCAAGGGCTCGACGAACAGCAGCCACTGTGAGCGGACGTCGAACAGCCGAAGCGGCCGGTCCCCTTGTGGAGTGGTGTCATTCCTGCTCATGGAGAGACTGCTGGCGTCTAGTTCCCGCGCCTCCTCGACCTTCATCATCCCGTGCAGGACCAACCCGTTGTCGAAGACCAACGCCGCAGGAGTCCGGCTCGGCGAGAAGCGCGTGCCACGCGCGCCCCGGCGCGCATCCCAGCACAGCCAGAGAGGCCAACCTCCCATGAGCTCGGGGAAGCCACGCCTGTCGATGTCCGCATGGAAACGGGCAACTCCGGCGTCGGTCTGAATCTCGAGGCAGGCGGGTCCTCCCATGGGCTTTCGTCCGCCTGCGGCGTAACGAATGGCGACGCGGACGTACCGCCCTCGAACAGCCATGTCCCTGTCTCCCAGACGGGAATAGGCCCGAAATGCAAATGTCGCCGACACATGGCCGACGGCACCCAGACAGCTGAGCACCCAAGCCCCGACGAACGACCAACGCAGGTACGCGGGCATGGTCTGCCCCCGCAGCGCGGCACCCAGCCTGCGCTCATCCCCGGCCACTGCACCCAGCTGCGGCTGCGAGGGCGCGTACAGGACGGACACCTTGTCCCCGACGCTCAACGGTTGATTGGTCGTCGGCTTGACCACAGCGGACACAGGCTCCTCACCTGGCGCGCCCGGCAGCCGGACGACCACTGTCGCTGTGTACGGGTCCTTGCCCCTGGACGACTTCCGCCCCACATCGCTGATCTTCTCCGCCGTCGCGAGGCCGAACTCGGCTCCTGCCCCGTGCAGACGTTCGACCCGCTCCGACCTCTGGGGCGCACCCGCCACGAGAGCGAGGATGCTCAGGAGTGCGGTGGAGCTCCCGACCACCCAGGCGAAAGCGCGCAGTTGCTGGCCTCGCCGTGAAGGAAGCACCCGCGGCAGAGCGGCCGGCTCGAGGGTTGAGTCCGACGTCTCCTCGGCCGCACGGACACACGCATCCTGGGCGACTTCACTCACCGATCTCTCGCCACCCAACGACCGTTGTCTCCAGGCGACGATCACGACGCAGACCAGCAGACCGGCGAGGCAAACCAGAATCAGAAGTCGACGCCGGTCCGGGGTCGTGCTGAACAGCCACAGGCCGAACACGGACAAGATGGCCATGAATGCCAGTCCCGCACACCATGGGCCCACCGCGGTCGAGGAGGTGCGGGGCGTACGGGCTGCCTCCACGTTCTTCGTCATCCGAAGTCCTCACGAATCCGGTCCGTGGCTGTCCTGCCGGCCCCGTCGCTGCCCCGCCCGGCAGACTTCCGCGCACCTTGGGAGCCCTCGTCCACCCCGTCGAAGCCGTCTTTCGCCGCGTTCGCTGAGACCCCTCCCGCGACCGGCGTGGACGCCCCGAACACGGCGTCCGTACCCACCTGCTGATGCTCCGGCCGATCGCCGGAGTAGGCGAAGTCGTTGTCGTTCCTCAGCCCCCGGGCCATGTCGTCAAGGCCCCTGTCGAACGCTCGAGCGCCACCGCCGAGCCCTCCGGCGGCGCCCCCTGTGATCCCCGTGACGGCGCTCTGCCGAAGGTCGAAGTCCTCGCCCTTACGCAAGGAGTCCAGGTAGTCCCCGGACATCCCACCGGCAGCGCCTCCGGCCATGCCGCTGAAGAATTCCTTACCGCCCACCGCGGTCGCCGCCCTGCCGGCGACGGTCCCGACGGTGGCACCGGTCAGCCCGCCGATCATATTCGTGCCGACCTCCCAGCCTTTGCCGCTGAACTGGCTGGTGATCATGCCCCCAGCCGTGCCACCGGCCCAGTTCAGGAGCCCCTCGGCCAGGATTCGTCGGGCCTTTCCGGAGTTGTAAAGGGTGCCGAATCTGGAACCGATCAATCGTAGGAACCGGCCGAGCCGTCCCGCAGCGTCCAGAGCCCTGGCGGCGAGCATGGTCACACGAGCTGTACCAACTGCGGCAGAGACACCCAGGGTGAGGAAGGACATTCCGACGGACACTCCGATGGAGATCCCGATCTCGACATAGATGTCCTCGATCTCCTCATTGACCTCGCGAATGCCCTTCGCGGCGTCGTCGAGACCCTTCGCAGCCTCGTCGAACGTGTCAGTGGCGCCGTTCACGGCGGCCGCGAACTCATCCCAGTGAGCTTGAAAGGCACGGGCCGCCTCGCCGCGCCAAGTGTGTCCCACCGTCGCCCGAACATCCTTGTCCAGGGCTTTCACCATGCCCTCGACCTCAGACTTCAGTAGGCGCCAGGCCTTCGCTGCGGCCTCCAGCTCCCCCGGACGTCCACCCGGCCTGACGACCTCGATGCCGAGCTCGACGATCTCTTCGCCAAGGGACTCGCCTCCGCTCACTGTTCACCGCCCGTCGACTTCCCGAAGAGGACCGCGAGCTCCTCGTCGGTGGTCTCGCTGTTCTGGTTCACCTTGCGCAGGGCGTCGGCGATCCTGTCCAAGTGCTCGTGCACGACCTTCATGGCACTCGCGACATCCGCCGAATAGGCGATGTAGGCGTTGGTGACCTCCGCAGACTCCGTCAGGACTCCGAAACCATCAGTGATGGCCTCTTCCCCCGTCTCCTCCTCGAACTTCTTGAGGTGGGCCCTCAGGTCGTATGCGTGCATCTCGAACGTGCGGGCCAGGCTTCTTCCGGCGGAGGTGTCGTAGTAGGAGGCTCCGTCGTCAGTCATCCACGGTTCTCGTTTCATGACGTGCCATGACGAACGAGGCAGACTGATCTCACGCCCGAGCCGGATTGGCGAGGGAGTACCCCTCGGTTCGCACGCTCACGACCGCGCTGCTTACTGGTCCCGGATGCGGGCTGCCCCGGTCGATCACTGGCCTTGGTGTGGCGGCATTTGGGTGTAGGGGTTCGGGGCCTGCGGTTGCGTCTGCTGTCCCGGAGAAGCCGGGTATCCCTGGTGCGGGGCCGGCGGGTACGGCCGCTGGACGGGCGGATACGTCGGCTGCTGGTAACCCGGGTGAGGCGCGTGAGGCCCAGGCCACGGCTGGCCGGGGACCGGACCGGCGTTGCGCCGGCTTCGACTCTTGGCGGCGACGACTATGGCGATCACGGCCCCTAGTACCGCTATGCCCACGACGAGGACGATGGCGCCCATGGGAAAGTCCCTTCTATATCTCGGACCGGATGCGCTGCCTGTCGTCTCTAACGACAGGTTCAGGCGGCGAGTAGCGCCGGCCAGGCACCCGTGTTGTGCCGCAGGGTGCACGGCCAGGTGCCGCGCGCCCTCAAGTTGATCTTCTGCTGGGGCGGCAGTCTATGAGCCTCGGTGCGGAGGCATCTGGGCGTAGAACCCCCAGACCGAGTTGCGACTCGACACCGTTGCTCTCTGCCGAGCTCTGGTCCGCGCGAGCAGGTATCCGATCACACAGGACGGGTCACGGCAGCACTGGGGTCACCGTCGGGCTCGAGACCCTGTAGGTGCCGCCTGACCAGACCTGCCGCTCGCCTTCGCCCTCTCACCACCGCGAGGCCGGAGGCGACGGCGAGAGCAACAGCCGCCACGTCACTGACACCAAACGTGATCACTGCCAGGGGCACGAGCGCGACCAAGACGCTTTGAAGAATCACGGAGTTGGCGTTCGTCACTACTCGGGAGGTGGGACGTAGGGCTCGTGGCTCTCCAGCGATGGGCAGCTCCCGGTGTGACGGGACGAGCGCGCTTGTCGGAAGGGGGACGGAAGCATCCGGTGACTCGAGCCATCCGCAGAGGTAGCACTGCCCGTCCAGGAGCACCACGGCATAGCCGACAGAATCCGCGTACGGGAGTTGCCGCGTAGGCGGTCGCCAAAAAACTCGGCCTCGAACGCCCACGAGCTCCTGCGCCAAGGGAACGGGGTCGACGATGTCATCGAGGTAGAAGTACAGCTCGCCGAACCCCGTGCTCGTCATGCGAATACGAGGCTTCAGGTGCTTCCTGCTCGACGCCGAGGCCGGGCGCTCATCGATTGCCACTCCCACACCTGCGACGACGATCGGGAGCTCGTGCAGCGTGCCCTGCTGCTTTGATCCGTGCAAACCAGCCACGGGATCTGACCGCCAGCGGCCGAACAGGTTCATGAACCAGCAGAACGCCAACCACCCGATGGCCAAGAACACAGTCCACAGATCGGCCCGTCCGCCGACCTCCTCCTCGAGCGACTGCCGGTCTCCGACGAACACGCCCAGTTCGGGCGACGAGGGAGCGAAGAGTACCCACACCTCTTCACCCGGAGTCGGCTTGTCCCCCGAGGTCAGAGCCACTTCGGTGATGCGTGGCCCTTGGTCGAACGGCACCGAGACCAACACTGTGGAGGTGTAGTGACCGGTGCGCTGGCTGCTCACGTACTTCGAGGACACAACCTTCTCGATCTCGGTCGTTCGCATCGCGGAGCCCGCGTCAACGATCTCCCAGGCTGCGGGCGTGGGAGACAGCGCGGCGTACGCCACGAAGAATGCCAACGCCGCCCAGGACCAGACGGCAAATCCGACCCAGCTGTTGCGCTGCTCGACCCACCAGTGCCGGCCTGCCGTCTCCCGACCGCCGGAGGCGCTGCGACGCAGGAGAAGAACTCCCACGCTGGCAGCGATCGCCGCCACTACAAGGCAGGACAAGAGATCCCACCGCGGAGGCCGAATGGCGGGCTGGATGAGTACGACGGCAACCGCCGCAGCGAGACTCAGGCCCAGCAGAGCCATACAGCGAGCCAATGCACTACATCTCGTCATCATCCGAAATCATCCTTGTAACTGGGCTGCTTGCAGCCGAACCGTCCTCGGCCGTGCGGCGACGTGTCCCAGCCCCCTCGCAAGGGGATGCCGTCCCTGTAGTGACCGGCGCCCCTGATGGCTCCAATGGCGCGACTTGGGCCAAGTAACGAGAGAGGCGCACCCACTTGAGACAACCGGGTGCGCCTCAGATCCCGCCGCCCAGGGTCTTCCTGCCTACTGCCCCTGATAAGGGGGCTGCTGGGAGTAGGGGTTCGGCTGCTGCGAGGACTGGCCGGGCGATGCCGGATACCCCTGGTTCGGACCTGGCCTGCCGTACTGCTGGTAGCCCGCGGGGGGCTGAGGCGGGTAACCCATTCCCTGAGACGGGGTCCCACCGCCTGAGCTGGAGCCACCGCTACCGCCGTTGCGGCGGCTGCGGAGTGCGGCGACGAGGATTCCGACAATGACCACCGCTGCCGCGATGCCACCGATCAGAAGAATGTTGCCGGAGGAGGACTTCTTCTTCTTTTTCTTGGCCTGGGTGTCGCTGTCGCTGTCATCCGTTCCGGCCGCTGAATTCGTCGAAGCCGACGACGACCCCTTGAGGAGCGGTCCCTGCTTGGGGCCTTTGGGGATGTCCATGGTCAGGGCAGTCCCCGGACGGGCGATGCCGTAGCCCATTTCACGGTCCGGGGCCTTCTTACCTTCATGCTGAAGGAAGGACGCAGATTTGACCAAGCGGTTGACGATTTGTCCGGCAGTCAGGTCGGGGTACTTGGATCGGAGGAGTGCGACGATGGCCGAGACGTAGGCAGTCGAGCCCGAGGTGCCATCTGCCACCACATAACCGCTCGGGCTGGTGGGATCAGCTTGAGGGGTCTCTACACCGGGCGCTGCGACTGTCACGGCGCCGGTATTGGACTTCGACCAGAAGTTCAGGCCCTGATCGACAGCAGATACGGCGACCACACCGGGGAGCGCAGCAGGATAGTTAACGGAACCGGCGTCATTCCCTGCACCAGCCACTACTACTGCGTCATGATCTTGCGCGTACTTGATCGCCTTAGCCGCCTTGGATCCGGGATAGGCCGAAGAGTCGACCAGCGACAAGTTGATTACAGTGGCGCCATGATCCACCGCGTAGCGGACACCGTCGGCCCATTCCGTCGTAGCGAGCTTATCGCCCCCAGCGCCGAAACGAATCGGCAGAATCTTTGCCCTCGGTGCAAGGCCTACGACTCCCGCGGAGTCATTCACCCCATGCCCGTGGCCAGCGATGAGGCTGGCCATGCCGGTTCCGTGCCCGTCATCATCCTTGTGCGGCTCGCCAGCGCTGGTGAAATCCTTTCCGGGCAGGACCTGACCAGTGAGATCGGGGTGACTGGCATCAACCCCCGAGTCGATCACCGCAACCGTGACGCCTTCCCCCCGAGACGTCTTCCACACTTTCTCAGCGTCATAGACGGTCAGAGGCCACTGAGCGTCTCTTACCTGATCAGCCGACGCCGTCGGCGCCAAGATGAGGAGCAAGGCTGCCGTCAGCGTTATGACCCCGGTAGTGGCTCGGGCTCGATTGACACCCATCCCCTGCTCCTTGCTCTGCGTTCGGCCACACGAGCCTGGCTCGCTGGACGAGGCTTTGCCGTCCTATCAATGATCTGCGGCATGCCGCGGCCACGGTCGTCCTCGGAATCTAGGTTTTGCCGCCCTTTGATGGGGCTCATTGCAGCCGGTTGTGCCACTCTGCATCGCCAACTCGCGGCGGCGCGCAATTCGCTATCTGACCGGTACTCAAACTTCCCGAATCCCACATGCTCGCGCCCCGGGCGTGTTTCTGCCCGGGGCGCGGGGCGAAGGGCGTTCCTTCTTGCGGGGAACTGTCAGGAGTAGGGGTTCGGGTTCTGCGGACCCTGGCCAGGGGCGGCATGGGGGTTCGGCTGGTAGCCCGGCCCCTGAGAGGGCGCGCCACCACCAGGTCCCGAGCCACCGTTGCGGCGGTTGCGGAACACCACGAAGCCGACGGCGCCGATGATCACGACTGCGGCGATGCCACCGATGAGAACAAGACTGCTGGAGGAGGACTTCTTCTTCTTTTTAGCCTGGGTCGAGGAGGCGGTTCCCTTGGATGACTGGCTGGAGACAGAGGACGACTGGAGCTGGCCAAGTGGGTTCTTTTTGGATCCGGCGGGGATGTCCATTGTGAGCGCCGAGTACGGTCGAACGATGCCGTAGCCGTACTCCTCGTCGGGCGCTTTCAATCCCTTGTGGTGGGCGAAGGTAGCCGTCTTGATCAGACGGTTGATTACCTGGCCTGCGGAAAGATTGGGGTACTTGGAGCGTACGAGGGCGGCTGCGGCGGAAACGTAAGCCGTGGCATCCGATGTGCCAGTTGACAAACTATAGTCCTGCGACCCAGTCGGATCTGCGGCCAACACCTTCACGCCGGGAGCCATGAGGGCAAGCCCTTTTCCGGTGTTGGAGCCATCCCAACGATTGGCCTTTTCGTCGATGGCGCCGACAGCGATCACGCCGGGCAGGGCGGCTGGCTCTTCGACAGCAACAGAACCGTCATTACCTGCGCTCGCAACAACGATGACGTCGTGAGCTTGCGCGTACGCAATTGCTGCACGACCGTCGCTACCTGTCCTGCTGCCATCACCGCCGAAAGATAGATTTACAACCTTCGCGCCTTGGTCGACTGCGTATCGAACCGCCGCAGCCCAAGTCTCGTCATGGTTGGCGTCCTTCTCCGTCTGGAGGGTACGCAGTGGCAGGATCTTCGCCTTCGGAGCTAGACCCATCATGCCGGAGGATCCTCCTGCGCCGTGGCCGTGCGCAGCGATAATGCTGGCCATGGAGGTGCCATGACCCATCGTGTCCTCTTGGGCGTTTCCTCCGTCGGTGAAGTCTTTGCCCTTAAGGACTTGACCTGCTAGGTCAGGGTGAGCTGCGTCGACGCCAGAGTCGACGACAGCAACCGTGACTCCCTCCCCTTGGGATTCAGCCCAAACGTCTTGTGCTGCGAATGCGTTCAAGGGCCACTGCTGCTCTCTGACGTAGTCCGCCGATGCCGTTGGGGCTGTAGTGAGGAGCAAAGCTCCTGTCAGTGTCACGACGCCCGCCGTTGACCGGACTCGCTTGAAACCCACTTCTCTGCTCCTCACTCAACACCGACTGGTTCCGCCAGTCTGCATGAGAGCGAGCCGCACGGTCCGTCCGTGCGGCTCACTCGCGCCCCTACTCGATGGTTCGCGGTACGTTGCGGTTGCGGTCTTCTTCCGAAATCCAGGTCTCCTCGTCTTCGACCAGATAGTCGGGACGGTCTCCCCGGCTGTTCTCATCCTCAGACCGGCGCCCGCTGCGACCGCCGATGCCACCGGCTCCACCCATCATGGCCCCACGCTGTGTACCACCACGGCTGCCATGGAGACCCGCACCGCCACCGGATCCCTTGCCAACAAGCCCCTTGGCGGCGCCAACAACACCGCCGCGGGCCTTCGCGAGTGCTCCCCGTCCAGCGGCGCCGGCACCGCCTCGGCCAGCCCCACCGGCTCCCGCGCCACCCATGCCGCCCATACCAGCTCGGCCTCCGGCGCCGCGCCCTGAGCCAGCACCGCCACCCATTCCAGCACGTCCACCTGGGACGCCGATGCCGCCACGTCCGGCCGCGCCGCGGCCGAGACCGCCAGCCCCACCAGTGCCCAGGATGCCCGGACCTTGAGCCCCACCGGCCCCGCCGCCCCCACTGATGTTGGGGCCACCGGTTCCGGCATTCGGTCCGGGCCCAGTCAAGCCGGGGGAGATACTGTCGATCTTCGTCTTGGCAGTCGGAAGCTGCGAGCCTCCTGTGATTCCTGGATCACGGGGCACCGCAGGCGTCGGCTTGATGCTGTTGGTTGAGCCTGCAGTCCACGGCTTATTACCGGGTACGGAGCCGCTCGGCGATGTCGCACCCCCGCTCGGAACGGTAACAGGCGGCGGGTACTCTACGTTGCCGTTGGGCTCCTTGATGTTGCCCTTCTCATCGATGAGGACTCGGTTCCTATCCAGGTTCCCTTTAACCCGGATGTACTGAGCCGCAAGATTCTCCATGACGGCAACACCGTTGAGTTGAGCCTCCCGGCTCGCCCCGATTTTGCCCTCGTTGATTTGCGCTACTTCGGCGGCGGTGAGCTTGCGATCCTTGAGATCACTCGCAACTGCTTCGCCATTGTCCCACTGCCAGTCGCTGAGGGCGTCACCGAGCTTGGCCCAGCCGCTGGGCTCCTCGATCTCGTCGAGCTGCGCCTTGAATCTGCGCAGCTGCGAGCCGGCGTCGGCCATTTGGCCGCTGTTGAGATCGGCGTGCCAGGCTGCATTCCTGATGCTCTGAGAGATTTCCCGAGCTTTCTTCTCAAAGCTGCGGGCCGCATCCCCCTCCCAGTGCTCCAAGACATTATCGACAGCCTTGTCCAGCAGACCTGCGATGCCACCGCCCTCGCCACCGGCGAGAAGCTCGTTCACCTTGCCCCAGTGACGGCCGGCTTCCTCGATGGCCCCGGGATTGGTGCCATCGAGCATCTGCTTGAGTTCTTTCAGCGAATAGTCGATGAACTGAGTCTTGGTCTGAGGACGCCCAGGGTCCGCGACACAGGTGTCATTCACGATCTCAGGCTTGGGCAGATCTTTCTCACCCATTTTGAACTCCTCCCTCTAATAGGTGATTCTCGATCGGACTACTTTGCGAACGAGCCGTTCGAGCCCCCCGTGTTACCACCCATTTGGTTCTTGTTCGCGTACTCCTGCTCGCTGTACTTGTCCTTGACCTTGGAGGTGCTCGTGCCGAACTTGTCAATCAACCCATGCAGGCTCTTGATCGCGCCCTCGAGGTCGGCCTTCATGGTCCCGTGGGCCGCATGCAGATCACCGGCCTCCTTGAAGAGGCAAGAGTTCCCGAACGCATCCATCGGGATCTCCGTGTTGTACCGCGATGTCTGCCCCGCCTTGTCCATGTCGTCCAGCAGCGTCCACAGCTTTCGGATGACCTCGTCCAACGCGCTCAGGTCAACCCGCATTCCGTTACTCATACCCCGTTGTCCTCTCCCCTGTTGTCCAAGTCCTCGGCATCCCCGGATGCCTGCTCATCGCGTGGTGCGGCTGGGTCGGCGGGAGCGCCAGTCCCGTACGGCTACGCCGCTGCCGGCGATCACCAGGGCCAGGGCGACTCCTGTGCCCAATACGTAGATGGCCGTGCGGCGTTCACGTTCCGCCTCCGTCTCACCCATCGTCACAGCCATCGGTACGACACCGCCAGACCCGGCCTTCACGGGCGGGTCCGGCTCCGGGGACGTGCTCGGGGTCGAGTCGTCCGACAGGGCCGCCACCGGGTCGACCACGCCCCAGCCGATGTAGCCGTTGGGGCCGCGGCCCGGGCGCTGGGCGGTCTCCTCGATGCGGGTGGCGATCTGGGCCGCCTTCCACTCCGGGTGCTTCTGCTTCAGCAGGGCCGCCACGCCCGCCACGTACGGCGCCGCGAAGCTCGTGCCGTCGGCGGTGCACTGGCCGCCGCCCGGGACGGTGGAGACCATGCCGACGCCGGGTGCCGCGACGTCCACGAAGTCGCCGGACTGCGAGAAGAACGCCCGCTCGTCGTTGCGGTCGGAGGCGCCGACCGCCAGGACGCCGTCGTACGCGGCCGGGTAGGTGTCGGCGAACTTGCCGTCCGCCCCGTCGTTGCCCGCCGCCGCGACGATCAGTGCGCCCTTGCCCACGGCGAAGGCCACGGCCTGGCGCAGCCCCAGGTTGTCCTCCTTGTTCGCCGTGTCCGAGGAGATGTTGATGACGTCGGCCCCGGCGGCGACGGCGGCGCGGATCGCCTGGGACATCGTCCCGGAGTCGCCCTGCTTCTCCTGCCCGCCCGTGTAGCGGTAGGAGAGGATGTCCGCGTCGGGGGCGAGCCCCACGAAGCCGGTGCCCTTCAGCGGGCGGGCGGCGATGATGCCCGCCACACGCGTCCCGTGGCCCTCGATGTCCCGGGCGGCGGAGCCGTCGACGAAGCTCTTGCCGCCGGTCACCGCTGCCGTCAGCTGCTGGTTCCGCTTGTCGACGCCCGTGTCGATCACCGCGACCTTGACGTCCTTGCCCGTGGAGTGCTCCCACAGCTGGTCCAGAAGGATCCGCTGGAGCGACCAGGGCGTGGACTTGATGACGTCGCCGCCGAACACGCACTCGGTGCTGGCCGACAGTCCGAAGTCCGGGCCGCCGTCGGCCGCCGCGGTCGGGGCGAACGGCGACGCGGTGACGCAGACCCCCGTCACCGCGAGCACGCCGAGGACCCGCTTCAGTGCGCGGGTCCCACTCGTGCGGCTACGCGAACCGGCCTTGTGGCCCTCCACGTTCAGGCCCCTCATCGTCCAGGCCCCCAGGGCTTCCTTGTGTCGACGGTGTCCCGGCCGGTGACGCGCGCGCCGCGCCGTCGGCCGGTGTGAAGATTCGGCGGATTTACCGTGTGCGGTCCGGAAGACGGTGTGAACGACCCGGAAGCAGAGGTCGGCCCAGCGGACGCCATGGCGTCGGCTGGGCCGAATCTCCTCATCCGATGTCCCCCGGCTCGCCGGCTGGCTCAGCCCCAGGTGGAGGCGTTGCTCTTCTCGGTGGCCTGGTAGTTCTCGGCGGCGCTCTGCAGGGCCGTGGAGATCTTCAGCAGGGTGGAGTGCAGGTCGGCGGCGGTCTGGTCCCACTCGCGCTGCTTGCGCTGGTAACCCTCCTGCGCCTCACCTTCCCAGGTGTTGGCGACACGCTTGACCGCGGCCTCGAGGTCGTCCAGCTGCTGCTTGATGCGGCCGGCCGTGGACTTCACATCGGTGGACGCGTTGGTGATGGTTGCGTAATTGACGAGGATCGACATCGTCATTCCCTTTCAGGAAGATTCGGAGGAAAGTCGCTGGACAGAGGGAGGAGTGAGCGGCGGCCCCGGCCGGTGGACGGCACGGCGCGCGACCGGTACGGCTCGATCAGCCGAAGTCCGACATGATCTTGCTGATCTCGGAGTTCTGCTGCTCCTCGGACGCGGAGTAGTTGCTCCGCGTGGAGTCCACGGCTTCCTTGATGTCGTTGAGGATGTCGCTCATCTTCTTCGCGTCCGCGTTCCAGCGCTCCTGCAGCTGGCGGTAGGACTGGGCAGCCTGGCCCTTCCAGCCGCCCGCGATCTGGTCGATCACTCCGTTGAGGCGGCGGATCTCGCCCTGCAGCTGACCGTTGGCGGTGCTGATGTCGCTGGAGAGCTTGGTGAGTTCGTCCTCTGTTACCCGGAACTGGCCGGCCATGTGAACCTTCCCCCATGTCGTCGTTGGTCCGGGAAACCTCAATCCGTTGCCCGGAGCTGCTTCGCACGCTTGAGCGCTGCAAACACTCTATCGTCAGCCTGTCACTCATCCACAGGCAAGGCCAATCAGTTACACGGCTCACACACTTGAGCGACGAAGCTGTGACCCGTGCGCCGTCTTGGTTCAAATGGCAATAAACGGCGGGCTGTTGGGGCCGCCTCGCCGGTTTCCCGAGCCGGCCCCGAGTCGGCCACGAGCCGGTAGGGACCAGGAGACCGGCCCCTACCCTCCGTCACTGACTCTGCGGCTGCGACGCCCCCGCAGTGTCGAGCATCGGCCCCTTGGGGATGAACGTCGCCCACGTCTGCGGCACGACCGCCGGCTGGTTGAGGTCCTCGTAGCCCAGCCGGGTGCGGGCCTTGTCGGTCTCGCTCGCGTCGCCCTGGGACGCGCCGGCGCCCGTCGACGCGGCCGGGTTCTGGGCGGCGGCCGCGCTGTCGTTGTTCTTCGGCAGGGAGTACCGCAGGCCCGTGTCCGTCAGCAGATACGTCGCCCCGCCGCCGGCGGCCGTACCGGAGACCTCCTGGAACAGCAGGCCGGAGCCGGACGAGACGTAGGCGCTCAGCGAGTCGGTGATGACCTTCTTGGGGTAGTCGGCCCCCGCCCAGGCCGCCAGGCTGGGCGTACGGCCGTCGAAGGTGCCCTTGTAGACGCTGCAGGACGTCCTGGCCGCCTCACCGGTCGTCGGGTTGGTGCTGTTGGCCTGCCGGGGCACGATCTCGGGCCAGCCCTTGTCGGCGTAGAAGCGGTCGGCGCGGCCGCCGTTGGCCTCGATGACGGCGCGGGTGTCGACCTTGAGGGCGCCGTTCTCGTCGCGAGCCACGAGCAGGGCGGCGACGAACGGCGAGACGGCGGCGACCTTGTCCTTCAGGACGATGTAGAACTGCTCGCCCTGGGCGTCGCGCGCCCGCAGCACCTGGCCGATCGTGCCGGCCTCGGCGGGGAGTCCCTGGACGGAGGTCGGGCCGCCGGCACCGGGCACGACGGGGAAGGTGATGTCCCCGCCGTCGTTCAGGGTGTTGAGCCATTCCTGGCTCACCGGCTGCGGGTCCGTGGTGGCGCTGCTGCCGGTGACGGCGGACCGCAGTTGCTCCATGGACGTCGCGTCGAGGCCGGCCTTGCCGCCCAGGAGGAAGCGGTTCCCCTTGCTGTCGACCAGGTACTCGGCCTTGGTCCTGGTGTCGGTGACGTAGAGGGCCTCGCGGGGGTCGACCTTCCCGGCGTTCTCCAGGGACTTGGCGTCGCTGTCGTCGAAGACGAAGACGGCGCGGTCGATGGCCGCCTTGGAGCCGGGCGCCGGACGCTCGCACACCGCCCAGGTCTTGGTCTTCTCGGCGTCCTCCTTGGAGGGGAGCCGGTCGGGCGCGTACGGGATGCCGATGGTCGCGCCGTGCCGGATACCGCTCTTGTCGATCTCCTTGCCGGGGACCTCGAGGACGCTTCCCTTGCCCTTGTCGAGCAGCAGCTTCGCGGAGGCGTAGTTGAGGACCGGGTGGAGGACCTTCTCCACCTTGCTGTCCTTGGGGTTCGGGTCGAGGACCACGTACCGCGTGGTGGAGTCGCTGTCGACGATGATGTGCTCGCCGGGGGTGTCCCAGCCCTTGGGAGCCGTGGGCTTGATCACTCCCCACGCGATGAAGCCGATGACCAGGACGATGCCGACGGCGAGGCTCGGCATCACCGTCCGCACGGGGCGCGGGGCGCCCTCCTCCGAGCCGCCCGGCGACGGCGCCAGGAAGGCCGCGACGGTGCGCTTGCGAGCGAACGTGTAGGCGGCGAGCTCGTCCCGACGCTTTGCCATGGTCCCCGTATCTCCCGTTTGGTGGTGCTTCGATCGCGCTCGAAAAGGCCGCAACGGCCGTGCAGGCACCTACTATGCCCTGCGGCGCCCACCGACGATCCCTCAGGTGTGGACAGCCCCCGGCATCTTCACAGAGCTTCTCCACAGGCCTCCACCACGCGGGCGCGGACCATGGCAGGCTGGTCACCTGGGGCCGGTGTGCCGTCCTCGGGTTCGGGTGTCCCCTGTGTCGCCCGGCGTGCCGCAGCGGGTACCGTGAGCCACCCGCATGGATGGTGTGGGCCGATGAAGCCCCTGGCCCGGCGCCGGGATCCGGGACAGCGGATCCCGCCCGCCCGACGGCCACTACTTCGCGAAAGGGATGTCCCGGGGGATGAGCAGCGCTACGAGCACTCGGCGCGGACGCCGCGCACCGCAGCAACCGGGGGGTCCGGACGGCAGACGTACGCCTGCCGCGCCCGCTGCTCCCTCCGCCGCCTCGCCGCGCACGCTGCCCCGTCCGGGCGGCCTCGGTCCGGTCCGTCTGCAGCAGCTGATCCTGGTGGAGTTGGCCGCGGCCGTCATGGTCGCCGCCTGGGCCGTGGGGACGTCCTGGCTGCTGGCCCCGGCCGGTGCCGTGGCGGCTCTGCTGCTGCTCCTCGCCGTGCTGCGCCGCGGCCGCCGTCCCCTGCCGGAGTGGTGGGAGACGACGCGCGCGCTGCGGCAGCGCCGGCGCGACGCCAAACTGCCCGTGCCGCCGGGGACGGACGCGATGCTGGCGCCGGTCGTGGAGTGCGACCCGGCCCTGCGGACGTACTCGTTCGTCTCCCGTGACGACCGCTCGATCGGGATGATCGGCGACGGCACGTTCCTGACGGCCGTCCTCTTCGTGCAGCCCGGCGACCAGCCGCTGCGGCCCGGTGCGGCCGAACGGCAGCTGCCGTTGAAGCTCATCCAGGACGCCCTGGAGGTCGACGGGATCCGGCTCGCCTCCGTGCAGATCGTGCAGCACACCCAGCCGGCCCCCGCGCCGCACCTCCCGCCGCAGTCGCTCGCCGCGCGCTCGTACGGCCCCCTGCAGGCGCAGGCCGGTTCGCCCGCGCTGCGGCTCACCTGGGTCGCCCTCAAGCTCGACCCGGAGCTGTGCCCGGAGGCGGTCAAGGCGCGCGGGGACGGCGTCCCGGGCGCGCAGCGCGCCCTGCTGCGGGTGGCGGACCAGCTGTCGAGCCGGCTGGCCGGTGCCGGCTTCAAGGCGACGATCCTCGACGAGACCGAACTGGTGCAGGCGCTCGCGACGTCGAGCTGCCTCAACCCGCGCGCCAACCAGCAGCACGCCCAGGACGGCCGCACCCAGCGCCGTACGGTCGAGGCGGTGCGCACTTGGCGGGTCGACGACCGCTGGCACACGACGTACTGGGTGTCCCGCTGGCCGCAGTTGGGCGCCGGCGGGGTGGCGCTGCCCGAGCTGGTGACGCGCTTCACGTCGCTGCCGGTGCTGGCCACGACGTTCAGCATGACCCTGAGCAAGGCCGGCAACCGAGGTGTCGCGCTCGCCGGGCACATCCGCGTCACCGCGCGCGGCGACGACGAACTCGGCCAGGTGGGCAGGGAGTTGGAGCGGACCGCGAGCACCGCGAAGGTCGGTCTGGTCCGCCTCGACCGGGAGCAGGTCCCCGGGGCCCTCGCCACTCTGCCGCTCGGAGGTACGTACTGATGTCCCAGCCCGCTCCGACCATGCCCCCGGGCCAGCAGGGCCGGGCCCCCGGCCGCACCCCGGCCCATGTGGCCTCCCCCACCGACACCGGCATGATCCCGATCATCCGGCAGCCCGAGCCGGCTCAGCGGCAACGGCGCATCTTCAGCCCTGGGTTCGGGCTGCGCGGCCCGCGCCGCAACCGTCATGTCGTGACCGTCGACGAGCTCGCGGCGATCAGCATGCCGATCGGTGACGACGGCGTCCTCATCGGCACCGACCCGGAGTCGCAGCCGGCGGTGCTCGGCCTGTCCCGTCCCACGCCCTTCGACGTCGTACTCGTGGGCGGTCTGTGGCTGGCGCAGGTGCTGGCGCTGCGGGCCGCGGCGACCGGCGCGCGGGTGGGCGTCGAGACCGGCCGTCCGCAGGCGTGGCAGCAGTTGGCCCAGGCGGCCGGCGGCGGTCAGCAGTGTGTGACGGTGTATCCGGTGGGACGGGTGCCCGCGCAGGGCCCGTCGGTGTCCAGCCCGGTGGTGCTGATCCGGGACTGCGGTATCCGTCCGCCGCGCGGGCGGGTGACGTCGGTGCCGTGGCAGGCCGTGGTGACGGTCCTGCCGTTCGTCAGCGAGCACGCGCCGCGGTGGCTGTCGCAGGCCCATCTGGTCGGCATCCAGCGCATCTCGCCGTACGAGACCGAGGCCGTGAAGGACACTCTGGGCATTCCGGAGGAACACCTTCAGCATCTGCCGACGCTGCACGACGGCGTCGCGCTGTGGTGTACGCGCAAGCACCAGAAGTTCGTGATGACCGAGGCCACGGATGCGGAGACGGGGCTGCTCGGTGTGGCCCGCCGGATGGACTGAGCCGTCGTTGGCGCCGGGCACGGGGTGAACGGGGCGGTCGGCGGGGGGCGTTGAGCCCGAGGGTCGGCCGACCGTGTCGTCCGGGTCCGGCCGTCACGTCCGGCGGGATCGGCGGTCGGGTCCTCTCGGCGGCCGGTGATCGTGTCCCTCCGGGGGCCGGTGGCCGTCTTCCACCGGCTCGGCGGTCGGGTCCCTCCGGGCTCGGAAAACCCTTCCGTCCACGGAGTCCGGGCTATAGCGTCCGCGCACATGGGGCCTTTTCCGTCCCGCCAAGCGAGTGATTAGGCTTCTGGTGGTGCGGTGACGATCGCAGTCGCGTGGGACTCGCCACTCGGTCCGCCCGGCCGCGACGACGACACGCTCAGCAGCAGTGGCTGACCAGGAGGCAAGCAGTGAACAGGGATCGGTCCGAGTACAACGGCGGGAGCCCTTCCTCGGACGGGGACGATCACGAGGTGGATCTCACGGGCGAGTTCGAAATCGTCTACACACCTCCCGCCTGGTATGCCCAGAGCACGCAGGGTGGCTCCTCGCCGAGCGGTCAGCCGGAACCCCCGGCACCGCCACCGCCGACCGGCACGCCCATCGGTACGCCCACGGGTCCGCCCGGCGTTCCGGCCGGCCCGGGCCCCGCACCGGCCCAGGGCGCTCCGGCCGCGCCGCAGCAGGGGCAGACCGCGGGTGGCTACGGATTCCCCCAGCAGCAGTCCGGCCCGGGCGCCGCTCCGGCGTCCGGCGGCTACGGCTACCCCCAGCAGCCCGGCGCGCCCGCACCCCAGCAGAGCCAGGACACCTCCGGCGGATTCGGCACGCCTCAGCCGAACACCCCCGGCAGTTACGGCTACCCCCAGCAGCCCGGCACGCCCGCACCCCAGCAGAGCCAGGACACCTCCGGCGGACTCGGCACGCCTCAGCCGAACACCCCCGGCGGCTACGGCTACCCCCAGCAGCCCGGCACGCCCGCACCCCAGCAGAGCCAGGACACCTCCGGCGGATTCGGCACGCCTCAGCCGAACACCCCCGGCGGCTACGGCTACCCCCAGCAGCCCGGCCAGCAGTCGCAGCCCCAGCAGGCCACGCCCGCACCGGCCGCACCGGTAGCACCGCCTGCCGCGCCGGTAGCTCCGCCTGCCGCACCAGCCGCTCCCCCGGCCGCGGCCTCCGCTCCTCCGGCCGCCCCCGGCTTCCCGGTGCTGCGCCCGGTCGACGAGAGCGCCCAGGCACCGGCGGCGCCCGCGCCCGCCGCCCCGGAACCGCCCGCCCCCGTTCCCCCGGTGGCCGAGCAGCCGGAGGCGGAGCGCCCCGAGCCCGAGTCCGAGTTCAACCACGCCGCTGCCGACGCCGAGGCCGCCCGCCTGTTCGGCGGTGACGACGACGAGCCGGAGCCGGAGCAGAACACCGAGCCGGAGGCCGACGCCACGCCCCAGGCCGACGCCCCGCGGCCGGAGTCCGCCGCTCAGCAGGAGCCCGCCACACAGCCCGAGGCCGACGCGCAGCCCGCGCCCCCGGAGGCGGCCCCCGAGCCGGAGGCTCGGCCCGCCACGCCCGAACAGCCGCAGGCTCAGGCGCCGATGCCCCCGCACGCCCAGCCCGGCGCCCCCGCACAGCCGCCCGCAGCCCCGGGTGAGCAGCCGCACGCGCAGCCCATCGGACAGCAGCAGCCCACCGGGCAGCAGCAGCCCGGCCAGCCGCTCCCGCCGCTCCCCCAGGGCTTCGTGCCCGCGCACCCGCAGCAGCAGGGAGCACCGCAGCAGGGCGTCCCGCAGCCGCCGGCCCAGGGCGCTCCGCCGGTGCCCGGTTACGGCTACCCGCAGCAGCCCGGCCAGCCCCAGCCCCAGCAGCCCCCGGCACAGGGCGGCTTCGGCCCGGCCCAGCCGCAGCCCGGCCAGCCCGCTCAGCCCGTCGACCCGCGCCAGGCGGCCCCCCAGCCCGCACCAGCAGGCCAGCCGGGCCAGCCCCAGCCGTACGGCTACCCCCAGCAGCCGGGCCAGCCCCAGCCGCACCCCCAGCAGGCCCCGCAGCACCCCGCCCAGCCCCAGCCCCAGCCCTACGGCTACCCGCAGCAGCCGGGCCAGCCCGGCCAACCGCAGCCGCAGCCCGGCTACGGCTACCCGCAGCAACAGCCGGGCTACGGCTACCCCCAACAGCCCGGCCAGCCCCAGCCGCAACAGCCGCAGCACCCCCAGCAGCCGGACGCGCAACAACCCCCGGCCCAGCCGCAGACGCCCGCCGCCTACGGCAGCCAGGGCGGCTGGTCGGCGCCCCCCGGTCCGCAGGCCGGCCCGGGTGCTCCGCAGCAGCAGCAAGCCGCGCCCGGCACCCCCCTCGGCTACAACGCCGCCGTGGAGCTGTCGTCCGACCGTCTGCTGCGCAACCAGCCGAAGGCCCGCAAGAACAACCAGGGCCCGTCCCGCTTCAAGCTCGGCGCGAAGAAGGAGCAGGCGGAACGGGAGCGCAAGCTCGGTCTGATCCGTACGCCGGTGATGTCCTGCTACCGGATCGCGGTCATCAGCCTCAAGGGCGGTGTCGGCAAGACCACGACGACCATGTCGCTGGGTGCCACGCTGGCCACCGAGCGGCAGGACAAGATCCTGGCGATCGACGCCAACCCGGACGCCGGCACGCTCGGCCGCCGGGTGCGCCGCGAGACGGGCGCCACGATCCGTGACCTGGTGCAGGCGATCCCGCAGCTCAACAGCTACATGGACATCCGCCGCTTCACCTCGCAGGCGCCCTCCGGTCTGGAGATCATCGCCAACGACGTGGACCCGGCGGTCTCCACCACGTTCAACGACCAGGACTACCGCAGCGCCCTGGACGTGCTGGGCCGCCAGTACCCGATCATCCTCACGGACTCGGGAACCGGTCTGCTCTACAGCGCCATGCGCGGGGTGCTGGACCTCGCCGACCAGCTGATCATCATCTCCACCCCGTCGGTGGACGGTGCGAGCAGCGCCTCGACGACGCTGGACTGGCTGTCGGCGAACGGCTTCGCGGACCTCGTGCAGCGGTCGGTCACCGTGATCTCCGGAGTCCGTGAGACCGGCAAGATGATCAAGGTGGACGACATCGTCGCCCACTTCGAGACCCGTTGCCGCGGTGTCGTCGTGATCCCCTTCGACGAGCACCTCTCCGCCGGTGCCGAGGTGGACCTCGACATGATGCGCCCGAAGACGCGTGAGGCGTACTTCGACCTCGCCGCCCTGATCGCGGAGGACATCGCGCGGACCCAGCAGGGCTTCGGCAACCCGCACATGCAGTACCAGCAGCATCCGCAGCAGCAGGGGTATCCGCCGCAGCAGCCCCAGCAGCCGTACGCCCAGCCCGGTGGTGCCCCGCCGCCCGGGCAGGGCTGGCAGCAGGCTCCGCAGCAGCCCGCGCCGGGCCAGGAGTGGCAGCAGCAGGCGCCTCCGCCGCCGCAGGAACCGCAGCAGGGGCAGCAGGGGCAGCAGGGGCAGCAGCCGGGCGTCGTCCCGCCCGGCTGGACCCAGCAGTAGCGGGACGCGCGAACGGCGGAGGGCCGGCACCTGTACGGTGCCGGCCCTCCGCCGTCGTAAAAGGAAATGCGGGTCAGGCCGGGTCGCCGGCCTCCGCGATCAGCTCACGGCAGCGCTGCACGTCCCGGGCCATGGCCTCCAGGAGCGCGTCCAGCGAGTCGAACTTCTCCTGGCCGCGCACATAGGCGAGGAAGTCCACCGCCACATGCAGCCCGTACAGGTCGAGTCCGACGCGGTCGATGGCGTACGCCTCCACCGTGCGCTCGGTGCCGTCGAACTGCGGGTTGGTGCCGACCGAGACGGCGGCCGGCATGACCTCGCCCTGGGCGTGCAGCCAGCCGGCGTAGACGCCGTCGGCGGGGACGGCGGTGTGCGGCAGGGTCTCCACGTTGGCGGTGGGGAAGCCGAGTTCACGGCCGCGCTGCGCGCCGCGCACGACGACGCCCTCCACGCGGTGCGGGCGTCCCAGGATCTCGGCGGCGCCCTCGACGTCGCCCTCGGCGACCAGGCGGCGGGTCAGGGTCGAGGAGAACGGCTCGCCGCCGCCCGCCTCACCGCTCACATACAGGTCGACGACCTCGACCTCGTAGTCGTAGATCTTGCCCTGCTCCGCGAGGAACTCGACATTCCCTGCGGCGCGGTGGCCGAAGCGGAAGTTGGGGCCCTCGACGACCGCCTTGGCGTGCAGCTTGTCGACGAGGACCTTGACGACGAACTCGGCCGGCGACAGCTTCGAGAACTCGGTCGTGAACGGCAGGATGAGCACCGCGTCCACGCCCAGCTCGGCCATCAGCTCGGCGCGCCGGTGGTGCGGGGCGAGCAGGGGCGGGTGGCTGCCGGGGCGGACGACCTCGCTGGGGTGCGGGTCGAAGGTGACGACGACGGCCGGGACGCCCAGCTCGCGGGCCCGGTCCACGGCATGCCGAATGATCAGCTGGTGCCCGCGGTGGACTCCGTCGTAGGAACCGATGGTGACGACGCTGCGCCCCCAGTCCTGGGGGATGTCCTCCAAGCCACGCCAGCGCTGCACTGTGCCTGCTCCTTGTCGCAAACTCGTCGAACCGGTGTCCGTCATTGCCCAAACGGTCTTACGCAGGTCTAAGGGTGCCATGCCGACGGCTCCCTGCCCGCATCGGCATGGGCGCTGTGACGGGGTGCACGCGCCGGTGCCCCGTTCAGACGGGGACCCGGACGCCTGCCAGGTTCTCGATCATGCGGCGGGTGCTGGGGCCGACGACGGCCGCCCAGTCCCGCGGAGTGTCGATGAGCCAGCCGGCGACCCGCGCGGCGAAGCCGGGGACGTCCCGGGCGAGGTCGACGAGACCCCGGTCGAAGCGGGCGGCGCCGTCGGGGGTGCGGACGAGCAGCAGCCCGGTGTGATGGACGAGGTCGCGCAGGTCGTCGTCCGGTGCGCCGCCGGTCCGGCGTACGGCGGCGTGCAGCAGGGCGTCCAGCACGGGCGGCGCCTGCTCGTGGGTGAGCAGGAAGTCGAGCAGCTCCCGGCGCAGTCCGCGGGAGACGGGGGTGCCGGGGGTGGCGAGCACGGTCGCGAGGGCGGCCCGCACCTGTTCGGGGCCGCCGTCGAGGAGGCTGGTGACGAGCGGGAAGAGGACGGCTCGGGCTCCGGGCCCCTGGTCGAGGCACCGGTCGACATAGGCGGCGACGTCGGCGGCGGTCTCCGGGTGCCGGGCCACCGCCTCCCGGACGAGACCGGCGACACGGCGGGCGAGGGCGGGTGTGGTGACGTCGGCGAGGGTGCGCAGCACGGCGCCCGTGCCGGGCCGCTCCAGCCGGGCGCGGAAGGCGTCGAGGACCGGTTCGGGGTGGGTGGCGAGCGCGGCGACGAGGGCGCTGGGCGGGAACTGCGGGTCGGCGGCCGTGAAGTGCGCGAGGGCCTGCGGGAGATGGCGGGCGCGGGTGACGGGGTCGCGGACGAGGAGGGCGAGGGCGCCGCCGTGCAGGGCACTGTCGGCGGGGCGGGCGAGCAGCGCGAGGGCGGCGTAGCGCAGGAGTTCGCGGTCGGCCTCGGTGTGGACGTGGGGTGCGGCGCGCAGCCCGTGGGCGAGGGCGGCGACGCGCCGGGCGGGCCGTTCGTCGTGGGCCCAGCGGTCCACGGCCCGGCAGACGGCGGACGGCTCCTCCTCGGCGAGGGCGGCGAGCAGTTCGTCGGCGCGGGGGTGGGCGCTGGCGACGAGGGTCTCGGTGAGGTCGTCGAGGGCGCGGTGCCGGTGGGTGTGGAGCAGTGCCTGGGCGGCGAGGGCGACGGTGGCGTGCGGGGTGGCGGGCAGCGGCCGGTCGTCGTCGAACCAGCGGGTGAGCCGGGGCTGTACGGCGGTGGGGTCGTCGGCGAGGAGACGGGCGACGGCGTCCAGGTAGCGGGGCGGCCGGGGTGCCTCGGAGTCGTCGACCGGGCCGTCGGCGGGGACGAGGCGGCGCAGCAGGTCGAGGCGCTCGGCGCCGGGGAGCGGCAGCGCGGTCCAGAAGCCGGGGCCGAGGTCGGCGGGCGCGGGGTGCCCCTGCCGCCGCCAGGCGACGATCCGGTCGGCGGTCAGCCGCAGGACGTCCAGGTAGGGCGTGGCGTCGGGGACCCGCAGCAGGGTCTCGGTGAGCAGCCGGGCCGCCCACCAGTCGGTCCGGTCGGTGTCGAGCGCGTCGGACAGCTCGGTCAGCCGGTCGGCGAGGCGTTCGGTGCCGTGGAGCCGTGGGAGGAGCAGCAGGGCTTGGAGGACGGGGCCGACGCGGTCGTGCGGAACAAAAGGGGCGGGCCGGTCCATGATCCCGCTGGAACAAGGGCGGAGGAGGGCGCGCAGAGCCTCGTCGAGGTCGAGGTGGAGGCCCTGCAGCCAGTCGGCCAGTTCCTCGTGGGCGAAGCGGTAGCCGTCGCCGGCGGGGACGAGGAGTCCTTCGGTGAGGACGGCGCGGGCCCAGCCGGTGGCGCCGCCGAGCCAGACGGGTGCCTGGCCCCAGGGGAACACGGCCTCGAAGGTGGGCCGGTCGAGTTCTCCCTGTCCGCTGCCGAGGCTGCGCCGGGCGGCCTCGTGGACCTGGCCGGCGACGCGGGCGGCGAGCCGGCGGACGGCGGTGCCGCGCAGGTCGTTCTCGGCGGCGAGGCGGACGGCGACGCGCAGGCACATCAGGTCGAGGTGGGCGGAGAGGACGTCGTGACGGTCGGCCCGGTGGGGTGCGGGCGCCCCGGGCCGGGCGGCGCACACGTCGGCGAGGAGGCGGAGGGTCAGGGGGTGTCGGGCGTCGGCGTCGGTGAGGGCGTCGTCCGGGATGCCGTGGCGGGCGCGGGCCTGCCGGGCCTCCTCCGGGGTGAGGTCGCCGAGGCGGAGGCACGGCGGCACGGTCCGGTGAGGCTGACCGTCGTGACCGTCGGGCGCGTGCAGCAGGTCCGCGGGGAATCCGGCGCCGGCCGTCTCCCAGAACTCGGTCCGGCAGGCCACCACCAGCCGGGCGCCGTGGTCCCGCAGCCACCGCGCGGTGGCGCCGGTCCACTCGGCGAGGCGGTCCGCGGCGCCGGGCGGCATCTCCTCGGGGCCGTCGAGCAGGAGCAGCAGGGGGCGGCCCATGGCACGGGCGAGCCGGGCCGGCAGCTCCGGGGTGAGGTCACGGGCGGGCTCGTCGGGGCCGGACGCGGCGACGATGCGCGCGGCCCGGTCCAGCGCCCGGTGGGCGGCGTCGGCGACGGAGGTGTCGTCGCCGCGCAGGTCGGCGCCGCGCAGCCACAGCGTGGGAGCGGGCTCGGGTCCTTGGCTGCGCCGCGCGGCGAGCCCCGCGAGTTCCGTCGTACGGCCGCTGCCGGGTGGCCCGACCAGGCCGAGCACCGCGGCGGGGCCGGCGAGGAAGGCGTCGAACGCTGCGGTCACGGCGGCCCGGGGCACGGGCGCGGGGCCGGACCCGGCGGGCGGAGCGTCCTGGGCGACGGAGGTGGCGGTCAGCTCCAGCACCCCGGCGAGGTTCAGGTCGGCGCCGTGAGCGGGCACCGTCGCGGCGTTGTCGGCGAGCAGGGTGGCCAGCGGTCCGTCCTGGGCGGGCCGCAGGGGTGCGGCGAGCACGGCGTCGCTGTGGGCGGACTGCAGGGCGGTGCCGAGGACGCCGAGGACGGCGCCGGTCGCGGCGTCGAGCACGGGTCCCCCGGCGGCGCCTCCGCCCAGCCGCAGCGCGTCCCGGCCCGCGGTGCCGATGGCGAGCTCCAGGACGCCGTCGAGGCCGTGGCAGCGGTCGGTCGCCGTGTAGGTGGCGGGCGTGGCGTCGAGTACCCGGGCCTGCCGCCAGCCGCCGGCCGGGATGTCTACGTAGGTGCCGGTCTCGCAGGCGTCCCGCACGGTCACCGGCAGCGGGTCGACGCCCAGTCCCTCGGTGCGGACGAGGGCCAGGCCCCGCTCGGGCAGCGGGGTCACCGCCTCGGCGCTCACCACACAGCTGCGGCTGCCCCCGGCGGTGTGCAGGACGAGCCGGGAGAGTCCGTCGACGACCTCGTGCGCGGTGACGACGGTGCCGTGATGGTCGGCCATGAAACCGAGGCCGCGGGGCCGCCCGGCCGCGTCGTGGACACGGACCAGGGCATCGTCACGGAGGGCAGCGGTCGGCGCATCACCATCGGGGCGCCGGGCGTGCCGGGCGCGGCCGTCGTCGTGGCGGGAGCGTCGAGCCCGATGGGACGCGGTAGCCACGCGGGGCTGCTCCGAGCCGCCGCCCGTCCCCCGCGCCCCGTCCATGTCCGCGTCCGCGTCCGCCGCCCGCGGGCCCCGTCCCGCCATCGTCGAACCTCCCCGCCCCGCACCCGCACGCTCATCCCTCGCACGCCCTGTCGCTTCGACGGTAGGCCGCGGATGATCAGTGGGACAGGTCGGATGCCGAACGCGCCCCCTTGCACACCCTCGGTTCACTCCGAGCGCCTGCCCGGACGGGTGAACAGGCGGGGGTGGGTGGATACACCCTAGGGGTGGGGGAACCGAGGGGGGACCGTGGAGCGGCGGGCAGAGGACGACCCCGTGACCGCCGCTCCACGGGCAGGCACCCGTGCCGTGCGGGCGCTCAGCCGAACACGGCGAGGCTCTTGGCCTTGCCCTTGTGCTCCTCGACCAGGGCGAGGAAGCGTCCCTCGGGGTCGAAGACCGCGACGGGCCCGGCACCGGCGTACTCGTCGGGCATGTCGAGGCGGACGCCGTTCGAGAGCAGCCGGGCGCGCCGGGCGTCGATCTCCCAGCGGCGGAAGGCCGCCGACGCGGCCTCGGCGATCGGCATGACCGTCAGCTCCTGCTGGAGCTGGTCCAGCGTCTTCGCGGCGTCCAGCTTGTACGGCCCGACGCGGGTGCGGCGCAGCGCCGTGAGGTGCCCGCCGACGCCCAGGTCGGCACCGAGGTCGCGGGCGAGGGCCCGGATGTAGGTGCCGGAGGAGCAGACGACCGAGACGACCAGGTCGAGGACGGGGGTCCCGTCGTCGGCGACGGCGTCCCGGAGGTCGTACACCGAGAAGGACGACACGGTGACCGGTCGCGCGGGGATCTCGAAGTCCTCGCCGTCGCGGGCCCGCTTGTAGGAGCGGACGCCGTCGATCTTGATGGCGCTGACCTTGGACGGCACCTGCATGATCTCGCCGGTGAGCTGGGCGATCCCGGCGTCGACGGCGTCGCGGGTGACCTTCGAGGCGTCGGTGGACCCCGTGATCTCGCCCTCGGCGTCGTCGGTGACCGTGGTCTGGCCCAGGCGGATCGTGCCCAGGTACTCCTTCTCGGTCAGGGCCAGATGACCGAGCAGCTTGGTCGCCTTCTCGACGCCGAGGACGAGCACGCCCGTGGCCATCGGGTCGAGGGTGCCGGCGTGCCCGACCCGGCGGGTGCGGGCGATGCCGCGCATCTTGGCGACCACGTCGTGCGACGTGAAGCCCGACGGCTTGTCGACGATGACAAGGCCGTCGGGCGTGGTGTTCTTCTGCGTCATTCCGCGGTGTCGCCGTCCGTCTCGTCCTCGGAGCCCGGCTTGCGGTACGGGTCCGCCTCACCGGCGTACCGGGCGCCCGCGGACGCCTCACGGACCTTCTCGTCGGACTGGCGCGCCTTGTCGAGGAGGTCCTCGATGGTCTTGGCGGTGTCCGGCAGGGCGTCGGCGACGAAGGTGAGGGTCGGGGTGAACTTCACCCCGGCGGCCCGGCCGACCTCGGACCGCAGGACGCCCTTGGCGCTCTCCAGCCCGGCCGCGGCGGCCGCCCGCTCCTCGTCGTCGCCGTACACCGTGTAGAAGACGGTCGCCTCCCGCAGGTCACCCGTGACGCGGGTGTCCGTGATGGTGACGTGCGAGCCGAGCCGCGGGTCCTTGATCCCGCGTTGCAGCTTCTGGGCCACCACCTCTCGGATGAGGTCCGCCAGCCTCTTGGCACGCGCGTTGTCGGCCACTGGTCCGTCTCCTTAAGTGCTTACGTCGTGCTTCAGTCTTCGTCGCTGTGGAGCCTGCGTCGAACCGAGAGCAGTTCCACCTCGGGCCGTCCGGCGACCAGCCGCTCGCAGCGGTCCAGTACGCCGGTGAGGTATCCCATGTCCCCGGATACCACCGCGAGGCCGATCTCGGCCCGGCGGTGGAGGTTCTGGTGGTCCGTCTCGGCCACGCTCACCGCGTACTTGCGCTGGAGCTCGGCCACGATGGGACGGACGAGGGAGCGTTTCTCCTTGAGCGAGTGGACGTCGCCGAGGAGCAGGTCGAAGGACAGAGTCCCCACATACATGTGTGTGTCCGGATGTCCCGCCGGTTCGGGGTACGGGCGCCAGGCTCGGCGCCGATACGGGAACCGTACACGCAACGGCCGGGGCCGATCGACGGAGTTTCCCTTCCGGGAACTCCCGCCGACCGGCCCCGATCGCGTGCTGGGATCAGACGCGCGGCTTCTCGCGCATCTCGTACGTCGCGATGACGTCGTCGACCTTGATGTCGTTGAAGTTGCCGAGGTTGATACCGCCCTCGAACCCTTCGCGGATCTCGGTGACGTCGTCCTTGAAGCGACGCAGGCCCTCGATGTTGAGGTTCTCCGCGACCACCTTGCCGTCGCGGATGAGGCGCGCCTTGGTGTTGCGCTTGACCTCGCCCGAGCGGATGAGGACACCGGCGATGTTGCCCAGCTTGGACGACTTGAAGACCTCGCGGATCTCCGCCGTGCCGAGCTCGACCTCTTCGTACTCCGGCTTGAGCATGCCCTTGAGGGCCGCCTCGATCTCCTCGATCGCCTGGTAGATGACCGAGTAGTACCGGACGTCCACGCCCTCGCGCTCCGCCATCTGCTGCGCACGGCCGGCTGCCCGGACGTTGAAGCCGATGACGATGGCGTCGGAGCCCATGGCCAGGTCGATGTCGGACTCCGTGACCGCACCGACGCCGCGGTGCAGGACGCGGATGTCGACCTCTTCGCCGACGTCCAGCTGGAGCAGCGAGGACTCGAGGGCCTCGACCGATCCGGACGCGTCACCCTTGATGATCAGGTTCAGCTGCTGGACCTCGCCGGCCTTGAGCACCTTGTCCAGGTCCTCGAGCGAGACACGGCGCGTGCGCTTCGCGAAGGCCGCGTTGCGCTCACGGGCGGCGCGCTTCTCCGCGATCTGGCGGGCCGTACGGTCCTCCTCGACCACGAGGAAGTTGTCACCGGCGCCCGGGACGTTGGTGAGGCCGAGGACCTGCACCGGCGTCGAGGGACCGGCCTCGGCGACGTTGTTGCCGTTGTCGTCGAGCATGGCGCGCACCCGGCCGTAGGCGTCGCCCACGACCATCGTGTCGCCGACCCGCAGCGTGCCGCGCTGGACGAGGACCGTCGCCACGGCACCGCGGCCGCGGTCGAGACGGGACTCGATCGAGATGCCCTGCGCGTCCTGGTTCGGGTTGGCCCGCAGGTCGAGCGAGGCGTCGGCCGTGAGGATCACGGCCTCCAGCAGGGAGTCGATGTGCAGACCCTGCTTGGCGGAGATGTCGACGAACATGGTGTCGCCGCCGTACTCCTCGGCCACCAGCCCGTACTCGGTGAGCTGACCGCGCACCTTGGTCGGGTCGGCGCCCTCGACGTCGATCTTGTTGACCGCGACGACGATCGGGACCTCGGCCGCCTTGGCGTGGTTGAGCGCCTCGACCGTCTGCGGCATGACGCCGTCGTTGGCCGCGACGACCAGGATCGCGATGTCGGTCGACTTCGCACCACGGGCACGCATGGCGGTGAACGCCTCGTGACCCGGGGTGTCGATGAAGGTGATCTTGCGCTCTTCGTCGTTGACCTCGGTCGCCACCTGGTAGGCACCGATGTGCTGGGTGATGCCGCCGGCCTCGCCCGCGATGACGTTCGTCTTGCGGATGGCGTCGAGGAGGCGGGTCTTGCCGTGGTCGACGTGACCCATGACGGTGACGACCGGCGGACGGACCACCAGGTCCTCCTCGTCGCCCTCGTCCTCGCCGAACTCGATGTCGAAGGACTCGAGGAGCTCGCGGTCCTCCTCCTCCGGGCTGACGATCTGAACGGTGTAGTTCATCTCGTCCGCGAGGAGCTGGAGCGTCTCGTCGGAGACGGACTGGGTCGCGGTGACCATCTCGCCGAGGTTCATCATGACCGCGACGAGCGACGCCGGGTTGGCGTTGATCTTCTCCGCGAAGTCGGTGAGCGAAGCACCGCGCGACAGGCGAATGGACTCGCCGTTGCCGCGAGGCAGCATCACGCCGCCGACCGACGGGGCCTGCATGGCCTCGTACTCCTGGCGCCTCTGACGCTTCGACTTGCGGCCACGACGCGCGGGACCGCCGGGACGACCGAAGGCACCCTGCGTGCCACCACGGCCACCGGGACCGCCGGGACGACCGCCGAAGCCGGGACGGCCACCGCCGCCACCGGGACCACCGGGACGACCGGCGAAACCGCCGCCACCGCCACCGGGACCGCCCGGACGACCGGCGAAACCGCCGCCACCGCCACCGGGACGGCCGGCGAAGCCGCCGCCACCCGGACGACCGCCGCCGCCACCGGGACGACCGCCGCCACCGGGGCCACGGCCACCGGGACCGCCGCCACCGGGACGCGGGCCCGCTGCGGGACGCTGCGGCATCATGCCCGGGTTCGGACGCGGGCCACCGGGACGGGGACCGCCGCCCTGCGGACGGGGCATGCCGCCCGGCGTGGGACGCGCACCGCCCGGAGCCTGCGGACGGGGACCGCCCGCGGCGCCCTGGGGACGGGGACCGCCCTGGCCCTGGCCCTGCGGACGCGGAGCGCCGCCGGGAGCGCCGGGGCCACCCGGACGCGGGGCACCGCCGGGACGGGGCGTCTGCGGACGCGCCATACCGGTGGAGCCGCCGGAGGTGAAGGGGTTGTTGCCCGGACGGGGACCGGCCGGACGGGCGCCGGGACGCGGCGCCTGGCCACCCGGACGCGGCGCGCCGGTGCGCTCACCGCGGCCCTGGCCGCCCTGCTGGCCACTCGGACGGGGAGCACCCGGACGCGGGGCCTGACCACCCGGACGCGGGGCGCCCGGACGCGTGCCGGAACCCTGGCCCTGGGAGGCCGCCGGAGCGGCGGGCGCCGACGGGGGCGCCGTGAACTCGGGCGTGGTCGGAGCCGGGGACGCCGGGGCGGGCCGCGGCGCGGGCTTCGGGCCCGGGGTCGGACGGGGGCCGGAAGAGGCCGGCGCGGCGGGAGCCGCGGGCTTCTCGGCGGCCGGCTTCGGGGCCGGCGGGCGCGGGGCTGCCGGACGGGCGGCCTGCGCGGGAGAGGGGGCGCCCGGCTTCGCCGGGGCAGCCTTACGGGCGGAGGCGGGCTTGCCGCCACCGTTGCCCTGCTGGAGGGCGTCCGTCAGTTTGCGGACTACGGGCGCTTCGATGGTCGAAGACGCCGAACGGACGAATTCACCGAGTTCTTGGAGCTTGGCCATGACGACCTTGCTCTCAACCCCGAACTCCTTGGCGAGTTCGTATACCCGGACCTTAGCCACTTCGCTCCTTTTAGGTCCGGGTTGCGGCCGGACCGTCGCTACTTCATGGGCGTACTCATCGCGTACTCATCGAGTGCTCATCGCAATCTCGACCTACTTCCGACTCGCGAGGTACCTGGGCCGCACGGGGTTCCGCGCGACGCTTCTTACGGTGTTGCCTGCTCGACAACTGTTGTCTGCTCGACGTAACGGCGCAACGCCTTTGTGTCGAGCGCTCCCGGGGCACGCAACGCCCTCGTGAACGCCCGGCGGCGTACCGCCTGGTCGAGACAGATCAGGGCGGGGTGTACATACGCACCCCGGCCGGGCAGCGTACCGCGAGGATCGGGGACGCACTCGTCCTCGATCGCCACGATCCGCAGCAGATCAGCCTTGGCCGCTCGCTCCCGGCACCCCACACAGGTGCGCTCAGGGCATGCGCGGACGCGTGTCCGGCCAGACACAGCTAAGTCTACCTCCCCGTACCGACCTCACCCCTTTGGGGCAGGATTCGAACAGTTGCCGGGCGATAACCTGACGTGATCTGAGCGACCTGAGGTCTGGATCTATTCCCCGGCCTGCTCGGTGTCCGGCCGGATGTCGATGCGCCAGCCGGTGAGCCGGGCCGCGAGCCGGGCGTTCTGCCCTTCCTTGCCGATCGCCAGCGACAGCTGGTAGTCCGGCACGGTCACCCGGGCCGACCTGGTCGCCATGTCCACGACCTCCACCTTGGAGACACGGGCCGGGGACAGCGCGTTCGCCACCATCTCGGCCGGGTCGTCCGACCAGTCGACGATGTCGATCTTCTCACCGTTGAGCTCGCCCATGACATTGCGCACCCGGCCGCCCATGGGGCCGATGCAGGCGCCCTTGGCGTTCAGGCCGCTGCGGGTGGAGCGCACGGCGATCTTGGTGCGGTGACCGGCCTCGCGGGCGATGGCGGCGATCTCGACGGACCCGTCGGCGATCTCCGGCACCTCCAGCGCGAAGAGCTTCTTCACCAGGTTCGGGTGGGTGCGCGACAGGGTCACGGAGGGCCCGCGGACACCCTTGGCGACCCGCACGACGTACGACCGCAGCCGCATGCCGTGCGGGTAGGTCTCCCCGGGGACCTGCTCCTGCACCGGCAGGATGGCCTCCAGCTTGCCGATGTCCACCAGGACGTTCTTCGGGTCGCGGCCCTGCTGGACCACGCCGGTGACGATGTCGCCCTCGCGGCCGGCGTACTCACCGAGCGTCGCGTCGTCCTCGGCGTCGCGCAGCCGCTGCAGGATGACCTGCTTGGCGGTGGTGGCGGCGATACGGCCGAAGCCGGACGGGGTGTCGTCGAACTCGCGGGCCTCCTGGCCCTCCTCGAGGTCCTCGGGGTCCTCCTTCGCCCACACGGTCACATGCCCGGTCTCCCGGTTGAGCTCCACGCGCGCGTGTCGGCGGCTTCCCTCGGTGCGGTGGTAGGCGATGAGGAGGGCCGACTCGATCGCCTCGACCAGCAGGTCGAAGGAGATCTCCTTCTCCCGAACCAAGCCCCGCAGGGCACTCATGTCGATGTCCACGGCTACGCCTCCTCTTCCTTCTTGTCCTTGCGGTTGAACTCGACCTGCACGCGCGCCTTCTCGATCTCCGGGAACGCGAGCCGGCGGCTGGTCGCCTTGCGGCCCTTCACGCCGGGCACCTCGAGGTCGAGACCGTCGTCGTCGACCTTGAGGATGCGGGCCACCAGCTCGCCGCCCTCGGTCAGCTCGAACTTGACCAGCCGGTCGACGGCGCGCACGTAGTGGCGGTGCTCCTTGAGGAGGCGTTCCGCGCCCGGGGTGCCGACCTCGAGGGTGTACTCGCCCTCACCCATCGCGTCCGTCTCGTCCAGCTTCGCCGAGAGCGCGCGGCTCACATCGGCGATCCGGTCCAGGTCGGCGCCGGTGTCGGAGTCGACGACGACGCGCAGCACACGCTTGCGTCCGACCGAGTCCACTTCGATCTCTTCGAGGTCCAGTCCCTGGGAGCTGACGAGGGGTTCCAGGAGTGCTCGCAGCCTCTCGCTCTGGGTGGTGCTCATCCGGGTGACTCCTCGGCCGCGTGTGCTGTTGTGGGATGGGGCGCGTGTCAGGTCAAAGGGTATCCGGTCGCAGGGTGTGTTGCCGTCCACCTGTGGGTGACCGGTGCCGGTGAGTGGCGCGTTCGCCTGGCGCGGGTACGGTGATCACGGGCACGCGGCCCGCTGACCGGGCAGCCGCCGTCGCAAGTGCTTTCGTACGAACTCCCCTGAGGAAGTCGCCCGTGCCGTACCCCCCGCCCCCGCGCGCCCTCCCGGGGCCGCGCAGAAGAACCCTGCTCGCCTCGGCCGCGGGCGCCGCGCTGCTGGCGGGCTGCTCCGCCGGTCCCGCCGACCCGGACGGCGGTACGGGCGGCAGTCCGTCGCTCGCCGAGCGGGCACGCGCGCGTGCGGCCCGGGACAGCGAGGACCTGGTCGCCCGGTACGACGCCGTCCTCGCCGCCCATCCGGCGGTGGAGCGGCTGGTGGCCCCCCTGCGGGCGGAGGCGGTACGGCACGCGGAGGCGTTCGGCGGGGGCGCGTCCGGCCCGTCGTCCTCCCCGTCGGCCACCCCGCCCCCCTCCGCCTCCGCGTCACCGTCCGCCTCGGTGCGGGCGGTTCCCGCGGACCAGCGGGACGCGCTCACCGAACTCGCCGCCGCCGAACGGACGCTCGCCGACGAACGGGCGAAGGCGCTGCCGGGTCTGCCGGGTGAACTGGCACGGCTGCTCGCGTCGGTGGCGGCCGCCGGGGCCGCGCACGCGTTCCTGCTGACGGAGGGTGCCAGGTGAGCGACACCGACAAGGCGGGCAAGGCCGGCAAGGAGACGGTGACGGCGCTTCAGGCGGCCCTGGCCGCTGAGCACGCCGCCGTCTACGGGTACGGCGTGGTCGGCGGGCGGATCGGCGAGGACCGGCGCTCCGACGCGCGGGCCGCGTACGACGCCCACCGCGCGCGGCGGGACGCGCTGGCGCGCGAGGTGCGCGACCTGGGCGCCGACCCGGTCGCCGCGAGCGCCGGGTACGCGCTGCCGTTCCCGGTGACGGACCGGGCGACGGCGGTGCTGTTCGCCGCCGAGCTGGAGAGCCGGCTGGCCGGTGTCTACGCGGATCTGGTGCGGGCGGCCCGGGGCGCGCTGCGCGGTACGGCCGCCGAGGCGCTGCGGGAGGCGGCGGTGCGGGCGGTGCGCTGGCGGGGCGAGAGCGTAGCCTTCCCTGGGCTCGCCGAGCGGGCGGACACGTCCTCCGCGCCGGCGGCGCCCCCCGCGTGACGCGGGCCGCAGGGACACCGACGGGCAGGACGGAAGGGGACGACTCGCGCATGGCTTTCGAACCGCCGCAGCGTCTGGTGAGGGCGCTCGGTGAGACGGCGCCGGACGGTGACGCCTGGCTGGAGAGGCTGCCGCAGGCGACCCGGGAGGCCGTCGAACAGCGCGAGTTGACCGTGGAGCGGGTGCAGCTGCCGGGCGGGCGCAGCAGTCTGGTGGTGCTGGTCCGGCGGGCCGACGACACCCCGGCCGTGCTGAAGCTGGCGCCGCCGCGCGCACGCCCGGAGAGTGAGCGGGCCGCGCTCGCGCACTGGGGCGGCACGGGTGCCGTCCAACTGCTCGAGCCGTTCGTGACGGAGGGCGTGCTGCTCCTTGAGCGGCTGCGCCCGGACCGGTCGGTGCGGTCGCTGCCGGAGGCGAAGGCGCTGCTGGAGGCGGCGGGGACGCTGCGCCGGCTGTGGGTGGAGCCCCCGGAGGGGCATCCCTTCGAGACGGTGGCGGAGCGGACGGAACGCCAGGCCGAGGCGATGCGCGCGACCGCGTCCCGGCACGCCGACGTGAGCGCGCTGGTCGACGCCGCGCTCGCGGCCCGCGACGAACTGCTGGCGGCGCCTCCGGAACGGCAGCTGCTGCACGGCACGTTCCGGCAGAGCAAGGTCCTCGCCGGGGAGCGCATGCCATGGCTGGCCGTGGGGCCGGACCCGGTGGTCGGCGAGTGCGCGTTCGATCTGGCGCGGCTGGTGCGGGACCGGGTGGAGGATCTGATCGCCTCGCCGTCGGGGGCCTCGACGACCCGCCGCCGGGTCAAGCGCCTCGCGGAGTCCCTGGAGGTCGACCAGGAACGGCTGCGCGGCTGGACCCTGTTCCGCGCGGTGGAGTCGGGCGTACGGGCCCTGCGGGTCGGACGCCCCCAGGACGCCGAACTGCTCCTGGAGTTCGCGAGCTGGCTGTAGGCCGAGCCGCGCCCCCCTGCGGGGAGCTCTCGCAGGGGGGCGCGGTGGGTCCGGCCGACGTGCCTCCCGAGCCTGCCGGCCGGAGTCCGGCGGGTGTGTCAGCGGTCGTCGGGGGCCGTCGTGAACAGCATGCCCTCCATGGCCAGCAGCCGGGTGTGCCGCCGCAGATGGGCCGCCTGGTCCCAGCGCGTACGGCCGTACGGTCCCGAGCCGTGGCGCGCGTACGGGATGTGCGCGAACTGCCCCAGGTCGGCCGGGTGCAACGGCCATGACAGCTGGCGCCCGCCGGCCTCGATGCGCAGCTGGTGGATGCCGTCCGCGCCCCGGACGAGGACGGCGCTCGCCGGGTGCAGCGCTGCCAGCCAGGCGAGGAGCTGGGCGCGCTCGAGCCGTACCCGGGTCAGGTCCCGCTCGTAGGAGTCGGCGTACCGCTGCCAGCGGTCGCGCTCCTGCCGGCACAGCTCCAGCTCCCGGTCGCTCCCCTTCCGGGGCCGGTCGCCCACCCGGAGACCCCGCCACAGCGCGGCGGCCGCCCGGCGCAGGCGTCCCGGTGGCCGGGGGTCGCCGGGCGCGGGTCCCTCGGGCGGCGGGGACGAGGGGGACGTGGGCATGGGGGACTCCGTGGCGGTGGGCGGACGGCGCGCGGCCGGACCGCCGGGCACCGCGGCGCGGCACGCGGACAGGGGCGGGCGGCGGCGCGGGAGAGGTGCGCGGGGCGAGGGCGCGGAGGGCCTGGACATGCGGTTCTCCGGAGACGGTCGGCGAACGGGCTGCGGCTGGGTGCGGCGGCAGGTCCTGGGCGGACGCGGGTCAGGCGGGCGGACGCGGGGGGCGGGCACGGGTGGTGCCGGTACGGCGATAGCGCCCGGCCTCATAGGTGTTGGCGGCCCGGCACGCCGCGTCGACGGGTTCGCCCCGCCGTAGATGCCGCTGGTAGGCGGCGCGCGTGCCACAGGGCGCCGGGCGTATGCGCGAGGGCGCATCGCCTCGCTCGGACGTACGCCGGTCGGGCGGGGGTGGGGACGGGGGCGCCTCGTCGGACCCGGGGCGCGAAGCCTGGGGCGGCGCCGGGTCCGGTGAGGTGTCCCCGGACGCGACGGCCGCCTTCGGCGGAGGCCGGTCGGCGGCGACAGCGGCGGTCGGGAGCGCCTCCCCCGGGCGGGACCGCGCTGGTTCGGGCGCGGCCGTCGACGCGGGCCGAGGTGCCACGGCGGAACGTGCGGGCGCGGACGGCCCGGCGGGACGCTCACCCGGAAGCTCGGCCGGGACCGGAGAGCCGGGTGAGCCGTGGTCCGCCTGTTCCAGGGCGTGCCGTTGGGGGCCGGTCAGGCCCGCGACGACGCCCTGCCGGCGGCAGCGGGGAAGGCCGCGCTCCCGGCGCAGCACGGCGGCCCGGCAGGGTTCGAGCACGGGGCACAGCGTGCAGATCGCGACCGCGAGGGGCCAGGTGCGCCGGGTGAACCACAGATCGGCGTCCCACTCCCGGCAGGCCGCGCGCAGTTCCCAGACCCGTGATCCGCCGTCGGATACCGCCGGGGTCATCCGGCCGGCTCGGACGGGGACGTGCGGTCCTCGGCGCGATCGGTGTCGCGCACCGCGGACAGGGGGCCCAGATGGGCCGCCACATTCGCCAGGGAGCAGCGTTCGGGCCGCCCGTCCAGGGAGAGCAGCGGCATCCCGTCGGGCCGTCGGCAGCCCTGGTAGTACCAGACGTCGCCGTACGCGTCGCGCAGCGGTGCGGCCAGGTCGTAGGTGGCGTCACCGACGCGGAAGGGGCGGCGCCCCCGCCGGCCCGTCGCGGCGCCGTGGGCGACGACCGTGACGCGCACGCCGTCGCGTTCGCCGTCGCCGACCAGGGTGTGCGGGCGGCTGCCCTCGCCGACGACCGTGATCTGGAAGTAGGCGCGCCAGCGGGCCCAGCACTCGGCGCCGTCCACGCGCAGCACGACCCGGACCCGGTCGCCGTCCACGCGGACGTCGGAGGGGCCCGCGTGCCCGGCGAGGTGGCGTGCGACCGCGCGGGCGACGGAGCGGGCGCGGGCGCACGCGGCGTCCCAGGCGAGGGCCTTGCGCTCCAGTTCGGTGAGCGGGCGGGGCCCGCGGGACCAGCCTCCGTCCGCCGTACGGTGCAGGACCACGACCGGAGGGCGGCCGGGGCCGGTGAGGAGCCGTACGGGTGCGGCGGCTCGTTCGGGGTCCGCGGGCCGCGGGATCCGGCCGATCACGCCGGCGACGCGCGGGCGGGTGGCGTTCACGCGGACACCGCCTCCGTCGACCAGCGCAGTTTCCGCAGGGCCCGGTAGGTCAGGGTCTTGACCGCACCGACGCTGCGCCCCATGGCCAACGCGGTCTCCTGCGCGGACAGTTCGTCCAGGAAGCGCAGTTCCAGGCAGTGCCGCTGGTGGGGGTTGAGGCGGTGCAGGGCGGTGTGGACGGTCTCCTGGGCCTCGACGGCGTCCAGTTCGCGCAGGACGAGCGCCTCGGTGCCGCGATGGGTGTCGCGGGGGTCGTCGAACTCGGCGACCGGGGTCTCCCAGCGCGTGCGTCCGCGCCCGAGTTCGTCGAGCCAGAGGTTCTTGGCGATCGTGGTGAGCCACCCGGCGAAGGCGGTGCCCTGCCAGTGGAAGGTGCCGATGCGGCGCAGTGCGCGGACGAACACCTCCTGGGTGAGGTCCTCGGCCAGATGTCTGTTGCGGGTGCGAACCAGGAGGAACGCGTAGACGGCGCGATAGTGCTCGAAGTACAGGGCGGCGAACGCCTCCCGGTCGCCCGCGCGGGCCCGGGCGACCAGTTCGGGCTCCGGGCCGGCGGCCGGGGCGGTGGTGAGGTGGTCCGGCTGGGACACGACGGCTTCTCCTCTGCAATACACATGTAGATGTAGATTCTTCGACGGGACGTGCGCAGGCCACGACGGAAACCCGCGATCCCCTCCCAGGGCGTCTACAGTCTTCATGTAGATGCATATCGTGTCAAGAAGCCTACGGAGCGTGAGACTTGAGGGCGCGGGCGGGGCGCACAGGAGCACCGGCTCCCCCGGAACGCTCCGGCGTGCGCCCGAAGACCCGGCGCCGATCTGCGATCTACTTGCGCTTGTAGATATTGATGGCCGATCCTCTGAGCGTGACGAACCAGCGGAGCCGCCCCCCAGCAGATCCCGAACCCCGTCGGCATGCCCAGCACGGGGACGAGGACCTGGCGGCCCTGCTCGAACGTCTGCTCGCCCAGGTGCCCGACCGGACGCAGAAGGATCTGGCCGCGGAGTCCGGCATCTCGTACCCGACGCTCAACGCCTGGATGAACCGCACCCGCGGCACCTCCCGCATCGACCCCGAGAAGCTGCGCGCCATGGTCGACGTGTTCCGGCGCTGGGGCGTGCGCACGACCCCCCGGGAGTTCTTCGAGGCCGTGGGCCGGCCGGTGCCGGGCCCCAGCGGCGACGAGCGCGAGGCCCGGCTGCTGAAGCTGTACCGGCAATTGCCGGAGTCACGGCAGCGCGCCCTGCTGAAGGACGCCGAGGCGATGCTTCAGGTCAGCCGCATCGTGTGAGGTCAGCGCCGTACTGTCGGCGCGCGGTGAGAGCCGCTCACCTCCCGGGGCTCTACCGGACACCGGGCGCGCCCCGGAAGAATATGACGAAAGTCCTCACGAACCCCACACACATCGGTACCATCAGTCAGCCGCTGACCTCCCGGAGCGGAACGCTCGTGCCGTAGCGCATTCCTGGGGAGGCAGTTGTGTGCGTTCGCATTGCCGTGACGGACGGTCTGGCGAGCATCGCGGTCTGGGACCCCGACGAGGTCAGCATCCGGGTGGCCCGCAGCGCGCCGGCGGGTGACGTGCTCCGAGAAGTGGCGGACATCCTCATCGTCGACCTGGGGGCTCCCGCATCCCGGGGCGGACCGCTGCGCTGCTTCTGCGGCATGGGTGTCGAGCTCCCCCATGAGCTGCTGCCCCGGGTGCTCGCCGCCGAAGCCGGCTGAACCCTCGCCGGTCCCGCAAGCGGTCACGGGCCGCTCCCCCACGCCGGGGAACGGCCCGTGACCGAACGGACGGTCAGGCGGTCAGACGGGCGATCGCCTCGTCGACCGTCAGCTCCTCGCGCTCACCGGTCCTGCGGTCCTTCAGCTCGACGACGCCCTCGGCGGCGCGGCGCCCGGCCACCAGGATCTGCGGGACGCCGATCAGCTCCGAGTCGGTGAACTTCACGCCCGGCGAGACACCGGCACGGTCGTCGCACAGCACCCGCAGACCGGCCGCGGACAGCTTCTCGGACACGTCGAGGGCCAGTTCGGTCTGCAGGGCCTTGCCGGCGGCGACCACGTGGACGTCGGCCGGGGCGACCTCGGCGGGCCAGCACAGGCCCTTGTCGTCGGCGGTCTGCTCGGCGAGCGCGGCGACCGCGCGGGAGACGCCGATGCCGTACGAGCCCATGGTGACGCGGACCGGCTTGCCGTTCTGGCCGAGGACGTCGAGCTTGAGGGCGTCGGCGTACTTGCGGCCCAGCTGGAAGATGTGGCCGATCTCGATGGCGCGGTCCAGCTTCAGGCCGGTGCCGCACTTGGGGCAGGGGTCGCCCTCCTGGACGACCACGACGTCGACGTACGTGTCGACCTCGAAGTCACGGCCCGCGACGACGTTCTTCGCGTGCGTGCCCTCCTTGTTGGCGCCCGTGATCCAGGAGGTGCCGGGGGCCACGCGCGGGTCGGCGAGGTAGGTGACCTTCTCGCCCAGGCCCTGCGGGCCGACGTAGCCGCGCACCAGGTCGGGGCGCTCGGCGAAGTCCGCCTCGGTGACCATCTCGACGACGGACGGGGCGAAGTGCGCCTCGACCTTGTCGATGTCGACCTCGCGGTCACCGGGGACACCGACGGCGACGATCTCGCCGTCGACCTTGACCAGGAGGTTCTTCAGGGTGGCCGAGGCCGGGACGCCGAGGTGGGCGGCGAGGGTCTCGATGGTCGGGGTGTCCGGGGTGGGGATCTCCTCCAGCGCGGGCACGTCGGCGGCCTCGACGGGCTTCAGCTCGTAGGTGATCGCCTCGGTGTTCGCCGCGAAGTCGCAGTTCGGGCAGTCGGCGAAGGTGTCCTCGCCGGCCTCGGCGGGGGCCAGGAACTCCTCCGACTTCGAGCCGCCCATCGCGCCGGCGGTCGCCGCGCAGATGCGGTAGTCCAGGCCCAGGCGCTCGAACACGCGCTGGTAGGCCTGGCGGTGCAGGGCGTAGGACTGCGCGAGGCCCTCGTCGTCCGTGTCGAAGGAGTAGGAGTCCTTCATCAGGAACTCGCGGCCGCGCAGGATGCCGGCCCGGGGGCGGGCCTCGTCGCGGTACTTGTGCTGGATCTGGTAGAGGATGACCGGCAGGTCCTTGTAGGAGGACGCCTGGTCCTTCACCAGCAGGGTGAAGATCTCCTCGTGGGTCGGGCCGAGCAGGTAGTCGCCGCCCTTGCGGTCCTTGAGCCGGAACAGCTCCTGGCCGTACTCGTCCCAGCGGCCCGTGGCGTCGTAGGGCTCACGCGGCAGCAGGGCGGGCAGCAGCACCTCCTGGGCGCCGATGGCGTCCATCTCCTCGCGGACGATGCGCTCCACGTTGGCCAGGACCCGCTTCCCGAGGGGCAGCCAGGACCAGATGCCGGCCGCCGTGCGACGGACGTAGCCGGCGCGGACCAGCAGCTTGTGGCTGAGGACCTCGGCGTCCGCCGGGTCGTCGCGCAGCGTCTTCGCCATCAACTGGGACATGCGCTGGACCGGTGCTTTCGCCATGGTTCTCGTACTCCTGCCGGATGTGGTTGATGGCAGGAGGTTAGCCGGGCGGGACGGGACGGTGGAAATCGGTTAACGGCGCAGCGGCAGCGGGGCGCCCATCACGGCGTACGGCTTCGGGGCGCTGGGGAACAGGACGCGGCGGGCGAGGTCCTGGTAGCCGAGGGAGCGGTAGAGGCCCCGGGCGGGGCTCTCGATGTCGATCGCGGAGAGGATCGAGCGGGGCTCGTCGGCGCTGTCCGTGATGGTGGTGATCAGGGCGCGGCCCACGCCGCGGTTCTGGTAGCCGGGGTGGACGTGCAGCTCGGTGATGACGAAGGAGTCGTCGAGCCAGTCGTCGAGGCCCTGGGCGCGCAGATACGGCTCCACCACCGTGGACCACCAGTGGCCGCGGCTGTTGGGCATGCCGTAGACGAAGCCGACGAGGCGGTCGCCCTCGGTGGTGGCGCCGAGGGCGCGGGCGCCGGGGTAGGTCATGTGGCGCAGGACGATCTGGCGGCGTACGGCGACTTCGTCGGCGCCGAGTCCGAACGCCACCGCCTGGACGGCGAGGGCCTCGTCGACCCGGGCCGGGAGGTCGAGGGGGCCGATCACGATGTCGTCGGGGTGGCGGCGGTGTGCGTGACCGGGAAGGCGCATGGTGGGGAGCCTACAAGCAATGACCTGCCGAGGTCGTGGTGCCGCCCGCCGTCGCCGGGGGGGCGGTGCGGGCCGGTCAGAACAGGACGCTCATGAAGGCGCCGACCTCCTGGAACCCCACCCTCTGGTACGTCCGCCGGGCCGCGGTGTTGAAGTCGTTGACGTAGAGGCTGGCGACCGGGGCCACGTCCGCCAGGGCGTAGCGCAGGACGGCGGCCATGCCGGGTGCCGCGAGTCCCTGGCCGCGGTACTCGGGGGCCACCCAGACGCCCTGGATCTGGCAGGCGCGGTCGGTCGCGGCGCCGATCTCCGCCTTGAAGACGACCTTGCCGTTCTGATCGAGGCGGGCGAAGGAGCGGCCGGAACCGACGAGTTCGGCGACCCTGGCCTGGTAGAGCAGGCCGCCGTCGCCCGCGAGCGGCGAGACGCCGACCTCCTCGGTGAACATGGCCACGCACGCCGGGAGGATCGTCTCCATCTCGTCCTTGCGGATGCGGCGGACGTACGGGTCGGGGGCGATGTCGGCCGGCATGTGGTCGGTGACCATGAGCGGCTGGTGGGCGCGGACCTCGCGGGCCGGTCCCCAGGTGGGTTCCAGCAGCCGCCACAGCTGGGCGGTGGGCTCGGCGGGCCCGACGATGGAGGAGCAGCGGCGGCCGGCCCGGCGGGCTCGGTCCGCGAAGGCGCGCACGGCGCGCGGGGTGGCGCAGATGGGGACGAGGTTGGCGCCCGCGTAGCACAGGGACGTCAGCATGCCGTCGTCGTACCAGCCCCACATCTCGCCGCCGAGGCGCCAGGGGTCGAGGCCGGCGACCTGGACGCGGGACGTCACGAAGGCGTTGGCGACCGGCTCGCGGTCGAGGACGGCGAGCGCGGCGTCCAGGTCACTCGGTTCGAGCACCCGTGAGGTGGTCTGGGTCAACACGTGCGGGGCCTCACGCTGGGGTTCTGCTGGTCCCCGCACTGTACCCGCGGAATCTGTGCAGTGCCGCCCCGCGGTCGTGACCGGTGGTCCCGGCCGGGGGCGGTGCCGGAGCGGGCGGTCAGCCGGCGACCGCGATGGAGGGCTCGCCGCTGGGGACGCCGTCGGCCTCCATCTGCTCGGCCAGCTTCATGGCCTCCTCGATGAGGGTCTCGACGATCTTGGACTCGGGGACGGTCTTGATGACCTCGCCCTTGACGAAGATCTGGCCCTTGCCGTTGCCGGAGGCGACGCCGAGGTCGGCCTCGCGGGCCTCGCCGGGGCCGTTGACGACACAGCCCATGACGGCGACGCGCAGGGGGACCTCCATGCCGGTGAGACCGGCGGTGACCTCTTCGGCCAGCTTGTAGACGTCGACCTGGGCGCGGCCGCAGGACGGGCAGGAGACGATCTCCAGGCCGCGCTGCTTGAGGTTCAGGGACTCCAGGATCTGCAGGCCGACCTTGACCTCCTCGGCCGGCGGGGCCGACAGGGAGACGCGGATGGTGTCGCCGATGCCCTGGGAGAGGAGCGCGCCGAAGGCCACCGCGCTCTTGATGGTGCCCTGGAACGCCGGGCCCGCCTCGGTCACACCGAGATGCAGCGGGTAGTCGCACTGGGCCGCGAGCTGCTTGTACGCCTCGATCATCACGACCGGGTCGTTGTGCTTCACGGAGATCTTGATGTCCCGGAAGTCGTGCTCCTCGAAGAGCGACGCCTCCCACAGCGCCGACTCGACCAGGGCCTCGGGGGTCGCCTTGCCGTACTTCTGGAGCAGACGCCGGTCGAGGGAGCCGGCGTTGACGCCGATACGGATCGGGGTGCCGTGGTCCTTCGCGGCCCGCGCGATCTCCTTCACCTTGTCGTCGAACTGCTTGATGTTGCCCGGGTTCACCCGCACCGCCGCGCAGCCCGCCTCGATCGCCGCGAACACGTACTTCGGCTGGAAGTGGATGTCCGCGATCACCGGGATCTGCGACTTCCGCGCGATCGTCGACAGCGCGTCCGCGTCGTCCTGCGTCGGACACGCCACCCGCACGATCTGACAGCCCGACGCCGTCAGCTCCGCGATCTGCTGCAGGGTGGCACCGATGTCGGACGTCCGGGTCGTCGTCATCGACTGCACCGACACGGGTGCGTCCCCGCCGACCGCGACGGACCCGACCTGGATCTGCCGGCTCTTGCGGCGCTCGGCGAGCTTGGTCGGAACGGACGGCATGCCGAGAGAAATCGCAGTCATCTGCTGTGCAACCCCAAGTCGTGGATCAAGGTCCGGTCCCGTCAGCAGCGGGCTCCGGGCTTCGAGATTACGGCACCGGCGCACACGACCACACATCACGCCCCCGTAAACCCACTCGATGGAAGGCGGCCCGGGACTCGGAGTCCCGGGCCGCCTTCCATGCCGTGCTGCTAGGAGATGGTGACCGGGTTGACGACGTCCGCGACGAGCACCAGCAGGGTGAAGCAGACGAAGATCCCGGCGACCACGTACGCGACCGGCATGAGCTTGGCCACGTCGAACGGGCCGGGGTCCGGCCGGCGCAGCACCCGCGCGAGGTTGCGGCGCAGCGACTCCCACAGGGCGCCCGCGATGTGGCCGCCGTCGAGCGGCAGCAGCGGGAGCATGTTGAACAGGAACAGGGAGAGGTTGAACCCGGCCAGCAGGAAGACGAAGGTCGCCAGCTGCTGCGACGCCGGGATGTCGAGGGTGGCGATCTCGCCGCTGACCCGGGCCGCGCCGACGATGCCCATCGGTGAGTCCGGCTCGCGGGGTCCGTCGCCGAAGGCGGCGTCCCACAGGGCGGGGATCTTGGAGGGCAGCGCCACCAGGGAGTCGACGGCGTCGCCGACCCGGTCCGACATCCAGGTCACCGAGTCGCCGAAGTCCTGTTTGACGACGCCCTGGGCCGCGCTGAAGCCGAGGAAGCCGGCCTTGACGTACTCGCCCTCGACGTAGGCCCCGCTCGCGTCCTTCTTCACGACCCGGTTGGTGGCGATCTCCGCCTGGAGGGTGAGCTCCCGGCCGTCCCGCTCGACGACGATCGGCACCTGCTTGCCGGCGCTGTCACGGATGAGGTCGGAGAGGGTGTTCCACTCCTCGGTGCGCACACCGCCGAAGGCGACGATCTTGTCGCCGGCCTTCATGCCCGCGGCCGCGGCCGGGGACTTCGGGTCGGACGCCTTGCAGGTGTCGCGCTTCTCGGTCTGGGCGATGACGCACGGGGAGACCGAGCTGACCGTGGTGGTGTCCTGCTGGATGCCGAAGCCCATCAGCACGGTGAGGAACAGGCCGAACGCGAGCACCAGGTTCATGAAGGGGCCCGCGAACATCACGATGACCCGTTTCCACGGCTTGCGCGTGTAGAACAGGCGGTTCTCGTCGCCCGGCTTCAGCTCCTCGAAGGCCGCGGAGCGCGCGTCCTCGATCATCCCGCGCCACGGCGAGGTGGAGCGGGCCTCCAGCCGGCCGTCGGGGCCGGGCGGGAACATGCCGATCATGCGGATGTAGCCGCCGAACGGGATGGCCTTGATGCCGTACTCGGTCTCGCCCTTGTTCCGCGACCAGAGGGTCGGGCCGAAGCCGACCATGTACTGCGGCACACGGATGCCGAACAGCTTGGCCGTGGACAGGTGCCCCAGCTCGTGCCAGGCGATCGAGAAGAGCAGCCCGATCGCGAACAGCACTATGCCGAGGATGAACATCAGGGTCGTCATGCACGGGCCTCCGCCGTGTGTGCCGCCAGTTCCCGGGCGCGTGCGCGGGCCCAGGTCTCCGCTTCGAGGACGTCCGCGACGGTCAGCGAAGTTCCCGAGCGCGGGGTGCCGTGCTCCTCCACCACCCGCGTGACGGTCTCCATGATGCCGTTGAACGGCAGTGCGCCGGCCCGGAAGGCCTCGACGCACTCCTCGTTGGCGGCATTGAACACCGCCGGGGCCGTGCCCGCGAGCTCGCCCACGTGCCGGGCCAGGTTCACCGACGGGAACGCGTCGTTGTCGAGCGGGAAGAACTCCCACGTCGACGCCTTGCTCCAGTCGAAGGTGGGCGCGGCGTCCGGGACGCGCTCGGGCCAGCCCAGCCCGATGGCGATGGGGCCGCGCATGTCGGGCGGCGTCGCCTGGGCGATCGTGGATCCATCGGTGAACTCGACCATCGAGTGGACATACGACTGGGGGTGCACGACCACCTCAATGCGGTCGAAGGAAATGTCGTAGAGCAGGTGCGCCTCGATCACCTCCAGCCCCTTGTTGACGAGGGTCGCGGAGTTGATCGTGATGACCGGGCCCATCGCCCAGGTGGGGTGGGCGAGGGCGTCCTCGACGGTGACGTCGGCCAGCTCGGCCTTGGTCCGGCCGCGGAAGGGGCCGCCGGACGCGGTGACGACGAGCTTGCGGACGTCCGCGCGCGAGCCGGACGCCAGCGCCTGGAAGAGGGCGGCGTGCTCGGAGTCGACCGGGATGATCTGCCCGGGCTTGGCGAGCGCCTTGACCAGCGGGCCGCCGACGATGAGCGACTCCTTGTTGGCGAGCGCGAGGGTGCGGCCCGCCTCCAGGGCGGCGAGCGTCGGGGCCAGGCCGATGGAGCCGGTGATGCCGTTGAGGACGGTGTGGCAGTCGGAGGCGGCGACCTGGGTGGCCGCGTCCGGGCCGGCCAGGATCTCGGGCAGCGGCTCCCCGGCGCCGTACCGCTCGCGCAGCGCGTCGCGCAGGGCGGGGACGACGTCCTCGCGGGCGACGGCGACGGTCCGGACCTTCAGCCGGTGCGCCTGCTCGGCGAGGAGCGCGATCCGGCCGCCGTTGGCGGACAGCGCGGTGACCCGGAACCGGTCGGGGTTGCGCAGCACGAGGTCGATGGCCTGGGTGCCGATCGACCCGGTGGAGCCGAGGATCACCACGTCCTTGGGACCGTCGCCCGCCAGCGGGTCGTAGACGAGGTGCGGGTCGGCGAGTGGGGAGGCTGGACTGTCGCTCATCCCCCCATTGTGGCCGTACCGTCACGCGGACAGGACCGCGTGTCCTCATCCGGTGGGTGACGATGCGGTGAGGGGCCACCGCGGGCGGTGACCCCTCGGGGGTGGTCAGCGGATCGGGCGGTGGACGTTCTCGTGGGTGCTGGGCCCCGGGGTGGCGTCGGCGATCCAGACGCCGCCGTCGTCGGACGGGTCGACGATGCCCTGCTCCAGCCACTCGTACGTGCCGGACATCACGCCCTTGACGACCTTGCGGTCCAGGTCGTCGGTGTTGGACCACAGGCGCCCGAACAGCTCCTCGACGCGCAGCCGGGACTGCCGGCAGAACGCGTCGGCGAGCTGGTAGGCCTCGCGGCCGTGCTCGCCGCGCGCCCGCAGGTGCTCGGCGCGGACACAGGCGGCGCTCATCGCGAACAGCTCGGCGCCGATGTCGACGATCCGGCCGAGGAAGCCCTGCTTGGTCTCCATCCGGCCCTGCCAGCGGGACATGCCGTAGAAGGTGGACCGGGCGAGCTTGCGGGCGGTGCGCTCGACGTACCGCAGATGCCCGGAGAGGTCGACGCCCTGCTTGAACTCGCTGTAGGTGTACGGCAGTTGCCCCTGTCCGGCGATCAGCTTCGGCAGCCACTTGGCGTAGAAGACACCGGCGTTCGCGCCCGCCTTCGCCTTGTCCTGGAGGGACTTGTCGGGGTCGATGAGGTCCCCGGCGACGGACAGGTGGGCGTCGACGGCCTCGCGGGCGATGAGGAGGTGCATGATCTCCGTCGAGCCCTCGAAGATGCGGTTGATCCGCAGATCGCGCAGGACCTGCTCGGCGGGGACGCCGCGCTCGCCGCGCGCCCGGAGCGAGTCGGCCGTCTCGAAGCCCCGGCCGCCGCGGATCTGGACCAGCTCGTCGGCGATGAGCCAGCCCATCTCGGAGGCGTACAGCTTGGCGAGGGCGCCTTCGATCCGGATGTCGTTGCGGTCCTCGTCGGCCATCTGGGAGGCGAGGTCGGTGACGGCCTCCAGGGCGAAGGTGGTGGCCGCGATGAAGGAGATCTTCGAGCCGACGGCCTCGTGGTGGGCGATGGGCTTGCCCCACTGCTCGCGGGCCGCCGACCACTCGCGGGCGATCTTCAGGCACCACTTGCCGGCGGCCACGCAGGACGCGGGCAGCGAGAGCCGGCCGGTGTTCAGCGTGGTCAGCGCGATCTTCAGGCCGGCGCCCTCGGGGCCGATCCGGTGGGCGGCGGGGACGCGGACCTGGTGGAAGCGGGTGACGCCGTTCTCGATGCCGCGCAGCCCCATGAAGGCGTTGCGGTTCTCGACGGTGATGCCGGGCGAGTTGGTCTCGACCACGAAGGCGGTGATGCCGCCCTTGTGACCCTCGGACTTCGGGACGCGGGCCATGACGACGAGGAGGTCGGCGACGACGCCGTTGGTGGTCCACAGCTTCACGCCGTCGAGGACGTAGTCGTCGCCGTCGGGCACGGCGGTGGTGGCGAGCCGGGCCGGGTCGGAGCCGACGTCGGGCTCGGTCAGCAGGAAGGCGCTGATGTCGGTGCGGGCGCAGCGCGGCAGGAAGCGTTCCTTCTGCTCGGGGCTGCCGAACAGCTTCAGCGGCTGCGGTACGCCGATCGACTGGTGGGCCGACAGGAGCACGCCGATCGCCGGGGACGCCGAGCCGACCAGGGTGAGGGCCTTGTTGTAGTAGACCTGCCCGAGGCCGAGACCGCCGTACTTGGTGTCGATCTTCATGCCGAAGGCGCCGAGCTCCTTGAGCCCGTCGACGACGTCGTCGGGGATGCGGGCCTCGCGTTCGATGCGGGCGCCGTCGACCTTCGTCTCGACGAAGTCGCGCAGTTTGGCCAGGAACTCCTCGCCGCGCTGGGTCGCCTCGTCCGTGGGCATCGGGTGCGGGTGGATGAGGTCGAGGCGGAACCGGCCGAGGAACAGCTCCTTGGCGAAGCTCGGCTTGCGCCACTCCTGCTGGCGGGCCGCCTCGGCGACCTGCCGTGCCTCACGTTCGGTGACGGTGGGTTTGGGGGGTGCTGCGGACATGAGGCTCACCTCGCCGCGAATCGGGATCATGGGCCATGTGGCTACCGACGGGTGCTACCCGATCGTATGTACCCGATTACGGACGCCGCCACCACCCCACGCGCGGCCGTTCTCCCGGCCCCTGCGGGCTCGCGGGGGCCGTCCGGGCCGGTGGGCCCGCGTACGCGGCCGGGCGGGCGGCCTGGGCCGGACGGGTGGCACGCCGAACGGCCGGAGCCCCCGCACAGTGGGCTCCGGCCGTTCGGATCAGGGTGGTGTCAGAGAGCGAGGCCGGTGAGGACCAGGACCCGCTCGTAGGTGTAGTCGTCCATCGCGAAGCGCACGCCCTCGCGGCCGACACCGGACTGCTTGGCACCGCCGTACGGCATCTGGTCGGCGCGGTAGGAGGGGACGTCGCCGATCACGACACCGCCGACCTCCAGCGCCCGGTGGGCGCGGAACGCGGCCTGCAGGTCGTGGGTGAACACGCCCGCCTGGAGGCCGTACTTGGAGTCGTTGACGGCGGCGAACGCGGCGGCCTCCCCGTCGGCCCGCTGCACGGTGAGGACGGGTCCGAAGACCTCCTCGCAGGCGAGGGTGACGTCGGAGGGGACGTCGGTGAGGACGGTCGGCGCGTAGGAGGCGCCGTCGCGCTTGCCGCCCGTGAGGAGGGAGGCGCCGGCGGCGATGGCCTCGTCCACCCAGGTCTCGACGCGCTTGGCGGCGTCCTCGCTGACCAGCGGGCCGACGTCGGTGGCGTCGTCGGCCGGGTCACCGGTGACCTGGGCCTCGACGGCGGCGACGATGCGCGGCAGCAGCCGCTCGTACACCGAGGCGTCCGCGATGACGCGCTGCACGGAGATGCAGGACTGGCCGCCCTGGTAGTTGGAGAAGGTCGCGATACGGGTCGCGGCCCGGTCCAGGTCCTCGTCGGAGGCGAAGTCGGCGAGCACGACCGCCGCGCCGTTGCCGCCGAGCTCCAGGGTGCAGTGCTTGCGCGGCACCGAGTCCATGATCGCGTAGCCGACCTTCTCGGAACCCGTGAAGGAGATGACCGGCAGACGCTCGTCCTGGACCAGCGCCGGCATCCGGTCGTTCGGGACCGGGAGGATGCTCCAGGAGCCGGCCGGGAGGTCGGTCTCGGCGAGCAGCTCGCCGATGATCAGGCCGGACAGCGGGGTCGCCGGGGCCGGCTTGAGGATGATCGGCGCGCCGGCGGCGATGGCCGGGGCGATCTTGTGGGCACACAGGTTCAGCGGGAAGTTGAAGGGCGCGATACCGAGGACGACACCCTTCGGGAAGCGCCGGGTGAGGGCCAGCCGGCCCTGGCCGCCGGCGTCGGTGTCGAGCCGCTGCGCCTCGCCGCCGTTGAACCGGCGGGCCTCCTCGGCCGCGAAGCGGAAGACGGACACGGCACGGCCGACCTCGCCGCGGGCCCACTTGATCGGCTTGCCGTTCTCGGCGGAGATCAGCCGGGCGATCTCCTCCGTGCGCTCGACGAGGCGCTTGCTGACGTGGTCGAGGGCGGCGGCGCGGACATGGGCCGGCGTGGCGGCGAACGCGTCACGGACGGCGTACGCGGCGGCCACGGCCTCCTCGATCTGCGCGTCGGTGGGCACGCTGACCGTGCCGACGACACGGCCGTCCCACGGCGACGTGACGTCGAAGCTGTCCTCGCCGCTGACCTGGCGGCCGGCGAGCCAGAAGGCGTGGGTGGCTGCCACATCGTGCTGGGGCATGTGAGTCCCGGCCCTTCCGCGTTGGGGGTGTCCTGGTCTGTCGAGACCCACGGTAGGGGCGCCGGGCCACCCGGGTGTTTGGCCGGGGTGTACTGGTGGAGTGCCGGGCTTCGACGGATTGGCGCAGCCCGGTCCGGTCCTACTCCTCGGCCGAAGTCGCCTTCAGGGCGAGCCACAGCTCCATGCGCACGTCCGCGTCGTCCAGGGAGCGCCCGAGGATCTCCTCGACGCGCCGCATCCGGTAGCGCAGGGTGTGCCGGTGGACGCCCAGGTCGGCGGCGGCCGCGTCCCACTGGCCGTGCCGGGACAGCCACGCCCGCAGCGAGGCCACCAGATCGCCGCGGCCGGTCGCGTCGTGCTCGTGCAGGGCCCGCAGCAGCCCGTCGGCGAACGCCCTGACCGCGTCGTCCGCGAGCAGCGGCAGCACCGACCCGGAGGCCAGCTGCTCGTGCTCCACGCACACCCGTCCGCGCCGCCGGGCCACCGACAGTGCCTGCTCGGCCTGCTTGTAGGCGGCGGCCGCGGCGATCGGCCCGGCCGGTGCCGACAGCCCGACGACCAGTTCGTCCTGGTCGCCCGCCGGCTGCTCCGGTACGGCCCCCGCGCGCGCCGCCTCCAGGCCCGCCGCGTACTCCCCGCACGCGGCGACCGCCGCGCCGCCGTCGGAGGCGAGCACCACCAGCCGCCCGGTCTCCGTCTCGGGCACCACCAGCACCGCCTCCCCCGCGCGGGCCGCCGCAGACTCGACGACCTCGGTGAGCGCCCCGAGCGGGTCGCCGGCGTCGGCTGCGACGACGAGGGCCGCGGCGGACGCCTTGGTCAGCGCCACCCGGGTGCCCGAGTCCACGACCCGGGCCGCCGAGACCGGCGCCGCCTCGGCGACGATCACCCGGAACGGCGCGTCCAGCAGACCGCCGTACAGGCCGCCTGCCACCGCGCGGGCGTGGTCGGGCTGTCCGGCCAGCAGCATGCGCAGGACGGCGGCGCCGACCCGCTGCTCGGCGGCCTGGAGCGAGCGGGACCGCTCGGTGGTCAGGGTCAGCAGCGCGATCGCCGAGTGGACGGCGTACCGCTCGGCGGTGCCGAGCGCGGCGGCGGTGCCCACGGCGAGCGCGGCGCGCGGACGGCGCCCGGTGCCCAGGCTGTGCAGTTCGACCCGGTCCTCGTTCTCGGGGCCGCCGACCACGGAGGACGCCGGCGCAGGCCGCTCCCGCAGCCTCTCCACGTCGGCGGTGAGGCGGGTCGCCCGCCGCCCGGCCCACTCGGGGGCGGTGGCCACGACGGCGCCGGACGCGTCGTACAGCGCCGCCCAGCCGTTGACCTGGGAGGCGAGCGCGGCCAGCAGGCCCTCGGGTCCGGAGGCCAGCGCCTGCCGGGTCAGTTCCCGCTGGGCGGCGAAGCCCGCGGTGACCGCGTGGTACTGCTCCGCCGCGATGGCCGCCGAGACGGCCTTGCTGATGGCGAGGAAGGGGGTGCGGCGCGGGACCTCGAGGAGCGGCAGGCCCTCCTCGTCGGCGGCGTCGACCAGCGCCTTCGGGATCTCCTCGTAGTTCACGCCGACCGCGAAGCCGAGCCCGACCACCCCGGCCCCGGCCAGCCGCCGGACATAGCGGCGCATCGCCTCGTAGTCCTCCGCGTCCAGCTGGAGCGCGGTGATCAGCAGCAGCTCGCCGCCCTCCATATAAGGGACGGGGTCGGCGAGCTCGCTGACGTGCGCCCAGCGCACGGGCACGTCCAGGCGGTCCGCGCCCGCCCGCACGGTCAGCTTGAGCGCGGAGTGGTGGACGAGCGAGGCAAGCGTCGGGGGCATGAGGCCTTCACATCGGTGTGATGGGGTGTGATCGCCGGATCTTCGGTGGATCCTGTGATCAGTTGGCCGCCATGTATGAACGGCCTGTGCCGATTCTGCCTCACCGTACGGTCATCGCGCGGCCCCGCTCCCGGATCGCGCGCTCACCCCCGCAGATCGACCAGCAGCGGCGGGGCGTGCTCGCCCCGGACGCTGGTCACCGACAGCACCGCGTGCCCCGGCGGCACCCCGTGCGCCAGCTCGGAGGCCGACCAGCGCTCCCGCTCGACCTTCCGGACGGTCACCGCCTCGGTGGTGACCGCCTTGCCGGTGACCAGCTTGCGCAGCCGGTGCAGGGCCCGGGTCATGGGCTGGTCGGCGAAGACGGTGTGCTGGGCGACGTCGCGGGTCTCCACCCACTCCGTGCCCCAGGCCTCGGCGAAACGGCTGCCGTCCCAGGTGGTCACGCCGGACAGCGCCATCCGGCAGCCGACGGCCCCGTACAACGGCCCGTGCAGCGCCTCCGGTACGTCGGACACCGTGCGCAGCGCGAGCACGACCCCGGCGTTGCGCGGGCGCAGCCGCTGGATCCGCCGGACGGACTCGGGGGTGACGGCGCCGGTGGCGTCGTCGAGGACGAGGGCGGCGAAGTGCTCGCCGGGCCCGTCCTGGACGATCTCGGTGAACTGGGCCAGCACCAGCCGGGCGATCAGCCGCGAGACCTCGGCGTGGGTGCGTTCGGGCAGGTCGATCCGGACCCGCAGGGGGTGGTGGGCGACCGCCCGCAGCGAGAAGGGCCGGTGTTCGCCGCCGCCGGCACCGAGGAAGCCGGCGAAGGCTGGGCGGTCCAGCAGGGCGAGCCGGCCGGCGAGGACCGGGCCGGGGTCGCCGGTGGTGCCGGTCAGCCGGACCCGGGCGTCCAGGTCCCGGCGCATCGCCGTGTGCGGGTCGCCGGCCAGCCGGGCACGCAGGTCGGTGAGGGCGCGTTCGTCGCCCTCCAGCAGGTCCCGCAGGACCGGGAGGGTGGGGAAGCGTCCGTGGGCGGCCCGGTAGGGGCCGAGCAGTTGGGCGAGCGCGGTGGTGGCGCGCTCGGCGCCGACCGCGTCGAGGTCCCCGGCGAGCGCCTCGGCGAGGAACCCGGCGGCCTCGTCCGGGTCGTCGCTGCCCGCGTAGGGGTCGAGGTCGTGGGTGGAGGCGGGGTCGCCGACGCGCACCACCACGTCGTACGACGAGTCGGGCCCGACCGCGCTGCCCGCGGCGCACACCACGACGACCGCGCAGGTCCCGGTGAGCGCCTGCAGTGCCAGGGACTCGGCGAGCGGGGCGATCACCTGCCGGGTCTTCCCGGACCCGGACGGTCCGACGACCAGCAGCGAGGTGCCCAGCGTGGCCGGTTCGAGCGCCGCCCCGGCACCGCCGTACGCGGCCGGGGTGCGCTCGGTGGCGGCCCAGGTGCCGATGCGCACCTGCCCGCCGAGCAGGTCGTGCCGTGCGGTGCGGCCGGGCAGGTCCCGGGCGCCGGACGGATGGGCGAACGCGGCGGCGCCCTGCCGCAGCACGGCGTCGGTGAACTCCGCCGGACGGCCCTCGCCCCGGGCGCGCGCCCACTCGTGCTCGACGCGGGCGCAGTCGACGTCGTTCATCCGTCCGGCGAGGACCTCGGCGGCGAGGACGTCGGCGGCCTGGTGCTGGCCGGCCTCGCGCAGTCCGGGGAAGCGGGACCGGGGCACCTCGACGACGGGGGCCTCCCCCTGCGCCGCATGGGCGCGGGCGGCGAGCCGGTCCCGGGCCAGTTCCCACCAGCCGCCCAGCCGGGCGAACGGCCACACGACGAGGGCGGTGACGAGCAGATGGAGGACGGTCTCCCAGGGCGCCGAGTAGACGTCGTAGGAGTCGCTGAGCAGCACGATCAGGGAGAACAGCGGGCTGACCACGGGCAGCGGGTCCCAGCCGGCACCCGGGAAGGTGTCCGGGTAGACCAGGGTCAGGGCGGCCAGGGCGCCGAACGCCGCCCACAGGGCGCGAGCCGGCTGGGGCCTGGTGTCCAGCAGATGCCGGACGACCGCGGGCCAGCTGCCGAGCCGGGCGACGGTGTAGAGGAGCAGCGCGAAGAAGAGGCCGTTGTAGACGTCCAGCGCCTCGACGCCCGGGTACTGCAGCGCCTGGTCCTCCAGGTGCTTGGGCCGGGCCATGGTGCCGCCCCACCACCAGTCCTCCGGGGTGAACAGCCGCAGCACGGTGAACTGGTACGGCAGCGCGCCGCGCCGCCAGAACGACCACACCAGGAGGGCGACGGCCAGCGGGATCAGCATGCCGACGACGACGGTGGGGCTGATCCGTTCGGTCCGCGCGGCCTTCGGCGGCCGGTATCCGAGACGCCAGATGCCGGGCTCCGTCGCGGGCCGGGGCTCGTCCAGCCAGGCGGCCACTGAGGTGCCGGGGGCCTGGCCGGGCGGGGCTGCGGGCATCGGGGGCAGGGCGGAGCGTGATCGGGGCACGGGTGTCGCGTGCGTGCCCCGTGCGTCCTGCGTCCCGTCGCCGTCTCTCACCCTTGCCCCCTGACCAGCCGTTCCGTGCAAGCGTCAGCCAGTCAATCTAGTGCCCGGCACCCGTCCGTCCACCGCTTACGCGGCCGACGCGGCGGACCCGGGTGTTCCGGTCGCGTCCCGGGGGCCCCGCCCCGCCATGTCCACCACGGACAACCGGATGCGCGGACAACGCCCACATGGAGCATGCCCACCCCCCGCTGTCCGCCCTAGCCTGCGAGAAAAGAGAAGACAAAACGTCCGTAGAGCACCCCCAGGAGCCCGTCATGAGCGCACTTCCCCAGGAGCGCCGCGTCGTCACCGCCATTCCCGGCCCGAAGTCGCAGGAACTGCAGACCCGCCGTACCGCCGCGGTCGCGCAGGGCGTGGGCTCCGTCCTCCCCGTGTTCACCGCGCGCGCGGGCGGCGGCATCATCGAGGACGTCGACGGCAACCGCCTCATCGACTTCGGCTCCGGTATCGCCGTGACCTCCGTCGGCGCCTCCGCCGAGGCCGTCGTACGCCGGGCGTCCGCGCAGCTCGCCGACTTCACCCACACCTGTTTCATGGTCACGCCGTACGAGGGTTACGTCGAGGTCGCCGAGGCCCTGGCGGAGCTGACGCCGGGCGACCACGCCAAGAAGTCCGCGCTGTTCAACTCGGGCGCCGAGGCCGTCGAGAACGCCGTCAAGATCGCCCGTGCGTACACCAAGCGCCAGGCCGTCGTCGTCTTCGACCACGGCTACCACGGCCGTACGAACCTGACGATGGCGCTGACCGCGAAGAACATGCCGTACAAGCACGGCTTCGGCCCGTTCGCGCCCGAGGTCTACCGCGTCCCGGTCGCCTACGGCTACCGCTGGCCGACCGGTGCCGAGAACGCCGGCCCCGAGGCCGCGCAGCAGGCCATCGACATGATCACCAAGCAGGTCGGCGCCGACAACGTCGCCGCGATCATCATCGAGCCGGTCCTCGGCGAGGGCGGCTTCATCGAGCCGGCCAAGGGCTTCCTGCCGGCGATCGTGAAGTTCGCCAACGAGAACGGCATCGTCTTCGTCGCCGACGAGATCCAGTCGGGCTTCTGCCGCACCGGCCAGTGGTTCGCCTGCGAGGACGAGGGCATCGTCCCGGACCTGATCACCACCGCCAAGGGCATCGCGGGCGGTCTGCCGCTCGCCGCCGTGACCGGCCGCGCCGAGATCATGGACGCCGCGCACGCGGGCGGCCTGGGCGGCACCTACGGCGGCAACCCGGTGGCCTGCGCCGGTGCGCTCGGCGCCATCGAGACCATGAAGGAGCTCGACCTCAACGCCAAGGCGAAGAACATCGAGTCCGTCATGAAGGCGCGTCTGTCCGCGATGGCCGAGAAGTTCGACGCCATCGGCGACATCCGGGGCCGCGGCGCCATGATCGCCATCGAGCTGGTCAAGGACCGCGCCACCAAGGAGCCGAACCCGGAGGCCACCGCCGCGCTGGCCAAGGCCTGCCACGCCGAGGGCCTGCTGGTCCTGACCTGTGGCACCTACGGCAACGTCCTCCGCTTCCTGCCGCCGCTGGTCATCGGCGAGGACCTGTTGAACGAGGGCCTCGACATCATCGAGCAGGCCTTCGCCCGTATCTGAGGTCACGGCGAAACCACTGGTGGGGGCGGGTGCACCGGCCCCCATCGCCTCATCCGCCCCACCCCTTTCACCGCGTACGGTTCCGGGGGCTGGGGCGGCCGGCGTCAGAGCGTGTGAAGAAGGTGTGCGAGGTGGATGGCAGGACGCGATTCCGACTGTCTAACGCCATCTCCCTGCCGTAGGTTCTAACCAGATGAGAGATACACCCCGCCCGGAGGGGACTCTGGGCGACATCAGGCCGGGGCCTCCCCAGCTTCGACCTGGTCGTGCCCTCGCGCACACAACCGGCGCCTTCGGCTCCGGATCTCCTCACCGATCGGACAGTCGCCCGCCCCAAACCCCCCGGGGCGCGCGACCATCCGATCCGGACGGCCGCCCCGGAACCACCCCCCCTGTTCCGGGGCGGCCGACCTCCCTCCTTCTCCTTCTCGGGCTTCCCGCCCTGCTCTTCGCGCTCATCACCTGGCAGGTGGTGACGGACGGCCCGCTGGTCGGTCTCGACGAGACCGCCAGTCGGGCCCTCGTGCGTCCCGGCCGCCTCTCCGAACTGCTGGCCGATCTGGGCAACATCCAGGTCGCCGTGCCGGTCCTGGCCGCCGCTCTCGCCTGCGTCACCTGGCGGCACCGCCGCATCGGTACAGACCAATGGTGGCTGCCGGGTGTGTCCGCGGCCCTGCTGATGACCCTGGTCCCGGTGCTGGTGATCCCGCTGAAGGTGCTCACCGACCGTCCGGGCACCCCGGCCGTGCCGCCCGCGACCGGCTACTACCCGTCGGGGCACACGGCCACGGCCGCCGTCGCGTACGGGGCCGCGACCCTGCTCCTGCTGCCGCTGCTGCGCTCGGCCGGCGCCCGCCGGGTCCTCCTCCTCGTCTGCGCCGCGCTGAACCTCGGCGTCGGATTCGGGCTGACCCGGCGGGGCTACCACTGGCCGTTGGACGTCCTGGCCAGCTGGTGCCTGGGCACGATCCTGCTCACCGCCCTGTGGCTGTTCCTCAGCCGAAGTAGCCGTCGAACGTCCGCTGGAACTCCCAGCCGCCGAACCGGTCCCAGTTGACCGACCAGGTCATCAGGCCGCGCAGCGCCGGCCAGGTGCCATGCGTCGCGTACGAACCGCAGTTGGTCCGCTTGGTCAGGCAGTCGAGTGTCTTGACGACCTCGGCCGGCGGGACGTGCCCGTTGCCCGCGTTGGGTGTGGCCGGCATGCCGATCGCCACCTGGTCCGCGCGCAGCGGCGGGAAGACGTTGTTCGCGTCGCCCGCGACCGGGAAGCCGGTCAGCAGCATGTCGGTCATGGCGATGTGGAAGTCGGCGCCGCCCATGGAGTGGTACTGGTTGTCCAGACCCATGATCGGACCCGAGTTGTAGTCCTGGACGTGCAGCAGGGTGAGGTCGTCGCGCAGGGCGTGGATGACCGGGAGATAGGCCCCGGCGCGCGGGTCCTGGCCGCCCCACTTGCCGGTGCCGTAGTACTGGTACCCGAGCTGGACGAAGAAGGTCTCCGGGGCCATGGTCAGCACGAAGTCGTCGCCGTACCTGGCCTTCAGGGTCTTCAGCGCCGAGATGAGGTTCACGATCACCGGGGTCTTCGGGTTCCTGAAGTCGGTGTCGTCGGCGTTCAGGGAGAGGGAGTGGCCCTCGAAGTCGATGTCGAGTCCGTCGAGGCCGTACTCGTCGATGATCTTCGAGACGGAGGACACGAAGGTGTCGCGTGCGGCCGCGGTGGTCAGCTGCACCTGGCCGTTCTGGCCGCCGATGGAGATGAGCACCTTCTTGCCGGCCGCCTGCTTCGCCCGGATCGCCGCCTTGAACTCGGCGTCGCTCTCGACGTTCGGGCACTCGGTGACGGGACAGCGGTTGAAGCGGATGTCGCCGGAGGTGACCGAGGTGGGCTCGCCGAAGGCCAGGTCGATGACGTCCCAGCTGTCGGGGACGTCGGCCATCCGGGTGTAGCCGGAGCCGTTGGCGAAGCTCGCGTGGAGGTAGCCGACCAGCGCGTGCGCCGGGAGGCCGGTGTCGCCGCCGCCGGTGGGTTCGGCGGTCGTGGCGGTCACCGTGGCGGAGCGCGCGGACTCGCCGGCCTCGTTGAGCGCGGCGACCTGGAAGGCGTACGCGGTCGCGGGTGACAGTCCGGTGATGGTGGCCGAAGTCCCGGTCACCGTGCGGACCTTGGCGCCGTCGCGGTAGACGGCGTAGCCCGTGGCGCCGGGGACCGCCGACCAGCTGAGGGCGACGCTGGTGGAAGTGACGGACCCGGTGGTGAGGCCGGTCGGGGGCGCCGGCGGCTGGGTGGCGTCGCCGCCGGGGCCGATCAGCGAGATGTCGTCGGCGTGGTAGGCGCCGGTGCCGTACCAGCCGTGGGTGTAGATCGTGACGCGGGTGGTGCTGGGGCCGGTGCGGAAGGTCGTGGTGAGCTGCTGCCAGTCGGGGGCGGACTGGGTCCAGGCGGAGACGTCGGTGGTGCCGGTGCCGCTCGCGCCCAGGTACACGTAGGAGCCTCGGACGTGTCCGGAGAGCGTGTACGCCGAGTCCGGTTTCACGGTGACGGTCTGCGAGCAGCGGGCGTTGTCGCTGCCGGCCGGGGTCGCCCGGAGGGCGGAACGGCCGCTGCGCACGGGCGAGTCGGCCGTCGTACCGGCCGTGCAGGTCCAGCCGTCGAGGCCGGATTCGAAGCCGCCGTTGCGGACGACGTCGGCGTCGGCCGCACGGGCGGCCGACGAGAGCGCGGTGAGACCGGGCAGGGTCAGTGCCGCGGCGATGAGGAGGGCGAGCGGTCTGGAGCGGTCCACAAGTGCCTCCGGGCATGGGGGATTTGGAGGGCCGCCCCCAACTTGGTCCAGACCAATTCACCGTGTCAAGGGTTCCGGCGCTCCCCGTCCGTCCGCTGGGCGAGGCTTGCGGCCGCCTCGTGCATGGCCAGTTCGAGCAGGGACGGGTCGGTGAGCGTGCCGCCGGCGTCCGGGGGCACCAGCCAGCGGACACCGCCCGAGGCCCGCCCCGGGTACGGCACGACGATCCAGGTGCCCGCCCCGGCGGTGCGGATCCCGGTGCCCAGCCAGCGTGCCGCCGTGCCCGGCGGGACGAAGAACCCCATGCGCGCGTCGCCGAAGTCGACCAGGACCGGGCCCGGCCGGTCGAGGATGCGGGTGAGCACGTCGAGCGTGGGATAGCCCAGCTCGGCCGGCAGGATGAGCACGTCCCAGGCCCGCCCGGCCGGCAGCAGCGCGACCCCGAGCGGATTGCGCTCCCACTCCCAGCGGCAGCTCTCCGGATCCGGCGCGACCGACGCCAGCCATTCCACCGCCGACTTCTCCCCTGTCATGACGATGACCTCCCTCTTCGTCGTGGACGCCCGACGGCGTCACGAGGGAGAGGGAGGTCACCGGCGTGCATTACGCGGCTTTCGCACCTCGATTGGGTGATGTGGATCACATGGAGATCACCGGCGGGCGTCAGCTGTCGAAGCCGAGGCCCAGCCGGTCCATCGTCCGCAGCCACAGATTGCGCCGCCCGCCGTGCGCGTCGGCGCGGGCCAGCGACCACTTGGTGAGCGCGATCCCGGTCCAGGCGAACGGCTCGGGCGGGAACGGCAGCGGCTTTCTGCGCACCATCTCCAGCTCGGTGCGCTCGGTGCGCTCCCCCGCCAGCAGGTCCAGCATCACGTCGGCGCCGAACCGGGTCGCACCGACGCCGAGGCCCGTGAAGCCGGCCGCGTACGCCACCCGGCCCTGGTGGGCGGTGCCGAAGAACGCCGAGAAGCGCGAGCAGGTGTCGATCGCGCCGCCCCAGGCGTGCGTGAAACGCAGGCCCTCCAGTTGCGGGAAGCAGGTGAAGAAGTGCCCGGCCAGCCTGGCGTACGTCTCCGGGCGGTCGTCGTACTCGGAGCGCACCCGGCCGCCGTACGGGTAGACGGCGTCGTAGCCGCCCCACAGGATGCGGTTGTCGGCGGAGAGCCGGAAGTAGTGGAACTGGTTCGCGGAGTCCCCGAGGCCCTGGCGGTTCTTCCAGCCGACCGACGCGAGCCGGTCCTCACTGAGGGGCTCGGTCATCAGGGCGTAGTCGTAGACCGGGACGGTGTAGGCGCGCACCCGCCTCACCAGGTTCGGGAAGATGTTGGTGCCGAGCGCGACCCGGCGGGCGCGGACCCGGCCGTAGGGCGTGCGGACGGCCATCCCGGCGCCGTACGGCTTGAGGTCCAGGGCCGGGGTGTGCTCGTAGACGCGGACGCCGAGCTCCTTGCAGGCGCGCTTGAGGCCCCAGACCAGCTTGGCCGGGTGGAGCATGGCGACGCCCCTGCGGTCGTACAGGCCGGCCCGGAAGGTCGGCGAGTCGACCTGCGCCCGCACCGCATCGGCGTCCAGGAACTCGACGCCCTCGTCCAGGCCCCGGTCGCGCAGCTCGTCGTACCAGGCGCGCAGTTCGGACGCCTGGTACGGCTCGGTGGCGACGTCGATCTCACCGGTGCGCTCGAAGTCGCAGTCCAGGGAGTACCGGGCGACCGCGCGCTCGATCTCGTCGAGGTTGCGGGCGCCCAGCCGCTCCAGCGTGTGGATCTCCCCCGGCCAGCGGGCGAGCCCGTTGGGCAGCCCGTGGGTGAGGGAGGCGGCGCAGAAGCCGCCGTTGCGGCCGGAGGCGGCCCAGCCCACCTCGCGGCCCTCGACCAGCACCACGTCCCGCGCGGGGTCGCGCTCCTTGGCGATGAGCGCGGTCCAGAGTCCGCTGTACCCGCCGCCGACGACCAGCAGGTCGCAGGTCTCGGCGGTCGTGAGGGCGGGCTCGGGGCGGGGCCGGCCGGGGTCGTCCAGCCAGTACGGGACCGGCTGGGCGTCGGAGAGGGACTTCGTCCAGTGACTGCCAGAACTCATGGCGCTCGGGGCCATGATGTCAACTCCCTACAGGGGTCTATGCCTTCTGCTTCTTGCGGCGGTTCCCGACCGCCATGGAGGCCAGGACGAACAGTACGGCGACGACGAACATGGCCGTGCCAATGACGTTGATCTGAACGGGCGTTCCGCGCTGTGCCGAGCCCCAGACGAACATCGGGAAGGTGACGGTGGAGCCGGCGTTGAAGTTGGTGATGATGAAGTCGTCGAACGACAGCGCGAAGGCGAGCAGCGCGCCGGCCGCGATGCCCGGCGCCGCGATCGGCAGCGTCACCCGCAGGAACGTCTGCACCGGTCCGGCGTAGAGGTCCTGCGCGGCCTGCTCCAGGCGCGGGTCCATCGACATCACACGCGCCTTGACCGCCGTCACGACGAAGCTGAGGCAGAACATGATGTGGGCGATGAGGATCGTCCAGAAGCCCAGCTGCGCGCCCATGTTGAGGAACAGCGTGAGCAGCGAGGCCGCCATGACGACCTCGGGCATCGCCATCGGCAGGAAGATCAGCGAGTTGATCGCGCCGCGCGCCCGGAACCGGTAGCGGACCAGCGCGAAGGCGATCAGCGTGCCGAGGAGGGTGGCGCCGAGGGTCGCCCAGAAGGCTATCTGGAGGCTGACGGACAGCGAGCCGCACAGTCCGGAGACCCCGCACGGGTCCCGCCAGGCGTCCGTGGAGAACTCCTGCCACTCGTAGTTGAAGCGGCCCTTGGGGCGGTTGAAGGAGAACACCGTCACGACGACGTTCGGCAGCAGGAGATAGGCGAGCGTGACCAGTCCCGCGATGACGACGAAGTGCCGCTTGAGCCAGTTGACGACGGCCATCAGACCAGATCCTCCGTTCCGGACCTGCGGATGTAGACGGTGACCATGACGAGGATGGCGGCCATCAGGATGAAGGAGAGGGCCGCGGCCGTCGGGTAGTCCAGGATGCGCAGGAACTGCGACTGGATGACGTTGCCGACCATCCGGGTGTCCGTGGAGCCGAGCAGGTCGGCGTTGACGTAGTCGCCGGTGGCCGGGATGAAGGTCAGCAGGGTGCCGGAGACGACGCCCGGCATCGACAGCGGGAAGGTGACCCGGCGGAAGGTGGTGACCGGCCGGGCGTACAGGTCGTTCGCCGCCTCGTGCAGCCGCGGGTCGATCCGCTCCAGCGAGGTGTACAGCGGCAGGATCATGAACGGCAGGAAGTTGTACGTCAGACCGCACACCACCGCGAGCGGGGTGGCCAGCACGCGGTCGCCCTGGGTCATGCCGAGCCAGCTCGTGACGTCGAGGACGTGCAGGGTGTTCAGGGCACCGACGACCGGTCCGCCGTCGGCGAGGATCGTCTTCCAGGCGAGGGTGCGGATCAGGAAGCTGGTGAAGAACGGCGCGATCACCAGGATCATGATCAGGTTCCGCCAGCGGCCCGCGCGGAAGGCGATGAGGTAGGCGAGCGGGTAGCCGAGGAGCAGGCACAGGATCGTCGCGGAGCCGGCGTAGAGCACCGAGCGCAGGAACTGCGGGTAGTACTCGGACAGGGCGTCCCAGTACGTCGCGAAGTGCCAGGTGACCTTGTAGCCCTCCTCCAGGGAGCCCGTCTGCACGGACGTGGAGGCCTGGTAGACCATCGGCAGCGCGAAGAAGACCAGCAGCCACAGGATGCCGGGCAGCAGCAGCCAGTACGGCACGAGACGGCCGCGCCGGCGTGGCGGCTTCGTCTTCTTCTCGGGGGCGGCGGGGGTGAGAGGCGGGGGCGCCTCGGTGAGGGTCGCCATCAGACCGCCGCCTCTTCCTCGGTGCCGGCGTCGATGTCCTGGGTGGCGTCGAGCCCGAAGGTGTGCGCGGGGTTCCAGTGCAGGACGACCTCCGCGCCGGGCACCAGCCGCGGGTCGCGGTCGATGTTCTGGGCGTAGACCTCGAACTCGGGGCAGACGGGGCTGTCGACGACGTACTGGGTGGAGACACCGATGAACGAGGAGTCCGCGATCCGGCCGGATATGCGATTGCGGCCCTCGGGTATCTCGCCGGCCTCGTCGGCGTGGGTGACGGAGATCTTCTCGGGGCGCACGCCCACCAGCACCTTGCCGCCGGTCGTCGTCGGCGCGGAGCAGCGGGCCTCGGGGAGGACCAGCTTGCCGCCGCCGGCCTTGAGGACCAGGCCGTCGCCGCCGCGGGAGTCGATCTCGGCCTCGATGAAGTTGGAGGAGCCGAGGAAGTTGGCGACGAACGTGGTGCGCGGGTTCTCGTACAGGTCGGCCGGGGAGCCCAGCTGCTCGACGCGTCCGGCGTTCATCACGGCGACCTGGTCGGCCATGGTCATGGCCTCCTCCTGGTCGTGCGTGACGTGCACGAAGGTGATGCCGACCTCGGTCTGGATGCGCTTGAGCTCCAGCTGCATCTGGCGGCGCAGCTTCAGGTCGAGGGCGCCGAGGGGCTCGTCGAGGAGGAGCACCTTGGGGTGGTTGATCAGGGCGCGGGCGACGGCCACGCGCTGCTGCTGGCCGCCGGAGAGCTGGTGCGGCTTCTTGCGGGCCTGCTCGCCGAGCTGGACGAGCTCCAGCATCTCGTCGACCTGCTTCTTCACGCTCTTGATGCCGCGCCGGCGCAGACCGAAGGCGACGTTCTCGAAGATGTCGAGGTGCGGGAAGAGGGCGTACGACTGGAAGACCGTGTTCACCGGCCGCTTGTACGGCGGGAGGGCGGTGACGTCCTGGTCGCCGAGGTGGACGGTGCCCGCGGAGGGCTCCTCCAGGCCGGCGATCATGCGCAGGGTGGTGGTCTTGCCGCAGCCCGACGCGCCGAGCAGGGCGAAGAACGAGCCCTCGGGGACGGTCAGGTCGAGCGGGTGGACGGCCGTGAAGGAGCCGTAGGTCTTGCTGATGCCGGTGAGGCGGACGTCGCCGCCGTGGGCGGCGGACGTGGTGGTCTCTTTGGTGGTCTTCATCTCGTCACGCCCCAGTGAGCTTCGCGAACTTGGCTTCGAAATCCGTGTCTTCCTTGCTGCTCAGGGAGCGGAAGGCACGGGACTTGGCCTGCATGGCCTTGTCGGGGAGGATCAGCGGGTTGTTCGCCGCGTCCTCGTCGAGCTTCGCGAGCTCGTCCTTCACCCCGTCGACGGGACAGACGAAGTTGATGTAGGCGGCGAGCTCGGCGGCCGGCTGCGGCTCGAAGTAGTAGTCGATCAGCCGCTCGGCGTTCGTCTTGTGCCGCGCCTTGTTGGGGATCAGCATGTTGTCGCTGGAGAGCATGTAGCCGCTGTCCGGGATGACGAAGTCGATGTCCGGGTTGTCTGCCTTCAGCTGGACGACGTCACCGGCCCAGGCGACACAGGCGGCGAGGTCGCCCTTGGTCAGGTCCGACGTGTAGTCGTTGCCGGTGAAGCGGCGGATCTGGCCCTTGTCCACGCACTTCTGGAGCCGGGCGAGCGCCGCGTCGTAGTCGTCGGCGGTGAAGTCGCGCGGGTCCTTGTCCATGTCGAGCAGCGCCATGCCCATGGTGTCGCGCATCTCGGTGAGCAGCCCGACCCGGCCCTTGAGCTTGGGGTTGTCGAGCATGTCGGACAGGCTCTTCACCTCGACTCCGTCGAGCGCCTTCTTGTTGTAGGCGATGACGGTCGCGATGCCCTGCCAGGGATAGGAGTAGGCGCGGCCCGGGTCCCAGTCGGGGCTCCGGTACGACGACGCCACGTTGGCGAAGGCGTGCGGCAGGTTGGAGGCGTCGAGCTTCTGCACCCAGCCGAGGCGTATCAGACGGGCGGCGAGCCAGTCGGTGAGGACGATGATGTCGCGGCCGGTGTCCTGGCCCGCGGCGAGCTGCGGCTTGATCTTGCCGAAGAACTCGGTGTTGTCGTTGATGTCCTCGGTGTACTTCACCTTGATGCCGGTGCGTTTGGTGAACGCCTCCAGCGTCGGGTGCTTGCGCCCGCTGTCGTCGATGTCCATGTACTCGGTCCAGTTGGAGAAGCTGACGGTCTTCTCCTTCGCCGAGTGGTCCTCCGCCGAGACGCCGCCCTTGGTGTCGCCGGCCGCGGGGATGCCGCAGCCGGACAGCGCCCCGAGACCGCCGGCCGCGAGCGCGCCGCCCGCGGAGGCGCGCAGCAGGCTGCGGCGGGTCATGGCGGCCCTGCCGTTGCGCAGGCTGCGCCGCATGGCGGCCACCTGGGGCGGGGAGAGGCGGTCGGGCTCGTACTGCTCCATGCGCGTGGTGCCCTTTCGGGAGTCGGCCGCGGGTCGGGCGGCCTGGCTGCTATCGGTCCCCGAATACGGTGCGGTGCCAGTCCTTCGCGGCGACCGCGGTGTTGTCGAACATGACGTGTTTGATCTGGGTGTACTCCTCGAAGGAGTACACGGACATGTCCTTGCCGAAGCCGGACGCCTTGTAGCCGCCGTGCGGCATCTCGCTGATGATCGGGATGTGGTCGTTCACCCACACGCAGCCCGCCTTGATCTCGCGGGTGGCGCGGTTGGCCCGGTAGACGTCACGGCTCCAGGCGGAGGCGGCGAGGCCGTACGGGGTGTCGTTGGCCAGCGCGATGCCCTCGTCGTCCGTGTCGAAGGGGAGGACGACCAGCACCGGTCCGAAGATCTCGGACTGCACGACCTCGCTGTCCTGCGGTGCGTCGGCGACCAGGGTGGGGCGATAGTACGCGCCGTTCCTGAGATCTCCCCGTGGGGCCTCGCCGCCGGTCACCACGCGCGCGTAGCCGCGCGCCCGGTCGACGAACCCGGCCACCCGGTCGCGCTGGGTGTGGGAGATCAGCGGGCCGAGGTCGGTGCCGGGGGCGAACGGGTCGCCGAGGCGGACGCTCTCCATCAGGGCGGCCGTGCGCTCGACGAACGCCTCGTACAGCGGCCGCTGCACATAGGCGCGGGTCGCGGCCGTGCAGTCCTGCCCGGTGTTGATGAGCGAGCCGGCGACGGCGCCGTGCGCGGCGGCCTCCAGGTCGGCGTCGTCGAAGACGACGAACGGGGCCTTGCCGCCGAGTTCCAGATGGATCCGCTTGACGGTGGCGGTGGCGATCTCGGCGACGCGCCTGCCGACGCCGGTGGAGCCGGTGAACGACGTCATGGCCACGTCGGGGTGGCCGACGAGGTGCTCGCCGGCCTCCTTGCCGGTGCCGGTGACGATGTTGATCACACCGTCGGGGATGCCGGCGTCGGTGGCGGCCTGCGCGAACAGCAGCGAGGTGAGCGGGGTCGGCTCGGCGGGCTTGAGCACGACCGTGTTGCCCGCGGCGATCGCCGGGAGGATCTTCCAGGCGGCCATCTGCAGCGGGTAGTTCCAGGGGGCGATCGAGCCGACGACCCCGATGGGCTCACGCCGGACGTACGACGTGTGGTCGCCGGAGTACTCCCCCGCCGACTGGCCCTGGAGATGGCGGGCGGCGCCCGCGAAGAACGCGGTGTTGTCGATCGTGCCCGGCACGTCGAACTCACGGGTGAGCTTGAGCGGCTTGCCGCACTGCAGGGACTCCGCGCGGGCGAAGTCCTCCGCGCGCTCCGCGAGCACGGCGGCGAAGCGGTGCAGGGCGTCGGACCGCTCGGCGGGGGTGGCGCCGGACCAGCCGGGGAAGGCGGCGCGCGCGGCGGCGACGGCGGCGTCCACGTCGTCCGTTCCGGCCAGCTCGTACGTGTACACCTCCTCGCCCGTGGCGGGGTCGACCACGGCGTGGGTGCGCCCCGAGGTCCCCTTCGTCAACCGGCCCGCGATGAACTGGGCGCCGTCGGCGAAGCGGTCCTGGGCCGGGAATCGTTCCGGGGTCGGGTTGCCCGGGTTGTGCATGTCGCTCCCTCCGTGCCCCGGAGTGGGGCCGGCGTGGCTCAGGCTCGATTTGAGTGCCGATCCTGACAGAGCAGGTGGACTCCAACAAGTGATTCCGTTGTTGCCATTTGGTTACGCGACGGAATCTGTCGACCAGGTGTCGAGTCGGCACGGAAAACCGAGGACGGGTTGTCGGTGGTGCGTGCCAGACTCGGGCACATGGTGAGGATCGATTCCTGGGACGCCCTGAAACAGGAGGTCCGCACGGGGGCGAGGGTCAAGTATCTCCACTTCTGGGGACACCGGCCGCTACCGGACGGACGTGTCGGCGCGAGCTGTCTCAGCCAGTGGTGGCCGTCGCCGTTCACGGTGGACGGCGTGCGCTACCCGACGGCCGAGCACTGGATGATGGCCGCGAAGGCACGGCTCTTCCGGGATGCGGAGGCAGAGCGGCTGGCGCTGGCCGCGGAGCATCCGGCGGAGGCGAAGAAGGCGGGCCGGCTGGTGCGCGGGTTCGACGACGCGGTGTGGGCGCGGGAGCGCTTCCGGATCGTCGTGGAGGGCTCGGTGCACAAGTTCGCCGCCCATCCCGAGTTGCGCGGCTACCTGCTCGGCACCGGCGACCGGGTCCTGGTGGAGGCCAGCCCGGTGGACCGGGTGTGGGGCATAGGACTGGCGGCGACCGACCAGGGAGCCGCCGACCCGGAGCGCTGGAAGGGCCCGAATCTGCTGGGGTTCGCCCTGATGGAGGCGCGCGAGCGGCTGCGGGCCACCCCGTAGGAGACCCGCCGGGCCCCTACAGGCTCGCGAAGACCGAGATCACCAGCAGGCCCACACCGAGGACGATGCCGGTGATCCCGCAGATGATCCCGGCGAGCGCCTGACCGGGGTTCGTGGCCTCGCCGCGCCGCGCCTTGCCGCGTCCGATCGCGCCGAAGATCAGCGCCAGCACACCGAGCACGATGGCGATCGGCCACAGGCAGAAGATCGCCGCGGAGATGATGCCGAGCACCAGTCCGGCCGTCCCCATGCCGTTGCTGGGCAGGGGGTGGTGCATCCCGGGCCAGCCGTAGGACGGTCCGGCGCCGGGCGCGTGGGCGCCCGGGTGACCAGGGGTGCCGGGATAGCCGTACGGCACCTGGCCCGGTCCCTCGGGGCCGATCGGCGGCGGCGGGACGGGCTCGCCGTACGAGGCGGCCGGGCCGTAGGGGCCGGGGTACGCCGGCGGTGCGAAGGGGTCGGACGGCGGGACCGCCTGGCCGGGCGCCGCGGGGTGCGCCCAGGGCGACGGGCCCGGCTGTCCGGGGCCCGGGGTGGGCAGCGCGGCCATCGTCCGCTGGTCGTGCACGGTCGGGCCGGCCCAGGCCGACGGCTCGTTCGCGGCGACGGTGTGTCCGGGGCCGCCCGGCGCGGGCGGCGCCCAGGGGTCGCGCTCCTCGGCGGCGGGCACGGGCGGGCGCCCGGTCTTCTCCAGCGAGGTCTTCGGGGCCGCGGCCCCGTCCTCGGGCGCCCCGGGGCCTTCCGGCACCTCCGGCGCCTGCGTGTCGTCGGACATGCGCGGACCCCCCTCAGTCGTACGTTCCGTCATGCTAAGGCCCCGGCCGGCCGGTCGCGGTCCCGGCCTACGATGATCCCGAGTCACCGATCAGCCGATCACCCGCGCCCCGCCGCCGGCACCCCGGCCGCGCGGACGCCGTTCCGGGGAGGAACCTTGACCGACCATCTCGTCGACGCCGACGCTCCGCGCGACCTGCACGCGTTCATCGCCGGGCTGCCGAAGGCCGAACTGCACGTCCACCACGTCGGCTCCGCCTCCCCCCGCATCGTCGCGGAACTCGCCGCCCGGCACCCCGACTCCAAGGTCCCCACCGACCCCGAGGCGCTGGCCGACTACTTCACGTTCACCGACTTCGCGCACTTCATCGACGTGTACCTGTCCGTCGTGGACCTCATCCGCACCCCCGAGGACGTGCGGCTGCTGACCTACGAGGTGGCCCGCGACCTGGCCCGCCAGCAGGTGCGCTACGCCGAGCTGACGATCACCCCCTTCTCCTCCACCCGCCGCGGTATCGACGAGCGGGCCTTCATGGAGGCGATCGAGGACGCGCGCAAGGCGGCCGAGGCCGAGTTCGGGACCGTGCTGCGCTGGTGCTTCGACATCCCCGGCGAGGCCGGGCTCGAGTCCGCCGAGGAGACCGCGCGGCTCGCCACCGACGACCGGCTGCGCCCGGAGGGCCTGGTCTCCTTCGGGCTCGGCGGGCCGGAGATCGGTGTGCCCAGGCCGCAGTTCAAGCCGTACTTCGACCGGGCGATCGCGGCCGGGCTGCACTCGGTGCCGCACGCCGGGGAGACGACCGGCCCGCAGACCGTCTGGGACGCGCTCACCGAGCTGCGCGCCGAGCGCATCGGGCACGGCACCAGTGCCGCACAGGACCCGAAGCTGCTCGCCCACCTCGCCGAGCACCGGATTCCGCTGGAGGTGTGCCCGACGTCCAACATCGCCACGCGCGCGGTGCGCACGATCGAGGAGCACCCGCTGGCGCGGTTCGTGGAGGCCGGGGTCCTCGTCACGATCAACTCCGACGACCCGCCGATGTTCGGCACCGACCTCGACAACGAGTACGCCGTCGCCACCCGGCTCCTCGGCCTCGACGAGCGGGGCCTGGCGGAGCTGGCGAAGAACGCCGTGACCGCGTCCTTCCTGGACGAGCCCGGCAAGGCCCGGATCGCCGCCGAGATCGACACGTACACGGCGGGGTGGCTCGCGCCCTGAGCGGCCACAATGACCCCATGCACCATGTGACCGCCGTCGCGCACCGCGGCGACCCCTACCGCGTCCGCGAGAACACACTGGACTCGCTGCGCTCCGCGCTCGTCCTGGGCGCGGACGCGGTGGAGATCGACGTACGGCTCACCCGGGACGGTGTGCCGGTGCTGCTGCACGACGCGACGCTGCGCCGGCTGTGGGAGCTGGACCGGCCGCTGCTCTCGCTGTCGGCGGCCGAGGTACGGGGACTGACGGCGGGCGGGGTGCCGACCCTGGAGGAGGCGCTGGCGGTCTGCGAGGGGAGCCGGATGATGCTCGATCTGCCCGGCACCCCCGATGTCCGGACGGCGCGGCGGATCGTGGACGTGGTGCGGGCGTGCGGCGCCGGGGAGCGGGTGTACTACTGCGCGGGCGCCCCCGCCATGCTCGCGGTGCGGGCCGCCGACCCGGCCGCCGAGATCGCGCTGACGTGGACGACGAAGGCGCCGCCGCGCCCCGGTCTGCTGGCGGCGGTCCGGCCGCGCTGGCTCAACTGCCGCTTCACCCTGGTGGATCGCGCTCTCGCCGAGCGCGTCCACCGGGACGGGCTGCTGCTGTCGGCCTGGACCCCGGACACCGGGCGCTCCATGCGCCGTCTGCTGGACGCCGGCGTGGACTCGATCACCACGAACCGCGTCGACGTCCTGCTGGCCGTCCGGGACCGGAGCAACCGGTCCTGACACCTGGCCGGCGCGGGGGCCCGTAGGGGCCATCCCCCATCAACTCCCGTGCCAGGCACGGCTTTTGCTCGGGGCCCACTCAGGGTCCCGGCCCTCCTCGGCGACGATCCGGCTGCGGCCGGTCCGGCCGGACGATGATCACGCACCGTCCGCCGGATCACCGGTCCCTCGTCACCAGGAGCAGCAGATGCCCGTACGCCCGTTCCCCGCGCTCGTCACCTCCGCGCTCGCGCTCGCCCTGACCGCGCTGCCGCTGGCCGGCACCGCGTCCGCCCGGCCTGCCACCGGCACCTGCTCGGCCGCGGCGATCGAGGCCGCCGACCCCGACGGCCCCGACGTCGAGGCCCTGTGCGCGGCGCTGAAGGGGCTGCCCGACCACGACGCCACGGCCGCGCTGATCCGTGTGGGCGGCCGGGGCGGCTGGCACGGGGTGGCGGGGGTGCGGGACGTCCGGTCGGGGGCGCCCGCGCTGGAGGACGCCCGGTTCCGGGCCGGCTCCACCACGAAGATCGTCACGGCGGCCCTCGTGCTGCAGCTCGCGGCGGAGGGGCGGATCTCGCTCGACGGCACCGTGCAGCGGTACCTGCCCGGTCTGCTCACCGACGACTTCGCACCCGTCACCGTTCGGCAGTTGCTGAACTTCACCAGCGGTCTGCAGCCCGGCGCCTCCCTCGGCGACGACGTCGACACCGCCTACGAGCGCCGGTTCGAGACGCTGACCCCCGAGGAGGTGGTGGCCGCGTCGGTGGCCAAGGGCCCCGACCCGGAGCACGCGCCGGGTGAGTTCCAGCGGTACGGCAACATCCACTACACCGTGCTGGGCCTGCTGATCGAGAAGGTCACCGGCGACTCGTACGCCCATCAGGCGGCCGTGCGCATCTTCCGTCCGCTCGGTATGCGGCACACGTCCTTCCCGGCCGGGCCCGACCCCCGCATTCACGGCCCGCACAACCGGGGCTACGACTGGATCGACGGGCGGCTCGTCGACGTGACCGACTGGAACATGAGCGACCGGTTCGCCGCCGGCGATCTGATCAGCACGACGGCCGATCTGGAGCGGCTCCTGGTCGCCCTGTTCAGCGGCCGGGTGGTGCCGAAGCCGCAGCTGAAGGAGATGTTCACGGTGCCGGACGTCGACGGGGCGACGATGGCCGCCGGTCTGGAGCGCTTCGAGCTCAACGGCAAGGTGATCTGGGGGAAGACGGGCTCCCGGCCCGGTTATCACACGGTGGTCGCCGCCACCCGCGACCTGTCCCGGACGGTCGTGTACTCCGTCAACTCCACCGATGCCAAGGGCGACGGCCTGGCCATCGCCCAGCGCTTCGCCTTCCCCGCGTTCAACCGCTGACGGCTGCGGCGGGGGCCCCGGGCGCCGGCGCCCCCGTGAGCGCCTCCAGGCGCTTGATCCTTCGGCGCACGACGTACAGCGGTATCACCCCGACGACGCCGAACGCCATGTCGATCACGGACCACCACAGCGGGATGCCGCGGATCGGCCCGCAGATCAGGGCGAGCGGGATGATTCCGGCGCAGGCGATCATCCCGAACTCGACGACCCAGATGTTGCGGACGGGGTCGCGGTAGGGGCCGTAGAAGGCGACGGCGATGACGAGGTGGGCGAAGGCCAGCCAGTCCGTGCCGTAGAGGAGGAAGGGGTATTCGGCGTCCGCGGTGTCGAGTCCCTGCCGGACCCGCGCGATCCAGTCCGTCAGGCCGGGAAGGCTCTCCTGGACGGACAGGGCCCGCAACAGGTCCTCCGTCCAGCGCAGTTCGTGGACGAGGGGGAAGGCCGTGGCCCCGCTGAGCACGAGGCAGACGACGAAGAGGACCAACCACACACGGATGCCCTTGAGCAGGGCGGCTCTGTCGCTCATGGCCGTACCCTACGCCTGGGTTGAACATGTTCAAAAGCGGGTTCGCGGTAACGGGGTTCGACGCGGCCGTGGCGAGCATCCGTAGACAGACCGGTCCTACGATGTGCACGGGGCGAACGGAGGAACGATGGCCCTCGACCTGAGCGGGCGCGCCTTTGTGAAGCAGCGGTGGGCGGCCCGTGGCGCGCTCGTCGCCGCCGCGCTCGCCGTGCTCGTGCCGTTGGTCCACGGCGGCGGTGTCGGCCTGCTGCTCCTCCTGGCCGCGGCGGTCGGACTGGCCGTCAGCGCGGTCGCGCTGTGGTGGACGCTGACCCTGCGCGGCCCCCTGCGCTGGGTCGCGGCCCTGGTGGCGCTGATCGTGCCGGCCGCGCTCGTCGCCCTGTTCGCGCTCACCCTGCTGTGGTCGCTGCTGGTGTCGGTGGCGCTGTGGGCGGTGGCCGTCGTGAGCGGGCGGTACGCGCTGGGGAGCACGGGCGAGACCCGGGTGCGGGTGATGCGCGAGCGCAGGGCGCCGCCCGCACGGCGGCCGTTCCTGATCATGAACCCGCGCTCGGGCGACGGGAAGGTGGGCCGGTTCGGGCTGAAGGAGAAGGCGGAGCGGCTCGGCGCCGAGGTCGTCCTCCTCGACCCCGAGCGGCAGCAGGACGTCACCGCGCTCGCCCGTGAGGCCGTCGCGAAGGGGGCGGACCTGCTCGGGGTCGCGGGCGGCGACGGCACCCAGGCGCTGGTCGCGGCGGTCGCCGCCGAGCACGGGCTGCCGTTCCTGGTGATCAGCGCCGGCACCCGCAACCACTTCGCGATGGACCTGGGCCTCGACCGGGACGACCCGTCCACCTGCCTCGACGCGCTCACCGACGGTGTGGAGCTGCGCGTCGACCTCGGCTTCGCGGGCGACCGGCCGTTCGTCAACAACGCGTCCTTCGGGGCGTACGCGGCGATCGTGCAGAGCCCCGGCTACCGGGAGGCGAAGATCGGCACCAGTCTGGAGCTGCTGCCCGACCTGCTCCTCGGCGAGCAGGGCCCGCGGCTGACCGCCCGCGCAGGGCGGACCACGCTGGAGGCTCCACAGGCCGTGCTGGTCAGCAACAACGTCTACCGCACCGACGACCCCTTCGGGCTCGGCTACCGCGACCGCCTCGACGGCGGGGTGCTCGGCGTCCTCGGCATCCGCGTGGACAGCGCCGCCCAGGCCGCCGCACTGCTGCTGACGCCTGGACCACACGGCCTCACCCTGGTCACCGCACGGGAGGTGGTGGTGGACGCCGACCGGCCCGAGATCGAGGCCGGTGTGGACGGGGAGGCGCTGCTGCTGCCCACCCCGGTGCGCTGCCGGGTCCGGCCGGGCGCCCTGCGCGTCCGCGTCCCGCGCGAGCGACCCGGCGTCCCCCGCCGCAAGGCCCGGCTGGACTGGCGCCGGCTCGGCCGGATGGCGGCGACGGTGGGCCGTACCGCCGTCCACCACCGGCACCACACCGCGTGACCTCCGCGGAACGGCGCGCTCCGGCCCGCGGGCGAGCCGTCCGGCATGTAAACGTCGGCGAACATTGCCGGAAACCGGCAATGCGCGAGCGGGATGGCCTCCGGCAACATGGTCCGCGGGGAGCACGACGGACGGGCGCGATGCCGGACACCGGCAGGTGTCCCGCATCGCGCCGTACGCCGCGCCGCACCCCGGACGACACGCGCCGCCGTTCTCGGCGCACAGGGAGAGGGGGCTCGGAGATGCGCACGGTTCTGACCGCCGCCACCGGCCTGCCCACCCTGCTGCTGAGCGCCGCCCTCGTCGTGGCCGTCTGCTACTGGCTCCTGGTCGCCGCCGGACTGGCCGGTGTCCGCGGCTTCGACGCCGACGTGGACCTGCGCGGCTGGGGGCTGGGCGGGGTGCCCGTGACGGTCGCGCTGTCGCTGCTGACGTTCCTCGCCTGGTCGCTGAGCGTCGGGGCGGCCGTGCCGCTCGCCGTCCTCGTCCCCGCCGGGAGCGCCGCCGGCCCGCTGCTGCGGCTCGCCGTGCCGGTCGCCGCCCTGGTCCTGGCCTGGTCCGCGACCCGCCTTCTCGTCCGGCGGCTGCACCGCCTCTTCCCCGACGAACCCGGGCCGGCCGCGCGTCGCGCGGACCGCGCGGGCACCCCCGCGCTCCGGACGCGGGACCGCGCAGCCTGAGCCGCGCCGCCGCCCCCACCTGCCGAGCCGCGCCCGCGCACCCGCCTGCGCCCGCGCGCCCGCTCACCCACGCCTGTTCTCCGCACACCTACGCCTGAAGGACGTATGTCATGGTTCCCATGATCGTCGGCATCGGCGCGCTCGTCGTCGCCTGCCTGCTGGTCGTACTGGTCGTCGCCCGGTTGTTCCGCAAGGTCGAGCAGGGCAAGGCCCTGATCGTCTCCAAGATGCGCAAGGTCGACGTGACCTTCACCGGGCAGGTCGTGCTGCCCGTGCTGCACAAGGCCGAGACCATGGACATCTCGGTGAAGACCATCGAGATCACCCGGGCCGGCAAGGAAGGGCTGATCTGCCGCGACAACATCCGCGCGGACATCCGGATCACGTTCTTCGTCAAGGTCAACAAGACGGTCGAGGACGTCATCAAGGTCGCCCAGGCCGTCGGCACCGCCCGCGCCAGCGACCGGAACACGCTGCAGGAGCTGTTCCACGCGAAGTTCTCCGAGGCGCTGAAGACCGTCGGCAAGCAGATGGACTTCACCGACCTCTACACCAAGCGCGAGGAACTGCGGTACCGGATCATCGAGGTCATCGGCGTCGACCTCAACGGCTACCACCTGGAGGACGCGGCGATCGACTTCCTGGAGCAGACGCCGCTCACCCAGCTCGACCCCGCCAACGTCCTGGACGCGCAGGGCATCCGCAAGATCACCGAGCTGACGGCCGTCGAGCACGTGCGCACCAACGAGGCCCAGCGCACCGAGGAGAAGGAGATCACCCGGCAGAACGTCGACGCCCGCGAGGCCATCCTGGAGCTGGAGCGCCGGCAGGCCGACGCCGAGATCAAGCAGCGCCGGGAGATCGAGACCGTACGGGCGCGCGAGGAGGCCGAGACGGCGCGGGTGGTGGAGGAGGAGCGGCTGCGGGCCCAGGCCGCCTTCCTCAAGACCGAGGAGCAGCTCGGTGTGCAGCGGGAGAACCAGGCCCGCGAGGTCGCCGTCGCCGCGAAGAACCGCGAGCGGGTCATCGCCGTCGAGAGCGAGCGCATCGAGAAGGACCGTCTGCTGGAGGTCATCGCCCGTGAGCGGGAGACGCAGCTGACCCGGATCGCGGCCGACAAGGAGGTCGAGGCGGAGAAGCGGCAGATCGCCGAGGTGGTCCGCGAGCGGGTCGCCGTGGACCGTACGGTGGCCGAGCAGGAGGAGGCCATCAAGCGGCTGCGGGCCGTGGAGGAGGCCGAGCGCGACCGGCAGGCCGTGATCATCGCCGCCGAGGCGGAGGCACAGGAGCGGCTGGTCAAGGACATCAAGGCCGCCGAGGCCGCCGAGCAGGCAGCGGTGCACCGCGCGGCCGAGGAACTGACTCTGGCCGAGGCCCGGTTGAAGAGCGCCGACCTGGACGCGCGGGCCAAGCTCCGCCTCTCCGAGGGCATCCAGGCGGAGGCGGCGGCCGAGGGGCTGGCCGCGGTGCAGGTCCGCGACAAGGAGGCCGAGGTCATCGAGAAGGCCGGCCGCGCGGAGGCCGAGGCCACCGAGGCCCGGATGCGCGCCGAGGCCGAGGGGGCGCGGGCCAAGGCGCTCGCCGAGGCGCAGGGCGTCGGCGAGAAGCTCAAGGCCGAGGCCGCCGGACTCACCGAGAAGGCGGCGGCGATGGCCGCGCTGGACGACGCGTCCCGGGGCCACGAGGAGTACCGGCTGCGTCTGGAGGCCGAGAAGGACATCCGGCTGGCCGGCCTGGAGGTGCAGCGGCAGGTCGCCGAGGCGCAGGCCACGGTGCTCGCCACCGGTCTGGAGAACGCCGACATCGACATCGTCGGCGGCGACTCGGTCTTCTTCGACCGTCTGGTGTCGTCCATCGCGCTCGGCAAGGGCGTCGACGGGTTCGTCCGGCACTCCGAGACGGCGCAGGCGCTCGGCCGGCCCTGGCTGGACGGCTCGCGGGACCTCGGCGACGACCTCACCCACGTTCTCGGTTCCGTCTCCACGGCGGACGTGCAGAACCTCACCGTGTCCGCGCTGCTGATGAAGCTCATGAAGTCGGGCTCGGCGGACTCCGGTCAGCTCCAGCGGCTGCTGGACCGGGCGGGCGAACTGGGTCTCGCGGAGACCCCCCTCGCCTCGCTCAACGGCAGCGCCCAGGGCTGACCGGCCCGTGGTCCGGAGCCGCCGCACAGGGGACGGCGGCTCCGGACCACGCCTTCGCCGTCCGCCGAGACCCCGAGACGTCCGAGAGGGATCCCATGACCACCGGGACGACGAGCCTGGACACCGGCACCTACGAGGTGCTGCGGGACCGGCTCACCGCGCAGGCCGCCGAACTCGCCCGGCGCGCCGAGGAGCTGAACGCCCGCCGGGCCGAGGAGTTCGGCTCGGCCCGCCTCGAACTCGCCGGCACCGGTCGGCTGCACACCGGGCACGCCTGTGTGCCCCGCGACCTCGTGGCCGTCGGGGACGTCCTGCTCTTCGGCCACGGCCTGCCGCCGGGCGCGGGGACCGAGCCGGCCGTCGGCGACGTGTTCGCGCTGCACGACCGCGAGCTGAAGCGGCTGCCCGAGGACGCCGTGCCCGGCCTCCTCGACGACCCCGTGTTCGTCCGGGAGTTCGGCGCGCTGCACCGCTACTACCGGCAGGCCCGGCTGCTGCGGCTGCGGCTCGTCGAGGGCAGGCTGCTGGCCGTCTTCCAGACCGGTGAGACGGCGGACGACATCCGGGTGCTGCGCTGGGCGGTGACGGACGGCGGCGAGGTGTCCTTCCTGGACGCGCGCGGCGACCGCGACCATGTGGCGCCGCCCGCCCACGACTTCACCTGGACGCCGGCCACCCGCGCGGACCACCGGCTGGGCCGGCACCCCCATGTGTCCGTCGGGGACGAGTTGTTCGTCGCGACCGTCGGCGGCACTCTCACCGTGAAGACCGAGGACGACACGGAGACGGGCCAGGGCGTCTACGCCGAGCCCGTCGACGAGCCGTTGCAGGCCCTCGCGGACGCCGAGATCGCCCACGCCCGGGTGGGCGCGCTGATCCTGCTGCGGATCCGCCCCTACAACGAGGACGCCCACCGGTACCTGGTGTTCAACACGCTGACCAGGGCCGTCGTACGCCTCGACGGGATCGGGCAGGCGTGCCGCCGGCTCCCCGAGGACCAGGGGATCGTCTTCCCCGGCGGGTACTGCCTGGCGAGCGGCGCGCACAAGATCTTCGAAGGGGTCGCGGAGGAGCCCGGGCTCCTGGAGTTCGAGCGGACCGTCCGCTCCCCCAACGGCGAGGACGTCCTGTTCACGTTCCACGCGCGGGGTGCGGGCCGCGCCCTGCTGCTGCCGTACAACGTGATCCGCAAGGAGGTGTCGACACCGCTCGCCAGCGGCGGGTGGGCCCTGTTCGGCGACGGCGGGCTGGTCCTGCTGGGCGCCGAGAGCGCCGAGCCGGGCCGCGTCCACCCGGTGCGGCTGTGGACCTCCCCTTTCGTCTCCGACGTCCACGCCGCCGCGCAGCCGGCCGGTGCCGGACCGCTGGCCCGGGTCGGCAACGCCGATCTGGTGCGCGGCATCTCCGACTGCCTGTCCGTCGCCGGAGCCGTCGCCGACACCACCCCCACCGTCGAGATGTACGAGGCGCTGACGGCGGCCTGCGTCCGCGCGGCCGACGCCCACCACTGGCTGGACGAGCCGGAACTCGGCGATCTGGCCGGCCCGTTGGGGCGGGTGCGGGCGACCGCCGAGCAGGTGCTGACCGAGTTCCGTACCGTGCGGGCGCTGACCCGGCGGGCCGCCGAGGCGCTCACCGAGGCCGCCGAGCGCGTCGCCGCGGTCGTCCGGCGGCTGCGCGGCGAGGCACCCCGGGGCGCCGACGCCTGGGTGTCGGGGCTCGCCGAACTGCGCCGCGCGCAGGGGCATCTGCTCACGCTGAAGGACCTGCGGTACGCCGACACGGACCGGATCGACGCGCTGGCCGCCGACGTGGCGTCCGACCTGGACGCGTTCGGCCGCCGGGCGGTCACCGACCTGGCCCGCGAGGACGCCTTCGCCGCCCACCACGAGCGGGTCGACACTCTCCTCGCGGACGCCGCGGGCATCGCGACCGCCGCCGAGGCCGGTCCCGTCGCCGCCCGGATCGACGAACTCGCCGAGGGGCTGGACACGGTGACGGAGGTCGTCGCCGGTCTCGACATCGCCGACGTCACGGTCCGTACGGCCGTCCTGGGACGGATCGCCGAGGTCGCGGGCGGCGTCAACCGTGCCCGTGCCGTCCTCGACGGCCGCCGCCGCGAACTCGCCGACCAGGAGGGGCGGGAGGGGTTCGCCGCCGAGTTCGCCCTGCTCGGGCAGGCGGTCACCGCCGCCCTCGCGGCCGCCGGCACCCCCGACGCGTGCGAGGAGCAACTGGCCCGCCTGCTGGTGCGGGTGGAGACCCTGGAGTCGCGGTTCGCCGAGTTCGACGACTTCCTCGGCGCGCTCGCCGACCGGCGCGACGAGATCCACGAGGTGTTCACGGCCCGTAAGCAGGCCCTCGCCGACGAGCGGGCCCGGCGCGCCGAGCGGCTGGCCGGCTCCGCGGAGCGGGTGCTGCGGTCCGTCGCCCGGCGGGCCGTCGCGCTGCCCGACGCGGACGCCGTCGCGGCCTTCTTCGCCTCCGACCCGATGCCCGCCAAGGTCCGCCGGATCGTCGGCGAGCTGCGTGAACTCGGCGACCAGGTACGGGCGGAGGAGCTGGACGGACGGCTGAAGGCCGCCCGCCAGGAGGCAGGGCGCGCCCTGCGGGACCGTACCGACCTGTACGCCGACGGCGGCCGCACCCTGCGCCTGGGCGGGCACCGCTTCGCCGTGCACACCGAGCCGCTCGACCTCACCCTGGTCCCGGACGGCGACGGACTCGCCTTCGCCGTGACCGGCACCGACCACCGCTCCCCGCTGACCGACCCCGAGCTGGTGGCGGCCCGTGCCCACTGGGACCGACCGCTGCCGTCGGAGTCCCCGGACGTCTACCGCGCCGAGCACCTGGCCGCCCGGCTGCTCGACACGCACGGCGCCGAGGGCCTGGCCGGCGCGGACCTGCCCGAACTCGTGCGCCGGGCCGCGCGGGAGGCGTACGACGAGGGGTACGAGCCCGGCGTCCACGACCACGACACGGCGCTGATCCTCACCGCGCTGCTCGGCCTGTACGAGAGCGCGGGCCCGCTGCGCCACGAGCCGTCCGCCCGGGCGCGGGCCCAGCTGTTCTGGGCCCATGGCACGACGGAGGAGGCCCGCGCGGACTGGGCCCGGCGCGCGGTGTCGCTGGCCCGCGCCCGCGACACGTTCGGTCTGGCGCCCGCGATCGCGGAGCTGTGCCGGGAGCTGGCGGAGGCGATCGGCGGCGAGGGCGGCCGGCCCGCCGCGGACTACCTCTTCGACGAACTGACCTGCGGCCCGGACGGCTTCGTCGTCAGCGCCGGCGCCCGCACCCTGCTGGACAAGTTCCGCCGTACGGTCGGCACCTCCGCCTACGACGACGACCTCGCGGCGCTCGGGGGCCTGGCCGCCCGCCGCCAGCTGGTCGAGGCGTGGCTGTCCGCGTACACGGCCTCCACCGGCACCGACGTCACCGCCGGGGACCTGGCGGAGGCCGTGGCCGCCGAGCTGTGCCCGGGCCTCCCCCGCTACGAGTCCGAGGCGCCGCTGACCGCGACCGTGGAGGGCCTGCTCGGCGCCCACCCCCGGATCGGCGGCGGCCGGCTCACGCTCCGCGTCGACGAATTCCTCGCCCGGACCCGGGCGTTCGCCACGCACGAGGTCCCCGCGCACCGCGCCTATCTGCGCCGCCGTACCGCCGTGACGGCCGCGGAGCGGGACCGGCTGCGGCTCGACGAGCACCGCCCGCGGGTGATGCCGGCGTTCGTCCGCAACCGGCTCATCGACGAGGTGTACCTGCCGCTCGTCGGCGACAGCCTCGCCCGGCAGCTCGGCACCACCGGTGACACCAAGCGGACCGACACCGGCGGTCTGCTGCTGCTCGTCTCCCCGCCCGGCTACGGCAAGACGACCCTCGTCGAGTACGTCGCGGACCGGCTGGGGCTGATGCTGGTCAAGGTGAGCGGTCCCGCGCTGGGCCGGGGCGTGACCTCGCTCGACCCCGCCGAGGCCCCGAACGCGACCGCGCGCCAGGAGGTCGAGAAGATCAACTTCGCGCTGGCGGCGGGCAACAACACCCTGCTGTACCTGGACGACATCCAGCACACCTCGCCGGAGCTGCTGCAGAAGTTCATCCCGCTGTGCGACGCCACGCGCACCATCGACGGGGTGCACGACGGCACGCCCCGCACGTACGACCTGCGCGGCAAGCGGTTCGCGGTCTGCATGGCCGGCAACCCGTACACCGAGTCCGGCGGGCGCTTCCGCGTCCCCGACATGCTCGCCAACCGCGCCGACGTGTGGAACCTCGGCGACGTCCTCACCGGCAAGGAGCAGGTCTTCGCGCTGAGCTTCATCGAGAACGCGCTCACCGCCAACACCGTGCTGGCGCCGCTCGCCGGACGCGACCGGGCCGACCTCGACCTGCTCGTCCGGCTGGCCGAGGGCGACCCGACGGCCCGCCCGGACCGGCTGGCCCACCCCTACGCGCCCGCCGAACTGGAGCGGATCCTCGCGGTGCTGCGCCATCTGCTGACGGTGCGGGCGACCGTGCTCGCGGTGAACGACGCCTACATCGCGTCCGCCGCGCAGGCCGACGCCACCCGCACGGAGCCGCCGTTCCGGCTCCAGGGCTCGTACCGGAACATGAACAAGATCGCGCAGCGCGTCCAGCCGGTCATGAACGACGCGGAGCTGACCGCGCTGATCGACGACCACTACCGGGCCGAGGCGCAGACCCTGACGACCGGCGCCGAGGCCGACCTGCTGAAGCTGGCCGAGCTGCGCGGCACGCTCACCGCCGCGCAGGCCGCCCGATGGGCGGAGGTGAAGGCCGCGCACGTCCGCACCCAGGCGCTGGGCGGTCCGGAGGACGACCAGCTGACCCGCGCGGTGGCCGCCCTCGGTCTCCTCGCCGACCGCATCGCCGCCGTCGAGTCGGCCATCACCCGCGCCATGAACCCTCCTGCCGGGGGCGCACCGGACGCCTGACGGCCGCGGCCCCGGTCCCGGCGTGATGCCGGGAGCGGGGCCGCGTCCTCGCGCTCGGAAGGGAGCGTCAGACGTCCAGGGACGTCATGACGTGCTTGATACGCGTGTAGTCGTCGAAGCCGTACGCCGAGAGGTCCTTGCCGTAGCCGGACTTCTTGAAGCCGCCGTGCGGCATCTCCGCGACCAGCGGGATGTGGGTGTTGATCCACACGCAGCCGAAGTCGAGGGCCTTGGACATCCGCATCGCGCGCCCGTGGTCCTTGGTCCACACCGAGGAGGCGAGCGCGTACTCGACGCCGTTCGCCCACTCGATCGCCTGGGCCTCGTCGGTGAACGACTGGACGGTGATGACCGGCCCGAAGACCTCCTTCTGGATGATCTCGTCGTCCTGCTTCAGCCCGGACACGACGGTCGGGGCGTAGAAGTACCCCTTGTCGCCGACCTGGTGGCCGCCCGCCTCGACCTTGGCGTGGGCGGGGCGCCGGTCGATGAACCCGGCGACCTGCTTGAGCTGGTTCGGGTTGTTGAGCGGGCCGAACAGCACGTCCTCGTCGTCCGGCTGACCGGTCTTGGTGTCGGCGGCGGCCTTGGCGAGCGCCCGCACGAACTCGTCGTGGATGGACTCCTGGACGAGCACACGGGTGGCGGCCGTACAGTCCTGCCCGGCGTTGAAGAAGCCCGCGACCGAGATGTCCTCGACGGCCTTGGCGATGTCGGTGTCCTGGAAGACGACGACGGGGGCCTTTCCGCCCAGCTCCAGGTGGACCCGCTTGAGGTCCTTGGCCGCGGACTCGGCGACCGACATGCCGGCGCGCACGGAACCGGTGATGGAGGCCATCGCGGGGGTCGGGTGCTCGACCATCATGCGGCCGGTGTCACGGTCGCCGGTGATGACGTTGAAGACGCCCTTCGGCAGGATCGCGCCGATGATCTCGGCGATCAGGACGGTCGACGCGGGGGTCGTGTCCGACGGCTTCAGGACGACCGTGTTGCCCGCGGCGAGGGCCGGGGCGAACTTCCACACGGCCATCATCATCGGGTAGTTCCACGGCGCGACCTGCGCGCAGACGCCGATCGGCTCACGGCGCACGATCGAGGTCAGGCCCTCCATGTACTCGCCCGCGGAGCGGCCCTCCAGCATCCGCGCCGCGCCGGCGAAGAAGCGGATCTGGTCGACCATCGGCGGGATCTCCTCGGACCGCGTCAGGCCGATCGGCTTGCCGGTGTTCTCCACCTCGGCGGCGATCAGGTCCTCGGCGCGCTCCTCGAAGGCGTCCGCGATCTTCAGCAGGGCCTTCTGGCGCTCGGCGGGGGTGGCGTCGCGCCAGGCCGGGAAGGCCCGGGCCGCCGCCTCCATGGCGGCGTCGACGTCCGCCTGTCCGGACAGCGGCGCGGTCGCGTACGCCTCGCCCGTCGCGGGGTTGACCACCTCGGTGGTCCGTCCGTCGGCGGCGTCCCGGAACTCACCGTCGATGTAGTTGCGCAGACGACGCAGCTCGGTGCTCACTGCCGGCCTCCTGTCAGGGTCTTCACTGGTTTTGGGCTGTCCATTCTCTGAGACACCCACCCTAATCGCCCGACCCGCGTTTTCAACACCCCCACCGGCTCCGGATCTGCGAAATCCGCAGGCATAGGGGATGTGAACAACGAATTTCATCGCTTCGGCCTTGCGGAACTGTCGAGACGTCGTGCAGAGTGACCCCGTGGCCAGTCGAAGCGCAGAGCACAGGGACTCCCGCGAGTCCAGAAACGGCGGCGGTGCCCAGCTGGACGCCGTCTCCCTCGCCATCATCGAACAGCTCCAGGAGGACGGCCGCCGGCCGTACGCCGCGATCGGCAAGGCCGTCGGCCTGTCCGAGGCGGCCGTGCGCCAGCGCGTCCAGAAGCTGCTCGACCAGGGCGTCATGCAGATCGTCGCCGTCACGGACCCGCTGACCGTGGGCTTCCGCAGGCAGGCGATGGTCGGCGTGAACGTCGAGGGCGACGTGGAGTCCGTGGCCGACGCGCTGACCGCCATGGCCGAGTGCGAGTACGTGGTGATGACCGCCGGCTCCTTCGACCTGATGGTGGAGATCGTCTGCGAGGACGACGACCACCTCCTGGAGGTCATCAACCGGCGCATCCGGGCCGTCCCGGGCGTGCGTTCGACGGAGAGCTTCGTCTACCTCAAGCTCAAGAAGCAGACCTACATGTGGGGAACCCGATAACCGTGAGGACCCGATAACCGTGAGCACCAACAGCCCTCAGGACCTCGGCAGGACCGCGTACGACCACTTGTGGATGCACTTCACGCGCATGTCCTCGTACGAGAAGGCCCCCGTCCCGACGATCGTCCGCGGTGAGGGGACCCACATCTTCGACGACCAGGGCAAGCGGTACCTGGACGGACTCGCCGGTCTCTTCGTCGTACAGGCCGGACACGGCCGCACCGAGCTCGCCGAGACCGCCAGCAAGCAGGCCCAGGAGCTGGCGTTCTTCCCGATCTGGTCGTACGCCCACCCCAAGGCCGTGGAGCTGGCCGAGCGCCTGGCCCACCACGCCCCGGGCGACCTGAACAAGGTCTTCTTCACCACCGGCGGCGGCGAGGCCGTCGAGACCGCCTGGAAGCTCGCCAAGCAGTACTTCAAGCTCGTCGGCAAGCCCACCAAGCACAAGGTCATCTCCCGCGCGGTCGCCTACCACGGCACCCCGCAGGGCGCCCTGTCCATCACCGGCCTGCCCGCCCTGAAGGCGCCCTTCGAGCCGCTGGTCCCCGGCGCGCACAAGGTGCCGAACACCAACATCTACCGCGCCCCGCTCTTCGGCGACGACCCCGAGGCCTTCGGCCGCTGGGCCGCCGACCAGATCGAGCAGCAGATCCTCTTCGAGGGCCCGGACACGGTCGCCGCGGTCTTCCTGGAGCCCGTGCAGAACGCGGGCGGCTGCTTCCCGCCCCCGCCCGGCTACTTCCAGCGGGTCCGCGAGATCTGCGACCAGTACGACGTGCTGCTCGTCTCCGACGAGGTCATCTGCGCCTTCGGCCGCCTCGGCACCATGTTCGCCTGCGACAAGTTCGACTACGTCCCGGACATGATCACCTGCGCCAAGGGCATGACCTCGGGCTACTCCCCGATCGGCGCCTGCATCATCTCCGACCGCCTGGCCGAGCCGTTCTACAAGGGCGACAACACCTTCCTGCACGGCTACACCTTCGGCGGCCACCCCGTGTCGGCGGCGGTGGGCCTCGCCAACCTCGACCTGTTCGAGCGCGAGAACCTCAACCAGCACGTCCTGGACAACGAGGGCGCCTTCCGCTCCACCCTGGAGAAGCTCCACGACCTGCCGATCGTCGGCGACGTCCGCGGCAACGGCTTCTTCTACGGCATCGAGCTGGTCAAGGACAAGGCGACCAAGGAGTCCTTCACCGACGAGGAGACCGAGCGCGTCCTGTACGGCTTCCTGTCGAAGAAGCTCTTCGAGAACGGCCTGTACTGCCGCGCCGACGACAGGGGCGACCCGGTGATCCAGCTGGCCCCGCCGCTGATCTCCGACCAGGGCACCTTCGACGAGATCGAGCAGATCCTGCGCGTCACCCTCGAGGAGGCGTGGACGAAGCTCTGACCCACCGGCCCGTCGGCGGGGGTGCGCCCGTAGGAGTGAGAAGGGTGCACCCCCGCCGCGTGCTGTCCGGCGTTCGACGCCCCGGTCCTTAGCGTGCCTGGTAACCGATCGGCCCTGTCTTCGTTCCCCCGGACGGGGGAACGGCACGGGAACTACGGATCTGAACCGAGGTGTACGCCATGGTGGCTCCGCCGGACAACGACGTGCTCTGGGCACGCGCCCTGCACTATTCGTACAACGACGGCTCGCCCGCGCTCAGCGGTGTCTCGCTCGGGGTCCGGGAGAGCGAGATCCTCGCCGTGGTCGGCCCGCGCGGCAGCGGCAAGACGGCCCTCCTGCGCTGTCTGTCGGGACTGGTCCCGGCGCGCTCCGGCGAGGTCTGGTTCAACAGCGTGCCGGTGCACACCATGGGCGCCCAGGCCCGCGACCGGCTCCGCCGCGACCGCTTCGCCTGGATCGACCCGGCCCCCTCGCTGGTCCCCGAGCTGAACGTCTGGGAGAACACCGCCCTGCCCCTGATGCTGCGCGGCACCGGCCGGCGCCGCGCCAAGCAGGCCGCGCTGGAGTGGCTGGAGCGCCTGGACATCGGCGACGCCGCCCGCAAGCGCCCGCACCAGCTCGTCCAGGCCGAACGCCAGCGCGTCAGCATCGCCCGCGCCCTGGCCCCCGCGCCCCAGGTCCTGTTCGCCGACGAGCCGACGGCGCCGCTGCGCCGCGCCGACCGCACCCAGGTGCTGCGCACCCTGACGGCGGCGGCCCGCTCGCACGGCATCACCGTGGTCATGACCGGCCACGACACCGAGTGCTCGGCGTTCGCCGACCGCACCATCGCCCTGCTCGACGGACGGCGCGTGAACACCGTGCACCTGCCTCCCGTCCCCGAGACGGAAGGCCGGGCGGCGTGCTCGCTCTCCGCCTGACCCGCGGCGCCCGGCCCGCCGTCCAGCTGCGCCGGCTGCTGGTCACGGCGGCGTCGGCGGGCACCGGGTTCCTGCTGCTGTGCGCGCTGGGCTACGCCCTCGCCCACCCCGGCTCCCCCGCCGACGCGACCGCCCGGCTCGTCTGGTGCCTGCCCCCGGTCGCCGCGACGGTGCATCTCGCGGTGGCCGTCGCCCGCACGGACCCCGGCACCCGGCCGCGTCCCGGCCTCGCCGCGGTGGGCCTGGGCCCGGCGCGCCTGATGCTGGTCTCGGCCACCACCACGGCCCTGTCCTGTGTGCTCGGCTCGATGCTGGCGCTGCTGGTCTTCCTGCATCTGCGGGGCGACCTCACCGGTATGCCGTTCGACGGGGCGGCCACGGAGGCGCTCGCGGCGGGCACCCCGCTGCCGGTGCCGGGCTCCCTGACCCTGCTGGCCCTGGTGCCGGTGCTCGCGTCGGCCGCGGTGGCGTTCGTCCTGCGGCCCACGGTGCTCGGCCCGGCGCCCGACGGCGGCGGCAGACGGTCGTACGGCCGCTTCGGGGCGACCGGGCGGGTGGCGGCCCGGGAGACCTTCGGGTCCTACGGCCGGTTCGGCACCCGGACGGGCGGGGCCGAGCGGGGCGCCGGGCGGGAGGAACCTGAGCCGGCGGAAGGCACGGTGGCGGTGGAGACACCCGCCGTCGAGACCCCCGCCGTCGAGAGCGTGCCGGAGCTTCCGGCGCCGCACCCCGCGCCCAAGGGGCTGCCCTGGGGTGTCGCCGTACTCGCGGCCGGCCTGGCCGTCGAGACGTACGCCGCCGGCGCGACGGACGACGGCGGGCCCGCGCTGCCCGCGGCGCTGCCCGCGGGACCCACCGGGGTGCTGGTCGGCTGGCTGCTCACCGCGGTGGGCCTCGCGCTGCTCGCCCCCGGCCTCACCCACCTGTGCGGCCTGCTGCTGCAGGCCGTGCGCCCCGGGGCGCTGCGGCTGCTCGCGGGCCGGGGCCTGATGGAGGAGGCCACCCGGATCGGGCGCCCCCTCGGCGTCGTCTGCGCGGTGGCCTCGGCGGCGGTCGCCATGACGCCCCTGCCGGACTCGGACTCCTTCGGTCCGCTCACCGCGCTGGGCGCCGCCGTCGTCACCGGCTGCGCCGTCGCCACGCTCTGCACGGCCGCCGTCGAGGCCCGGCAGGACCGCTCCGGCACCACGGCGGCCCTGCTCCGCCTCGGTGCCCCGGCGGGGACTCTGCGCGGCGCGGCGGCCCTGCGGGCGGGCGCCCTGCTCGCCGTCTTCGGCCCGCTGACCCTCGTCGTGGCCGAACTGGCCGCGCTCCCCCTGTCCCACTGATCCCGCCCCCGGAAAAATCTCCGGGCGCCGATGAGTTTCGCGAGGCCCCCCGGTCTACCTCACCGAACAGCGACGAACCGAATGGGAGAGACCGCGATGACCGCCCCCGCGTACCAGCAGATGATCTTCGTCAACCTGCCCGTGAACGACCTGGACGCCTCGAAGAAGTTCTTCACGGAGCTGGGCTACTCGCTCAACCCGCAGTTCAGCGACGACAACGCGGCCTCGGTCGTGATCAGCGACACCATCGTCGCGATGTTGCTCACCAAGCCGTTCTACGCGACCTTCACCAAGAAGGAGATCGCGGACGCCACCACGACCAGCGAGGTGCTGATCTGTCTGAGCGCGGAGAGCCGCGCCAAGGTCGACGAGCTGGTCGAGAAGGCCGTGGCGGCCGGCGGCACCGCGTCGGACCAGGTCCAGGACATGGGCTTCATGTACGGCCGCGCCTTCGACGACCTCGACGGGCACACCTGGGAGGTCGTGTGGATGGACCCGGCGGCCGTCGAGGGCTGAGGGACAGCCAGGAGCGACGACTTAGCATGGGCGGGTGCAGACGATGCCCGCCCATGCGGCCCACCACGACGACCATGAGATAGAGACGCTCGAGGAGTTCGACGCGGTCGTCTCGGCGCGCGGCTCCCTCGCCGGATTCCGCGTCCAGGCCGTCGATCTGACGGACCGTACGCGCGAGCTGCTCACCACCGGCGCGGCGAGCGCGGTCTTCCTCGGCTGCCCGATGCGCGAGGACGCGGCCGCCAAGGTGCGGGCCGAGGGCGCCCTGGTCTTCCCGCCGCTGCCCGACCTCCCCTTCGACCCGTACCGGGGCCATGTCTACACCCCGGAGGAGCTGTTCGCGTCCCTGGCGGACGGCTACGAGGCCACGCCGGACGCCCGCGCCTACGCCTGGCTCCAGCGCACCAAGGCCGACCGGGACGTGTACGCCTCGACGCTGCGCGCGCTGCACGACGACGCGGTCTCCGACGCCCTGGACGAACTCCTGTCCGGCGCACGGGTGGTGGGCGTGATGGGCGGTCACGCGATGCGCCGCGGCACCACGGAGTACGAGGGCGCGGCCCGGCTCGGCCGGGAGCTGGCGCGCACCGGTCTGACCGTCGCCACCGGCGGCGGTCCCGGCGCCATGGAGGCGGCCAACCTCGGCGCGTATCTCGCCCCGTACGGCGACGAGGAACTGGGCGACGCCCTTCGGCTGCTGGCCAAGGCACCGGGCTTCACGCCCTCCGTGACCGACTGGGCGGCGGCCGCCTTCGAGGTGCGGGAGCGCCTGCCCGGGGGCGGCCGTTCGGTCGGCATCCCGACCTGGTTCTACGGCCATGAGCCGCCGAACCCCTTCGCCTCCCACATCGCGAAGTACTTCTCCAACGCCACCCGCGAGGACGGCCTGTTGGCGCGCTGCACGGCGGGGGTCGTCTTCCTGCCCGGGGCCGCCGGCACCGTCCAGGAGGTCTTCGACAACGCGACGCCCAACTACTACGAGTCGCGCGGCGAGCCCACACCCATGGTGCTCGTGAACCGGGCGCACTGGACCGAGAGGCTGCCCGTGTGGCCCCTGCTCCAGTCACTGGCGCGCGAGCGGTCGATGGAGGCGCGGATCGCGCTCGTCGACCGGATCGAGGAGGCGCCGGAGGCGTTGAAACGTCTCCTCGGTTAATAAGACGGCAAAGCCAACGCCCGTCGGCCGCATATGCGTTGACAGTGCTTATGCGACGCTTATAAATCTGTGAGTCTCACGGGGACGGTGATGTCCCGTCGCCGCCCCCTTCCAACCCCCCTCAGTGGTGCAACTCCCGTAAGGACAAACGTGTCCATAAACCGCCGTACTGTCGCACGTTCCGTGCGGGCCCTGGGCGTGGCGTCCGCCTCGGCCGCCCTGGCCCTCTCCGTCGCGGGCAACGCGCTCGCGTGCGACATCAGTGAATTCTCCGCCGAAGCCAAGTGCGACGGCGACAAGGGCGTCATCACGGTCACGGACAAGGACCCCAGCGGTATCCCCGCGACGGTCACCGTGTTCCTGCAGAACAACGGCGCCGACCTCGAGAAGGTCGGCGAGCAGGTGGTCAAGGGCTCGCGCGAGGGTGTCACCATCACCTTCGCCGAGGACTGGAAGCCGAACGCCGAGTACCGCGTGCACGTCAAGGCCGCGGGCTACGTCGACGAGGACATCGAGCCGAACCTCACGACGCCGTCCACCGCCTGCAAGAAGGACGAGGAGAACCCCCCGGCTCCGTCGGACACGCCGACGCCGTCGGACTCCGCCTCGACCCCGGCCGAGGAGACCGAGAGCCCGGCTCCTTCCGAGAGCGCGTCGACCACCGCCCCGGCGGAGAACGTCCCGTCCCCGGCGGCCGGCGACTCCAACCTGGCCGAGACCGGTGCGAACTCCAACACCGGTCTGATCGCGGGCATCGCGGTCGCCCTGGTCGCCGTCGGCGGAGGAGCGGTCTTCTTCGGCCTGCGTCGCCGTGGGGCCAAGAGCGAGGGCTGATCCCGCCCTTCCGTCACACCGTTGTGGCCCGTCCCCTTCCCGGGGGCGGGCCACTGCCGTGTCCGGAGCCCGCACCAGGCCTTCGCGCTCAGCCCTCAGCCCTCAGCCGAACGTCGCCCGCTCCAGCCAGAACTCCAGCAGCTCCCGCTCACCCAGGACCTCCAACTCCGGCGCGTCCAGCGGCAGTCGGCGGTAGAACGCCAGCAGGACGTCGGTGAGGCTGCCGCGCAGCGCGACCGTCGCCTTCTCGTGCCCGCGCCGCCATACGATCGCGTCCCCGCCGAGGTCGACGAACCACTCGGCGTCCACCCCGGGCGTGGGGTCGGTGGCGTGCAGATGGATGCTCGCGCCGGGCCGGCGCAGTTCGCGCGCCGGGTCGTCGGGGATGGTCCGCTGCGCCCACTGCACGATCTCCAGCCACTCGTCGATCGCGTCGGCCGCGATCTCGGGGGCCACCTCGTACGGCAGTCCGGCGGCGAGCGTCGCGTCGGCGCGGTGGATGGTGAGCTCGTGCGTCATCCGGCGGGCCCAGAACCCGGCGGTGGGGACCCCGGCCCACGACCACACGGCCGTGTCCGGGCCGGCCTCCCGCAGCGTGCCGACGAGCAGGTCGCCGGTCTCCGCCAGCCAGGCGTCGAGCGCGGCGGGGTCGCCCTGCGCGTCGGGGCCCTGGGCGCCCGGCACGGTCTCCTCCGGGATCTCCTTCTCGGCGCGTGTCCGCACCATCAGCTCCACCCAGCGCAGGGCCTCTCCCGTGTGCCGGACGAGCTGCTCCAGCGACCAGTCGGGGCAGGTCGGCACGATGGCCGACAGGTCGGCCCCGGAGGTCACCACGGCCCTCAGCAGGCCGACCTGGTGATCTATCTCGTCGCAGTAGCGATCATGTGCGAGCGTCGTCATGCCCGCACCCTAAGCGCCGGGCGATCAGCCGAGCACCACGATTTCCGCCGGGTCGAACTCCACGCCGACCACGTCCCCGACCTCGGGCGCCTCCCGCAGCGCGCAGGCGGCCTCCAGGCGCGGCGCCTCCTCGGGCCGTAGCTGCAGGGCGACATGGGCGCCGCGGAACGTCCGCGCGGCCACCGTGCAGCGCAGTCCCTCGTCGGGCGCGACGAGCCGTACCCCGGCGGGCCGTACGAGCAGGGGCCGGGTGCCCTGCGGGGCGTTCTCGCCGACCGGGAGCTTGCCCCAGGGGGTGTCGGCGGCCTCCCCGGCGACAGTGCCCTCGACCACGTTGTCGAAGCCGAGGAAGCGGGCCACGAACGCGTCGGCCGGTTGCTGCCACACCTCCAGCGGCGTCCCCGTCTGGGCGATCCTGCCGTCCCGCATCACCACGACCCGGTCGGCCAGCGCGAACGCCTCGCCCTGGTCGTGGGTGACGGCGAGCACGGTCGTGCCCAACCGCCCGAAGAGCTCCCGCAGTTCGACGACCAGGCGCTCCCGCAGCGAGCGGTCGAGCTGCCCCAGCGGTTCGTCCAGCATCAGCAGTCGCGGCCGGGGCGCGAGAGCACGGGCGAGCGCCACCCGCTGCTGCTCGCCGCCGGACAGCGAGGCGACGGCCCGCGCGGCGGCCCCCGGCAGCCCGACGAGGTCCAGCAACTCGGCGACCCGCTCGGCCTGTTCACGGCGGGACGCGCCGCGCATCCGGGCGCCGAAGGCGACGTTGCCGCCGACGTCCCGCTGCGGGAACAGCTGGTGGTCCTGGAACATCAGGCCGACGCCGCGCCGGTGCGCGGGCACCCCGGCCTGGTCGCGCCCGTCGAGGGTGACCCGGCCGGCGTCCAGGGGCTGCAGCCCCGCCACGGCCCGCAGCAGCGTCGACTTGCCGCTGCCGCTGGGCCCCAGCACGCACACGATCTCGTGCTCGGCGACCTCCAGATCGACGGTGTCGAGCACCGCCCGCCCACCGAAGCGGACCGTCGCGCCCTCGAGGCTCAGCAGCATCTAGAACTCCCCCGTCCGGTCGGTGCGCAGCCGCTCCAGCACGAGGAGCGCCACCGCGCACACCACCATCAGCACCGTCGAAAGGGCCATCGCCTGGCCGTAGTTGAGGTCGCCGGCCCGCCCCAGCAGCCGGGCCACGGCGACCGGCAGCGTCGGGTTGTCGGGCCGTGCGATGAACACGGTCGCGCCGAACTCGCCCAGCGACACCGCGAACGCGAACCCGGCCGCGATCAGCAGCGCCCGGCGCACCATCGGCAGGTCGATCTCCCGCCACACGCGCCACGGCGAGGCACCGAGGACCGCGGCCGCCTCCCGCAGCCGGTCGTCGACGGCCCGCAGCACGGGCAGCATGGTCCGTACGACGAACGGCACCCCGACCAGCGCCTGCGCGAGCGGCACCAGGATCCAGCTGCTCCGCAGGTCGAGCGGCGGCTCGTCCAGGGAGATCAGGAACCCGAATCCGACGGTCACCGCGGACACCCCGAGCGGCAGCATCAGCAGCGCGTCGAAGCCCCGCACGAACCGGCCCGCGTCCCGCCGGGTCAGCGCGGCCGCCGCGAGTCCGCCGACCAGCACGGCGATGAGGGTGGCGACGACGGCGTACTGCAGCGAGTTGCCGATCGCCTCGATCGGGGCGACGAGGAAGACCCCGCCGTCGGCCTCGGTGAGCGCCCGGTAGTAGCCGAGGTCCGGCGCGTCGAGCGACCGCTGCACCAGCACGGCCAGCGGCAGCAGCAGAAGGACGACGATGACGGCCAGGACGCCGGCCAGCAGCGCCCACTGCCCGGCCCCGCGCGGCCGCCGCGCCGTCAGGCCCGCGTCGACCAGCCGCAGGGTGCTCTCCCGCCGCCGTACGGTCCAGGCGTGCACGGCGAGAATCGCGCCGACCGCCAGGAACTGCACGATCGTCAGGACGGCGGCGGTGGCCAGGTCGAAGATCTCCGAGGTCTGCCGGTAGATCTCCACCTCCAGGGTGGAGAACGCCGGTCCGCCGAGGATCTGCACGACGCCGAACGACGTGAAGGTGAACAGGAAGACCATGAGCGCGGCGGCGGCCACGGCGGGCCCGAGCGCCGGCAGGGTGACGGTCCGCCAGGCGGTCCACCGGGACGCCCCCAGCATCCGCGCGGCCTCCTCCTGCCGGGGGTCCAGCTGCGCCCACAGCCCGCCCACCGTCCGTACGACGACGGCGTAGTTGAAGAAGACGTGCGCGAGCAGGATCGCCCACACGGTGGTGTCGAGCCGTACGCCCCACAGCTCGTCCAGCAGTCCACCGCGACCGACGAGCGCGAGGAACGCGGTGCCGACGACGACGGTCGGCAGCACGAACGGCACGGTCACGACAGCCCGCAGGACCTGTTTGCCGGGGAAGTCGAAGCGGGCGAAGACATAGGCGCCGGGCAGCGCGATCAGCAGGGTGAGCGCGGTGGAAGCGAGGGCCTGCCAGGTGGTGAACCACAGCACGTGCCGGATGTCGGACTGCCCGAGCACGTCCCACAGCCGCCCGAACCGCCACTCCCCGTCGACGTTCAGGCCGCGCGCCACGATCGCGGCCACCGGGTAGGCGAAGAACACCGCGAAGAACGCGACGGGCACGGCGACAAGACCGAGCCGCGCCGCCGCGCTCCGCGTACGGCGTCCCACTACCTCAGGACGAGCGAGGTCCACGACTTGACCCAGTCGTCACGATGGTCGGCGATCTTCGCCGGGTCCATGGTCTGGGGGTTCTCGGCCGCCGGCCCGAACTCCGTGAACTCCTTGGGCACCTGCGCGCCCTCGACCACGGGGTACACAAACATGTTCAGCGGCATGTCGCCCTGGAACGTCTTGGTCAGCATGAAGTCGATCAGCGCCTTGCCGCCCTCGGCGTTCTTGGCGTTGCTCAGCAGACCGGCGTACTCGAACTGCCGGAAGCAGGTGCCGTCCGCGACGCCGGTCGGCGCGGTGGTCGGCCTCGGGTCGGCGTAGATGACCTCGGCGGGCGGCGAGGAGGCGTACGACACGACGAGCGGCCGGTCGCCCTTGGCCTTCTTGCCGCCGGCGGACCCGGAGAACTCCTCGTTGTAGGCCTGGTCCCAGCCGCTGACGACCTTGACGCCGTTGGCCTTCAGCTTCTTCCAGTAGTCCTGCCAGCCCTCGTCCCCGTACTTGGCGGCGGTCCCGAGCAGGAACCCGAGGCCGGGCGAGGAGGTGGAGGCGTTCTCGGTGACGAGGAGGTCCTTGTAGGCGGGCTTGATCAGGTCGTCGAACGAGGTCGGCGGGGCCAGCTTGTGCTTGCTGAAGTACGCCTTGTCGTAGTTGACGCAGATGTCGCCGGTGTCGACGGGGGTGACCCGGTGCTTGCCCTGGTCGACCCGGAACTCGGGCAGGATCATGTCCGAGCCCTTGGCCTCGTACGGCTGGAACAGGCCGTTGTCGAGGGCGCGGGACAGCAGGGTGTTGTCGACGCCGAAGAAGACGTCGCCCTGCGGGTTGTCCTTGGTCAGGATGGCCTTGTTGACGGCCTCCCCGGCGTCGCCGTCCTCCAGGACCCGGACCTTGTAACCGGACTGCTTCTCGAAGGCGGCGAGGACGTCCTTGGACACGGCCCACGAGCTGTGGCTGACCAGCGTGACGGTCTTGGAACCGCCGCCGCTGTCGTCCCCGCCGGACGACCCGCAGGCGGACAGCGTGACGAGCCCCAGCCCGACGGCCAGGACGGTGACCTTCTTGGTGATGCCCACTTGATTCCTCCTGGAGTGACCAGGAAGAGACGCGGCCCTGCCCGTGGCCCCGGGGGGCTCGGGCAGGGCGCAACAGCTCGAGTGATGACCGATCTCCCTACCCAGAATGACCTGGGCCAGGTTCGGAGGGTCTGCGGCCGGTGCCGCACTCTCAGCGCTGTGGCGCTCCCCTGTCGGAATATGCAGATGTGTTGACGCCGGTCAGACTACCGCTCGGTGGCGGCGAGCTGACCACACGCCCCGTCGATCTCCTGACCACGGGTGTCCCGGATCGTCACCGGTACACCGTGGGCGGCGATGGCTTCGACGAAGGCCTTCTCGTCCTCGGGCCGCGAGGCGGTCCACTTCGACCCCGGCGTCGGGTTCAGCGGAATCAGATTCACATGCACGGGCTTGCCCTTGAGCAGCCGCCCGAGCCGGTCACCGCGCCAGGCCTGGTCGTTGATGTCCCGGATGAGCGCGTACTCGATGGACAGCCGGCGCCCGGACCGGGCCGCGTACTCCCACCCGGCGTCCAGCACCTCCCGCACCTTCCACCGCGTGTTCACGGGGACGAGGGTGTCCCGCAACTCGTCGTCGGGCGCGTGCAGCGAGATCGCGAGCCGGCACTTGAACCCCTCATCGGCGAACCGATGAATGGCAGGCACCAGCCCGACCGTCGAAACGGTGATCCCACGCTGCGAAAGCCCAAGGCCATCGGGCTCAGGATCGGTGAGCCGCCGAATGGCCCCGACGACCCGCTTGTAGTTGGCGAGCGGCTCGCCCATCCCCATGAAGACGATGTTGGACAGCCGAGCGGGCCCACCGGGCACGTCGCCGTCCCGAAGTGCCCGCAGCCCATCGACAATCTGATGAACGATCTCAGCGGTCGACAGATTACGGTCCAGCCCGGCCTGCCCCGTAGCGCAGAAGGGACAGTTCATCCCACACCCGGCCTGCGAGCTGATGCACATGGTCACCCGGTCCGGGTACCGCATCAGCACCGACTCGACGAGCGTCCCGTCGAACAGCCGCCACAGCGTCTTGCGCGTGGTCCCCTGGTCGGTCGACAGATGCCGCACGACGGTCATCAGCTCGGGCAGCAACTCGTCCCGCAGCTTGGCACGCGACCCGGCGGGGATGTCGGTCCACTGCTCCGGATCGTGCGCGTACCGCGCGAAGTAGTGCTGCGACAGCTGCTTGGCACGAAACGGCTTCTCGCCGATAGCGGCGACGGCGTCCTTGCGCTCACCGGGCGTGAGATCGGCAAGATGCCGCGGCGGCTTCTTGGCTCCGCGCGGGGCGACGAATGTGAGTTCTCCGGGTGCAGGCATAACCCTTCCAGTGTGGCAGATCAACTCTGGATGCCCAGGCCGGAGCGGGGTGGGGGCGGTCACCCACGGGTGCCGTCTGTCATCGTCGGCCAACCTCGCACGGCCCGGGGACGGCCCAGCGGCGATCACTCGTCGGCCGCCTGCCACTCGTCGAGCCGGACCTTGACCTGGTGGTCATGTGCGGTGTGCCAGTGCACCGCCCCACTGACGAAGGCGCCCAGGGCCGGGAGGTCCATCCCCTGCGGCATGGCCGTGATCTCCGCCGGCGCTACGGCGTGCGGCACGCCGTCTACACGTGTGAAGACGCCGAAGGGCCGGCGACCGATGACCTCTCCGGTGACCCGGGCCTCCATGGGCAGGGCCGCGACGGTTGCCTCCCAGCTCTTCCGCACCAAGTCCGCGGCCGGCACCTGGCGACCCGTAGGCCCCTTGGGGCCGGTGCTCAGTAGATGCGGGCGAGCCTTGGGGGGCTGCCTGGAGGACCTACGCAGGCGCCATGCTGGGCTGCTGAGTGCCGCTGCCGTCCGCCGTCGATGCCGTCAGCAATGCCGTCGCTTCCTTGGCACTGCTGCCCTGCGCCCCCGCTTCAGGTCGAAACATCCGCTCATCTGTCGGACGTCCTCCGAGTTGCCGCCCGATCAAGTCCGTGTGGTGATACCCAGGGGAAGCAATCGGGGTGCCGCACGTTGGCCGGGCTGTAGACGCTGATGGAGGACAGTGATGGCGAGGCGACTGGCCCAGGCGGCTCCTGCCACGGGAGGGCGAGGCGGTGTACTGAAGATCGTCGCCGCGTTGGCCGTGGTGCTCGCGGCACAGGCCCTGCTCGCATTGTGTCTGGTCAGTGCCCAGCAGCTTCTGGTCCCCCGGAACATGCCGTTCGGTGTGACCGGCCCGCCCTCTCCCGTGGTCGCGGAGGTTGCATCGCGTGCCGGGCTCGAGCTGACGTCCTATCCGAGCGAGTCGGCAGTCACGGCCGCGGCAGATCGCGGCGAGCTGTACGGCGCTTACATCGCCGAGTCCTCGTCCGACACGCTGGTCGTGGTCCCGGCGAAGAGCTTCTTCGCCCAGACCGAGCTGGAGCCGGCGTTCCTCGCAGCGGCGCACAAGCTGGGCCGGCCCGTCACCGTGCGGGAGGTCGCGCCTCTGACGTCGAGTGACCCGGTCGGCGCAGTGACGTCGCTGCTGCTGCTCCCGCTGCTGATCGGCGGCTATCTGGCTGCCGTGCTGGTCTTCAAGGCAGCCCACGGCGTCGCCGCCGCACCGTGGCGGGCGGCCATCCTGATCGGCTATGCCCTGGTGGGCGCACTTCTGACCGACCTGATCGCCGGACTGGGGATCGGCGCGTACTCCAGCAGCCACTTCTGGCCGCTGCTGCCGTGCTTCTGGCTCATCACCTCGGCCGTGGCGCTGGCGGCCGCGGCACTACAGGCCCTGGTGGGCAAGCTGGGCACACTCCTCGTGGCGGTGCTGTTCATCGTCATCGGTGGTCCGCCGGCCGGAGGACTGGGCACCTATCTGCTGCCGGTCTACTGGCGCAACATCGGAGTGCTCCTCCCACCACAGAACGCGGTCACCCTGGTCAACCACGTGCTCTACTTCGACGGAAACGACATCGCCACCCCTCTGATCGTGCTGTTCCTGTATGCCGCCGCCGGAACAGCCGTCATCGCCTGGTTCGGCCGCATCCGGCGGGCCAGGCCGACCACCGGAGCAGGCGACCCACAGGCGCCGTCGCCGACACCAGGCACGGCGGGCACCACCGATCGCCGCCGGGCCATGATCGGGATGCTCGTCGCGCTGGGCGTCTGCGCTGTCATGCAAAGTCTGTTCGCCACCACGTACATGAGTGCCGGGCATGCCCCCAAGGCGTCGAACCTGCCCTTCGGCACGGTCGGATCCTCGCCCCTCCTGGCCGCGGCCGAGAAGAACATTTCTCTGAAGGTCACTCAGTATCCGGACGAAGCAGCGGCAAGGACCGCGATGGACGAGGCCCGTATCTACGGCGCACTGGTCTCCTCAGGCGGATCGAACGCCCTGATCGTGGTGCCCTCCATGAGCGACCTGGCGCCCCTCGATCTCGCGGTGCACTTCGAAGAGGCTGCCCGCAGCACCGGGCAGAAACTGAAGGTCCAGCAGTACACCCCCCTGCCGCTGGCGGCCAAGGACCCCTTCGGCCTGGTCCAGGCACTCATGCTCGTCCCCCTGCTCATCGGCGGATACATGAGTTCCACCCTGCTCATGGCCGCCACGGGCAAGGCGGCAGGCCGCTGGCGCGCCGCCCAGCTCGCCGGGTTCGCCGTCATCAGCGGCCTGGTCATCGACCTGATCGTCTGCTTCTGGCTGGAAGGCTTCCCCAGCAGCAAGTTCTGGATCACCTGGCCCATCTGCTCACTGATCGTCGCCGTGGTCGCCTTCGTCGCCGCGATCCTGCAGAAACTGCTCGGCCCCATCGGCACCCTCGTGACGGTCGTCCTGATGATCCTGCTCGGCAACCCCTCGTCGGGCGGCGCGAGCGGGGTGCCGTATCTGCCCGACTTCTGGCGCGACCTCGGGCCCTACCTGCCACCCCGCAACGGCTACATCCTCCTGCATCACACCATCTACTTCGACGGCCACGGAACCAGCCAGGCGTTGATCAATCTCCTCATCTACCTCGGCGTCGCCACGGCCGTCCTCATCGTGCTCGACCTGCGCCGCACCGAAGCGACGGTACCGACCGACGCCACCGAAGCCGCCGCCGTGTCCGTCCCGATCGGAGCCGTGCCGTAAGCACTCCGCTCCTTCAACCGTGTTGTCGGCGCCGGTCGTCGTTGAGTGCCCTCCGCCGGCCCCGAGACGGCCCGAGCCGGGTTCGTGACCGCCTCGATGCGAACTACGGGCGGGGCGGTTGCTGAAGTCTGTCGGGGCCGTCAGTCCGTCGTCCGGGGCTGGTCGCGGTCGGTCGTGGACGTGGTGGTTGCTGCACTTCGCTGCTGTACAGCACGGCCTCTCCCGCGCCGGACCCTGCCATGTGGATGCCAGAAGGGAGTGTGTCTGGTTCCTCAGAGATCCGCCGGGCTGTTCATCGAGCCGCCCGGGCAGCGGACGAGGCGACCGCGGCGCTGTGCGCCGAGGCGGACGAGAGCCGGGTGCGCATGGAGTCCCGCCTCGCCGCGGAGATCCCCTCGCCGCGCGGGGCGGCCGAGGAGACTGCACAGGAGTCGGCCCAGGGTCTTGGCTCGGAGTCGGATTCCGAGGAGGAGAGCGAGGCCGAGGACTCGGTCAACGCGTAGCGAACACAGGAACCCGGGGTTCCTCTGGACCCCGGGTTCTCGCGTTCCCGCTCAGCAGGATTCGTCTGCTTTCTTCCTGAACTCCTTCAGGGACATGACCTTGCCGCCGGTCAGGACCTCGCCGGGCCCGAGCTTATTGAGGTCCGCCGGGCGGAACGTGGTCTCTCCGCGGTAGTCGACGCTGTTGCGGTGCCCCGAGGTGAACCTCAGCGTGTACCTTCCCGCGGTCAGTCCGCCGGTCCCCTTCTGCCGAGCCCGCCAGTCCGCGGGCAGGGAGGACAGGTCGAGGTCCTGCTCCCCCTTCATGGGCTTCGGCGGCGCGCCCAGCCAGTAGTCCAGCCCGGGGGGCGCGGCCTTGCCGGACGGCTCCCCGCCCAGGCGGATGACCTTCACCGAGGTGACCGCCGACCCCGGGCACGGCCGCAGCCGGACCCGGACCTCGCCCCCCTGCGTCGAGTAGACGGCGATCAGGGGGTGGTCCGGCGGACCACACCCGGCGGCCATCAGCCCGGCCAGAGCAACCACGGCGCGTATCCGACGCCGGGGCGATGCCATCGTATGTGCCACCGGGCCCCCATCTGCTGAAGTGAGGTAGGACCCTACCTGCCTGTGAGGGGACTTGAGGTCCTGGGACACCTGACTGCATGGGCTCTGTAGGCCCGCCCGTAGATCCTCTGCGGACCTGCTGCTACCTCATCCACCACTCTCCCCACCTCCCATCCCGTACGCCGTGGAGCGGGCGTGGTTCCTGGCGTCCAGGTGGAGCGCGCCACCGTACGAACGGCCTGGACCTCAGGGGCCGCGTCTGCTCGGCTCTGCCTGGGTCGATGGTGTGCGGGATGGGAGCACCCCGCGCACGCCACTACGGACTCGCAGTCGGGAACGGCGCCCCCTCCACCCCGGTGCCGGCCGATCCCCCGCCGGAGGCATCGTCTTGACCGTAGGCCGCTCTATGCGGTGATCGACTCATACCTACCGGCCTGTCCACCTGTGGGCGCGCGTCGGCGGCGGCAGCGCCGAGCGGGCCGAAAGCAGGAGCGCGGGCGCAGCCAGAGCCGGGAAGCGCGCCCGGCGGAGCGGAGCGCAGCCTGGGCCCCTCGGCCTGCTGCGCGCCTGGGAACCGGAGGAGTAAGACCTCACCACAAGGAAGCCCCCGCTCTTCAGAAGCGGGGGCTTCCTCGTGGTCACGCGTCGCGTTCGGTCAGCTCGAGCCCACGAACAGCACCAGCAGCAGCCACACCACCGGGGCCGTCGGCAGGAGGGAGTCCAGGCGGTCCATGATGCCGCCGTGGCCCGGCAGCAGGCTGCCCATGTCCTTGATGCCCAGGTCGCGCTTGATCATCGACTCGCCGAGGTCGCCCAGCGTGGCGCTGGCCGCCACCGCGAGGCCCAGGAGCAGGCCCTGCCACCACTGGCCGTCGTCGATCAGGAACTGCATGCACAGCGCGCCCGCCACCATCGCGAAGCTCACCGCGCCCAGCAGGCCCTCACGGGTCTTGCCGGGGCTGATGCGCGGCGCCAGCTTGGTCCGGCCGAAGCGCCAGCCGATGGCGTACGCGCCGGTGTCGCTGACGACCGTCAGCAGCAGGAACGTCAGGACGCGCCACGCCCCGTCGTCCGCGGTCAGCATCATCGTGACGAACGTGGCGAGGAACGGCACGTAGAACGCGGCGAACACGCCCGCCGTGACGTCCCGCAGATAGTCCTCGGGCGGCTCCGTCATCCGCCAGACCAGGACGGCCAGCGCGGTCAGCGCCATAGCCACCCAGGCGCCCTCGGCACCCCGCACATACCCGGCGACCACCATCGCGGCGCCGCCGACGGCCAGCGGGACGAGCGGCGCCCGGATGCCCTTGCGCTCCTCCAGCCGCTTCGTGAGCTCCCACAGGCCCACGACCACGGCCACCGCGACCACACCGACGAACACGGCCTTGACGACGAACAGCGACGCCACGATCACCACACCGAGCCCGACGCCGACCCCTATGGCAGCGGTCAGGTCGCGTCCCGCGCTCTTCTTCTGCGGCGGGGGCGCCGGCTGCGAGGCGTCGGGCATGGGCTCCGGATTCTGCGGTGTGGCGGCCGGGAACGGCTGCGCCTGCGGCGTGTGGTGAGGCCGCGCCTGCGGCGGTTGTTCGCGGAACAAGGGGCCGCTCAGCCGAGCGGCCCCCCGGTCGTCATCCTGGTCTCCGCCGTACGCGGGTTCGTCGGGCACGATGGGCATGGGGCGAGTCTGCTGCGCCTGAGGCGCATCGTACGCGGGACCCGCCGGGTCGGCCCCTTGGACAGGTCCTCGATCGTCGGGCCCCCAGTACCCGGCCTGCCCGGCCCCGGTCGGCGCGCCCCAGGAAGAGTCGTTCATCAGACCTCGAGCAGCTCGGCTTCCTTGTGCTTCAGCAGCTCGTCCACCTGAGCGACGTACTTGTGGGTGGTGTCGTCGAGCTCCTTCTCCGCACGCCGGCCCTCGTCCTCACCGATCTCGCCGTCCTTGATCAGCTTGTCGATGGCGTCCTTGGCCTTGCGGCGGACGGAGCGGATGGACACCTTCGCGTCCTCGCCCTTGCCCTTGGCGACCTTGATGTACTCGCGGCGGCGCTCCTCGGTGAGCTCGGGGAACACCACACGGATGATGTTGCCGTCGTTGCTCGGGTTGACGCCCAGGTCGGAGTCGCGGATCGCCTGCTCGATGTTGCGCAGCGCGCTCTTGTCGAACGGGGTGACGACCGCCATGCGCGGCTCCGGCACGGAGAACGAGGCCAGCTGGTTGATCGGCGTCGGCGCACCGTAGTAGTCGGCCACGATCTTGTTGAACATCGCCGGGTGCGCACGGCCGGTGCGGATCGCGGCGAAGTCCTCCTTGGCGACCACGACGGCCTTCTCCATCTTCTCCTCGGCCTCGAGGAGGGTCTCTTCGATCACCACTTGCTCCTGCGTGTCTTGAGTGAAAGGCCCGGCTGCGGTTCCTGTGGGGGCGGCGGCCGGCTGCGTCGCGTCTTCTTCCTGCACGGTTCCCGACCGGCAGGACATTGTCCATCCCCCGGCCAGGGTCCGTCCCGTCCGTCCCCCGGACGGATCGGCGTCGGAGCGTCAGCCCCGACCTCCCTGCTCACCCACCAGCGTGCCGATCTTCTCACCCTTGACGGCACGGGCGATATTGCCCTCCGCCAGAAGCTCGAAGACGAGGATCGGGAGCTTGTTGTCGCGGCACAGAGTGATCGCCGTGGCGTCGGCGACCTTGAGGTCCCGGGTGATGACCTCGCCGTATCCGAGGGAGTCGAACTTGACGGCGTCCGGGTTGGTCTTCGGGTCGGAGTCGTAGACCCCGTCGACGCCGTTCTTGCCCATCAGCAGCGCCTCGGCGTCGATCTCCAGGGCGCGCTGCGCGGCGGTGGTGTCGGTGGAGAAGTACGGCATGCCCATACCGGCGCCGAAGATGACCACGCGGCCCTTCTCCAGGTGCCGCACGGCGCGCAGCGGGATGTACGGCTCGGCGACCTGACCCATGGTGATGGCGGTCTGGACCCGGCTGTCGATGCCCTCCTTCTCCAGGAAGTCCTGGAGGGCGAGGCAGTTCATCACGGTTCCGAGCATGCCCATGTAGTCGGAGCGCGCGCGGTCCATGCCGCGCTGCTGCAGTTCGGCACCACGGAAGAAGTTGCCGCCGCCGATGACGACGGCGATCTCCGCGCCGTCGCGTACGACGGCCGCGATCTCACGTGCGATCTTGTGCACCACGTCCGGGTCGACACCGAGTCCCCCGCCGCCGGAGAAGGCCTCTCCTGACAGCTTCAGCAGAAACCGGCCGTGTACTTTGCCGTCGTCGCTCTTCTGGGCCTTGGTGGTCATCGAGATCCCGCCTTTGTTACTGGGTGCACATGCGAAGAAGGCCATTGCCGGTGGGGTGTGTTTCGCATCCCATGCGCGGCAATGGCCTCCTCGTCAGATCTGCTGTCGTCCGTCAGCCGCGCGAGCGCGGTGGCGGCGTCCGCCATCGACTGCCTTCGACCCTATAGGGACGGGGCGTCGAGCGCGGTACGGACTCAGATGCCGACCTTGATGCGCGTGAAGCGCTTCAGGGTGACACCGGCCTCGTCCAGGATCTTCTGGACGGACTTCTTGTTGTCGAGCGCGTACGGCTGACCGAGCAGCGTGGCGTCCTTGAAGAAGCCGTTGAGGCGACCCTCGACGATCTTCGGCAGGGCGGCCTCGGGCTTGCCCTCGGCGCGGGTGGTCTCCTCGGCGACGCGACGCTCGGACTCGACGACGTCGGCCGGCACGTCCTCCTTGGAGAGGTACTTCGGCGCGAAGGCGGCGATGTGCTGGGCGACGCCCTTGGCGATCTCGGCGTTCGGCTTGTCGAGCTCGACGAGGACACCGATCTGCGGGGGCAGGTCGGGCATCGTGCGGTGCATGTACGCCGTGACGTAGCCGTCGCCGAACTGCGCGAAGCGGTCCAGGACGATCTTCTCGCCCAGGTTGGCGTTGGCCTCGTCCACGAACGCCTGGACGGTCTTGCCGGGCTCGATCTCGGAGGCGAGCAGGGCCTCGATGTCGGCCGGGGAGGTCTTGGCGACGTGCTCGGCGATGGCGTTGGCCACGGCCTGGAACTTCTCGCCCTTGGCGACGAAGTCCGTCTCGCACTTCAGCTCGACGAGGACACCGGAGGAGTTGTCGTCGGCGATGATCGAGACCACGGCGCCGTTCTCGGCGGAGCGGCCCTCGCGCTTGGCGACGCCCTTCTGGCCCTTGATGCGGAGCGCCTCGACGGCCTTCTCGACGTTGCCCTCGGCCTCGTCCAGCGCCTTCTTGCAGTCCATCATGCCGGCGCCGGTGAGCTCGCGGAGCTTCTTGACGTCAGCGCCGGTGTAGTTCGCCATGAGTCTGTGAATCTTTCTGGAAGTCTGGAAGATCGAAGAACGACGGGGTCTGCGGCTTCCATGGACTAGCCGGGGCCGCGGACCTTCCGTCGACCTACAGGTGAACGGCGGGAGCGGGTGTCACCGCGGCACGGAGGCCGTGGGATCCAGTACCGCTCCCGCCGTCAACGCTGACGGTGTCAGGCCTGCTCGCCCTCGGCGGCCGGAGCGTCGGCGGCCGGAGCCTCCGCAGCGGGGGCCTCGGCGGCCGGGGCCTCCGCAGCCGGGGTCTCGGCGGCGGCCGGAGCCTCGTCGGCCTTCTTCTCGCCCTCGAGCAGGTCGCGCTCCCACTCGGCCAGCGGCTCGCCGGCGGCCTTCTCGCCCTTGCCCTCGGTGGCGACACCGCTGCGGGCGATGAGGCCCTCGGCGACGGCGTCGGCGATCACGCGGGTGAGCAGGGTGACGGAGCGGATCGCGTCGTCGTTGCCCGGGATCTTGTAGTCGACCTCGTCGGGGTCGCAGTTGGTGTCGAGGATGGCGACGACCGGAATGTTGAGCTTCCGGGCCTCACCGACCGCGATGTGCTCCTTCTTGGTGTCCACGATCCAGACGGCGCTGGGCACCTTCTGCATTTCGCGGATACCGCCGAGGGTCTTCTCCAGCTTGGCCTTCTCGCGGGAGAGGACGAGCAGCTCCTTCTTGGTGAGGCCGGACGCGGCCACATCCTCGAAGTCGATCTGCTCGAGCTCCTTGAGGCGCTGCAGACGCTTGTAGACGGTCGAGAAGTTGGTGAGCATGCCGCCCAGCCAGCGCTGGTTCACGTAGGGCATGCCGACGCGGGTCGCCTGCTCGGCGATCGCCTCCTGCGCCTGCTTCTTCGTGCCGACGAACATGACCGTGCCGCCGTGGGCGACGGTCTCCTTGACGAACTCGTAGGCGCGGTCGATGTACGACAGCGACTGGAGCAGGTCGATGATGTAGATGCCGTTGCGCTCCGTGAAGATGAAGCGCTTCATCTTCGGGTTCCAACGACGGGTCTGGTGACCGAAGTGGACGCCGCTCTCCAGCAGCTCCCGCATCGTGACGACGGCCATGGCCGTGTTCTCCTTGGTTCTCGGTTGTGCCGCGGGGACCGGACGGCTCCCGCGCCTGACGCCCGCGTGCGCCGTGCCGCAAAGGACCGAGGGGCGCTGACACCGACCGTCTCCGGTGCGATGTCGGGGCGTGCGAAGTCGACCCGGTGACCCGGATCGCCAGAAGAAGTGTACGGGACCCGGGAGCCCCCGGGTGACGCCGCTGTCCACAGCACGGGACTTATCCACAGATCCCGGCCATGATCGGCGGGATTGCGGCACCGTTCGGACATGCGACAGAAGCGATACGAGACAGCGGCGAGGATCTCGGGGCGCGTGACCCTGCTGCTCCTGCTGACGGCCACCGCCCTCCTGGCACCGGTACCGGACCTGACGCCGACCGCCGTGGAGGTGCGTGCGGCGCCGGGCGCCGACCCGGACGCCGGCCCCGACGTTCCGAGACTCGGGCGGGCCTGGCCCGTGGGCTCACGCCCGCCGGTCCTGCGCGCCTGGGAACCCCCGGCGACGGCGTACGGCCGAGGCCACCGGGGCGTGGACCTGGCGGCGCCGGCCGGCACACCGGTCCGGGCCGTTGCGGCCGGACGGGTGTCCTTCGCGGGGCGGGTGGCCGGCAGGGGTGTGGTGTCGGTGGAGATCGCCGGGACGGGGGATCCACCCCTGCGGACGACGTACGAGCCCGTGCGGGCGTCCGTGGCGAAGGGCGACGAGGTGGGGGCGGGTGACGTCGTCGGAGTCGTGGAGGCGTCGGGGTCGCATTGCGTGGCGCCGTGCGTCCACTGGGGGCTGCGGCGGGGGGATGCCTATGTGAATCCCTTGTCGCTTCTGCCGCCCTGGCTTCTCAACGGGCCGACACGGTTGCTGCCGGTGTGGGGGGTGGGGGTGCCCGGGGGTAGGCGAGGGTCCCCGGGCGGGCGGCATTTCACTTGGGGGCGGGGTGGGAGGGGGGAGGGGGGAGGGAGGGGGCCCCAGAGGCGCCGCGAAAGCTCGTCGCTACGCCTCCTCCACCTCAGCCCGGAGCCCCTCAGCCCCGCACGCCTCGCAGCGCCATCGACACGGCCGCGTCCGTGATCGCCGCCGGTTCCTCCGCGGCGCCCAGTTCGATCCTGCGTGCGGCTGCGTCGACGACGCCCTGCAGCAGCATCGCGGCCAGCCGGGGTTCGGCGTGCCCCATGTCCCGGAGCGCCTCGACGATCATCGCGATGAGCCCGCCGTGCGCGGCGCGGATCTTCTCGCGGGCGCCGGCGTCCAGCTCGCTGGCGGAGATCGCCACGACGGCCCGGTGCCGCCGGTCCCCCACCAGGGCCAGCTGGCGGCGCACATACGCCTCGATCTTGCCCTCGGGGGTCGTCTCACGTTCCATCGCGGCCTCGACCTCGGCGGCCCAGACCGGGAAGTCGACCTCGCACAGCTCCTCGACCACGGCGGCCCGTGACCGGAAGTACTCGTACACGGAGGAGCGCGCGAGTCCCGTGCGCTCGGCGAGGGCCGGGAAGGTCAGCGCCTCCGTCCCGCCCTCGGACAACAGGGAACGAGCCGCGTCCAGCAGGGCGGCTCGCTGCATCGACCGGTGCTCGGCCACGGAGGCCGCTCGAATCCTTGGCACCCGTCCACTGTACGGAGGCCGCTCGCCGGACGGGAGTGTCTGCGCCGAACACCACTGTCGTCGGGCCAGGTCAACGACCGAAGCCGGCCAGCTTCGCCCGGAGCTGGAGTACGGACTTGGTGTGGATCTGGCTGACCCGGCTCTCGGTGACGCCGAGGACGTTGCCGATCTCGGCGAGGGTGAGGCCTTCGTAGTAGTACAGCGTGACGACGGTCTTCTCGCGTTCGGGCAGTGTGTTGATCGCCCGGGCGAGGAATCTCCGCAGTTCCCGGTCCTCGGCGACTTCGACGGGGTTGTCGGCGGTGGTGTCCTCCAGCGTGTCCATCACGCTGAGTCCGTCGCCGCCTTCGGCGCCGACGTGCAGCAGCTCCTCCAGGGCGACCACGTTGGCCAGCGACAACTGGCTGAACACCGCGTGGAGTTCCTCGACCGCGATGCCCATCTCGGCGGCGACCTCGGACTCGGTCGGTGTCCGGCGCAGCCGGGCCTCCAGGGTGGCGTAGGCCCGCTCGACGTTGCGTGCCTTCTGCCGGACGGAGCGTGGGATCCAGTCCAGCGCCCGGAGTTCGTCGATCATCGCGCCGCGGATCCGGGTGATCGCGTACGTCTCGAACTTGATCTCCCGGTCGATGTCGAACTTCTCGATCGCGTCGATCAGTCCGAACACCCCGGACGACACGAAGTCGGCCTGCTCGACGTTGGGCGGCAGGCCGACGCTCACCCGGCCCGCCACGTATTTGACGAGGGGCGAGTAGTGCAGGATCAGCTGTTCGCGCAGCCGCTCGTCCCCCGTCGCCTTGTACGACCGCCACAGCTCGTCGAGTGTCGAGGGAGCGGGCGGCCGCGCGCTGCCACCGTCACGGGCGGCTGGGGGGATCGCCGCCCGGTCGGACCCGGAGGTGTGCTGGGGCATTCGTTGCCTAGTGCCGTTCTGCCGTGAAGCGGGGTGCCTGGGGAGCCGTCGGTCTGGAGGTCGTCGTGGTCGCCGTGCTCGCTTTCCGTGTCGTGGGGGCCGGCCGGAGCCGGAACTCCGTGAGCGTAGCGTGACTGACGTGTCGCGGTGCGCGAAGGGCGGAGCCCGAAGGGTACGCAGATACGTTCCGCTGGACGCCCCGCAGGGGCACGGCGGTTGCTCTACGTGATCACACGAACACCCCAACTGGGGGAATTCTCAAGGGCGTCCGTGTTCCCCCGTACGGCCGAACACGCTCGGTCAGCATGGACTTCGGCGGGTGCGGGCGGTCATCATCGCCTGGCGTGTCAACTTCCAGCCGTCGCCATGTCGTTCGACCCAGCCGAGTGAGCGGAGTTCGTACAGTCTCGCGACGGCGTCGTCCTCCGCGGTCTGCGCTGCTCGGGCGATCTCGTCGGCCCTGGCGGCGCGCTGTCCGGGCAGTGCGGCGAGGACGGCCCGGGCTCCGGGCTGGAGGAGGTCGCGGGGCAGGACGGGTCCGCGTCGCTCGGGGGCCAGTTCCCCCATGTCTCCGACGAGTTCGATGATCTCGGCGGCGTCGGTGACGAGGACGGCGTCCTGCCGCAGCAGTTCGTGCACGCCTGCGGAGAGGGCGCTGGTGGCGGGGCCGGGTACGCCCATGGTGTGCCGGCCGAGGCGCCGGGCGGCCCGTACGGTGGCCAGGGAGCCGCTGCGGTGGGCGGCCTCCACGACGACGGTGCCCCGGGTGAGGGCGGCGATCACGCGGTTGCGCACGATGAATCTGCTGGGGGTGGGGTGCTCCCCCGGCGGCAGTTCTCCGACGACCAGCCCCTGGTCGGCGATGCGGTTGATGAGCTGGGTGTGGCCGCGCGGGTAGGGCCGGTCGACGCCGCAGGCGAGGACGGCGACGGTGGCTCCGCCGGCGCCGAGGGCGCCGCGGTGGGCTGCGCCGTCGACTCCGTAGGCGCCGCCGGAGACGACGACCCAGCCCTTTTCGGCGAGGGAGCCGGCGACGGTGGCGGCCATGTGCGCGCCGTATTCGGTGCAGGCGCGCGCTCCGACGACGGCGACGGAGTGCAGGGCCCACATGCGCAGGTCGGCCGGGCCGCGCACCCACAGTCCGAGGGGCCGTGCGTCGCCGAGGTCGTCGAGCTGTCGGGGCCACTCGGCGTCCCCGGGGCTGAGGAACCGCATCCCGGCGTCCTGTGCGACGGCGAGGTCCCGGGCGGGGTCGGCGCGCTCCGCCCGGGCGCGTAGCCCTTCCCAGCGTTTGGGTCCGACGCCCGGCAGGGGTGGCTTCGTGTCGTCGCGCAGCCTGCGTACGACCGTCGCCGGGCCGTACTCGCGCACCCAGCGCCCGGCGGTCTCGTCACCGGGTTCGAGGACCTGGCTGAGGAAGACCCGGTCGAGCAGTGCCTCCCCGTCCCCGAGGGACCCGGTGCCGGTCACGTCAGGGCTCCGATGGCCGTGGGGACCCCGCGGGGGACTCCGGTGCGCAGTTGGAGGGCGAGGGCGACGTCGGTGGCGTCGGGCCGGTCGTGGCCGACGAGGTCGGCGACGGTCCAGGCGACGCGCAGGACGCGGTCGAGGCCGCGGGCGGTGAGGACGCCGCGCTCCAGGTTCCGTTCCGCTTCGTCCATGGCGCCGCTCCTGGCGTGCCAGCGGCTGCGGAGCTCGCGGCCGGGGATCTCGCTGTTGGTCCGCCAGGGGGTGCCGGCGAGGCGGGCCGCGGCGCGTTCGCGGGCGGCGCGTACCCGTTCGGCGACGGTGGTGGTGGATTCCCCGCGGGCGCCGCGTTCGGTGAGCTGGGCCCGGGTGACGCGGTCGACCTCGACGCGGAGGTCGACGCGGTCGAGCAGGGGTCCGGACAGCCGGGCCTGGTAGCGGCGGATGGCGGAGGGCGGGCATTCGCACCGGTCGTCCGTGCGGGAGAAGCGGCCGCAGGGGCAGGGGTTGGCGGCGAGGACCATGAGGAACTTCGCCGGGAAGCGGACGACGCCGGCGCTGCGCGCGATGACGACGTGCCCGGCTTCGAGGGGCTGGCGGAGGGCGTCGAGTGCCCGGCCGCTGAATTCGGGCGTTTCATCCAGAAAGAGCACGCCTCGGTGAGCGAGGGACACCGCGCCGGGGCGGGCGAAGCCGGGTCCGCCGCCGACGAGGGCCTGCATGGTGGCCGAGTGGTGCGGGGCGCAGTAGGGGGCGGTGTCGATGAGGGGTTTGCCCGAGGGCAGGAGTCCGGCGATCGAGTGCACGGCGGTGACTTCGAGGGATTCCTGCCTGCCGAGGGGCGGGAGGATGGTGGGGAGCCGCTCCGCGAGCATGGTTTTTCCGGCGCCGGGTGGGCCTTCGAGGAAGAGGTGGTGGCCCCCGGCGGCGGCGACCTCGACGGCGGTGCGTGCGGAGGTCTGTCCGACGACGTCGGCGAGGTCGTGTCCGTGCTCACCGGCGGTGGCGCCCAGCTTCTGCATGCCGGTGGCGGCGCCGGTGCCGGGCATGCGCAGTCCTGCGAGCAGGGGGTCGGGGCGGCCGTGGTCGTCGGGTTCCTCGTCGGGGACGGGTTCGTCGGCGAGGACGGCGATCAGCTGTCGCAGGCTGCGGACGCCGAGGACGGAGACGCCGGGCACGAGGGAGGCCTCGGCGGCGGCGCATTCGGGCACGACGACCTGTTCGTATCCGGCGTCGGCGGCGGCGAGGACGGCGGGGAGGATGCCCCGGACGGGGCGCACCCGGCCGTCCAGTCCGAGTTCGCCGATCATGACGATGTCGGCGAGGACGCGGGGGTCGATGCGTTCGGCGGCGCCGAGGACGGCGCAGGCGACGGCGAGGTCGAAGCCGCTGCCGGCTTTGGGGACGGATGCCGGGCTGAGTCCCACGGTGAGTTTTTTCTGCGGCCATTCGCCTCCGGAGTTGACGACGGCGGCCCGTACGCGGTCGCGGCTCTCGGTGAGGCTCTTGTCGGGGAGTCCGACGAGGGTGAAGGCGGCGACGCCGGGTTCGAGGTCGGCCTGGACCTCGACGACGACTCCTTCGACGCCGACGAGTGCGACGGAGCAGGTGCGTGCGAATCCCATGTCAGGCCACCCCTCGCGCGTGCTCGACGACGGGGGCGCCGCGGTCGGGCAGGACGATGCCGACGAGGTCGATGCGGACGCCTCCGGGTGGGGCTCCGCCGTGTGTGTGGATCCAGCGTTCGGCGAGGCCGCGCAGACGTCGGGCCTTGTCGGGGCCGACGGCGGCCATGGGGTGCTCGAAGCCGCCGGCCCTGCGGGTCTTCACCTCGCAGACGACGAGTACGTCGCCGTCGCGGGCGACGATGTCGATCTCTCCGGTCCTGCCGCTGCGCCAGTTGCGTCCGATGACGGTCATTCCGGCTTCGGTCAGCCGCCTCGCGGCGAGATCCTCGCCGTACTTGCCGAGTGCGTTGCGTGCGTTCATGTCGGCACCACCTCCGGCGCCAACGATGAACCTGCTTGACCGCGCTATTGGATCTTGGTGGACGACTGCGGGGCTGTGGACAACTCCGTCACCCGTGCGGGTGAACTCCACCGGTTGGGCAAGAACACCCGGGCGACCGCGCCCGCCTGGAGGTGCGTCGACGTCACCCGCTCGGCAGCTCGAGGTCGCTCTTGTTCAGCTCCTCGATGTTCACGTCCTTGAACGTGAGCACACGGACCTGCTTCACGAAACGGGCCGGCCGGTACATGTCCCAGACCCAGGCATCCGCCATGGACACCTCGAAGAACACTTCACCCTGGACCGAGTGCACCTGCATCTCGTAGTCGTTGGTCAGGTAGAAGCGCCGCTCGGTCTCGATCACGTACTTGAACAGACCGACGACATCGCGGTACTCCCGATAGAGCTTCAGCTCCATCTCGGTCTCGTACTTCTCGAGGTCCTCGGCGCTCATGGCATGTTCCCCTTCAGCCGTGCGATCCCCCCATTGTGCGCCAGTCCCGTCGGCCCCTAGACAATTTCGGTGTCGAGGGTCACGGGCCCGGCCGGGGGACCTTCGTCGAGCAGCCTGCGCAGCAGCTCGGCGAGTCTGGTCGGATACACCGTCTCATGTGCCCGGGTGAGTTCCCGACACGTCCACCAGCGTGCTCCGGCCACGCTGCGCCGCTCCAGCTCGGTGAGGGCCAGTGCCTTGATCGCCGTCTGGGTCGTACGGGCCAGGTAGTACCACTCGTCCTGGTCCCAGCGGCGGCCCGCGAACGGGAACGAGCACCGGCGCCGCCACAGCACCGGGCCGAGGTCGGCGTCCGTGATGCCGGTCTCCTCCGCGAGTTCCCGCAGTGCGGCCTCTTCGCGCGTCTCGTCGCCCTCGACTCCCCCGCCCGGGGGTGAACCACCAGTCGTCGGAGGGGTCCTCCGGTTCGTGGCCGTGGAGCAGCAGGATGCGGTCCTCGGGGTCGAGCAGCACGACCCGGGCCACCCTGCGGACCCCGGCGCCGGCCTCGTCCCCGGCCTCGTACTGGCCGTCGGCCTCAGCTGGCACGCGCGGGCTCCGCTCCTCCGCGCGAACGGCCCCCGAGCCGTTTGGCGACCGGTCCGTAGGCCCCGCCGCCCAGGACGAGCACCGCCCCGGCGACGATCATGAGGCCCATGGTGCGCAGCGGTCCCTGCGCGGACAGCGGGCCGAGCTTCTCGAAGCCGGTGGCCTGCTCCAGCATGCCGTTCATGGGCCATACGACGGCTTCCACGCGGGCCGAGACGGCGCTGCGGGCGACCGTGCCGCGGGCGGCGTCGGTGAGGTGGGCGGTGGAGTCGAGGGAGCCGCTGCGCTCGTCGCCGAGGAGGAAGAGGCGTCCTTCGGGGACCTTCACGCTCGGGAAGTCCTGGAGTTCGGCGAGGCCGTCGTCGGCCAGGTAGGGCTCGTCGATCCGCTTGCCGTTGACGGTGAGCTTGCCGTCGGTGCAGCAGGCGACGGTGTCGCCGCCGACGGCGACGACGCGCTTGACGACGGGGGCGTTGCTCACCCAGGTCTTGTCGGTGAAGACGACGACGTCACCGCGGTGGATGTCGCCGCTGCCGATGCGCTGGGCGAGGACGCGGGCGCCCGCGTCGATCGTGGGGGCCATCGAGCTGGTGGGGACGGTGTAGGGCCGGTACACGATCGCTCCCCAGACGAAGCCGCCGAGGAACAGCGCCAGGCCCAGCGCCACGGCCAGCCCGGACAGCACCTGTCCGGTCCGGCCGCCCGCCGGGCCCTTGCTCGCGCCGGCACGCGGCGCCGTTCGTATCGTGCTCTCGCCACCCATGGACCCGCACCCTACCCGGCGGTACCGGCGCCGGGCAGCCCCTCAGGAGCGCCCGGAGCGGCGGCCGGGCAAAGCTCTCCCCAGCTGCGGGTGCGAAACGGAACGGCCGATGCCGCACTCCGCGGCGCGCCCCCTGAAGCGCCCACGCGAAGTACGGCACCACCCACCGGACAAGACGCCCCGTCCTCAGCGCGTCTCCGACGCCTTCGCCCGCTGCCGCCGCCACAGCACCAGCGGCACCGCGCCCGCGAGCGCGAGGCTCGGCGGGGCGATGACCGGGGCCGCGGAGCGCGCGCTCAGGTCCTGGTCGAAGGTGTCCGGAACCGGCAGGTTGTCCCAGCGGCTGATGGGCCACGCGATGACGACGGCGCGGCCGACGACCTTGTCGACGGGGACCATGCCGTGGTTCTTGTCGGACTGGTTGTAGCGCGAGTCCCGGGAGTTCTGCCGGTGGTCGCCCATCACCCAGATGAAGCCCTGGGGGATCTTCACCTTGAACTGGCCGCCCTGGTCGTCCTGGCTGCACGAGGTGTTGCCCGGGTAGACGTAGGGCTCGTTCAGCGCCTTGCCGTTGACCGTGAGCGGACCGGTGCCCTTGCACTCGACGGTGTCGCCGCCGACGCCGATCACCCGCTTGATCAGGTCCTTCTCCTCGGAGGACGGCATCAGGCCGATCCAGCTGAGGAAGGTCTGCAGGGCGTTCGGGTCGGGGGCGGGCTGGCCCGCGAGCCACTGGTCGGGGTCGTGGAACACGACGACCTCGCCGCGCTCCGGCTCGGAGCCGAACCAGGGGGTGAGCTTGTCGACGAGGACGCGGTCACCCTGCTGGAGGGTGTTCTGCATCGAGTCGGAGGGGATCGAGAACGCCTGCACCAGGAACGTCTTGATGAGCAGCGCGAGGACGAGCGCGATCCCGATCAGGATCGGCAGCTCCTTCCAGAAGGAACGCTGCTTCTTCGCGGGGGCGGCCCCGCCCGACCCCTGGCCGCCGGTCGGGGGCTCTCCGCCCGACCGTCCGCCGTCATTGCCGGATCCGGGTCCATCCCCGGAGGTCACGGCGCCGTCCGCGGCCGGGTCGGCTGCGCCCACGGGACGTCCGCGGTGCTCCTCGCCGTCGTGCCCGGACCGTGCGCCAACCGCCACATCCCCCACGCCAACTCCTTACTCTGTGCCGCTGCCTGCCCCATGCGCGGCGCAGGCCCACCACTCCCATAACGAGCGGGAGTTCCGCAGGGCTCGGGAGCTGGAGCGTTCCGTTCGATTCGTCGGAGGCAACCCTATGCGACGGCGAGAGGGACGCGGTCGACCCCGGGCCCGAGTCGGCCACGGAGGCGTAGGTGTTCGGCTCGTCGAGGCTGGTCCAGTGCCCGAGGGGCCAGGCGATCCACTTGGCGCGTCCGACGACCTCGTCCTCGGAGACGGTGCCGCCGTACTTCTGGTCCTGGTGGACGCGGGAGTCCGCGGAGTTGGACCGGTGATCCCCCATGACCCAGAGCCGGCCCTGGGGGACGGTGATGTCGAACTGGATCTTGGAGGGGGCGTTGCCCGGGTACAGGTAGTCCTCGTTCAGAGGCACGCCGTTGACGGTGACGCGGCCCTGTGCGTCGCAGCATTTGACGCGGTCGCCACCGACACCGACGACCCGTTTGATCAGGTCTTTCTCATCGTCGGAGGGCAGCAGGCCGATGAAGGTGAGGGCTTCCTTGACCTGCTTGACGACAATGGGGTCCTCTTTCTTCACGGTCGTCTGCTCGCCCTTGAGCCAGCCGCCGGGGTCCTTGAAGACCACGACGTCGCCGCGTTCGGGTTTGTTGCCGAACCAGGGGGTGAGCTTGTCGACGAGGACGCGGTCGCCGATCTGGATCGTCTGCTCCATGGAGCCGGACGGGATCACGAAGGCCTGGACGAGGAAGGTCTTCAGGACGAGCGCTATCAGGACGGCGACGCCGACGAGGAGGGGTATCTCCTTGATCGCGGAGCGCCTGCGGCGGCGTTTGACCTTGCGCTGGAGTTTGCGGCGCTCGGCGCGGCTGCGGCCGCCCGTGGGGCCGGAGGCGCGCCGCGAGCCGGTGGGGAGCAGGTTGTCGGCGGCGCTGCTGGGGACGCCGCGCGGCTTGCCGCGGTTACCCATGGGCGCCGTCCGGGGCGGGCACGCGCGCGTAGGCGTCCGGACGGTGCAGTCGGGTCCAGTGGCCGGCGGGCCAGACGACGGCGTCGGCGCGGCCGATGACGGCGTCGACGGGGATCATGCCGCCGCCGGGTGAGCCCAGGTGGTCGCGGGAGTCGCTGGAGGCGCTGCGGTGGTCGCCGAGGACGAAGAGCCGGCCGTCGGGGACGACGACGTCGAACCGTACGGAGGACGGGCGGTCGCCGGGGTACAGGAAGGCCGACTCGTCTACCGAGCGCCCGTTCACCTGGATCCTCCCCTCCTTGTCGCAGCAGACCACGTGGTCTCTCCCCACACCCACAACGCGTTTGATGTAGTCGGCGTGCCCGAAGTTCCCGGTTCCGTCGAACACGACGACATCGCCGCGCCGCGGCCCGGCATCGAAACGGTACGCCAACTTATTTACGAGGACGCGGTCGCCGATCCTCAATGCGGGCTCCATGGATCCGCTGGGAATCTCGAACGGCCGTGCGGCGAACATGGTGAGCAGCAGGGTGCACACCAGGACCAGCAGCAGGGTCAGGCTGTAGCGGCCGCCGGGGACGCGGGCGGTGATCCCGGTGGCGAACGCGAAGCGCGACCGGTCCTCCCGCGCCTCCGGTTCCGGGGTGTCCCCGGTGCCGGAAGGGCGGGAGGAGCGGTCGCGCTCCGTGTGCTGTGCTTCGGTGTCCATCGAGGCCAGATGCTATCCGGCCGCGCCGCGGACCCCTCGGGGGCGAGCCCCCGGAAGCGCTCAGTTCTCGCGCTTCTCCTTGATCTTCGCGGCCTTGCCGCGCAGCTCGCGCAGGTAGTACAGCTTGGCGCGACGCACGTCACCGCGGGTGACGAGCTCGATCTTCTCCACGATCGGGGTGTGCACCGGGAAGGTGCGCTCGACGCCGACGGAGAAGGAGACCTTGCGGACCGTGAAGGTCTCGCGCACGCCGGCACCCTGGCGGCGGATCACGACGCCCTTGAACTGCTGCACACGGGAGCGGTTGCCCTCGATGACGCGCACGTGGACGTTGACGGTGTCGCCGGGGCGGAACGCCGGGACGTCGCTGCGCAGCGACGCGGAGTCGACGGAGTCGAGCAGGTGAGACATTTCGTCTGCTTTCTTCGCTGATGCCACAGGTCATCAACGGAACTAGGTGTTCGATGAGAGTGTGCTGTGCCCGTCGGGGCGGGCGTCGTGTCCCCCTGTGGCAGGGGCGCACGCCGGACGGCGCACAACAGCGGCCTATTCTTCCACGGCCTCGGTCCTGCGCCAAAATCGGCCGAAGCGCGCGCCCTCCGGGTCGGGCATCCAGCCCAGGATGGAGAGCATCTCGCGGTCCTTCTTGTCGAAGGCGGCGGGCTCGCAGCGTTCGATCAGGTCGGGACGGTTGGCCGTGGTGCGCCGCAGCGCCTCGTCGCGGCGCCAGCGGGCGATCTTCCCGTGGTGGCCGCTGAGCAGCACCTCCGGGATGTCCCGGCCGCGCCACTCGGGCGGCTTGGTGTACACGGGGCCCTCGAGCAGGCTCGCCATGGCGCCGGGCGCGAAGGAGTCGTCGCGGTGCGACTCGGCGTTGCCGAGGACGCCGGGCAGCAGGCGGGCCACGGCCTCGGTGATGACGAGGACGGCCGCCTCGCCGCCGGCGAGGACGTAGTCGCCGATGGACACCTCGTGGACGGGCATCCGGGTGGCGTACTCGTCGATGACGCGGCGGTCGATGCCCTCGTAGCGGGCCGGGGTGAAGATCAGCCAGGGCCGCTCGGACAGCTCGACGGCGAGTTCCTGGGTGAAGGGGCATCCGCTGGGGGTGGGGACGATCAGGGTGGGCCGGCCCGCGCCGCCCTCGTAGCCGTCGGCGAGGACGGAGTCCAGCGCGTCGCCCCAGGGCTCGGTCTTCATGACCATGCCGGGGCCGCCGCCGTACGGGGTGTCGTCGACGGTGTTGTGGCGGTCGTAGGTCCACTGGCGCAGGTCGTGGACCTGGACGTTCAGCTGCCCCCGCGCGCGTGCCTTGCCGACGAGGGAGACGTTCAGCGGGTCGAGGTACTCGGGGAAGATCGTGACGACGTCGAGCCGCATCAGCTCTCGGCCTCCGCGTCGCGGGTGGAGGCGATCTCGGCGCGGTCGTCGATGAGGCCGGGCGGCGGGGTGATGACGGCCCGCTGCTCCTCCAGGTCGATCTCGGAGACGATCTCGGAGACGAACGGGATCATGACCTCGCTGCCGTCGGGCCGCTCCACGACGAAGAGGTCCTGGGAGGGCAGGTGCGAGATCTCGGTGATACGGCCGACCTCGACGCCGTCGGCGGTGACCACGTCCAGGTCCATGAGCTGGTGGTCGTAGTACTCGTCCTCCTCCTCGGGCAGCTCGTCGGGGTCGACGTCGGCGATGAGGAGGGTGTTGCGCAGGGCTTCGGCGCCGGTGCGGTCGCGTACGCCCTCGAAGCGCAGCAGGAGGCGTCCGCTGTGGACGCGGCCGCTCTCGATGGTGAGGGGTCCCGTGGAGGCGGGATCGGTGGCGAGCACGGCTCCGGGCGCGAGCCGCAGCTCCGGCTCGTCGGTGCGTACCTCGACGGTGACCTCGCCCTTGATGCCGTGGGCCCGGCCGATCCGTCCGACTACCAGCTGCACGTCTTCACTGTCTCCTGTCCTTACGACTACGGGCCGGGGACGGCCAGTGGCCCTCCCCGGCCCGAGCCGGTGCTGTGTTCGGCGTCAGCGGACGTGGTCCACGTCGACGAGGTCGACACGGACACCGCGGCCGCCGATGGCGCCCACGACGGTGCGCAGAGCGCGTGCGGTGCGGCCGTTGCGGCCGATCACCTTCCCGAGGTCGTCGGGGTGGACCCTGACCTCCAGCACACGCCCGCGGCGCAGGTTGCGCGAGGCGACCTGCACATCGTCAGGGTTGTCGACGATGCCCTTCACGAGGTGCTCGAGAGCCTCCTCGAGCATGCTCAGGCCTCGGCCGACTCGGACTCGGCCGGGGCCTCGTCCTTCTTCTCCGCCTTCTTCTTCTGGGTGATCGCCTCACCCTTGCCCTCGTCGTCGCCGCCGAGGGCCTCGAACGACGGGCGCGCCTTCTTCGGCTCGGCGGTCAGCAGCGGAGCCGGGGCGGGCTCGCCCTTGAACTTCTGCCAGTCGCCGGTCTTCTTCAGGATGGCGAGGACGGGCTCGGTCGGCTGCGCGCCGACACCCAGCCAGTACGCCACGCGCTCGGCGTCCACCTCGATGACCGACGGGTTGTAGGTCGGGTGGTACTTGCCGATCTCCTCGATCGCACGGCCGTCACGACGGGTGCGGGAGTCGGCGACGACGATGCGGTAGTGAGGCGAACGGATCTTGCCCAGACGCTTCAGCTTGATCTTGACTGCCACTGGAGTGGGTTCTCCTGGATTTGACGTGGTTGGGCACGGCAGGACTGCCGCGTGGGGTTGCGGTACCCGAGTGCCCGATGGACGCGTCAGCCGGAGGAGAGAGGGGTCCTGTGCGGCTGTCGAGTACAGCTAGCCATTGTGCCACACCCGGCGGGTCGCTCCCCGCCGCGGACGGCCGGGAGCACGCGGGCATGACGAAGGGGCACCCGGCGAACCGGGTGCCGGTGAGCATCGGCCACGACCGGCCCGACGCCGCGGGATGCCGCCCTCACCGGGCCGTGCCGCACCTCGGCGGTACGGCGGTCCGGGTCAGGACGGCACCCGCCTCGCTCCGCGTCCCTGACCGGCAGCCACGAGATGCCGGTGCCGGACGCCGCGCGAGTGCGTCACGCCGCTCCCATGACCTCCGGGATGCGGAACGGCTTGCCGCAGCCGCCGCACACGATCGGGGCCTGGGCGAGGACCGAGGGAACGACGCGGACGTTGCGGCCGCAGTCGCAGACCGCCTTGACGCGGACGCCGCCTCCGGAGGAGCCGTGCCGGGCGGCCGGGCCCCGAAAGGTCCTGCCGGTGTCGGAGGAGGTCGCCGCCGTATGGGCCTTGAGGGCCCGCTGGAGGCGCTCGATGGTCGGCCGGTAGCGGCGCTTGGCCTCGGGGTTGAGCGTGACCAGGGAGAAACCGCTGCTCGGGTGCGGCTCCTCGGGATGGTCCAGGCCCAGCTCCTCGGCGATGGTGAGGAATCTGCGGTTGTGGTAGCGGCCGGCCCGGGACGTGTCCCGGATGCCGCGGGCGGCGGCGATGCCGTGGACTGCCTCATGGAGCAGTCGCTCGAAGGAGAGTTCGTGACCGCACGCGGACGACGACTCCCCGATCAGGGACTCTGGCGCGGCGAGATCCGGCAGCTCGGGGTGGTACCGCTGAATGTCGGCCCACGCCTGTGCCAGCTCTGCGGCGAGAACAGGTGGTGTCTGTGTCGTGCTCACGTAATGACAACGAGCCGGGGTGCCCCTGTGTTCCGATTCCAGGGCATCCCAAATAATTTGCACGTACCCGTCAGTCGGGAATGATGCGCACCGACGAGGGCGGGTGCGCTGATCTGCGGAGAAAGGCTTACAGCTCGTACCAAGCCGGTGCGTAGCCTGACGTACGACCCGGCGCGTAGGCCGTGTCCAGACGCGGTCACCCCTGTGATGGGCGTGTGCGCAAGAGGCGTTTCGGTCGCTGTCGCTCCGCCGGCGTCATCTCAGTAAGCGCGCGCGACGACCGCGACGTTACCGGGTGCGTCCTCGGCGTCGGGCACCGACCCGTCCCCGGCGACCAGACACCGTACGGTCACCGCGTGTTCGGCGAGCCTGGCCTCCCCTTCCGGGCCGAGCGCGGCCCACGGCAGGCGCGCCCAGCCGCCGGCGGTCACCGCCTCCACGGCCTCGTCTGCGGTCGCCACGTCCGCGGTCCGGGAGGCGCGGCGCTCGCGGGACTGTGCGAGGAGCAGCGCCTGGTCCTCCTCGAGGAGGGCGGGCAGCCGGGCGGGAAGCGTGTCGAGGGCGACGGGCTCCTTGCCGCCGGGGATCCGCCGGGCCAGCATCGCGGTGCCGGCGGCCAGGTCACGGGGGCCGACCTCGACGCGGGCCGGTACGCCCTTGAGTTCCCAGTCGACCGCGCGGCGGCCGAAGGGGGTGTCCGTGCGGTCGTCGACATGGACGCGCAGACCCGCGGCGGCGAGCCGGTCGCCGGTCTCGCGGACCTTGGCCAGAACCTGTTCGTCGCCCTTGACCGCGATCACGACGACCTGGGTCTGCGCCAGCCGGGGCGGGACGCGCAGTCCGTCGTCGTCGCCGTGCATCATCACGAGCGCGCCGATCATGCGGGTGGTGGAGCCCCAGGAGGTCTGCCAGACGAGTTCCTGCCGGCCCTCCGGGGAGAGATAGCGGGTGTCGAACGCCTTGGCGAAGTTCTGGCCGAGTTCATGGCTGGTCGCCATCTGGAGGGCCTTGCCGTCGCCCATCATGCCTTCGAGGGTGAGGGTGTTGACGGCTCCGGCGAAGCGCTCCTTCGCGGTCTTACGGCCGGGCAGGACGTCCATGGCGAGGACGTTCACCATGAAGTCCTCGTAGACCTCGCGGTGGATGCGCGCGGCGAAGGCGCGGGCCTCCTCGTAGGTGGCGTGCGCGGTGTGGCCCTCCTGCCAGAGGAACTCGGTCGTGCGCAGGAACAGACGCGGCCGCAGCTCCCAACGCACCACGTTGGCCCACTGGTTGATCAGCAGCGGCAGATCGCGGTAGCTCTGCACCCACTTGGCGAAGTACTCGTTGACGATCATCTCGGAGGTGGGCCGGACCACGGCGGGCTCCTCCAGCGGCTTGCCGCCGCCGTGGGTGACGACCGCGAGTTCGGGGGCGAACCCCTCGACGTGGTCGGCCTCGCGGGCCAGGGAGGACTGGGGGATCAGCACCGGGAAGTACGCGTTCTGTGTGCCGGTGGCCTTGATGCGGGCGTCCATCTCGGCCTGCATGCGCTCCCACAGGCCGTACCCGTAGGGGCGGATGACCATGGTGCCGCGCACCGGTCCGTTGTCGGCCAGCTCCGCCTTGGCGACCAGGTCCTGGTACCAGCGCGGGAAGTCGTCCGTCCGGGGCGTGAGTACGGGTGCCTTGGCCATGTCGGGATCGTACGGGCTTCGATTACCGGAATGTGAATTTTGGCCACGGACACGGGGAAGCCACAAGCAGGGCCCCGCAACCCCTGGACGCGGGGACGGGCGCGGAGTTACCTGGCATACGGGGGGAGCGCGAGCGCATGCCACGGGGGCGACGGAAGCGGGCATGGCGACAACTCTCGGCGGATTGGGGCGCTTTACATGACACCTACGCTCGTGCGGCAGCATCTGCCTCGCGCGGGCCGGGCACCCCGCGTGGACCCGTGTGCACGCGCGCGTGACTGGTCCGAGATCCAGGAGCGGATGCTGGTCCCGCTCTACGAGGCGGTCTACGAGCGCTTGGAGGTGGGTCCCGGCAGCAGGCTGCTGGGCCTGGGCTGCGGCAGCGGACTCGCCCTGCTGATGGCGGCGTCCAGAGGCGCGGCCGTCACCGGCGTCGACGCGTCCGCCCCCGAGCGGCTGGCCCTGGCGCGGCAGCGGCTGCTCCCGGCGAACGGGGGCGCGGGCGCGCGGAGCGGGACCCGGCTGGTCGACGCTCTCGGGGACGCGAGGGAGCCGGGTTCGTCCGCCTTCACGGTCGTGACGGCCTTCGAGCCGATCGGGTGCCTGGCGGGTGACGCGGAGGGGCTGGCGGGTCTGCTGGCGGCCGCGACGCCGCTCGCCGGGCGGGGCGCTCCGGTGGTGCTGGCGGGCTGGGGGCCGCCGGAGCGGTGTGCGACGACGTCGGTGCTGCGGGTCGCCACGAAGCTGGCGGATCCGCTGCGGAACGCGGGCAGTTGGCGTCCGGCGCTGCGGGACGACCTGGAGGAGGTCGCCCAGCGGGCGGGGCTGCGGATCGACGGTTCGGGGCGGGTGGCCTGCCCGTTCGGGTACGCGGACGTGGACAGCGCCGTTCGGGGGCTGCTGTCGACGGGGCTGTTCGACGCCGCGGTCACGGCGACGGACCAGGTGCAGGTCGACAAGGAGCTGGCGGAGGCGCTGCATCCGTATCAGCGGCGGGACGGGACGGTGTGGATGCCGAACGTCTTCCGGTACCTCATCGCGCGCGTGCCGTGAGCCAAGGGCTCTCCCGCGATCCGCGGTGGACGCGCGATGCCGCGAATTGCGGGCCGGCCCTCAGCCGGTCTCGCCCTTCGCCAGGCGCGGGATGCCGGCGACCCGGTAGGCGTCGGCCTCCTCCAGGGTCTCCTGTTCCAGCAGGGCCGCCGCGAGGGCGTCGAGCCGGTCGCGGTGCTCGCGGAGCTTGCGGCGGGCCTCCTCGTAGCAGTCGTCGACGATCCGGCGCATCTCGGCGTCGATGACGTCCAGGGTGCGGGGGGCCGCGGAGAGCCCGTACGCCTGCTGGGCGTCGCTGGGCAGGGCGGACAGCCTGCCGACGGCCTCGCTCATGCCCCAGCGGGCGACCATGCCGCGGGCGATGGCGGTGACCTGTTCGAGGTCGTTCTCCGCGCCGGTGGTGACCACGCCGTAGACCTCTTCCTCGGCTGCCATGCCGCCCAGGGCTCCGATGATGCGGCCGCGCAGGTACTCCTCGGAGTGCGCGTACCGCTCCACCTCCGGGGTGGACATGGTGACGCCGAGGGCGCGGCCGCGCGGCACGATGGTGACCTTGCGGACGGGGTCGGCGCCGGGCTGGAGCATGCCGAGCAGGGCGTGGCCGCTCTCGTGGTAGGCGGTGCGCCGGCGGTCCTCCTCGGGCATGACGAGGGTGCGTTCGGCGCCCAGCTGGACCTTCTCCAGCGCCTCGGACAGGTCCGTGGCGGTGACCTGGGACTGACCGCGCTTGACGGCGAGGAGGGCGCCCTCGTTGGCGAGGTTGGCCAGGTCGGCGCCGGTCATGCCGGGGGTGGTGCGGGCCAGCTGGGTGAGGTCGACGTCGTCGGCGAGCGGGATGTCGCGGGTGTGGATGCGCAGGATGGCCTCGCGGCCGCGGCGGTCCGGCGGGGAGACGTTGACGACGCGGTCGAAGCGGCCGGGGCGGGTCAGGGCGGGGTCGAGGATGTCGGCGCGGTTGGTGGCCGCGATGACGATGACGCCCTCGGAACCGGTGAAGCCGTCCATCTCGGTGAGGATCTGGTTGAGGGTCTGCTCGCGTTCGTCGTGGCCGCTGACGGAGGCGCCGCCGCTACGGACGCGGCCGATGGTGTCGATCTCGTCGATGAAGATGATCGACGGTGCCACCTTGCGGGCCTCGGCGAACAGTTCCCGGACGCGGGAGGCGCCGACGCCGACGATCATCTCGATGAACTCGGAGGCGGAGGCGGAGAAGAAGGGCACGCCGGCCTCGCCGGCCACGGCCCGGGCGAGCAGGGTCTTGCCGGTGCCGGGCGAGCCCGCGAGGAGGACGCCGCGGGGCATCTTCGCGCCCATCGCGCGGTAGGCGTCGGGGTGCTCCAGGAAGTCGACGACGTCGTCGAGTTCGCCCTTGACCTCGTCGATGCCGGCGACGTCGGCGAAGGTCGTGCGGTGCCGGCCGGGCAGCAGCTCGACCGGTCTGGGCGGCGGCTTGCGTCCGAACATTCCGCCGGCGCCGCCGCGGCCGGGGCCGAAGCGCCGGGCGATGAAGATCCACACGGCGACGATGATGACGATCGGCGCGAGGGAGATCAGCAGGTTGGTGAGGGCTCCGCGTTCTTTGACGACCGGTTCGGCGGTCACGGTGACGCCTCGGCTGTTCAGCTCCTGCCAGAGGTCGTCCTCGGCGAACGCCGGGCGCTGGGTGCGGAACGTGGTGTAGTCGCCGTGGTCGCCGGGGGCGTCCCGGGCGCTCTTCAGCTCGCCCTGGATGGCGTCGCCCTTGGAGTAGATCTTGGAGACGTTGTCCGCCTGCACCTGGCGGCTGAACTCGGTGTACGAGATCGTCGGCTCGTCGCCCCGGTCGAGGTAGTTCAGACCGATGTAGGCGAGCAGGAACACGACCACCGCGGTGACGGCCAGCCCCCACCAGCGGCCGCGCATCCGCCGCCCACCGGACCGCCCGGGCGGCTCCTCCGGTGTGCCCTCGGTGCGCCACGGCTGGTCCGGAGCCTTCCGTCGTGGCGCGGAATCGCTCATATCTGGACGTTACGGCAGTCCCGGGGCCTCGGCATGCGCAAGGGCGCCCCTCCCGGAGGAGGGACGCCCTGTGCGGCGTACGGGAGCGGTCAGCCCATGAACTTCTTGAACTCGTCGGGCAGCTCGAAGTCCTGTCCGGCCTGCTGGCCCGGCACCCCGAAGGCCCCGCCGCCCTGCGCGGCGGCGGCGCGGCGGGCGGCCTCCTCCTGCTCCTGCTGCTTGCGCTTCATCGGGTTGCCGGAGCGCTGCTTGCCCTTGGCCTTCTTCGGCTGCTTCTTGGAGCGGCCGGGGCCGCCGCCCATGCCCGGCATCCCCGGCATGCCGGGCATTCCGCCGCCCTGGGCCATGCGGGACATCATCTTGCGGGCCTCGAAGAACCGCTCGACGAGGTTCTTGACGGCACTGACCTCGACGCCGGAACCCTTGGCGATACGGGCGCGACGGGAGCCGTTGATGATCGTCGGGTCCTGGCGCTCGCCCGGCGTCATCGACTTGATGATCGCGGCGGTGCGGTCGACGTCCCGCTCGTCGAGGTTGTTGATCTGGTCCTTGATCTGGCCCATGCCCGGGAGCATGCCGAGCAGCTTGGAGATGCTGCCCATCTTCCGGACCTGCTCCATCTGGGCCAGGAAGTCGTCCAGGGTGAAGTCCTGGCCCTTCTTGGACGCCAGCTTGGAGGCCATCTTCTCGGCCTCTTCCTGGCTGAACGTCTTCTCCGCCTGCTCGATCAGGGTGAGCAGGTCACCCATGTCGAGGATGCGGGAGGCCATCCGGTCCGGGTGGAAGGCGTCGAAGTCGTCGAGCTTCTCGCCGTTGGAGGCGAACATGATCGGCTTGCCGGTGATCTGCCGGATCGACAGGGCGGCACCACCGCGGGCGTCGCCGTCGAGCTTGGAGAGCACCACGCCGTCGAAGCCGACGCCGTCGCGGAAGGCCTCGGCGGTGTTGACCGCGTCCTGACCGATCATCGCGTCGACGACGAAGAGGATCTCGTCCGGGGAGACGGCGTCGCGGATGTCCGCGGCCTGCTGCATCATCTCCTGGTCGATGCCGAGCCGGCCGGCGGTGTCCACGATCACGATGTCGTGGACCTTGGCCTTGGCGTGCTCGATGGAGTCCTTGGCGACCTTCACCGGGTCGCCGACGCCGTTGCCCGGCTCGGGGGCGTAGACCGCGACACCGGCGCGCTCGGCGACGACGCTCAGCTGGTTCACGGCGTTCGGTCGCTGCAGGTCGGCGGCGACGAGCAGCGGCGAGTGGCCCTGCTCCTTCAGCCAGCGGCCGAGCTTGCCCGCGAGGGTGGTCTTACCGGCACCCTGCAGACCGGCCAGCATGATCACGGTGGGCGGCTGCTTGGCGAAGCGCAGCCGGCGGGTCTCGCCTCCCAGAATCGTGACGAGCTCGTCGTTGACGATCTTCAGGACCTGCTGGGCGGGGTTCAGCGCCTTGGAGACCTCGGCGCCGAGCGCCCGCTCCTTGACGTTCTTGATGAACGTCCGCACGACGGGCAGCGCCACGTCGGCTTCGAGGAGCGCGATACGGATCTCGCGCGCGGTGGCGTCGATGTCCGCTTCGGAGAGCCGTCCCTTGCCACGCAGGTTCTTGAACGTCGCTGAGAGGCGATCGGAAAGAGTATCGAACACGGCGCTCGCGGTCCTCGGGGTCGGTGGCAGCTGGGAATCGCCCTCCAGGGTATCCCGGCGACACAGGTGACCGGGATCCCCCGGGTCAGCCCCGCAGTGTCTCCTCCAGCTTGCGGGCCACGGACACGGCCTCCTCACCGGGCAGGGGCGCGCCCTCGGGACCTGTGACATAGAACGCGTCGACGGCGTTGGCGCCGAGCGTGCTGACGTGGGCGCTGCGCACCCGCACGCTCGCGTCCTCCAGCGCCCGGCCGATCCGGAACAGCAGGCCCGGCGCGTCCTGGGCGCGCACCTCGATGACGGTGGCCAGCCGGGACGCGGCCGGATGCACGGTGACCCGGGGCGGCGGTGCCACGACCCCGCGCCGCCGCGGATAGGCGGCGTCCCGCTCCGCGAGCCGCCCGGCGATGTCCAGCGAGCCGTCCAGGGCCCGTACGAGGTCGGCGCGCAGCCGGGCCGCCTGCGGCAGCGAGCCGTACTCGGCGGCGACCCGCCAGTTCAGCAGGAGGACGGAGCCGTCGACGCCGTCGGGCAGGTCCAGGGCCCTCAGCTCGGCGGTGCGCACGGTCAGCCGGTGCATGGCGAGAACGCCGGCCACGGCGGGCAGCACGCCCGGCTGGTCGGGTACGGCGATGAGGAGCTCCACGCCGAGGGGTTCCGGGTCGCCGGCGGGCCGTTCCTCGGCGGGCGGCTCGGTCTGGGCACGCAGGGCCAGGACGGGGCTGCCGATGGCGACGGCCTCCAGGGCGAGCCGTTCCTGCTCGGCGGTGGGCGCGGCGGCCTCCGGCTCCTCGGGGACGTCCCCGGCGAGTACCGCGCCGACCCGTTTGACCAGGTCGGCGACGAGGGAGCCGCGCCAGGCCGACCAGGCGGCGGGGCCGGTCGCGAGGGCGTCCGCCTCGGTCAGGGCGTGCAGCAGCTCCAGCGTGCCGGGCGAGCCGACGGCGTCGGCGACGGCGCGTACGGTCGCCGGGTCCTCCAGGTCGCGCCGGGTGGCGGTCTCGACGAGCAGCAGATGGTGCCGGACGAGGGTGGAGAGCACGGCCACGTCGTCGCGGTCGAAGCCGATCCGGGCCGCCATGTCCTTGACGATGATCTCGCCGGCCACCGAGTGGTCGCCGGGCCAGCCCTTGCCGATGTCGTGGAGCAGCGCGGCGACCAGGAGGAGGTCGGGGCGGTGGACGCGGCGGGTGAACTCGGAGGCGCGTACGGCGGTCTCGATGAGGTGCCGGTCGACGGTCCAGACGTGCACGGCGTTGCGCTGGGGGCGGCAGCGGACCCGCTCCCAGTCGGGCAGGAAGTGGGTGATCAGCCCTTCCGCCTCCAGGGCCTCCCAGACCTCCACGGTCGGTCGGCCCGAGCCCAGCAGCGTGACGAGCTGCTCGCGGGCCTCGGCGGGCCACGGCGTGGGCAGCGGGCGCACCCCGGTGGCCATACGGCGGACGGCGTGCAGGGAGAGCGGGAGTCCGGCCTGGGCGGCGGCGGCCGCGGCACGCAGCGGCAGGACGGGGTCGCGGTCGGGGCGCGCGGCGCGGGCGAGCACGACCTCGCCGTCCTGTTCGACGACGCCCTCGGCCAGCGGGGAGCGCTCCGCGGTGGGTTTCCCGCCGCCCAGCATGGCCCGCAGCCGGGGCCGTACGGCACGGGAGCGCAGCACACGGCCGACCTCGCGCCAGGTGACGTCGCTGGCGTACGAGATGACCCGGGCGGCCTCGTAGACCTGGCGCAGCAGGGTGTCGGCGTCGAGGAGGCCGAGTTCGGCGGCGACCTGGTCCTGTTCCTGGAGGGCGAGCCGGTCGGTGGCCCGGCCGGTGGCGAGGTGCAGGGCGTCGCGGACGTCGAGGAGCCGGCGGCGGGCGTCGGCGAGGCCCTCGCGGGGGGCGTCCGCCAGCCAGGAGGCGGCGACGGCGCGCAGGATGGTGGCGTCCCGCAGCCCGCCGCGGGCCTCCTTGAGGTCGGGTTCCAGCAGGTACTGGAGTTCGCCCTGGCGTTCGGCGCGCTCGACGGACAGCTCCTGCAGTTCGGGCAGCCGTTTGGCGGCCTGGTTGCGCCAGTCGGCGAGGACGGCGGTGCGCAGGCCCGTGGTGAGGCCGAGATCGCCGGCGATGTGCCGGGCGTCCAGCAGGCCGAGCTGCACCTTGAGGTCGTCGGCGGCGGTCTTGCGGGCCTCGGCGGGGGTGCGCACGGAGTGGTCGAGGGCGAGGCCGAGGTCCCAGACGGGGTACCAGATCCGGTCGGCGAGGGTGGCGACCGCCGCGCCGTCCCCTCCGTCGTGCAGCAGCAGGAGGTCGAGGTCGCTGCGTGGGGACAGCTCGCCGCGTCCGTAGCCGCCGACCGCGACCAGGGCGACGCCCCGGGTGGCCTCGGCGCCCGCCGCGAACAGGCCGGTCAGCCAGTCGTCGGTGAGCTCGGCGAGGGCGGAGCGGCGCGGCGGCCCGGACCGCGCCCCCTCGGTGAGGAGGCGCAGCCGGGCCGCCGCGTAGCCGCTGGGTCCCGAGTCCTCTGCTTTGTCACGCACATCCGTACTCGACACCCGGCAGCTCCTGTTCTTCGTCTGGTCAGAGCGCGTCGGGGCCGCGCTCGCCGGTCCGGACCCTGACGGCCGTCTCGACGGGCAGGGACCAGACCTTGCCGTCGCCGATCTTGCCGGTGCGGGCGGCCTTGACGATGACGTCGATCAGCTGTTCGGCGTCGTCGTCCTCGGCCAGGACCTCGATGCGGATCTTCGGGACCAGGTCGACGGTGTACTCGGCACCGCGGTAGACCTCGGTGTGGCCCCGCTGACGACCGTAGCCGCTGGCCTCGGTGACCGTCAGGCCGTGTACTCCGAAGGCCTGGAGGGCTTCCTTGATCTCGTCGAGCCGGTGGGGCTTGACGACTGCGGTGATGAGCTTCATGCGTCCACCTTCTTGCTCTCGGCCGCGGCGACCGGGGCCGGGGTCGCGGCGGTACGGGCGGCACCGCCACCGGCACCGCTGAAGTCGTATGCGGTCTCGGCGTGCTCGGCCTGGTCGATGCCGGCGATCTCCTCGTCCTCGGAGACGCGCATCCCGATCGTCTTGTCGAGCAGGAAGGCGAGGATCGCGGAGGCGATCAGCGAGTAGGCGAGGACACCGAAGACACCGGCGCACTGCTTCCAGAACTGGTCGAGGCCGCCGCCGTAGAAGAGGCCGGCCACGTCGGACTGGCCGCCGCCGGTGGCGAAGAAGCCGATCAGCAGGGAGCCGATGACACCGCCGACGAGGTGGACGCCGACCACGTCGAGGGAGTCGTCGTAGCCGAACCTGTACTTCAGGCCGACCGCCATGGCGCACAGGACACCGGCGATCAGACCGACGGCGATGGCGCCGAGCGGGGAGACCGCGCCACCGGCCGGGGTGATGGCGACGAGGCCGGCGACCGCGCCGGAGGCGGCACCGAGGGTGGTGAACGCGCCGTGGCGGATCTTCTCGTAGGCGAGCCAGCCGAGGACGGCGGCACCGGTGGCGACCTGCGTGTTGACGAACATCAGCGCGCCCACGCCGTCGTCGTTGCCGAGCCACGAGCCGGCGTTGAAGCCGAACCAGCCGAACCACAGCAGGCCGGCGCCGAGCATGACCAGCGGGAGGCTGTGCGGGCGCATCGGGTCCTTCTTGAAGCCGACACGCTTGCCGATGACCAGGATCACGCCGAGCGCCGCGGCACCCGCGTTGATGTGGACCGCCGTACCGCCGGCGAAGTCGATCACGCCGAGCTCGAAGGCCCAGCCGCCGGAGCCCCAGACCCAGTGGGCGACCGGGAAGTACACGACGGTGACCCACAGCGTGATGAACAGCGCCCAGGCGGTGAACTTCACGCGGTCCGCGAGGGCACCGCTGATCAGGGCCGGCGTGAGGACGGCGAACATCAGCTGGAAGACGGCGAAGACGTACACCGGGATGGTGTAGCCGTCCCAGAGCTCGGTGAGACCGATCCCGCTGAGGCCGACGAAGTCGGAGGACCAGCCGATGAGGCCGCCTGAGTCGGTGCCGAACGCCAGGGAGAAGCCGTACAGCACCCACAGGATGGTGACGATCCCCAGGCTGATGAAGCTCATCATCAGCATGTTCAGTGTGCTCTTGACGCGGACCATGCCTCCGTAGAAGAAGGCCAGGCCCGGGGTCATGAGCATCACCAGGGCGGAACAGATGAGCATGAAACCTGTGTTGGCGGCGGACAACTCGGGAGCGTCTGCCGCAAGCGTGATGGCTGATGCCATCGGCGTCTCCTCGTCATAGGTACGGCGGCCCCGTGCGGGCGAAGCCTGAGCGGAGTGAGGGGTGGGCCGGTATGGGCCAAGAGATTGGCGCAGCGCGGTTTCGGTGGAAGCCCCTCGTTGTTTCGCCGCCGTGACGAAGGTCCCTCGCGTGTTACGCGTCGATGAACTGCCGGATCCGTGTCCGCTCGATCGTTATCGTGGCGCAACCTTCGTGGAGGGATGCAAACCGGCCGCGGTCGGCCTTCCGATGACCTGGCATGGGGGAGCCGAGTCGGGCAGTTCGGGAGGGCCGGCCGCGGCCGGGGTCAGGGGTGCCCTGGGGACACGCGCGTGGTCAGACCGCCTCCGCGGTCTCGGGCAGTTCCACGGCGAGCTTTTCGGTCAGGTCGACGACCTCGGCCAGTTCCCCGAAGTCGCGGACGGCGGTGTCGACCGTCTTTCGGATACGAGTGTTCACACGCTCGGAGCGGACCTTCTTGGCGATCCGCATGGCGCGCTCGGCGTAGCCGACGCTCTGCTCGGGCTCGCGCCGCAGCAGATGCACGGTGGCCATCCCGATGAGGTTCAGCGCGTACGACCGCTGGTGCTCGCTGTCCTCGGCGAACAGCTCCACGGCCCGCTGCATGACGGGCTCGGCGAGCGAGGCGTAGGCGGGGCTGCGGCCGGCCACGTACGCGAGGTCGCGGAAGGAGTGGCTGTTCTCCCCGTACAGCTCGGCCTCGGAGAAGAAGCGGATCCAGTCGGGGTCCGGCTCGTCCCACTCGTCGGCCTCGGCGAAGGTGTCCTCGGCCATGCGGACGGCCCGCTTGCACTTGCCGGGCTGGCCCATGTTGGCGTAGGCGCGGGCCTCCATCGCATACAGCATGGACTGCGTGCGGGGGCTGGCGCAGTCCCGGCTGCCGTACTGCGCGAGGTGGATCAGCTCCAGGGCGTCGTCGGGCCGGCCGAGGTGGATCATCTGGCGGCTCATGCTGGACAGGACGTACGAGCCGAGCGGCCGGTCGCCGGCCTCCTTTGCGGCGTGCAGCGCGAGGACGAAGTACTTCTGCGCGGTGGGCTGCAGCCCGATGTCGTACGACATCCAGCCGGCCAGCTCGGCCAGTTCGGCGGCGACCTTGAACAGCGTGCGGGTGGTGGCCTCGGGCTGCGGCTCCTGGAGCAGGTCGGTCACCTCGTGCAGCTGCCCGACGACGGCCTTGCGGCGCAGGCCGCCGCCGCACTGGGCGTCCCACTGCCGGAACATCACGGTGGTGGACTGCAGCAGGTCCAGCTCGGGCTTGGACAGGCGGCCGCGGGCCCGGGAGGACGGGACGGCCCGGGAGTCGCGGTCCGCGCCGGCCGGGGCCGGGACCAGCCAGCGCTGCATCGGCTCGATCAGCGCCGGCCCGGCGGACAGGGCGAGGGAGCTGCCGAGGAAGCCGCGCCGCGCCAGCATGAGGTCGCTGCGGGAGAACTCGCTGAGCAGGGCGACCGTCTGCGGTCCGGTCCAGGGCAGGTCGACGCCGGACACCGACGGTGACTGGCGGGCCGCGCGCAGGCCGAGGTCCTCGACGGAGACGACGCAGCCGAACCGCTCGGAGAACAGCTCGGACAGGATCCTGGGGATCGGCTCGCGGGGGTTCTCGCCGTCGAGCCAGCGGCGGACGCGGGAGGTGTCGGTCGAGATGTGGTTGGCGCCCAGCTGGCGGGCCCGGCGGTTCACCTGGCGGGCCAGCTCGCCCTTGGACCAGCCGCTGCGCACGAACCAGGAGGAGAGGAGGTCGTTCGGGCGCTTGTCCGTGTGCGACGCGCCGGTGGCACTCGTACCGCTTCCGCCGTTGCCGCTCACTGGAACGCCCCCATCCCTTGGACCACTTGTCACCGAGTGCGCCAAGCCCTATCAGAATGCCGGTAAACACCGTCACTCGTCCGGCAGTTGTCACCCTTCGAACGGAAACCCGACTTGCCCGCGGCATACCCACACGTGCATGTGCCCCGAGGCCTCGTGCACACACGGTAATCCTACGATCACTGGTGCGGCCATGGCGTTCGCGGAATCGCCACCATTCGCCACCCCTTCGAATGAACTCACGGACGCCGCAACGCGATTCACTTGACATAGGACGGCCGGAAGTGGGCGGAACGGAGCACCGAGGGGCGCGTGTTGACCGTTCCACCACCCCGTACGCCCCGACGCGCCGCCATGGACGCCGCGGCGCCCGGGGTATCCGGCCCTCCAGGAAACACAGAGGGTCACGATCCGCTTCCGTGCCGTAACCACCGGCGCGCTGGACCCGTTGGAGGGGGCATGGGCTTCACGATCGGCGGTATCCGGGAGATCCGATCCGGCGCGCGTCGGCGCGGCCGCTCCTCGGAGTGCACCGCCGTGGCCGAGCTCACCGGACTGTGGGGCTGGGACGTGGTGCCCGGCGCGCGGGCCACGGCGGGCGTCTGCTCGTGCGGCCGCCCCGGCTGCGCGGCACCCGGCGCGCACCCCCTGGACCTCGCCCCCGTCATCCCGGCCGGCGCCACCCTCGACGAGGTCACCAAGGCCTGGTCGGAGTACCCGGGCGCCTCGGTGCTGCTTCCGGTCGGGCGGACGTTCGACGTGATCGAGGTGGCCGAGCCGGCCGGCCGCCGGGCGCTGACCCGACTGGAGCGCATGGGCCTCCCCCTCGGCCCGGTCATCGCCACCCCCGACGGCCGCGCCCAGTTCCTGGTCGCCCCCGGCGCCGCCGCCGAGCTGCCCGAGCTGCTCTACCGCATGGGCTGGGACGACCCCACCCACCTGGATCTGCACGGCCTCGGCCCCGGCAGCCACCTCACCGCGCCCCCCTCCGACCGGGGCGGCCTGGGCCCGGCCCGCTGGCTGCGCTCCCCCTCGCTGGACACGGCGACGAAGCCCCCGGCGGCCCGTCTGCTGCTGGGCACCCTGGCCTACGTGGCCCACCGTTCGCGCGCGTGAGCGGCAGCCGTACACAGCGAAGCGCCCGCCCCCGACTGCGCCTTGGGTGGCGGGCGCTTCTTCGCGCGGTGCGACCGGCTCGCGGCCGGTGGGGTCACTCCCCGATCAGGGCGTCGACGAACGCCTCGGGCTCGAACGGCGCCAGGTCGTCGGCGCCCTCGCCGAGCCCGATCAGCTTGACCGGGACGCCCAGCTCGCGCTGGACGGCGATGACGATGCCGCCCTTGGCGGTGCCGTCCAGCTTGGTGAGGACGATGCCGGTGATGTCGACGACCTCGGCGAAGACACGGGCCTGCACGAGGCCGTTCTGCCCGGTGGTGGCGTCGAGCACGAGCAGCACCTCGTCGAGCGGCGCTTGCTTCTCCACGACGCGCTTGACCTTGCCGACCTCGTCCATGAGGCCGGTCTTGGTGTGCAGGCGTCCGGCGGTGTCGATGAGGACGACGTCGGAGCCCATCTCCTTGCCCTCCTTCACCGCGTCGAAGGCGACGGAGGCGGGGTCGCCGCCCTCGGGGCCGCGCACGGTGTAGGCGCCGACGCGCTCGCCCCAGGTCTGGAGCTGGTCGGCGGCGGCGGCCCGGAAGGTGTCGGCGGCGCCGAGGACGACGCTGTTGCCGTCGGCGACCAGGACCCGGGCGAGCTTGCCGGTGGTGGTGGTCTTGCCGGTGCCGTTGACCCCGACGACCATCACGATGCCGGGCTTGCGGTCGTCCGGCTCGGTCCGCACGACGCGGTCCATGTCGGTGCCGACCAGCTTGAGCAGCTCCTCGCGCAGCAGGCCGCGCAGCTCCGCGGGAGTGCGGGTGCCGAGCACCTTGACGCGCTCACGCAGGCTGTCGACCAGCTCCTGGGTGGGCCGCACACCGACGTCGGCGGTGAGCAGGGTGTCCTCGATCTCCTCCCAGGTGTCCTCGTCCAGGTGCTCACGCGACAGGAGCGTGAGCAGGCCCTTGCCGAGGGCGTTCTGGGAGCGGGAGAGCCGGGCGCGCAGCCGGACCAGGCGGCCGGCGGTCGGTTCCGGCACCTCGATCGCGGTCGGCGGGAGCTCCTCGACGACGGGCGGTTCCTCGACGGCCGTCGCTCCGCCGCCCGGAAGGTCCACCTCCTCTATGGTCCGGCGCTCTTCGTCGCTCGGTGTCTCGGCCTCGTCGCCGACGTGCGGCTCGGCCGGTGGGGCGGTGATGTCGGGGGCGGCGGGCGGCGGCGGGGGCAGCTGCTTCTTGCGGCGCGTGCCGATGACCAGCCCGCTGACCGCGCCGAGCACGACCACGGCGATGACTACAGCAAGGATGACGATGTCCATAACCCGACCAGTATCGGCCATGGAGTGCCGCGACACCGCTATGGATGTCTGACACACCGTCAGCTAAGGTCCGCCGTGCCACCCGCCCGGCGAAGGGGGACCTCCATGCCCGTCTCGGTCGTGCGCTTCAACCTGGTCGAGCCCGACGCGACCCCCGCCTCGCTCTCCGCCCGCTACCGGGCCGCCCTGGAGATGGCCGCCTACGCCGACCGGCACGGCGTGACCACCGTGCAGACGGAGGAGCACCACGGGGCGGCGAACAACTGGCTGCCCTCCCCGTTCGCGTTCGCGGCGGCGGTCTTCGGCGCGACCCGCACCCTCGCCGTCACCGTCTCCGCGATCATCGGCCCGCTGCACGACCCGCTGCGGCTCGCCGAGGAGATCGCGGTCCTGGACCTGATCGGCGGGGGCCGGCTGGTGACGGTGGCCGGGATCGGGTACCGCCCCGAGGAGTACGCGATGTTCGACGTGGAGTGGAAGCGGCGCGGCCGGCTCCAGGACGAGCTGCTGGAGACGCTGCTGAAGGCGTGGACCGGTGAGCCGTTCGGGTACCGGGGCCGTACGGTACGGGTCACCCCGCGCCCGGTCACCGACCCGCATCCGCTGCTCCTGGTCGGCGGTTCCTCGCAGGCCGCCGCCCGCCGGGCCGCCCGGCTCGGGCTGCCGTTCTTCCCGAGCGCGCATCTGCCGGAGCTGGCGGCGTACTACACGGAGCGGCTGGCCGAGTACGGCACCGAGGGCTGGGTGATGATGCCGGCGGCCGAGACCCCGCTGCTGCATATCGCCGAGGACCCGGACCGGGCCTGGGCCGCGTACGGCCGGCACTTTCTGCACGAGGCCCGCACCTACGCCTCCTGGCAGTCCGGGGACATCCGCTCGGCGGTGCGGTCGGCGGCCACGACGGTGGCGGAGCTGCGGGCCGAGGGCGTGTACCGGATCGTCACGCCCGAGGAGTGCGTGGCGCTGGGCCACGACCACCACGTACTGCACCCGCTGGCCGGCGGGATGCCTCCGGAGGAGGGGTGGCGCAGCCTCACGCTGTACTGCGAGCGGGTGCTGCCCGCCCTCGGCGCCTGACCGGCGGACATGACGGCGCCGCCCCGGCCCGGTCGGTGACCGGGCCGGGGCGGCGACGGGTTACGGGGAGAGGGGCAGCGGGGACTTGGCCCTTCTCCCCGGGTCGGGGGGCGGTCAGCCCATCTCCTCCAGCTTCTTGCCCTTGGTCTCGGGCACGAACTTGAGGATGAAGGGGATGGAGAGGAAGGCGAACACCGCGTACATGACGTAGGTGAGCGACAGGTTCCACTCCGCCAGGTCCGGGAAGGTGATCGTGATCAGCCAGTTGGCGATCCACTGGGCCGAGGCGGCCACGCCCAGGGCGGCGGCGCGGATCTTGTTCGGGAAGACCTCGCCGAGCATGACCCAGACGACCACGCCCCAGGACAGGGCGAAGAACAGCACGAAGGCGTTGGCGGCGATGAGCGCCACATAGCCCTGCGCGGTGGGCAGCGGGTCGTTGCCGTGCTGGAAGGAGAAGGCCCAGGCGGCCGCGGCGAGGGAGATGCCCATACCGATGGAGCCGATGAGCGCGAGCGGCTTGCGGCCGATACGGTCGACGAAGATCATCGCGATCACGGTGCCGAGGATGTTGATGATCGAGGTCTCGAACGAGTAGAAGAACGAGCTCGACGGGTCGACGCCGACGGACTGCCACAGCAGGTTCGAGTAGTAGAAGATGACGTTGATGCCGACCAGCTGCTGGAAGACGGACAGGCCGATACCGATCCACACGATCGGCAGCAGGCCGAAGCGGCCGCCCAGCAGGTCCCGGAACGTGGACTTGTGGTCGCTGCGCATGGCGTCGTCGATCTCGGCGACGCGGGCGTCCAGGTCGATGTCGCCCTCGACGTCGGCGAGGACCTTCTTGGCGTCGGCGGTGCGGCCGACGCTGATCAGGTAGCGCGGGGACTCGGGGATGGCGAAGGAGAGCAGCCCGTAGACGAGGGCGGGCACCAGCATCACGCCGAGCATCCACTGCCAGGCCTCGAGGCCCGCGACCTGGCCGCGCTCGGCGCCGTCGGCGAGGTTGAGGATGGCCCAGTTGACGAGCTGGGAGACCGCGATGCCGATGACGATGGCGGCCTGCTGGAACGAGGCGAGCCGGCCGCGGTAGGCGGGCGGGGCGACCTCGGCGATGTAGGCCGGGCCGATGACGGAGGCCATGCCGATGGCGATGCCGCCGAGGACGCGCCAGGCGGCGAGGTCCCAGGCGGCGAAGGGCAGCGCGGATCCGACGGCGCTCACGGCGAACAGCACCGCCGCGATCTGCATGACGCGGATACGGCCGATGCGGTCGGCTATGCGGCCGGCGATCGCGGCACCCAGGGCGCTGCCGAGCAGGGCGCTGGCGGCGACGGTTCCGGTGACACCGGAGCTGAGGTCGAAGCGGGCCTGGATACCGCCGTTGGCGCCGTTGATGACGGAGCTGTCGTAGCCGAAGAGGAAGCCGCCCATGGCGGCCGCCGCCGTGATGAAGACGACGTGCCCGAGATGCTCGGGGTGAGCCGTCCTGGCTCCTGCTGGCTGCGCCTGCGCTGTGCTGGTCACGTGTAACTCCTCGGGCCCCCGGCAACGTCGCCGGATGGGGGGATCAGCCCCTTCAGGCCGTGATACCTGAAGGAAAAAGCAACGCTGGTGACCCTATGCCTTCAAGTTCCGAAGTCAATAGGCAGAGGAGTGTGACTTCCAAGACCACTCAAGGCCGCCATGTGTTCATTTATTGAAGAGTTGGAGTGAAAGGGAGGTAGTGCAGGGCCTCACCTGGGCCTCCGCGACGCTCAGCGCAGCCGCTGGCTGATGACCTTCGACACACCGTCGCCCTGCATGGAGACGCCGTACAGGGCGTCGGCGACCTCCATCGTGCGCTTCTGGTGCGTGATCACGATGAGCTGGGAGGCCTCCTGCAGCTCCTGCATGATCCGGATGAGCCGCTGGAGGTTGGTGTCGTCGAGGGCGGCCTCGACCTCGTCCATGACGTAGAACGGGCTCGGCCGGGCCTTGAAGATCGACACCAGCAGGGCGACCGCCGTCAGCGAGCGCTCACCGCCGGAGAGCAGGGACAGACGCTTGACCTTCTTGCCGGGCGGGCGGGCCTCGACGTCCACACCGGTGGTGAGCATGTTGTCGGGGTCGGTCAGGACCAGCCGTCCCTCACCGCCCGGGAAGAGCCGGCTGAAGACGCCCTCGAACTCGCGTGCGGTGTCCCGGTACGCCTCGGTGAAGACCTGCTCGACGCGCTCGTCGACCTCCTTGACCACCTGGAGCAGATCGGCGCGGGTCTTGCGCAGGTCCTCCAGCTGCTCGCTGAGGAACTGGTGCCGCTCCTCCAGCGCCGCGAACTCCTCCAACGCGAGCGGGTTGACCTTGCCGAGCTGCTGGTAGGCCCGCTCGGCGGACTTCAGCCGCTTCTCCTGCTCGGCCCGCACGAACGGCTTGGGCCGGTTGCGCGGATGGTCGGGGTCCTCCGGGAGCTGCTCCCCCTCGGCGGGCAGCGACGGCGGTACGAGCTGGTCGGGGCCGTACTCGGAGACCAGCCCCGCCGGCTCCACGCCCAGCTCCTCCAGGGCCTTGGTCTCCAGCTGCTCGATCCGCAGCCGCTTCTCGGCGCCCAGGACCTCGCCGCGGTGCACGGAGTCGGTGAGATTGTCCAGCTCCGCCTTCAGATCGCGGCCCTCGGTGCGGGCGGCCGCCAGCTCCTGCTCGCGGCGGGCCTTCGCGGCCTCGGCGGCGGCGCGCTCCTGCTCGGCGCGGCCCAGCGAGACCTCGACATGGGCGAGGAGCTGCCGGGCGCCGGACGCGACGGCCTCGGCGACGGCCGCCTCGTGCCGCAGCCGCGCCCGTCGCTGTTCGGCACGCGCGCGTGCCTCGCGTTCGGCGCGGGCGGCCCGGTCCAGCGAGTCGGCCCGCCCGGCGAGTCCCTTGACCCGTTCCTCGTGCGTACGGACCTGGAGGCGGGCCTCCATCTCGGTCTGCCGCGCGTTGGCGCCGTCGGCGGCGAGCCGGTCGCGCACGGAGGTGTCCGGTTCCTCCTCGACCGGCATCTCCTCGGCGACGGCGAGCCGTTCCGCCAGCTCCTCGACCTCCTGGAGCGCCTTGTCGAGCGCCTCCTGGGCGCGGGCGGCGGCGGCCGCGGACCGCTCGGCCTCCCCGGCGGCACCGCGCGCCTGCCCGGCGAGCCGGCCGAGCTGCTGGGCGACGGCGGACTTCTCCCGGTCGGCGGCCCGGCGCCGCTCCCCCAGCTCCTCGACGAGCGCAGCGCACTCCCGCCGCCGTTCGGCGGCCGCGTGCTGCGCCTCGGTCAGTTCCTCGCACCGTACGGCCAGCTCGTCCAGCTCGGCGGCGGCCTCGTCGACGGAGGCCTGCACCTCCAGCAGACTGGGCGCGCCGGCGGAGCCGCCGTGCGCGAAGTGGGCGCCGAGGAGATCGCCCTCGGCGGTGACCGCGGTCAGCTCGGGGTGGGCGTAGACCAGGTCCTCGGCGTCCTCCAGGGTGCCGACGACCACGATCGCGCGCAGCAGGCGTCGTACGGCGGGCATGAGCTCGGCGGGACCGGTGACCAGGTCGGCTGCGTACCGGCCCGCGGGAGCCGGACCCGAAGTCGGGTCTGGCGCCGGGGCGCCGGCGGGCAGGAGCGAGGCGCGGCCGGCGTCCTGCTTGCGCAGCAGCCGGATGGCCTCGGCGGCGGCCGCCGGGGACGTCACCGCGACCGCGTCCGCCGCTGACCCGAACGCGGCGGCGAGCGCCACCTCGTGTCCCGGTGCCACGGTCAGCAGTTCCGCCGCCGGTCCGAGCAGACCGGTCAGGCGGTCCCGCGCCCCCAGCAGGGCACCGGTGCCGTCCTTGCGGCGCAGACCCATGGCCAGGGCCTCGTGGCGGGCCTGGGTCGCGGCGCGTCGGCGTTCGGCGGCGGTGGCGGCCTCGCGGGCGGCGGTCAGCGCGGCCTCCGCCTCGGCGAGCTGCCGCTTGGCCGTCTCGTGCCGCTCGCCGAGTTCGGCGTCACCGGCGTCCAGGCCGTCGACCTCGGCCTTCAGGGCCTCGTACTCCTCCTGGGCGGCGACGGCCCGCTCCTGCGCCTCGTCGCGGGCGGCGGCCAGCCGGTCGATCTCGGCCTGCGCGGAGGCGGCGCGTGAGCGGGCCGCGTTGACCTGGCCGTTCAGCCGGGCGAGACCTTCACGGCGGTCGGCGATGGCGCGGGCGACGTCCTTCAGACGGCGCTCCTCGACGGCGAGCTCGCGCTCCAGTTCGGCGCGGTGCTCGACCGTGTTCTCCAGGGCGCGTTCGGCCGCCTCGAGGGCCGCCTCCAGCTCCGCCTCCTGCTCGCGGATCCGGGCGGCCTCCCGCTCCATGTCCTCGGGGTCGCGGCCCCGGCGCTCCTCGGGCGGCGCGGAGGTCGCGCTCTTCACCCGGGCGTCGGCCAGCGAGATCGTGCCGCGTACGCGCTCGGCGAGCTGGGACAGTTCGTACCAGGTCTGCTGGGCCCGCTGGAGGCGCGGGGCGAGCCGGCGCACCTCGTCCTCCAGGAGCGCCTCGCGCTGGAGCGCCTTCCTCAGCTCCTGCTCGGCGGCCTCTTTGCGGGCCTTGAGCGCGGCCTCGTCGGCGACCTCGGCGTTCAGCGCCTCCCGCAGCCGTACGAGATCGTCGGCGAGCAGGCGCAGTCGGGCGTCGCGCAGGTCGGCCTGGATGACGGCGGCCCGGCGGGCGACGGCGGCCTGGCGGCCGAGGGGCTTGAGCTGGCGGCGGAGCTCCTCGGTGAGGTCCTGCACGCGCGCGAGGTTGGCCTGCATCGCGTCCAGCTTGCGGAGCGCTTTCTCCTTGCGCTTGCGGTGCTTGAGGACGCCGGCCGCCTCCTCGATGAAGGCGCGGCGGCCCATCGGATCGGCGTGCAGCACGGAGTCGAGCTGGCCCTGGCCGACGATGACGTGCATCTCGCGGCCGATACCGGAGTCGGAGAGGAGCTCCTGGATGTCGAGGAGGCGGCAGGTGTCGCCGTTGATCTGGTACTCGCTGCCGCCGTTGCGGAACATGATCCGCGTGATGGTGACCTCGGCGTACTCGATGGGCAGCGCCCCGTCGGAGTTGTCGATGGTCAGGGACACCTCGGCGCGGCCCAGCGGGGGGCGGCCGGTGGTGCCGGCGAAGATGACGTCCTCCATCTTTCCGCCGCGCAGCGACTTGGCGCCCTGCTCGCCCATGACCCAGCTGAGCGCGTCCACGACGTTGGACTTGCCCGAGCCGTTCGGTCCGACGACACACGTGATCCCCGGCTCGAACCGGAGCGTGGTCGCCGAGGCGAACGACTTGAACCCTCGGAGGGTCAGGGCCTTGAGGTGCACGCCGCCGGACTCTACCGTCCGGCGAAGTCTCGCTCCATGAACGTACGGTTTCGCCGGTGAACGCCGGGGGCACACCAGACGTTGAAGAAGGTGAAAGGATGCGCGGGGCAATAAGGCGGGGGGAAAGAAAGAAGGGACGCCGAAGCGTCCCTTGCAATTTCTGACAACTGGAAGCCCAGTCGTCCGACAACTGCCGAGCGGTTGGATACGGGCCGCCCGACCACTGCCGTGCTTTCGTGGAGCGATGCAGTGATCAGGTGAGCGCAGGCTCCGCCTGGTGTGCGTCGATGCTCTCCATGATCCTGTCGTGAGAAGCGGCAGCCGTCAGCGCCTCGTTCTCGGCCTGGATCCGTACGAGTTCGGATTCCAGGTCCTGGACACGCTGCTGGAGCCGTCGCATCTCGGCGAGGAGTCGCGGGTCGGAGCCGCCGACGTAACCGAGAAGCGCCTTTGCCATGATGGATGGTCCTCCACACTGAGTGACCGACCGATGCGGTGTGGGTCGTGAGGGATTCGCACCCGTGGATGCTTGACGGAGCTTGACGGGCCTTGAGTTGTACTGCCGTTCAGCCACGCCAAACAGCTGAGGTGCGCGGGGACTTTCAGCGTCTCACCAAAAAGTTTGACGGTCAACACGATCACGCCCCGTATTGGCGGGCGAACCCGGGGGCACACGGCCGGACGGCGGCACGCGGCGTCTCCTGCGGGGCCCTGGGGGCGTGGCGATCACCGTGAGAGCGGAGCTTGCCACTACGCGCGCTTCTTGGCAACCACCTGCTCATTTCTGCTTCGGGCAGGTGCCGGTGGCATGTCCCTCCGCTTCCCCGGGGCCGGCGCGGGGCCCCTGAGTCACCGGATGGCGAAGCCGTCGTAGCCGCCGCGGGGTGTGTCCCAGATCTCGGTGACGCCGTCCACCCGCCCGGGCGTGTCGGCTCCCTGGAGCCAGTCGAGCAGTCCTGCGCAGTTCTTCCGGGGGCCCTCGGCGACCACCTGGACCCGACCATCCTCCAAATTGAGAGCAAAACCACTCAGGCCGCCGATCTCGAGCGCCTTGGCCCGCGTGAACCAGCGGAAACCCACGCCTTGGACCCGTCCACGCACCCAGGCGACCAACCGCACATCCTCACTCATGACTGCAACCTAACGGGCCAATGTCCCTCGGGGCACGTCCTCCCCTTGCGCCATGCGATACCGTCCCCACTCAATGAATCTCATTTGAAACTCACCTGATCGTGTGAGTTCCGTGAGGGCATGAAGACCGCAGGGACCAGGAAGGCCAGGACATGGGACGCCACCGACGCTCCGCCGCCGGCCGCGCCGCCACGGGCCGCGCCGCGGGGGGCACACACACGGGCGGCTCGTACACGTACGGCGACGACCCGCTGAACCCGCAGGGCGACCGGCCCACCATGGGCATCGCTCCCTACCTGAACCCGGAGGCGTACGCCGAGGCCTACGCGAAGAGTGACGCCTACCTCTTCGCCACGGACGAGGGCTACGACCGGATCACCGCGACCACCACGTTCCCGGGCGACGACCTCACCACCGCCTTCGCCAGCGAGGGCTTCACGCCCGACAGCGGCACCCGGCTGCCGGGCGGCTCGCACCGGCGTCGCAAGAAGAAGGGCCCGGCCCCGGTGAAGACCGGTCTGCTCGGCGTCTCGGCCGCGGTGGCCCTGGGCACGGTCGCGGTCGCCACCGGTGTGGTGCCCGGCATCGACAACTACCAGCTGGGCGGCGGCGGCACCGACCGGGTGCAGTCCGCGGGCACCCCGACCAACGCGCCGAACGAGCTGGGCGGTACGTCGGGCAGCGCCGAGACCCAGGAGAGCGGCGGCGCGACGAGCCGCGACGTCGAGCGGCCCACGTCGCCGGCTCCGTCCGAGACCTCGTCGGCGCCGACGAAGACCCCGTCGAAGAAGCCCTCGGCCACGCCCAGCGAGAAGCCGAAGGACACGCCGTCGCGTACGGCCACGAAGACCCCGCAGAAGCCGGCGAAGCCCCCGAAGGCCGAGGAGCGCACCAGCGCCCCGGTGACGGTCTCCGCGGAGGCCGCCGCCGCGGCCGAGGTCCTCCGCCTCGTCAACGTGGAGCGTGCCCAGGTCGGCTGCACCCCGCTGGCCGCCAACAGCGCCCTGGCCGACCTGGCCCAGGACTTCAGCGAGGACATGGCCCAGCGCGGCTTCTTCGACCACACCGACCCGAGCGGCGCCTCCCCCTGGGACCGCGCGGCGAAGGCCGGCGTCACCGACCTCGGCGGCGAGAACATAGCCCGCGGCCAGGCGGACGCGGCCTCGGTCATGGAAGCCTGGATGAACAGCCCCGGCCACAAGGCCAACATCCTGAACTGCGACTTCAAGACCCTGGGAGTCGGCGTCCACATGGGCCCGGGCGGCCCTTGGTGGACGCAGGACTTCGGGTACTGAGACAACCGCAGGTCAGAGGGACGTACCGGGCCGCCACCAGCGGGCTCCTCGTGGGACGCGATCTACGGCGGCCCGGGCACGGGTCCCGCGCGAGGCAGCCGCAGCCACGTCAGGCGCTCGGCTTCCTCCACAGGTGCCGCTCTTCCAGAGTCCCGAACTGCACATCTCCGCGTTCAAGGTCGACAAGGATGGGCCAGCAGTCGAGCAACTGCTGTCGCGCATCGCGCGAGGCGAGGTACTGCACGGAGTTGTAGGGCGCGATCAGGAGCCCGTTGCTCGCGCGGACTCGCTCAGTGTCGATGGCGAGAGGCGGCTCGTCATCGCGTTGGCTGTGGGCGAGAAACTCCACCGCGAGCTGCAGGGCTTCGTCGTGCTCCATCTTCCGTCTCCAGTCTGTCGGGATCGAAGCGGTTCTGCCGCAAGACGCGGGGAGGGCGGCACGCCCGCGCGACTACTTGCTACTGCCCCCTGTCTCCGATCACGTCTAGGCCGTGGTCGCGTCACACCGCGCAGTGTGACACCGGGACCTGCCGAGTGACATCGGGTTTTGTCCGGGCGGGCCAGGCCGGGCAGGGTCGCGTCAGGCGGGGCCGAAAGATTGGTGATCATCAGGGAATGACCGCCTTGCCGGATCGGGGGCCGGATGTGTTCCGGCCCATGCCGACGGATCGGCTGTGCCGGTGGAAGGCGTACGCCTTTCCGGCCGTCTGGGCGAAGTTGGCGAGGGCCAGGGCTGCCCAGAGGGCGGTGAGGCCGCCGGCTGTGGCGAGCGGTGCGGCGACGGCGGCCAGAACTCCGTAGCAGACGGCGGTCGTCACGAAGCTCGGCACCGTGCGCTTGAGGCCGATGAGGCCGAAGCCGACGACGGCCTGCGCGGCGTCGGGGACGACCACGGCCAGTACCCACGGCAGGAGTCCGGTGATCTGCGGACGTACCTCGGGGTCGCTGGTGAACAGCGGGACGACCCACGCGCTGCACACGATCACCGCTGTGCCGATGAACCCCACGACGGCCAGTGCGAGCCACGTTCCCGCCCGGATGCCGCGCCGGATCCTCGCCCTGACATGAACTTCTGGGCCGCGCACAACAGGAGCGCTCCGCCGGAGATCCTCGCCGCGCTGATCGAGGACCCGGACTGGCGGGTGCGGCACCGGGTGGCCGGCAGACGTGACTGTCCGCCCGCGCTGCTGGACCGGTTGGCCGACGATCCGCACGACTCCGTACGGAGAAGCGTGGCCGGACATCCGAACTCACCCCGGTCGGCGCTCGCCCGTCTCCTCGACGACGAATGGGCCCTGATCGCAGAGGAGGCCCGCGCCCGCTTGACTGAACTTCCCTGACGGCGCTCCGCGTTTCAGATGACCGGCCAGGAACGCGTACGGATGCCCAGGTCCTCCCGAACCCGCTCGTGGTAGGCGTTCAGGCGCCCGGTGAAGCCGTAGCTCTCGCGCGGCGGCTCGTGCCCGCGCACCCGTTCCAGCATCTGCCGGACGGTGAGGTTGACCTCGTGCGCCGCCTCGATCACCGGTGGAGCCGCCAGGAGCACCAGCCCCTCGAACTGCGCTGAGCGCCTGCGCTCACTCGCCTCCATCGCGGCGACCAACTCGCCGTGCGCGCGCGAGCCTTCCTCCACCCGGTGTGAGCGGCGGGCGAAGTCGGCCACCTCCTTCACGCACGCGGCGTACTCGATGTACGTGTCGAGCTTGCGCTGGTCCCAGCGGATGGCCATCTCACGGCGGTGCTTCGAGCGCTCGGTCAGCATGACCGAGAAGTACGACGTCAGGGCTCCGATGAGAACGCCGGTCAGCGTCCATATCTGACTCGTCACGGCTTCGATCATCACACCGGGAGGCCCGGCGAGTGGGCCGGACGGTGAAACTCAGTCCTCGGCCAGTCCGATCGGCCGCAGAGCCGACGTGTAGCGCCGGTCGCGACGAGACGGTCGATGACCTCGGTCATCGCAGAGATGCCGGGGTGGTCCCGGACCAGGAGGTTGCCCCAGCCATATAAGTACCGGCCGTCGAACCGCTCCCCCGTGTCCCGCCAGCGGCATACCCGCCACTCGGCGCTAACTAAATAGCAGCGCATGCGGCGAGGCAGCGCTGTGGGCGCGTACGCTGGACGGCATGGAGAGCATCCAGGAGCAGGAGCGCGACACCGAGCCGGGCCTCCCGTACGACGTGTTCGCGAAGACCTGCCCGTCGCGGGGCACGCTGGAACACGTCACCGGGCGCTGGGGCGGGCTCACGCTGAGCGCCCTGTACGACGGCTCGCTGCGGTTCAACGAACTGCGCCGCAGGGTCGACGGCGTCAGCGAGAAGATGCTGTCCCAGACGCTGCACGCCCTGGAGCGCGACGGCCTGGTGCACCGGGAGGCGCAGCCGACGAACCCGCCGCGCGTGGACTACGAGCTGACCGAGCTGGGCCGCGGCGTGGCCGAGCGGCTGCTGGGCCTCATCCAGTTCCTGGAGGGGCGGATGGACGACGTGCTCGACGCACGCCGGAGCTACGACGAGACGCGCGGCGGCCTCTGACACTTCGGGCAGAAGTAGCTGGACCGGTTCATCCAGGGCCGGCGCCGCATCGGCGTACCGCAGCGCTTGCAGGGCAGGCCCTCGCGCCCGTACGCGTCCAGCGAGCGGTCGAAGTAACCGGACTCCCCGTTGACGTTGACGTAGAGGCTGTCGAAGCTGGTGCCGCCCACCGCGAGGGCCGCGTTCATCACGTCCCGGGCGTGGCCGAGGAGTTCGAGGGTGCGCGGGCGGGTGAGGCTCGACGTCGGGCGGTCGTAGTGCAGACGGGCCCGCCAGAGTGCCTCGTCGGCGTAGATGTTGCCGACCCCGCTGATCAGGGACTGGTCGAGCAGGGCCCGTTTGACGGTGGTCCGCTTACGCCGTAGCGCCTGGTGGAACGCCTCGTCGTCGAAGAGCGGGTCCAGCGGGTCGCGGGCGATGTGCGCGATGACGTCGGGCAGGCCGTCGGCGGTCGTGTCGTGCAACGACAGGCCGCCGAAGGTGCGCTGGTCGACGAAGCGCAGTTCGGTGCCGAGGGCGTCGGCGAAGCGCACGCGGATGCGCAGATGCTTCTCCGCGGGGGCGGTGTGCGGCTGGACCAGCAGCTGGCCGCTCATGCCGAGGTGCGCCAGGACCGCCTGGCCGGTGTCCGCGAGCGGCAGCCACAGGTACTTGCCGCGCCGGCTGGGGACACCGACGCGATGGCCCTTGAGGCGGTGCGCGAAGTCGTCGGCGCCCGCGACATGCCGGCGGACGGCACGCGGGTGCAGCACTTCGGCGTCGGCGACCGTGCGATGGGCGACCCACCGCTCCAGGCCGCGCCGGACGACCTCGACCTCGGGCAACTCGGGCATGGTCTCTCCTGCACACCGTGCGGATACGGGCCGAGCGCCCACCCCGGGGACGGGACGGGCGCTCGGATCGCGCTGTTCGGTCAGGCGGAGGCCGACGCGTCGGCGTCGGCGTCGGGCTCGGCGGCCTTCGCCGCCTCCTCCTTGGCGCGCTCGTCCGCCGCGGCCTTGATGGACCGCCACGCGGACTCGGCGGCCTGCTGCTCCGCCTCCTTCTTGCTGCGGCCGGTGCCGGTGCCGTACGAGACGCCTCCGACGCGGGCGGCAGCAGTGAAGGTCTTCTCGTGGTCGGGGCCGGTCTCCGTGACCAGGTACTCGGGGACGCCGAGTCCTTCGGTCGCGGTGAGCTCCTGGAGACTGGTCTTCCAGTCCAGGCCGGCTCCGAGGTTCGAGGACTTCTCGATCAGGGGGTCGAACAGGCGGTGCACGAGCTCCGCCGCCGAGTCCAGGCCCTGGTCGAGATAGACCGCGCCGATCACCGCTTCCAGGGTGTCGGCGAGGATGGATGCCTTGTCCCGGCCCCCTGTGCCCTCTTCACCGCGGCCGAGCCGGATGAAGGCGCCCAGGTCGAGCCCACGGCCGACCTCCGCCAGCGCACGCGAGTTGACCACCGCGGCCCGCAGTTTGGCCAGTTGGCCCTCGGGCAGGTCGGGGTGGGTGCGGTACAGCGTGTCCGTGACCACCAGGCCGAGCACGGAGTCCCCGAGGAACTCCAGCCGCTCGTTGGTGGGCAGACCGCCGTTCTCGTACGCGTAGGAGCGGTGGGTCAGCGCACGCACCAGAAGGGCGGACTCGAGCTTGTACCCGAGCCGCCCTTCCAACAGCGTGTGGGACGAGGCCTGGTTGTCCGCTGCGTTCTTCTTGGGCGTGGACACAGTGCCTCTCACCGGCCGCTCAGACCTCGAGGACCTGGCGCTTGTTGTAGGTGCCGCAAGACGGGCACGCGATGTGCTGCTGCTTGGGCTCGTGGCAGCGCTCGCACGCAACCAGGGTGGGGACCGCAGCCTTCCACTGCGACCGGCGGTGGCGCGTGTTGCTGCGCGACATCTTCCGCTTCGGAACAGCCACGGCTACTTCTCCTGCTTCTCGTCGACGCCCGGTTCGGCGCCGCTCTTGTCGTCCTTATCGCCGGGTTCGAGTGAATCGGCGAGTCCCTGCAGTGCCGCCCAACGGATGTCGACGGCGTCATGGTGGTGGTCCGGGTCGTCAGCGAGACGTACGCCGCACTCGGCGCACAGTCCCGGGCAGTCTTCCTGGCACACCGGCTGCATCGGCAGTGCGAGCACCACCGCATCACGCAGCACAGGCTCGAGGTCGAACAGGCCGTCCTCGAGGAAGAGCCTGTCCTCGTCGTCCTCGGCGTCGTCGCCCGGTTCCGCGTGGTGCACGCGGCCCCGGTCGTCGGCGTCAGGGTACGAGAACATCTCCTGGAAGTCCGCTTCCACGTCGAGCTGAAGCGGCTCCAGACACCTTACGCACTCCCCCTCGGCCCGTGCACGGGCGGTGCCTGTGACAAGCACACCTTCCATGACCGATTCGAGCCGGATGTCGAGCTCCACCGGGGCGCCTTCCGGCACTCCGACGACCTTCTGGATACCGAGGTCCTTGGGGGCGTCGACCGTGCGGGTCTGGCGCTGCAGCGCACCGGGCCGCCGGCCCAGCTCGTGTGTGTCGAACACGAGGGGGTTGCGGTGGTCGAGGCGGGCTGTCACGCCGTTCCTGCTTTCGATCTGCTGAGCTCAGGGGGTTCCGCCGCCCAGTGGTGCCTGCGGGCAGCGTTGATCGCGGACGTACGCGCGACCGAAGAGCCAGGATACTGGACCTTTCGCTCACGACCCAATCCGGTGGTCGCGCCACCGACCGCGCTACTGACCGCGCCCCTGTTCGTACGCCCTCAGCTGCTCCGGAGTGATCATGCTGGTGTCGAAGAGGCTGGTCTCGTCGAGCGCGTACGACTGCTGGTTCTGCTGGTTCTGCTGGGGCTGCTGGGCCGCCTGCTGCGGGTCGTACGCCTGCTGGCCGGTGTCGTAGCCCTGATACGCGTAGGGGTCGGCCTGCTGGTAGCCGTAGGCGTCCTGCCGGCCGTCGTAGCCCTGCTGGTAGCCGTACGGGTCGGCGGTCTGCTGCTGGTAGCCGTACGCCGGCTGCGCGGCCCCGGGGTCGTACTGCGGCTGCGGCGGTACGGCCGCCTGCTGTTCGGCGGGGGCCGCCGCCGCGGCGTCCTGCTGGGCGAGCGCGGCGAGGTCGGCGAGGTAGTCGGCGTCGCTGGAGTGCTGGACGGTGCTCATGTCGTCGGCGAGGGCGCCGAGGTCGTCGGTGGCGATCCGGCCGTGCAGCTTCTGCCGGCCGCGGCCGACCGCCTCCAGCGTCTTGGCGAGCACGGCCTCGAAGGCGCCGAGCTTGACGTCGACGTATTCGTCGGCGCTGCGGCGCAGGGTCTCCGGGTCGTGGCTGCGCTCGGGGGCGTCCTCGTCCTCGTAGCCGTTCTCGTCGGTGCCCGGGCCGGTGCCGAGGAGCTTCTCGCGGCCGCGGCCGACGGAGCCGAGGGTCTTGGTGAGGACGACCTCGAAGTTGGCGAGCTTGGAGTCGACGTAGTCGTCGGCCTCCGCGCGGATCTCCTCGGCCTCCTGGCGGGCCTCGGCGAGGATGCGGTCGGCCTCGGCCTGGGAGCGGCGGGCGATCTCGGTGCCGGAGATCAGGGAGCCGCGCTCGGCGTGCGCGCCCTGGATGATCCGCTCGGCCTCCTGGCGGGCCTGCTCGACCATCTGCTCGCGGTCGCCGATCAGCTCCTGGGCCTGGGCGAGGGAGCCGGGCAGGGCCTCGCGGACCTCTTCGAGCATCGAGAGCAGTTCGGCGCGGTTGACCACGCACGAGGCCGACATCGGCATCGACCGGGCACTGGAGACCGCCGAGACGATCTCGTCGAGCTTCTTCTGCACGTCCACCGTGTGCTCGCCACTCTCTACAGCTGTGATGGAGACGGACGGGACGACTGTAGCCCCATCAGCTGTGCCGCAGGCGCTTGTTCAGGGCCTCCAGGACCACCGGCGGGACGAGGTGGGAGACGTCGCCGCCCCAGGTCGCCACTTCCTTGACCAGGGAGGAGGACAGGAAGCTGTAGGTGGGGTTGGTCGGGACGAAGAGGGTCTCCACGCCCGACAGGCCGTTGTTCATCTGGGCCATCTGCAGCTCGTAGTCGAAGTCGCTGACCGCGCGCAGGCCCTTGACGATGGCGGGGATGTCGCGCTGCTTGCAGAAGTCGACGAGGAGGCCGTGGAACGCCTCGATCCGGACGTTGCCGTACTCGGCGGTGACCTGGCGGATCAGGTCCAGACGCTCGTCGACCTCGAACAGGCCCTTCTTGGACTTGTTGATCATGACGGCGACATAGACCTCGTCGTACAGCCTGGAGGCGCGGGAAATGATGTCCAGGTGTCCGTTGGTGATCGGGTCGAACGACCCGGGGCATACGGCGCGGCGCACTTGCGATCCCTCGCTCTCCGGTCCGGTCATCGTGCGTCTTCGCACGTAGAGGCGGCGCGACCGTACCAAAACGTTCCCTCGCCGTATCGGCGGGCCCGGAGGCCCTCGAAACCGTCCGGCCACCGGAATTCCCCGCCCCTGGTGCTGCGCTCCACGGTGACGAGCGCGTCGGACGCGAGCCAGCCCCCGGCACGGAGTGTGAGGAGAATCTCCCGAAGATCGTCGTCGGAGACGGCGTACGGGGGGTCGAGGAAGACGATGTCGTACGGCTCGCCGGGCGCCGTCGTGCGGATGATCTGTTCCGCTTTGCCCGACCTCACCTCGGCGCCGGGGAGGCCGAGACTCTTCACGTTCTCCCGGACGACGCGGGCGGCCCGGGCGTCGGCCTCGACGAGCAGGGTGTGGCTCGCGCCGCGGGAGAGGGCTTCGAGGCCGACGGCGCCGGAGCCGGCGTAGAGGTCGAGGACCCGCTCCCCGTCCAGGGGGCCGCCGAGGAGCGACTGCCAGGTGGAGAGGAGGCCTTCGCGCGCGCGGTCGGAGGTGGGCCTGGTCCCGGTGCCGGGCGGCACGGCCAGACGACGTCCGCCGGCGGCTCCGGCGATCACGCGGGTCATTTCACTGTCCTCGGGTGTGGGCGGTTGTGGATATCAGTGTGGCCGGTCGCTCACGGGCCCGGGTACCCGCCTGGTCCATCCGGCCGCGTCCCCCGGACGGGCGGGTCTCACCCCTTCTCCAGGTACTGCTCCCGCTCCTCGTCCAGGAGGGCGTCCAGGGCGGTCCGCAGGCCGGGCAGCCCGGTGAGCTCCGGGTCTCCCTCGACCAGGGCGGCGGCCTCCTGCCGGGCCTGCGCGATGATCTCCTCGTCCTCGATGACGGCCAGCATCCGCAGGCTGGTGCGGGCGCCGGACTGGGCCTGGCCGAGGACGTCTCCCTCGCGGCGCTGCTCCAGGTCGATCCGGGACAGCTCGAAGCCGTCGAGGGTGGAGGCGACGGCGCCCAGGCGCTGCCGGGCCGGGCTCGCCTCGGGCATCTCGGTGACCAGGAGGCACAGGCCGGGCGCGGAGCCGCGGCCGACGCGGCCGCGCAGCTGGTGCAGCTGGGAGACGCCGAAGCGGTCGGCGTCCATGATCACCATGGCGGTGGCGTTCGGTACGTTGACGCCGACCTCGATGACCGTCGTGGCGACCAGGACGTCGGTGTCGCCGGCCGCGAAGCGGCGCATCACGGCGTCCTTGTCGTCGGGGTGCATCCTGCCGTGCAGCACCTCGACCGAGAGGCCCTTCAGGGGGCCCTTGGCGAGCTGCTCGGCCACGTCGAGGACGGCCAGCGGCGGGCGCTTCTCGGTCTCGTCCTCGGGCGACTTGGCCTTGCCCTTCTTCGGGTCGTCCTCCTCGTCGCCGATGCGGGGGCAGACGACGTACGCCTGGTGGCCGTTCTCCACCTCCTCGCGCACGCGCTGCCAGGCGCGGGCGAGGAAGTGGGGCTTGTCGGCTGCCGGGACGACATGGGAGGCGATCGGCGAGCGGCCGGCGGGGAGCTGGTCGAGGACGGATGTCTCCAGGTCGCCGAAGACGGTCATCGCCACCGTGCGCGGGATGGGGGTGGCCGTCATGACCAGCAGGTGCGGGGGCTGCTTGCCCTTGCCCCGCAGGGCGTCGCGCTGCTCCACGCCGAAGCGGTGCTGCTCGTCGACGACGACCAGGCCGAGGTCGTGGAACTGCACCTTGTCCTCGATGAGGGCGTGGGTGCCGATGACGATGCCTGCCTCGCCGGTGACCAGGTCGAGCAGGGCCTGACGGCGGGCGGCGGCTCCCATGGACCCGGTGAGCAGCACGACCTTGGTGGCGTGCTCGGCGCCGCCCAGCATGCCGCCCTCGGCCAGCTCGCCCATCATCTCGACGATCGACCGGTGGTGCTGCTGGGCCAGCACCTCGGTGGGCGCGAGCATGGCGGCCTGCCCGCCCGCGTCGACGACGGCGAGCATCGCGCGTAGCGCCACCATGGTCTTCCCGCTACCGACCTCGCCCTGGAGAAGCCGGTGCATCGGGTGTTCGGTGGCCAGGTCGGCGAAGATCTCGCGGGAGACCTGCTGCTGGCCCTCGGTGAGGGTGAAGGGGAGGCGGGCGTCGAAGGCGGTGAGGAGTCCGTCGGGTGCGGGGCGGCGGGCGACGGCGGGGAGCTGGGCGTCGGCGTGCCGGCGGCGGGCGAGCGCGACCTGGAGGACGAAGGCCTCGTCCCACTTGAGGCGGGCGCGGGCGTCCTCGATGTCGGCCTTGGTGTGCGGGCGGTGGATCTTGAGCAGTGCCTCGGGGAGAGGGACGAGGCCCCGTCCTTCGCGCAGGGACTCCGGGAGCGGGTCGACGGCCTCCTGGGCACTCGGCAGGACCGTCTGGATCGCCTTGCCGATCTTCCAGGACTCGAGTTTGGCGGTGGCCGGGTAGAGCGGGATGAGGGCGCCGGCCCAGCTCTCGACGGCCTCCTCCGAGTCGTCGCGCAGCAGCTCGTACGCCGGGTGGGCCAGTTGGAGCCGGCGGTTGAAGACGGAGACCTTGCCGGCGAACATCGCGCGGGTGCCCGGCAGGAGCTCCTTGTGGGGCTTGTGGACGCCGTTGCCGAAGAAGACCAGTTGGAGGCGGCCGCTGCCGTCCGTGATGGTGACCTCCAGGCGCTGGCCCTTGCCGCGCGGCGCCTTGGCGGAGGCGAAGCTGTGCAGCCGGGCGTCGGCGACCATGGCGACCACGGTCACGTGCTCGTCCATGGGGAGGTCGGCGAGGTGCGTGAGCTGGCCGCGCTCCTCGTATCTGCGGGGGTAGTGGTGCAGCAGGTCCCCGACGGTGTGCAGGCCGAGATGCTCGGCCATCACCTTCGCGGTGGGAGGGCCGAGCACCTTCTTCAGTGGTTCGTCCAGTGCGGGCACGAGATCCATTCCACACCACGGCACTGACATCGCGGCGGGCGCCGCCGTGAGCTTGTGGGTAAACGTCCCGGAAACCCCTGGTCAGCCGGTTCGCCTCGGATCTAGGATGACGCGCCCCGGCCATCCCTTCGCGGTCACCGCCTCACCGGGACCGCCCGACCCCGCGCCGTCGCCCCTCCCCCCACCGGCGCTGCGACGATGGACTCCCAGACCTCACAGTCATCCCAGCCCTCCCTTCCCTCCCCGTCTCCTCACACCTTCCAGGTCGACCTGCGCGGTCTGGTGGATCTGCTCTCCCACCACCTGTACTCCAGTCCGAAGGTCTACCTGCGCGAGCTGCTGCAGAACGCGGTCGACGCCATCACCGCCCGGCATGCCGTCGAGCCGGACGCGCCCGCGCTGGTGCGGCTGTTCGCCGAGCCGGGCGCGCTGCGCGTCGAGGACTCCGGGGTCGGGCTGAGCGAGGCGGACGTGCACGACCTCCTCGCGACGATCGGGCGCAGCTCCAAGCGGGCGGAGGGACTTCAGGAGGCGCGGTCGGACTTCCTCGGGCAGTTCGGCATCGGGCTGCTGGCCTGCTTCGTGGTGGCCGAGCGGATCCGGGTGGTCAGCCGCAGCGCGCGCACACCGGACGCGGCGCCCGTGGAGTGGACGGCGGCCGACGACGGTTCGTACACCGTGCGCACCCTGCCGGACGACGCGCGCCCCGAGCCCGGCACGACCGTGCACCTGGTGGCGCGGGCCGGCGCCGCCGAGTGGCTGGCGGAGGACCGGGTGCTGGCGCTGGCGCGGGACTTCGGCTCGCTGCTGCCGTACGACGTGCGGGTCGGCGAGGAGGCGGTCACCGATCTTCCGGCGCCCTGGGACCGTACGTACCCCTCCCCCGCCGCCCGGCGGGTGGCCCTCGGGCGGCACTGCCACGACCTGTTCGGTTTCACACCGCTGGACGCGATCGAGCTGGACGTGCCGCTCGCGGGGATCCGCGGGGTGGCGTACGTGCTGCCGTCGGCGGTGAGCCCGGCGCAGCGGGCGGGCCATCGCGTGCACCTCAAGGGCATGCTGCTGACCGAGCGCGCCGAACAGCTGCTGCCCGACTGGGCGTTCTTCGTGCGGTGCGTCCTGGACACCGACAGTCTGCGGCCGACGGCGTCGCGCGAGGCGCTGTACGAGGACGAGACGCTGGCGGCGGTGCGGGAGGCGCTGGGGGAACGGATCCGGGCCTGGCTGACGGATCTGGCGGCCGGTGATCCGGAGCGGCTGGCCGCGTTCCTCGCGGTGCACCACCTGGGCGTGAAGTCCCTGGCGCGGCACGACCGGGAGATGCTGCGGACGATGCTGCCGTGGCTGCCGTTCGAGACGACCGACGGCCGGCTGTCCCTGGAGGAGTTCGCGCGCCGGCACCCGGTCGTGCACTTCACGCGGACCGTCGAGGAGTACCGCCAGGTCGCGCCGATCGCGTCCGCGCAGGGCGTCGGCGTGATCAACGGCGGCTACACGTACGACAGCGAGCTGGTCGAGGCGCTGCCGTCGGTGCGGCCGGGCACGGTCGTCGCCGAGCTGGACGCGGACACCGTGACCGCCCATCTGGACGCCGTCGACCCGGCGGTGGAGCTGGCCCTGGCGGGTTTTCTGGCCGCCGCGCGGGCGAAGCTGGACCCGCTGGGCTGCGATGTGGTGCTGCGCGCCTTCCATCCGCTGTCGGTGCCGGCCCTGCACCTGGACGACCGGGCCGCCCGGCACGAGCAGGCCCGCGCGCAGGCCGAGGAGGAGGCCGACGACCTGTGGGCCGGCATCCTCGGCTCGCTGCGCGGCGAGGCGCCCCGCGCGCGTCTGGTGCTGAACCACCTCAGCCCGCTGATCCGGCGGATCGGTTCGCTCGGCGAGCCGGAACTGATCGGCACCGCCGTGGAGTCCCTGTACGGGCAGGCACTGCTGATGGCGCAGCGCCCGCTCAGGCCCGCGGACTCGGCGCTGCTGAACCGGGCCTTCATCGGCCTGCTGGAGTGGGCCACGAACGGCGAGGGGGACCGCTGATGACGGAGATCACCGACTTCGACGCGCTGCGCCGGGCGATGGCGGAGAACGGCGAGCAGCCGGAGGGCCCGGCCCGCAACGCGCGCGCGGAGCAGCTGCTCGCCGAGGCGGAGCGGCTGGGCGAGCCGCTCGCCGTGATCGAGGCGCTCGGGCACCAGCTGAAGGTCTACAACTACAGCTCCGAGAAGGCGAAGATGTTCGTCCCGTTCGCGCGGCTGCTGCGCATGTGGGACGAGCGGCCCGAGGACTTCGACGAGTACGAGACGCACAGCCTGCACTGGGTCTTCAAGTGGATGTCGGCCGGGATGTTGGACCAGCCGCACATCCCGCTCGCCTCGATCGAGAAGTGGCTCGGCGAGATGGAGCACCGCTACCGGCTCGCCGGGCACTCCGAGCGGGCGGTGCGCAGCGCCGAGTTCAGCGTCGCCGCGCACGTCGGCGACCTGGAGCGGGCGGAGCGGGCGTACGCGGCGTGGCTGGCGGCCGACCGGGACACCATGGCCGACTGCCACGCGTGCGAGCTGCACGGGCAGGGCTGGTGGCAGGCGGTGCGCGGCCGGGACGCGGAGGCGGTCCGGCTGTGGCGGCCCGTCCTGGACGGCGAGTACTCCTGCGCCCACGAGCCGCACACCGTGCTCGCGTCCTCCCTGACGCCGCTGCTGCGTCTGGGCCGGGTGGACGAGGCCCGCGCCAACCATCTGCGGGGCTTCCGGCTGGTGCGGCCGATGGAGAGCATGCGCGGCGCGTACGCGGACCACGTGGAGTTCTGCGCGCTGACGGGCAACGAGGCGCGCGGTCTGGAGCTGCTGGCGGAGCGTCCGGCGTACTTCACGGACGACGGGCAGCCGCGCAGCAGGCTGGACTTCATGGCGGCGGTGACCCTGCTCATGGACCGCCTGACCGAGCTGGGGCTGGGCGGGCAGCGGGTGCCCGGGCCGGCGGACCGGACGTGGACCGCGCGCGAACTGGCCGTCCACGCGCGCGAGGAGGCCCTCGCGCTGGCCGCGCGCTTCGACGAGCGCAACGGCACGTCGTACACGAGCGGGCGGGCCGTACAGCGGATGGCGCAGCGCCCGCTGGTGGAGCGGCTGCCGCTGGGCGTGCGGACGGCGAACCGCCCGGCGGCGTCGGCCGCCCCCGTCGCGCCCGCCCCCGAGGCCACCGACGAGGCGCCCGGGCTGCCCGAGCTGCTCGCCGAGGCGCGGCGGCTGTCGGACACCCTGCGGCCGAGCGCCATCGAGGCGTGGGCGGCGGTGTCCCGGGCCGCCGAGGGCGTCGAGCTGGACGCGCGGGACCGGGCGGAGATCGCCGACCACCGGGCGATGGACCTGGGCCCCGAGGGCGTCCCGCTGTTCGAGGAGGCCGCCGCGCTGTACGCGGAGGCGGGCGATCCGGGCGAGGCGCTGGCGGCACGCGCGCGCGGGGCGTACGTCCGGGCGCTCACCGGCGAGGTGTCCGCGGCGCTCGACACGATCGGCGCCCTGTACGACCAGGTCCTCGCGCTGTACGCCGAGGACGGCACGGGGGTGCGGCAGACGGCGGCCGTCCTGATGAGCCGGGCGCGGATCCTGATGCGCCGGGTCCACGAGGCCGAGGAGGGCACCGAGGCGGCCGCCCTGTCCGCCGCCGAGTCGGCCGTCCGCGAGGTGCTGGCGTTCGTCTCGGGGCGCACCGGGGACGACGTACGCCTGCTCGCGCGGGTCGCGGAGGCCAGGGCGATGCTGGCCGAGCTGGCGGCGCTGACCGGTGATGTGGAGGGGGCCGCCGAGCTGTTCGCGCGGGCCTCGGGCGAGTTCGTCGGGGCGGGGCTGCCGTGGTTCGCGGTGGAGTACGAGGCCCGGCTGGCCGGTCTGGCCCACCATCTCGGCGACACGGCCCGGGCCGAGCGGGCGCTGCGGGCCGCCCTGCAGCACGGCGGGCCGTATCTGGAGGCGACCGGGCGGGCCCAGCTGCATCTGCAGCTGGCCGAGGTGCTGGGCGGCACGGGTGTCTCCGAGGAGGCCGCGGAGCACGCCCTGGAGGCGGCGCACTGGGCCGACGAGGCCGGTGAGAGCCGCACGCTGGGCGCATGGGCCCGGCACCAGCTCGGCGGGTTCCTGGTACGGCAGCAACGTTTCGCCGAGGCGGCGGAGGTGCTGGAGTCGGCGCTGCCCGACCTGTCCGCCGAGACGCACGGCGACGGGGCGGTCGTCCAGACGCTGTGGTGGCTCGGCGACTGTCTGAGCGAGCTCGGCGACCACCGGGACGCGGCGGAACGGCGGCTGCAGGCGGCCGCGATCGCCCGGGAGTGGCCCGAGCAGCACGATCACGCGACGCTGGCGCATCTGGCCGCCGAGTCGCTCGGCCACGCCGGGCTGCACACGGAGGCCGACCGTGCCTACACGCGCGCGGGCGAGTTGTGGCGCTCCCTGGGCAACGTCCACGGTCTGGTCCGCTCCCTGCGCGCCCGCGCGTGGCTGGCGCTGCGTGTGGAGGACGGCAGCGGAGCGCGGGCCGCCGAGTTGATGGCGGGCGCGGTCGAGGAGTGCACGGCGGCGCTGGACGAGGCGGCCGACGAGGAGGCGCGGCAGCGGCTGGTGGCCGAACTCGGCCAGACGCACCGTCAGTTCGGCGACCTCCTGGCGCGCTCGGCGGCCGAGGACGCGGAGGACGACTCGATCCGTACGGCGATGGAGGAGGCCCTGGCCCAGATGACCCGGGCCGTCGCGGTGTTCGCCTCCCTCGGCGATGACGCCCTGCACGGCCGTACCGGCGCCGAACTCGCCGCCGGCTGGCTCCAGGCCGACCTGAGCCGTCCGGCCGAGGCGGCGGCACACGCGCGTGCCGTCCTCGCCGCCTACGAGGACGCCGACCCCCGCGACGAGACGGTCCGGCAGCGCCGGGCCGAGGCCGGACAGATGCTCCAGGTCGTCGAGGAACAGGAGCGGGACGGCGGCTGACCCTCGGGTCACTCCACGCCGATGAGGAGAAGCGCTCCCTGCCGGCCGCCCCGGTAGACCACCGTGTCGACGGCGAGGTACGCCTCGCGCACCCGGTCCTCCAGGTGCTCCGCGATCGTCCCGGGCGCCTCGTCGCCGAGGACCAGGGTGACGAGTTCGCCGCCGGCGGCGAGCATCCGGTCGAGGACGGTCTCCGCGACGGCGGTGACGTCGGCGCCGATCACGGCCACGTCCCCGTCGATGAGACCGAGGACGTCCCCGGCCTGGCAGATGCCGGCGGAGGTCCAGGACCGGTGCTCGGCGACGGCGACCTCGGCGTGCCGGGTCGCGCCGGCCGCGGAGGTCATCGAGACGACGTCCTCGTCGAAGCGGCGCTCCGGCTCGTGCACGGCGAGCGCCGCGATGCCCTGGACGGCGGAGCGGGTGGGGATCAGCGCCACCCGGATGCCCTCGGCGCGGGCCTGCTCGGCGGCCGCGGCGGCGGTGTGCCGCAGATCGGCGTCGTTGGGGAGCAGCACGACCTCGCGCGCGTGGGCCCGCCGTACGGCCTCCACGAGCTCCCCGCTGGCCGGGGGCTCGCCGGGGCGGGCCAGCACGGTGGTCGCGCCGGCCTCGCCGTACAGCCCGGCCAGTCCCTCGCCGGGCACGACGGCGACGACGGCCCGCTGGACGCGTTCGCGGGGTGTGCGCTCACCGGTGCTGTGCGCGTCGCCGGCCCCGAAGTGGGTGATCCGGATCCGGTACGGCCGTCCGGCCTCGACCCCGGCCTCCACGGCCGCGCCCGCGTCGTCGACATGGACGTGCACGTTCCACAGACCGTCCCCGCCGACGACCACGAGGGAGTCGCCGAGGCCGTCGAGCCGCTCCCGGAGCCGGGCCACGGCCGCGTCCTCGGCCTCCAGCAGATAGATGACCTCGAAGGCGGGGCCGCCCTCGCCGGGTCCGTCGGCGCAGTCCTCGGCGCCCGCCGGGCCGTCCCCCGGTGCGGGGCGTACGCGCGTGGCCGCCCCGGGGACGACGGGCGCCGCCTCGCCGGTGAACGTCTCGACCAGCGCGCCCAGGACCGCGACCAGTCCGCGTCCGCCGGCGTCGACCACCCCGGCGCGCTCCAGGGCGGCCAGCTGCCCGGGGGTCGCGGCGAGCGCCGCGCGCGCTCCCTCGAAAGCGGCCCGGGCGATCGCACCGCAGTCGTCGCCGGTCGCCGCACCGGCCGCGTCGGCGGCGGCCGAGGCCACTGTGAGGACGGTGCCCTCGACGGGGTGGGCCACGGCCTGGCGGGCGGAGTCGGCGGCGGTCCGCAGCGCCAGCCGCAGCCCGGTGCCGTCGGTGTGGGCCGTCCCGCCCCCGTCGGCGAGCACCTGGGCCATGCCGCGCAGCAGCTGGGCGAGGATCGTCCCGGAGTTGCCGCGCGCCCCGATCAGCGCGCCGTGCGCCATGGCGCGGACCGCGTCGGCGAGTGTGGGCTTGCCCACGTCGTAGGCGCTGAAGACGGCCTCCACGGCCGCGACCGCGGACTCCACGGTCAGATACAGGTTCGTGCCGGTGTCCCCGTCGGCCACGGGATAGACGTTGATCGCGTCGATCTCCTCGCGCGCCCGGCCCAGCGACTCCAGCGCGAGGCCGCACCAGGTACGCACCGCGAGAGCATCGAAGAATGTCTGCGGCACCTGCGCCACCTGCGCCTCCTCGGACTGCTGGAACGGGACGCAGCGTAGACCCAGGGCCGGGGCCCGCCGGAGGTGGCCCGGGACCGCCCCCCGCGCAGCCATGGTAGTTTCGTTGTACTGGCGCAGCCGTTGTATGCTGCTCCGGTTGCCCGATCCGATCGGGCCATTCCCCTGGCAACGCCACTCAGATCTCTGATCCTACGATCTCGATCCCGGCCTGCCGGGATCAACCGTAAGTGCATCTGAAGTCTTTGGAGTGACCCGTGGCTGCCAACTGCGACGTCTGCGGCAAGGGGCCGGGCTTCGGCAACAACATCTCGCACTCGCACCGCCGTACGCCCCGTCGCTGGAACCCGAACATCCAGCGCGTGCGTACCGTGGTCGGCGGGACGCCGAAGCGCGTGAACGCCTGCACCTCGTGCATCAAGGCCGGCAAGGTCTCGCGCTGACGCCCACAGCTGAGCGCGCGGCCACTGCTGGTTCGCTGCAAACAGCCGGTCCACCCTCGGGTGGGCCGGCTTTTCGCATGTCCGATCGCTAGCCCAGGTTCCAGCCGTGGTGCACGGGCCCGATCCCGGCGCCGAGGGCGAACCCGGCGGCGATCGCCCCGGTGACGTACTCCTTGGCGGCCATGACCGCCTCGGGCACGGTCTGCCCCTTGGCGAGCTGCGAGGCGATCGCGGAGGCGAGGGTGCAGCCGGTGCCGTGGGTGTGCCGGTTGTCGTGGCGCGGGGCGCGCAGCCAGTGCGCCTGCGAGCCGTCCGTGAGCAGGTCCACGGCGTCCCCGGCGAGATGGCCGCCCTTCACCACCACCCAGCGCGGCCCGAACGCCAGCACGGCCTCAGCGGCCCGCCTGAGGTCGTCCTCCGACTCGACGCGCACCCCGGTGAGGTGCGCCACCTCGTCCAGGTTGGGCGTCGCCACGGTCGCCACCGGCAGCAGCGCGGTGCGGACGGAGTCGAGCGCGGACGGGGCGAGCAGCGCGTCCCCGTGCTTGGACACCCCGACCGGGTCGACGACGGCCGGCGCGTCCGTCCCGGCGATCAACTCGGCGACCGTCTCGACGAGTTCGGCCGAGGACAGCATCCCTGTCTTCACGGCCCGTACGCCGATGTCGTCGACGACGCTGCGGTACTGGGCGCGGACCGCCTCGACGGGCAGCTCCCACGCCCCCTGGACGCCGATCGAGTTCTGCGCGGTGACCGCGGTGATCACGCTCATGCCGTGCACGCCGAGCGCCAGCATCGTCTTCAGGTCGGCCTGGATGCCCGCCCCGCCGCCGGAGTCGGAGCCGGCCACGGTGAGTACGCCCGGTATCACGACTCGATGTCCCCTCCGAAGTGGTCCCAGCCGCCCTTGCGGGTCCAGGGCGCCCCGTCGACCGTGACCTGCGGCAGCGCCGACGGGTTGAGGACCTCGCCGATGACCTTCCAGCGGGCCGGGAGCTTCACGTCGGGCGGGAAGGTCGCCACGATCGCGTGGTCCTCTCCGCCGGTCAGCACCCACTGCATGGGGTCCACGCCGACGGCCTGCCCGATGTCGTTCATCTGGGTGGGGATGTCGATGGCGCCCGAGCGGATGTCGATGCGCACCTTGCTGGCCTCGGCGATGTGCCCGAGGTCGGCGATCAGTCCGTCGCTGACGTCGCACATGGCGGTCGCGCCGAGCCCTGCGGCGGCCGGACCCGCGTGGTACGGCGGCTCGGGGCGCCGGTGCGCCTCCACGAAGGCGCGGGGCGAGCGGAAGCCCCGGGAGAGCACGGCGTACCCGGCGGCGGACCAGCCCAGCCAGCCCGTGACGGCGACGAGGTCGCCGGGCTGGGCGCCGCCGCGGGTGACGGGCTCCTGGTTGCGCAGATCGCCGAGCGCTGTGATGGACACGGTGATGGAGTCGCCGCGGACGACGTCGCCGCCGACCACCGAGGCGCCCGCGACCTGACACTCGTCGCGCAGTCCGTCCATCAGCTCGCTCGCCCAGGTCACCGGGAGTTCGGCCGGCACGACCAGGCCGAGCAGCAGCGCGGTCGGCACCGCGCCCATGGCGGCGATGTCCGCGAGGTTCTGGGCGGCGGCCTTGCGGCCGACGTCGTAGGCGGTGGACCAGTCGCGGCGGAAGTGCCGGCCCTCGACGAGGATGTCCGTGCTGGCTACCACCCTGCGGTCGGGGGCGGCCACCACCGCGGCGTCGTCGCCGGGGCCGACCCGGACCGCCGGGGTGGTGGTGAGACGGGAGGTGAGCTCCCTGATGAGCCCGAACTCCCCTAGCTCACCAACAGTGCCCTTCATTGCCCTTACGCCCCTTCTGTCCCTGTTCGCACCCGGTCGCGCGTCCCTGCTGCCCTCGTTACGGTCGAGGTGCACGTCACCTTCTGCCGTGCGCGCACCCCGGCGCGCAAGCCCCGGCCCTCGCAGGTCTCCCCGCGGCGAGCGGCGACGCGATACCGTGGCGTTCCTTTTCCCCACATGATCCTCGTGGCCGCCCTGGAGGTTCCGTGGTACAGGCGTACATCCTGATCCAGACCGAGGTCGGCAAGGCGTCGACCGTCGCCGAGACCATCGGCAAACTCCCTGGAGTCATCCAGGCCGAGGACGTGACAGGACCGTACGACGTCATCGTGCGCGCCCAGGCCGACACCGTCGACGACCTCGGTCGCATGGTGGTCGCCAAGGTCCAGCAGGTGGACGGCATCACCCGCACCCTGACCTGCCCCGTCGTCCATCTCTAGCCCCCGTCTACCCTTGGCCGGTGAACTCTTTCCGTCATCGGCGCCCCGTCGTCCTCGGGCTGCCCGCACTCGCCGTGCTCATCACCGCCGCGGGCTGCTCCTCAGCAGACGGCGGTGCCTCGGCGGCGGTTCCCAGTCCCGGTGCGAAAGCCACGGGGCTGTGCCGGAACCTCGACAAGGTGCTGCCGGCCGAGGTGGACGGGGCGGACCGTGACGATCCCTCGCCCGCGTCCGCGTTGACCGCGGGCTGGGGGGACCCGGCGATCATACTGCGGTGCGGTGTGGAACGGCCGCCCAAGATGCTGGACCCGAAGGTGGCCGAGGGCAGGGACCCCGACGCGGTGCCCGGCGGCGTGGAAGGCGTCCGCTGGCTGATGGAGAAGCGCGACGACGGCGGGTACCGGTTCACCTCGGCCCTGCGCCGGGCGTACGTCGAGGTCGACGTGCCCGAGGGCCGGGACAGTTCGGGCGTGCTGATCGATCTGGCCCCGGCCATCAAGAAGGCGATCCCCGAAGGGATCGCCGACTGAGCCCCCGCCCGGACAGCTGCTAGCGCAGCCCGGTGGAGCGCCGCAGGGCCGCCTTGATGAGCCGGTCGATCAGCTCCGGGTAGGCGACACCGCTGGCCTGCCACATCTGCGGGTACATCGAGATGGGCGTGAAGCCGGGCATCGTGTTGATCTCGTTGATCACGAACTCCCCGTCCTCGGTGAGGAAGAAGTCCGCCCGCACCAGGCCCTCGCACGAGGCCGCCTCGAAGGCCTCCACGGCCAGGCGCCGCACCTCGGCCGTCTCCTCGGCCGTCAGCGGGGCCGGGACGATGCCGGGCGTCGAGTCGATGTACTTGGCCTCGAAGTCGTAGTACGCGTGGGCGTCCGGCGGCGGGATCTCGGCGGGGACGGAGGCCCGCGGGCCGTCCTCGAACTCCAGCACCCCACATTCGATCTCCCGGCCGCGCAGGGCCGCCTCCACGAGGATCTTCGGGTCGTGCCGCCGCGCCTCGGCGATCGCCTCGTCCAGCCCGGACAGGTCGTCGACCTTGGTGATGCCGATGGAGGAGCCCGCGCGCGCGGGCTTCACGAACAGCGGCCAGCCGTGGTCGCCGGCGAGGTCGATGATCTTCTTGCGGGCGGCGGACTCGTCCTGCTCCCACTCGCGCGGCCGGATCACCACGTACGGGCCCACCTTGAGCCCGAACGACGTGAACACCCGCTTCATGTACTCCTTGTCCTGGCCGACGGCCGAGGCGAGCACACCCGAACCCACGTACGGCACACCGGAGAGCTCCAGCAGCCCCTGCAGGGTGCCGTCCTCGCCGTAGGGGCCGTGCAGCACCGGGAAGACGACGTCGATCTCGCCGAGCGCCTTGGGCACCGAACCGGGCTCGCTGTAGACGACTTCGCGGTTGGCCGGGTCGACGGGCAGCACCACACCGCCGTCGTGGGACTCGGCGAGCTGGTCGACGCTGGGCGTACGGCGCTCGGTGATCGCCATACGGTCCGGATCGTCGGCGGTGAGCACCCAGCGGCCGCTCTGCGTGATGCCGATCGGCAGGACGTCGTACGTGGTCCGGTCGATCGCGCGCAGCACGGCCCCCGCGGTGACCGCGGAGATGCCGTGCTCGGAGCTGCGTCCGCCGAAGACGACGGCCACCCGCGGCTTGCGCGCCGGCCGGTCGGGGCTCTGGGGGAGGTTCTCGGTGCTCATATCGCGATGAGAGTACCCGGTGGTACGGGGCCGAGTCAGCGTCCGTTGACGGGTGGCGGTTCGAGGGCTGCCCCGAAAGGGTGGCTCAAGCGGAACCGGTCGCTCAGCGCCGCTCGGGCTTCGCGCTGCGCGACATCAGCTCCTTCAGGGCGACGACCGGCGGCTTGCCCTCGTGGACGATGCCGACGACCGTCTCCGTGATGGGCATGTCCACTTTGTGCCGGCGGGCCAGATCCAGCACGGACTCGCAGGACTTGACGCCCTCGGCGGTCTGCTTGGTGACCGCGATGGTCTCCTGCAGGGTCATGCCCTTGCCGAGGTTGGTGCCGAAGGTGTGGTTGCGCGACAGCGGCGAGGAGCAGGTGGCCACCAGGTCGCCGAGGCCCGCGAGTCCCGAGAAGGTCAGCGGGTCGGCGCCCAGCGCCATCCCGAGCCGGGTGGTCTCGGCGAGCCCGCGCGTGATGAGCGATCCCTTGGCGTTGTCACCGAGGCCCATGCCGTCCGCGATGCCGACGGCGAGACCGATGACGTTCTTCACGGCACCGCCCAGCTCGCACCCGACCACGTCGGTGTTGGTGTACGGGCGGAAGTACGGCGTGTGGGAGTGGGTCTGGAGCTTCTGGGCGACCGCCTCGTCGGTGCAGGCGACGACCGCGGCGGCCGGCATCCGCGCGGCGATCTCGCGAGCCAGGTTGGGCCCGGTGACGACGGCGATCCGGTCCGGGCCGACCTTGGCGACGTCCTCGATGACCTCGCTCATCCGCATCGCGGAGCCGAGTTCGACGCCCTTCATCAGGGAGACGAGGACGGTGCCCGGGGCGAGCAGCGGCGTCCAGTCGGCGAGGTTGGCGCGCAGGGTCTGCGAGGGGACGGCGAGGACGGTGAAGTCGGCGTCCCGGGTGGCCTCGGCGGCGTCCGTGGTGGCCCGCAGATTGCGGGGCAGTTCGACGCCGGGGAGGTAGTCCGGGTTGGTCCGGGTGGAGTTGACCGCGTCGGCCAGTCCGGCACGCCGGGCCCACAGGGTCACCTCGCAGCCGGCGTCGGCGAGGACCATCCCGAAGGCGGTGCCCCACGATCCGGTGCCCATGACGGCCGCCTTGACGGGCTTGCTCACGTGCCCTGCCCCTCCTCCTGCTCGGCCTGCTCCCCCTGAGCCCGGCGGTTCTGCGCGGTGGTCCTGCGGCGCTGCTCGATGCGCTCGCGACGCGGGTCGTAGGGCACGTCGGGCGCCTTCTCCCCGCGGATCTCCTCGAGCTGGCGGGTGATCGCGGCCATGATGACCTCGGTCGCCTCCTTCAGCACCTCGGGGGTCATCTCCTGGTCGTAGAACGCCGAGAGGTCGACCGGGGGTCCGGCGAGCACGCGGTGCGTCTTGCGCGGGAACAGGTGCGGCTTCTTGGCGTACGGCGGCAGCAGTTCGTTGGCGCCCCACTGCGCGACCGGGATCACCGGGCACTTGGTCTGCAGGGCGACCCGCGCGGCACCGGTCTTGCCGGTCATGGGCCACAGCTCCGGGTCGCGGGTGAGGGTGCCCTCCGGGTAGAAGGCCACGCATTCGCCGCGCTCCACGGCGTCGATCGCGGCGCGGAAGGCGCTCAGCGCGTCCGTGGTCTCCCGGTACACGGGGATCTGACCGGTGCCGCGCATCGCGGCGCCGACGAATCCCTTCTTGAAAAGGCCGCTCTTCGCGAGGAATCGCGGAACCCTGCCGGTGTTGTACTGAAAGTGCGCGTACGCGAAGGGATCCACGTGCGAATTGTGGTTCACCGCGGTGATAAATCCGCCCTCGGCCGGAATGTGCTCCATTCCACGCCAGTCCCGCTTGATCAGAACCACCAGCGGCGGTTTGCAGATCACCGCGGCGAAGCGGTACCAGAAGCCGATTCTGCGGCGGGGCACGCGGACACCTTCCTCTAGGAATCAACGACATCGGGCCGGGGGGCCGCACAAGTGTCGCCCCAGGCCGCCGGTCTGTCGAGAACACTACGCCCGCCCGTTGCGCGCCCCCACCCCTCCACAGCGCTCCGCCCGCCGCCCCGGCACCGGCCGCCGGACGCCCCCGGCGACGGCTGGGCGACAATGACCGACGACGAGAGAGGGGCGGAACACCGGTGCAGTGGACCTTGGTCGTACCCCTGAAGCCCTTGGCACGGGCGAAGAGCAGGCTGTCGGACACCGCGGCCGACGCCCTGCGCCCGGGGCTGGCCCTCGCCTTCGCCCAGGACACCGTCGCGGCGGCCCTGGCCTGCTCGGCGGTGAAGGATGTGGCCGTCGTCACGGACGATGTGCTGGCCGGCCGCGAGCTGGCGCTGCTCGGCGCCCACATCGTCCCCGACGAGCCGCGCGGCGGCCTCAACGCGGCGCTGGCCCACGCCGCGGCGGTCGTACGGTCGACCCGCCCCGACGGAGCCGTGGCCGCGCTGAACGCCGACCTCCCGGCCCTGCGCCCGCTGGAATTGACCCGGGTCCTGGACGCGGCGGCGGAATTCCCCCGCGCCTTTCTCCCGGACGCCGCGGATATCGGTACGACGCTGCTGACGGCGGCGCCGGGAAACGCGCTGCTGCCGGAGTTCGGGGAGAACTCGCGCGCCCGGCACCGCGCCTCGGGAGCCCGGGAACTGCGCCTCCACGATGTGGACTCGGTACGCCAGGACGTGGACACCGGCGCGGACCTGCGCGCCGCCCTGGCGCTCGGCGTCGGCCCGCGCACGGCCCGGGCGGCGGCACGGCTGCTCACCGAGGGCCCGTAGCGGACGCGGGGACGCCCCCCCCCGCGTTCCGGCGAACACCCCCTCGCGGCCCCCCGGCAGAGCGCATAGGCTGCGAACATGCAGGCCACCGCATACACCTACGACGCCGACACCCGCTCCGGCAGTGTGCTGCTGGACGACGGCACACCGGTCCCCTTCGACGCCCCGGCCTTCGACGCGGGCGGCCTGCGGCTGCTGCGCCCCGGGCAGCGGGTCCGTATCGAGACGGAGGGCGACGGGGGTTCGCTGCGCGTGACGCTGGTGACGCTCCAGACCTTCTGACGCTCCCGGACCTTCTGACGGGGTCTGGAAACGCCGCGGGCCGGACTCCCTGCGGAGTCCGGCCCGGCGCGTGAGTGCCCCTGCGGTTCTACCTCTTGCGGGCGGTCGCCTTGGCGGTGGTCTTGCGAGCCGTCGACTTCTTGGCGGGCGCCTTCTTGGCGGTGGCCTTCTTGGCCGGAGCCTTCTTCGCGGCCGTCTTCTTCGCGGTCGCGGTGGTCTTCTTCGCCGTCGTCTTCTTCGCGGCGGCCGTCGTCGTCTTCTTCGCGGGCGCCTTCTTCGCAGCCGTCTTCTTCGCGGTCGCGGTGGTCTTCTTCGCCGTCGTCTTCTTGGCGGCGCCCGTCGTCTTCTTCGCGGCGGCCTTGGTGGTCTTCTTGGCGGCGGCCTTCTTGACCGTGGCCGAGGCACCGCCGGACAGGCTGCCCTTGGGCGCCTTCTTCACGGAGACCTCTCCGCCGCGCGGCAGCTTCTTCGAGCCGCTCACCAGGTCCTTGAAGCCCTGACCGGCGCGGAAGCGGGGAACCGAGGTCTTCTTGACCCGAACCCGCTCGCCCGTCTGAGGGTTGCGGGCGTACCGGGCCGGGCGGTCGACCTTCTCGAACGAACCGAAGCCGGTGACCGACACCCGCTCCCCCGCCACGACGGCGCGGACGATGGCGTCCAGTACGTGGTCGACAGCATCGGCGGCCTGCTGGCGGCCGCCCATCTTGTCGGCAATCGCTTCTACGAGCTGCGCCTTGTTCACGTCTTCCCCTTCGGAGACATCGCCAGAACGAAAGTGTTCAAGCTTTTTCGCACGTTAGGCAGATATATACCGCAAATCAAACACGAAACGGGCTAATCACCCTTGTGCCGCAACAGACTCGACTGCCTCGAAGGTGTTCTCAGCGTTCCTCTTCGGGGAATCGCCCCGCGTCGAGGTCCGCGACGAACCGCTCCAGACGCCTTGCCGCTTCGGCGACGTCGTGCTTGGCCGCGGCCGTAATGACCAGCAGCTTCCGGGTCAGCGCCATCCGTACGCCCTCCGGGACTTGCAGTGCGCGCACGCTCGCGTGCGCTTCCTTGAGTTGGTCCGCGACCGCCGCATAGAGCTCGAGTTGGCCGTCGTGTTCCATGCACAGATTGTGCCATCTGGGGCGAGTTGTCGCCTGCCAGGGGTGCAACTCCGGCCTCGGTTGGCCTTCCGGGCACTTGCGGAAGCCGCGGTGACACCACTCGCGTACCCCGGCAACACCCTTCTGAACGTGGGGTGTTGTGCCGGGCGTGGCGGACGGGCAGGGCCGTTCGGGTGCAGACATGGCAGTACCCCCGATCGGGCCGATCGGGGGTACCGCGGGTGTGTTGGGGTGGCCGAAAGTCGTCTTGCTCGGCCTGGCGGCTCAGCCCTGCAGGGTGCGCGGCTTGAACGACGGCCGCTTCGCCTCGTAGGCCGCGATGTCGGCCTCGTTCTGCAGGGTGATCGAGATGTCGTCGAGGCCGTTCAGCAGCCGCCAGCGGGAGTTCTCGTCCAGCTCGAAGGCGGCGGTGATCCCCTCGGCACGCACCTCACGCGCCTCGAGGTCCACAGTGACCTCAGCCGTGGGGTCCTTCTCGGTGAGCTCCCACAGCGCGTCCACGATCTTCTGCTCCAGCACGACCGTGAGCAGGCCGTTCTTCAGCGAGTTGCCGCGGAAGATGTCGGCGAAGCGGGACGAGATCACGGCCTTGAAGCCGTAGTTCTGCAGCGCCCACACGGCGTGCTCGCGGGAGGAGCCGGTGCCGAAGTCGGGGCCGGCCACCAGCACCGTGGCGCCTTCGCGCTCGGGGCGGTTGAGCACGAACTCCGGATCCTTGCGCCAGGCCTCGAACAGCCCGTCCTCGAAACCGTCCCGGGTCACCTTCTTGAGCCAGTGAGCAGGGATGATCTGGTCGGTGTCGACGTTGGAGCGGCGCAGCGGGACCGCCCGGCCGGTGTGCTTGGTGAATGCTTCCATGACTGATCAGACTCCAGCGGGCGTACGGGTCTCGGCGTCGGACAGGTCGGCCGGGGAGGCCAGGTGGCCCAGGACCGCGGTGGCCGCCGCGACCTGCGGCGACACCAGGTGCGTCCGGCCGCCCTTGCCCTGCCGGCCCTCGAAGTTGCGGTTGGACGTGGACGCCGAGCGCTCACCGGGGGCGAGCTGGTCGGGGTTCATGCCCAGGCACATCGAGCAGCCCGCGTGCCGCCACTCGGCGCCGGCCTCCTTGAAGACGACGTCCAGGCCCTCCGAGACGGCCTGCAGACCGACCCGCGCGGAGCCGGGGACGACCAGCATCCGTACGCCGTCGGCGACTTTGCGGCCCTTGACCAGCTCGGCGGCGGCGCGCAGGTCCTCGATGCGGCCGTTGGTGCAGGAGCCTACGAAGACGGTGTCCACCTTGATGGAGCGCAGCGGCTGGCCGGCCTCCAACCCCATGTACTCCAGGGCCTTTTCGGCGGCGAGGCGCTCCGAAGCGTCTTCGTACGAAGCCGGGTCGGGGACGGACGCCGAAAGCGGAGCGCCCTGGCCGGGGTTGGTGCCCCAGGTGACGAACGGCGACAGCGCGGAGGCGTCGATGACGACCTCGGCGTCGAACTCGGCGTCGTCGTCGGTCCGCAGCGTCTTCCAGTACGCGACGGCGGCGTCCCAGTCCTCGCCCTTGGGCGCGTGCGGGCGGCCCTCGAGGTAGTCGAAGGTGGTCTGGTCGGGGGCGATCATGCCCGCGCGGGCGCCGGCCTCGATCGACATGTTGCAGATGGTCATCCGGGCCTCCATCGAGAGCTTCTCGATGGCGGAGCCGCGGTACTCCAGGACGTAGCCCTGGCCGCCGCCGGTGCCGATCCGCGCGATGATCGCGAGGATCAGGTCCTTGGCGGTGACACCCTCGGGCAGCTCGCCGTCGACCGTGATGGCCATGGTCTTCGGGCGGGCCATCGGCAGCGTCTGGGTGGCCAGCACATGCTCCACCTGGGAGGTGCCGATGCCGAACGCCAGGCCGCCGAACGCGCCGTGCGTGGAGGTGTGCGAGTCGCCGCAGACCACGGTCATGCCGGGCTGGGTCAGACCCAGCTGGGGGCCGACGACATGGACGACGCCCTGCTCGACGTCGCCCAGCGGGTGCAGCCGGACGCCGAACTCGGCGGCGTTCTTGCGCAGGGTCTCCAGCTGGACGCGGGAGACGGGGTCCGCGATGGGCTTGTCGATGTCGAGGGTCGGGGTGTTGTGATCCTCGGTCGCGATGGTGAGGTCGAGCCGGCGCACCCGGCGACCGGTCTTGCGCAGGCCGTCGAAGGCCTGCGGGCTGGTCACCTCGTGCAGCAGGTGCAGATCGATGAAGAGGAGGTCGGGCTCGCCCTCGGCGCGCCGGACGACGTGGTCGTCCCAGACCTTCTCCGCGAGTGTCCTACCCATCGCTTTCCCTTCGGCCGGTCTACGGTCCACCGGCCCAACTAGAGATCTTGAGAAGGCGACCGCCGCCCGCGCCCCTGCTTCCGGGCGTCCGCCGCCAGGCCCGTTCTGGTCCACGAGCCGCTGTGCCTTCGTGACATCCAGAGTGGCGTGTTCCACGAGAAATTGAACTTGCGTTTCACAGAGTGAGACGCGAGTATCGTTTCATGGACAACAGTAGCGGCGTCGGCGTCCTGGACAAGGCAGCCCTTGTCCTGAGCGCCCTGGAGTCCGGACCGGCCACCCTCGCGGGACTCGTCTCGGCCACCGGACTCGCACGACCCACGGCACATCGGCTGGCCGTGGCATTGGAACACCACCGGCTGGTGGCGCGCGACATGCAGGGCCGTTTCATTCTCGGCCCCCGGCTCGCGGAACTGGCCGCGGCGGCGGGTGAGGACCGTCTCCTCGCGACGGCCGGCCCCGTCCTCACGCATCTGCGGGACGTCACGGGCGAGAGCGCCCAGCTCTACCGCCGCCAGGGCGACATGCGCATCTGCGTCGCCGCGGCGGAGCGGCTGTCCGGCCTGCGGGACACGGTCCCGGTCGGCTCGACGCTGACGATGAAGGCCGGTTCGTCCGCGCAGATCCTGATGGCCTGGGAGGAGCCGGAGCGCCTGCACCGCGGCCTGCAGGGCGCCCGCTTCACGGCCACCGCCCTCTCCGGCGTACGGCGCCGCGGCTGGGCCCAGTCGATCGGCGAGCGCGAGCCGGGCGTCGCGTCGGTCTCCGCGCCGGTGCGCGGCCCGTCGAACCGCGTGGTGGCCGCCGTGTCGGTCTCCGGCCCCATCGAGCGCCTCACGCGCCACCCGGGCCGTATGCACGCCCAGGCGGTCATCGACGCCGCCTCCCGCCTGTCCGAGGCACTGCGCCGCACGGGCTGACCCCCGCCTGCGACGACGTACGTACGCCGTCGGTCCGGGATCCGCCTCAACGCCGCGGCGGATCCCGGACCGACGGCACGACCTTTTCAGGAGTGCGGGGCTCCCCCAGTCAAGAGCTCGCGCTCTCCGAGTCAGGAACCCGCGCTCTCCGAGCGGTGGCCGAAGCGGTCCTTCGCGGACCGGCCGCGCCGCTCCACCGGCACCTGCCCGTGCGCGGCCGCGAGCCCGAACGCCGGCATGTCCCCGTAGATGGACTCGGAGGTGCTCGGGCACGTCGACGACGACGCCCTGCCCCGGACCATCCGCATGGGCGCGGCCCTGTGGGCTCTGCCGCAGGTGCCCGAGCCGGACGAGGACGACGAGCCCGTCCGTGGCGCCCATGAGACCGCGGACCGGCTGCTGGCGGACCTGGGCTGGACCGACGCGCAGGCGCTGGTGACGATCTCGCCGGCCTACCGCTCCCTGGTCGTGGCGCTGGCGGCGCTGCGCCGTCTCGGCTACGACTGGGACCCCCAACTCCTGCTGTCCTACGCGCGGTTGATGCACGGGGCGGCCGTCCTCGACCTGGACTTCGTGGAGACCCACGCGTCGGAGGCGGAGAAGGTCGAGACGGCGGTCCTCGGCGCGGTGCTCGTCGAGCCGATGCTGCGGGCCCTGCACCGGCTGGCCCAGGAGGAGTCCGCCCGGCGCTATGGCTTCGCGTGACCCGTGACACCCGGCCCGTGACCTGCGGCCGGGACACGCGGCCCACGACACGACGAAGGCCCCCCGCCGAAGCGGAGGGCCTTCTCGCTGTACCCCCGACCGGATTCGAACCGGCGCTACCGCCTTGAGAGGGCGGCGTGCTAGGCCGCTACACAACGGGGGCGAGGATCATACGTTTCCGCAGATCCGAGCTGGTCTACCTGGACTCGAACCAAGACTAACTGAACCAGAATCAGTCGTGCTGCCAATTACACCATAGACCAATGTGGTTTAGACCAGTTTGTACCCCCGACCGGATTCGAACCGGCGCTACCGCCTTGAGAGGGCGGCGTGCTAGGCCGCTACACAACGGGGGCCCTAGCGATCCTGCATCGAGGTCGGTGGGAGCTACCCGAGCCGTCCTCGCGGGAAGGATCTGTACCCCCGACCGGATTCGAACCGGCGCTACTGCCTTGAGAGGGCAGCGTGCTAGGCCGCTACACAACGGGGGCTTTGCGGATTGGTTTCCGCGGCGCAGATGAGCTCTGCGAGCTGGCCTACCTGGACTCGAACCAAGACTAACTGAACCAGAATCAGTCGTGCTGCCAATTACACCATAGGCCACTGGAACGCAAGCCCCGGAGGGGATCTTGTTCTAGTTCGCTCCCCCGGGTCCCGGCCTTTCGGCCCGCTCCCCGGCGGCGCAGGAAGAACATTACCTGAACGTGGGCCGGGCTCCAAAACGGGTATCGGCGCCGAGGAGCGCCGGGAGTTCGGCGAGCGAGGCGATCCGGTGGGGCCCGGAGCCCACGTCATCGCCGGTGTACACACCGTCACGGTCGATCCACACCGACAGCAGCCCGGCGTCCGCGGCCCCCCGTCCGTCGATGCGCGGATGGTCGCCGACGTAGGCCACCTGGTGCGGCGCGAGCCCCAGGGCGGCGCAGGCGGCGAGGAAGGCGCCGGCCTCCGGCTTGGACACGCCCAGCTCGGCCGCGCACAGGACGGCCTCGAAGCGGTCGTGGACGCCCAGCATCCGCAGCTTGCGGTCCTGGACGTGCAGGCTGGAGTTCGACAGGACCGCGTGCCGGTGGCTGGCGGCGAGGGCGTCCAGGACCGGCAGCACGTCCGGGAACAGCGCCCACGCCGTCTCGTAGTGCGCCACATACCGGTCGAACCAGGCGTCGGCCCCGGCGTCGGTCAGCTCCTCGCCGAGGAAGACCCGCACCCGGTCGCGGCGCTGTGCCTGGAAGGTCACCTCGCCCGCGGAGAAGCGCGCCCACTGGGCCTCGGTGATCTCGCGCCAGCGCGTCAGGGCCCGCTCGGCGCTGCCGTACCGCTCGAGCAGCCCCTCGGCCGCCAGGTGCGCGCGCATGCCGGCGCGGTCGGCCGTGGTGTAGTCGAAGAGGGTGTCGTCGACGTCCCAGACCACGGCGCGAATGCTCATGATCCGACGGTAGCGCGCGGCACCGGGGCGTGTCCGGGGGTCCGCCGGGCGGGCCGTCAGACCAGGGCCTCGGAGGAGTCCGGGGCCACGAAGAAGTCGGTGACGAAGCAGGTGACCTCGCCGTCGGCGCCGCGGCCCGTCCAGGTGGGGTAGGCGCCGTCGCCCCAGCCCGAGGTGAAGGCGGCCAGGGTGTGGCCGGTGCCGGGGGACGTGACCAGGTGGGGTCCTCCGGACCAGTCGCTGTTCTCGAAGGCGTCCCACAGCGGCCCCTCGTCCTCCTGCGCCTCGGGGAAGCCCTCCTCGGCCGCGGCGTCGTAGAAGCAGCCGGTGCCGGCGTCGACGCCGTAGCCGTAGAACTCGTCGTCGCCGAGGTCGGCCGGGTCCTGGCCGGGGCGCAGCGCCAACTCCCAGGTCACGGTGGGTTCGTCGCGGACGACCAGGCGGGCCGCGGCCACCCGGCGGTGGGGGCGGTCGGACGGGGCCTCGCCGGGGCGGGTGAGGGTGGCGACGGCGGCCTCGACGCGGTAGCGGCCGGGGGCGACCGTGACCGTGAAGGGCTCGATGTCGCCGGTGCCCAGGTACACGAAGGGGTCGCAGGCGACGACCCGGCCGGTGGGCAGGTCCAGCTCGCCGCCGTCGGCCACGTGGATCACACCGGTGGTCCCGGAGGGGTGGCTGAACGTGCTGCCCGGCGTGAACAGCCAGGTGTAGTCGCGAGGGGACATCGGCATGGCGGACGCGCCTTCCTGATCAAGGACTTGGTGGGAAGACCGTAGCGGGGACCACTGACATCGCCGACGACGAAGGGGCGGCACCCGCGCGACGCGGGTGCCGCCCCTCACGGGTACGCGGGGATCAGGCCGCGGTCAGCTTCGCGAGCGCCGCGTCGATCCGGGCCAGCGTCCGGTCCTTGCCCAGCACCTCGAGGGACTCGAAGAGGGGCAGGCCGACCGTGCGGCCGGTGACGGCGACGCGGACCGGGGCCTGGGCCTTGCCGAGCTTGAGGCCGTGGGCCTCGCCGGCGGCCAGGACGGCCTCCTTCAGCGACTCGGCGGAGGACCAGTCGGCGGCCTCCAGCTTCTCGCGGGCGGTGCGCAGCAGGGCGTCGGAGCCCTCCTTCATGGCCTTGGCCCAGGACGCCTCGTCGAAGACCGGCTCCGGCAGGAACAGGAAGTCGACGTTGTCGGTGATCTCGGAGAGGACCTTGAGGCGGGTCTGCGCGTGCGGGGCGATCGCCTGCCACTTCGCCTCGTCGAACGCCTCCGGGGCCCACGGGGCGAAGGGGGCCTGGAGCCACGGGCGGCAGCGCTCGGCGAAGTCCTTCACGTCGAGCAGCCGGATGTGGTCGGCGTTGATCGCCTCGCACTTCTTCAGGTCGAAGCGGGCCGGGTTCGGGTTGACGTCCTCGATCTCGAAGGCCGCGACCATCTCGTCGATGCTGAAGATGTCCTGGTCGGCGGAGAGCGACCAGCCGAGCAGCGAGAGGTAGTTGAGCAGGCCCTCGGGCAGGAAGCCGCGCTCGCGGTACAGGTTCAGCGAGGACTGCGGGTCGCGCTTGGAGAGCTTCTTGTTGCCCTCGCCCATCACGTACGGCAGGTGGCCGAAGGCCGGGGTCCGCTTGGCGATGCCCAGGTCGGCGAGCGCCTTGTAGAGGGCGATCTGACGGGGCGTGGAGGAGAGCAGGTCCTCGCCGCGCAGGACGTGGGTGATCTCCATCAGGGCGTCGTCGACCGGGTTGACCAGCGTGTACAGCGGGGCGCCGTTGGCACGGACGATGCCGTAGTCCGGGACGTTCTCCGGGAGGTAGGTGATCTCGCCGCGGACCAGGTCGGTGAAGGTGATCGGCTCGTCGGGCATCCGGAAGCGGACGATCGGCGTGCGGCCCTGGGCCTTGTACTCCTCGACCTGGGCGTCGGTGAGCTCGCGGCAGTGCCCGTCGTAGCCGGACGGCTTGCCGGCGGCGCGGGCGGCCTCGCGGCGGGTGTCCAGCTCCTCCTGGGAGCAGTAGCAGTGGTACGCGTAGCCGCCGTCGAGGAGCTTGGCCGCGACGTCCTGGTAGATGTCCATGCGCTGCGACTGGCGGTACGGCGCGTGCGGGCCGCCGACCTCGGGGCCCTCGTCCCAGTCGAAGCCCAGCCAGCGCATGGCGTCCAGCAGCTGTTCGTACGACTCCTCGGAGTCGCGGGCCGCGTCGGTGTCCTCGATGCGGAAGACCAGGGTGCCGCCGTGGTGCTTGGCGAACGCCCAGTTGAACAGGGCGGTGCGGACCAGGCCCACATGGGGGTTTCCGGTGGGTGAGGGGCAGAAACGGACGCGCGGGGGTACCCCCTGTCCGAGCGGGGGTGAGGACTTGGGGGAGGGTGCGCTAGCCACGCTTGACAACCTTGTTGGTGAGAGTGCCGATGCCTTCGATGGTGACGGCGACCTCGTCGCCGACGTGCAGGGGTCCGACCCCGGCCGGGGTGCCCGTGAGGATGACGTCGCCGGGGAGCAGCGTCATGGCCTCGGAGATGTTGACGACCAGGTCCTCGATGGAGTGGATCATCTCGCTGGTGCGGCCGAGCTGGCGCTGTTCACCGTTGACCGTGAGCTGGATCGTCAGGTCGGACGCCGTCTCGACGTCCAGGCCGGTCTCCACCCAGGGGCCGAGCGGACAGGAGCTGTCGAAGCCCTTGGCCCGGGCCCACTGCTTCTCGCGCTTCTGGACGTCCCGCGCGGTGACGTCGTTGGCGCAGGTGTAGCCGAAGATCACGTCCTTGACGCGTTCGCGCGGGACCTCGCGGCACAGCCTGCCGATGACGACGGCGAGTTCCGCCTCGTGGTGGAGGTCCTCGGTGAAGGACGGGTACTGGATCTCGTCGCCGGGGCCGATCACCGAGGTGGAGGGCTTGAAGAAGGCGAACGGGGCGTCGGGCACCTCGTTGCCGAGTTCACGGGCGTGCTCGGCGTAGTTGCGGCCGAAGGCCACGACCTTGTTGGGGAGCACCGGCGGCAACAGCCTGACCTTGCTCAGCGGCACCTTCGTGCCGGAGAGCTCGAAGTCCGTGAACGGGATGCCCTTGATGATGTCGAGGACGAGTTCGTCCGGCCTGTCGCCCTCGACCGCGCCGAAGGCGACGTTCCCGTCGATGGAGAATCTGGCGATGCGCACGGGATCCTGCGCCCCTCACTTGAGCCGGCTGGAGTCTGACGCTCCAGGCTAGCGCGGTGAGGCGTCCGCGCCTCGCGCGAGCGGCGCGGACGCCGGGGCCGTGTGGCGGATCCCTCCGCGGGGCGGTCGTCCGGGTGTGAACGACCGGCGGTCACCACCCGTACTAACCGGCGACGGTGGTCGCGGGGAGTTCCTGGAGGATGGTGCGCTTGGGGTTGGCGGTCTGAGCGGGGAGGTCGAGGGAGTGCTCCGGCTGCTCGGGGATGCGCAGTTCGTCGGCGCTGTCGAGGTGGGCCAGCTTCGTGCGCCGCGGGTTGGCTATGGTGTGGATCATCGTCGTCTTCACGCTCTTACTGAGTCCTGTCGTGACGAAGCGCCCGGATACGGGCCCGGTGGGGGCCTGCGTCCGGACGCGGGTGGGCAGAAACATCCCTCTTGTAAAGCGCCAGGCTAAACATCCGGTTCCCGGAGAAGTCGTGAAGACCACTTGATCTGGGTGTGAGTTTGCTCACGCTCGGATGCATAAAACGGTCAATTCAGACCTGCCCGGAGGGTCGGGGAAACGGACAATCGCCCCCTGAACCCATCATTCCGCTCCTGATCATGGCGACTGGGACACCCTCCGCGCGAAAGCGACTCGCGGAATTATGTCCGTTCTGGTGCGAATAAGGCTGCACGGCAGGTAATCCCGCACTCACGCGGTGTCACGTATGTCACGGCTCGACCTACGGGCCTTGTTGGAGATCCTGCACTGTGCTGGAATTCCACGGACCGCCGCAGGATCGAGCCGGCGCACAGGGGGCGCATCGACGCGCCGAGTGGCGGCGAGAAGGGGGAGCCAGCGCCGGTCACTCACGACCACCAGGGAGCGTGTTCAGGACGCTCCCCAATACGCCGACACCGTGTCCGACCGCTCACGCGGAAGGGCGCCTGGTCCAGAGGTTGCGACGCTAGTGCAGGGACGTTTCAAGAGGGATGGCAGCGCTTCGGCGGAGCCGGAGCACGGCGGGACCGACCGAGGTCCCTCGCCCCAGCACGCCCAGACCCAGGGCCCGGCCCCGTCGGTCGACAGCGGTGAGCGCTCCGGGCGCCCCGCCGTGTCGGCGTCTCCGGGTGCCGCGGTCCCCCCGCCTCCGACGAAGAAGCCGGCCAAGGGCGAGACCGGCCCGGGCTCGCGAATAGCCCTGCGCAACTGGCGTATCTCCACACGCCTCGTCGCGCTGCTGACGCTCCCCGTGGTCGCGGCCACCTCGCTGGGCGCCCTGCGCATCAGCGACAACATGGACGACATCCAGCAGCTGGAGAACATGCGGCTGCTGACGGACATGACGAAGCGGGCCACCGAGCTCGCCCACGCCCTCCAGGAGGAGCGGGACCAGTCCGCCGGTCCGCTCGCCCACGGCGCCAAGTCGACCGACTACACGGTCAAGGGCTACCGCGACAAGACGGACCGCGCCGCGCAGAGCTTCCGCGACGCCTCCGAGGAGATCGACGACCAGAGCCGCGACGGCAGCCTCAAGGGCGTCCGCGACAACATCGTCCAGCTCATCCGCGAGCTCGGCACGATCTCCGAGGTCCGCGGCACCGCGTTCCAGGCCGAAGGCAACTCCACGCAGACCGTGGAGGCCTACCACCGGCTGATCACCCACCTGCTGGACCTCTCCCAGGACATGGCCGAGGCGACCAGCAACCCGGACATGATCCAGAGCACCCGCGCCCTGGCGTCGTTCTCCTCCGCCAAGGAGTACGCCTCCATCCAGCGCGCGGTCCTCGCCGCGGCCCTGCCGGCGAACAACACCGCCGACGCCGACCTCTCGGACAACGACCGCCTCTACGCCGACTCCGCGCTGGAGAGCCAGAAGTCCGAGCTGCGCTCCTTCAAGAGCATCTACGGCAGCGAGCCCGCCGACGAACTGCTCAAGCCCATCGGCGAGGGCAACCCGACGATCAAGGCCAGCGACACCTACGCCACCCGCGCCCTGACCTCGGCCACCGGCCTCGCCTCGCTGGACAAGCGCTCCTACCGGGACTGGGTGGACGACAGCACCACCAAGATCCAGGGCATGCGCGCCATCGAGACCACGCTGCTCGAGGAGATGGAGCAGAAGGCCCGCGAGCTCCGCAACGAGTCGGAGAGCGAAGCGATCATCTCCGGTGCGCTGATCCTGCTCGTGCTCGGTGTGTCGCTGGTCGGCGCGTTCGTCGTGGCCCGCTCCATGATCCGCTCGCTGCGCCGGCTGGAGGAGACCGCCACCCGGGTCGCCCAGGACCGCCTGCCCGAGCTGGTCAAGCAGCTCTCCGAGTCCGACCCGCAGGACGTCGACACCTCCGTCGAGTCCGTCGGTGTGCACTCCCGGGACGAGATCGGCCAGGTGGCCGCGGCCTTCGACGACGTGCACCGCGAGGCGGTCCGCCTCGCCGCCGAGCAGGCCCTTCTGCGGGGCAACGTCAACGCGATGTTCACCAACCTCTCGCGTCGCTCCCAGGGCCTCATCCAGCGTCAGCTCTCGCTCATCTCCGAACTGGAGTCCCGCGAGGCCGACCCGGACCAGCTGTCCTCGCTCTTCAAGCTCGACCACCTCGCGACGCGTATGCGCCGTAACGGTGAGAACCTCCTCGTCCTCGCGGGTGAGGAGCCCGGCCGCCGGTGGACCCGCCCGGTCCCGCTGGTCGACGTGCTCCGCGCCGCCGCGTCCGAGGTGGAGCAGTACGAGCGCATCGAGCTGGCCGCCGTGCCGACCACCGAGGTGGCCGGCCGCGTGGTCAACGACCTCGTGCACCTGCTCGCCGAGCTGCTCGAGAACGCGACCTCCTTCTCCTCGCCGCAGACCAAGGTCAAGGTCACCGGTCACGCGCTGCCCGACGGCCGCGTGCTGATCGAGATCCACGACACCGGTATCGGCCTCTCCCCCGAGGACCTCGCGGCGATCAACGAGCGGCTCGCCTCGCCGCCCACCGTGGACGTGTCCGTCTCCCGCCGCATGGGTCTGTTCGTGGTCGGCCGTCTGTCGCAGCGCCACGGCATCCGCATCCAGCTGCGCCCGTCCGACTCCGGTGGTACGACCGCGCTGGTCATGCTGCCTGTCGACGTCGCCCAGGGCGGCAAGAAGCCGGCCGGCGGCAAGCCCGGCCCGAACGGCCCCGGTGCCTCCGGCGGTCCCGCCGCCGCGCAGGCCGCGGCCGGTGCGGCCGCCGCCCGCCGTCAGGTGCAGTCCGGCGGCGGCGCCTTCGGCGGAGGTTCGCCGAACGGCGGCGCTCCGGGCGGTGGCCGGCTCGGTGCCGGTCAGGGCCCGCGGGCCGCGCTGCCCGGACGTGACGGCGGTGCCCCGGGTGCGCCACGCGGACCGCAGGGCGGTCCCGGTGCTCCCGCGCAGGGCCGGCCGGCTCCGGCCGGTGCCGGCTTCGGCGGCCCCTCGCAGGGCGCCGGCCAGGGCATGCAGAGCAACGGCGCCGGTCAGGACCTCTTCGGCGGCTCCCGCGGGACCGCGCCCGGCCGCGACCAGTCCCGGCAGAGCGCCCCGACGCCCCCGCCGGCTCCGCCCGCCGCCGGCGAGCAGGGCCCCCGCCGTGGCCGCCGGCCGCAGCTGCCGCCGCGCGGCGGCGCGCGGGCCGAGCTGCCGGGCGGCAACCAGCCCTCGCGTCCCAGCTGGAGCGACGAGAACGCGCAGCCGCCCGTGCCGCGTGCCTCCCTCGACGCCCCGCGCGGCCACGACGAGGACCCGGCGCAGCAGACCTCGCGGATGCCGCGGATCGACGACCGGCAGGGCCCGGCCTCCACCTCGGAGTTCCCCCGCCCGGACTTCGACGCCCCGGCCCCGGGCGGATACGACCCGCAGAACACGGGTCAGTTCGCCCGCCCCAACGCCAACGCCCAGCACGACACCGGCCAGTTCGTCCGCCCGGACGTCTACGGCACCAACGGCTCGGGCCAGAACAACGGCTCCCAGACGGGCCAGTTCCCCGCGCCGCAGGCGTACGACGGCGGCTCGACGGGCCGGCACTCCCTGCCGGGCCGCCCGGGCCCCGAGTCCACGGGCCAGTTCGAGCGTCCCCAGGTCAACGGCAACGGGTCGTACGGCGGCAACACCGGCTACGGCGCCGGGCAGCAGCCCCCCGTCCCGCAGCGTCCGCAGCAGCGGCCCGCGCGTCAGGAGCCCGAGGCCCTGCCGCCGGCGACCGGTCCCGGCGACGGCCGTACCCCGCTGTACGACACGCTGGAGACCAACTGGTTCCACGGCGGACCGCAGGGACGCCACAGCACCGACACCCCGGCCGCCGCTCCGCAGCAGCAGGAGCGGCCGGCCCCCGCGGAGCGGCCCCAGCCGCCGTCCGCCCCCCAGCGCTCCGCGTCGACCGCCTGGCGCAGCTCACCGAACGACGACCTCGTCCGGCAGGCTGAACGCGTCAGGCAGCCCGCCGCGGGCGGAGTAACCACCTCCGGCCTGCCGCGCCGGGTGCCCAAGGCGAACCTCGTCCCGGGCACGGCTCAGCAGCAACAGCACCAAAGCGGTCCGCAGGTCTCGCGTGCGCCCGATGACGTACGCGGCCGGCTGACCAATCTTCGTCGGGGCATCGCTCAGGGCCGTCAGGCCGGCAGCGGCCAGACCGGCAGCTTCCCGAGCCCCACTCACCAGCAGGAGCGTTAGTTGAGCCAGATGAGCCAAGCGGCACAGAACCTCAACTGGTTGATCACCAACTTCGTGGACAACACCCCTGGGGTGTCCCACACCGTCGTCGTGTCCGCCGACGGCCTTCTGCTGGCCATGTCGGAGGGCTTCCCTCGCGACCGTGCCGACCAGCTGGCGGCCGTCGCGTCGGGTCTCACCTCGCTGACGGCAGGTGCCAGCCGGATCTTCGAGGGCGGCGACGTCGCACAGACCGTGGTGGAGATGGAGCGGGGGTTCCTCTTCCTCATGTCCATCTCGGACGGGTCGTCCCTCGCCGTCCTCGCGCACCCGGAGGCGGACATCGGCCTCGTCGGGTACGAGATGGCGCTCCTGGTCGACCGCGCGGGCGCGGTCCTCACCCCCGACCTGCGCGCCGAACTCCAAGGCAGTCTGCTCCACTGACATCTCCCGGATCCACCCGTCTCACCAAATCACCGTCCGGCCGCCACAATCCCCCCACTGGCCCCCTCACCCGACGGCTTGACCGACCGACTTGTGTCCCAGCCCGGAGGATTCATGACCCCGCCCACCGCCTCTCATGATCCGTACGCGGAGCCGTACGAGGATGAGGGCGACCAGCCGCTGGTACGTCCGTACGCGATGACCGGCGGCCGGACCCGGCCGCGCTACCAGTTGGCCATCGAGGCCCTGATCAGCACCACGGCCGACCCGGCGGCGCTGATGGGGCTCCTCCCGGAGCACCAGCGCATCTGCCACCTGTGCCGTGAGGTGAAGTCGGTCGCCGAGGTCTCCGCGCTTCTGTCCATGCCCCTGGGCGTGGCCAGGATCCTCGTGGCCGACCTCGCAGAGGCGGGCCTGGTCGCCATCCACCAGCCGGGTGGCGACGAGAACAACGGTGGCGCACCGGACGTGACGCTGCTCGAAAGGGTGCTCAGTGGACTTCGCAAGCTCTGAACCAAGCCGGGCGACCACCTCCGCGAAGATCGTGGTGGCGGGTGGCTTCGGCGTGGGCAAGACCACGTTCGTGGGTGCCGTCTCGGAGATCAACCCGCTGCGCACGGAGGCCGTCATGACCTCCGCGAGCGCGGGGATCGACGACCTCACGCACACCGGGGACAAGACCACCACCACGGTGGCCATGGACTTCGGACGCATAACCCTGGACCAGGACCTGATCCTGTACCTCTTCGGTACCCCGGGTCAGGACCGCTTCTGGTTCATGTGGGACGACCTGGTGCGCGGTGCCATCGGCGCCGTCGTGCTGGTGGACACCCGCCGGCTCGCCGACTGCTTCCCGGCGGTCGACTACTTCGAGAACAGCGGGCTGCCCTTCGTCATCGCCCTCAACGGCTTCGACGGACACCAGCCGTACACACCGGACGAGGTGCGCGAGGCGCTGCAGATCGGACCGGACGCGCCGATCATCACGACGGACGCCCGGCACCGCGCCGATGCCAAGAGTGCGCTGATCACGCTGGTCGAGCACGCCCTCATGGCACGGCTGCGGTAGCGCAAGTCAGCGGGCGCGTACGGCAGTTGTCGTAGATGTCCCGGAGCCGGCTGTGGCCTTTGACACGGTCGGCTCCGCTGTTCATAACGTTTCGGCAGAGGAATCGGGTGGTACGGCAACTCGTCGCGGTCGACCCGTCTCGCTGTGCGCACAAAGGCCCCGTCTTTTGACGGGGCTCGTTCTTTATGACCGTTTTATCTGGGACTTACATCGCACGGAATCCTCCTCTTCCACTGTTTGGAGGAGCGCGGGCCCACGTGCTGGAATGCCAGAACTGCCCACTGGCCGAAGACGTACTCATCGGTAATGCGTACTCCAAGGCGATGGGCTCTGAGACACAGCGGCACGACCTAGGTGCCGACCCCGCCGGAAGGTTGTTGGTCGAGTGAGGCGAAGCAAGAACAGTCCCGAGCCGTCGGCCCGGGGCAACTTCACCCCGCCGCCGCGCGGAGCGGCGCCCGCCCCTGTGCCCGGATCCGAGCCCACGGCCGCGCCGGCCTCGAGCGGCGGCCGTTTCTCGCCGCGCAACTGGCGCGTACCGACGCGGCTGAACGCGATCCTGCTCATACCCGTGATAGTCGGCCTCGTCATGGGTGGCTTCCAGGTCAAGAGCTCGATCGACACCTGGCAGCAGGCCGAGGACGCCGAGAACGTGGCCCTCCTGGTGCGCGCCGCCGAGGAGTACGGCAACGCCCTGCTGGACGAACGCGACCTCACCGCGGCCGACCTGCTCCAGGGCAAGGGCGCCACGGACACCGTGACCCAGCTGCGCTCGGCGACCGACAGCGCCAAGGAGAAGTTCGACCAGGCGGCACAGAACCTTCCGCACACGGCCGCACTCGACCGCCGTATGCAGCTCTTCCGGTCCAACGAGACCAAGCTGGCGCCCCTGCGCCAGGCCGCCTACACCAAGGCGATGGACCCGGTGAAGACCGAAGAGGGCTACGTCGCCGTCCAGCACTCCCTGATGGAGTTCGCCAACGAGCTCAGCCTGGGCACCGGCAACATCACCTCCTACGGCCGCACCGTCTACGCAGTCTCGCTCGCCAAGGCAGCCGTCTCGCTCCAGCGCTCGATCGGCGTGCACATGCTGATCCGGCCGAGCACCAAGGAGGCCGTGGTCCGTCAGCAGAGCGTCTCCCTCGTGTCGTACCGCTACCTCGAGGGCATCGCGATCAACGAGTTCGTCTCGGGCGCCACCCAGGACGACGTCGACCAGCTCGACCAGATCATGGCCGAGCAGCGTAAGAAGATCGGCGACAAGGGCCCGGCGGTCGACGCCGGTGACAGCAGCTCCACGCAGGGCGGCGCCTACACCGCCATGCCGGCCGCCGACGCCATGCTCCAGGGCATCGCCGCGGGCACCTTCACGCCGGAGCAGCTCGCCGCCAAGGGCGTCACGCCCAAGGCCTGGCTGGGCGCCTCCACCGCGAAGTTCGAGGGCTACCGCGAGATCGAGACCGACCTCGTGAGCAAGGCCGTGGACGAGGCCGCGAGCGTCTCCGAGGACGCCAAGACCGACGCCCTCATCACCGGTGCGGCCGTCGTGGTCGCCCTGCTCCTCGCGTTCATCCTGGCCGGCGCGGTCGCCCGGCAGATGTCCCGCGCGATGCGCCAGCTGCGCAACGCCGCCTTCGGCATCGCCGAGCAGCGCCTGCCGATGCTGGTCGACCAGCTCTCGCGCACCGACCCCGGCCGGGTCGACACGCGGGTCGCGCCCATCCCGATCACCACCCGCGACGAGATCGGCGAAGTCGCCCGCGCCTTCGACCAGGTCCACCGCGAGGCCGTCCGGCTCGCCGCCGAGCAGGCCCTGCTGCGGGGCAACATCAACGCGATCTTCACCAACCTGTCGCGCCGCAACCAGTCGCTGATCGAGGGCCAGCTGACCCTGATCACCGACCTGGAGAACAACGAGGCGGACCCGGACCAGCTGGAGAACCTCTTCAAGCTGGACCACCTCGCGACCCGTATGCGCCGCAACGGCGAGAACCTCCTGGTCCTCGCCGGCGAGGAGCCCGGCCGCCGCTGGGACCAGCCGGTCCCGCTGGTCGACGTGCTGCGCGCCGCCTCCTCCGAGGTGGAGCAGTACGAGCGCATCGAGCTGTCCGGCGTCCCGGAGGCCGAGATCCACGGCCGCGCGGTCACCGACCTCGTGCACCTGCTCGCCGAGCTGCTGGAGAACGCCACCACGTTCTCCTCGCCGCAGACCAAGGTGCGCGTCACCGCGACCCGTCTCCCCGACGGCCGCGTGATGATCGAGATCCACGACAAGGGCATCGGCCTCACCGCCGAGGACTTCGCGGACATCAACCACAAGCTGGCCAACCCGCCCACCGTCGACGCGGCGATATCCCAGCGCATGGGCCTGTTCGTGGTCGGCCGGCTGTCCGACCGGCACGGCATCCGGGTCCAGCTGCGCCCCTCGGGCGAGCAGGCCGGCACGACCTCGCTGGTCATGCTGCCGGACGCCATCACGCACGGTGGTGGCGGCGGCGAACAGCAGCCGCTGCAGGACGAGTTCACCGTCTCGCAGATCATCCCGGAGCAGCAGTTCCAGGGCGGCGAGAACTTCGGCCAGCCGATGCGTACGGCGGCGGAGCTCGGCTTCGACGACAGCGCCTACACCGAGGTCCCGGACGACATCCGCGAGCTCGACCCGGTCGGCCGCTCCCTGATGCGCGAGGAGCGCCGGGCGGCCCTGGAGGCCCAGTCGCAGGGCCAGGACGGCTCCGAGGCACCCGCCTACGACGAGTTCGGCCAGCCCGCCTACGACGACCGCAACGGCTACGCCGGCCACCAGGACGGCTACGACCAGCAGCAGGCGTACGACGAGCAGCGGCAGCACTCCTACGAGGAGCAGCAGCAGGCGTACGGCGAGCAGCAGCGCGCCGCCTACGAGGAGCCCCAGCAGGCGTCGTACGACGACACGTACTACGCGCCGAACGGCGGCCTGTCCCGCGACGACACCTTCTCGTCCAACGGCGGCTACCAGGACTCCGGCTATGCGGAGCCCGCGGCCGAGGAGCCGGCGGCGCGCAACGGCTCCGGCCAGGACGGTTTCACGGCCTTCGACCAGCGGCGTCACCAGGACGACTGGCCGCAGCAGGACAACTACCGCGACGGCTACCGTGACCAGTACGCTCCGGAAGCGGAATCCTCGCAGGCCGGTGACGTCACCGAGTCCGACAGCGTAGGCTTCGATCGTCCGGGACCGGCTCATTCCGCGCCCCACGCCATGACCGACGCCGGGCTTCCGCGTCGCGGCGCCGCCGCGAGCGGCACCAATGGCACGCGTCCCGTGCGGCAGGAAGCGCCGGCACCGGCTCCCACGCAGGAGAGCAACGGCGACAGCGGCTGGCGTTCGCAGAACGACGAGCGCTGGCAGCAGGCCTCGGCGCTCCGGAAGCCCAAGGCGGGCGGAGTCACCTCCTCCGGCCTGCCGCGGCGGGTCCCGAAGGCCAACCTGGTCCAGGGAGCCGCCGAATCCACCCCCCAGGGGGGCCCACAGGTCTCCCGTGCTCCCGAGGACGTCCGGGGCAGGCTGAGCAACCTGCGCCGCGGTGTCCAGCGGGGTCGCAGCGCGGGAAGTGAAACGAACGGCCAGGGCTTCGGTCCTGACAGCACCTACAACCAGGAGCGTTAGTGTGAGCCCGATGAGCCAGGCGGCACAGAACCTGAACTGGTTGATCACCAACTTCGTGGACAACACCCCCGGGGTGTCCCACACGGTGGTGGTCTCCGCCGACGGACTCCTTCTGGCGATGTCCGAAGGCTTTCCGCGCGACCGCGCCGACCAGCTCGCGGCCGTCGCCTCCGGTCTGACGTCACTGACGGCAGGCGCCTCCCGCATCTTCGAGGGCGGCAGCGTGAACCAGACGGTTGTGGAGATGGAGCGGGGATTCCTCTTCATCATGTCCATCTCCGACGGTTCGTCCCTCGCGGTCCTCGCACATCCCGAGGCGGACATCGGCCTCATTGGGTACGAGATGGCGCTTCTGGTCGACCGTGCCGGTACGGTCCTGACGCCGGATCTGCGGGCGGAACTCCAGGGGAGCCTGCTCAACTGAACGGACAGCGGTGCGTTTTGGCGTCCCGGGGCCGTAAGGTTTCGGGACGCGGCTCCACATGATGGGTGCCAGGCACAGTCGGAGGAGGAGAGAAAGTGGCAACACCCCCAGACGGTTCGTCATCGGGCAACTGGTCGTACGGCCCTGCCCAGGGTCAGAACGACGGTTCCCAGAACCGGTACTTCCCCTCCCAGCCGAACCAGCGGCAGCCGTACGCCCCGCAGGGTCCCGGACCCTCGCCGTACGACCAGCCGCCGGCGCCGCGCATCCAGCCGGTGCAGCCGCAGCGACGCGCCCCTGAGCCGACGCCCGCCGGGGCGTCGAACAACCCGCTGGTGCGTCCGTACGCCATGACCGGCGGCCGGACCCGCCCGCGCTACCAGCTCGCCATCGAGGCGCTGGTGCACACCACCGCGCAGCCGCACCAGATGCAGGGCCAGCTGCCCGAGCATCAGCGGATCTGCAACCTCTGCCGAGAGATCAAATCGGTGGCCGAGGTCTCGGCCCTCCTCACGATCCCCCTCGGCGTGGCCAGGATCCTCGTCGCCGACTTGGCGGAGGCAGGACTGGTCGCGATCCATCAGCCCGGCGGCGACGAGAACGCCGGCGGCCAGCCAGACGTGACACTGCTCGAAAGGGTGCTCAGTGGACTTCGCAAGCTCTAGCGGAGGGCCTTCCCGCTCCACCACGTCCGCGAAGATCGTGGTGGCTGGCGGCTTCGGCGTGGGCAAGACCACGTTCGTGGGTGCCGTCTCGGAGATCAACCCGCTGCGCACAGAGGCCGTCATGACGTCCGCTTCGGCCGGCATCGACGACCTCACCCACACCGGGGACAAGACGACCACGACGGTCGCCATGGACTTCGGCCGTATCACCCTGGACCAGGACCTGATCCTGTACCTCTTCGGTACGCCCGGCCAGGACCGCTTCTGGTTCATGTGGGACGACCTGGTGCGCGGCGCCATCGGCGCGATCGTGCTGGTGGACACCCGCCGGCTCGCCGACTGCTTCCCCGCGGTCGACTACTTCGAGAACAGCGGGCTGCCCTTCGTCATCGCGCTGAACGGCTTCGACGGCAACCAGCCGTACAACCCGGACGAGGTGCGCGAGGCGCTGCAGATCGGCCCGGACACCCCGATCATCACGACGGACGCCCGCCACCGCGCGGACGCCAAGTCGGCGCTGATCACGCTCGTCGAGCACGCGCTGATGGCGCGGCTGCGGTAGGCGGACGGCTTCCGCGGCCACTGGGCTGCCTCGGACGGTCGATGCCGTCGGAGGCAGCCTTCTGGCGTCTCAGGCGCTCTGTGCGCCGCTCAGGCACGACGAAGGGCCCCTCTCCGTACGGAGAGGGGCCCTCGCTGCGTTCTGGGCTCAGCGCCAGCTGTGCGGGGCGCGGAAGCCGCCCTCGCGCTCCAGGCGGCGCCAGCCGGCCTTGGCGCGGCCCCGGTGGGCTGGGGCCTCGGTGGGCCGGGCGGCGGCGCGGGCGAGGAGGATCGCCGTGATGGCGGCGACTTCCTCGGGGTCGGCGTGACCCTTCTCGACGCGGATGTCAGGGACGTTCATGGGTTCAGTCTCCATGGATGAGGTTTCCGCACGGATACCGGTGGGTTACTGCGGAGGGTTGCCGTGCTTGCGGGACGGCAGGTCGGCGTGCTTGGACTGCAGCATCGCCAGGGAGCGGACGAGGACCTCCCGGGTCTCGGAGGGGTCGATCACGTCGTCGACCAGGCCCCGCTCGGCCGCGTAGTAGGGGTGCATCAGCTCGGACTTGTACTCCTTGACCATGCGGGCCCGCATGGCCTCGGGGTCCTCGGCCTCGGCGATCTGGCGCCGGAAGATGACGTTGGCGGCGCCCTCGGCGCCCATCACGGCGATCTCGTTGGTCGGCCAGGCGTAGGTGAGGTCGGCGCCGATGGACTGGCTGTCCATGACGATGTACGCGCCGCCGTACGCCTTGCGCAGGATCAGGGAGATCCGGGGCACCGTCGCGTTGCAGTAGGCGTACAGCAGCTTGGCGCCGTGGCGGATGATGCCGCCGTGCTCCTGGTCGACGCCCGGGAGGAAGCCGGGGACGTCCAGGAAGGTGACGATCGGGATGTTGAAGGCATCGCACATCTGCACGAAGCGGGCGGCCTTCTCGGACGCCTCGATGTCGAGCACGCCGGCCAGCGACTGGGGCTGGTTGGCGACGATGCCGACGACCTGGCCGTCGAGCCGGGCCAGCGCGCAGATGATGTTGCGCGCCCAGCGCTCGTGCACCTCCAGGTACTCGCCGTCGTCGACGATCTCCTCGATGACCTTGGCCATGTCGTACGGCCGGTTGCCGTCGGCCGGCACCAGGTCGAGCAGCGCCTCGCTGCGGCGGTCCGCGGCGTCGGACGGCTCCACGCGGGGCGGGTTCTCCCGGTTGTTCTGCGGGAGCATCGACAGGAGGTACCGCACCTCGGCGATGCACGTCTCCTCGTCGTCGTACGCGAAGTGGCAGACGCCGGAGGTCTCGGCGTGCACGTCGGCGCCGCCCAGGCCGTTCTGCGTGATCTCCTCGCCGGTGACGGCCTTGACCACGTCGGGGCCGGTGATGAACATCTGCGAGGTCTCACGGACCATGAACACGAAGTCGGTGAGGGCGGGGCTGTAGGCCGCGCCGCCCGCGCACGGGCCGAGCATCACGCTGATCTGCGGGATGACGCCGGACGCCTTGGTGTTGCGCTGGAAGATGCCGCCGTAGCCGGCGAGGGCGGAGACGCCCTCCTGGATACGGGCGCCGGCGCCGTCGTTCAGGGAGACCAGCGGGGCGCCGGCCGCGATGGCCATGTCCATGATCTTGTGGATCTTGGTGGCGTGGGCCTCGCCCAGCGCGCCGCCGAAGATCCGGAAGTCGTGCGCGTACACGAAGACCGTGCGGCCCTCGACCGTGCCCCAGCCGGTGATGACACCGTCGGTGTACGGCTTCTTGGCCTCCAGGCCGAAGCCCTGGGCCCGGTGCCGGCGCAGCTCCTCGACCTCACGGAAGGTGCCGGGGTCCACGAGCAGCTCGATGCGCTCCCGGGCGGTCAGCTTCCCCTTGGCGTGCTGCGCCGCGGTGGCCTTCTCGCTCGGGCCGGCCAGCGCCTGGGCACGGATCTCGTGCAGCTCGGCGGTCCGTCCACGGGCGTCGATCGGCTCACCCGGTGCCTCATCCAAAACGGTCATGTAGTGACCTTACGAAGGACCCGGCGCAATGCGAGCCGTCGACTCCTCACAGTCTCCGGAGCGTTTTCCTGGTAGCACTGAACAGAACCGAGGCGGCATGCAGCCTTTCCGACTGCTCAGAGGGCGTGTGCCTTGTGGGGGTCGCACAAACCCGTCAGAGGAGAACCACCTCACATCGGTGGGTGCGGCATTGCGTCCCCGGAGTGACGCGGAGCCGGAGCCGGGGCCCGGTGGCGAGGATCTCGACCGTCTCGTCGGCCTGTGCCACCCGTCGTACGGGGTGGTCCCAGACGATCTCCAGGGGTTCGCCCGTCCGGGGTGGTTCGCTCACGCAGAGGGTAGCGGTGCGGCCGCGGCGGCGGACCAGCACGCTCGCTCCGGCGCCGGCGGTGAGCGGGCCCACGGTGCCCGGCTCCCAGAAGACGGCCGCCGTCACGCCGAGGGAGGGGACGTGGACGGCCTGGCGGTCGCCGTCATTGGCGAGGACGGACAGCCAGCGGCGGTCGGCCGCCCGCGCGGCGACCTCCCGGCGGCTCGCGCCCGGCATCAGCACATACCGGTAGGTGGCGCCGCGCGGGTCGGTGCCGTGGTCGAGCCAGAGGGTCTGCCAGCGGCGGGTGCGGCGCTCGGTGGTGCTGGTGGTGTTGATGTCGGCCCAGGCGCCGCCGCGGTCCTCGCGCAGGGTGCGCAGCCGCCCGTACGGCACGATCCAGCCGCCATGGCCCTCCAGGTGGGCCCAGCCGGGGCCGCGCACGAGCGCATGGGTGCCGCCCTCCCCCAGATTGCGGTTGTCGACGACGGTCTCGACGGGGACGCCGTCGGAGCAGCTGATCCCGGCACCGAGGCAGACCACGGCGTCGTCGAGGCAGAACCACGCCTTGCGGGCCCGCAGCGACGACCCCAGCCCCTCCAGATCCTGGCCGATGGCCGCGTACTCACCGTCCGTCGTGCCGCCGACCCACCGGGCACCGGGCCGGGCCTCGCCCCATTCGCCGCCGGCGCGGTCGGGGAGGCGTCGGGTGGAGACGGTCGTACCGGGGAGGCGGTACCAGTCGACGGTCGGCCAGTACCAGTCGGTGTACTGGTCGCCGAGACCGTCGGCCCACCAGGAGACCATGCCGGCGCCGGTGTGCCAGCCGCGCGGGTTCTCGCCGTTGCCGCACTCGTAGTGGGCGATCCGGTCGCCGGCCATGGCGATGTTCACGACGAAGCGCGGGCGGCGGTGGACGGCGCGGTCCATGGCAGCGAAGAGATGGTGCCCGACGGGCTCGTCGGCCGCCGGGACCGGCGACTCCGCCACGGCGTGCAGGCGCGCGAGGTCGGCGACCCCGAACTGACGTGACGTCAGTACCGGCGTGACACTGTCCCGTCGGATCCATCCCTTGACGAGCGCGTGCCAGCGGTCGCGCTCGGCCGTGCTCGCGCCGCCCGCGAGGAGGACGATCGCGGCGATGAGGGCGTGCCCGTGGTAGTGGTCGCTCCGCATGACCCGTCGGTCGTCGTTCTTCAGATAGCCCCGGCTGATGGCACGCCCGTTGACGCTGTCCATCACCAGTCCGTCGTGGATCAGCGGGGCGTACGCGCGCTCGACACTGTCGAGGACGATCCGGCGGTTGGGGTCGGTGACCTCCCAGTCGGAGCCGGCGAGCAGGGCGAAGAGGCGTCCGAGGCCGTCGAGGAGGACCTGGCCGTAGGTGCCGGAGTAGGCGACCCAGGTGTGCTGCACGAAGGACCCGTCGGCATGGAGACCGTCGCCGGACGTGACATACGGGAAGACCGGGGAGAGGGCGTCCCGGGCGAGCGCGATCCGGTCCGGGGCGCGGCCGAGGACGCCGCGCAGGGCGACGCTGCGGCAGAGGTCGACGCGGTTGGCTCCGGTGGAGGTGCCGGAGTAGTCGGTGAGCAGGGTGTCGGGGATGAAGTGGTCGACGGCGGCGCAGGCGGCGTCGATCCGGTCCTGGCCGAGGTGGTCGTGGAGGGCGGCCGTGATGTCCATGAGCAGGCGCGGGCTGCCGATCTGCCACTCCCACCAGTTGCCGTAGGGGGTGGTGCCGGGGTGGTAGACGGTGACGGAGAGATGGTCGAGCCCGCGCAGGACGTCGGCGAGCAGGGCGGGGTCGGCGGTGGCTCCGGTGCCGGGCTGGACGTGGGCCTGGGCCATGGTCCACAGACGGCTGTAGCTCCGGGTGATGCCGCCGGGCGGGTCGAAGGGCTGGCCGGGCCACAGGGACGTCGGGGTGGGGGCCATCGTCTGCTGGAAGCCGCGGGCCAGCGTGCCGGTCTCGGCGAGCCGGCCGGCGTACGGCTCGATGGCGGGGTCGTAACCGGTCCCCAGGGCGATGCCGAGCCAGCGGGCGCGGAGGGTGTCGTAGGGGTCGGCCGCCTCGGCGCGGGCCGGGGTCTCGGCCGTACGGCCGAGAGTCGCGGCGAGGGCGGCGGCGGTCAGCAGGGCTCGGCGCGTTGGGGTCATGTCCATGCCCTATCACGTGACAGCGCGTGACACCAGAATCACCTTGCGGATGATGTTGAAAGTTGAAGGGAATGCGTCTACGGTGGTGTGTGTTGGGTAGTTAAACATTCAACTTCACCCCCCTCGAGGAGAACGCCATGGGCATCTTCAACCGCAAGGACTCCGCCGCCACCACCGCGACCGCCACCCCGGCCGCCGCCGTGGCCGTCGCGCCCGAGCTGGCCGCGCTGACCGGCGACTACACGATCGACCCGGCACACTCCACGCTCGGCTTCGTCGCCCGGCACGCCATGGTCACGAACGTCAAGGGCAAGTTCCTCGACTTCAGCGGCTCCCTGCACCTGGACGGCTCGAACCCGGCCGCCTCCACGGCGTCCCTCGACATCAAGATGGACAGCATCGACACCGGGTCGGCGGACCGCGACGGGCACCTCAAGAGCGCGGACTTCTTCAAGACGGACGAGTTCCCGACGATGACGTTCCGCTCCACCAAGGCGGAGGCCCTGGGCGGCGACGACTACCGCATCACCGGCGACCTCACCATCCTGGGCACCACCCGCCCGATCACCATCGACCTGGAGTTCAACGGCGCCGCGAAGGACCCCTTCGGCAACGAGCGCGTCGGCTTCGAGGGCAAGGCGGAGATCCTGCGCTCCGAGTGGGGCCTGACCTGGAACGCCGCGCTGGAGACGGGCGGCGTGCTGGTCTCCGACAAGATCAAGCTGAACTTCGACATCTCGGCGATCAAGAACGCCTGATCGTCGCGACCTCCGGGTCGCCCTTTTCCGAGCACACCCGCCCCCCGGTTCCCGCCGGGTGGGCGGGTGCTCTGGTTCTTGCGTACGGGACGACGCCGATGCCCCCTTGTCAGTGCCGGGTGGCAGGCTCTGGCGGCATGCGCAGGGGCGGGAGGTCTTCGAGGGTGCGGTCGCCGACCCGGAGTCCCTGCCGGACCTTCCCGTCGTGCGGGCTTGTGCGGCCGACGGGGGTTGTGTCGAGGGCGAGGACATCCTGGGACTTCGACGATGCCGGTGAGATGGCGCGGCGGCTGCCCCGGCCGGCGGGGCTCTTCCTGGAGTAGGGGGCCGGCACTGGCCGGAGGGCCGGTGGCTGGAATTGGGTTCTTGTGGGGGGTGTCACAGGGTTCTCATAATCCAGCGAGCAGTTGAGGACGGGGTGTGTCGGACGTTCCCGATTGACATGTCCCCGTCATTGCAGGTCATCGCACCTTCTCGCGTTCGTATGTCGAACCCCCCACGGAAGGCATCACGTTGAAGAAGCTCCTCACCGCGCTCAAGAGATGCGTGGTCCTCGGCGCCGCCGCTCTCGCGATCGTCAGTCTCCAGCCCGTGTCGGCCGCGCAGGCCGCCGAGCGTGTCGTCGGCGGGACCCGTGCCGCGCAGGGCGAGTTCCCGTTCATGGTCCGGCTCTCCATGGGCTGTGGCGGCGCGCTCTACACCCAGCAGATCGTCCTCACCGCCGCCCACTGCGTCGGCTCGACCGGCCCCAACACCGGCATCACCGCGACCGCCGGTGTCGTGGACCTCCAGAGCTCCAGCGGACGGGTCCAGGTCCGCTCCACCTACGTGTACCGGGCGCCGGGGTACAACGGCACGGGCAAGGACTGGGCGCTCATCAAGCTCGCGCAGCCGATCAACCTGCCGACGCTGAAGATCGCCACCACCACGCAGTACAACTCCGGCACGTTCACCGTCGCCGGCTGGGGCGCCAACCGTGAGGGCGGGGCCCAGCAGCGCTATCTGCTCAAGGCCAACGTGCCGTTCGTGAGCGACGCCCAGTGCCGTTCCTACAGCGGTTACGGCGGGCTCGTCGCCAACGAGGAGATCTGCGCCGGGCTGCCCTCCGGCGGCGTGGACACCTGTCAGGGCGACTCCGGCGGCCCCATGTTCCGGCGCGACGCGAGCAACGCCTGGATCCAGGTCGGCATCGTCAGCTGGGGCATAGGCTGCGCCCGGCCGAACGCGCCCGGCGTCTACACCGAGGTCTCCACCTTCGCCTCGGCCATCGCCTCGGCGGCGTCCTCCCTCTGAACGGAATGGCTCAAAGGCCCGGTGCCGCAGGGCGCCGGGCCCGTCCGCCGCGTTTCAGAAGCCTCCACCGTCGAAGCCGCCTCCGCCGCCGCCTCCGAAGCCCCCGTCGCCGAAGCCGCCGCCGAAGTCACCGGAGTCGAAGTCCGCGCCCGAGACGTCGCCGCCCTCGTAGCCGCCGAAGTCGCCGTACCCGGAGCCGTAGTCGGCCCCGTACGCCGGGCCCGCCATCATGCTGCCGAGCAGGGTGCCGATGAGCAGGCCGGGCAGGATGCCTCCGCCGAAGTAGCCGCCCGCCCAGGGGCCGTAGGCCGGTCCGGCGTCCCAGTAGGGCCGTCTGCCGTACTCGGTCTCGACCTCGCGGACCGCGGGATCGCGGCCTTCGGCCAGCCGGGCCTGGTCCGCCGCGCACACCGGCACCTCGCGCGGGGCGCCGCCGGGCGGCGTCCAAGTCTCGTCGGCCACCGCGGGGCCGTGCCGCGGGTCGAAGAAGCAGGGTGGCCGGCGCTCCGGCAGAGGCCGGCCTTCCCGGCGGGCGGCCAGCAGGGCGAGGGAGAAGCGGCCGTCCGCCAGGGCCTGGGTGACCGCCTTGACGTCCTCCGGCTTGCGCGCGGCCTCCATCAGCCGCTTGGCTTTTTCGTAGGAGTCCAGGGCGTTCTCGTAGTCCGCACGCATCGCGTCGTCGGCGCCGGGTTCGCCAGGATGGAAGTCGAGCCGGTCCAGTTCCTCGCCGAACGCGGTGATGTCCTCGTCGACGACGACCCGCAGTTTCTCCAGCGCGGCCCGCTGCTCCTCCTCGTGGCGCCGCCGGTTGCGCCGGACCAGCGCGTAGGCGCCCGCGCCGCCCGCCGCGACCACGACCCCGGCGACGACGAGGCCACCGGTGTCCACACCGCCGCCTCCGCCGCCGTCGCCCCAGGAGGCGGGGGCCGAGCCCCGGGCGCTGCGCAGCGCCGCGTCGACGAAGTCGTTCAGCTGGGCCTTGGGGTCGTCGACGTCCTGGACCGACGTGACGAGGTTCTGCACGCCGCGCGAAGGCAGCACGACGGTGTCGGCCCGGGCCCCGAAGCGGTCGCCGCTGCGGATCGCGTACAGACCGGTGATGCCGGTCTCCGTCCGCAGGTTCAGGAAGATGTTCCGTTCGGGCTGGTCGGCCGGCAGGACGGCCACGAAGACCGGTTTGCCGGCGTCCTTGATCTTGTCGGAGAGCGCTTCGGCGTCCGACGACGACAGTTGGTCCGAGGCGGCGGGATCGACGTACACCGGATCCTCGCGGAGCGCCTCGGCCACCGTGGACAGGTCCGTGGCCGCATGTGCGCCGGGCGTACCGGTCAGGAGCACCGCCGCGGTGGCGGCGACCGGCACGATCAGCGAGCGCATGAGGCCCCTCAAGCGCGGAGTCCTCATGCCTTCGACGCTACCCGATGCGGCGGTCCCGGGCGCCCGGGACCGCCCGCGGCGCTACCGGGCCGGCGCGACCCCGGCCCGCAGCAGCCCGTAGGTGTACGCGTCCTCCAGCGCCTGCCAGGACGCGGCGATGACGTTCTCCGCGACGCCGACCGTGGACCACTCGCCCGCCCCGTCGGACGTGGAGATCAGGACGCGGGTGGTGGACTGGGTGCCGTGGACGCCCTCGAGGATGCGGACCTTGTAGTCGACGAGGTCGAGGGCGGCCAGCTGGGGGTAGATCTTCTCCAGGGCGACGCGCAGCGCCCGGTCGAGGGCGTTGACCGGGCCGTTGCCCTCGGCGGTGGCGACGATCCGCTCGCCCTTGGCGAAGAGCTTGACGGTGGCCTCGTTGGCGTGGCTGCCGTCGGGACGGTCCTCGACGATCGCGCGCCAGGACTCGACGTCGAAGTACTTCAGCGGCCTGCCCTCGACCTCGGTGCGCAGCAGCAGTTCGAAGGAGGCGTCGGCCGCTTCGTACGTGTAGCCCTTGAGTTCGCGCTCCTTGACCCGCTCGACGACCCGGCCGACCAGCTCGCGGTCGCCGCCGAGGTCGATGCCGAGCTCCTTGCCCTTGAGCTCGACGGAGGCGCGGCCGGCCATGTCGGAGACCAGCATCCGCATGGTGTTGCCGACCTGCTCGGGGTCGATGTGCTGGTAGAGGTCGGGGTCGACCTTGATCGCGGAGGCGTGGAGTCCGGCCTTGTGGGCGAAGGCGGAGACGCCGACGTACGGCTGGTGGGTGGAGGGCGTGAGGTTCACGACCTCGGCGATGGCGTGGGAGATGCGGGTCATCTCGCGCAGCCGGCCGTCGGGGAGGACCTTCTTGCCGTACTTCAGCTCCAGGGCGGCGACGACCGGGAACAGGTTGGCGTTGCCGACCCGCTCGCCGTAGCCGTTGGCCGTGCACTGGACGTGGGTGGCGCCCGCGTCGACGGCGGCGAGGGTGTTCGCGACCGCGCAGCCGGTGTCGTCCTGGGCGTGGATGCCGAGCCGGGCGCCGGTGTCGGCGAGGACGGTGGAGACGACGGCCTGGACCTGGGCGGGGAGCATGCCGCCGTTGGTGTCGCACAGGATGACGACGTCGGCGCCGGCCTCGGAGGCGGTGCGTACGACGGCCTTGGCGTACTCGGGGTTGGCACGGTAGCCGTCGAAGAAGTGCTCGCAGTCGACGAAGACGCGGCGGCCCTCGGCGACCAGGTGGGAGACGGTGTCGCGGACCATCTCCAGGTTCTCGTCGAGGGTGGTGCGCAGCGCCAGCTCGACATGCCGGTCGTGGGACTTGGCGACCAGGGTGATCACGGGGGCGCCGGACTCCAGCAGCGCCTTGACCTGCGGGTCCTCGCATGCCTTGCCGCCCGCGCGCCTCGTCGCGCCGAAGGCGACGAGCTGGGCGTGCCGGAACTCGATCTCCTGCTGGGCGCGGGCGAAGAACTCGGTGTCCCGCGGGTTGGCGCCGGGCCAGCCGCCCTCGATGAATCCCACGCCGAAGTCGTCCAGGTGACGGGCGATGGCCAGCTTGTCGGCGACGGTGAGGTTGATGCCCTCCCGCTGGGCGCCGTCGCGCAAGGTGGTGTCGAAGACGTGGAACGAGTCGTCGAGCTCGTTGGTCGGCGTCATGGTCGTAAGGCTCCTGATCTGGATCTCGGTCTAACCGGAATGACCGGCTCCACCGTCCCCACCTATGGTCCCTCACGCTCTCCGCCCGGCTGCGGGTGGGCCGGGAAACAGAAAAACCCCTCGCGGGTGCGAGAGGTCTGCGCGCGGGTCGAGGACGACGGTGTCCACCCGTACCTGGTCGTACGTGGTGGTCACTGCGGACCGGCGCGCCTGCTGCCAATAATCATGGCGAACGAGAGCACGGGGGAAGTCTGGCACACCTCCACCCCGTGCTCACCGTCCGTCTCAGGATGCGAACACTGTGCTGATCATCGACGGTGGCGTACGTACCCGTCGACGGCCGCGTTGGTGTCGCCGGCCACGAGCTGGGACGAGGCGCTGCCCAGGGTGACGCGCTCGGCTCCGGCACTGATGGTGGTGACGTGCACCGGCTCGTCGGTCACGGGGCCGCCGGTGACGGACGCGCTGATCAGACGGGTGCCACCGGTGCGCAGGTCGCGCAGATAGACGTTGGCCGGGCCGGCCGAGCCGTCGGGCAGGCGCGGGGTGGCCTCGTAGCCGACGTACCGGCCGTCGGCGCTGACGACGGGCCGGTCCGGCGAGGTCTCGCCGTCCGGGCCGGCGTCGATCCGCCGGGTGACGTCACGGCGCAGATCGCGGACGTACAGGTCGGAGGCGTCCGGGCCGCCGCCGGGCAGCAGGTCCTCGTCCCAGTTCTCGAAGGCGACGGTACGGCCGTCCGCGGAGAGCGTGGCGGGCATGGCGTAGCGCGTGGCCGGGGAGCCGTCCGCCTTGACGTTGACCTGCTCCTCGGTGCCGGTGCGGCGGTCGTGCACCCAGGTGACGCCGTTGGAGCTGCGCGGGACGGGCTGGGTGTAGAGCACGTACCGGCCGTCCGCGCTGACGTCCTGCAGCAGGGCCGCGTTGGTGGGGCGGTCGGTGTTGCTCACCCGCTCGGTGCGGCCGGTGCGGCGGTCGTGGACGTACACGGCGCCGAACAGGTCGCGGGCGCCCTCCTCCATCCGGTCGGCCTTGGCGTTGAAGAAGACGTACCGCGCATCGGCGGACAGACGGGCGCCGGCCGAGTACGCGGAGCCGCCGTCGAAGGCGACGCTGATCCGCTCGGTGGTGCCGGTGCGCCGGTCGTGGAGGTAGACGTCCTCCGCCCCGGTGTCGGCGGGCGGGGTCTCCCAGGGCACGAGATCGCGGGCGCGCGAGCCGAACAGGACGTAGCGGCCGTCGGCGCTGATGTCCCGCAGCGACGAGCCCTGATCGGCCTGGGTGCCGTCCGAGGCGACGCTGACGCGTTCGACGGCTCTGGTGCGCCCGTCGCGCACGAAGACGTCGGTGTCCGCGTTGGTGTCGCCCGGCACGAGATTGGCGGCGTCCGACGAGAACGCGGCGAACCGGCCGTCGGCGCTGAGCAGAGGCGCGGACGCGTGTCCGTCGCCCTGCTCCCCCGTGGCCGAGAGGGTGACCCGCTCGACAGGCGGGGCGCCGGGCGCGGCGCCGGCGTCGGGCCCGGTCAGTGCCGCCGTCGCGGCCAGGACCAAGACGGTGACGAGCGCGCGCGGGCGCGCGGTGCGGTGCATGGATGGTCCCCCTGTGAATCCCCGTGGACGCTTCTCCCCCGGCCCCGCGCCGAGGGCCCCCAAGCCAAACGCACAGCGCACGACGGGGTCAATCCCCCGAATTGGGTACAACCTGGACGCGTTCTCAGGCGTCCGCGACCAGGCTCTCGTCGAGGAACTCCCGTACATGGCCCAGGATCCGGGCGCGGTCGGTGCCGCGCAGACCGATCGCCACATGGATCGAGAAGCCGTCGAGGAGGGCCCGCAGCCGGGCGGCGAACCGGTCCGGATCGACCGGCCGGAACTCCCCGCGCGACACGCCCTCCGCGATGAGCGCCACGAGGTCGCGGTGCCAGGCGCCCTCGATCGCGGCCTGCCGGTCCCGGGCGTCGTCGTCGGCGTTCTGCGAGCGGTTCCAGACCTCCAGCCACAGCGTCCAGTGCGGGTCGCCCAGGCCGTCGGGGACGTACAGGTCGACGTAGGCGTCGAGCCGTTCGCGGGCGGAGTCGCCCCGGGCGAGCAGCCGGCCGCGTTCGGCGCCGAGGCGGCCCTCGCTCCACTCCAGGGTGCGCAGCAGCAGTTCGTCCTTGGAGCGGAAGTAGTACAGGAGGTGGCCGCTGCTCATACCGACCTCGCGGCCGAGCGCCGCCATGGTCAGCTTCTCCAGGCCGCGCTCGGCGATCATCTCCATGGCGGCGGCGAGCACCTCGTCGCGGGGCGGCGCCTGCCTGCGCCCACCGGCCATCTCATGCACTCCTACGTCATCGGCTGCTGCTGGGTGATGCAATGGATGCCTCCACCGCCCGCGAAGATCGTACGGGCGTCGACCAGGGTCACCGTGCGTCCGGGGTGGAGGCGGCGCATGATGCCGGCGGCGATCTCGTCGTGCGGGTCGTCGAAGGCGCACAGGATCACGCCGCCGTTGCAGACGTAGTGGTTGATGTAGGAGTAGTCGACCCAGTGGCCGTCCTCGTCCTTGAGCACGGTCGGGGCGGGCACCTCGACGACCTCGAGATGCCGTCCGCGCGCGTCGGTCGCGCCGCGCAGGATCTCCAGGTACTCCAGGGAGCGGGCGTGGTCGGGATGCTCGGGGTTCCGCTGGCTGTGCACGACGACGGTGCCGGGTCCGGCGAAGGCGGCGACGATGTCGACGTGGCCCTGGGTGCCGTACGTCCCGTAGTCGCCGGCGAGGCCGTGCGGGAGCCAGATCGCCTTGGTGGTGCCGAGCCGGGCGTGGATCTCCGCCTCGACCTGCTCGCGGGTCCAGCCGGGGTTGCGTCCGGCGCCGAGCTGCACGGTGTCGGTCAGCAGGACGGTGCCCTCGCCGTCGACGTGGATCGCGCCGCCCTCGTTGACCAGCGGCGAGGAGTGGACGGGGACGCCCGTGAGGCCGGCGATCCGACGGGCGATGCCGGCGTCGTGCTCCCAGCGGGCCCACTCCTGGCCGCCCCATCCGTTGAACACCCAGTCCACGGCGGCCAGTCGGCCGTCCTCGTCCCGGACGAAGGTGGGGCCGATGTCACGCATCCACGCGTCGTCGAGCTCGCTCTCCGTCAACTCGACGCCGGAGCCGAGCAGTTCCCGGGCGGAGGCGGCCTGACCGGGACCGTGGACCATGGTCACCGGCTCGAACCGGGCGACGGCGCGCGCCACTTCGGCCCAGGCGACGCGGGCCGCGGCGAGCTCGGCGGCGGTGGCGAACGTCGGGTTGGGACCCGGCCACGCCATCCAGGTGCGCTCGTGCGGGGCCCACTCGGGGGGCATGCGGAAGGTCATCACCACGTCCTAGAGGGCTGGAGGGCTGGAGGGCTAGAGGAAGTACAGGCGGTTGAGGGAGACGGAGTCGGCGGGCTCGGAGCGCAGCGGTTCGCCGTCGAGGGTGACCAGGCCGGTGCGCCCGTCGACCTCGACGGCCCCGACCCGGGAGTTGCGCCGCAGATCGGCGGGCCCGATGCCGCGGGTACCGCGCACGGCGACCCTTCTGCGCCGGGTGGGCATCGAGTCGCCGCCCTGGTCGAGGGCGGCCTGCGCGACGAAGGCCACGGAGAGGTCGGCGGGCGTGGCGCCGTACGCCCCGAACTGCGGGCCGAGCACCAGGGGCTCGCAGGTGTCGGTGGCCGCGTTGGGGTCGCCGGTCACCCCGTACGCGGGGAACCCGGCCTTGAGGACGAGCTGTGGCTTGGCACCGAAGAACTCGGGGCGCCACAGCACGAGGTCGGCGAGCTTGCCGACCTCGATCGATCCGACCTCGTGGGCGAGGCCGTGTGCGAGGGCCGGGTTGATGGTCAGCTTGGCGATGTAGCGCAGGACGCGCTCGTTGTCGTGGTCCTCGGGCGCGCCGAACTGCGCCTTCATCTTCCCGGCCATCGCGAGGGTGCGCCGGACGGTCTCGCCGGCCCGGCCCATGCCCTGCGCGTCGGACGAGGTGATGCCGATCGCACCCAGGTCGTGCAGGACGTCCTCGGCGCCCATGGTCCCGGCGCGGATCCGGTCACGGGCCATGGCGGCGTCGCCTGGCAGGTCGGTCTTGAGGTCGTGGACGGAGACGATCATGCCGTAGTGCTCGGCGACGGCGTCCCGGCCGAAGGGCAGGGTGGGGTTGGTGGAGGACCCGATGACGTTCGGGACGCCGGCCATCTTCAGGACGTTCGGGACGTGCCCGCCGCCGCAGCCCTCGATGTGGAAGGCGTGGATGGTGCGGCCCTCCAGCACCCTCAGGGTGTCCTCGACGGACAGGCACTCGTTCAGGCCGTCGCTGTGCAGGGCGACCTGGACGTCGTGGTCCTCGGCGACGCGCAGGGCGGTGTCGAGCGCGCGGGTGTGGGCGCCCATGTCCTCGTGCACCTTGAATCCGGAGGCGCCGCCCTCGGCGAGGGCCTCGACCAGGGGTGCCTCGTGGGAGGACGAACCCCGGGCGAGGAAGCCGATGTTGACCGGCCAGGCGTCGAAGGCGCCGAACGCGTGCCGCAGCGCCCAGGGCGAGTTGACGCCGACGCCCCAGACCGGTCCGAACTCCTGGCCGATGATCGTGGTGACGCCGGAGGCGAGCGACGCCTCCATGACCCGCGGGGACAGCAGATGGACATGGGTGTCGACGGCGCCGGCGGTGGCGATCAGGCCCTCGCCGGAGACGATCGAGGTGCCCGTGCCGACGACGACGTCGACCCCGTCGAGGGTGTCCGGGTTCCCGGCCCGCCCGATGGCGCTGATCCGCCCCTGCCGGATGCCGATGGACACCTTGCGGATGCCGAGGACCGCGTCGACGACCACGACGTTGCTGATGACGACGTCGCAGGTCTCGCGGACGGACGCCGCCTTCAGATGCAGCCCGTCCCGGGCGGTCTTGCCGAACCCGGCGAGGAACTCGTCGCCCGGGCGCTGGGAGTCGGACTCGACGCGGACGGTCAGCCCGGAGTCGCCGAGCCGGACGCGGTCACCGGCGCGGGGGCCGTGGGTGGCCGCGTACTCGTGCGGGGTGAGGCGGCGGGCCTCGGCGGGGTGTCCTCCGGGACGGCTCATCGGCCGGCCTCCTTCTCGTCGGTGCCCAGGTAGCCGCAGGCGGCGGCCCGGCGCAGGGCCTCCTCGCGGGCGCCGGGCGCGTCCAGCGGCCCGTCGACCAGGCCCGCGAAGCCGATGGCGACGCGGTCGCCGCCGATGGGGACGAGCCCGACCTCGGCGCTCTCCCCCGGCCCGAACCGGACGGAGGACCCGGCGGGCACGGCGAGCCGCATCCCGTACGCCTGGGCCCGGGTGAAGTCGAGGCGCGGGTTGGCCTCGAAGAAGTGGAAGTGGGAGGTGACGGAGACCGGCACGGCGGCGGTGTTGGTGACCGTCAGCCGCAGGGCCGGCTCGGGTTCGGCGTGCTCGGGGCCGGGCAGCAGGGCGCCCGGGGCGTGCTCGCCCAGGCCGCCGCCGATCGGGTCGGAGACGACCGCGAGCCGGGAGCCGTCGTCGAAGACGGCCTCGACGTGCACCTCGGTGACGACGTCCGCGACACCGGGCAGGACGTCGTCCGGGCCGAGCACGGAGCGGGCCCGCCCGATCGCCTCGGTGAGCCGGAGGCCGTCGCGGGCGGCCTCGCACACCGTGTCCGCGATGAGCGCGGTCGCCTCGGGGACGTTGAGCCGCAGCCCGCGCGCGCGGCGGGCCCGCGCCAGTTCCGCGGCACCGAAGAGCAGCAGCCGGTCACGTTCCGTGGGCGTCAGTCTCATACCGCGGCCTCCTCCTTGCCCGCCATAAGTTAGAACATCACTCTAAACGTCAGAATCCAGCATTCCAAGGGTTGACGACGAGGACGATCGCACCTCAGATTGAACGGCACTCTAATCGAGGGAGATCAGCCATGCCGAGGGAACAGCGCGGGGTCGACACCATCCCCGAGGACGAACGCACCAGTGGACCGAAGGACCTCGTGTCGATCCTGCTCGGGTCGAATCTCTGTCTGGGAGTGATCGTCTTCGGCTGGCTGCCGCCGTCGTTCGGTCTCGGCTGGTGGGCCTCCGTCAGCTCGATCGTGCTCGGCACCCTGGCCGGCACCGTCCTCACCGCCCCGCTGGCCCTGGTCTCGCTGCGCACGGCGACCAACCTGTCGACGTCGTCCGGCGCCCAGTTCGGCGTGCGCGGACGCCTGGTCGGCTCGGTCGTCGGCCTGCTGCTGGCTCTCGGATACTCCGCGCTCACCGTGTGGATCGGCGGCGACGTGATGGTCGGCGTACTGGGCCGCCTGACCGGCATGCCGGCCGACGACGTCGCGTACGGCGTGGTCTACGCGCTGCTGGCCGCCGCGACCGTCGCGGGCGCGGTGTACGGCTACCGCGTGCTGCTCGCCCTGTCCCGCGTCCTCGCGATCGGCATGACGGCCCTGCTGGTCCTCGGCGTGATCGCCTACGCCCCGCACTTCACGACCGGCGCGCTCCCGGAGGCCGGCGGCTATCTGCTGGGCGGCTTCTGGCCGACCTGGCTGCTGTCGGCGGTCGCGGCCGGACTGTCCGGGCCGATCGCGTTCATCACCCTGCTCGGCGACTACACCCGCTACATCTCACCCGTCCGCCACTCCGCGCGCCGGGTGCTGCACGCGACCTGGCTCGGCCTGATCCTGGGCCTGCTGGTGCCGCAGCTCTTCGGCACCTTCACGGCGTACGCGGCACGCGCGGCCCTCGACTACGCGGGGCCGCTGGTCGACGCCTCCCCCGACTGGTACCTGCTGCCGCTGCTGCTCGCCGCCTCGGCCGGATCGGTCGGCAACGCGGGCCTGATGCTCTACTCGATGGGCCTGGACCTGGACGCGATCCTGCCGCGCGCCTCCCGCGCGACGGCCACGTACGCGGTCGCCGTCGTCGCCACCGTGTGCGTCTTCGCCGGGCACTACGCCTCCAGCACCCAGGACGCGATGACGTCGTTCGTGCTGCTGCTGACGGCGATCGGCACGCCCTGGGCGGTCATCACCCTCATCGGCTTCGCCCGCTGCGGGGGCGTGTACGACGCGGAGGCGCTCCAGGTGTTCAACCGCCGGGCACGGGGCGGGATCTACTGGTACCGGGGCGGCTGGAACATACGGGCGACGGTGTCCTGGACGCTGGGCGCGGTGGTGGGCGTCCTGGCGGTCGCCCTGCCGTCGTACGAGGGGCCGCTGCTGGGCCTGACCGGCGGGGTGGACTGCAGCTTCCTGCTGTCGGGGCTGGTCGGGGGCGCGGCGTATCTGCTGCTGACCCCCGGCGCCGCCGCGCCCGCGAACACCGCGGCCGCCGTGGACAGCGTGCCCACGGCGGCCGTGAAGGTGCCTGCCGACGACTAACCCAGCGGGTGCATCCAGCCGTGCTTGTCGTCGGCCGTGCCGCGCTGGATGTCGAGGAGAGCCTGGCGCAGCCTCATCGTGACCTCGCCGGGCTCGCCGCCGCCCTGCTGCCACTCGGCGCCGGTGCGCTTGACGGTGCCGACCGGAGTGATGACCGCCGCGGTGCCGCAGGCGAAGACCTCGGTGAGGGTGCCGTTCTCCGCGTCGCGCTGCCACTGGTCGACGGAGACGCGGCCCTCCTCGGCCGTGTAGCCGAGGTCACGGGCGACCTGCAGCAGCGAGTCACGGGTGACGCCCTCCAGGATGGAGCCGGTGAGGGACGGGGTGACGATCCGGTCGCCGTACACGAAGTACAGGTTCATGCCGCCGAGTTCCTCGACCCACTTGCGCTCGACCGCGTCGAGGTAGCAGACCTGGGCGCAGCCCTCGGCGGCCGCCTCGGCCTGGGCCAGCAGGGAGGCGGCGTAGTTGCCGCCGGTCTTTGCGTCGCCCATGCCGCCGGGCACCGCGCGGACGTGGTCCTCGGAGACCCAGATCGACACCGGCTTGACGCCGCCCGGGAAGTAGGCGCCGGCCGGGGAGGCGATGACGATGAACAGGTACTCGCCGGCGGGCCGGACGCCCAGCCCGACCTCGGTCGCGAACATGAACGGCCGCAGGTACAGGGACTCCTCGCCGCCGTGCGCGGGGACCCACGCCTGGTCCTGCTTCACCAGCGCGTCACAGGCCTCGATGAACGTCTCGACCGGCAGCTCGGGCATGCCGAGCCGGCGGGCCGAGCGCTGGAAGCGGAGGGCGTTCTTCTCGGGGCGGAAGGTGGCGACGGTCCCGTCGGGCCGGCGGTACGCCTTGAGGCCCTCGAAGATCTCCTGCGCGTAGTGCAGGACCATGGTGGCCGGGTCGAGGGAGAGCGGCGCGTACGGCACGAGCTGGCCGTCGTGCCAGCCGCGGCCCTCGGTCCACTTGATCGTCACCATGTGGTCGGTGAAGTGGCGGCCGAACCCCGGGTCGGCCAGGATCGCGTCGCGCTCCGCGGAGGAGAGCGGGCTGGCGGAGGGCTTGAGCTCGATCGTGGGCGTCGTCATGAGTGGTTGTCCTTCACCGGTTGTGTGTGACGGGCCGCGCTCACGCCTGTACTGCCCGTGGCCAGTGCTAGGACGTCCGAGCATTCCCTCATTCCGCGGCTCCTTGTTCGATTATCGCAAGAGCGGGGCGTGGACGAAATCGGCCTGTTCGGTGCGTTCGGCGTGGAGTGCGACCCAGGGGTCGATGGTGTCACCCGGCGGCGGACATGCGGAAGCCGCCGGGTGGGATGACCCGGCGGCTTCGAGGGGTGCGAGCGGCGCGGGTCAGCCGGCTACTCGTACGGAGAGCGCGTCGCCGATCTCCGACGTGCTGCGCGCGGGCCTGCCGGTGCGGTCGGCCAGGTCGGCGGAGACCGCCTCGTCGATCCGGGCGGCCTCGGCCTCGTAGCCGAGGTGGCGCAGGAGCAGGGCGACGGACAGGACCGTGGCGGTGGGGTCGGCCTTGCCCTGGCCCGCGATGTCCGGGGCGGAGCCGTGCACCGGCTCGAACATGGACGGGAACTCGCCGGACGGGTTGATGTTCCCGCTGGCGGCGACGCCGATGCCGCCGGAGACGGCCGCGGCGAGGTCGGTGACGATGTCGCCGAAGAGGTTGTCGGTGACGATGACGTCGAACCGCTCGGGCTGGGTCACCAGGTAGATGGTGGCCGCGTCGACGTGCATGTACTCGGTGGTGACCTCGGGGAACTCCTCGGCCACCCGGTTGAAGACGTCCGTCCACAGATGACCGGCGAAGGTCAGCACGTTGTTCTTGTGGATCAGGGCGAGCTTCTTGCGCGGGCGGGCCTGGGCGCGGGCGAAAGCGTCGCGGACGACGCGCTCGACACCGAAGGCCGTGTTGACGGAGACCTCGGTGGCGACCTCGTGCGGGGTGCCCTTGCGGATCGTGCCGCCGTTGCCGGTGTACGGGCCCTCGGTGCCCTCGCGGACCACGACGAAGTCGATGCTCGGCTCGCCGGCGAGCGGGGTGGCCACACCCGGCAGGAGCTTCGAGGGACGCAGGTTGACGTGGTGGTCGAAGGCGAACCGGAGCTTCAGCAGGAAGCCGCGCTCCAGGACGCCGGAGGGGACCGACGGGTCGCCGATCGCGCCGAGCAGGATGGCGTCGTGGCCCTTGAGGGCGTCGAGGTCGGCGTCGGTGAGGGTCTCCCCCGTGGCGTGGTAGCGCCGGGCGCCGAAGTCGTACTCCTTGGTCTCCAGCTTCACATCCTGCGGGAGGACGGCGGAGAGGACCTTCAGACCTTCGGCCACGACCTCCTGGCCGATGCCGTCACCGGGGATCACTGCGAGATCGATGCTGCGAGACATGTCGGCACCCTACTGCTCGTCCCATGGGATGACACACGCCGTCCGCCATACGGACAGCGTGTGTCGGCGACGAGGTTCCCTACGCGGCCTGGTGGCCGGTCGCGCCGCCGTTGTCCCGGCGGTCGAGGGCGCGCTGGAGGGCAGCGGCCGCGTTCTTGCGGTCGTTGTCGCTGGTGCGGGAGAGATGACGGACTCGACGGCGGGCGGTCGTCTCGGCCATGGGAAATCGACTCCTTCGGCAAGCACGGGAGTGCGGGGAGGGTTACGAGACGCCGGAAGGGGCGGGGAGCGGTGCCGCAGGGGTTGCCTGCACGGGGCCCGGCTCACGACCGCCATTCGCTTGATCGAGCGAGACGTTCGGCTCCTACAAAGCTAAGGGAGCGGGACGCGTCTGTCTCCACAATTACTCGGACTTCCTACTATCTGAGACGGCACCCTCGGTCACACCGGTCTGACCTGTGCTTTTCCCGTCCGCCCCTCAGAGCACATCCCCGTCCCGCCAGTCGAAGACCAGCTCGAACGCGGGGTCCAGCGGACCGGCGAGCGCGGGCCGCACGAAGGTGCTCCCCTCCTCGTCGGGCAGCCGTACGACCCCCTCCACGCCGAGCGCGCAGATCCGCCCGGGCCACACCCGCCAGCCGCGCGCGGCGTACAGCGCGGCGCCCTCGTCGCCGGCGGAGAGCATCCCCGCGTCGTACGCCCGGTCGACGATCCGCTCCAGCTCCGCCATGATGCGCCCGCCGAGTCCGCGGCGGCGCCGGTCGGCCCGGACGGCGACGGCCTCGATGTAGCCGACCCGCAGCCAGCGGTCCCGGTGCCGGACCCGGCGCATCACGACCGAGCCGTGCCCGGCGAGCCGCCCGGCCTCGTCGTGGACGAGGGCGTGGACACCGCCGAGCGCGTGCTCCCAGTCCTCGTCGGCGAGATCGCCGTCGAAGGCCTCCTCCAACAATGCGCGCACGGCGTGGAGTTCGGCGGCGGTCAGATCGGCGGTGTGGGCGGTGCGCGCGGCACCGGCGGCTGCGGCGGACGTCATACGCCCAGTGTCCCGGCCGCCGCCGGGGCGGGGTCGGGCGTCAGCCAGTCGGCTGATCCTCCGCACGGCCCGGGAGGCACCGCCGCGCCCGGGGGAACGCTGGGTGCATGAACGACACGGCGAAGGTGTTCCTGGAAGGCGGCCCGGACGATCTGCCCGAGCGCATCGTCCCGGCCCCGTCCCCCGGCCCGGACGTGAAGATCGAGCTGCGCAACGGCTACGAGCACTTCCGGCCGACCTCCCGCCGCACCGGGACACCGCAGGGGGAACTGCCGGTGTACGAGTGGTGGGAACGCACGGAGATGCCCGGGTAGCGGGCTTACGGAGAAGCGCGAGGGGCCGGGCGCGAGCGCCCGGCCCCTGTCACGCACGACGGCTGGGTCAGCCCATGTGCGGGTACGCGTAGTCGGTCGGCGGGACCAGCGTCTCCTTGATGGCGCGGGTCAGCGTCCAGCGCATCAGGTTCTGCGGGGCGCCGGCCTTGTCGTTGGTGCCGGAGGCACGGCCGCCGCCGAAGGGCTGCTGGCCGACGACGGCGCCGGTCGACTTGTCGTTGATGTAGAAGTTGCCGGCCGCGTAGCGCAGCTTCTCCATGGTGCACGCGGTCGCCGCGCGGTCGGTCGAGATGACCGAGCCGGTCAGCGCGTACGCGGACACCGACTCCATCTGGGTCAGCATCTCGTCGTACGTGTCGTCCTCGTAGACGTGCACGGCGAGGATGGGGCCGAAGTACTCGGTCGTGAAGACCTCGTTCTCCGGGTCGCTGCACTCGATGACGGTCGGACGCACGAAGTAGCCGACCGAGTCGTCGTAGGAGCCGCCCGCGACGATCGTGCAGGACGGGTCGGCCTGGGCGCGGTCGATGGCGGCCTTGTTCTTGGCGAAGGCGCGCTCGTCGATGACGGCGCCGATGAAGTTCGACAGGTCGGTGACGTCACCCATGGTCAGGTAGTCGACCTCGGCCGCGAACTCCTCCTTGAAGCCGGAGTTCCAGATCGACGCCGGGATGTACGCCCGGGAGGTCGCCGAGCACTTCTGGCCCTGGTACTCGAAGGCACCGCGGGTCAGGGCGGTCTTCCGGACGGCGCGATCGGCGCTGGGGTGCGCGACGACGAAGTCCTTGCCCCCGGTCTCGCCGACGATCCGGGGGTACGAGCGGTACTTCTCGATGTTGTTGCCGACCGTCTTCCACAGGTACTGGAAGGTCCTGGTCGAGCCGGTGAAGTGGATGCCCGCGAGGTCGCGGTGCTCCAGCGCCACCTTGGAGACCTCGATGCCGTCGCCGGTGACGAGGTTGATGACGCCCTTGGGCAGCCCGGCCTCCTCCAGGAGCTGCATGAGCAGCACGGCGGCGTGGGTCTGCGTCGGGGACGGCTTCCAGACGACGACGTTGCCCATGAGGGCGGGCGCGGTCGGCAGGTTGCCCGCGATGGCCGTGAAGTTGAACGGCGTGATCGCGTAGACGAAGCCCTCCAGCGGGCGGTGGTCGAGGCGGTTCCACACGCCCGGGGAGTTCGCCGGGGGCTGCTCGGCAAGCAGGTCGCGGGCGTACTTGACGTTGAAGCGCCAGAAGTCGACGAGCTCGCACGGGGTGTCGATCTCGGCCTGCTGGGCGGTCTTGGACTGGCCGAGCATCGTGGAGGCGGCCAGCGTCTCGCGCCAGGGGCCGGCCAGCAGCTCGGCGGCGCGCAGGATGATCGCGGCGCGGTCGTCGAAGGACATGGCACGCCAGGCCGGCGCGGCGGCGAGGGCCGCGTCGATGGCGTCCTGGGCGTCCTGCTGGGTGGCGGTGCCGAAGGTGCCGAGGCGGGCCTTGTGGTTGTGCGGCTGCACGACGTCGATCCGGTCGCCGCCGCCCATCCGCTTCTCACCGCCGATGGTCATCGGCAGGTCGATGGGGTTCTCGGCCAGCTCCTTGAGCTTGGCCTCCAGCCGAGCGCGCTCGGGCGAGCCGGGAGCGTAGCCGTGCACCGGCTCGTTGACGGGGGTGGGGACCTGGGTCACAGCGTCCATGGGTTCCGTAACTCCTTACTGAGCGTGTGTATCGAGCCGTTGTGCAGGGGCCGGGGGGTGGGGCCGCGGTGCGGTGGCTCAGCCCTTGCTGACCATGGAGCGGACGAAGAACCGCAGGTTGGCGGGCTTCTCCGCGAGCCGCCGCATGAAGTAGCCGTACCAGTCGGTGCCGTAGGCCGTGTAGACGCGCATGCGGTGGCCCTCGGCGGCCAGCCGCAGGTGCTCGTCACTGCGGATGCCGTACAGCATCTGGAACTCGTACTCGTCCAGTTTGCGCCCCGCGCGGCGGGCGAGCTCCTGTCCGATGGAGATCAGTCGCGGGTCGTGGGAGCCGATCATCGGGTACCCGGTGCCCTCCATCAGGATCCGCAGGATCCGGACGTACGCCTTGTCGATGTCCTGCTTGCGCTGGAGGGCGACCTCGGCGGGCTCCTTGTAGGCGCCCTTGACCAGGCGGACCCGGCTGCCGGTCGCGGCGAGGCGGCGGGCGTCGTCCTCGGTGCGGAACAGATAGGCCTGGATGACGCAGCCGGTCTGCGGGAAGTCCTTCCGCAGCTCTTCGTGGATGGCGAACATCGAGTCGAGGGTGGTGTGGTCCTCGGCGTCCAGGGTGACCGTCGTACCGATGGCGGCGGCGGCCTCGACGACGGGGCGGACGTTGGCGAGGGCCAGCTCGTGGCCTCCCTCCAGCGCCTGGCCGAACATGGACAGCTTCACGGACATCTCGACGCGCTCGCCGAGCTCCAGGTCCTTGATGCGGTCGATGAGGTGCAGATAGGCGTCGCGGGCGGCGGCGGCCTGCTCGGGGCGGGTGATGTCCTCGCCGACGACGTCCATGGTCAGCTCCAGGCCCTTGCCGGTGAGCTCCAGGACGATCGGCACGATCTCGTCGACGGTCTCGCCGGGGATGAACCGGTCGACGACCTGCTTCGTCACCGGGGCCGCCGAGATCAGGCGTCGCATCCGGTCGCTGCGCGACGCGGCGAGAATCACGGGACCCAGCACGGGGCACCTCCACAGACAACGAAAGGCGGCCGAATCCCGACCATTCGGGTACGGCACGGAGAACCACCGTGAAACCTAGGGATCTCTCCGATCGTCGGCCATCGACAGCTGTCACGCATCCGTGCCGGAGATCTCAGACATATGTATGAAGCCCTCGGTGGAATGAGGGAGAATTGCCCGCGTGACGCCCGCAGACAAGGCCGACTACCAGGAGCTCGTGGACGAGATCTCCGAGCTTCTGGGCGCGCCGGCGACGCTGGAGAACCGCGACTTCGAGCTGATCGCCTTCGGCGCGTACGACAGCGAGGGCGAGCTCGACGCGTCGGCTCTGGACCCGGTGCGCACCCGCTCGATCCTGACCCGGCGCTCCACGGCGGCCGTGCGGACCTGGTTCGAGGGCTTCGGCATCACCCGGGCGAGCGGCCCGGTGCGTATCCCGCGCACCCCGGAGGCCGGGGTGTACCGCGCACGGATCTGCCTCCCGGTACGCCATCGGGGTGTCGTCCTCGGCTATGTGTGGCTGCTGGACGGCGATCCCGGCCCCACCGACCGGCAGCTGGACGACGCGATGGCAGTGACCGCGCGGATCGGCGCGCTGCTCGCGGACGAGGCGCAGCACGGCGCCGATCTGAGCCGTGAGCTGCGCGCGGTGCTGACCGCGGAGCGCGGCTGGCAGAGCGACATGGCCGTCGCCGAGCTGCGCACGGCCCTCGGCCCACGCGCGGACGGCGTCCACACGGTGCTCTGCGTGGCCCCCTGGCCGTCCGCGGACCCGGACGACGCCCCGTCGGTCCGGACGGTGCCGCACGCCACCGCGCTGTGCACGGTCCCCTGGGGCGCGGCCGGGCAGAGCCTCGCGGTGCTCGTCCGGCTGCGCTCGGCGGACGTACGGACGGCGGCGCACGCGGCGGCGGCCCGGCTCCTGAAGGACGGCACGACCCCGGCCCGCCCCTCCGCGGGCCTCGGCGAACCGCGCACCGGGCTCTCCGAGCTGGCCGCGTCCTGGCGGGAGGCGTCGGCGGCGGCGCGCGCGGCGCTGGCGGAGCCTCGCCTCGGCCCGGTGGCCGAGTGGTCCGGCATCGGCCCGTACCGCCTGCTGACCGCACTGCCCCCGGAGGCGTCCCGCGACGCGGCGGTCGCCCCGCTGCTCTCCCCCGCCCAGCGCGAGCTCGCCCACACCGCCGAGGTCTACCTGGACCGCGCGGGCCAGGCGGGCCGCACGGCCGCCGAACTCGGCATCCACCGCCAGACCCTGTACTACCGCCTCTCCCGCGTCGAGCAGCTCACGGGCCTGGACCTGGACGACGGCGAGGACCGCCTGTTGCTGCACATGGCGTTGAAGGCCGTCCGGCTCTAGAGGTTGCCTAACCGGCGGCCTCGATGACCATGCCGAGCCCCTCGGCGAGCGCGTCGGCGTCGGGCGCGCGGTCGGGGTCGAACTGCCACTGGACGATGAGGCCGGTCATCAGGGTGGTGTAGAAGCGGCCGAGCGTGTCCAGGGTCCTGTCCGGGACATCCTTCTCGGGCACGCCCGTGAACAGGGCGACGAGGGCCCGTTCGGCGTCCCGCTGCTGGCGCGCCAGGTGATCGCGTACGGCGGGCAGTTGGTCCCCCATGGCCACGATCTCGACGCTGAGCCGCCACATCGAACCGGGCTCGCGCATGGTGGCGATGATGTTGGCCCACACCTCGCGGAACCGCTCCAGGGAGCCGGGCGGGGCCGTGACACCCCCGCCCTCCGCACCCTCGAAGGCGTCGGACAGCTCGCCGACCAGGGCCAGGTAGGCCTCCGCCAGCAGCGCGTCCTTCGAGCCGTAGTGATAGCCGATCGACGCCAGGTTGGTCCCCGACTCCTTGACGATGTCGCGTGCCGTCGTGCGCGCGAACCCCTTCGCCAGCAGGCAGCGCTTGGCGCCTTCGAGCAGATCCTCACGGTGTCCCATGCGACTTACCCTACCGCCCGTCCATACAGCCGTCCTATACAGCCGTCCTAGACAAGCGTTTAAGACGTGCGTACATTCACCGGCATGACTTCCGAACCGAAGAGCGCCACCCGTGTGCCGACCCGTGCCGGCCGCCGCGAATGGACGGCCCTGGGCGTGCTGATGCTGCCGCTGCTGCTGGTCTCCATGGACGTCTCCGTCCTCTACTTCGCCATCCCGGCGATCGGCGCGGACCTGCGGCCCAGCGGCACCCAGCAGCTGTGGATCTTCGACATCTACGCCTTCGTCCTCGCCGGGCTGCTGATGACGATGGGCGCCCTCGGCGACCGCGTCGGCCACCGCCGGCTACTGCTCACCGGCGCCGCCGCGTTCGGCGCGGCCTCGCTCGCGGCGGCCTACGCCGGCAGCGCCGGGATGCTGATCGCGGCCCGCGCGGTCCTCGGCGTCGGCGGCGCCACCCTGATGCCGTCGACCCTGGCCATGCTGCGCGCGCTGTTCCATGACTCCGGCCAGCGCGCGAAGGCGATCGGGGTGTGGTCGGGCGTGATGACGGCGGGGATCGCGCTCGGCTCGGTGCTGAGCGGGGTGCTGGTGGAGTTCTTCTGGTGGGGCTCGGTCTTCCTGGTCAATCTGCCCGCGATGGCCCTGCTGCTGGTCCTCGGCCCGCTGCTGCTGCCGGAGTCGCGAGCGGACCGCCCCGGCCGCTTCGACCTGCTGAGCGTCCCGCTGTCGCTGGCGGCCGTGCTTCCCGTGATCTACGGGCTGAAGGAGATCGCCGCCGACGGCTGGAACGTCCGCTACGTCGTGTCGATCACCGTCGGCCTGCTCTTCGCGGCCCTGTTCGTGCATCGGCAGCGCACGGCGGCGGCGCCGATGATCTCCCCGGAGCTGTTCCGTGGCCGGGGTTTCGCACCGGCCGTCGCCCTCAACCTGCTCTCGGCGTTCGGTGTGATGGGCTCGGCCTATTTCACCACGCAGTATCTGCAGTCGGTGCTCGGCAAGAGCGCCCTGGAGGCGGCCCTGTGGGCGCTGTTGCCCTCGGTGCCGATCGCCGCGGCGGCCCCCGTCGCCACCGGGCTGGTGAACCGGGGCGTGCACCGGGCCCATGTCGTCGCGGGGGGCTTCCTCGTCGCCTCGGCCGGCTTCGGGGTGCTGTCCCTGGCCGGCCCCGACTCACTGGCCCTGGTCCTCGGGGCCTGCGCGATCCTCGCGGTCGGCGGTGTCGTCGCGATGTCCCAGATCATGGATATGGCGCTGGGAGCCGTGCCGGTGGAGCGGGCGGGGGCCGCGTCCTCGCTGATGGAGACGTCGAGCGAGTTCGGCGGGGCGATGGGCATGGCGGTGCTCGGCTCGATCGGGGCCGCCGTCTACCGCCATGAGGTCCCCGCGTCGGCGCCGGACGCGGCCCGCGAGACCCTGGGCGGTGCGCTGGCCGTCGCGGACCGGGTGCCGGGGCTGGCGGCGGTCGCGCGCGAGGCGTTCACCAGTGGGATGCAGGGCGCGGCACTCGCCGGGGCCGCCGTACTGGCCGGGGCGGCGGTGATGGCCGCGCTCACCCTGCGGCGGGCCCGCACCTGGGGGCGGACATGCGAAACGCCGGACGAGCCGAGCACGCTCGGCCCGTCCGGCGTCTGAGGAGACGACCTGGACCTGGATCAGGTCAGGTTCACCGCACGCGCGGACGTCGCGCCGATCTCGGCCGCGACCTCCGCCAGCACCCCGGCGGGCACCGTGTCGTCGACGGTGAGGACGGCCAGCGCCTCGCCGCCGGCCACGGCACGCGAGACCTGCATACCGGCGATGTTCAGGCCCGCCTCTCCGAGGATGCGGCCGACGGTGCCGACGACACCCGGGCGGTCCTCGTAGCGCAGGACGGCCATGTGGTCGGCCAGCGCGAGGTCCACGTCGTACTCGCCGACGGCGACGATCTTCTGGAGGTGCTTCGGGCCGGCCAGCGTGCCGGAGACCGACACCTCCTCGCCGTTCGCGAGAGTGCCGCGCACGGTGACGACGTTGCGGTGGTCGGCCGACTCGGAGCTGGTCGTCAGCCGGACCTCGACGCCGCGCTCCTGCGCGAACAGCGGGGCGTTGACGTACGACACGGTCTCGTCGACGACGTCCTCGAAGACACCCTTGAGGGCGGAGAGCTCCAGCACCTTCACATCGTGCTGGGTGATCTCGCCGTACACCTCGACGTCGAGGCGGACCGCGACCTCGCCGGCGAGCGCCGTGAAGATGCGGCCGAGGCGCTCGGCGAGCGGCAGGCCCGGCTTGACGTCCTCGGCGATGACGCCGCCCTGGACGTTCACCGCGTCGGGGACCAGCTCACCGGCGAGCGCGAGCCGCACGGAGCGGGCGACGGCGATACCGGCCTTCTCCTGCGCCTCGTCGGTGGAGGCGCCGAGGTGCGGGGTGCTGACGACCTGGTCGAACTCGAACAGCGGCGAGTCCGTGCAGGGCTCCTTCGCGTACACGTCGAGACCGGCGCCGGCGACCCGGCCCTCCTTGAGGGCGGAGTACAGCGCCTCCTCGTCGACGATGCCGCCGCGCGCGGCGTTGACGATGCGCACGCTCGGCTTGACCTTGCGCAGCGCCTCGTCGCCGATCAGGCCGACCGTCTCCGGGGTCTTCGGCAGGTGGACGGTGATGAAGTCGGAGACCTCGAGCAGCTCGTCCAGGGACAGCACCTTGACGCCCATCTGCGCGGCGCGGGCCGGCTGGATGTAGGGGTCGTAGGCGACGACCTTCATGCCGAAGGCGGACATGCGCTGGGCGACGAGCGCGCCGATGCGGCCGAGGCCGACGACACCGAGCGTCTTCTCGGCCAGCTCCACGCCGGTGTACTTGCTGCGCTTCCACTCGCCGTTCTTCAGCGCGGCGTTGGCCTGCGGGATGTTGCGGGCGGTGGCGAGCAGCAGACCGCAGGCCAGCTCGGCGGCGGTCACGATGTTCGAGGTGGGGGCGTTGACGACCATGACGCCGGCCTTGGTGGCGGCGGAGACGTCGACGTTGTCCAGGCCGACGCCGGCTCGCGCGACGACCTTGAGCTTGTTGGCGGCGGCGATCGCCTCGGCGTCCACCTTGGTCGCGGAGCGGATCAGGATCGCGTCCACCTCGGCGATGGCGGGCAGCAGCTCGGCCCGGTCGGCGCCGTTGCAGTGCCGGATCTCGAAGTCCGGACCAAGCGCGTCCACGGTCGCGGGCGAAAGCTCTTCAGCGATGAGTACGACGGGTTTCGAGCTCACGTGAGTCCTCACAAGTCCATTGCGGACGGCCGTCCCGACGGCCGCAGGCGGTGGAGGGAAGGTGGCCGCGGAAGACGCACGACGCTGTGGGCCTGACGCGTATGTAGTACGGCAGTGTAGTGCCGTGACGGAGGCGGTCTCACGCCCCCGCGGAAGGATCACTCGTCCGTGGTTGGACGAGATGGACAACAGGGTCGGAGCAGCTGCTCCGACCCTGTCGGCACGAGGCTTACGCCTCCTCGTTCACCCAGCTCATGAGCTTGCGCAGCTCCTTGCCGGTGGTCTCCAGCAGGTGCTCGGAGTCCTGCTGCTTGTACTCGTTGTACTTCTTCAGGCCGCCGTGGTACTCGTCCATCCACTGCTGCGCGAAGGTGCCGTCCTGGATCTCGCCGAGGACCTTCTTCATCTCCGCCTTGGTGGCGTCGGTGATGATCCGCGGGCCGGTGACGTAGTCGCCCCACTCGGCGGTCTCGGAGATCGACCAGCGCATCTTCTCCAGGCCGCCCTCGTACATGAGGTCCACGATCAGCTTCAGCTCGTGCAGGCACTCGAAGTACGCGATCTCCGGCTGGTAGCCGGCCTCGGTCAGCGTCTCGAAGCCCGCCTTGACCAGGGCGGCGGTGCCGCCGCAGAGGACGGCCTGCTCACCGAACAGGTCGGTCTCGGTCTCCTCGGTGAAGGTGGTCTTGATGACGCCGGCGCGGGTGCCGCCGATGCCCTTGGCGTACGACAGGGCGAGCGCGAAGGCGTTGCCGGAGGCGTCCTGCTCGACGGCCGCGATGCACGGGACGCCGCGGCCCTCCTCGTACTGACGGCGCACCAGGTGGCCCGGGCCCTTGGGGGCGACCATGCAGACGTCCACGCCGGCCGGGGGCTTGATGAAGCCGAAGCGGATGTTGAAGCCGTGACCGAAGAACAGGGCGTCGCCGTCCTTCAGGTTCGGGGCGATGTGCTCCTCGTAGACCTGGCCCTGGATCGGGTCCGGGACGAGGATCATGATGACGTCGGCCTCGGCGGCGGCCTCGGCGGGGGTCACCACGCGCAGGCCCTGCTCCTCGGCCTTCGCCTTGGACTTGGAGCCCTCGTGCAGACCGACACGGACGTCGACACCCGAGTCACGGAGCGACAGCGCGTGGGCGTGGCCCTGGCTGCCGTACCCGATGACCGCGCCCTTGCGGCCCTGGATGATGGACAGGTCGGCGTCGGCGTCGTAGAACAGCTCGGCCACTTTGGGTTCTCTCCTTGGGTGCAGGTGTTGCGTCCCACCGTATGACGGTGGGGGTGAGGGAGGTCTCGGGGTCTCGGAATGCGGGCGGCCGGATTCGCCCGGCCGCCCGAACGGCGTCCTACGCCGACCGGTCCAGGGCGCGCAGCGACCGGTCCGTGATCGAACGGGCGCCGCGGCCGATGGCGATCGTGCCGGACTGGACGAGCTCCTTGATGCCGAACGGCTCCAGCATCTTCAGCATGGCCTCCAGCTTGTCGCTGGAGCCGGTGGCCTCGATCGTGACGGCCTCCGGGGAGACGTCGACGGTCTTGGCGCGGAACAGCTGGACGATCTCGACGATCTGGGAGCGGGTCTCGTTGTCGGCGCGGACCTTCACCAGAACGAGTTCACGCTGAACGGCGGAACCGGGCTCCAGCTCGACGATCTTCAGCACGTTGACGAGCTTGTTGAGCTGCTTCGTCACCTGCTCCAGCGGGAAGTCCTCGACGCTGACGACGATCGTGATGCGGGAGATGTCGGGGTGCTCGGTGACACCGACCGCGAGCGAGTCGATGTTGAAGCCGCGCCGGGAGAACAGGGCGGCGATCCGGGCCAGGATGCCCGGCGTGTTCTCCACCAGGACGGAGAGCGTGTGCTTGGACATGATCTTTTACGTCTCTCTCGCTCAGTCGTCTTCGTTGTCGCCGAAGTCGGGGCGGACGTCCCGGGCGGCCATGATCTCGTCGTTGGAGGTGCCGGCGGCGACCATCGGCCACACCATGGCGTCCTCGTGGACGATGAAGTCGACGACGACGGGGCGGTCGTTGATGGAGTTCGCCTCCTCGATCACCTTGTCGAGCTCGTCCGGCGACTCGCAGCGCAGGCCCACGCAGCCCATGGCCTCGGCCAGCTTGACGAAGTCCGGCACGCGGGTGCCCTTGGCCTGCGGGTTGACGTCGTCCGGGCCGGAGTGCAGCACGGTGTTGGAGTAGCGCTGGTTGTAGAACAGGGTCTGCCACTGGCGGACCATCCCGAGGGCGCCGTTGTTGATGATGGCGACCTTGATCGGGATGTTGTTCAGGGCGCAGGTGGTGAGCTCCTGATTGGTCATCTGGAAGCAGCCGTCGCCGTCGATCGCCCAGACGGTCCGGTCCGGGACGCCGGCCTTGGCGCCCATGGCGGCCGGCACCGCGTAGCCCATCGTCCCGGCGCCGCCGGAGTTCAGCCAGGTGGCGGGCTTCTCGTACTGGACGAAGTGCGCGGCCCACATCTGGTGCTGGCCGACGCCCGCCGCGAAGACGGTGTTCTCCGGGGCGAGCCGGCCGATCCGCTCGATGACCTGCTGCGGGGAGAGCGAGCCGTCCTCGGGCAGGTCGTAGCCGAGCGGGTAGGTGTCGCGCCAGCGGCTGAGGTCCTTCCACCAGGCGGTGTAGTCGCCCTGGTGGCCCTCGGCGTGCTCCTTCTGGACGGCCTGGACGAGGTCGGCGATGACCTCGCGCGCGTCACCGACGATCGGCACGTCGGCGGCGCGGTTCTTGCCGATCTCGGCGGGGTCGATGTCGGCGTGGACGATCTTGGCGTACGGGGCGAAGCTGTCCAGCTTGCCGGTGACGCGGTCGTCGAAGCGGGCTCCGAGGGCGACGATCAGGTCGGCCTTCTGCAGCGCGGTGACGGCGGTGACCGAACCGTGCATGCCCGGCATGCCCACGTGCAGCGGGTGGCTGTCGGGGAATGCGCCGAGCGCCATCAGGGTGGTGGTGACGGGCGCTCCGGTGAGTTCCGCGAGGACCTTCAGCTCGGCGGTGGCGCCGGCCTTGAGGACGCCGCCGCCGACGTAGAGAACGGGGCGCTTCGCGGAGGTGATGAGCTTGGCGGCCTCGCGGATCTGCTTGGCGTGCGGCTTGGTGACGGGCCGGTAGCCGGGCAGGTCCATGACGGGCGGCCAGGTGAAGGTGGTCCTCGACTGGAGGATGTCCTTGGGGATGTCGACCAGGACGGGTCCGGGGCGGCCGGTGGAGGCGATGTGGAACGCCTGCGCGATGGTCCGCGGGATGTCCTCCGCCTTGGTGACGAGGAAGCTGTGCTTGGTGATCGGCATGGTGATGCCGACGATGTCCGCCTCCTGGAAGGCGTCCGTGCCGATCGCCTTGGACACGACCTGGCCGGTGATCGCGACGAGCGGCACGGAGTCCATGTGCGCGTCGGCGATCGGGGTGACCAGGTTGGTGGCGCCGGGACCCGACGTCGCCATGCACACCCCGACCTTGCCGGTGGCCTGCGCGTAGCCGGTGGCCGCGTGGCCCGCGCCCTGCTCGTGGCGGACCAGCACGTGGCGCACCCGGGTGGAGTCCATCAGTGGGTCGTAGGCCGGCAGGATCGTGCCCCCGGGGATGCCGAACACGGTGTCGGCGCCGACCTCCTCGAGCGAGCGGATGAGGGACTGCGCACCCGTGACGTGCTCGGGCATGGACTGCTGTCCTCCGGATCGGGGCCGGGGCTGTGGGTGAGCCCCGGAGGCCTGCTCGGTCATCGGCATTCTCTTCTCGATGCTGAGGGTTTTTGCGAGGTTTGGGCGGAGTGTCGGCGTTGCATCACAGGTGCTGGTGCAACAAAAAACCCCTCGTGCCATAAGGCAAGCGAGGGGAGCGCGCCGGGTGTGGGTCGCTGGGATTCCGGGTCGGTCCGGACGTCACCAGCTTCAGCCGACGCGCTTTCCAAGTACGAGAATTCGGGTGCGCATGGCACTGACCCTCCCCCCGGCGCGCACCCGGTGTCAAGTGGGTGGGACGGGAGTCTCATTATGTGAGCGGAGCCCCGTCCCGCCGCCGAGAACGGCCGGAACCCCTCCGGTGTACCTGCCCGTCCCCCGGTCGGCGGGCTCCCGCGCACTGCCCACGAACGCCGGTTCGACGGCGCCGTTCGGCACCGGGTAGTGGCCGGCGGTGAGCGCCCGGCGCAGCCGGTACTCGTCCAGCGGACCGGAGAAGGCCATGCCCTGTCCATGGGTGCAGCCCATGGAGCGCAGCGCGACCACCTGTTCGGGGAGGTCCACCCCGTCGGCCACCGACTGGAGCCCGAGGTCGGACGCGATCCGGAGCAGCCCGCCGGTGATCTTGTGCAGCCGGGCGGACTCGACGACGCCCTCGACCAGGCCCCGGTCGAGCTTGAGCACGTCGACGGGGAGCCGGCGCAGGGCGGTGATGGCCGCGTAGCCGCTGCCGAAACCGTCGAGGGCGATCCGGACGCCGAGCCGGCGCAGCCCGCTGAGCCGGCGCTCCAGCTCGTCCAGCGAGATCCGCGGGTCGAGGTCGGCCAGCTCGATGACGAGCGACCCGGACGGCAGCCCGTACCGGGTCAGGAGCGTCTCCACGGAGCCGAGGGGCATCGACCGGTCGAGCAGGCGGCGCGCACCCACCCGTACGGCGACGGGGACGGCGTGTCCGGTCGCGGTGCGCTCGGCGGCCTGCTCGACGGCCTCCTCCAGCATCCAGCGGCCGAGCTCGGCGGTCTTGTCGCTGTCCTCGGCCACCCGCAGGAACTCGGCGGGGGTGAACAGCACGCCCTGCGAGGACCGCCAGCGCGCCTGGGTGGCGACCGAGGTGATCCGGCCGGTCTCCAGGCACACCACCGGCTGGTGCAGCAGCGCGAACTCGCCGTCGTGGAGCGCGGCCCGCAGACGCGTGGCCAGCTCCGCCTTGCGGACGACGTCCTGCTGCATCTGCGGCTTGTACAGCTCGACGCGGCCCTTGCCGCCCGCCTTCGCCCGGTACATGGCCAGGTCGGCGTTGCGCAGCAACTCGCCCGCGCCGAGGCCAGGTTCGGCGAAGGCGACGCCGATGGAGGCGTTGACGCGGACATCGTTGCCGTCGATGAGGTAGGGCTGGGACAGCGTCACCCTGAGGCGGTCGGCGAGCTCCAGGATGTGTCCTTCCCGGGCGGTACGGTCGCGTGTGCCGTCCCCGGTGATCAGGGCCGCGAACTCGTCGCCGCCCAGCCGCGAGGCGATGTCCCCGCCGCGGACCGCGTCCTGGAGTCTGCGGGCGGCCTGGACGAGCAGCTCGTCCCCGGCCTGGTGTCCGATCGTGTCGTTGACGCCCTTGAAGCCGTCGAGGTCGATGAAGAGCACGGCCGTGTTGCGCAGGGCGACGCCCCGGTCGGTGGCGCGGCGGCCGGACAGGGCCTGCTGGACGCGCTTGGTGAACAGGGCGCGGTTGGGCAGGTCGGTGAGCGGGTCGTGCTCGGCGTTGTGCTGGAGCTGGGCCTGGAGGCGGACCCGCTCGGTGACGTCCCGGCTGTTGAAGATCAGCCCGCCGTGGTGCCGGTTGACCGTCGACTCGACGTTGAGCCAGCCGCCGTCGCCCGAGCGGAACCGGCACTCGATGCGGGTGGTGGGTTCCTCCAGCGGGCTGGTGGCGAGGAAGCGGCGCACCTCGTGCACCACGCAGCCCAGGTCCTCCGGGTGGATCAGGCCGGCCAGCTCCGAGCCGACCAGCTCCTCGGCCGAGCGGCCGTAGACGCCGGCGGCGGCCGGGGAGACGTACCGCAGGATGCCGTTGGGCGCGGCGATCATGATGACGTCGCTGGAGCCCTGCACCAGGGAGCGGAAGTGGTTCTCCTTCTGGGCCAGTTCCTGGGTGAGGGTGATGTTGTCGAGCAGCATGATGCCCTGGCGCACGACGAGGGCGAGCACCACGGTGCCGCCGGTGATGAGCACCACCTGGTCGACGCTCCGGCCGTTGAGGACGTTGTACAGGATGCCCAGGGTGCAGACGGCGGCCGCGAGGTAGGGCGTGAGCGCGGCCAGGGAACCGGCGATCGGCCGGGTCAGCGGGTACCGGGGCTGGTCGCCCTGCTGCGGGGCCGGGTGGTGGTGGCCGGCGCCGCGCTGGCCGGGCAGGTGCTCGTGGACCACGCGGGAGTGCCCCCCGTCGTCCTGCCGCCCTGCGTCGTCCTTCCCGCGCCGGGGCGCCGCCCAGGGCGCGTAGGCGAGGAGCAGGGAGCCGGCGAACCAGCCGGCGTCGAGCAACTGGCCGGACTGGTACGAGTGGTGGAACAGCGGCGAGGTGAACAGGGCGTCGCACATGACGGTCAGGGCGAGCGCGCCGATCGCGGTGTTGACCGCGGTGCGGTTGGCCGAGGAGCGCCGGAAGTGCAGGGCGAGCACCATGCTGACCAGGGCGATGTCCAGCAGCGGATAGGCGAGCGAGAGCGCGGTGTGCGCCACGCCGGGCCCTTCGGACTTGGCGGCCTGGGCGAGGGCGAGGCTCCAGGCCAGCGTCAGCAGCGAGCCGCCGATCAGCCAGGCGTCCAGCCCGAGGCAGACCCAGCCGGCCTTGGTCACGGGCCGCTTGGCGAGCACCAGGAGACCGACGATGGCGGGCGGGGCGAAGCACAGGAAGAACCCGTCGGCGTACGAGGGACTCGGCACGGGCCGCTCCAGGACGACCTCGTACCACCCCCAGACCAGATTGCCGAGGGCGGCCATAGCCGAGGAGAGCGCGAACAGCAGCCAGGCGGGCCGGAAGCGGATCCGGCGGCTGCGGGCGTACCGGAAGCAGGAGACTGCGGCGACCGCGGCGGCGGCGGCCAGCCCGAAGTCGCCCATGATCAGCGCGAGTCGGCCCGAGCCCCAGCCGAGCGCGGACCCGACGGCGTAGGCCGCGCACACCAGGGCCAGCGCGACCTGCTGGACGAGCGCCGAGCCGCCGAGCAGGGGGCGGTGGGGCAGGGTCGGCCGCGGCAGGCGCCGGTTCCGCACTCCGTCGACGCGTGTCGGGGAGGGCGGCGGCGAGCTCACCGGTCTCCTCCTGTGTGCGCCGCTCGCGGGTCCCGTGGGTCCGGGTGGGCCGGGCGGGTCTGCCGCCTCCTGCCGCCGGGCCCACCGTGATGGCGGCCGTGACGGCAGCCGTGACCATCCTCGTGGCCGCGTCCGCGGGCGGCCGTCCTCCAGGGTCGCCGTCGGCGGCCCCGCCGCGTCGGATCGATCGTCCATAGGCCGTGCATCGCCCGTCGCCCCCCTCACACATCTGGTCTGTCCGTCCCCGGCGCCGAACGGTGCACGGCGCAGCCCCTGTCCGGACGATACACCAGTCTCGTCACTCAGGGACATAGCACCTCTACTCTCCGTGACGACCAGCGCATATGCGCGTACGGACCGTCTCCGAAGGGTTGCGGACGGTACTCGAAGCGGATTTCCGGCTTGTTGCGTGGCGGCGCGCGCGTCACCCCGCGCGTGGTCGGCCGGTGGGCGTCACGCGGGGTTCGCGCCCGTCGTAAGGATCACGTTCCGCAAGGGCTCCCGGTTCACCCAACGAGTCAACTGGTCCACCAGCAACCGCTTCGCGCGCGGCAGGAACGCGGAGGTGGGTCCGCCGACGTGCGGGCTGATCAGAACGCCGGGGGCGCGCCAGAGGGCGTGCGCCGGCGGAAGCGGCTCGGGGTCGGTGACGTCCAGGGCCGCGGTGATGCGACCGGTCTCCAGCTCGGCCAGCAGGGCCTTGGTGTCCACGACGCCGCCGCGGGCCACGTTGACCAGCAGGGCGCCGTCCTTCATCCGGGCGAGGAAGGAGGCGTCGACCAGGTGCCGGGTCTCGTCCGTGAGGGGCGTGGACAGGATGACGACGTCCGCGTCGGGCAGCAGCGCGGACAGATCGGTGAGTGGATGCACAGGGCCGCGCGCCGTGGTGCGCGCCGAGCGCGCGACGCGCGCCACCCGCGCCACCTCGAAGGGGACGAGCCGGTCCTCGATGGCGGCGCCGATCGAGCCGTATCCCACGATCAGAACGTTTCTGTCGGCGAGCGCCGGGCGGAAACCACCGCGCCACTCCCCCTTGTCCTGCGCGCGCACGAAGTCGGGGATGCCGCGCAGGGACGCGAGGATCAGCGCGAGCGTGAGCTCGGAGGTGCTCGCCTCGTGCACCCCGCGCGCGTTGCACAGTCGCACGCCGGGTCGCAGATGCCGCAGACCCGGCTCCACGTGGTCGGTGCCGGCGGACAGCGTCTGCACGACCTCGACGGCGGTCATCTCCGGCAGGGGCCGCTGCCCGACCGGGGACGGCTTCATGTACGGCACGACGTAGAAGGCGCAGTCCGCGGGGTCGGCGGGATAGTCCTCGGCGCCGTCCCAGAAGCGGTACGCGGGACCTGCGGGAAGGCCCTCGATCTCGTCGGGACGGAGGGGGAGCCACACGTCAGCAGTCATGTCTGGAGGCTATGTCAGGCGAACTGGAGTGCAGAGGTTAGGTTGGGGTGCCGGAAGAGGGAGGGTTACGGCCAGGTGGAGCGCAGGACGATCGGCGCGGGCGCACTCGCGGTGGGAGCCGTCGGACTCGGGTGCATGCCGATGAGCTGGGCCTACAGCTCGTCGCGGCAGCGCGGCGAGGAGTCCCTCAGAACCGTGCACCGCGCGCTCGATCTGGGCGCGACGCTGCTGGACACCGCCGACATGTACGGCCCGTTCACCAACGAACTGCTGGTGGGGCGGGTGTTGAAGGAGCGGCGGCCGGACGCCTTCGTGTCGACGAAGGTCGGTCTGCTCGTGGGCGAGCAGCACATCGTGGCCAACGGCCGCCCCGGCTATGTGAAGCGGGCGTGCGACGCCTCGCTGCGCCGGCTGCAGACCGACGTCATCGACCTGTACCAACTGCATCGCGCCGACCCGGAGATACCCGTCGAGGAGACGTGGGGCGCGATGGCGGAGCTGGTGCAGGCCGGCAAGGTGCGGGCGCTGGGGCTGTGCGCGGTCGGCGCCCGCGGCGGCCGGCGTTCCGGCGCACGGCTGCACGACGCCACGATCCGCCAGCTGCAGCGGGTGCAGCAGGTCTTCCCCGTGAGCGCGGTGCAGGCCGAGCTGTCCGTGTGGTCGCCCGAGGCACTGGAGACGCTGCTGCCGTGGTGCGAGGCCCGCGGGATCGGCTTCCTGGCCGCGATGCCGCTGGGCAACGGCTTTCTGACCGGCACCCTGACCCCGGGCCAGGGCTTCGAGCCGGACGACGTGCGGGCCCGGCACCCTCGCTTCACCGCCGAGATGATGGCGGCGAACCAGCCGATCGTGGTGGGGCTGCGCCGAATCGCCGCCCGGCACGGCGAGGGGGTCACACCGGCGCAGGTGGCGCTCGCCTGGGTGCTGGCGCAGGGGCGGCACGTGGTGCCGGTGCCGGGTGCCAAGCGGGAGCGGTGGGCGGCGGAGAACGCGCGGGCCGAGGCGCTGCGGCTGACGTGCGAGGACCTGGCCGAGGTGGCGGAGCTGCCCCGGGCACGGGGATCCTGGGACTGACGGCGGTCCCGCTGCCCGGCCGGACCGGGCCGCGTGTCCCCTGACCGGAGATCCGGACCCGTGATCCGAGATCCGTGAGCGGAGATCGGGAACCCGTGGGGCCCGGGCGGTGTATGAAGAGTGAGACCCGCCGCGTCGAAGGGACCGTGATCGTGCAACGTCGAGCTGTGTCGGCCGTGTTGGCCGCGGCCGCACTCCTGCTGACGGCCGGATGTTCGTCCGGCGACGGTGACGCGCCGGAGAAGAACGGAGGGGCGAGACCGACCGCCACCGCCGGCTCGGAGACGTCGCCGAGCGCCCGGGCGACCGCGACACCGCCCGCGAAGGGCTCCGTCTCCGTGGTGCGCACGGTCGCCGAGGGCCTGAAGACCCCCTGGGGTCTCGCCCCGATCCCGGGCGGCGACCTGCTGGTCTCCTCTCGCGACGAGGCCACGATCACCCGGATCGACACGAAGACCGGGAAGAAGACCGAGCTGGGCCAGGTGCCCGGGGTGTCGCCGGCCGGCGAGGGCGGGCTGATGGGCATCGCCCTGTCCCCGGACTTCGCCGCGGACCACATGATCTACGCCTACTTCACCTCGGCCTCGGACAACCGCGTCGTGCGGATGCTCTACGACGAGAAGCGGCCCGCCGGACAGCAGCTGGGCGCACCGGACACGATCTTCAAGGGCATACCCAAGGGCTTCATCCACAACGGCGGCCGGATCGCCTTCGGCCCCGACCGGATGCTCTACGCGGGCACGGGCGAGAGCGGTGACACCGGTCTGTCGCAGGACAAGAAGTCGCTGGGCGGCAAGATCCTGCGGATGACCCCGGAGGGCGAGCCGGCGCCGGGCAACCCCTTCCCGGACTCCCCGGTGTACTCGTACGGCCACCGCAATGTGCAGGGGCTCGCCTGGGACCGTGAACAGCGGCTGTTCGCCTCGGAGTTCGGCCAGGACACCTGGGACGAACTGAACGCGATCAAGCCGGGCGACAACTACGGCTGGCCCGAGGCGGAGGGCCGCACCGACGACGACGCCTTCCACAGTCCGCTCGCCCAGTGGGCCACCGACGAGGCCTCCCCCAGCGGGCTGGCCCACGCCGAGGGCTCCCTGTGGATGGCGGGGCTGAGAGGACGGACCCTGTGGCGCGTCCCGCTGGGCGGCACCGAGGCGTCGGCCGACCCGCAGCCCTTCCTGAAGGAGGAGTACGGCCGGCTGCGGACGGTCGTGGCGGCGGGCGGTGACAGGCTGTGGCTGGTGACGAGCAACACCGACGGGCGGGGCGACCCCAAGGCCGGCGACGACCGCATCCTGGAGCTCAAGGTGAGCTGAGCCTCCGGCCGGGGGCCCGGTCCTGATCCTGGGGCTCGTCGGCGCCGTCCTCCTCGTCGGACGTCTCCGTGACCCGTATGACCACCTTCCCGGAGGCGAGGTCTATGGGGCCGCGTCCGGGGTCGTTGTCGCCGACGTCCTCGCGGCTCAGCTCCAGGCGCTTCTGTTCGTCGCGGGTGTGCTTGCGGCCCGGTGCGAAGAGTTCCTCGAACGGGTTGAACACAGGACCTCCCACGGCCGGCGTCCTTCTCAGCGTATGCCTCAGGCGTGCGTTCCGGAGCCGAGCGTCTCCAGGGGGAACAGCCCCATCCGGTGCGCCACGGCGGCCGCCTCGCCCCGGCCGGAGACACCGAGCTTGGCCAGGATGTTCGACACATGGACGCTGGCGGTCTTCGGGGAGATGAAGAGTTCCTCGGCGATCTGGCGGTTGGTGCGGCCCGCGGAGACCAGGCGCAGCACATCGCGCTCGCGGCTGGTGAGGCCGAGGGTGTCGGCCGGGTCGGCGGCGGGCGGGGCCGTGGTCAGGCTGAGGCGGGCCCGCTGGGCCAGCAGGGTCGTGGCGTCGGCGAGGGGGCGGGCGCCCAGGTGGTCGGCGGTGGCCCGGGTGAGCCGGAGCAGTTCCGTGGCGCGGGCGCGCTCGTCGTCTCCGCCCGCGGTCAGCAGCGCCTCGGCCAGGCGCAGGCGGACCCGGGCGAGGTCGTAGGGGCGTTCCAGGGCCTCGAAGGCGGTGACGACGTCGGACCAGGTGCCGGGGTCGGTGTGGTCCTCGGCCCGGTCGAGCTCGGCGCGGGTCCACCGCTCGTGGGCGCGCCACACGGGCGAGCCCGTGGCGAGGGTGCGTACGGCGTCGAAGAGGCGGCGCAGATAGGCGAGGCGTGCCTCGGGCCCGTCCGGCGGCGGGAGGGCGCGGGCCTCGGACTCGGCGACGGCGGCGGCCAGCAGCAGCGGCCAGGCGTAGCGCTGGGTGCCGGGCGGGAAGCCGGCGTCGAGGGCCCGGTCGGCCTCGGCGCGGGCGTCGAGGAGACGGCCCTCGGCGGCGGCGATCTCCAGGGCGAGGTGGGACATGGGGAGGTTGTGCTGGGGCATCGGGTCGTGGGTGCCGTAGGAGGCGCGGGCGGCGGCGAGATGGCGGGCGGCCTCGGCGGTCTCGCCGCGTCCGAGCGCGAGCTGGGCCAGGCGGTTGGCGGCGCCGCCGCGCGGCTTGGCGGACTGGCTGGTGCGCTGGGCGCTCACGGCGGCCTCGGCCGCCTCGTCCCAACGGCCCAGGGTCGTCAGGGACTCGGCGAGGTTGACCCACACCCAGGCCTCGGAGTCGCGCAGACCCCACTCCTGGGTGAGCCGCAGGCCCTCGCGCAGGATGGCCACGGCCTCCGCGGAGCGGCCGACGGCCTCCAGGGCGGACGGCAGGTTCGTATGGCTGCGGCCCACGACCGCGGTCAGGCCCCGGGCCAGGACGGCTTCCTTGACCTCGTACATCTGGGCGAGACCGACGCTCTCGCCGGCTTCGACCATGAGTCCGCCGAGGGTGAGGCGGGCGTTCAGCTCGATGTCCTCGGCGCCCACCATGCGCGCGTACTCCACGGCCCGTTCGGCCGCGGACACGGCGTCGGGGCCGGGGTCGCGCAGCATGGACCAGTTGGCGGCGGTGGCCAGCACCTCGGCGTGCACCTCGGACGGCGGCAGTCCGCGCACCAGGTCCTGGGCGGTACCGATCTCCTTCCAGCCGTCGCCGCGGGCCAGGGCCTGCATCAGCCGGGAGCGCTGGATCCAGAACCAGGCGGCGCGCAGCGGGTCCTGCTCCTCCTCCAGCAGGTGCAGGGCCCGCTTGGTGATCTTCAGGGCGCGTTCGCGTTCCCCGCAGCGCCGCCCGGCGACCGCCGCCTCGGCCATCAGGTCGAGATAGCGCAGCGGGGTGGGGGCGGGGTCGTGGGCCTCGCCGCGCCGCTCGGCCAGCGGCGGCGGATAGGCCTCGGTGTAGTCGACGGGGCGCAGGGTGGCGCGGATGCCGGCGGGGGTGGCGTCCCAGAGTTCCATCGCGCGTTCCAGCAGCCGGAGCTGTTCGGAGTGGGCGCGCCGGCGGCGGGCGGTGACGGAGGCGTCCAGGACGGCGGGCAGGGCCTTGGCCGGGTCGTGGGCGTGGTACCAGTAGCTGGCCAGCCGCATGACGCGTTCGCCGGCCGGGACGAGCGTCGGGTCGGCTTCGAGGGCTTCGGCGTAGCGGCGGTTGAGGCGGGAGCGTTCGCCGGGCAGCAGGTCGTCGGCGACGGCCTCGCGGACCAGGGAGTGCCGGAAGCGGTAGCCGTCGTCGCCGGGCGCGACGGTGAGGATGCTGGCGTTGACGGCGGCCCGCAGCGCCTCGATCAGATCGTCCTCGGCGAGGTCGGCGACGGCGGCGAGCAGCCGGTACTCGACGGTGGAGCCGCCCTCGGCGACGAGCCGGGCGATCCGCTGGGCGCTCTCGGGCAGCCGTTCGACACGGACGAGGAGGAGGTCGCGCAGGGAGTCGGTGAGGCCGGTGCAGCCGCCCTCGTGGGTGGCGACGGCGAGTTCCTCGACGAAGAAGGCGTTCCCGTCGGAGCGTTCGAAGATCGCGTCGACCTGGGCCGGGTCGGGTTCGCGGGCGAGGATGCCGGCGATCTGGCAGCCGACCTCGTCGCGGGTGAAGCGGCCGAGCTCGATACGGCGGACGGTGCGCAGCCGGTCGAGTTCGGCGAGGAGGGGGCGCAGCGGGTGACGGCGGTGGATGTCGTCGGAGCGGTAGGTGGCGAGGACGACGAGGCGGCCGGTGCGCAGGGTGCGGAAGAGGTAGGTCAGCAGGTGGCGGGTGGAGGCGTCGGCCCAGTGCAGGTCCTCCAGGGCGACGACGACGGTGCGGTGGGCGGCGAGGCGTTCCAGGAGGCGGGCGGTGAGTTCGAAGAGGCGGGCCATGCCCTCCTCGCCGGAGCGGTCCGCGCCGAGGACGGCGGGGGTCTCGCCGACCTCGGGCAGCAGCCGGGCCAGTTCGTCCTCCTGTCCGGCGGCGGCCGCGGCCAGCTCGTCGGGCAGTTGCCGGCGCAGGGCGCGCAGCGCGGTGGAGAAGGGGGCGAACGGAAGGCCGTCGGCGCCGATCTCGACGCAGCCGCCGAGGGCGACGACGGCGCCCGCGCGGGCGGCGGCGCCGGCGAACTCCTCGACGAGGCGGGTCTTGCCGACGCCCGCCTCGCCGCCGATGACCAAAGCCTGCGGCTCGCCCGCGGTGGCACGGGCGAGCGCGTCGTCCAACGTCTCCAACTCGGTGGTGCGGCCGACGAACACGGGACTTACGGAGCGGCTCTCCACGGGCCCGAGCATCGCACGCGGCGCGGTCGGCGCGGCACCGGTTTTCCGGGGGCCGTCCCCGGATCCGGTGTCCCGCGGCCTCACGCGGCGCGTGCGGTGCCGTGCCGGCCGGGGCGGGCGCTGGGCGAGGGCGTGTCCTCCGCGTTCCGTGCGGGGCGCTGGGCGGCGCGGCGCTGGGCGCGGCGGACCCGGACGGCCTCGCGGACCAGGCGCTGGTGCTCGGCCTGGCGGATCAGTTCGTCGGTGCGGAGGTGGTGCATCTCGTGCTCGAAGTGGTCGAACATGGTGGTTTCCCCCTGGTGGGTCCTGGTTGTCATCGCTTCCTGCGATGCCTCAACCTTCGTCTCCCAGGGGGGTCCGCCACATCGGGAGAGTGCCGCATCTTGCCGGGCCGGTGGGTGCCTTAGACACGGCTGAGGGGCCTCAGGCCGCCGTCTAAGGTGCTTACGGCGGCTCTGAGGCCCCTCTGATCTGCGCTGATCCCGCTCCGATCGGCGCGGTGCGCGGTGTCTCAGCCGGCGGAGGGCAGGCCGAGCAGGGCGTCGGTGTACTTCAGGACGGCCAGCAGCAGGCCGATGACGCCGAGGGCGACACCGCCCCAGGCGACCGACTTGATCCAGGCGGGCTGCGGCAGGCCGGGAGCGCCGAACGCGGGCCGGGCCAGCGCCACGACGCCGACGATCAGCGCGACCACCGCGAACAGGCCGGCGAACAGCGCGGAGGCCTGCCAGGCGTCGCCGTAGACCGCCTGGATCTGGGTGGCGACGGCGGCGTCGGAGCGGGTCTCCAACTGGCCGATGAGCGTCTGGCGGGCGGCGGCGACGGTGCCGATCCAGCCGCCGGTCAGGGACACGAGGCCGAGGGCGGCGGAGACCACCGCGGCGGCGCCCTGGCCGACGAAGGAGGGCGCCGCTTCCGTCGCCTCGGCGGCCACCTCCTCGCTCTCGTCGCCGGTGACGGCCTCGGCCGGGGCCTCGGTCGTCTCGGTGACGTCCACGTTCTCGTCGTCGGCCTTGGCCGGGGTCACGGTCTCGTCCACTGTCTTCGTTCCCATGTCTGGCACCGTACGGACGCTTCCTGAGAGGTGTCTTAATGATCGCTGTGCGCGGTGCGCACGCGTGCTTCGCGCCACTCCGGGGCGAGGATCGACCACAGTTCCAGGTCGTGGCGCACCCCACCATAGAGGTGGGCCTGCCGGCGTACGCCGTCCCGGGTCATCCCGAGGCGGCGGGCGACGTTCAGGCTGGAGGTGTTCCCGGCGGCGGCCACCCATTCGACGCGGTGGATGCCGCGTTCCTCGACGGCCCAGTCGATGAGGGGCCGCATGGCCCGGGTGACGAGGCCGCGCCCGGTCGCCGCGGGTTCCAGCCAGCAGCCGACCTCGCAGACCCCGGCGGCGGCGTCGAAGTTCAGGGTGAGGACGCCGCCGACGAGCCGTCCGTCCAGCCAGATGCCGTGGTACGACGCCTTGTCGGCGGCGCGCAGGTCGGCGTAGCGCTGGAGGGTCTCGCGGGCGGACACCGGGTCGGTGACGGCCGAGCCGAACGGGATGAACCGTCCGATGAACTCCCGGCCCCGCTCCAGATGGGCCAGGAACTCCTCCGCGTGCCACGGTTCCAGCGGCCTCAGCTCGGCTCCGTCGTCACCCAGGGATATCGCGTACATCGCCCCGTTGCTCCTTCTCCAGTTCCGCCACGACGTCGGTGAGCGTCTCATGGGCGGCACGGCACTCGGGCGGTTCGATGCTGATGCGGGGCATGCGCTTGTCGAGCCAGCGGGGCAGCCACCAGTTGGCACCGCCGAGCAGATGCATCAGGGCGGGGACGAGGAGGGTGCGCAGTACGAAGGCGTCCAGGGCGACGGCCGCCGCGAGGGCGATGCCGAACATGGCGATCACGCGGTCGCCGCTGAGGACGAAGGCGAGGAACACCGAGATCATGATGACCGCGGCGGAGTTGATCACCCGGCTGGTCTCGGCGAGGCCGATGCGTACGGCCCGCCGGTTGTCGCCGGTCTCCAGCCACTCCTCGTACATCCGGCTGACCAGGAAGACCTGGTAGTCCATGGAGAGCCCGAAGAGGACGGACACCATGATCACGGGGAGGAAGGGCTCGATCGGGCCGGCCCGGCCCAGCCCCAGCAGCTCGCTCCCCCACCCCCACTGGAAGACCGCGACGACCACGCCGAAGGCGGCGGCGACGGCGGCCACGTTCATCGCGGCGGCCTTGAGCGGGATGCCGACCGAGCGGAAGGCGAGCAGGAGCAGCAGACAGCCCAGGCTGATGACGACCCCCACGAACAGCGGGAGCTTGCCGACGATCACGTCGGCGAAGTCGTCGTAGCCGGCCGTCATACCGCCCACCTGTATGTCGAGGGCGGTGCCGGTCTCGGCGCGCGGCAGGACCTCGTCGCGCAGCCGGTCCACGAGGTCGCTGGTCCGCTGGGACTGCGGGGAGGACTCGGGAAGCACGGTGAGGTAGGCGGTGTCGCTGTGCGCGTTGTACGTCACCGGGGTCACCGAGGCGACGCCCTCGGTGGCGCGCAGGGTGGCGTCGAGGCTGTCCAGGGCGAGCTTGTCCTCGGCGCCGTGGACCTCGGTGACGAGGGTCAGCGGCCCGTTGACGCCGGGGCCGAAGCCGTCGGCGAGGAGGTCGTAGGCCTGGCGGGTGGTGGAGGTCGCCGGGTTGTTGCCCTGGTCGGAGGTGCCCAGGCGCAGGCCCAGGGTGGGCAGCGCGAGGACCGTGATGACGGCGAGGGCGATCGCGCCGAGCGCCTTGGGGTGCCGTTCGACGAACGCGGACCAGCGGGCGGCGAGCCCGGTGGGCAGTTCGGGCTGGGGGCCGCGCTCGGCGAGCCGGCGCCGCTCGCGGCGGCTGAGGGCGCGCATGCCGATGAGGGACAGCAGGGCGGGCAGCAGGGTGACGGACGCGGCGACGGTGAGGACGACGGTGAGGGACGCGGCGATCGCCACGCCGTTGAGGAAGCTCAGCCGCAGGATGAGCATGCCGAGCAGGGCGATGCACACCGTGGCGCCCGCGAACACCACCGCGCGCCCGGTGGTCGCCACGGCGTTGGTGATCGACTCGGCCACGGGCAGGCCGCGTTTGAGCCCCCGCCGGTGTCTGGTGACGATGAACAGGGCGTAGTCGATGCCGACACCGAGCCCGATCAGCATGCCGAGCATGGGGGCGAAGTCGGCGACCGTCATGGCGTGCCCGAGGAGCGCGATGCCCGCGTAGGCGGTGCCGACGCTCACCAGGGCGGTGGCGATGGGCAGCAGCGAGGCGGCGAGCGAGCCGAAGGCGAGGAAGAGCACGACGGCGGCGACGGCCACACCGACGATCTCGGCGGTGTGCCCGCCCGGCGACTCGGTGAGCGCGACGGCGGACCCGCCGAGTTCGACCTGGAGATCGTCGGTCGCGGCGGCCTTCGCCGTGTCCACGACGGTACGGGCCTCGCCCGCGTCGAGGTGCTCGGCGCCGGCGTCGAAGGTCACGGTGGCGTACGCGGTGTGCCCGTCCTCGCTGATCCGGGCGGGGCCCTGCTTGTCGTAGGGGTTGTCCACGGACGCGACGCCGGGCAGGTGGGCGATGTCGTCCAGGGTGCGCGTCATGGTCTGCTCGACGGCGCCGGCGCGGACGGTGCCCGACTCGGTGTGCCACACGACGGTGTCGCTGTCACCGCCGAGTCCGCGGAAGCCGTCCTGCAGCAGCTGGGTGGCGCGGCCCGACTCGGTGCCGGGGACCTCGTAGTCGTTGGAGTACGCGGAGCCCGTGACGGCGGCGGCCGCGGTCACCCCGCCGAAGGCGAGGAGCCAGAGCAGTACGGCGACGAGGCGGCGTTGGACACACCAGCGTGCAAGAGCTGCCACGAACGTGCTCCCAGGGGGACGATGTGTGGATCTTTGACCGGGAACAGTCGTTCATGAAGTGAACAGCCCGCAAAGAACGCATGAGCGATGTGAGACAACCCTTGCATCAGAAAATGATCGTTTGCCCCGATCGTGGGGTTGTTCACAGCAATAGGAGGAAGGTCACAGGAAAGTAACGGCGTTTGCGTCGTCGCAGGTGGCGCCTCTCACAGAAGTGCCCCCGCGCACCGGGAACTTATTCTGAGCGCCCGGCCGGGCTCCTCCGTATCCTTTCCGCTGCCCCGGACCCAAGGAGCCCATCCACCCATGCCGGACCACACCCCGCACACCCCGAGTGAGCACCTCGCCGCACGGCTGACCCACCCCCGCTATCCGCGCTCCGGCCACTACGACCCCCGCTGGGTGATCGACAACCAGATGGGGCCGAACGCGCTCTGGCTGCTGGAGTGGCTGGCCCCCGCCCTCGGCCTGGACGCCCTGCGCCCCGGCGCCCGCGTCCTCGATCTGGGCTGCGGCCGTGCCATGACCTCCGTCTTCCTGGCCAGGGAGTACGACGCTCAGGTCACCGCCGCCGACCTGTGGATCGAGCCCGACGACAACGCCCGCCGGGTCGCCGAGGCCGGCTTCGCCGACCGGGTGCTGCCCGTGAAGGCGGAGGCGCACGACCTGCCGTTCGCCGAGGGCTGCTTCGACACGATCGTCAGCATCGACGCCTACCAGTATTTCGGCACCGACGACCTCTACCTGCCCACGCTCACCCGGCTGCTGAGCCCCGGCGGCCGGATCGGCGTGGTCGTCCCCGCTCTGCGCGAGGAGCTGGACGGCGTGGAGCCGCCGGAGCATCTGCGGCCGTACTGGGAGCCCGCGTACTGGTGCTTCCACAGCGCCGGCTGGTGGCGGCGCCACTGGACCCGCAGTGGTGCCGTGGAGGTCGAGGCCGCCGACTGGCTGGACGACGGCTGGCGGGACTGGCTGCTGTGGTGCGAGGTCGTCGCCGAGGAGAGCCCGGAGGAGTTCCACCGCACGATGGCCCGCCAGGTCGCCGAGATGGTCCGCCGGGACGAGGGCCGCACGCTGGGCTTCGTCCGCCTGGTGGGGCGCCGCCTGTGACGACGAGGGGGGACGCACCGGCATCCGGTGCGTCCCCCCTCGGGGTGTCCTGCCGCGGGCTCAGCCCTCGCCGGCGCCCAGCTTCTCCAGGATGAGTTCCTTGACGCGGGCCGCGTCGGCCTGGCCGCGGGTGGCCTTCATGACCGCGCCGACCAGGGCGCCGGCCGCGGCGACCTTGCCGGAGCGGATCTTGTCGGCGATGCCCGGGTTGCCGGCGATGGCCTCGTCGACGGCGGCACCGAGGGCGCCCTCGTCGGAGACGACCTTCAGACCGCGCTTGTCGACGACCTCGTCCGGGGTGCCCTCGCCCGCGAGGACGCCCTCGATGACCTGACGGGCCAGCTTGTCGTTCAGGTCACCCTTCGCGACGAGCTCGGTGACCCGGGCGACCTGCTCGGGCGTGATGGACAGCTCGTCCAGCGCCTTGCCCGACTCGTTGGCGCTGCGGGCCAGCTCGCCCATCCACCACTTGCGGGCGGAGGCCGCGTCGGCACCCGCGTCGATCGTGGCGACGATCAGGTCCAGCGCGCCGGCGTTGAGGATCGCCTGCATGTCGGTGGCCGAGATGCCCCACTCCTCGCGGAGCCGGTTGCGGCGGGCCAGCGGAAGCTCCGGCAGCCCGGCGCGGATCTCCTCGACCCACTCGCGCGAGGGAGCCACCGGCACCAGGTCCGGCTCGGGGAAGTACCGGTAGTCCTCGGCCTCCTCCTTCACACGCCCCGAGGTCGTGGACCCCGTGTCCTCGTGGAAGTGCCGGGTCTCCTGCACGATCGTGCCGCCGGACGACAGCACGGCCGCGTGCCGCTGGATCTCGAAACGGGCCGCGCGCTCCACGGACCGCAGCGAGTTGACGTTCTTCGTCTCCGAACGGGTGCCGAACTTCTCGGTGCCGTGCGGGCGCAGCGACAGGTTCACGTCGCAGCGCATCTGGCCCATCTCCATCCGGGCCTCGGAGACACCGAGCGCCTTGATGACCTCGCGCAGCTCACGGACGTACGCCTTCGCGACCTCGGGGGCGCGTTCGCCGGCGCCCTCGATCGGCTTGGTGACGATCTCGATGAGCGGGATGCCGGCGCGGTTGTAGTCCAGCAGGGAGTGGGACGCGCCGTGGATACGGCCGGTGGCGCCGCCGACGTGCGTCGACTTGCCGGTGTCCTCCTCCATGTGGGCGCGCTCGATCTCGACGCGGAAGGTCTCCCCGTCCTCCAGCTGCACGTCGAGGTAGCCGTCGAAGGCGATCGGCTCGTCGTACTGGGAGGTCTGGAAGTTCTTCGGCATGTCCGGATAGAAGTAGTTCTTCCGGGCGAAGCGGCACCATTCGGCGATCTCGCAGTTCAGCGCGAGGCCGATCTTGATGGCGGACTCGACACCGGTCGCGTTGACGACCGGGAGCGCGCCGGGCAGGCCGAGGCAGACCGGGCAGGTCTGCGTGTTGGCGTCCTGGCCGAGCGCGGTCGAGCAACCGCAGAACATCTTGGTCTTGGTGCCGAGTTCGACATGGACCTCGAGGCCCATGACGGGGTCGTACGACGCGAGTGCGTCCTCGTACGACACCAGGTCGGTCGTGGTGGTCACGGTGAAACTTCCCTCTCAGCCCAGCAGGACGTCGTCGTCGCCCAGCCGCTTCAGCTCGCGGTAGAGGATGGCGAGGCCGGTGACGATCGCGGTGGCGGAGACGGCGGCGTCGATCAGACGCAGCGTGTCGCTCTCCACGCGGGCCTTCCGGGCCTGCTTGACGACGTTGACCGCACCGAACGCGGTGGTGGCCATGGACAGGTACAGCCCGGACTTCGACTTCTTGAAGCCCTTGGCCTTCGACATTGCCTTGCTCACAGCGACGGAGCCTCCTCGATCAGCGGGTGGCCCCACTTTTCCACGAAGGCCGCCTCGACGGCCGCGCCGACCTTGTAGAGCCGGTCGTCCTTCAGGGCCGGGGCGATGATCTGCAGGCCGACCGGGAGGTTGTCCTCCGGGGCCAGACCGCAGGGCAGCGACATGGCCGCGTTGCCCGCGAGGTTCGTCGGGATGGTGCACAGGTCGGCGAGGTACATCGCCATCGGGTCGTCGGCGCGCTCGCCGATCGGGAAGGCGGTGGTCGGGGTCGTCGGGGAGACGATCACGTCGACCTGCTCGAAGGCCTTCTCGAAGTCGCGCGTGATGAGCGTGCGGACCTTCTGGGCGCTGCCGTAGTACGCGTCGTAGTAGCCGCTCGACAGGGCGTACGTGCCGAGCATGATGCGGCGCTTCACCTCGGGGCCGAAGCCGGCCTCACGGGTGAGGGAGGTGACCTCCTCCGCGGAGTGCGTGCCGTCGTCGCCGACGCGAAGGCCGTAGCGCAGGCCGTCGAAGCGGGCGAGGTTGGAGGAGCACTCCGACGGGGCGATCAGGTAGTACGCCGACAGCGCGAGGTCGAAGGACGGGCAGTCCAGCTCGACGATCTCGGCGCCGAGCTCCTTCAGCAGTTCGACGGACTCGTCGAAGCGCTGGATGACGCCGGCCTGGTAGCCCTCGCCGCGGAACTGCTTGACCACGCCGACGCGCATGCCCTGGACGCTGCCGTTGCGGGCGGCCTCCACGACCGGCGGGACCGGGGCGTCGATGGAGGTGGAGTCCATCGGGTCGTGCCCGGCGATGACCTCGTGCAGCAGGGCCGCGTCCAGGACCGTACGGGCGCAGGGCCCGCCCTGGTCCAGGGAGGAGGAGAAGGCGACCATGCCGTACCGGGAGACCGCGCCGTACGTCGGCTTGACGCCGACCGTGCCGGTGACGGCGGCCGGCTGGCGGATGGAGCCGCCGGTGTCGGTGCCGATGGCGAGCGGCGCCTGGAAGGAGGCCAGGGCGGCGGACGAGCCGCCGCCGGAGCCGCCCGGGATCTTGGTGAGGTCCCAGGGGTTGCCGGTCGGGCCGTAGGCGCTGTTCTCGGTGGAGGACCCCATGGCGAACTCGTCCATGTTGGTCTTGCCGAGGATGACCACGTCGGCGGCCTTCAGCCGCTTGGTGAGCGTCGCGTCGTACGGCGGGATCCAGCCTTCGAGCATCTTCGAGCCGACGGTCGTCGGGATGCCCTCGGTGGTGAAGATGTCCTTCAGCGCGAGGGGGACGCCGGCCAGCGGGCCCAGCTTCTCGCCGCGCTCCCGCTTCTCGTCGACGGCGCGGGCCTGCGCGAGCGCGCCCTCGCGGTCGACGTGGAGGCAGGCGTGCACCTTCTCGTCGACGGCCTCGATCCGGGCCAGGTGGGCCTCGGTGACCTGGACGGCCGTGAGCTCGCCGGAGGCGATCTTCTCGGCGGTCTCGGCCGCGGTGAGCTTGATGATGTCCGTCATGACTTCTTAGTCCTCCCCCAGGATCTGCGGCACCTTGAAACGCTGCTGCTCCTGGGCCGGGGCGCCGGAGAGCGCCTGCTCGGGGGTGAGCGAGGGACGGACCTCGTCCTCACGCATGACGTTCGTCAGCGGGAGCGGGTGCGAGGTCGGCGGTACGTCTTGGTCGGCGACCTCACTGACGCGGGCGACCGCGCCGATGATGTCGTCCAGCTGTCCCGCGAAGTGGTCGAGCTCTTCGGGCTTCAGCTCCAGACGCGCCAGCCGGGCGAGGTGGGCGACCTCCTCGCGCGTGATGCCAGGCATGCAGCGATCCTCTGGGGTGAGTGTGTGTGGTTTGGCGGTTTGGCCCAATCCTATGGGGCGGGGGGCCGTGCCCGTGCATCGGTTTCCCGCGCACCGGCACCGGCGGACGCCGGCAGCGCCACGTCCGGTCGCGGAGCTTTCCGGCAGCGCCGGCGGCACGCCCGGGACCGAGGGCGCCGACGTGTCACTCGGCGGCCGGGAGCGCCGCCTTCGGACGCTGCCAGCCGCGCGATCCGCGCGCCCGCAGCCAGGCCGTCGTCTCCTCGGGCGGCATGGCGGCCGCCACCAGCCAGCCCTGGACGGCGTCGCAGCGCAGATCGCGCAGCCGCTCCCAGGTCTCGTCGTCCTCGACGCCCTCGGCGACGACGAGCAGGCCGAGGGAGTGCGCGAGGTCGACCGTGCAGCGCACGATCTCCGCGTCCTCGGTGTCCACCGCGAGCCGGGCCACGAACGAGCGGTCGATCTTCAGCTCGCTGACCGGCAGCCGCCGTAGATGCACCAGTGAGGAGTAGCCGGTTCCGAAGTCGTCGAGGGACATCTTCACGCCGTGCCCGGTGAGGGCGGCGAGGGTGTCGGCGGCGCGGGTCGGGTCCTCCAGCAGGACGTGCTCGGTGATCTCCAGCTGGAGCGCCCCCGCCGGGACGCCGTGCCGGGCGAGGCGGGCGGCGACGGAGCCGGCGAATCCGGGGGTGTGCACGTCGCGCGGGGAGACGTTGACGGCGACCGGTACGAACAGGCCCTGCGAGCGCCAGCGCGCCACCTGGCCGAGCGCGGTCTCCAGGACGTACTCGGTGAGGTGCGGCATCAGCCCCGAGGACTCGGCTATCGCTATGAACTCGTCCGGCGGCACCTTCCCGCGCTCGGGGTGCACCCAGCGGACCAGGGCCTCGAGGCCGGCGACCTGTCCGTCGAAGCGGACCTTCGGCTGGTAGTGCAGCTCGACCTCGTGCGCGTCCAGGGCGCGGCGCAGATCGCCGAGCAGGCCGAGCCGGTCCGGGGTGTTGGAGTCCCGCTTGGACTCGTAGACCTCGACGCCCGTACGGTCCCGCTTCGCCTGGTACATGGCGACGTCCGCGCGGCGCAGCATCCCCTCGGCGTCGAGCGCGTGGTCCGGGAAGACGGCGACCCCGGCGCTGGCCTCCAGCACCAGGGTGAGGCCGTCCAGGTCGAGCGGTGAGCTGAGCGCGGCGACCAGGCCGCGGGCGATGCGGGTCGCGGACGTGGTGGAGTCGGCGACGGGCAGCAGGACGGCGAACTCGTCTCCCCCGAGCCGCGCGGCCTCCGCCCCGCGCGGCAGGGCGAGCCGCAGCCGGTCGGCGATCTGCAACAGCAGCCGGTCACCGGCGAGATGCCCCAGGGTGTCGTTGACCGACCGGAAACGGTCGAGGTCGATCAGCATGAGCGCGGACCGGGCGCCGATGCGTTCGGCGTCGTCCAGCGCGGTCCAGATCCGCTCCTGCAGCCACTGGCGGTTCGGCAGCCCGGTCAGCGGATCGCGCAGCTGCTCCTCCGCCCGGGCCCTGGCGATCCACAGCGTGGAGTCCAGGGCGATGAGCGGTATGGCGAACAGCGGCAGCAGCAGGGGCTTGGCGACGGCGACCACGCACACCAGCGGGGCGATGCCGAGCAGCGCGACGGCGACCAGGCCCTGTCTGACCAGGGCGGTACGGGCGACGGTGGGCAGGCCGCCGCGCGGGGCGTGCAGATACCAGTGCAGGACGCGGGTGACGAGGAGATAGGCGACCGCGACCAGGACGACACCCGGCGCGGTGTACGGCGTCCAGGCGTCGGGGCTCCAGGGTCTCTCGACGCTCGGCACCCGGCCGAACGCGGCCAGCACCAGGGCGCCGGAGGCGATGCCGAGGATGTCGACCGCGCCGTGCAGCACGCCCTGGCGCCAGCTGCCGCGGCGGGCGACGCCGACCAGGACGACGACGGTGAGGCTGACCATGCCGGCCGGCACCCAGCCGTAGAGCAGCAGGACGGCGAGGGTGAGGGCGGCGCCGGAGCCGGTGCCGCCCCACCAGCGGGCGCGGCCGAGGGCCACCAGATGGCCGACGATGACGCCGGTCAGCACGGCCAGGGACCAGCCGACGGTGCCGGACGGGAAGAGGGCGTGGCCGCCGGTGAAGGCCCGGTAGAACCCGGCGCCGAGGACGAACGCGGCGGCCCCGACCACCGCAGCGGGCAACGCGGGCCAGTGGAGGTGCCGTTCCTGTCCGGAGTCGGGCAGCCCGGCGCCGGGCTCGCCGTCGCGTCGTACGCCGCCGCCGTCCGTGGTGTCCCGCCCGGTGCCCGTGCCCGGGCGATCCGCGGTCCGTGTCGCCCACCCGCGCCATGCGCCGGCCGTCCGGCGCAGCCGTGAGTGCGGGGCGGCACTCTCGGTCGGTTCCATTCCCGTCCCTCTCACAGCCGGCGGTGCCCACGCCACGCGGCCCGTCGCCCGACAACTTCCCTCGACGGCCCCGCGCTGGAAAACCCTTCCCCCCGCCCTTCCTTGCTCCTCGACGGCGAAGGGATGCCCCGACCGCAGCTGGGCACGGCAGGCGCACATCTCAACAGTAGGCCGCTGAAGGCGCGTACGGGCAGCGGTCGTCGACGGTTGCCCGAATGCGCCCCAGCCACCCGTATGCATCTGATATGCGCCCATCGGGCCAGGTTCAACCGCTACTGCTCCGCGGACAGGGCAACTTCGGCCGCCGCTTCCGGCCCCTGTTCCAGCAGGACGGCGAAGCCGTCCTCGTCCAGAACCGGCACCTTCAGCTGCATCGCCTTGTCGTACTTGGACCCCGGGCTGTCGCCCACGACGACGAAGGACGTCTTCTTCGACACCGAACCGGTCACCTTCGCTCCGCGGCTCTCCAGCGCCTCCTTGGCCCCGTCCCGCGTGTGGTTCTCCAGCGTGCCGGTGACGACGACCGTCAGCCCTTCCAGCGGGCGGGGGCCCTCGTCCTCGCCGGAGGACTGCTCCTCCAGCGGCACTCCGGCCGCCTTCCACTTGCGGATGATCTCGCGGTGCCAGTCCTCGGCGAACCACTCCTTGAGCGCGGCGGCGATGATGGGACCGACTCCGGCGGTCGCCGCGAGCTCTTCCTCCGTGGCCTGTTCGATGCGGTCGATCGAGCGGAACTCACGGGCGAGGGCCTGCGCCGCGACCGGGCCGACGTGCCGGATGGACAGACCGTTGAGGAACCTCGCGAGCGGGCGCTGCTTGGCCGCCTCGATGTTGGCCAGCAGGGCGAGGGTGTTCTTCCTCGGCCCGCCCTCCTTGTTGGCGAAGGGGGTGGCGACCTTCTCCTTGCCCGTCTTGGGGTCGCGCTTGGGCAGACCGCTGTCCGGGTCGAGGACGTACGCCTTGATGGGCAGCAGCTTCTCCACTGTCAGGTCGAACAGGTCGCCCTCGTCGGCCAGCGGCGGGTCGGCCGGCTCCAGCGGACGGGTGAGCGCGGCGGCGGCCACCGAGCCGAAGTGCTCGATGTCCAGGCACTCGCGGCCGGCGAGATAGGCGACCCGCTCCCGCAACTGAGCCGGGCAGGTACGGGCGTTGGGGCAGCGGAGGTCGATGTCGCCCTCCTTCATGGGCCGCAGCGGGGTCCCGCATTCGGGGCACTCGCTGGGCATCACGAACTCCCGCTCGCTGCCGTCCCGCAGGTCGACGACCGGGCCGAGGATCTCCGGGATGACGTCACCGGCCTTGCGGATGACGACGGTGTCCCCGATGAGGACGCCCTTGGCCTTGACGACCTCCTGGTTGTGCAGGGTGGCGAACTCGACCTCGCTGCCCGCGACGGTGACCGGCTCGACCTGGGCGTACGGGGTGACGCGGCCGGTGCGGCCGACGCCGACCTTGATGTCGAGGAGCTTGGTGTTCACCTCCTCCGGCGCGTACTTGTACGCGATGGCCCAGCGCGGGGCGCGCGCGGTGGAGCCGAGGCGGCCCTGGAGCCGGATCTCGTCGAGCTTGACGACGACGCCGTCGATCTCGTGCTCGACGGAGTGGCGGTTCTCGCCGTAGTACGCGATGAACTCCCGGATGCCCGCGAGGTCGTCGACGACGCGGTTGTGCGGCGAGGTGGGCAGACCCCAGGTCTTCAGCAGGTCGTAGGCCTGGGAGAGCCGGGTCATGCCGGAGAAGCCCTGGAGGGCGCCGATGCCGTGGACGACCATGTGCAGCGGGCGGGTGGCGGTGACGCGCGGGTCCTTCTGGCGCAGCGAACCGGCGGCGGCGTTGCGCGGGTTGGCGAAGGGCTTGTCGCCGGCGGCGACCAGGCGTTCGTTGAGCTCGAGGAACTTCGCCATCGGGAAGTAGACCTCGCCGCGGATCTCGACCAGCTCGGGGACCTCGTCGCCGTGGAGGCGCTCCGGGATCTCCGCGATGGTGCGGACGTTGGGCGTGATGTCCTCGCCCGTGCGGCCGTCGCCGCGGGTGGCGGCGCGGGTGAGACGGCCCTTCTCGTACGTCAGGTTGACGGCGAGTCCGTCGACCTTCAGCTCGCACAGGAAGTGGTACTCCTGGTCGCCCAGTTCACGGGCGATGCGGTCCACCCAGGCGGCGAGCTCCTCGTCGTTGAAGGTGTTGTCGAGCGACAGCATCCGCTCGCGGTGCTCGACCGCGGTGAACTCCGTCTCGTACGAACCCGCGACCTTCTGGGTCGGCGAGTCCGGGGTGCGCAGCTCCGGATACTTCTCCTCGAGGGCCTCCAGCCTCTTCAGCAGCCGGTCGAACTCGGCGTCGCTGACGACGGGGGCGTCCTTCACGTAGTACCGGAAGCGGTGCTCCTCGATCTGCTCCGCCAGCTGCGCGTGCTCTTCGCGGGCCTCGGCGGGCACCGCCGTCGTCTCCGCCTGCTTGTCGCCGGCCACCGTGTTTCCTCCCGTTACTCTGGGTTGTCCGCGAGGGATCTCGCCGCCTGGACGCAATGGGCGAGTGCCCGGCGCGCGTAGTCGGGGGACGCGCCCGCGAGTCCGCACGCCGGCGTGATCGTGACCGTCTCCGCGAGCAGCCCCGGTGACAGCCCCAGCCTGCGCCACAACGTCCTGACACCCATGACGCTACCGGCAGGGTCTGACAACGGGACGTCCGTGCCGGGGACGACACCGGCGAACAGCCGCGTGCCCCCTTCCACGGCCTCACCGATCGCCTCGTCGTCACGCTCCGTGAGAAGGGAGAGGTCGAAGGAGACCGCGGCCGCGCCCGCCCGGCGCAGCAGCGCGAACGGCACGTCCGGTGCGCACGAGTGGACCACGACCGGCCCGTCGCCGTGCACCCGACGACGTCGCGGAGGGTGGCCTCGACGATCTGCCGGTCGACGGCGCGGTGGGTGCGGTAGCCGCTGGCGGTCCTGACCTGGCCGCGCAGTACCGCGACCAGGGACGGCTCGTCGAGCTGGAGGACGAGCCGGGCGCCGGGGACCCGGCGCCCGACCTCCGCGAGATGCTCGCGCAGGCCCTCGGCGAGCGAGGCGGCGAGGTCGCGGCAGGCGCCGGGGTCGGACAGCGCGGCCTCGCCGTTGCGCAGCTCCAGGGCCGCGGCGAGCGTCCACGGCCCCACGGCCTGGACCTTCAGCGGCCCCTCGTAGCCCTGGGTGAACTCCTCCAGCGCGTCGAGGTCCTCGCGCAGCCAGGACCTGGCCCGCCGGGTGTCGCGGCCGGGGCGGTCGCCGAGCCGCCACCCGCTGGGCTCCACGCGCGCGTACAGCTCGACGAGGAGCCCCGCGGTCCGCCCGATCATGTCGGCGCCGGGCCCGCGGGCGGGCAGTTCGGCCAGGAACGGGAAGTCCTCGAAGGAGCCGGTGGCGGTCTTCGCGGCCTCGCGGGCGTCGCCGCCGGGCAGCGAACCGACGCCGGTGGCCGCGCCGAACGGGAACTCAGTGCTGTTGCTCACCCGGAAAGACTATGCAACGCCGGGCGGGCCCACCGCCGCTCATCTGCCGGGCCGGACCGTCAGGTCGTTCACCTCCGCGTCGCGCGGCAGGTCCAGGGTCATCAGGATCGTCGTGGCGACCGACTCGGGGTCGATCCAGCGCTCGGGGTCGTACTCCTTGCCCTCCTGCTGGTGCACCTTGGCCTGCATGGGGCTCGCCGTGCGGCCCGGGTAGACCGAGGTGACCCGGACGCCGTTGCCGTGCTCCTCGGCCCGCAGGGAGTCCGCCAGGGCCTTCAGACCGTGCTTGGAGGCCGCGTACGCCCCCCATCGGGCGTGGGCGGTGAGCCCGGCGCCGGAGTTCACGAACAGCACGTGCCCGCGCGCGGCGCGCAGCTGGGGCAGGAAGTGGCGCGTCAGTTCGGCGGGGGCGATCAGGTTGACGTTCAGCTGGTGGCGCCAGGTCTTGGGGGTGAGGTCGCCGACCGGGCCGAGGTCGACGACGCCGGCGATGTGCAGCAGGGAGTCGACCCGGTCGGGCAGCGACTGGTGGGAGAAGGCCCAGGACAGCCGGTCCGGGTCGGCCAGGTCGCCGACCAGGGTCCTCGCGCCCTCGTACCGGGCGGCGAGTTCCTTCGCGCGGGCGGCGTCGCGCGCGTGCAGAACGAGGTCGTCCCCGCGCGCGTGCAGACGGCGGGCGACGGCCGCGCCGATTCCGGAGCCGGCTCCGGTGATCACATGTGTAGCCATACCCGCCATGCTCGCACCAGGTCCGGATCAGGCCACGCCCTGGCTCTCCTCCAGGTAGGCGAGGGCGCCCACGGGCTCCTCGGCGAAGAAGACCAGGTCGGTGAGCGGGCGGGGCAGGAAGCCCTCGTCGTCCATGCGCCGGAACTGCTCCTTCAGGCCGTCGTAGAACCCGGCGGTGTTGAGCAGGACGACCGGCATCTCGGTGTGGCCGTGCTTCTTCAGCTCCAGGATCTCGGTCGCCTCGTCCAGGGTGCCGGTGCCGCCGACCATGATCACCACGGCGTCGGCCTTCTCCAGGAGCACCCTCTTGCGCTCGGCGAGGTCCTTGGCGACCACCATCTCGTCGACGCCCGGCCGCGCCTTGGCGGCGAGGAACTCCACGGACACCCCGACGAGCCGGCCGCCCGCCTCCTGCACACCGTCCGCGACGACCTTCATCAGCCCCACGTCGGAACCGCCCCAGACGAGCGTGTGCCCGCCCTTGCCCAGCAGTTCCGCGAACTCGCGCGCGGGGCCGGTGTAGCGGTCGTCGAGGTCGGCGGCGGAGAGGAAGACGCAGATACGCATGGGCCCACGGTACGCGGGAAGAACCGGCGGCCCGCGCGCGCTGTCCCCACATGACCCTTGGACACACGATCACGATCGAACAGGGGACCCGGCGCGTACGGGTCGTGCACGACGGCCAGGTGCTGGCGGAGAGCGACCGCCCGCTGGTACTGCGGGAGACGGGCTGTCCCGTGCGCTACTACCTCCCGCCGGAGGACGTCCGCCTGGACCTGCTGACCCCGTCGGCCACCCACACCCACTGCCCCTTCAAGGGTGACGCCTCCTACTGGTCGCACGGCGGCTCCGCGGACCTGGTCTGGGCCTACCCGGACCCGAAGCCGGACGTCGCGGCGATCAAGGACCACCTCTGCTTCTACGAAGTCGAGGTGTCGTAGGCGATTAGTTCCGTGCCGTACGGCAATCTGCACAGGCATGGACAAGAAGACCATTTCAGCCGACGGCACCTCCCTCGCCTACGCGAGCCGGGGCGAGGGTCCGCCGGTGATCCTCGTCAGCGGCGCGATGTCCACCGGGGACACCGTGGCGCCCCTTGCGGAGGCGCTCGCGGACCGCTTCACGGCCGTCGTCTACGACCGCCGGGGGCGCGGCGCGAGCGGTGACACCCGGCCGTACGCGGTGGAGCGCGAGGTGGAGGACCTGGCGGCGCTGATCGACGCCGTCGGCGGCGAGGCGGCGCTGTACGGCGTCTCCTCGGGCGGCGCGCTGGCGCTGCGGGCGGCCGCGAGCGGGCTGCCGGTGCGCCGGATCGCCGTGTACGAGGTGCCGTTCGCCGTGTACGAGGGCGGCGCCGAGGAGCGGGCGGAGTACACCGAGCGGCTGACGAGCGCGCTGGAGCAGGACCGGCGCGGGGACGCGGTCGAGCTGTTCCTGCGGCTGACCGGGCTCGGCGAGGGCCTCATCCAGGGCGCCCGGCAGTCCCCGATGTGGCCCGGCATGGAGTCGATCGCGCCGAGCCTGGCCTACGACGACGCCGTGATGGGCGACGGTCTGGTGCCGGAGGCCCGGCTGGCGTCGATCACGGCACCGGTCCTGTCGCTCGCGGGCGGCGCGAGCCCCGAGTGGATGCGCGAGGCGGCCCGCACCGTCGCGGACACGGCGCCCCGGGGGACGTACCGGGTGCTGGAGCGGCAGTCCCACATGGTGGAGCCGGAGGTGCTGGCGCCGGTCCTGGCGGAGTTCTTCGGGCAGTGACCCGGAGCGGGACACGCGCGCGTGCGGGGCCCTCGCGCGCAGGGCCCCTCCCGTCGCGCGGGGCCCTCAGACGGCCGCCGTGGACCCCGTCCGCACGGTCGAGGCGATCGTGGCCGAGCCCACCACGCGCGTGCCGTCGTACAGGACGATCGCCTGGCCGGGGGCGACCCCGCGGACCGGCTCGCCGAAGGTGACCTCCAGGCGGTCGCCGACCAGTTCGGCGCGCACCTCGGTCTCGCCGCCGTGGGCGCGCAGCTGGGCGGTGTAGGTGCCGGGGCCGGACGGGGCCACGCCGCACCAGCGGGGCTTGACCGCGGTCAGGGCGGACACGTCGAGGGCGGCGGCCGGGCCGACCGTGACGGTGTTGTCTACCGGCGAGATGTCCAGGACGTAGCGCGGCTTGCCGTCGGGTGCCGGGGTGCCGATGCGGAGCCCCTTGCGCTGGCCGATGGTGAAGCCGTACGCGCCCTCGTGGGTACCGACCTTGGCGCCGGACTCGTCGACGATGTCGCCCTCCGCCTTGCCGAGCCGCTTGGCGAGGAAGCCCTGGGTGTCGCCGTCGGCGATGAAGCAGATGTCGTGCGAGTCGGGCTTCTTGGCGACCGCGAGGCCGCGGCGCTCGGCCTCCGCGCGGATCTCGTCCTTGGTGGTGACGGTGTCGCCGAGCGGGAACATCGCGTGGGCGAGCTGGCGGTCGTCGAGCACGCCGAGGACGTAGCTCTGGTCCTTGGCCATGTCGGAGGCGCGGTGCAGCTCGCGCGTGCCGTCCTCGCGGACGATCACCTGGGCGTAGTGGCCGGTGCAGACCGCGTCGAAGCCGAGGGCGAGGGCCTTGTCGAGCAGCGCCGCGAACTTGATCTTCTCGTTGCATCGCAGGCAGGGGTTGGGGGTGCGGCCGGCCTCGTACTCGGCGACGAAGTCCTCGACGACGTCCTCGCGGAAGCGGTCGGCGAGGTCCCACACGTAGAACGGGATGCCGATGACGTCGGCGGCGCGGCGCGCGTCACGGGAGTCCTCGATGGTGCAGCAGCCCCGCGCGCCCGTGCGGAAGGATTGGGGGTTCGCGGAGAGCGCGAGATGGACGCCGGTCACGTCGTGCCCCGCTTCGGCCGCGCGGGCGGCGGCGACGGCGGAATCGACCCCGCCGGACATGGCGGCGAGGACGCGGAGAGGGCGGGAGGGCTGCGCGGTGTCAGTCATAACCCCTCCAGGGTACGGGGACGCGGGAACCAGGACCCCCGGGTATCCGTTGACGATCACATGGGACAGGGGAAGGCTTCCAAGGACGGCGACCGGAGGATCGGGCGCCGCGCGGTGCTGATCGGCGGGGCGGTGGCCGCGGCGGGCTCGGCCGTGCTCGCCCGTGACGAGCTGGCCCGCCTGTGGTGGCGGGCGCCGGGCGTGGAGAAGCCGCGCAAGGAGGGCGAGGTCGACTACGCGGGGGCGCGCTGGGTGGCCGCGTCGGAGGCCAACTGGCGGCGGGCGGACCGCCCCGACGACTACGGCATCGACATGGTCGTCATCCATGTCACGCAGGGCAGCTTCGCCAGCGCGGTGAAGGTCTTCCAGGACCCGGGGCACAAGGCGGCCGCGCACTACATCGTCCGCAAGGACGGGCACGTCACACAGATGATCCGCGAGCTCGACGTGGCGTACCACGCGGGCAACCGCGCCTACAACGAACGCAGCGTCGGCATCGAGCACGAGGGTTTCGTGGAGCGTCCCGAGGACCTCACGGACGCGATGTACGAGGCGTCGGCCAGGCTGACGGCCCGGATATGCGCGCGCTACGACATCCCGGTCGACCGGGAGCACATCGTCGGGCATGTGGAGGTGCCGGGGACCGACCACACGGACCCCGGCAAGCACTGGGACTGGGACCGGTACATGAAGCTGGTGCGCGCGGCCCGCACGGCACCCGCGTAGATCGTCAGGTCAGACCGGCCGCGCGGGCCCGTTCCACCGCCGGGCCGATCGCCCGGGCGACGGCCTCCACATCGGCCTCGGTCGAGGTGTGGCCGAGGGAGAAGCGCAGGGTGCCTCGGGCCAGGTCGGGATCGGTGCCGGTGGCGAGCAGGACATGGCTGGGCTGGGCGACGCCCGCGGTGCAGGCGGAGCCGGTGGAGCACTCGATGCCCTGGGCGTCCAGCAGCAGGAGCAGGGAGTCGCCCTCGCAGCCGGGGAAGGTGAAGTGCGCGTTGGCCGGCAGCCGCCCGCCGGGTGCGGGGTCGCCGCCGAGGATCGCGTCCGGGACGGCCGTACGGACGGCCTCGACGAGGGAGTCGCGCAGAGCGCCGATCTCGCGGGCGAACCAGTCGCGCTGCTCGGCGGCGAGGCGTCCGGCGACGGCGAACGAGGCGATGGCGGGGACGTCGAGGGTGCCGGAGCGGACGTGCCGCTCCTGGCCGCCGCCGTGCAGGACGGGGACGGGGGTCTGGTCGCGGCCGAGGAGGAGGGCGCCGATGCCGTACGGGCCGCCGATCTTGTGGCCGGAGACCGTCATCGCGGCGAGCCCGGACGCGCCGAAGTCGACCGGGACCTGACCGAAGGCCTGGACCGCGTCGGCGTGCAGCGGCACCCCGAACTCGGCGGCGGCCTCGGCCAGTTCACGGACCGGCATGACCGTGCCGATCTCGTTGTTGGCCCACATCACGGTGGCGAGGGCGACGTCGTCGGGGTTGCGGGCGATGGCCTTGCGCAGGGCGTCCGGGTGGACCCGGCCGTGTGTGTCGACGGGCAGGTACTCGACGGTGGCGCCCTCGTGCTCGGCGAGCCAGTGGACGGCGTCGAGGACGGCGTGGTGCTCGACGGGGCTGGCGAGGACGCGGGTGCGGGCCGGCTCGGCGTCGCGGCGGGCCCAGTACAGGCCCTTCACCGCGAGGTTGTCGGCCTCGGTGCCGCCGGAGGTGAAGACGACCTCGCTGGGGCGGGCGCCGAGCGCTTCCGCGAGGGTCTCGCGGGCCTCCTCGACGGTGCGCCGCGCGCGGCGGCCGGAAGCGTGCAGGGAGGAGGCGTTGCCGGTGACGCCCAGCTGGGCGGTCAGTGCCTCAGCCGCCTCCGGGAGCATCGGAGTGGTCGCGGCGTGGTCGAGGTAAGCCATGGTGGCCACGATTCTAGAGGGCCCCGGTGAGCGCTTTCGTGTCAAGGCCCCCGGGGGCGGGACCCGGGCGGGACCCCCTGGGTCGTGTCCGGCCTACAGACTCCAGGACAGCGTGTCGTCCAGCTGCAGGAAGGCGAGCAGCACGACCAGGTCGGCGACGCCCAGGCCCATGCCGAGGTAGGCGCGGCCCTTGCGCGCGGTGCCCCGCCACAGGGCCACCGCGGCCAGGACGACGGCGGTCGGGCCGAGGAAGATGTTGAAGACGAGGAGGCCGAGCAGGCCGAGGATGAAGGACGCGACGGCCATGCCGTCGGCGTCACGGGTGCGGGTCCGGGTGCGCGGCCGTTCGGCGGCCGGTGCGGTGAGATGCATGAGTGTCAGCTCCTGTGGGGTCGTCGGACCGACCGGTCGGCTGCCGGTGACGGACGTGTCGATGACGGACGTGTCAGTGGCGGCGGGCGTGCCGCTCGCGGGCGGCGAAGACGGCCAGCCAGCCGGCGATCACGGCGGCGGTGACGGCGCTGAAGGCGAGCGGCGCGTGGGCGACGGCGCCCAGCAGAACGCCCAGCAGCAGGAGCGCTGCGACGAGGAACAACATGGTCGGATCCCCCTCCGAGATCACGTGTCGATCTCTCTCAATTCGGTGAACAGTTGTGGTTACACTTGTTCACTGACTTCAGAGTACCCCGCCCCATGACTTCCCAACTCCAGAGAACAGTTGTTAACTGCATGGCATGAGTCACACCCTCGGCATACGGCAGGCCCAGAAGCAGAAGACCCGGCAGGCGCTCCTGGACGCCGCGTTGGCGCTACTGGAGGACCAGAGCCTGAGCAGCCTGGGTCTGCGCGAGGTCACCCGGGCCGTGGGCGTCGCGCCGACCGCCTTCTACCGGCACTTCCGCTCCACCGCCGATCTGGGCGTCGCCCTGGTCGAGGAGGCGCTCGGCAGCCTGCACCCGATGATCCGCAACATCGTCGCCTCGGCCGGTGAGAGCGACCGGCGCATCGAGCGGGCGGTCGAGCTGATCGCGGACCATGTCGAGCGGTACCCCGCCCATGTGCGGTTCATCTCCCGGGAGCGGCACGGCGGCGTGCAGCCCGTGCGGGCGGCGATACAGGACCAACTCGCCCTGTTCGGCGAGGAGGTGAAGGCCGCGCTGGCGCAGGACCCCGTCTCGGAGGGCTGGCAGGACGACGACCTGCGGATGCTCGCCCATCTCTACGTCGACCAGATGCTGGTGACGGCCTCGCTGTTCCTTGAGGCCCTGGAGGACCCGGAGGACGCACGCCGGCAGGTCGCCGAGGACGCGATCCGGCGGATGCGGCTGATCACCCTCGGCCGGGAGCACTGGCTGGACTGAGCGGCGGCGGACGCCGAGGGACCGCGAACGCAGAGCGGCGGCGGACGCCGAGGGGCGGCGAACACAGAGGGGCGGCACCCCCGTTCACCGGGCGTGCCGCCCCTTGTCGTACGTGTACGGCCTCAGCCGAGCCGCACCCGCGCCAGCTGGCGCGACTGGGCGACGAGCCGGTCCGCGCTGTCCCAGACCTCGGCGTCCTCCTCCAGGAAGCCGCCCGCGAGATTGCGGGTGGTGATGGAGACGCGCAGCGGGCCGGGCGCGGGGCGGTGGCGCACATGGACCGTCAGCTCGACGGTCGGGACCCAGCCGGAGATGCCGATCTCGAAGGCGGTGGGCGGCAGCGCGTCCACGGCGAGCAGCAGCGAGAGCGGGTCGGCGTCGCGGCCGTCGGCGAGGCCGAACCAGGCGCGCATCTCCCCCTTGCCCGAGGGCCGGCCGATCGCCCAGCCGACGGTGGCGGGGTCCAGCTTGAGCATCAGCCGCTCGGTGATGGCGGAGCTGCCGTCGACCGGGGCGGGACCGTCGTCGGCGCCGAAGCAGTGCTCGATGGGCGGGATCGCCGGCGGCCGGGCGGTGGTGCGGACGTCGTCGGGCAGGGTGTCCAGGTCGCCGTAGGAGGCGAGGACCCGGATGCGCTCGACCTCGTTGCCCTCGGCGTCGTACTGGAAGAGGGAGGCCTGGCCGGTCGAAAGGGTGCGGCCGGTGCGGACGACGTCCGTGCGCACGACCGCGGGGCCCGGCTGGGACGCGGTCAGATAGTGCGCGGAGATCGTGAACGGGTCGCGGTGCGGCAGGGCGTCCGCGAGGGCGCGGCCGAGCACGGCCAGCAGATAGCCGCCGTTGACGGCGCTGATGATGGTCCAGCCGGCGGAGAGATCGATGTCGTACACGCCGGGCTCGCGCCGGGAGAGCGCGGTGTCGCGGTCGAACTCGCTGTCGCCGATCGTGGCCCGCTGGGCCGTGGTGGCGGAGGCTGCTTCTGACATGCCTGAACGGTACAACAGCTAACTACTAAGCGGTAGCTTTTCGTTCGGCGAGGGCTTGAGCGTGAAACCCGGGGCCCGCTTCGCCCCTCTATGAGGACATGAGTCTCACCGGGACCCCGTTCCTCGTCACACTCGGCGTGCTGTGCGCCGTCGCCGTCGCCCTGCCGCTGGCCCTGTGGTCACGGGTGCCCGGGCCCAGGGCCGCGCGCGCCGCGGCCCGGCTGGCCATGCTGCTCTTCGCCCAGGCCACGGCGGTCGCCCTGGTCTTCACGCTGGTCAACAACTCCAACCAGCTCTACGACAACTGGGACGACCTGCTCGGCACCGGCGACCACGTCCGCACGGCCGCCGACCTCGGCGCGAGCGGCACCGGGGGCATAGCCGTGGAGACCCTGCCCAGGGTCCGCCAGACCTTCGAGCCGGGCAGGGGGCCGGGCATGCGCGCCGAGGGCGGTGTGCTCGTCACCCGGCTCGACGGCCGGGTGTCGGGGGTCCACGCCGAGGTCAACGTCTGGCTGCCGCCCCAGTACGACGACCCCGCCTACCGCGAGCACCGGTTCCCGGTGGTGGAGCTGCTGCCCGGGTATCCGGGCTCCTCGAAGGCCTGGTTCGGGTCGATGGACGCCACCGAGCAGTTGGCTCCGCTGATGCGCGCCGGGCGGATCGAGCCGTTCATCCTCGTCTCGCCGCGCACCAACCTGCTGCCGGGCGCGGACACCGGGTGCGCCAATGTGGCCGGCCGGGTCAACGCCGACACCTGGCTGAGCGTGGACGTGCCGAAGATGGTCATGGACAACTTCCGGGCGCTGCCCGCGCCCGACGGCTGGGCGGTGGCCGGCTACTCGGCGGGCGCCCACTGCGCGGCGAAGCTGGCCGTGGCCCACCCCGACCGCTACCGGGCGGCCGTCAGCCTGTCCGGGTACAACGACCCCGCCGCCGAGGCCGGCTCGCTCGCGTCCCGCACCCCCGCGCTGCGGGCGGCCAACGACCCGTACGTCCTGCTGACGCGGTCCCCCGCGCCGCCGCCGATCGCCCTGTACCTGTCGGGGCAGCCCGGCGACGGCTACGAGGCCGCGCAGGCCCTCGACCGGGCCGCCCGGCCGCCGACGCGGGTGGACGTGGTGTTCGTCCCGGGCAGCGCGGGGGGCCACACCATGGCGCTGTGGAAGCCGCAGATGGTGCCCGCCTTCCGGTGGCTGAGCGAGGTGATGACCGCCGAGGACGCGCCCCGCGCTACTCCTCTCGCACGGTCGAGCGCCGGTTCCACGCTCGCGGAGCCCGCCAGTGGAACCGCATGGCGAGCAGCCGCAGCACGAAGGCCGTGACCGCCGCGAGCGTGCCGGTGACCGGGGTCAGCACGTCGTAGTGGATGCACAGGACGGTCAGCGAGGCGCCGACGATCGCGGGGACGGCGTACAGGTCGCGGTCCCAGCGCAGCAGGGACGGCACCTCGTTGGCCAGCACGTCCCGCAGCACACCGCCGCCGACGGCGGTGGCCAGGCCGAGGGCCACGGAGGCGGTGAGGTTCAGCCCGTAGTCGTACGCCTTCGCCGTCCCGGCGACGCAGAACAGACCGAGGCCCGCCGCGTCGAAGACGTTGACGCCGGTCTGGATGCGCTCCACGTGCGGGTGCAGGAAGAACACCAGCATCGCGGCGAGCAGCGGGGTGAGGAAGTACCCCAGGTCGGTGAAGGCGGCCGGTGGCACGGCGCCGATGACCACGTCCCGGAACAGTCCGCCGCCCAGGGCAGTGACCTCGGCGAGGACGGCGATGCCGAAGACGTCGAAGTTCTTGCGGACCGCGAGCAGGGCGCCCGAGATCGCGAACACGAAGATCCCGATCAGGTCGAGCGTGTGCTGGACGGACGGGGCGAAAAGTTGCTGGAGCACCCGTACATTCTTACGCAGCAAACAGCCCCCGCCTTACAAAAGAAGGCGAGGGCTGCGGCGTGGCTACTTCTCGTCGCCCTCGGCGGGAGCGTCCGCGGGCGCCTCGGCGTCCGTCTCCGGGGCCTCGGCAGCCGGCTCCGGGGCCTCGGCAGCCGGCTCCGGCGCCTTCGAGACGTCCTTGGAGACGTCCTGCGAGTCGCCCTCGGAGACGCCCTTCGAGACATCCTTCGAGGCGTCCTTCGTGACCTTCCCGGCCTGCGGCAGCACCTCGGCCGCCACCGCCGCCGACGTCTGCGCGGACTCCGCGAGCACCTCGTCGGCCACCAGCTCGGCGGCCTCCTTGGCGGCGGTCAGCAGCACCGTGTCCTGCGGCTGCTGGTCCTCGAAGTTCTCCGGGTGGTGGCAGGCCACGCGCTGGCCGGGCCGCAGCTCCAGCAGCGGGGGCTCCACCGTCCGGCAGACCTCGGTCGCCTTCCAGCAGCGCGTGTGGAAACGGCAGCCGGGCGGCGGGGCGATCGGCGAGGGCACGTCGCCACGGAGCAGGATGCGCTCGCTCTTGGCGCCCCGGCGCTTGGGGTCCGGGACCGGCACCGCCGACATCAGGGCCTTGGTGTACGGGTGCATCGGCGCCTCGTACAGCGAGGTGCGGTCGGCGAGCTCGACGATCTTGCCGAGGTACATCACCGCGATACGGTCCGACACGTGCCGGACGACCGAGAGGTCGTGCGCGATGATCACGTAGGTCAGGCCGAGCTCCTCCTGGAGGTCGTCCATGAGGTTGACGACCTGCGCCTGGATGGAGACGTCCAGGGCGGAGACCGGCTCGTCCGCCACGACCAGCTTCGGCTTGAGCGCGAGCGCGCGGGCGATGCCGATGCGCTGGCGCTGGCCGCCGGAGAACTCGTGCGGGTAGCGGTTGTAGTGCTCGGGGCTCAGGCCCACCAGCTCCAGGAGCCGCTGGACCTCCTTCTTCACCCCGCCCTCGGGCTCGACGCCCTGGAGCCGGAAGGGCGCCGAGACGATCGAGCCGATGGTGTGCCGCGGGTTCAGGGAGCCGTACGGGTCCTGGAAGATCATCTGGATGTCCCGCCGCAGCGGGCGCATCCCGGCCGTGTTCAGCCGCGTGATGTCCTTGCCCTCGAAGTGGATCGAGCCGCCCGTCGGGTCCTGGAGGCGGGTGATGACCCGGCCCATGGTCGACTTGCCGCAGCCGGACTCCCCGACCACGCCCAGGGTCTCGCCCTTGCGCACCTCGAAGTCGATGCCGTCGACGGCCTTGACCGCGCCGACCTGACGCTGGAGGACGCCCTTGCGGATCGGGAAGTGCTTCTGCAGGCCCTCGACCTTGAGCAGCACCTCGCGCTCCTCGGCGGGGGCCGGCGCCTGGGCCGGTACGGCCGCGTCCGATTTCTTCGTCTCACTCACAGCTTCGGCGCAATCTCTTCGGTCCAGATCCGCGTGCGGTCCTCGGCCGAGAGGTGGCAGGCGGAGAAGTGCCCGCTGCCGACCTGCTGGAGCTCCGGGCGCACGGTACGGGTGACATCGCCCTTGGGGATGTCGGCGTACGGGCAGCGCGGGTGGAAGGCGCAGCCCGACGGGACGTTGATGAGGCTCGGCGGCTGGCCCTTGACGGGGATGAGCCGCTCCGAGGTCTCCCGGTCGATGCGCGGCATCGAGCCGAGCAGGCCCCAGGTGTAGGGGTGCTGCGGCCGCTCGAAGACGTCGTCGACGGACCCGCGCTCCACGCACCGGCCGCCGTACATCACGAGCACGTCGTCGGCGATCTCGGCGACCACGCCGAGGTCGTGGGTGATGAGGACGACCGCGGAGCCGAACTCCTTCTGCAGATCCCGGATGAGGTCGAGGATCTGCGCCTGGACGGTCACGTCGAGGGCGGTCGTCGGCTCGTCCGCGATGAGCAGCTCGGGGTTGTTGACCAGCGCCATCGCGATCATGGCGCGCTGGCGCATACCGCCGGAGAACTCGTGCGGGTAGTTGTCGACGCGCTTGCCGGGCTCGGGGATGCCGACCCGGTCGAGCATCTCGATCGCCCGCTTGCGCGCGGTCTTCTTGTTGACGTCGTGGTGGACCCGGTACGCCTCCACGATCTGGCTGCCGATCGTGTAGTACGGGTGCATCGCGGACAGCGGATCCTGGAAGATCATCGCCATCTCGCGGCCGCGGAGCCGGCGCACCTCGTCGGGCTCGGCGGAGATGAGCTCCTTGCCGCCGAGCCAGATCTCGCCGGACATCCGGACGTTCTTGCCGCGCGCCCCGAGCCGGTGCAGGCCCATGACGGCCAGCGAGGTGACCGACTTGCCGGAGCCGGACTCGCCGACGATGCAGAGGGTCTTGCCCTTCTCCAGCGAGAAGCTCAGCCCGTCGACGGACTTGACGAGGCCGTCGTCGGTCGGGAAGTGCACCTTGAGGTCGCGGACTTCGAGGAACGCCGTGGGCGCGTCGGAGGTGCCCGTCGCGGGCTCCCCCACTGCGGCACCGGTCTTGGAGAGTTCGGTCACGAGATCCTCACCCGCGGGTCGGCGGCGGCGTACAACAGGTCCACCAGGAAGTTTGCGAGGACGACGAAGAAGGCGGCCAGGAGCGTGACGCCGAGGATGGGCGGCAGGTCGTTGTCCCGGATGGACTGCACCGCGTACTCGCCGATGCCGTGCAGGGAGAAGACCGTCTCGGTGATCACGGCGCCGCCGAGCAGCAGTCCGAGGTCCATGCCGAACACGGTGATGATCGGCGTCAGCGCGGCCCGCAGACCGTGCCGGACGACGACCTTGCGCTCCCGCAGGCCCTTGGCGCGGGCGCTGCGGATGAAGTCCTCGTTCATCGTTTCCAGCATCCCCGAGCGGGTGAGCCGGGCGTAGATGGCGGAGTACAGCAGGGCGAGCGAACACCAGGCGGGGAAGAGCGTGTTGGCCCACTGCGAGGGGTTCTCGGTGAACGGCACGTACTCCCGGCCGAAGATCGGCCACTGGTAGGTGAAAAGGAACAGCGCCAGCTGGCCGGTGAAGAACATGGGCAGCGAGACACCCGCGAGGGCGATGCCCATGAACGTGCGGTCGGCGAACGACCGCGGCTTCAGCGCGGAGATCACACCGGCCGTCACACCGCCCACCAGCCACAGCACGGCGGCACCGGCGGCCAGGGAGACCGTCACGGGCATCCGGTCGGTGAGCTGGGGCCAGACCTCGACGTGCGTCTTGAAGGAGTAGCCGAAGCACGGCGCGTTGCAGTGCGCCGTGGTGGGGCCGAGGTCGTAGGTGGCGCCGGAGACGATCCCCTTGATGAAGTCCCAGTACTGCACGTACACGGGCTGGTCGAGACCGAGGTTCTGCTTGACCGCCTCGATGTCGGCCTGGGTGGGACTCTTCCCGATGTACTGCTGGGCCAGCTGGTCGGCCGTCTGGCCGGCGAGCCGGGGCAGCAGGAAGAAGATCGCGAAGGTGACCGCGGTGACGACCAGCAGCAGGATCACTGCCGCGAGCGTCCGGCGGAGGATATACGAGATCACGGGGATCGGCGCTGGTGCCCGCGGGCCGCATGGCCCGCGGGCACCAAAGCCTTCACCTGCCTTCCGGGGCTACTTCTTGGTCGTACCGATGTTGAGGTAGTCGTACTGACCGCTGAAGGCAGCCGTCGACACCAGGTTGGTGAAGCCGGCCGGGCGGTACAGCAGGACCTTGAAGTAGGTCAGCGGAACGAGGGCCGCCTCCTCCATCGCCTTCTTGTCGATCTGGGCGTAGAGGCCGTCGCGCTCGCCCTGGTCCTCGCTGGCGATGGCCTTCTCCAGCAGCGAGTCGACGTCCTTGTTGTCGAGCTGCGACAGGTTGGTGTTGCCGGACTCGCCGATCGCGTCGCTGTGCAGGATCTGCTGCAGGAAGCCGTAGCCGGACGGCCAGTCGGCACCCCACTGCATCATGTGCAGGCCGATGTTCTGCTTCTTGTTGAACTGCGGCACACCCGCGGCGTCGGTGAAGTACTTGCCCGACGGGAACTGCTTCAGGCTGGCGTTGATGCCGACCTTCTTCAGCGAGTCGATGATCGCGGTGGCCGCGTCGATCTCCGCCGGACGGTCGCTGCGCGCCGAGATGTTGGTGTCGATCGACGTCTTGCCGCAGGCCTTCAGCTGGTCCTTGGCCTTGGCCACGTCGCCCTTGTTGCCGGGCGTCGCGTACAGGTCGGACTTCTGGTAGCCCGGGATGTCCGGCGGCAGGACGGTGGAGGCGATGTCACCGCGGATCGGGCCGCCGAGGGCCGTCTGCACGGAGACCTTGTTGACCGCGAACTCCACGGCCTTGCGGCACTCGACCTTGTCGAACGGCGCGAGCTTGGTGTTGATCGCCATGTAGACCAGGCGGCCACCGTAGGTGTTGTCGGTGTTGGCCTTCTGGTCCGAGGAGTTGACGACCTTCGCCTGGGTCGCGGCCTGGACGCCCGTACCACCGAGGTCGATGGCCTTGCCGGACATGACGTCCTGGTCGATCGTCTCGGCGTTGACCTTCAGCTTGACGACGATCTTCTCGGGGTACTGCTTGCGCAGCGGGTCGCTCTTGGCGTCCCAGTTCTCGTTGCGGACCAGGACGGCTTCCTTGCCCTCCTGGTAGCTCTGGAACTTGTAGGAGCCCGACGACACGATCTTCTTGACGTAGTCGACGCCGGTGTCCTGCGCCTTCGGCACGGGGGCCGTCTGCGGGGTGGCGACCAGGTAGTCGAACTCCTGGAAGGCGCGGTTCAGCTTGAAGACGATCGTGGTGTCGTCCGGGGTCTGGATGGACGAGATGCCCTTGTCGCTCTTGTCCTTGTACGGGCCCTTGTACTTGTCGCCGCCCTCGAGGAACTGCTGGAAGTAGCTGGGGCCGAGGGAGAGCACGTCACGCGCGAAGTTGGAGCGCTCGACGGCGTACTTCACGTCCTTCGACGTGATCGGGGTGCCGTCCTCGTACTTCAGGCCCGGACGCAGCTTGTACGTCCAGGTCTTGCCGCCGTCGCTGGGCTCGCCCGGGGCGGAGGCCAGGTCCGGGACCAGCTCGTTGCCGGCCTCGCCGGCACCGGGCTTGAACGTCATCAGCGGACGGGCGTACAGCCGGCTGAGGTTGTACATGTACGCGTAGTACGTGTTGCCCGGGTCGAAGGAGTCCGGGACGTCGGAGTACTCGTACGTGACCGTCCCACCCGCCTGGGTGGAAGCGTTGACGACGCCCTTGGTCGCGGCGTTGGCACCGGCCGACTTCGATCCGTTGTTGTCCGACTTGTCATCGGCCTTGCTGCAGGCCGAAAGCAGCAAGCTCGCACTGCCGACGACCGCAACCGCGGCCAGCACTGACCTTCGCATGATGGTCTGCTTCCCCTCCATAGTTGGAAACTTGATGGGCTCTCGTCGCGGCCGCATGTCAGCGGCTGCGCGGGTCGAGAGCGTCGCGGAGTCCGTCGCCGAGCAGGTTGAACGCCAGGACGGTGACGAAGATGGCGAGGCCGGGCACGATCATGAACTGCGGGTCGACCTCGTAGAAGTCGACCGCCTGGTTGAGCATGCCGCCCCAGGAAGCCTGCGGGGGCTGGATGCCGACACCGAGGAAGCTCAGGCTGGCCTCGAAAAGGATGTTCGTCGGGATGAGCAGCGTCGAGTAGACGATGATCGGGCCGACCAGGTTCGGGAGGAGCTCCCGGAAGAGGATGTACGGCCCCTTGGCTCCCATCCCCCGGGAGGCGTCGACGAACTCGCGCTCCCTGAGGGCCAGGGTCTGACCGCGGACGATGCGGCCCAGATACGGCCAGTTGAAGAAACCGATGATGAAGATCAGCACGCTGATGTGCAGCGGCAGGCCCTCCAGGCCGAAGGCACCGCCCTGCAGGGTGGCCGAGATGGCGATGGCGAACAGCAGCAGCGGGAAGGCCAGGAAGGTGTCCATCAGCCGGCTGATGATCGTGTCGACCCGGCCGCCGTAGTAGCCGGCGACGACGCCGAGGACGGCGCCGATCGTGTTCGACAGGAGCGTGGCGCCGAACGCGACGACCAGGGACACCCAGGAGCCCTCGAGGATGCGGGTGGCGATGTCACGGCCGAACTTCGGCTCGACACCCAGCGGGTGCTCCCAGCTCATGCCGCCGAAGTCACCCTTGGGCAGCGAGGTGTTGGGATCGATGAGGTCCTGGTTGAGCGCGTTGGGGTCCAGGCCGAACAGCGCCTGGAGGGGGCGTGACAGGATCGCGAGCAGGATCAGCAGGATGACGATGACGCCGCCGGCGACGGCCACCTTGTCCTTCTTGAACCGGGACCAGGCGATCTGCCCCAGCGAACGCCCCTCGATCTTGCTCTTCTCGATCCCTGAGAGCACGGCCTCGGGCTGTGCCCCGGCCTCCGCTCCCGTTGTCTCGATCGGTGCGGTCACAGTGGAATTGACCCCTCTCGGCCGGCGGTTGCCGACCCCCCTGGCTGCCGCGGTAGCGGTTGCTCTCACTCGCACACAGGGCCGACCGGCCCGTGCCTAGCGGGGAGTCTTCAATGCGGGGGCGATCAGTCGCCAGAGCTGGCGGGGAAAGGATGCGTAACCGTGATGCTGTTTGGGGGATTCCGTTATCCGAACAGCGGGTAACAGCGGCCGGACGGGCACCAGTTGGGGCGTATGAGGGCGGACCGGGACCTTCTGATCGCATCTACGCGCGGAGATCCGCCTGGGAAACGACAGCGGGAAGGCGCTCACACCTACGACAGAGGGGGGTGGGGCGAACCGGCGTCATGGCAAGCCGAAGCTCAGTAACGGCCCTGTGCCGGAGGGTAGCCGTAGCCCGCGGCGGGGGCGGTGGCGTGTGCCTCGCGGTCGTAGAAGGGGCGCGCGGCCTGCCGCATCCACATCGCCACCGGATCGTCCTCGTCGGCCATCGCGACCGTGGAGACGGGCAGTCCGTCCGGGACCGCGCCGACCGACTGGAGCATCATGGAGCGCACCGCGTCCACGGCGGGCGGGCTGGTGTCGTAGACGTCCAGGCCGATCGCCAGATACGGGGCCCCGAGCGCGGGCTGGACCCAGGCGCGGCGCAGGGTGCGCACGGCCGGGGTGCGGTGGGCGTTCTGCGAGAGCAGGGCGTAGAACTGCGGGATCTCGATGGCGGGCTCCGACAGCCGCAGCGGTCCGGCGGGCTGGCGGTCCAGGCCGGTGGCGATCCGGCGCAGGTCGAGCCAGGGGATGCCGACGCCGCCGCCGGGGGCGTGCGGGTTCAGCCAGAGGCCGTAGTGGTCGGGGTGGAGGGTGCGGGCCACGTCGAGTCCGTCGACGACCTCGTAGCTGCGGTTCCAGCCGCTGGCCGACAGCTCCTGGGCGGAGGTGACGCACGGGGCGTAGGCGTGACCGTCGACCTCCATGTTCCCGTACTGGGCGTCCGGGGAGCCCGCCTGACCGTGCCACAGCAGCATCCAGACCTGGCCGGTGGCCGGGGTGGCGAGGGCGCGCAGGAGTGCCTCGTAGGCGTCGTAGCGCCCGGGGGTCACCTGGCGCAGCATGTGCTCGACCTGCCCGGTCGAGGTTGTGCCGCTCGCGCTCACCTTTTACCGCCCCTTCGGGAAAACATGGCATTGAGCCCGACATGGCTCTGAGCCCAGCTTAGGGCCTGTCGTCCGGATCGGTCCGGCGTCGCGGGGCGCCGGACCGCTCGTCGAAAATCTCGGGGACCACGCGTCCGGGATCTCAGGGCTCGCGTGTGTAGAACGGGCGGACCTTGGCGCGCATCCAGTCGATGACCGGGTCCTGGGCCACGTCGAGGAGGACCAGGTTGACCGGCCAGCGCACCGGCACACGGCCGAGGGCGCGGCCCAGGGCGTCCATCGGGGCGGCCCGCAAGTCGCCCTCCCACTGCGTCAGTTCGACGCCGACGAACAGCACCGGCTCGCCGTCCTCGATCGCGCCGAGACAGCGGCGGGCGGTGGCGACGACGCCGATCGCGGCGAACTCGGCGGACGCCGCGGACAGGAAGTCGACCGGGTCGTCCTGCCAGTCGGGCTCGTAGAGCTTGACGCGGCCTCCGGAGGCGAAGCCGTCCAGCGGGGTACGGCCCGCCCGGCACACCTCGGCCACCGCGGCCGGGGGCAGCGGCACGCCGACCACTCCGCCCGGGTTGACCGCGATGCCCACGTGCGGCGGCAGCCCGCGGGCGAACTCCACGGCCGGGGCGACGGTGTACGCCATGTGGGAGCCGACGACCTGCCGGAACTGCTCCTCTGAGGAGAACACCGGGACATAGCCCTGGCCGTCGATCTCCATGCCGGGCAGGTCGAGCGGACCGCTGTCCGGGCCGCCGCCGTTGGGCAGCGGCACCCAGACGAAGCTGCGGCCCAGCACCTCCACGATCCGGCCGCCGGCCGACGGCTGGCCGAGGGAGGCCGAGAGCACCTCCTCCAGTTCGTTGCCGGGCCAGCCGCCGTGCGGGTGGAGGGGAGAGCCTGCCGGGAAGTCCGCGGGGAGATCCGCTGCGAAGTCCATCTGTCTGTGACCGCCTGCTGTGAATCACGTCTGAGGGTCGAAAGGCTACCGGGACCCGGCCCCGCCCGGCCGGGCCCGGGTCAGCCCGTGAACCCGATCCGGCGCAGGGTGCCGGCCGCGTCCCGGTCGAGCAGCACCGCGGAGCCGCAGCCCCGGGGCAGCTCACCGCTGTCGACGGCGCGCAGCAGCCGGGCGGCGGCGCGCCGGTGACGCAGGAAGGCGTACCGGGAGACGCCCCGGCCGCGCTCGCGCTGCCCCTCCAGAGCGGTGTCCGGGTCGACGTCGAGCACCAGCAGGTGCAGGACGCCGCCGCGGCGCCGGGCGGCCCGGGCCAGCCAGCCGCGCACCCACGCCTGGGTGCCGCAGTCGTGCACGACGACCCCGCCGCCGCGGCGGACGGCGCGGCGCAGCCCGGCGTAGTGGGAGAGACGGACCAGGGGACGGTAGAGGGCGTAGGGCAGGAAACCGGGCATCCGGGCGTCCCAGCGGTCCCGGGTGTCCTGGGAGTCGACGCGCGGGCCGCGGACGGTCCGCCGCATCAGGGTGGACTTGCCGCTGCCGGGCAGGCCGGTGATCACGACGAGGTCGCGGGGGCCGAAGAGCAGGGCGGTCGGGCCGCGGCCCGACCGCTCGCGCAGGTCCCGCACCACCGGCGCGGGACGCGTCCGGGCCTCGACGGCCGAGGCCCCCGGCTGCCCGGGCAGGGCGATGCCCGACGTGGTGGCGTACGCCGTGGTGCGCTTCACCGTCATCGTCCTCCTCCGCATACAGGCTTCCCCATCCCCACCGAGCGTAAAGAGAAGGTAATGGAGGATCCTCTCTGTTTTCGTTCGCTTACTGCCACAGGCCGGTTACAGATGTGGCCTGGGGCAGACGGGGCCGGGCATGCGATGATGGCGGCGCCAACTGCATACCGGCCGTTTGAATCCGCGCGGGAGAGTCCCCGGCTGTACGCCGCCGGGGCGCCGAAGGAGCAAGTCCCTCCCTTGAATCTCTCAGGCCCCGTTACCGCGCGGGCGAGGCACATCTGAAAAGCGGGCCGCCGTCGCCGGTGGTCCCACCCAAGGTGCAAGTCATGCCCACGCGCGGTCATGACGAACCTCTCAGGTTCCGATGACAGATGGGGAGGAACGACCGCCCGTCATGCCTTGGGAGACGACCGACCGATGAGCAGTTCCGAACCGCGCCGTACCGCCCTGGACGCCCTGCACCGCTCGCTGGGCGCCACCATGACCGACTTCGCCGGCTGGGACATGCCCCTGCGCTACGGCTCCGAGCGCGACGAGCACAACGCGGTGCGCACCCGCGCCGGCCTGTTCGACCTCTCGCACATGGGCGAGATCACGGTCACCGGCGCCCAGGCGGCCGCCTTCCTGAACCACGCCCTGGTGGGCAACATCGCCTCCGTCGGGGTGGGCCGCGCCCGCTACACCATGATCTGCCGGGCCGACGGCGGCATCCTGGACGACCTGATCGTCTACCGGCTCGACGAGACCGAGTACATGGTCGTCGCCAACGCCTCCAACGCCCAGGTCGTGCTCGACGCGCTGACCGAGCGGGTGGCCGGCTTCGACGCCGAGGTCCGCGACGACCGTGACGCGTACGCGCTGATCGCCGTCCAGGGCCCCGAGTCCCCCGGCATCCTGAAGTCGCTCACCGACGCCGATCTGGACGGCCTGAAGTACTACGCCGGCCTGCCCGGCACCGTCGCCGGCGTGCCCGCCCTGATCGCCCGCACGGGCTACACCGGCGAGGACGGCTTCGAGCTGTTCGTGAAGCCGGAGCACGCCGTGGAGCTGTGGCAGGCGCTCACCGAGGCCGGTCAGGGCGTCGGCCTGGTCCCCTGCGGCCTGTCCTGCCGTGACACGCTCCGCCTGGAGGCGGGCATGCCGCTGTACGGCAACGAGCTGTCGACCTCGCTCACCCCCTTCGACGCCGGCCTCGGCCGGGTGGTGAAGTTCGAGAAGGAGGGCGACTTCGTCGGGCGCGAGGCGCTCCAGGCGGCCGCCGCCAAGGCCGAGACGAACCCGCCGCGCGTCCTGGTCGGCCTGGTCGCCGAGGGCCGCCGCGTGCCGCGCTCCGGGTACCCGGTCGTCGCCGGCGGCGAGGTCATCGGCGAGGTGACCTCCGGCGCCCCCTCCCCCACCCTGGGCAAGCCGATCGCCATGGCCTACGTCGACGCCGCGCACGCGGCGCCGGGCACCCCCGGGGTCGGCGTGGACATCCGCGGCAGCCACGAGCCCTACGAGGTCGTGGCGCTGCCGTTCTACAAGCGGCAGAAGTAGGAACCGCGCGCGGCACGAGCCGCGCCGCGCGTACAGACTGGCAGGGCGGCGTGCGACCGCGCACGTCCGCCGCCATGTCCGCCGTCCCAGTCGTCTCAGTCCCCCTTCATCAGCACTGACGCGTGTACAGGAGAATTCAGGCCATGAGCAACCCCCAGCAGCTGCGTTACAGCAAGGAGCACGAGTGGCTCGCGACCGCCGAGGACGGCGTCGCCACGGTCGGCATCACCGAGTTCGCGGCCAACGCGCTCGGCGACGTCGTCTACGCCCAGCTCCCCGAGGTCGGCTCGACCGTGACCGCGGGTGACACCTGCGGCGAACTGGAGTCGACGAAGTCCGTCTCCGACCTGTACTCCCCGGTCACCGGCGAGGTCACCGAGATCAACGAGGACGTGGTGAACGACCCGGCCCTGGTGAACTCGGCCCCCTTCGAGGGCGGCTGGCTGTTCAAGGTGCGCGTCACGGAGGAGCCGGCCGACCTGCTCTCCGCAGACGAGTACGACGCCCACACCGCCGGCTGAGGAGCCCGTACCCCCCATGTCTGAGAACTCCCTTCTGAACACGCCCCTGCACGAGCTGGACCCGGCGGTCGCCGCGGCGCTCGACGCCGAGCTGGAGCGTCAGCAGTCCACCCTCGAGATGATCGCGTCGGAGAACTTCGCCCCGGTCGCCGTCATGGAGGCGCAGGGCTCGGTCCTGACGAACAAGTACGCCGAGGGCTACCCCGGCCGGCGCTACTACGGCGGCTGCGAGCACGTCGACGTCGCCGAGCAGATCGCCATCGACCGGGTGAAGGAGCTGTTCGGCGCCGAGTACGCCAATGTCCAGCCGCACTCGGGCGCCTCGGCCAACCAGGCGGCGCTGTTCGCGCTGGCCCAGCCCGGCGACACCATCCTGGGCCTGGACCTGGCGCACGGCGGCCACCTCACCCACGGGATGCGGCTGAACTTCTCCGGCAAGCAGTTCCAGGTGGTCGCGTACCACGTGGACCCGGAGAGCGGTCTGGTCGACATGGACGAGGTGGAGCGCCTCGCCAAGGAGCACCGCCCGAAGGTGATCATCGCGGGCTGGTCGGCGTACCCGCGCCAGCTGGACTTCGCGGCCTTCCGCCGGATCGCCGACGAGACCGGCGCCTACCTGTGGGTGGACATGGCCCACTTCGCGGGCCTGGTCGCGGCGGGGCTGCACCCCAACCCGGTGCCGCACGCCGACGTGGTCACCTCCACCACCCACAAGACGCTCGGCGGGCCGCGCGGCGGGATCATCCTGGCGCGCAGCAAGGAGTTCGCGAAGAAGCTGAACTCCTCCGTCTTCCCGGGCTTCCAGGGCGGTCCGCTGGAGCACGTGATCGCCGCCAAGGCGGTCTCGTTCAAGGTCGCCGCCTCCGAGGAGTTCAAGGAGCGCCAGCGCCGCACGGTCGAGGGCGCCCGCATCCTCGCGGACCGGCTGACCGCCGAGGACGCCCGCGCGGCCGGGGTGAACGTGCTGTCCGGCGGCACGGACGTGCACCTCATCCTGGTCGACCTGCGGGAGTCCGAGCTGGACGGGCAGCAGGCCGAGGACCGCCTCCACGAGGTGGGGATCACGGTCAACCGCAACGCGGTGCCGGACGACCCGCGGCCGCCGATGGTGACCTCCGGGCTGCGCATCGGCACCCCGGCGCTGGCCACGCGCGGTTTCACCGCCGAGGACTTCACCGAGGTCGCGGACGTGATCGCCGAGACGCTGAAGCCGTCGTACGACGCCGCGGCGCTCAAGGCCCGGGTGAAGGCGCTGGCCGACAAGCACCCGCTCTACGCCGGTCTGAACAAGTAGGACCGTCGTCACTCTCCCGGGGCGTCCCGCACACTCGAAGGTGCGGGGCACCCCGGGAAAGCCCCCCGCACCACCCCGCACCGAGGAGTTTCCGTGGCCATATCGGTCTTCGACCTGTTCTCGATCGGCATCGGCCCGTCCAGCTCCCACACGGTGGGTCCGATGCGGGCGGCCCGTATGTTCGCGCGCCGGCTGCGCAACGAGGGCGTCCTGGAGTCCGTCACCGCCGTACGGGCCGAGCTGTACGGCTCGCTCGGCGCGACCGGGCACGGCCACGGCACCCCGAAGGCGGTGCTGCTCGGCCTGGAGGGCGACTCCCCGCGCACCGTGGACGTCGAGTCCGCCGACGGACGGGTGGAGTCGATCAAGCAGTCCGGCCGGCTGCGGTTGCTCGGCGAGCACGAGATCGCCTTCTCCTTCGACGACGACCTGGTCCTGCACCGCCGCAAGGCCCTCCCCTACCACGCGAACGGCATGACCCTGTGGGCGTTCGACGCCCAGGGCGGGGAGCTGCTGACGAAGACGTACTACTCGGTGGGCGGCGGTTTCGTCGTCGACGAGGACGCGGTCGGCGAGGACCGGATCAAGCTCGACGACACCGTCCTGAAGTACCCCTTCCGCACGGGCGACGAGCTGCTGCGCCTGACCCGGGAGACGGGCCTGTCGATCTCGGCGCTGATGCTGGAGAACGAGCGGGCCTGGCGCACCGAGGAGGAGATCCGCGAGGGCCTGCTGGAGATCTGGCGGGTGATGCGGGAGTGCGTGTCGCGGGGCATGTCCCGGGAGGGCATCCTGCCGGGCGGTCTGAAGGTCCGCCGGCGGGCCGCGAACACCGCGCGCAAGCTGCGCTCCGAGGGCGACGCGAAGGCCCTGGCCATGGAGTGGATCACGCTCTACGCGATGGCCGTGAACGAGGAGAACGCCGCCGGCGGACGGGTGGTCACCGCCCCGACGAACGGCGCGGCGGGCATCATCCCGGCCGTCCTGCACTACTACATCAACTTCGTGCCGGGCGCCGACGAGGAGGGCGTGGTCCGCTTCCTGCTGGCCGCGGGCGCGATCGGCATGCTCTTCAAGGAGAACGCCTCGATCTCCGGCGCCGAGGTCGGCTGCCAGGGCGAGGTCGGCTCGGCCTGCTCGATGGCGGCGGGCGCGCTCGCGGAGGTGCTGGGCGGCTCCCCGGAGCAGGTGGAGAACGCCGCCGAGATCGGCATGGAGCACAACCTGGGCCTCACCTGCGACCCGGTCGGGGGCCTCGTGCAGATCCCCTGCATCGAGCGCAACGGCATGGCGGCCGTGAAGGCGGTCACGGCCGCCCGGATGGCGATGCGCGGCGACGGCTCGCACAAGGTGTCCCTGGACAAGGTCATCAAGACGATGAAGGACACGGGCGCCGACATGTCCGTCAAGTACAAGGAGACGGCGCGGGGCGGGCTCGCCGTGAACATCATCGAATGTTGACGATTCCACGTCCATGACGCGTCAGCCGTGCCACGGTGGGGCATAAGCCAGGTCAACTCCTGTCCCCCCACGGCACTCAGGGAGTCCCCCCATGCTGCGCGGCATCGACGTGAGCGCGTACCAGTCCTCGTCCTACGACACCGACGGTCTCTCCTTCGTCTTCGTCAAGGCGACGGAGGGCCGCTCGTACGTCAACCCCAAGCTCTCCGCCCAGACGAAGCGGGCCCGTGACGCGGGTCTGGTCGTCGGCTTCTACCACTTCCTGTGGCCGGGCAACCTGACCGCCCAGGCCGACTACTTCCTGAAGAAGGCGCCGGAGAAGGCGGGTGACGTCCTCGCCGTCGACTGGGAGACCACCGGCGACGGCACGCACGCGAGCAACGCGGAGAAGGACCGGTTCATCCGCATCCTGCGCGAGAAGCGGCCGGACAACCGGGTCGTGCTCTACTGCAACCGCCATTACTGGCTGAACGTCGACACCACGTCGTACGCCGGTGACGGCCTCTGGATCGCCGACTATGTGACGGCGGGCAAGCCCCGCATCCAGGCGAAGTGGCGGTTCCACCAGTACACGGACGACCCGCTGGACAAGAACGTCGCGAACTTCTCCAGCAAGGCGGCGCTGCGGGACTGGGCCGAGGACGCCTGAAGGGGCGCCTTCCCGGAGGAGGGCGCCCCTTCGGCGGGGTCCTACTTGCTCAGGAAGGCCCAGAACTCGTCGAACGACAGCACCTTGTCGCCGTTGAGGTCGCGGCTCTTGATGATGGCCTCGGCGACGGCCTCGGTGACGTTCCAGTCCCCGCCCTGGGCGAGGGCGGTCTTGAACTCGGCGGCGGTGATGGTGCCGTCGCCGTCCGCATCGATGCGCTCGAACTGCTTGCGTGCTTCCTCGATGTCGATGTGCGCCACCGGTCCGCCCCTCTACTCGCGTGTACTCGCGTCAAGTCGTGTCGTGCTGGCTTTTTGCCGCAGGTCAGATTATCCGTTCGCGGGAGGGGGGCGGCCCTCAGCGTTCGGTGACCCTCATCTCGAACCAGGTGGTCTTGCCGCGGGGCAGGAGATCCACGCCCCAGCGGTCGGCGAGCTTGTCGACGAGGAACAGGCCCCGGCCGCTGACGTCCATCTCCTGAACGGGCATCAGACAGGGCAGCCCGCGCGAGGGGTCGCGGACCTCGATCCGGATCCAGCCGCGGCGGCGGCGCATCCGTAAGCCGAAGACGCGGGCGCCGGTGTGGCGGACGGCGTTGCCGACGAGTTCGGAGACGAGGAGCACGGCGTCCTCGGCCATCTTGGGGCTCAGCGCCCAGTGCCGCAGGACGATCACCTGGGTCAGCCGGCGCGCGGTGGCGGCGGACTCGGGGCGGGACGGCAGCGGAACTTCGGCCTCCGTGGGATTGCCGAACAACTCCAGCGCCTTCGCGGCAGTTTCGTCCTCGACCGCCGGCGACCAGCGCGCCGCGGTCGCACGGCTGTGTCCCCGCGGCTGTTCGATACCCTCCAGCCCCGCCATGCCCCCATCATGGCGGCCCGCGGGGCTCTCCGGGGCCGTTCCGGAGGAATACACCCCCCGGAAGCGGTCATTCCGCTGCACTCGATCGGCATATGCCACCGGCAGTTCGGAACCGTCCACAGCCCCGCTGAGCTGCGGCGGAGCCCCCTCCGGCGGCCTTCGCCGGGCTCCCTCGACAAGGCAGGCTTAAGGCTGGCTTAAGGCTCCCATAATCCGCCCCATCGGGGGATCCGGGTCAGACACGGTGTCAATTGCAAGGGGTACGGCGGACTTTCACCGGACCGCCGCGAGCCGTCAGAGGAACTTGGCCTTGCCCGGGCCCTCCTCGACGAAGCTACGCATGCCGCGTTCGCGATCCTCGGTCGCGAACAGGCCCGCGAACCAGTTCCGCTCGATGGCGAGGCCCGTCTCGATGTCCGTCTCCAGGCCGGCGTCGATGGACTCCTTGGCCGCGCGCAGCGCGATCGCCGGGCCCTGCGCCAGCTTCGCCGCCCAGGCGTGCGCCTCGGCGTAGACCTGGTCCGCCGCCACCACCCGGTCCACCAGGCCGAGTTCACGGGCCTCGTCGGCCTTGACCATCCGGCCGGTGAAGATCAGGTCCTTGGCCTTCGACGGGCCGACCAGACGGGCCAGCCGCTGGGTGCCGCCCGCGCCCGGGATCAGGCCGAGCAGGATCTCGGGCTGGCCCAGCTTCGCGTTGTCCGCGGCGATGCGGAAGTCCGCGCACAGGGCCAGCTCGCAGCCGCCGCCGAGCGCGTACCCGGTCACCGCGGCCACCACGGGCTTGGGGATCCGGGCCACCGCCGTGAACGACTCCTGCAGGGCGCGGGCGCGCAGGACCATCGCCGTGTGGTCCATGGCCTGCATCTCCTTGATGTCCGCGCCGGCCGCGAACACCTTCTCCCCGCCGTAGATCACCACGGCCCGCACGTCGTCACGGCGGCCGGCCTCCTCGGCGAGCTCCTTGAGCCGGTCCTGGGTGGCGACGTCCAGCGCGTTCATCGGCGGCCGGTCGAGACGGAGGGTACCGACGCCTTCGGCGACTTCGAGATTCACGGTCATGCGAGCAGGTTAACGGGGGCTAACCCGGGGCGGAGGGGTGCGGTCGGTCACATCTCCGGGCGGAGAACGCGAACGGCCCCGGTGCGGGTGCGCACCGGGGCCGTCAGGCCGTCACCAGGCGGGCGTTACGCCTTCCACTTCTCCCAGGACATGTTCCAGCCGTTGAGGCCGTTGTCCGGGGCGACCGTGGCGTCGGCGGAGTTCTTCACGACCACGACGTCACCGATCATCGAGCGGTTGTAGAACCAGGCGGCCGGGGCGTTCTTGTCCCAGGCGCCCTTGACGTCGCGCAGTCCGACACAGCCGTGGCTGGCGTTGGTGTTGCCGAAGGCGCCGCTCGCCCAGTAGTTGCCGTGGATGAAGGTGCCGGAGTCGGTGAGGCGGATGGCGTGCGGCACGTCCTTGATGTCGTATTCGCCCTCGTAGCCGACCGTGTCGCCGTTCATCCGGGTCTGGACGAACTTCTCGGTCATGACCATCTGGCCGTTCCAGGTCTCGTAGCCGGGCGCGCCGGTGGTGACCGGGATGGTCCTGATGACCTTGCCCTCGCGCGTGACCTTCATCTTCTTCGTCTTCACGTCGACGTAGGAGACCTGGTTGCGGCCGATGGTGAAGGTGATCTTCTTGTCCTGCTTGCCGTAGACGCCGTCGCGGCCCTCGACACCGTCGAGGTTCAGGTCGACGGTGACCTTGGTGCCGGCCTTCCAGTACTTCTCGGGCCGGAAGTCCAGGCGGTCGTTGCCGAACCAGTGACCGGCGACCTCGACGGCCGGCTCGGTCGTGATCCTCACGGCCTTCTCGACGTCGTCGGGGTTGGTGATGCCCCGGTCGAAGCGGAGGGAGAACGGCATGCCGACCCCGACCTCGGAGCCGTCCTCGGGGGTGAACCGGCCGAGGAAGGTGGCCTTCGGGGTGAGCGTGGTGAAGTCGGAGTCCTGTGTGGTCTCGACGCCCTCGGTGTCCTTGGCGACCGCGTGCACCGTGTACTTGGTCGAGGCGGCGAGATGCGCGGACGGCGTCCAGGTGGCGCCGTCGCCGGATATCTCGCCGTCGATCTTGTTGCCCTTGCCGTCCTTCACCTCGACGGCGGTCAGCTTGCCCTTGGCCGCGGTGACCTTCAGCTCGCCGCTGGTGTCGACGGCCTTGGCCCCGTCCTTCGGGGCTATGGTCACCTGCGCGCGGGACTTGCGGACCTCGGCCTGCGAGGAGTCCCCGCCCTTGGCGGTGTCACCGCCCGAGTCCGATCCGCCGCCGCCCCCGCACGCGGTGACGGCCAGCAGCAGCACTCCGGCGAGTGCCGCCATGCCCTTGCGTCCGCGCCGCGCGCGTGCGTCAACCGACGCCCCCGATATCGGCCGCACGTTCAATTCCGTGTCCCTCCCCCGGGCCTTTCCGGCCCCATTCCCCCGCGCGTCCACCGCGCTCACCGGCGCATATTAACCACAAGGTCAGGTCGTGGACGTCGGTGCTTCTGTCACCGTTTCGTTCCAACATCGCCGGGCGGGCGGCACGGCCCCCCGTCGCTCCACCCGGCGGCGTCGTGCGGCTACTTGACGGCGGTCCCCGCCTTCCAGTCCGTCCAGCCCATGTTCCAGCCGCCGAGGCCGTTGTCCGGGGCCACCCGCTTGTCGTTGCTGTGCACGACCTCGACGACGTCCCCGATGAGGCTGCGGTCGAAGAACCAGCCCGCGGGGGTGTCGGAGCCGCCGCCCTTGACGTCCCGCAGGCCCACGCATCCATGGCTGACGTTGGCGCTCCCGAAGACGGAGGGGTCCGCCCAGTAGTTGCCGTGCAGGAACGTGCCCGAGTCGGTCAGGCGCATGGCGTGCGGGACGTCGGGGATGTCGTACTCGCCCTTGCCGTCGGCCTTCTTGAAACCGACGGTGGCGCCGTTCATCCGGGTCAGCTCGAGCATCTCGGTGACGACCATCTTGCCGTTGTAGGTGGTGGTCTTCGGCGCGCCCGCGGTGATGGGCACGGTCGTCAGCAGGGCGCCGTCGCGCCGCACCTCCATGGTGTGCCGGGCCGCGTCGACGACGGAGACCTGGTGCCGGCCGACGGTGAAGGAGAACGTCTTGCGCTGCAGGCCGTACACGCCGGGCGCCCCCTCGACGTCCCGCAGGTCCAGGGCGACGGTGACCTGCGTGCCGGGTTTCCAGTAGTGCTCGGGGCGGAAGTCCAGGCGGGTCGCGCCGAACCAGTGCGGGCGGATCTCCACGGCCGGTTCGGCGGTGACCCGGACCGCGCGCTCCACGGCGGCCCTGCGGGCGATCGCGCGGTTGAACTTCAGGGACACGATCATCCCGGTGCCGACGGTCGAGCGGTCCTCGGGGGTGACGTAGCCGATGAACCGCTTGTCGGGGACGTACGTGGTGAACGTCGTGTGCCGTGCGCTGCGGCGCCCGTGGCCGTCGAGGGCCACCGCGTCGACCGTGTACCGGGCGGCCAGGGCGAGCCTGGGTTCGTCCGGCTCCCAGCGCAGGCCGTCCTTGGAGATGCGGCCGGGCACCGGGGTCTCCTCGGCGTCCTGCGACCGCACCACCCGCACGGACTCCAGGCGCCCGCTGCGCACCCGGACCAGCAGCCGGTCGTCGGGGGACGCGCCCTCGGCCTTGTCCTCGGGCGTCACCCGGATGACGTCCTCGGGCGCCGGTGCCTTGTCCAGCATCCGGCCGAGCCCGGCCCGGTCGCCGTCCTCGGTGCAGCCGGCCACACCGGCCAGCAGCCCCGCCCATGTCAGTACGGCGGCCACGACGGCCACCGCGCGCCGCGCGCGCCCTTGTACGTGCCTCACGAAGACCCCAACGACGGGGGCGGCCCTGGGGAAACGTGAGTGCGAGCTACGCGCTGGGCAGAACAGTGGGGAGACGACGCGACGGGGAGCCGCGGCACGGGACGGCCGCGGCCCCTTTCCCTACGCGTGTGGTCCCTGAGCCGTGGGAGGCCGTCAGGTGTCGAGCGCAGCCGAGCAGGAGGCGGTGGCCGGGGCGGTCGCCGCTGAGGAGGGGCGCCCGGCCGTGCTGAACGGGGCGCGCGGCAGGGCCCCGGGGGTCCCCGTGCGGCCGGGGGCGCCGGTGCCGCTCGGCGCCCGCTTCCGGGTCGGGCCGGACGGGGTGGCGGGCACCAACTTCGCGCTGTGGGCGGGCGGGGCGGAGGCCGTGGAGCTGTGCCTGTTCGACGAGCGGGGCAAGGAGACCCGCGCCAAGCTGACCGAACTGACGCATGAGATCTGGCACGGCTTCGTACCGGGCGTGATGCCCGGCCAGCGCTACGGCTACCGGGTGCACGGCCGCTGGGACCCGTGGACCGGCGCCCGCTGGAACCCGGCGAAGCTGCTCCTCGACCCGTACGCGCGCGCGGTGGACGGCGACTTCACCCTGCCGCCCGAGGTGTACGGGCACGTCCGGGACTGGCCGCAGCAGCATGTCGCGGACACCGTGCGCGACGAGCGGGACTCGGCGCCGTACGTCCCCAAGGGCGTGGTCGTGCACGACGACGCGCCCGACGACGAGTGGCAGGACGACCGCCGCCCCAAGACGCCGTGGGCCGACTCGGTCATCTACGAGCTGCATGTGCGCGGCTTCACCAAGCTGCACCCCGGCATTCCCGAGGAGCTGCGCGGCACCTACGCCGGGCTGGCGCACCCCGCGGCGATCGAGCACTTGGCGAAACTGGGGGTGACGGCGGTGGAGCTGCTGCCGGTGCACCAGTTCGCGCACGAGGACCATCTGCTGCGCCGCGGTCTGCGCAACTACTGGGGCTACAACTCGATCGGCTACTTCGCCCCGCACGCCGCGTACGCCGCCTCGGGGACGACCGGCCAGCAGGTCGGGGAGTTCCGGCGGATGGTGCGCGCCCTGCACGCGGCCGGGATCGAGGTCATCCTCGACGTCGTCTACAACCACACGGCGGAGGCGGGCGAGCTGGGCCCGACGCTGTCGCTGAAGGGCGTCGACAACCGCGGCTACTACCGGCTGCAGGCGGACGCCCGCCGCTACGCCGACTACACGGGCTGCGGGAACACCCTGCACGTCGTCCAGCCGCAGGTGCTGCGGCTCATCACCGACTCGCTGCGGTACTGGGTGACGGAGATGGGCGTGGACGGCTTCCGGTTCGACCTGGCCGCCGCGCTGGCCCGCTCGATGCACGACGTCGACATGCTGTCGCCGTTCCTCGCCGTGATCGCGCAGGACCCGGTGCTGCGGCGGGTGAAACTGATCGCGGAGCCGTGGGACATCGGCTCGGGCGGCTACCAGGTGGGTGCCTTCCCTCCCCTGTGGACGGAGTGGAACGACCGCTACCGGGACGCAGTGCGGGACTTCTGGCGCGGTGCCCTGCCGGATGTGCGGGACCTCGGGTACCGGCTGTCGGGGTCGAGCGACCTGTACGCGTGGGGCGGGCGCAGGCCGTACGCGTCGGTGAACTTCGTGACCGCGCACGACGGCTTCACCCTGCGGGACATGGTGAGTTACGAGCACAAGCACAACGAGGCGAACGGCGAGGGCAACCGGGACGGCTCCAACGACAACCGGTCCTGGAACTGCGGCGCCGAGGGCGGGACGGACGACGAGGACGTCCTGGCCCTGCGCCGCCGCCAGCTGCGGAACCTGCTGTCCACGCTGCTGCTGTCGACGGGCGTGCCGATGCTGGTCGCGGGCGACGAGATGGGGCGCACCCAGCGCGGCAACAACAACGCCTACTGCCAGGACAACGAGATCAGCTGGCTGGACTGGGCGCTGCTGGAGGAGCCGGGCTGGAAGGCGCTGTTCGAGCTGACCTCGCGGCTGATCGCGCTGCGCCACCGGCACCCGGTGCTGCGCCGGAGGGCGTTCTTCTCGGGCCGGCCGCACTCGGCCGACGGACTGCGGGACCTGGCCTGGTTCACCGCGCGCGGCACCGAGATGACGGAGGCCGACTGGTACGCGCCGGCCGCGACGCTGGGCATGTATCTGTCCGGGCGGGACATCCCGGGCCGGGACGAGCGGGGTGCGCAGATCGTCGACGACAGCTTCCTCGTGGTCCTGCACACCGGGCACCGGCCGGTGGACTTCGTGCTGCCGGGGACGCCGTGGGCGCGGCGGTACGAGGTGGTCGTCGACACCTCCCGGGAGGAGCAGGCACGGGAGCCGGGCGCGGAGCATCCGGCCGGCACGGAGATCAGCGTGCCGGGACGGACCGTGCTGCTGCTGCGGGTGGCGGGCTGATCAGCCCAGGATGCCGCGCTCGTAGGCCGTCGCGACCGCCGCCGCGCGGTCGTTGACGCCGAGCTTGGCGTACAGATGGGTGAGGTGCGTCTTCACGGTCGCCTCGCTGATGAACAGCTCGCGGGCGATCTCCCGGTTGGAGGTGCCCCGGGCGACCAGCGCGAGGACCTCGCGCTCGCGGGCCGAGAGCGGCTCGTCGCGCTCCCTCCTCGGGGCGCGCACGGCGGAGACCAGCCGGGAGGCGACGGCGGGCGAGAGGACCGTACGGCCCTCGGCTGCGGCCCGGACCGCGGTGAACAGCTCGTCGCGCGGGGCGTCCTTGAGCAGATAGCCGGTGGCGCCCGCCTCGATCGCGGGGATGGTGTCGGTGTCGGTGTCGTAGGTGGTCAGGACGAGGATGCGGGCGCGGGCGCCGGTGCGGGTGAGGTGGGCGATGGCCTTGACCCCGCCGCCGCCCGGCATGCGCAGGTCCATCAGGATCACGTCGGGGTCGAGGGCGGTGGCCCGCTCCACGGCCTCCTCGCCGCTCGCCGCCTCACCGAGCACGGTGAAGCCGGGCTCGGACGCGAACATGCCGCGCAGACCGTCCCGGACGACGGGGTGGTCGTCGACGATCAGCAGGGTGATGGGGGACGACGTCCCGGTCTCACGGCTCATGGCGGACCAACGGTACGCGAGCCGACAGGGCCGTGCCGCGCCCCGGTTCGGACTCCACGGCCAGACAGCCGGCGATGCGCTCGGCGCGGGCGCGCATCCCGGGGAGGCCGAACCCACCGGTGCGGCTGCGCTCCGGCAGGGCACCGGGGTCGAAGCCGCGGCCGTCGTCGCGGATGTCGAGGATGACCTCGTCGCCGAGGAAGGTGAGGGTGACGCCGACCCGGGTGGCGGCCGCGTGCCGGGCGGTGTTGGACAGGGCCTCCTGGGCGATCCGCAGCAGGGTCGCGGACAGCTCGTCGTGGAGGTGCTCGGTGGTGCCGGTGACGGTGAAGTCGGCGCGCGTGCCGGTGCGTTCGGACCACTCGGCGACCGTGCCCTTGAGGGCCTGCGGCAGGCCGTCGTGCTCCAGGGCGACGGGGGCGAGGTTGTGCACCGAGCGGCGGGCCTCGCCGAGGCTGTGCCGGGCGAGCGCGGAGGCGCGGTCCAGGTGGGTTCGGGCGGTGGCCAGGTCGGAGGCGCTCGCGACGACCTGGAGCTGGGCGATGATGCCGGTCAGGCCCTGCGCGATGGTGTCGTGGATCTCGGCGGCGAGACGGCGGCGCTCGTCGGCGACGCCCGCCTCCCGCGCCTGAACGAGCAACTGGCTGTGCAGCGCGGCGTTCTCCGCGAGGGCCTGGTGCAACGCCGTGTTGGTGCGCTCCAGTTCCGCGATGGTATCGGCGCGGGCGCGGGAACGCTCCTCCTGCTGGGTGGTGAGATGCCCGACGACGATGAGGAGGACGCTGTTGACCATGACGAGCCCGGCGAACACCAGCCACTGCACGGGCCGGTGGAACGGCAGCCCGCCCGCCTGGGAGCCGGAGACGGTGACCGCGCAGGCGAACGGCCCGGCCCAGCGCAGCCGCCGCCCCCGCATCAGCTCCTCGGCGTCGAAGTAGCCGGCGGCCGCGTAGAACGCGAAGAACGGGTTGAGCCAGGTCAGCGCGAAGCCGAGGGCCCAGCGCACCGCGTAGTACACGGTCCCTGCGGTGGACGGGCCTGCCCTGGTGCGGCTCGCGCGGCCCCACCACAGCTGGAGCGCGAAGCCGGCGGCGACCAGGGCTCCGGTCGCCACCCGCTCCCCCGCGGCGGGCGTCAGTTCGGCGGTGGCCAGCGCCAGCAGTGTGGCGACGGCGAGGAGGACGTACGGGCCCCTGGCGCGGATCGCCTGCCAGCGCCGCTCGATGTCCCGGTCCGACAGGGTCATGGCACCAGTCTGCACGGCGGGTCTCCTACTCCCAGCGGAACCAGCGCGCGGCCGCCGCCGACAGCAGCACCGCCCAGCCGGCCATGACACCGAGGTGGGACCAGGCGGGCCAGTCGCCGGCCGTGGCGTCGCCGAGGGCCTGGGCGGCGGCCCCGAACGGCGTGAGGACCACGATGTCCGCCAGCAGGTCCGGCATGGACGGCACCGGCAGCCAGACGCCCGCGCAGAACAGCGTCGGGAAGAACACCGCCGTGCCGATCGCGCCCGCGATCTTCACCGTGCGGGAGACCGCCGCGATCACCGAGCCGAGCGCGAGCGCGGCGAGGACGGCGAGGAGCAGCGCCATGAGATAGCCGAACGGCTGGCGGGGCAGGTGAACGTCGCACACGAGCCGTCCGACGGTGAGCGTCACCAGGGCGGAGAGCACCGCGGCGAGCGCGTGCACCAGCATCTGCGCGGACAGCAGCGCCGAAGGCCGGACCGGGGTGGTGGCCATACGGCGCAGGACGCCGTGCTCCCGGTAGCCGGTGAGGCCGGCCGGCATGGCCTGCACCCCGGCGACGATCATGCCGACGAGCACGGTGACCGGGACATAGGTGTCGACGACGCGCAGCCCGCCGAGCCCGTCCTGGGGTTCGCGGAACGCGGGGACGGCGCCCAGGATCACCAGCAGCAGCGGCGGGAACGCGAGGATCCAGAAGAGGCTGCCCGGTTCGCGGGCGAGCAGCCGGGCCTCGGTGCGCAGGACGGCGGTGTTCATGAGGGGGTCTCCGTGAGGTCCAGGTAGGCGTCGTCCAGGGTGGCGTCGCCGACGCGCAGTTGGTGGGCGGTGACGCGGTGCCGGGCGAGCAGGCTGATGACGGCGTTCACCGTCTCGTCGCCGCCGGTGAGGGTGATCCGGCCGTCCTTGTGGCTGATGGACGCCAGTCGGGGCAGCGCGTTCAGCTCGCGTTCGTCCAGCGGCGCGGACGGGGTGAAGGCGATGACCGTGGCGCCGGCGGAGCGGCGGATGAGGTCGGCGGGTGTGCCGAGGGCGGCGATCCGGCCCTGGTCGATCACGGCGACGCGGTCGCAGAGCCGCTGCGCCTCCTCCATGAAGTGGGTGACGAGCAGGACGGTCACCCCGCTGTCCCGGATCTCCTCGATGAGCCGCCAGGTGTCACGGCGGGCCCGGGGGTCGAGGCCGGTGGTCAGTTCGTCGAGGACGACGACACGCGGGTTCCCGACGAGGGCGAGCGCGATGAACAGGCGCTGCTTCTGCCCGCCGGAGAGCTTGCCGAACCGGGTGTCGAGCCGGTCGGCGAGGCCCAGACGGCCGGCGAGCGGACGCCAGTCGGCGGGTGCCGGGTGCAGGGCCGCGTACAGGCGCAGGGCCTCGCCCACGGTGAGCTTCTCCTGCAGGCGGCCCTCCTGGAGCTGGGCGCCGAGGACGTGGGTGACCCGGTCGTGGTCGGCGACGGGGTCGAGGCCGGTGACCCGCACCCGGCCGGCGTCGGGGACGCGCAGTCCCTCGACGCACTCGACGGTGGTGGTCTTCCCGGCGCCGTTCGGGCCGAGGATGCCGAAGATCTCGCCCTCCTCGACGGTGAAGGAGACGCCGTCGACGACGGGCCGGCCGCCGTAGGACTTGCGCAGATCGGTGACTTCGATGACGGGCATGCCCTCAGCGTGGCCGCGCCGGCCGGTCCCCGGTATCGGCCGTCGCGCTCGGAATCGCATCCCCCGATCGGATGATGCGCGGGGTACGACCTCGCCGCGCCGGTGTGTGCGGCCGGTCGAACGCGCAGGTCGTAGGACCGGGGACGGATGCGGGTCCGGCCAAAACTCGGTGGGCAGTGTCAGTGGCGATCCGTAGGCTCGCTGCTGATGGCCACTACACAGGAAACCCCAGGGAGCAGGTCCGACCGATCCGCCGTGCGCACGCTGCTGCGGCTGTGGCCGTATGTGCGGCCGGTGCGGGTGCGGTGGTTCACCGCCGCCGCCGTGGCCGTCGTCGCGTCCTGTCTGGCGCTGGTCATCCCCCTCGTCCTGAAGTGGATGGTGGACGGCCCCATCACCGAACGGGACCCGGCCGGGGTGTGGCTCGGCGCGCTGTTCCTGCTGCTGCTCGGCATAGGAGAGGCCCTGCTGTTCGGGCTGCGGCGGTGGCTGGTGGCGCGGCCGCTGGCCGGGGTCGAGGCGTCGATGCGGGCGGAGCTGTACCGGCATCTGCAGCGGCTGCCGGTGGCGTTCCACGACCGGTGGGCGTCGGGGCAGTTGCTGTCGCGCGGCACCACCGATCTGATGCTGGTGCGGATGTTCCTGGCGTTCCCGCTGACGTTCCTGCTGGTCAACAGCGTGACGATTCTGGCCGGCGTGGTCATCATGCTGGTCCAGGACGTCACGCTCGGGCTGGTGATCCTGGTGCCGGCGGTGCCGGTCATGGTCATGTGCGTGGTCTTCGAGAAGCGGTACGCGCTGGTGGCGCGGCGGGCGCAGGACCAGGTGGGCGATCTGACGACGCTCGTCGAGGAGAGCGTGCTCGGCATCCGGATCATCAAGGGGTTCGGGCGGCACCGCAGCCAGGCCCGGGCGTTCCGGGGGATGGCGCGGACGCTGCGCGGCACCGAGCTGCACAAGGCCAGGCTGCTGGCGACGATCTGGGCCGTCATCATCACGCTCCCCGAGCTGGCGATCGGCGCGGCCCTGGTGCTGGGCACGGTGCGGGTCGCCGACGGCGAGCTGTCGGCGGGCACCCTGGTGGCGTTCCTGTCGACGGCGCTCGCGCTGCGCTGGCCCGTGGACTCGATCGGCTTCCTGCTCGCGATGAGCCAGGAGGCGGCGACGGCAACCGAGCGGTACTTCGAGGTCATGGACGCGGCCCCCGAGAGCCGGGCGGTGGCCGAGGCCGGGGCGGACCGCGCCGACCGCGGGCTGCGCTTCGAGGGGGTGCGGTTCCGCTACCCGGACGCCCCCGAGGACTCCCCGCCCGTCCTGGACCGTATCGATCTGCACATCCGGCCCGGCGAGTCCCTGGCGCTGGTCGGCGCGACGGGCAGCGGCAAGACGACGCTGACGGCCCTGGTGCCCCGGCTGTACGAGCTGACGGCCGGGCGGATCACCCTGGACGGCAAGGACGTCGCGGCCATGCCCCGCGAGGAGCTGCGCGCGCTGGTGGCGGTCGCCTTCGAGGAGCCCACGCTGTTCTCCGCGAGCGTCGCGGACAACGTTCTCATGGGGACCGCCGCGGACGCCGGTGAGCCGGAGCTGGAGCGGGCCCTCGCGGTCGCGCAGGCCGGCTTCGCGCACGACCTGCCGCACGGCACCGCGACCCAGGTCGGCGAGCAGGGGCTGAGCCTGTCCGGCGGCCAGCGCCAGCGGCTCGCGCTGGCCCGGGCGGTGGTGGGCCGCCCCCGCTTCCTCGTGCTGGACGACCCGCTGTCCGCCCTGGACGTGCACACCGAGTCGCTGGTCGAGGCGGCCCTGCGGGACGTCCTCGCGGACACCACCGCCCTGATCGTCGCGCACCGCCCGTCGACGGTCCTGCTCGCGGACCGGGTGGCCCTGCTGTCCGAGGGCCGGATCGCGGCCGTCGGCACCCATCACGAACTGCTGCGGGACAACGCCGAGTACGCGTATCTCATGGCCGGAGCAGAGGAGGCCGCCCGATGACGGCGACGACCGCGAAGCCGGGCACCGGCCGGCCCGACGAGCGGCCCGGGACCCGGGACGAGCAGTTCGACCAGGACGCCCTGCCCTCGCCGCCGGGCGCCACGGCCGCGCTGCTGCGGTCCCTGCTGGCCCCCATGAAGGCCCGGGTGGTGCTGACCACGCTGTTGCTGCTGCTCCAGCAGGCGGCCGTGCAGGCGGGGCCGCTGCTGGTGGCGTACGCCATCGACTCGGCGGTGCCCGCGTTCCGGCGCGACGACCTGGGGCCGCTGATCGCGGTCGCCGCCGGCTATCTGCTGTGCTCGGTGGCCTCCGGCGGACTGCAGTACGCGTTCTTCCGGGTGTCCGCCCGCGTCAACCAGGACGTGCTGCTCGATCTGCGGGGCCGTATCTTCCGTCACGCGCAGGCACTGAGCCTCGACTTCCACGAGCGCTACACCTCGGGCCGGCTGATCTCCCGCTCCACCACGGACGTCGAGTCGCTGCGCGAACTGCTCGACGAGGGCCTGCAGGAACTCGTCACCGTGGTCCTGTCGTTCGTCTACATCTCGGCGATGCTGCTGTGGCTGGACCTCGGGCTCGGCGCGGTGGCCGTGGCCTCCTTCGTGCCGCTGTACCTGCTGGTGCGGTCCTACCGGCGTCGGGCCGCGCGCGTGTACACGCAGCGGTCCACAGCGATCGCGGCCGTCATCGTGAAGTTCGTGGAGACGATGAACGGCATCCGCCCGGTGCGCGCGTTCCGCCGCGAGCGGGCCAACGACGCGGACTTCCGGGTCCTCAACCACCGGCACGAGCGCACCAACGGTGACGCCCTGCTGGAGATGGCCCGGTACGTCGTCGGATCCCGTCTGGTCGCCAACACGGCGGTCGCGGGGATCGTGCTGTGGGGCGCCTACCGGGTCGCGGGCGGCACCCTGGCCCTCGGTGTGCTGGCGGCGGCCGTGCTGTATCTGCGGCGGCTGTACGACCCGATCGACCGGCTCGGCATGTTCCTCAACTCGTACCAGTCGGCGGGCGCCTCCCTGGAGAAGATCGCCGGGCTGCTGGCCCAGACGCCGTCCGTGCCGGAGCCGTCCGCGCCGAAGGAGCTCCCGGCGAAGGCGGGCGGACAGCCCGGCCGCGAGGTCGTCTTCGACGGGGTCCGGTTCGCCTACCGCACCGGCGGCGAGGTGCTGCCCCGCTTCGACCTGACCCTGCCGGCCGGGCAGACCGTCGCCGTCGTGGGCTCCACGGGCGCCGGCAAGTCCACGCTGGCCAAGCTGCTCGCCCGGTTCTACGACCCGTCCGGCGGGCGGGTCCTGCTGGACGGCGTGGACCTGCGCGACCTGGCCGGGCCGGAGCTGCGGCGCGGGGTCGTGATGGTGACGCAGGAGGCGTTCCTGTTCTCCGGCACGGTCGCCGAGAACATCGCGATCGGGCGGCCGGACGCGACCCGTTCGGAGATCGAACGGGCGGCGAAGGCCATCGGGGCGCACGACTTCATCGCCGCGCTCCCCGAGGGCTACGACACCGACGTACGCAAGCGGGGCGGCCGTATCTCGGCGGGTCAGCGGCAACTCGTGGCGTTCGCACGCGCGTTGCTGGCCGATCCGGCGGTGCTGATCCTGGACGAGGCGACCAGTTCGCTGGACATCCCCGGGGAGCGTGCCGTGCAGCGCGCGATGTCGACGGTCCTGCGGGGCCGTACGGCCGTCGTCATCGCGCACCGGCTGTCCACGGTGGAGATCGCCGACCGGGTGCTGGTGATGGAGCACGGCAGAATCGTCGAGGACGGCACACCGGCCGAACTCATCGGCGGGACGGGACGGTTCGCGGATCTGCACCGGGCGTGGCGGGACAGCCTGGCGTGACGGACGGGCCATCGGGACGGCGGACGGGACACGGGGGACGATGATCGACGCGTACGGGGACCCGGGCGAGCCGGACCGCCGGGGCGGCTGGCGCTACCTGGGGTGGCTGGTCGGGAAGCAGCTGACGCGGTCCGTCGTCGGGGCGCTGATCTCCAGTGTGTGGATGGTGCTGCTGGCGGCCACCCCCTACCTGCTGTCGCGCGCCGTGGACGACGGGCTCGCGGACGGCGACCGGGGCGCGCTGCTGGGGTGGACGGCGGCGCTGTTCGGGGTGGGCGCGTTCAACGCCTGGCTGAGCATCATGCGGCACCGCACGATGACCCGGGTGCGGATGGACGCCAACTTCCGCACGGTCAAGGTGCTGGTCGACCACGCGGTGCGCCTCGGCGCCGCGCTGCCGCGCCGGGTCGGCGCCGGGGAGGTCGTCACCATCGGGGTGGGCGACGTGCAGACCATCAGCGGCTCCCTGACCGTCGTCGGGCCCGGGGTGGGCGCGGTCGTCGCCTATCTGGTGGTCGCCGGGCTGCTGGTGTCGGTGTCGGTGCCCATCGCGGTCGTGGTGCTGCTCGGGATGCCGCTCATCGGCGTGCTGGTCGGACCGCTGCTCGGACGGCTCCAGGGCGCCGAGACGGAGTACCGGGAGCTCCAGGGGGTGCTGACCGCCCGGATCACCGACCTGGCGGGCGGGCTGCGCGTCCTCAACGGCCTGGGCGGCAAGGGCCTGGTCGCGGACGCCTTCCAGAACGACTCGCGGCGGCTGCGGGCGCAGGGCTACCGGGTGGGCGCGGTGACCAGCTGGGTGCAGGCGCTCGGCGTCGGCCTGCCGACGCTGTTCCTGGCCGTGGTGACCTGGCTGGCGGCCCGGCTCGCCGCCCAGGGGTCGATCACGGTCGGCGAACTGGTGTCGGTCTACGGCTATGTCGCGGTGCTGGTGGGTCCGGTGGCGTTCTTCATCGAGTGCGGCTACCAGGTCAGCCGGGGCGTGGTGGCGGCGCGGCGCGTCGTGCGGTTCCTGCGCCTGGAGCCGATGGAGGACACCGGCACCCGGGACGCGCCCGCCGAGCCGGCGCCGCTGTACGACCCGGAGTCGGGGGTGCGGGTCCTGCCGGGCCGGCTGACGGCGCTGGCCGGGGCGCGGCCCGCCGACGCGGCGGCCGTCGTCGACCGCCTCGGCCGGTTCGCTCCGTCGGCGGCTACCTGGGGCGGCGTCCCGCTGGCCGAGATCCCGGCGGCGCGGGTGCGGGAACGCGTCCTGGTGGCCGACCACGAGGCGGACCTGTTCGCGGGCCCGCTGCGGGAGCTGGTGTCCGGGCACACCGACCGGGACGAGGCGGCGATCGCCCGGGCTCTGCGCACGGCGGTCGCGGAGGACGTCGTGCGGGGACTGCCGGACGGCCTGGACTCCCCGGTCGACGCGCGGAGCCGCAACCTGTCCGGCGGCCAGCGCCAGCGGGTCCGTCTGGTGCGCGCGCTGCTGGCCGACCCGGAGGTGCTGCTGGCGGTCGAGCCGACGTCGGCGCTGGACGCGCACACGGAGGCGCGGGTCGCCGAGCGGCTGCGCGCCGACCGCGCCGGCCGCACCACCGTCGTCACGACGACGTCCCCTCTCGTCCTGGACCGCGCGGACGTCGTGCACTACCTGGTCGACGGCAAGGTGGCGGCCACCGGGACGCACCGGGGCCTGCTGGAGTACGAACCCGGTTACCGGTCCCTGGTGGCGCGGGACGAGGACGCGGCGGACGCCGAGGAGGTCGTGCGGTGACGGACGGACAACACGCTCGGAAGTCCCGGCGCGGGGCCCTTCCGGTGGCCGGGCCCCAGGACGTCCGCCGGGCCACCGCCCGCCTGGTCCGCTCCGACGCCCGCGCCTTCACCGCCGTGCTCGCCCTGAACGCGGCCGCCGCGCTCGCCGGTCTGGCGGCGCCCTGGCTGCTCGGCCGGATCGTCGACGAGGTCCGGGCCGGCTCCGGGGTGTCGGCCGTGGACCGGCTGGCCCTGGCCATCCTGGTGGCGGCGCTGACGCAGGTGCTGCTGGCCCGCTGGGCCCGTTACGTCGGCCACCGCTTCGGCGAACGCACCCTCGCCCGGGTCCGCGAGGAGTACGTCCGCCGTACGCTCGCGCTGCCCGCGTCGGTCGTGGAGCGGGCCGGCACCGGCGACCTGACGGCGCGCGGCACCACGGACGTGACCGCCGTCGGCACCACCCTGCGGGACGCGGGGCCGGAACTGCTCATCAACGGCGTGCAGGTGCTGTTCCTGCTGGTCGCGGTGTTCGTGCTGGACCCCCTGTTCGGCGCCTGCGGGCTGCTCGGCCTGGTCGTGCTGTGGCCGGTGCTGCGCTGGTATCTGCGCCGGGCCCGGGCGGGCTATCTCGCGGAGGGCGCGGCCAACTCGGACGTGGCCGAGATCCTCGCGGCCACCGCCTCCGGCGCCCGTACCGTGGAGGCGCTGCGGCTGGAGGGGCGACGGGTGGCGGCGAGCCGGGAGGCGCTGGACGTCTCGCGCCGCGCCCGGCTGTACACGCTGTTCCTGCGCACGGTGTTCTTCCCGGCGGTCGAGATCGCCTATCTGGTGCCGGTGGTGACGGTCCTGCTGGTCGGCGGGGCGCTGCACGCGCGCGGCGCGATCAGCCTGGGCACGGTGGTCGCGGCGGCGCTGTACCTCCAGCAGATGGTCAACCCGCTGGACGAGATCCTGATGCGGGTGGAGCAACTGCAGAGCAGCGGCGCCTCGTTCGCCCGCGTGGAGGGGCTGGCCCGCGCCCCGCAGGCGGCGGACACGGCCGGCCCGGTCCCCGAGGGCGACCGGATCGACGTGACCGGCGTGCGCTACGCCTACGACCGGGGCGGCGAGGTCCTCGGCGGAGTCGATCTGGCCGTGCGGCCCGGCGAACGCCTCGCGATCGTCGGCCCGTCGGGCGCCGGGAAGTCGACGCTGAGCCGGCTGCTCGCGGGTGTGGACGCGCCCACCGCCGGCGCGGTGACGGTCGGCGGGGTGCCCGTGGCCGGGCTCGACCCGGAGCGGCTGCGCCGTCAGGTCGTCCTGGTGACCCAGGAGCACCACGTCTTCCTGGGCACGGTCCGCGACAACCTCCGGATCGCCGAGCCGTCCGCGTCCGACGAGACTCTGTGGGCCGCGCTCACCGCGGTCGGCGCCGACCCCTGGGTGCGGGAGCTGCCCGCGGGGCTGGACACCCCGCTCGGCGACGGAGGCACCCCCACGGACGGCTCGCAGGCCCAGCAGCTCGCCCTGGCCCGCGTGGTGCTGGCCGACCCGCACACCCTGATCCTCGACGAGGCCACGGCCCTGCTCGACCCGACGACCGCCCGGCACACCGAGCGGGCCCTCGCGGCGGTGCTGCGCGGCCGTACGGTCGTCGCCGTCGCCCACCGGCTGCACACCGCGCACGACGCCGACCGCGTGGCCGTGATGGAGGGTGGTCTGCTCACCGAGCTGGGCACGCACGAGGAGCTGGTCGCGGCGGGCGGGGCGTACGCGGCGCTGTGGCGGTCCTGGCACGGCGAGCGGCCCGCCTGACGCCGGGCTCCCTTCAACGCGCCCCGGGCCCCGAATCCTAGGGCGCATGATCGGAAGATTTATGCTCGGCGGGGTACTAGAGGCTGACACGCCCGAAGAACGTCCAGCAGAAAGCCACGGTCCATTGAACTTCTGGTCGATCTACCAGCACGGCTTCGCGCGGGTGGCCGCGTGCACGGGCCACACCGTCGTCGCCGACCCGCAGGCCAACGCGGAGGCCGCCCTGCGGCAGGCCCGGCGGTGCGCCGAGGAGGGCGTGGCGGTCGCCGTCTTCCCCGAGCTGGGGCTGACCGGCTACTCCATCGAGGACCTGCTGCTCCAGGACGTGGTGCTGGACGACGTGGAGCGGGCGCTGGACACGGTGGTCGCGGGGTCCGCCGATCTGCTGACGGTGCTCGTGGTGGGCGCCCCGCTGCGCCACCGGAACCGGGTCTACAACTGCGCGGTCGTCGTGCACCGCGGCCGGATCCTCGGCGTGGCGCCGAAGTCGTACCCGCCGAACTACCGCGAGTTCTACGAGAAGCGGCAGATCGCGGCCGGTGACGACGAGCGCGGCGGCACCATCCGGATCGGCGGCGAGGAGGTCCCGTTCGGGACGGACCTGCTCTTCGAGGCGCGGGACGTGCCGGGCCTGGTGCTGCACGCGGAGATCTGCGAGGACATGTGGGTGCCGGTGCCGCCGAGCGCGGAGGCGGCGCTCGCGGGCGCGACGGTGCTGGCGAACCTGTCGGGCAGCCCGATCACCGTGGGCCGGGCGGAGGACCGCCGGCTGCTGTGCCGTTCGGCGTCCTCGCGCTGCCTTGCCGCGTACGTCTACTCGGCGGCCGGTCTGGGCGAGTCGACCACGGACCTGTCCTGGGACGGGCAGACGATGATCTACGAGAACGGTGTGCTCCTCGCGGAGACGGACCGTTTCTCCGCCGACGACCAGTTCGCGGTGGCCGACGTCGACCTGGACCTGCTGCGCCAGGAGCGGCTGCGGATGGGCACGTTCGACGACAACCGGCGCACCCACGCCGGGCGCACCGGTGACTTCCGGCGGATCGCGTTCCTGCTCGACCCGCCGGCCGGCGACCTGGGCCTCAGGCGCCGGGTGGAGCGCTTCCCGTTCGTGCCGGCGGACGCCGACCGGCTCGCCCTGGACTGCTACGAGGCGTACAACATCCAGGTCGCGGGGCTCCAGCAGCGGCTGGCCGCGATCGGGAACCCGAAGGTCGTCATCGGCGTGTCCGGGGGTCTGGACTCCACGCACGCGCTGATCGTCGCGGCCCGCGCGATGGACCGGGCGGGCCGGCCGCGCAGCGACATCCTGGCGTTCACGCTGCCGGGCTTCGCGACCAGCGACCACACCAAGGACAACGCCCACAAGCTGATGAACTCGCTGGGCGTCACGGCGGCCGAGCTGGACATCACGCCGACCGCGCGGCTGATGCTCGAGGAGATGGGCCACCCGTTCGCGTCCGGTGAGCCGGTGTACGACGTCACCTTCGAGAACGTGCAGGCCGGCCTGCGCACCGACTACCTGTTCCGGCTGGCGAACCAGCGCGGCGGGATCGTGCTGGGCACGGGCGATCTGTCGGAGCTGGCGCTGGGCTGGTCGACGTACGGCGTCGGCGACCAGATGAGTCACTACAACGTCAACGGCGGGGTGCCGAAGACGCTGATCCAGCACCTGATCCGCTGGGTCGTCACCTCCGGGCAGTTCGACGAGGAGACCGGCCGCACGCTGACCGCGATCCTGGACACCGAGATCAGCCCGGAGCTGGTGCCGGGCGAGGAGATGCAGTCGACGGAGTCGAAGATCGGGCCGTACGCGCTGCACGACTTCACGCTGTTCCACGTGCTGCGGTACGGCTTCCGGCCGTCGAAGATCGCCTTCCTGGCCTGGCACGCCTGGCACGACGCCGAGGCGGGCGCCTGGCCGCCCGGCTTCCCCGAGGCCAAGCGGGTGGCGTACGACCTGGCGGAGATCAGGCGCTGGCTGGAGGTCTTCTGCCGTCGCTTCTTCGCATTCGCACAGTTCAAGCGCTCCGCGATGCCGAACGGCCCGAAGGTCTCGGCGGGCGGCTCGCTCTCCCCGCGCGGGGACTGGCGGGCACCCTCGGACGGCAACGCGGCGGCGTGGCTGCGCGATCTGGAGCGCATCGACGTCTGAGGCGGTCAGGGCGTCCCGAAACCTCCGGGGCGCCCGAGGCGTCCGGTCCGTTTATCGAACGTGAACTCCCGGACAACGAACGATTTCCGGCCAAGTTCCTGACGCGCCCCTGACAGAAACCGCAATCACCTGCCACTCTTCCCACGGCCGCGACACAGCAACCCCACAGCACCGCCGCACGGCGGTGGCCGCGGCCGCACTCCGCACGCGCACGTCGTTCTGCGTACCACCCCGATCTGCCCGGACGGCCCACCCGCCGGCCGGTCTCCCCTGGCCGTGTGATCCGCGGCCGCGCAGAAGGAGTCAGTGTTGAGAGACAGGTCCTCCCACAGACGCACCCCCCACACCCCCCGCCGCCGGGCCGCCGCCGTGGCCCTCGTCGGCGTCGCCGCGCTCGTCGCGGCAGCCGTCCAGACGGGCGCCGCGACCGCGGCCCCGCCCCGGGCCCCGCAGACCGCCGGCCAGGTGCTCCCGGGCGCCGAGTCGGTCAAGCTCACCCCCGCCCAGCGCGCCGAGCTGATACGCGAGGCCAACGCCACCAAGGCGGACACCGCGAAGGACCTGGGCCTCGGCGCCAAGGAGAAGCTGGTCGTCCGTGACGTCGTCAAGGACGGCGACGGCACGGTCCACACCCGCTACGAGCGCACCTACGACGGCCTGCCCGTCCTCGGCGGCGACCTGGTGGTGGAGACCGCGAAGTCCGGCGCCACCAAGGACGTCGTGAAGGCGACGAAGGCCGCCATCGAGCCGGCGACGACGGCCGCCGCCGTCCCCGCCGCGAAGGCGGAGAAGCAGGCGCTGGCCGCGGCGAAGGCCGACGACGCCCGGAGCGCGGACGTCGACAAGGCGCCCCGCAAGGTGATCTGGGCCGCGCAGGGCAAGCCCACCCTCGCCTACGAGACCGTCGTCGGCGGCCTCCAGGACGACGGCACGCCCAACGAGCTGCACGTCATCACCGACGCGGCGACCGGCGCGAAGCTCTACGAGTACCAGGGCATCGAGACCGGCACCGGCAACACGATGTACAGCGGCACGGTGACGCTCGGCACCACGCAGTCGGGGTCGACGTACAACCTGACCGACGGCGCGCGCGGCAACCACAAGACGTACAACCTCAACCGCGGCACCTCGGGCACCGGGACGCTCTTCTCCGGCGCCGACGACGTGTGGGGCAACGGCTCGCCGTCCAACGCGGAGACCGCGGGCGCCGACGCGCACTACGGCGCCGCGCTGACGTGGGACTACTACAAGAACGTGCACGGCCGCAGCGGCATCCGGGGCGACGGCGTCGGCGCCTACTCCCGCGTCCACTACGGCAACAACTACGTGAACGCGTTCTGGTCCGACAGCTGCTTCTGCATGACGTACGGCGACGGCTCGGGGAACACCCACCCGCTGACGTCGATCGACGTGGCCGGCCACGAGATGACCCACGGCGTCACCTCCAACACCGCGGGCCTCGTCTACAGCGGCGAGTCCGGCGGCCTCAACGAGGCGACGTCCGACATCTTCGGCTCGACCGTGGAGTTCTACGCGAACAACTCCTCCGACGTGGGCGACTACCTCATCGGCGAGGAGATCGACATCAACGGCGACGGCTCGCCGCTGCGCTACATGGACAAGCCGAGCAAGGACGGCGCGTCCAAGGACGCCTGGTACTCGGGCATCGGCTCGATCGACGTGCACTACTCGTCCGGTCCGGCGAACCACTTCTTCTACCTGCTGAGCGAGGGCAGCGGCACCAAGACGATCAACGGTGTCACCTACAACTCGCCCACCTCGGACGGTCTTCCGGTCACCGGCATCGGCCGCGCCAAGGCGGAGAAGATCTGGTTCCGCGCGCTGACCACGAAGTTCACCTCGAACACCAACTACGCGGCCGCCCGCACCGGCACCCTGGCCGCGACCGGTGAGCTCTACGGCACCACCAGCGCCGAGTACAAGGCCGTCCAGGACGCCTGGGCGGGTGTCAACGTGGGCACGCGCTCCGACGGCGGGGGCGGCGGCGGCACCGTCTTCGAGAACACGGCCGACGTCTCCATCCCGGACCGTGGCTCGGCCGTCACCTCGTCGATCACCGTGTCGGGGCGCACCGGCAACGCGCCGTCCAACCTCCAGGTCGGCGTGAACATCGTCCACACCTACATCGGTGACCTGAAGGTCGACCTGCTCGCCCCCGACGGGAGTGTCTACGTCCTCAAGGGCTACGGCACCGGCGGCAGCGCGGACAACATCGACACCACGTACACCGTGAACGCGTCCTCCGAGGCCGCCAACGGTGTCTGGCAACTGCGGGTCCAGGACAACGCGTCGCTCGACACCGGCTACATCAACAGCTGGAAGCTGACCTTCCCGTAGGCCGCACGCACGCGGCGCTTCCGAGTGCGGGGCGCCGTCCCGGTGGGTTCGACTCCCGCCGGGACGGCGCCCGTTCACATACCGGAAACATTTTCCGGACAGTCAAGATCAGGTCAACATCATCGCGGGGTCCTGACATGTACGCGACTTAGGTGCCACGCTTCCACCACCCGCCGCACCGAACTCCCGTTCTCCCCCACGAAGGAGCCCGTGTGACCCCCCTCTACGCGCGTCGCAAGCGCACCACCCTGGCCATATCGACCGCCGTCGCGGCCGGGGCACTCCTCACCACCGCCCTGACCACCGGGACGTCGTCCGCGGCCCCCGCCCCCGGCGCCGAGGCCGCCCCGCTCGCCGCCCCGGTCTCCCTGGCGCCCGCCACGCGCACCGCCCTGATCCAGGACCAGCAGGCCGAGGCCGCCGGCACCGCCGAGGACCTCGGCCTCGGCGCCCAGGAGAAGCTGGTCGTCAGAGACGTCGTCAAGGACGCCGACGGCTCCGTGCACACCCGCTACGAGCGCACCTACGCCGGGCTCCCCGTCCTCGGCGGCGACCTGGTCGTCCACGAGTCGGCGTCCGGCGCGCGCAAGGGCGTCACCAAGGCGACGAAGGCCGCCATCGAGGTCTCCTCCCTCAAGCCGGCGATCAGCGCCGCGAAGGCCGAGAGCCAGGCCCTGAAGCGGGCCGAGGCGGCCGGCGCCGAGAAGACCGAGGCCGACCGCGCGCCGCGCAAGGTGATCTGGGCCGCGAGCGGCAGGCCGACCCTCGCCTACGAGACCGTCGTCGGCGGCCTCCAGGACGACGGCACCCCGAACGAGCTGCACGTCATCACCGACGCCGCGACCGGCGCGAAGCTCTACGAGTTCCAGGGCATCGAGACCGGCAGCGGCAAGAGCCTGTACTCGGGCAGCGTCACCCTCGGCACCACCAAGTCCGGTTCGACGTACCAGCTGTACGACACCGGGCGCGGCGGTCACAAGACGTACAACAAGGCGCGCAGCACCAGCTCCTCCGCGGGCACCCTGTTCACCGACGCCGACGACGCCTGGGGCACCGGCAGCGCCTCCAGCTCCACCAGCGACCAGACGGCCGCCGTGGACGCCGCGTACGGCGCCCAGGTCACCTGGGACTTCTACAAGAACACCTTCGGCCGCAACGGCATCAAGAACGACGGCAAGGCCGCCTACTCCCGCGTCCACTACGGGAACGCCTACGTCAACGCGTTCTGGTCGGACAGCTGCTTCTGCATGACGTACGGCGACGGCACGGGCAACACCCACCCGCTGACCTCGCTGGACGTGGCCGGCCACGAGATGACCCACGGCGTCACCTCCAACACCGCGGGCCTGAACTACTCGGGCGAGTCCGGCGGCCTGAACGAGGCCACCTCGGACATCCTCGGCACGGCTGTCGAGTTCTACGCGGCGAACTCCTCCGACGCCGGCGACTACCTCATCGGCGAGAAGATCGACATCAACGGCGACGGCACGCCGCTGCGGTACATGGACAAGCCCAGCAAGGACGGCGCCTCCGCCGACAACTGGTCGTCGAGCCTGAAGAACCTCGACGTCCACTACTCGTCGGGCCCCGCGAACCACTTCTTCTTCCTCCTCGCGGAGGGCAGCGGCGCCCGGACGATCAACGGGGTGAGCTACAACTCCCCGACCTCCGACGGCTCGACGCTCACCGGCATCGGCCGGGCCAAGGCCGTCCAGATCTGGTACAAGGCGCTGACGTCGTACATGACGTCGACGACGAACTACGCGGGTGCCCGCACGGCGACCCTGAACGCCGCGTCGGCCCTGTACGGCTCCACCAGCACCGAGTACAAGGCGGTGGCCGCCGCCTGGGCCGCGGTCAACGTGAGCTGACCCGGTCCCGAACCGGCGGGCGGCACCCGGGACGACCGCGTCCCCGGGTGCCGCCCTACTCTTGGGACCCATGTCCTTCACGTACGACGACGTCGGCGCGACCCGGGAGACCGGCTTCTGCCCGCCCGGCTTCCACCCCCTCCATGTGCGCACCCGCATCGGCGAGGGCGAGGACGTCTTCCGCAGAGCCGCCGAGGCGGTGATGACCTGGGAGATGCACCGCGCGATGGGCGTCGGCATCGACGCCTCGGCCGACCGCGCGGCCACCGACGTCGACGTCACGGTCACCCTCGCCGGCATGATCAAGGCCCCATGCCGGGTCGTGTGGACCGTCGAGGAGTACCGCAGGACCGGCTGGGCCTACGGCACCCTCGCCGGCCACCCCGAGTGCGGCGAGGAGGCCTTCGTCGTGGAACGCACCGGCGACGGCACGGTCTGGCTCTCCGTGAACGCCTTCAGCCGCCCCGCCAAGTGGTACTCCCGCGCGGCCGGCCCGGCCACCCGAGGCCTCCAACACGCCTACGCCCGCCGCTGCGGCACAGTCCTGCGCAAGCTGAGCGCGCCGGAGTCCGAGTACTGACGCCCGGCCGGAGGACCGGCCGGGCGCACGCTCAGCGCAGCAGCACCCCGCCGCCCTCTCCCGTCTCCTCGGAGGGCACCGCCAGGAGGCCGAGTTCGGCGCTGGAGGCGAGGAGGCGGTGGGACGGGAGGATGCGGACCGTGTAGCCGTAGGGGCCGGTGCGGTCCAGGGAGAGCGGGCCCTCGTAGACCCAGCGGCCGTCCGTGTCGGGGCTGCCCACCGGTTTCAGCGGCACCGTGGCGGCGTCCGCGATCCGGTCCTCGCCGTCGACCCGGCCCGAGACGGCCTGCACCTCGACGTCCTCCGGGCCCAGCTCGCCGAGGCCGACGCGTACGCGCAGGCTCAGCGTCGAGCCGAGTTCCGCGGTGGGTGCCGCGGCCGACGTCTCGACGTGGTCGACGGTGACGGCGTGCCACGCCGAGCGCACCCGGGCCTTCCAGCCGGCCAGTTCACGCGCCGCGTCCGGGGCCATCGCGCGGTGGGCGTGCGCGGCCGGGGTGTAGAGGCGGTCGACGTACTCGCGGACCATGCGGCCCGCCAGCACCTTCGGGCCGAGCAGGGTCAGGGTCCGGCGGACCATCTCGATCCAGCGGTCCGGCAGACCGTCCCGCCCGCGCTCGTAGAAGCGGGGGGTGATCCGCTGCTCCAGCAGGTCGTACAGCGCCGCGGCCTCTATGTCGTCCCGGCGGTCGGGATCGGTGCCGGTGCCGTCGGCCGTGGGGATCGACCAGCCGAAGTCGGGCTGGAACCACTCGTCCCACCAGCCGTCCAGGACGGACAGGTTGAGGCAGCCGTTGAGCGCGGCCTTCATCCCCGAGGTGCCGCACGCCTCCAGGGGCCGCAGCGGGTTGTTCAGCCAGATGTCGCAGCCGGGGTAGAGCTTCTTGGCCATCGCCATGCCGTAGTCGGGCAGGAAGACGATGCGGTGGCGCACCCGGGGGTCGTCGGCGAAGCGGACGAGTTCCTGCACGAGGCGTTTGCCGCCGTCGTCCGCCGGGTGCGCCTTGCCGGCGACCACGATCTGGACGGGCCGCTCCGGGTGCAGCAGCAGGCTCATCAGCCGGTCGGGGTCCCGCAGCATCAGCGTCAGCCGCTTGTACGAGGGGACGCGGCGGGCGAAGCCGATGGTGAGGACGTCGGGGTCGAGGACGCCGTCGACCCAGCCCAGTTCGGCGGTCCCGGCGCCCCGCTGCCGCCAGGAGGCCCGCAGCCGCTCGCGCACCTCCTGGACGAGCTGTTCGCGCAGCACCCGGCGCAGCTCCCAGACCTCCTGGTCGGGGATGTCGGCGACGGCGTCCCAGCGGTCGGAGCCGCCGACGGTCAGCGCGTCCTCCATGCGCCGGGCGCCGATCCGGTCCGCGCCGAGGCGGAACACCTCGGGCGCGACCCAGGTCGGGGCGTGCACACCGTTGGTGACGGAGGTGATCGGCACCTCGTCGGCGTCGAAGCCCGGCCACAGCCCGGAGAACATCTCGCGGCTGACGTTGCCGTGCAGCAGGGACACGCCGTTGGCGCGCTGACCGAGGCGCAGGCCCATCACGGCCATGTTGAACAGGTTGGGTTCGCCGCCGGGGTAGGTCTCCATGCCGAGCTGGAGGACGCGCCCCACCTCGATGCCGGGCAGTTCGGCGTCGGGCCCGAAGTGCCGGGCGACCAGTTCGCGGTCGAACCGGTCGATGCCGGCCGGGACGGGGGTGTGCGTGGTGAACACCGTGCCGGCCCGGACGGCCTCCAGCGCGGCGTCGAAGTCGAGGTCCCGCTCGCACAGTTCGGCGATGCGCTCCAGGCCGAGGAAGCCGGCGTGGCCCTCGTTGGTGTGGAAGACCTCGGGCGCCGGGTGGCCGGTGAGCCGGCAGTACGTCCGCACGGCCCGCACCCCTCCTATGCCGAGGAGCATCTCCTGGAGCAGCCGGTGCTCGCTGCCGCCGCCGTAGAGCCGGTCGGTGACGCCGCGTTCGCCGAGGTCGTTCTCCTCGACGTCGGAGTCGAGCAGCAGCAGCGGGACCCGGCCGACCTGGGCCAGCCAGATCCGGGCGTGCAGCGACCGTCCGCCGGGCAGGGCCAGGCGGAGCCGGGCGGGGGTGCCGTCGGCCTCCTCGAGCAGGGCGAGCGGCAGCTCGTTGGGGTCCAGGACCGGGTAGTGCTCCTGCTGCCAGCCGTCCCGGGACAGGGTCTGGCGGAAGTAGCCGTGCCGGTAGAGCAGGCCGACGCCGATCAGGGGGACGCCGAGGTCACTCGCGGCCTTCAAATGGTCGCCGGCGAGGATGCCGAGACCGCCGGAGTACTGGGGCAGGGCGGCCGTGATGCCGAACTCGGGCGAGAAGTAGGCGATCGCCGCGGGCAGTCCGGCGGGCTGCACCTGGTACCAGCGGTCCCCGGTGACGTAGTCGTCGAGGTCGCGGGCGGCGGCGGTCAGCCGCTCCAGGAAGGACGCGTCCTGGGCCAGCTCGGCGAGCCGCGCGGGCGGGACGCTGCCCAGGAGGCGTACGGGGTCGTCGCCCGAGGCGGCCCAGCGCCCGGGGTCGACGGAGCGGAAGAGTTCGCGGGTCTGCGCGTGCCAGGACCAGCGCAGATTGCGCGCCAGATCGCTGAGGGGCCGCAGGGGTTCGGGGAGGACAGGACGGACGGTGAACCGACGGATCGCCTTCACTTTCCACCTCGGGCAGCACGTGGCAGGGGACACACGGCGGTGTGGGTCCCGTCAACGCCCCCGACGGTATCGGTATGCGGGGCTTCGTCACCAGCGTGCGTTTTGCGTACCCGGGGCGCGTCGTACGGCTGATGTCCGTCCGAAAGTGGACGCAACCTTTACGCATCCGGTCATGGCGGATATGGCCGATTCCACCCCCGTAGGCGTCCTTGTGGCGGCTTCTCGCATCAGGAGAGGGTGACGGATGGCGCGCCGGCCCACGCCGGGTGCACCGGGTGCTTCAGGGCCGCCGTGCGCCGAGTCGAGGAGGGGAAGCCACACCATGGCACGGACGCGCACACGGCGTCTGCGCTGGGCGGCCGGCCTGACCGCGGTGACCTGTGTCGCCGCGCTCTCGGTCGTCACCGCGCCCGCGCACGCCGCACCGGAGGGGCGGATACAGGGCGCCGGGCTGCCCGGCGCCGTCGGCGGCAGTTACGTGGTGACGCTCGGACAGGGGACGGCGGCCCTGTCGCCGACCGGAAGGAGCCTCGCCGCGCGCTACGGGGTCGAAATCAGCCATACGTACGGCACGGTCCTCAACGGCTGGGCCATCCGCGCCGACGCGAGACAGGCCAGGCGGCTCGCGGCCGACCCCCGGGTCGCCTCGGTCGCGCAGGACACCCGGGTGACACTGGAGGACACGCAGAAGAATCCACCGTCCTGGGGACTCGACCGCGTCGATCAGGCCAATCTTCCACTGAGCAGGAGCTACAGCTGGCCGCGCTCGGCAGGGGCCGGTGTGACCGTGTACGTCATCGACACCGGCGTCCGCGTCTCGCACCGGGACTTCGGCGGCCGCGCCCGCTACGGCTGGGACTTCGTGGACGACGACCGCACGGCGGCCGACGGCAACGGCCACGGCACCCACGTCGCCGGCACCGTCGCGGGCACCACATACGGCATCGCCAAGAAGGCGCAGGTCGTGGCGGTCCGGGTGCTGGACGACACGGGCGGCGGCAGCACCGCCGACGTCATCGCGGGCATCGACTGGGTGACCCGGAACGCGAAGAAGCCGGCCGTCGCCAACGTCAGTCTGGGCGGCTCCCGCAACCGCCAACTGGACGCCGCCGTACGCAACTCCGTGGCGTCCGGCGTCACCTACACGGTCGCGGCGGGCAACGCCGGACAGCCCGCCGCGCTGTACTCCCCCGCCGGGGTCTCCCAGGCCGTCACCGTGGGCGCGACCGACCGCACCGACCGGCGGGCCGGCTTCTCCAACCACGGCCCCGCCCTGGACCTGTTCGCCCCCGGTGTGTCGATCACCTCGGCGTCGAACGCGAGCGACACCGCGAAGGCTGCCTACTCGGGTACGTCGATGGCGTCGCCGCACGTCGCGGGCGCCGCCGCGCTCTATCTGGCGGACCATCGGCGGGCGACGCCCGCACAGGTGTCCAAGGCTCTGGTGGCGCGGGCCGTCTCCGGAAGGATCTCCGGCCGCGGAGCCGGCTCACCGGACGAACTCCTGCGGGTTGCGAAGCCGTGACGCACGGGTGACGGCCCCTCACGGGGACCGGTCCCGTTCGTCCGGAACGGGACCGGTCTTGTACGTAGACGTACGCGTGAGTAGTTAACAAAGTGCCGGATTGCCCACCCGAATAGGGTGGGAAGGCTCCTCCGGTACACCCCACCGTGCGCTCCCGGGCGCACACCCCCACGGGGTGCATCCGACAGCGACACCGTCACACCGCAGGACCCACCTCCCCATAGTCATCCGCCCACCAACGTTGACGCGGACAGGAGCGGTCATGCCCGCCAAGCACCACCAGTCGTCCTCACCCCCGACGCCCCGCACCCAGGCCCGGCCCGCCCGCGCCGATTCACCGCCCGCCCGTGACACCGTGACCGCCGACCCGGGACCGCCGGCGCCGCGGCGGCCCGCCCCGGCCGCCGGGGCGGCGGACGGGATCGGGCGCATACCGGTCCTCGACGTCCGCCCGGTCGTGCAGCACGGGCGCAGGCCCGCCAAGGCGGTGACCGGCGAGTCCTTCATGGTCACGGCGACCGTGTTCCGGGAGGGCCATGACGCGGTGGCCGCCAACGTCGTGCTGACCGATCCGAAGGGCCGCCCGGGTCCCTGGACCCCGATGCGCGAACTCGCCCCGGGCACCGACCGCTGGGGCGCGCTCGTGACGCCGGACGCGCCCGGTGACTGGAGCTTCCGGGTCGAGGCGTGGAGCGATCCCGTCGCCACCTGGCGGCACCACGCCCAGATCAAGATCCCGGCCGGTATCGACACCGAGCTGGTGCTGGAGGAGGGCGCGCGCCTGCACGAACGCGCCGCCGACGGCGTGCCCGAGGGCGCGGGGCGGACGGTGATCCTGCGGGCCGCCGAGGCGCTGCGGGACGAGACCCGCCCGGCGGCATGGCGGTTGTCGGCCGCGCTGACGCCCGAGATCGACGACGTCCTCGGCCGGTATCCGGTGCGGGATCTGGTGACGGCGTCGGAGGCGTTGCCGTTGCTGGTGGAGCGGGAGCGGGCGCTGTTCGGGTCGTGGTACGAGTTCTTCCCGCGCTCCGAGGGCACCCCGGAGCGGCCGCACGGGACGTTCGAGACGGCGGCGCGCCGGCTCCCGGCGATCGCCGCGATGGGCTTCGACGTCGTGTATCTGCCGCCGATCCATCCGATCGGGACGACGTTCCGCAAGGGCCCCGACAACACGCTGTCCGCCGGTCCGGACGATGTGGGGGTGCCGTGGGCGATCGGCTCGCCCGAGGGCGGGCACGACGCCGTCCACCCGGATCTGGGGACGATCGAGGACTTCGACCGGTTCGTGGCCCGCGCGCAGGAGTTGGGGCTGGAGATCGCGCTGGACTTCGCGCTGCAGTGCTCGCCCGATCATCCGTGGGTGTCGAAGCATCCGGAGTGGTTCCACCACCGCCCCGACGGCACGATCGCGTATGCGGAGAATCCGCCGAAGAAGTACCAGGACATCTACCCGATCGCGTTCGACGCGGACATGGACGGGCTGGTCGCGGAGACCCTGCGGATCCTGCGGCACTGGATGGGCCACGGGGTGCGGATCTTCCGCGTGGACAATCCGCACACCAAGCCGGTCGTGTTCTGGCAGCGGGTCATCGCCGACATCAACCGCACCGACCCCGATGTCATCTTCCTGGCGGAGGCGTTCACCCGTCCGGCGATGATGCACACCCTGGCGCAGATCGGCTTCCAGCAGTCGTACACGTACTTCACCTGGCGGACCGGCAAGCAGGAGCTGACGGAGTATCTGACCGAGCTGTCCGGGGAGGCCGCCGCCTACATGCGGCCCAACTTCTTCGTCAACACCCCCGACATCCTCCACGCCTACCTCCAGCACGGGCACCGCCCCGCCTTCGAGGTCCGCGCCGTCCTGGCCGCCACCCTCTCCCCCACCTGGGGCGTCTACAGCGGCTATGAACTGTGCGAGAACACCCCCCTGCGCGAAGGCAGCGAGGAGTACCTGAACAGCGAGAAGTACCAGCTGCGCCAACGCGACTGGGAGACCGCCGAACGCGAGGGCCGCACCATCACCCCCCTCATCACCCGGCTCAACATGATCCGGCGGGAGAACCCGGCGCTGCGACAGCTCCGCGACCTGCACTTCCACCACGCGGACAAGGAGGAGGTGCTCGTCTACTCGAAGCGCAGCGGCTCGAACACTGTTCTGGTGGTCGCCAACCTCGACCCCCACCACACCCAGGAGGCGACGGTCTCGTTGGACATGCCGCAACTCGGCCTGAACTGGCACGAGTCGGTGCCGGTGCGCGACGAGCTCACCGGCGAGACCTATCACTGGGGCAGAGCGAACTATGTGCGTCTGCTGCCCGGCGGCGCGCATGTGCTCGTCGTCGGACAGGAGCTCGGGGGGCGTCCCCGGGATGCGCGCGGCGAGGCTCTGCGACCGTCCACCCCGCAGATCGGAGGGTCACCCGCCACATGATCGTCAACGAGCCCGTCCCGGACACCTTCGAGGACACCCCTGCCAACGACCGTGACCCCGACTGGTTCAAACGCGCCGTCTTCTACGAGGTCCTGGTCCGCTCCTTCCAGGACAGCAACGGCGACGGCGTGGGCGACCTCAAGGGCCTGACCGCCAAGCTCGACTACCTGCAATGGCTCGGTGTCGACTGCCTGTGGCTGCCGCCCTTCTTCAAGTCCCCGCTGCGCGACGGCGGCTACGACGTCTCCGACTACACCTCCGTGCTCCCCGAGTTCGGCGACCTCGCGGACTTCGTGGAGTTCGTGGACGCGGCCCATCAGCGCGGGATGCGGGTCATCATCGACTTCGTCATGAACCACACGAGTGATCAGCACCCGTGGTTCCAGGAGTCCCGCAAGGACCCCGAAGGCCCCTACGGCGACTACTACATGTGGGCCGAGGACGACAAGGCCTACCCCGACGCCCGCATCATCTTCGTCGACACCGAAGCGTCCAACTGGACCTTCGACCCGGTCCGCAAGCAGTACTACTTCCACCGCTTCTTCTCCCACCAGCCCGACCTCAACTACGAGAACCCGGCCGTGCAGGAGGAGATCCTCTCCGCCCTGAAGTTCTGGCTCGACCTCGGCATCGACGGCTTCCGCCTCGACGCCGTCCCCTACCTCTACGCCGAAGAGGGCACCAACTGCGAGAACCTTCCCGCGACCCACGAGTTCCTGAAGCGGGTGCGCAAGGAGATCGACGCGCAATACCCGGACACGGTGCTGCTGGCGGAGGCGAACCAGTGGCCCGAGGACGTCGTCGACTACTTCGGCGACTACGCCTCCGGCGGCGACGAATGCCACATGGCCTTCCACTTCCCGGTCATGCCCCGCATCTTCATGGCCGTGCGCCGCGAGTCCCGCTACCCCGTCTCCGAGATCCTGGCGAAGACCCCGGCGATCCCGTCCGGCTGCCAGTGGGGCATCTTCCTGCGCAACCACGACGAGCTGACCCTGGAGATGGTCACCGACGAAGAGCGCGACTACATGTGGGCGGAATACGCCAAGGACCCCCGCATGCGCGCCAACATCGGCATCCGCCGGCGTCTGGCACCGCTCCTCGACAACGACCGCAACCAGATCGAACTGTTCACCGCGCTGCTGCTGTCCCTGCCGGGCTCGCCGATCCTGTACTACGGCGACGAGATCGGCATGGGCGACAACATCTGGCTCGGCGACCGGGACGCCGTCCGCACCCCGATGCAGTGGACGCCGGACCGCAACGCCGGCTTCTCGTCGAGCGACCCCGGGCGGCTGTTCCTGCCGACGATCATGGACCCGGTCTACGGCTACCAGGTCACGAACGTCGAGGCGTCGATGTCCTCGCCGTCGTCCCTGCTGCACTGGACCCGGCGCATGATCGAGATCCGCAAGCAGAACCCCGCCTTCGGACTCGGCTCCTACACCGAACTCCAGTCGACGAACCCGGCGGTGATCGCGTTCCTGCGGGAGTACGAGGACGACCTCGTGCTCTGCGTGAACAACTTCTCGCGGTTCGCGCAGCCGACGGAACTCGATCTCAGCCCGTTCACCGGCCGCCATCCGGTCGAGCTGTTCGGCGGGGTGCGATTCCCGGCCATCGGTGAGCTCCCGTACTTGCTGACGCTCGGGGGCCACGGCTTCTACTGGTTCCGGCTGCGCAAGGACGCCGCCGGAGAGCCCGGCGGGGCGGTTTCCACCGCCCCGCCGGGGGCACGCAGAAGTATCACCCCGACCGCCCGGGGAAAGGACGCGACGTCATGTCGGAAGCCGTCACCCGCAGCTCCCTCTCCACCCCGCCCGGCCTCCTCGCGTCACTGGAGCCCCTGCTCAGGGACTGGCTGCCGCGACAGCGCTGGTTCGCCGGCAAGGGGCGTCCGGTCACGGGCTTCTCGATGGTCGCGGCGACCGCCCTGCTGCCGCCCGGCGGCACCCGGGGCCTGTACCACCTGCTGGTGCGCGCCCATCAGCCGCTCACACCCGCGCGGGGCGCACCCGAACAGCCCGCCGACTGCTACCAGTTGCTCGTGGGAGAGCGCGAGGCCCTGCCGCCCCGCCTGGCACCCGCGCTGATCGGGCATGTCACCGAGGGCCCGCTCGCGGGACGCACCGTGTACGACGCGCTGTACGACCCCCGCCCCTGCGAACTGCTCCTGGAGGCCCTGCGCACCGGGGCCCGTATCGGCGCCCTGCGCTTCGAACGGGACACCGGCGGCGAGATCCGGTCGGGCCTGGTGCCCCGCCTGATCACCTCGGAGCAGTCCAACTCCTCTGTCGTATACGGCGATACGTTCATCCTGAAGCTGCTGCGCCGGGTCGTGCCCGGCGTCAACCCCGACCTGGAGCTGCCTCTGGCGCTGGCCCGCGAGGGCTGCGACCGGGTGCCCGCGCCGACGGCGTGGATGCGGGCGGAGCTGTCGGGTGAGCCGTATGTGCTGGGCGTGCTCCAGCCGTTCGTGCAGGGCGCGGCGGACGGCTGGGACCTGGCGCTGCGCGGGCTCGCCAAGGGCGAGGACTTCGCGGCGGCGGCGCGGGCGCTGGGGCGCGCGACCGCCGAGGTGCACACGGCGCTGGCCCGCGCCCTGCCGACCGTCACGCTCGGGCACACGCAGGTGCGGCAACAGGTCGAGGGCATGCTCGAACGGCTCGACGCGGCCGCCCAGGCGGTGCCCGCGTTACGGCCGTACGCGCCCGCCCTGCGCTCGGCCTTCGACGCGCTGGCCGAACTCGCCGCCGAGGGCTCCACCTGGACGGCCCAGCGCGTCCACGGCGATCTGCACCTCGGGCAGTGCCTGCGCTCGCCCTCCGGGCAGTGGTGGCTGATCGACTTCGAGGGCGAGCCGTCGAAGCCGCTCGCGGAACGGCGGATGCCGCAACCGCCGGTGCGGGACGTGGCCGGCATGCTGCGCAGCTTCGACTACGCCGCCCACTCCGCCGAGCATCCGGCCCCCGGCTGGGCCGAGGCCTGCCGGGCCGCCTACTGCACCGGCTACGCCGAGGCCGGCGGCGCGGACCCGCGGACCGATCCGGTGCTGCTGCGGGCGTACGAGACGGACAAGGCGATCTACGAGGTCGTGTACGAGGCCCGGCACCGGCCGGACTGGCTGCCGGTGCCGATGACGGCGATACGCCGGCTCGCCACCGACGCCCCGCCCGCACCCCCCTCCACCCCCGTGTTCCCCCCTTCGCCGAGGAGGCCCCGCCCGTGACCCCCCGCACCACTCCCCCCAGCGAGCCGGCCCCGCAGACGCCGGTCGAGTCCACGACGGCCGAGACGAAGACGCCGGCGAAGAAGGCGGCGGCCAAGAAGGCGCCGTCGAAGAAGGCCGCGCAGGCCGGGACGGCCAGGTCCGCGCAGGCCGTGGAGAAGGCCGTGGCGTCCATGCGGAAGGGGGCCGCGAAGAAGGGGACGGCGAAGAAGGCCCCGGCCGCGGCGGCTGCGAAGAAGGCCGTCGAGAAGACGGTGGTCGCGAAGAAGGCGGCTGCGAAGAAGGCGGCACCGACCGAGAAGACGGCTGCCAAGAAGGCCGCGACGACGAAGAAGGCCGTGGCGAAGAAGACGACCGCCAAGAAGGCCGCGACCACGACCGCCACCGCCAAGAAGGCGGTGGCGAAGAAGGCCGCCGTCAAGCAGTCCCCCGCGAGGAAGACCGTCGCCAAGCAGGCCACCGCGCGGACGCCCGCCAAGGCCGCCGCCGCGAAGGGTTCCACGGGCGAGGGCTCCGTGCCGCCGTCCGCGGGCGCGGGCACGGGCGCGAAGAAGGCCGGGGCCCGGCGCATCCCCGCCCAGCAGGCCGCTCAGAAGAAGATCCCCGCCCAGCAGGCGAACGAGGGCAAGGGCGGCGGCGAGCAGCAGCCTGCGGCGCCCGTGACGGTCGCGGACTCCGCCGCCCTGGACGCCGCCGACCGCGACCGGCTGCTGTCCGGCACCCACCACGAGCCGCACTCCGTGCTCGGCGCGCACCCGGTCCCCGGCGGGGTCGCCTTCCGCGCCTTCCGGCCGTTCGCCCTGTCGGTGACGGTCGTCGCCGGTGCCGTACGGGGGGAGCTGCACGACGACGGCGACGGGTTCTTCACCGGGCTGCTCCCGCTGCGGGACGTACCGCAGGACTACCGGCTTCTCGTGGCGTACGAGGGGACGGTGCAGGAGACCGAGGACGCGTACCGCTTCCTCCCGGCGCTGGGCGACCTGGACCTGCATCTGATCGGTGAGGGCCGGCACGAGGAGCTGTGGCGGGCCCTCGGCGCCCAGCCGATGACGCACCAGGGCGTGACCGGCACCCGCTTCACCGTGTGGGCGCCGAACGCGCGCGGCGTCTCGCTCGCCGGCACCTTCAACTACTGGGACGGCACCGGCTACCCGCTGCGCTCGCTCGGCGGCACGGGCGTGTGGGAGCTGTTCGTGCCCGGCATCGGGGAGGGCGAGCTCTACAAGTTCGAGATCACCCGGCCCGACGGTTCGAAGACGCTGCGCGCGGACCCGATGGCCCGGCGCACGGAGGCCCCGCCGAACACGTCGTCCATCGTGTACGCCTCGCAGTACGAGTGGGGCGACGCGGCCTGGCTGGAGCGGCGCGGGACTCCGGCCCCGCACGAGGCGCCGTTCTCGGTGTACGAGGTACATCTGGCGTCATGGCGCCCGGGGCTGACGTACCGCCGGCTCGCCGAGCAGCTGCCCGCCTACGTCAAGGACCTGGGCTTCACCCATGTGGAGCTGATGCCGGTCGCCGAGCATCCCTTCGGGGGCTCGTGGGGCTACCAGGTCACCGGGTTCTACGCGCCGACGGCCCGGCTCGGCACCCCCGACGACTTCAAGTACCTCGTGGACCGGCTGCACCAGGCCGGGATCGGGGTGCTGATGGACTGGGTGCCGGCGCACTTCCCGCGCGACGACTGGGCTCTGGCCGAGTTCGACGGACGTCCGCTGTACGAGCACGAGGACCCGCTGCGCTCCGCGCACCCCGACTGGGGCACGCTGGAGTTCGACTTCGGACGGCGCGAGGTGCGCAACTTCCTGGTCGCCAACGCGGTGTACTGGTGCGAGGAGTTCCACATCGACGGGCTGCGGGTGGACGCCGTCGCCTCGATGCTCTACCTGGACTATTCACGTGAGCCGGGCCAGTGGGTGCCGAACGAGCACGGGGGCCGGGAGAACCTGGACGCGGTGGCGTTCCTGCAGGAGATGAACGCGACCGTCTACCGGCGCAACCCGGGGATCGTGACGATCGCGGAGGAGTCGACGGCGTGGGACGGGGTGACCCGGCCGACGCATGTGACCGGTCCCGGCGGCTTCGGCGGGCTGGGGTTCGGGCTGAAGTGGAACATGGGCTGGATGCACGACTCGCTGCAGTACATGACGAAGGAGCCGGTGCACCGCAGGTACCACCACGACGAGATGACGTTCTCGATGGTGTACGCGTACAGCGAGAACTACGTCCTGCCGATCTCGCACGACGAGGTGGTGCACGGCAAGCGGTCGCTGGTGTCGAAGATGCCGGGTGACTGGTGGCAGCAGCGGGCCAATCTGCGGGCCTACCTGGGCTTCATGTGGGCGCACCCGGGGAAGCAACTCCTCTTCATGGGCCAGGAGTTCGCGCAGGGCGCCGAGTGGTCGGAGGCGCACGGGCCGGACTGGTGGCTGCTGGATCCGGCGTACGGGGCGGAGGCGGACCATCGGGGGGTGCGGGATCTGGTGCGGGACCTGAACACGGTGTACCGGCATACGCCGGCGCTGTGGCAGCGCGACACCGATCCGTCCGGGTTCCGGTGGGTGGTCGGGGACGCCGCCGATGACAACGTGTTCGCGTTTCTGCGGTACGACGCGGAGGGGGTGCCGTTGCTGGCGGTGTCGAACATGTCGCCGGTCGTGCGGGAGGAGTATCGGCTGGGGGTGCCGGAGGAGGTGCCGGCGTGGCATGAGGTGGTGAACACGGATGCGGCGCGGTACGGGGGCGGTGACGTGGTCAATCCCGACCCGGTGAAGCCCGAGCCGCAGACCTGGCACGCCCACCCGGCCAGCATCCGCCTGACGCTGCCGCCCCTGGCCACGGTCTGGCTCCGCCCGGCCTAGGTCTCCTCGCCCCCGCCGCCCCTTCCCGTCCCCGGGGGCTGCCGCCCCCGGGCCCCCGCTTCGGCCCTGGACGGGCCTCGTCCTCGAACGCCGGAGGGGCTGAATTCAGCCCCTCCGGCGTTTGAGGAGCGGGGTCTGGGGTGGAGCCCCAGAAGGATGGGACGGGTAGGGGCGGCGGGGGCGAAGGAGGTCAGTTCTCGGCCAGGGCCTTGGGGAGGCGGCCCGTGTGGAGGACACCCAGGCGTTGCGTCGCACGCGTCAGGGCCACGTACAAGTCGCTCGTGCCGTACAGCCCCGGCTCGACCACCAGCACCGAGTCGAACTCCAGGCCCTTGGCCTGACGGGGGTCGAGGAGCACGACCGTACGCGTGAGATCGGGCTGCTCCCCCGCCGTCACCCCGTCCAGCCGGGCGGCCAGCCGCCGGTGCAGATGCCGCGGCGCGATGACCGCGAGCCGCCCCTCCGCAGGGGTCAGCTCCTTCACCGCCGAGGCCACGGCCTCAGGCAGATCGTCGGTGGCCCGCACCCAGGGCCGCTCTCCCGTCGACCGTACGGAACTCGGCGGTTCGAAGTCCGGGTCCTCCGCCCGGACGACGGCCGCCGCCAGCTCCATGATCTCGGCGGGCGTGCGGTAGTTGACGCCGAGCCGGGTGTGCTCCCAGCGGTCCTCGACATACGGCTGGAGGATCTTCTCCCAGGAGCCGACGCCGGCCGCCTCGGCGGTCTGCGCCGGGTCGCCGACGAGGGTCATCGACCGGGTGGGGACGCGCCGCATGAGCAGGCGCCAGGCCATCGGCGACAGCTCCTGCGCCTCGTCGACGATGATGTGCCCGAACGCCCAGGTCCGGTCGGCCGCCGCGCGCTCGGCGGCGCTGCGGTGGTCGTCCTCCTCCTGCCGCTCGGCGAACCGCTCGGCGTCGATGATGTCGTGGGCGGAGAGGACCTCGCTGTCCTCCTCGTCCTTGTCGTCGAACTCGTAGGTCCGGGACGCGTACGACACGTCCAGCACGCCCTGCGCGTAGGCGATCTGCGTCTCGCGCTCACGCTCGGCGCGGACCCGGGCGAGCCGGTCGTCCTCGCCGAGCAGTTCGGCGGCCTCGTCGAGCAGCGGTACGTCCGCAACCGTCCACGCCCGGGTGACGGGCCGCCGGATCGCGGCGGCGTCCTCGTCGGGGAGGTAGCCGACGGGGTCGGCGAGGAAGTCGGCGACCAGGCGCTGCGGGGTGAGCCGGGGCCACAGCTGGTCGATGGCCGCCCACACCTCGGGGTTCTCGGCGATCTCGTCGCGGATCTGGGTGATGTCGCTGGGGTCGAGGAGGCTGGTGCCGTCGAAGGGGTCGGTGCCGACCCGCTCGGCGTACAGCTCGGTGAGGGTGTTGAGGATGTGCCCCTCGAAGTGCTCCCGGGCCGCGTTGTGCGGCAGCCGGGCGGCGCGGGTCTTCTCGCGGGCGACCTTGACCAGTCCGTCGTCGAGCATGAGGACCTCGCGGTCGTGCTCGATGGCGATGACCGGGTCGGGCAGCGCCTGCCAGTCCCGGACGACCTCGGCGAGGACGTCGGCCATGTCGGCGCGGCCCTTCACGGCGGCCGCCTCGCGGGTGTCGGTCGCGGTGGCCTTCACGCCGGGGAAGAGTTCGCCGACCGTGGCCAGCAGGACGCCGGTCTCGCCGAGGGAGGGCAGCACCTCGCCGATGTAGCCGAGGAAGGCGGGGTTGGGGCCGACGATGAGGACGGCCCGCTTGGCGAGCAGCTCGCGGTGCTCGTAGAGGAGGTAGGCGGCGCGGTGCAGGGCGACGGCGGTCTTGCCGGTGCCGGGGCCGCCCTCGACGACGAGGACGCCGCGGTGCGGTGCCCGGATGATCTCGTCCTGCTCGGCCTGGATGGTCTGCACGATGTCGTGCATCCGGCCGGTGCGGGCGGCGTCGAGCGCCGCGAGGAGCACGGCGTCGCCGCTGGGGTCCTCGTGGCCGGTGCGCTCCCGGTCGCCGAGGTCCAGGATCTCGTCGTGCAGGGCGGTGACCGTCCGCCCCTCGGTGGTGATGTGCCGCCGGCGGCGCAGCCCCATCGGGGTGTGGCCGGTGGCCAGGTAGAAGGGGCGGGCGACGTCGGCCCGCCAGTCGATGAGGATCGGGGTGCGTTCGGTGTCGTCGGCGCGCAGACCGATCCGGCCGATGTGGTGGGCGCCGCCCGAGGAGAGGTCGATCCGGCCGAAGCACAGGGAGCCGTCGACCGCGTTCAGCGCGGCGAGCAGCCCCGAGCGTTCGGCGACGAGGATGTCCCGCTCCAGACGGGCCTGCATGGGCTTGTCGCCCTGGGCGAGCGCGTCCGTGACTCCGGCCTCGGTGTCGCCGCGCAGGGCGTCGACGCGTGCGTACAGGCCGTCGATGAATTCCTGCTCGCGTCGCAATTCACCGTCTTGGAATTCGGTGTTTGACAATTCCGCTCCCGCCCGGATATACTGTGCTCACTGAACTTCTCCGCGCCTTCCCTATTCGAAGTCGCGAACCATTGAATATACGCAAAGAAATCCCCCGGGCGCAATTGCCCGGGGGATTTCTCGTTGCGTGTGGCGCGGTGCTCAGAGCACGTCTGCCAGCTCCTCCAGCAGCCGACGCTTGGCCCGCGCCCCGACCATCGCCTTCACCGGCTCGCCGTCACGGAAGACGAGGAAGGTCGGCATGGACAGCACCTTGTAGGCGTTGGCCGTCAGCGGATTGGTGTCCACGTCGAGCTGGACGACCTTCAGCCGCTCCCCCTCCTCCGCGGCCAGCGCGCCCAGCACCGGCCCCATCTGCCGGCACGGCGGGCACCAGTCGGCGGTGAACTCCACCAGCACCGGCAGTTCCGCCCCGATCACCTCCGCCGCGAAGTCCGCGTCCGTCACCTCGGTCACGCCCGCCGCCTTGATCACAGCTCCCGCCCTCCCAGTTCGCACAACGGTGGTTCGCTCCCGGCCAGCGCCAGCCGCAGCCCGATCTGCTCGCGGACGGCCCGCAGCTCGCCGATCAGCGCGTCGAGCTCGTCCAGCTTGCGCCGGTACACCGCGAGCGAGGCCGGACAGGTGTCGCCCTCCGCATGGCCGGCCCGCAGGCACTCCACGAACGGCCGGGTCTCCTCCAGGTCGAACCCGACGTCCTGCAGCGTCCTGATCTGCCGCAGCAACCGCAGGTCGCCCTCGTCGTACACCCGGTGCCCGTTGGGGCCGCGCCGCGCGGGCAGCAGCCCGCGTGACTCGTAGTAGCGCAGGGTGCGCGTCGTGGTCCCGGCCCGTGCGGCCAGCTCGCCGATTCGCATGCGGTCGAACGTAGTCCTTGACGCCGACGTCAGGGCAAGGGCCGCACACGGCCGGACGCCCGGCCCCGGTTCAGGCGGGGCCGGGCGTCCGGTGCGAAGGGGCCGGTCAGGGCGGTCACGCCTTCGCGAGCTCCTTCTCGCCGTCCTGGCCGGGGGCCTCGGCCGGGGCGGGCTCGGTGTCGTGGCCGTGGTCGTGGTCGTGGTCGTCGAGCAGAGTCTTCTCGTCGACGGGGATACGGCCCGCGAGCACCTCGTCGACGCGCTCCCGGTCGATCTCCTTCGTCCAGGTGCCGATGAGCACGGTGGCGACGGCGTTGCCCGCGAAGTTCGTCAGGGCGCGGGCCTCGCTCATGAAGCGGTCGATGCCGACGATCAGGCCGATGCCGTCCACCAGGGCCGGCTTGTGCGACTGCAGACCTCCGGCCAGGGTCGCGAGCCCGGCGCCGGTGACGCCGGCGGCGCCCTTGGAGGCGACCAGCAGGAAGAGCAGCAGCGGGATCTGCTCGCCGATCGACATCGGGGTGCCCATGGCGTCGGCGATGAACAGGGACGCCATGGTCATGTAGATCATGGTGCCGTCGAGGTTGAAGGAGTAGCCGGTCGGGACGGTGATGCCGACGACGGGCTTGCTGACGCCGAGGTGCTCCATCTTCGCGATGAGGCGCGGCAGGGCCGACTCGGAGGACGACGTCGACAGGATCAGCAGGAACTCACGGCCCAGGTACTTGAACAGCGTGAAGACGTTGAGGCCGGCGACGATCCGCAGCAGCGCGCCCAGCACCAGGAAGACGAACAGGAAGCAGGTGACGTAGAAGCCCAGCATCAGCACGGCGAGGCTCTTGAGCGCGTCCACGCCGGCCGAGCCGGTGACGGCGGCGATGGCGCCGAAGGCACCGATCGGCGCGGCCCACATCACCATGGCGAGGATGCGGAAGACGAGCCGCTGGATGTGCTGCACCCCGCGCAGGATCGGCTCGCCGGCGGAGCCCATGGCCTGCAGCGCGAAACCGGCGAGCAGGGCGATCAGGAGGGTCTGCAGGACCGACTCGGAGGTGAAGGCGGAGACGATCGTGGTCGGGATGATGCCGAGCAGGAACTCGGTGGTGTCCTTGGCCTCCGCGTCCACCTGCGCCTGGCCGACGTCCTTGACGGCGTCGGTGACGGCGAGGCCGGAACCGGGCTCCAGGATGTTGCCGACGACGAGGCCGATGGCGAGGGCGACCAGCGACATCGCCAGGAAGTAGACCAGCGCGATACCGCCGACGGCGCCGACCTTGGCGGCCTTCCGCACGGAGCCGATGCCCAGCACGATCGTGCAGAAGATGATCGGCGAGATCATCATCTTGATCAGTGCGACGAAGCCCGTGCCGATGGGCTTCAGCTCCACGGCGAAGTCGGGCGCGACCAGGCCCACGGTGATACCGAGGGCCACCGCGATGATCACCGCGATGTAGAGGTAGTGCGTGCGGTCCCGCTTGGCGACGGGTGCGGCAGGTGCCGTATCGGGGGAACTGGCGGCGGCCACGGCTGCCCTCCTTGACGTCTTCGTCGGTTGTCACCGGCGTGCGGCTCACGTCCGGGGTGGGGGTTCGCTGGGGACCAGGGCGTGTTTCCAAGAACACGCCCCAGCGCGCCCCTGGGGACGGGGGTCGTATGCAGCGATGCGGTGACTATCTCCCGGCGTGTGAGGGCGGTCACCCTTCCGTTCATTTAGTTCACCGGGAACCGTGCGGGCAGACTGGCGGCATGCGTATCCCCGTCCCGAGACCCCGCAGCCTGGCCGGGCAGCTGTTCGCCATGCAGGCCGTGCTGATCGCGGTGCTGTTCTCCGGGTACGCCGTGTTCACCTACCTCAGCGACCGCGATCAGGCCGAGGACGCGGCGGGCCGGCAGGCCGCGGCGGTGGCTCAGGCGATCGCCGACGCCCCGTCGACCCGCGAGGCCATCCGCACCGACGACCCGACGGCCGACCTCCAGCCGTACGCGCTGCGGGTCCAGCGGGACGCCGAGGTCGACTTCGTCACGATCATGGATCCGCGCGGGATCCGCTGGACCCACCCGGACGACCGGCAGATAGGGCGGCCCTTCCGCGGGCACACCGAGCGCGCGCTGCACGGGGAGCCGTTCACGGAGACCTACACCGGCACCCTGGGCCCCTCGGTGCGGGCGGTGGTGCCGATCTACGACGGCGGCACCGGCCGGAACGACATCGTGGGCCTGGTCAGCGCGGGCATCCGGGTGGAGGAGATCAGCAAGCGGGTGCAGGAGCAGTTGACCGCGCTGATCGGCGGCGCGGCGGGCGCGCTGACGCTGGGCGCGGTCGGCACGTATGTGATCAACGCGCGGCTGCGCCGGCACACCCACGGGATGAACGCGGCCGAGCTGAGCCGGATGCACGACTACCACCAGGCCGCCCTGCACGCGGTGCGCGAGGGTCTGCTGATGCTGGACGGGCAGTTCCGGGTGGCGCTCATCAACGACGGGGGCCGGGAGCTGCTGGGCGTCGGCGACGTGGTGGGCCGGTCCGTGGCGGAGCTGGGGCTGCCGGCGCCGCTGACGGGGGCGCTGCTCGCCTCCGAGCCCCGGGTGGACGAGGTGCATCTGACCGCGGAGCGGGTGCTGGTGGTGAACACCTCACCGGTCTCGGGCGGTGAGCGGCGGGGCACGGTGGTGACGCTGCGCGACGTGACCGAGCTGCAGTCGGTGATGGGCGAGCTGGACTCGGAACGGGGCTTCACGCAGGCGCTGCGCTCACAGGCGCACGAGGCGGCGAACCGGCTGCACACGGTGGTGTCGCTGATCGAGCTGGGGCGGGCCGAGGAGGCGGTGGAGTTCGCCACCGCCGAGCTGGAGCTGGCGCAGGCGCTCACCGACCAGGTCGTCGCGGCGGTCAGCGAGCCGGTGCTGGCGGCGCTGCTGCTCGGCAAGACCGCACAGGCCAACGAGCGGGGCGTGGAACTCGTCGTCTCCGAGGACAGCCGGCTCGACGACGGGCTGCTGAGCGAGGCGCTGCCCGCCCGGGACCTGGTGACGGTCCTGGGCAATCTGATCGACAACGCCGTGGACGCGGCACAGGGAAGCGTGGGGGCACGGGTGACGGTGACGGCGTACGCGCGGGACGGCGAGCTGGTGCTGCGGGTGACGGACACCGGCACCGGGGTGGACCCCGCGCACGCCGAGGCGGTGTTCCGGCGCGGGTTCTCCACGAAGCCGGCCGGGCCGGGCGGCCGGGGCCTGGGGCTGGCGCTGGTCCGGCAGGTCGTGACCCGGCACCGGGGGGAGCTGGCGGTGACCCGGGCCGAGGGCGGCGGGGCGGTGTTCGAGGTGCGTTTGCGCCTGGCGGACGGCGGCTCCGGTGACCCGGGTGCGGGTACCGTGCCCGCGCAGGGCGGGTCCGCCGAGGACGCCGTGGCCGTGAGAGGTGACGTATGACAGGGGGCGGCGCCGCGCAGCCGATCCGGGTGCTGGTGGTCGAGGACGACCCGGTCGCCGCGGACGCGCATGTGATGTACGTCGGCCGGGTGCCGGGCTTCGTCGCGGTCGGTACGGCGCACACGGGCGCGGAGGCGCGCCGGGCGCTGGAGCGGACGCCGGTGGATCTGCTGCTGCTGGATCTGCATCTGCCGGATGTGCACGGGCTGCAGCTGGCCCGGTCGCTGCGGGCCGCCGGGCATCACGCGGACGTGATCGCGGTGACGTCGGCCCGGGATCTCGCGGTGGTGCGCGAGGGGGTGTCGCTGGGCGTCGTGCAGTACGTGCTGAAACCGTTCACCTTCGCCACGCTGCGGGACCGGCTGGTGCGGTACGCGGAGTTCCACGCGGCCGTCGGCGAGGCGAGCGGCCAGGACGAGGTGGACCGGGCGCTCGCGGCGCTGCGGGCGCCGGGTCCGGCGGCGCTTCCGAAGGGCCTGAGCGGTCCGACGCTGGAGCGGGTGACCGGTGCGGTGCGGGACACGGACGGCGGGCTGACGGCGGCCGGGGTCGCCGAGGCCGTGGGGATCTCCCGGATCACGGCCCGCCGCTATCTGGAGCATCTGGTCGATGCCGGGCGGGCCGAACGCAGGCCGGTGTACGGGCAGGTGGGGCGACCGGAACTGGTGTACCGGTGGGTACCGGGGCCGGGGACGGGCCGATAGACGCCGGCCGTCACGACCTCCTCAAGCGCTTTCCCCCGCACATCCATTGACCTGACTAGACCACTCCTCTTAGGTTCACCGGGCAGCCGTCCAGCGCCACAACGTCGTGCGCCCGCAGGAGGTCATGCCCGTGCGCCCCACCGCCGCCCTGCCCCCGCTCCTCGCCGTCGCCCTCGCCGCCGCCACGCTCACCGCGTGCGGTGGCGGTTCCGGCAGCGACCCGGACACGCTGAAGGTCTCCTTCAAGCAGTCCACGGACAACTCCGTGAAGGTGATGGACACCTATCTCGCGGACATCAAGAAGCAGTTCGAGAAGGCGAACCCCGGCAAGAAGGTGGAGTTCGTCCCCATCAAGGCCCCGGACTCGGAGTACTACACCAAGCTGCAGCAGATGCTCCGCTCCCCCAAGACCGCTCCCGACCTGGTCTACGAGGACACCTTCCTCATCAACTCGGACATCACCAGCGGGTACTTGAAGCCGCTCGACCCGTACCTCGCGAAATGGCCGGACTGGGACCAGTTCATCGACACGGCCAAGGCCGCGGCCAAGGGCGAGGACGGCAAGACGTACGGCGTCCCGGACGGCACCGACACCCGGGGGCTGTGGTTCGACAAGGGGATCTTCGCCAAGGCGGGCCTTCCCGCCGACTGGCAGCCGAAGACCTGGGACGACGTCCTCGACGCGGCCCGCACGATCAAGAAGAAGGTCCCCGGCGTCACCCCCCTCAACGTCTACACCGGCAAGCCCGCCGGCGAGGCCGCCACCATGCAGGGCTTCGAGATGCTGCTGTACGGCACGAACGACGGCTCCTCGGACCCGCTGTACGACAAGGGGTCCAAGAAGTGGATCGCCGGAAGCCAGGGCTTCAAGGACGCCCTGGCGTTCGTGGAGACGGTCTACAAGGAGAAGCTGGGACCGGACGTCTCGGACGCCCTGGACCCCAACTTCGGTACCCGGGTGCGCGGTGAGCTGCTGCCCGAGGGCAAGCTCGGCATCGATCTCGACGGGTCCTGGCTGCCGCAGGACTGGCTGGAGGGCAGCGGCCACGAGTGGCCGGAGTGGTCGCGGAAGCTGGGGCTGGCCGCCATGCCCACCCAGCACGGGCAGGCGCCCGGCAAGGTGAGCATGTCCGGCGGCTGGACCTGGGCGATCCCCGCCAAGGCCGGAAACCCGGACCTCGCCTTCGAGTTCGTGAAGACCATGCAGACCAAGGCGAACGCGAAGAAGTGGTACATCGCCAACTCCGGTATCGCGGTCCGCGAGGACGTCGCCGCCGACCCCGCGTACGTCGACGCGCAGCCCGGCATCAAGTTCTTCACCGATCTGGTGGCCTCCACGCACTACCGGCCCGCCTACCCGGCGTACCCCAAGGTCTCCACCGCGATCCAGGAGGCGATGGAGGGCGTCACCACGGGTGACGCGTCGGTGGAGGAGGCGGCGAAGGCGTACGACGAGGAGCTGGAATCGGCGACCGACGGCCAGGTGATCGAGAAGTGAGCCGCCGCCCGTGAGCACCGCCACCGACCCCGGCCTCGAGAAGAGGCCGGGTCCCGCCGCCGCGCCGCCCCGCCGGGCCGCCCGGCCCCGTCGCGTCCCGCTGCTGCGCGTCCTGCCGCTGACCCCGGCCGTCGTCCTGCTGCTGCTGTTCCTGGCCGGCCCGATCGCGTACTGCGCCTACATCGCGTTCACCGACCTCCAACTGACCGGGCAGGCCGAGGACTCTTTCGTCGGGTTCGAGAACTTCACCACCGCCTTCGGCGACGACGCGTTCCTGAACGCCGTGTGGCTCACCCTCGTCTTCACGGTGATCTCGGCGCTGGTCGGCCAGAACACGCTGGGGCTGGCCCTGGCGGCGCTGATGCAGCGTGCCTCGAAGCCGGTGCGCACCCTGGTCGGCGGCATCGTCATCACGGCGTGGGTGCTGCCGGAGGTCGTCGCCGGCTTTCTGCTGTACGCCTTCTTCCGCCGCGAGGGCACCCTGAACGCCGTACTGGACTGGCTCCATCTGCCCACCCAGAACTGGCTGTTCACCCTGCCGATCCTGGCGGTGTCCTTCGCGAACGTCTGGCGGGGCACGGCCTTCTCGATGCTGGTGTACTCCGCGGCCCTCAACGAGATCCCGAAGGAGATCACCGAGGCCGCGGAGGTCGACGGGGCCGGTGGCTGGCGCCGGCTGTGGCACATCACGCTGCCGATGATCCGGCGCTCCATCGGCACCAATCTGATGCTGATCACCCTGCAGACGCTGTCCGTGTTCGGGCTGATCTGGGTGATGACCCGGGGCGGTCCGGGCGGCCGCAGCCAGACGCTGCCGCTGTTCATGTACGAGGAGGCGTTCCAGAAGAGCATGATCGGCTACGGCACCGCGGTCGCCCTGCTGCTGCTCGTGGTGGGCTCGCTGTTCTCGGTGGTCTATCTGCGTCTGCTGCGAACGGAGGTCTGAGCCATGGCGCGTACGCTCACGTCCCGCCGGGCCTCGCACCGGCTGGCCGCCGACGCCGGACTGCTGGTGGTGGCCGCCGCGTTCGTGCTGCCGCTGGCCTGGGTGGTGCTGTCCGCCCTGGACCCGCACGCGGATCTGCGGGTGAAGCTGCCCGACGGTCTGACCCTGGACAACTTCGACGCGGTCATGACCCCGGAGATCACCTTCACCCCGCTGCTGAACAGCCTGCTGCTGTGCGCCGGCGGGACCCTGCTGACGGTGGCCTGCGCGGCGCTGGCCGCCTATCCGCTGTCGCGGTTCCGGTCCCGGTTCAACCGGCCGTTCCTGCTGACGGTCCTGTTCGCGACGAGTCTGCCGATCACCGCGATCATGGTGCCGGTGTACGCGCTGTTCGTGCAGGTGAACCTGATCGACACGATGGAGGGCACGATCTTCTTCTTCGCCGCGTCCCAACTGCCGTTCGCCATCTGGCTGATGAAGAACTTCATGGACGGGGTGCCGAAGGAGCTGGAGGAGGCGGCCTGGACGGACGGTGCGTCGTCGCTCCAGTCGCTGGTGCGGATCGTGCTGCCTCTGATGGGGCCGGGTGTGGCGGTCGTGACCGTGTTCTCGTTCGTGATGATGTGGGGGAACTTCTTCGTCCCGTTCATGCTGCTGCTGACCCCGGACCAGATGCCGGCGGCGGTGAGCATCAACGAGTTCTTCGGCAACCGGGGCACCGTGGTCTACGGGCAGCTGGCCGCGTTCTCGATCCTGTACTCGACGCCGGTGATCCTGTTGTACGTGCTGGTGGCGCGGCGGCTGGGCGGCGGGTTCGCGCTGGGCGGGGCGGTCAAGGGGTGATGGGCGGGGGCGGCCGTCGGATTCGAGCCGCCTCCCGGGGCGCGTCGGGCCGTGGCCGGCGGCGCACGAGCCGTACGTGTCTTCGAGTCCCGTCCGTTCGGTCGGCCGCCGCGGGTCGGTCCGACGGGAGGCCCGGCTCCGGACATGACTCCGCACACGAGACCGAATATGCCGCCTGAGCTTGCCGTTCCCCGGGCGGGGGCCCCCGAGGGGCCGCGCCGGGTGCCTCGAGGCGGTGTCCCACCGGGTGCGACACCGTCTCTCTCCAGAGACCGAACCCGCCGGTAGCCGTATCTTCGTACGATCCGTGATCCTGGCTGAACAGACCGTAGTCACCGCATCGGGGCCGTCCTACGGTGTGGGCCGTGCGCCGACCGCCAGCTCAGCCGAACCAGCCGCCCCACCGTTCCAGCCATCGCAATCCGCCCACCCCGCCGTTCAACGCCCCCACCGCCCGCCGTCTGAGAGCCGGCCTCAGCATGGGGCCCGAGCACGTCGCCTACGGCATGCGGGTCTCCTACGGCCTTCCCCATGTCACCGGGGACCTCGTCCTCGCATGGGAGCGCGAACTCCTCGCGCCGGACAACGCCGAACTCACCGCCCTCGCGGGCGTCCTGTGGTGCTCGCCGGGCGAACTGCTCGGGAAACCCCGGACGTTGCGCGAGCACCGTGTCGCCCGGGGCCTCGCGCCCGAGGACGTGGCCCGTGCCGTCGGGCACGATCTGCACGCCTACCTGCGGATGGAGGAGCACGACGCCTGGCGGGGCACCGACCGCCAGTCCGCCGCGCTCGCCGACGTGCTCGGGCTGTCGCTGCCCGACTTCATCACCGTGACCGGCCGTGACGGACGCCTGGCCGACCTGCTGCGCAGCGCGGTGACGACGCGCTGGCAGGCGTACGTCCGCCCGGTGGGCGCGATGGCGCCGCTGGACCGGCGGCTGATCCAGGAGGCCCTGCGGGAGCTGCACCAGGAGTACCAGGGGCAGATGACCGCCACCCTCAGCTGGGGTGCGGGCTCCGGCGACTCCAGCGCGGCGGGCCGGGCGTTCCTGGACGGGATCGTCGAGCGCTTCTGGACGGCGGTGCAGGGCGGCACCCCCTGACACCGGCCGACACCCCCTAGAAGACGGACTCCGCCTCGTCCATGCGGTCCTTGGGGACCGTCTTCAGCTCGGTGACGGCCTCGGCGAGCGGGACCATCACGATGTCCGTGCCGCGCAGGGCCGTCATCCTGCCGAACTCGCCGCGGTGGGCGGCCTCCACGGCGTGCCAGCCGAACCGGGTCGCGAGGACGCGGTCGTACGCGGTGGGCACGCCGCCGCGCTGGACATGGCCGAGGATGACCGGCTTGGCCTCCTTGCCGAGGCGCCGCTCCAGCTCGAAGGCGAGGGCGGTGCCGATGCCCTGGAAGCGCTCGTGGCCGAACTGGTCGATCTCGCCCTTGCCGTAGTCCATGCTGCCGTCGGCGGGGTGGGCGCCCTCCGCGACGCAGATCACGGCGAACTTCTTGCCGCGGGCGAAGCGCTCCTCGACCATCTTGACGAGGTCGGCGGGGTCGAACGGGCGCTCCGGGAGGCAGATGCCGTGCGCACCGGCGGCCATGCCGGACTCCAGGGCGATCCAGCCCGCGTGCCGGCCCATGACCTCGACGACCATGACGCGCTGGTGCGACTCGGCCGTCGTCTTGAGGCGGTCCATGGCCTCGGTGGCGACGCCGACGGCGGTGTCGAAGCCGAAGGTGCGGTCCGTGGAGGAGATGTCGTTGTCGATCGTCTTGGGGACGCCGACGACCGGCAGGCCCGCGTCGGAGAGCATCCGGGCGGCCGTCAGGGTGCCCTCGCCGCCGATCGGGATGAGCGCGTCGATACCGAAGTCACGGGCGATGTCGGGGGCGTTCTCACAGGCCTCGCGCAGCCGGGCGCGCTCGAGGCGGGAGGAGCCGAGTATGGTGCCGCCACGGGCCAGGATGCCGCTGACCGCCTCCAGGTCGAGGGTGCGGTAGTGGCCGTCGAGCAGGCCCGCGAAGCCGTCCTCGAAGCCGATCACCTCGTCGCCGTACTGGGTGACGGCGCGGTGCACGACCGACCGGATCACGGCGTTCAGGCCGGGGCAGTCGCCGCCTGCGGTGAGAACTCCGATGCGCATCGTGCTGTGTCTCCTGCTCGCTGTCGTGATACCGGTGAGCCGATCCGATTGTTTCACGGCTCCGAGGGCCCTGTCGCTTGTGTCCGGCCCGCCCCGGTTCGCCCAGTTTGGGGCCGTGCCCGTGCCGCCTCCGTCCTGCGCCTACCCCCTGCCGGGCCCCTCATCCTGGCGGGCGCCCTAACGAGGGCCAAGGGTAGTGTCAAGAGGGTTTCACTCCTCTCACCGGGTGATGTCGCGACCCGTTGTGGGACCCGAGGACGCGACGGACGAGACGGCGACAGAGGAAACGGAGATCACGCGTGACGCGCAGCGTGTACGTGACCGGCATCGACCGCGGCGACGGCCGCCAGGTCGTCGAGCTGGGGGTGATGGAGCTCCTGACCCGCCAGGTCGATCGGGTCGGGGTGTTCCGGCCGCTGGTCCACCACTCCCCCGACCGCCTGTTCGAGCTGCTGCGCGCCCGGTACCGCCTCTCCCAGGACCCGGCGACGGTCTACGGGATGGACTACCACGAGGCGTCCGCCCTGCAGGCCGAGCGTGGCACCGACGAACTGGTGTCCACGCTCGTCGACCGCTTCCACGCGGTCGCCCGGGACTACGACGTCGTCCTGGTGCTCGGCACCGACTTCGCCGACACCCAGCTCCCGGACGAGTTGTCCCTCAACGCCCGGCTCGCCAACGAGTTCGGCGCCTCCGTCCTCCCGGTCGTCGGCGGACGCGGACAGAACACCGAGTCGGTGCTCGCCGAGACCCGCAACGCCTACCGGGCGTACGAGAACCTGGGCTGCGACGTGCTGGCCATGGTGACCAACCGGGTGGCCCGCGAGGACCGGGACGAGATCGCCGGGCGGCTGGCCTCCCGGCTGCCCGTTCCCTGCTACGTCGTCCCCGACGAGCCGGCCCTGTCCGCACCGACGGTCGCGCAGATCGTCCAGGCGCTGGACGCGAAGGTGCTGCTCGGCGACGACTCGGGGCTCGCGCGCGACGCCCTGGACTTCGTGTTCGGCGGCGCGATGCTGCCGAACTTCCTGAGCGCGCTGACGCCGGGCTGCCTGGTGGTCACCCCGGGCGACCGGGCCGACCTGGTCGTCGGCTCGCTGGCGGCGCACAGCGCCGGCACCCCTCCGATCGCCGGTGTGCTGCTCACCCTCGACGAGCGGCCCGGCGACGAGATCCTCACCCTGGCCGCACGCCTCGCGCCGGGCACGCCGGTGCTGTCCGTGCCGGGGTACAGCTTCTCGACCGCCGAGCGACTGTCGTCGCTGGAGGGCAAGTTGAGCGCGGCCACCCCGCGCAAGGCGGAGACCGCACTCGGCCTGTTCGAGCGGTACGTCGACACCGGGGACCTGCTGAGGCGGGTCTCGGCGCCGAGCTCCGACCGGGTCACGCCGATGATGTTCGAGCACAAGCTGCTGGAGCAGGCGCGCGCGGACCGCCGGCGCATCGTGCTGCCCGAGGGCACCGAACCGCGCGTCCTGCAGGCCGCCGAGGTGCTGCTGCGGCGGAACGTCTGCGACCTCACCCTGCTCGGACCGGCCGACCGGATCCGCAAGACGGCCGCCGACCTCGGCATCGACCTGGGCGACACGCAGCTGATCGACCCGGCGACCAGCGAGCTGCGCGACTCCTTCGCCGAGAAGTACGCCGGGCTGCGCGCCCACAAGGGGGTCACCGTCGAGCTGGCGTACGACGTGGTCAGCGACGTCAACTACTTCGGTACGCTGATGGTCCAGGAGGGGCTCGCCGACGGCATGGTGTCGGGGTCGGTGCACTCGACCGCGGCGACCATCCGGCCCGCGTTCGAGATCATCAAGACCAAGCCGGACGCCGACATCGTCTCCTCGGTGTTCTTCATGTGCCTCGCCGACAAGGTGCTCGTCTACGGCGACTGCGCGGTGAACCCGGACCCGGACGCCGAGCAGCTCGCGGACATCGCCGTGCAGTCGGCGGCCACGGCCGCGCGGTTCGGGGTGGAGCCGCGGATCGCGATGCTGTCGTACTCGACGGGCACCTCCGGCTCGGGCGCCGACGTCGACAAGGTGCGCGAGGCGACCGGGCTGGTCCGCTCGCGCCGCCCCGACCTGCGCATCGAGGGTCCCATCCAGTACGACGCCGCCGTGGAGCCGACCGTGGCCGCGACCAAGCTGCCGGAGTCCGACGTGGCCGGCCAGGCGTCCGTGCTGATCTTCCCGGACCTCAACACCGGCAACAACACCTACAAGGCCGTGCAGCGCTCGGCCGGCGCGATCGCCGTCGGCCCGGTCCTGCAGGGTCTGCGCAAGCCGGTCAACGACCTGTCGCGGGGCGCCCTCGTCTCGGACATCGTCAACACCGTCGCCATCACGGCGATCCAGTCCCAGTCCCCCGTCCCGTCCTCCGAGCGGAAGGCCGCCGCCCCGTGACCGCCACCCGCGTCCTCGTCCTCAACTCCGGCTCGTCGTCGCTGAAGTACCAGCTGCTCGACATGCACGACCGTACGCGGCTCGCCACGGGGCTCGTCGAGCGCATCGGCGAGCGGACCTCACGGCTGAAGCACACCCCGCTGACCGGCGGCGGCGAGAGCCGCGAGCGCGGCGGCGCGATCGCCGACCACGACGCCGCCCTGAAGGCCGTCGCGGCGGAGCTCGCGCAGGACGGTCTCGGGCTGGACTCGCCGGAGCTGGCCGCGATCGGGCACCGGGTCGTGCACGGCGGCAAGCGGTTCACCGAGCCGACCGTCATCGACGAGGCGGTGCTCGCCGAGATCGAGCGGCTCATCCCGGTGGCGCCGCTGCACAACCCGGCCAATCTCACCGGCATCCGCACGGCGCGCTCGCTGCGCCCGGACCTGCCGCAGGTCGCCGTCTTCGACACGGCCTTCCACACCACGATGCCGGAGTCGGCCGCCCGCTACGCCATCGACGTCGAGACCGCCGACCGGCACCGCATCCGGCGCTACGGCTTCCACGGCACCTCGCACGCGTTCGTCTCGCGGGCCACGGCCGAACTGCTCGGCAAGGCACCCGAAGAGGTGAATGTCATCGTGCTGCACCTCGGCAACGGCGCCTCGGCATCGGCGGTGCGGGGCGGGAGGTGCGTGGAGACCTCCATGGGGCTGACGCCTTTGGAGGGACTCGTGATGGGTACGCGATCGGGTGACACCGATCCCGCCGTCATCTTCCATTTGACGCGCGTCGCCGAAATGTCCATCGAGGAAATCGACGCCCTGCTCAACAAGAAGAGCGGATTGATCGGGCTCTGCGGTGACAACGACATGCGGGAGATCAGGCGCCGCGTCGACGAGGGCGACGAGCGCGCACAATTGGCGTTCGACATCTACATTCACCGGTTGAAGAAGTACATAGGCGCCTATTACGCGGTGCTCGGCCGGGTGGACGCCGTCGTGTTCACGGCCGGGGTCGGGGAAAACGCGGCCCCGGTCCGCGAGGCGGCCGTGGCGGGCCTGGAGCAGCTGGGTCTCGCCGTGGACCCGCAGCTGAACGCGGCGCGCGGCGGCGGGGCGCGGGTCATCTCACCGGCGGGCGCGCGGGTCGCGGTGGCGGTGGTGCCGACGGACGAGGAACTGGAGATCGCGACGCAGACCTACGCTCTGGTCGGCGGGGGCGGCGACTGAGCGACGGCAACGGAGGTAAACGGCCCGGTAACACGGCTGAGCAAAGCACAGCTCATTTGTACTTTCCACCAGACGGAATATTCCGCGGCGAAACAAACCGATAGGATCGTCCCATGCGCCGTTCGAAAATCGTTTGTACTCTCGGCCCCGCGGTCGACTCCCATGAACAGCTCGTGTCGCTGATCCAGGCCGGCATGAACGTTGCCCGCTTCAACTTCAGCCACGGCACCCACGAGGACCACCAGGGGCGGTACGAGCGCCTGCGGGCCGCCGCCGAGGAGACCGGCCGCGCCATCGGCGTGCTGGCCGACCTCCAGGGGCCGAAGATCCGTCTGGAGACCTTCGCCGAGGGCCCGGTCGAGCTGGAGCGCGGCGACGAGTTCGTCATCACCACCGAGGACGTCCCGGGCGACAAGTCCATCTGCGGGACGACCTACAAGGGCCTGCCCGGAGACGTCTCCAAGGGCGACCAGATCCTGATCAACGACGGCAACGTCGAGCTGAAGGTCACCGAGGTCGAGGGCCCGCGGGTGCGGACCATCGTCATCGAGGGCGGTGTGGTCTCCGACCACAAGGGCATCAACCTGCCGGGTGCGGCGGTGAACGTGCCGGCGCTGTCCGAGAAGGACGTCGAGGACCTGCGCTTCGCGCTGCGCATGGGCTGCGACCTGGTCGCCCTGTCCTTCGTGCGGGACGCCGACGACGTCCAGGACGTGCACAAGGTCATGGACGAGGTCGGCCGCCGCGTCCCGGTCATCGCCAAGGTGGAGAAGCCGCAGGCGGTCGCCAACATGGAGGACGTCGTGATGGCGTTCGACGGCGTGATGGTCGCGCGTGGCGACCTGGCCGTCGAGTACCCGCTCGAGAAGGTCCCGATGGTGCAGAAGCGCCTCATCGAGCTGTGCCGGCGCAACGCGAAGCCGGTGATCGTGGCGACCCAGATGATGGAGTCGATGATCACCAACTCCCGTCCGACCCGCGCCGAGGCCTCCGACGTCGCCAACGCGATCCTGGACGGCGCGGACGCGGTCATGCTGTCGGCGGAGTCCTCGGTCGGCGCCTACCCGATCGAGACGGTCCGGACGATGTCGAAGATCGTCACGGCCGCCGAGCAGGAGCTGCTCTCCAAGGGCCTCCAGCCGCTGGTGCCGGGCAAGAAGCCCCGCACCCAGGGCGGTTCGGTCGCCCGCGCGGCCTGCGAGATCGCCGACTTCCTCGGCGGCAAGGGCCTGGTCGCCTTCACCCAGTCCGGCGACACCGCCCGCCGCCTGAGCCGCTACCGGGCGGCGCAGCAGATCATCGCGTTCACGACGGACGAGTCCACGCGCAACCAGATGACCCTCAGCTGGGGCGTCGAGCCGCACGTGGTGCCGTTCGTGAACAGCACCGACGAGATGGTCGACCTGGTCGACCAGGAGATCGTCAAGCTGGGCCTGTTCCACGAGGGCGACATCGTGGTCATCACGGCGGGCTCGCCGCCCGGGGTCCCGGGCACGACGAACATGGTCCGGGTCCACCACCTGGGCGGCCAGGGCCGCGACTGACGGCCCCTGTAGGGCTCTTGTACGACATCGAGGGCGCCCCCTGTTGAAGGGGGCGCCCTCTGTGTGTGTCAGTGCCTCACGGCGGGATTCACGCCTGACCGGCCGCCTGGACGAGCGCGGACGCCAGGGCGTCGAAGTTCTCCCGGTAGAAGCCCGTACGGATGTGGAAGGGCTCCTGCGCGAAGAGGCCGCCACGCTCGACGAACCTGATGGGCGCGGCGGTCAGCGCACTGTGCACCATGTGGAGTTCCCCGCCGGTGAGGCGGACGTCGCAGGACTCCGTGCGCCGCCCGGCCAGCCGTCCCACGAGCCCGTCGACGGCCTCCCGCCCCGCGCCGACCAACAGGGTCAGCTGCGTGTCACCGTAGTCCAGCCCGGCGAGAAAGCTCAGGGCCTCGTACATCGCCGACACCTGACGGGGCGTGAGCCGAACGACGAAGGCGTCGCCGTCGCGGGTCACTTTCAGCTGGGTTCTCAACTGTTCCTCTCTCCTGGGCGGCGATGCGGCCAGCGCGTGCGAAGGGCGCCCCCTCCCCTGTCGGCCGGGGGCGCCCTCCGGTGCCGGGCCTCTTTGTCAGTCCTCGTCCTCGAGAAGCAGACCCAT